>NZ_RAQQ01000025.1 GCF_003610785.1 Micromonospora globbae
GCCCTGAACCCCACAGATGCTCCAACACCTGCCGATGCCCGAACGTCAACACACCCGGCCTCGCCACCAGCACCCCCAACCCAACCAAGATCAGTTGCACTGAAGCCTAGAAACCACCCGGCGTGTCGTGGCGATAACTTCATGATCAACCGAGCGGTGGGATCAGGGTGCGCGGAGTTCTACCAGGGTTACCTGGGGTGGGGCGCCTACGCGGACCGGTGGGCCCCAGAAACCAGCGCCGTTGGTGACGTACACCTTCGTGCCGTCCACTTCGCCCAGTCCGGAGACGATGGGCTGCTCCAGCCGCACCGCGAGGTTGAACGGCACGATCTGGCCACCGTGGGTGTGCCCGGACAGTTGCAGGTCCACCCCGTACTTCGCGGCCTCCACGGCGGCCACCGGCTGGTGCGCGAGGAGCACCACCGGGCGGGACGGGTCGCGGTCGCCGAGCGCCGCGGCGTAGTCCGGGCCGGCGGCCAGGCCCGTTCCCTGCCCGGAGACGTCGTTCACCCCCGCCAGGTCCAGGACGCCACCGCGCGCGGCGATCTCCACCCGCTTGTTCTGGAGTACGCGCAGCCCCAGCCGGTCCACTTCCTCTACCCACTCCTCGACCCCGGAGTAGTACTCGTGGTTGCCGGTGACGAAGAAGCTGCCGTAGCGGGAGCGCAGGCCGCGCAGCGGGGACGCCGCCTCGCCGAGTTCCGCCACCGTGCCGTCGACCAGGTCGCCGACGACCGCCACGATGTCGGCGTCGAGCCGGTTGATCGCGGCCACGATCCGCTCGGTGTGCGCCCGGCCGAGTAGCGGCCCCAGGTGGATGTCCGAGACGGTGGCGATGCGCAGACCGTCCATGCTCCGTGGCAGCTTGGCCAGCGGGATGCGCACCCGGTCCAGTTGCGGCGGGCCGAGGGCGGTGCGGACGCCGTACCCGGTGACGCCGACCGCCGTGAGCCCGGCGAAGATGGCGGCCCCCCGGGCGAGCAGCAACCGGCGCGACGGGTCGTGGTCGTCGGGCGCGACGGCGTCGACGGCCGGCGGGTCGGCGGGGCCGGCGGCGCCCACGAGCACCGGCTCGGGGGCGGCGGCGGTCGGTTCGGCGGTGACCGCTCGGCGGCGCAGCACCAGCCGGGCCACCAGCATCGGCACCTCGAGCACCACCAGCAGCACGAGCAGGTAGAACATCAGCGCGAGCCAGAGGTAGCCCGGCCAGGCCAGCCAGTGCAGCCCGCCCCGGGTGCCGGCCAGCGTGGCGGGTACCAGCAGCGCGAGCACCAGCGCGGTGACGCCGCCGACCCGCCTCCACAACCCCGGCCGGGTCGTGTCCCGGACCAGCCGCTTCCACAGGTACAGGTGGATGAGGCCGGTGATCAGGGCGAGAGCGCCCACGAACCCCAGCACCGACAGCACGTGCCCTCCCTCAGCCGCCGGCGAAGGGAGGCAGGACGTCGATCGTCGTCCCGGCCGGCAGCGGTGTGTGGCGATCATGGCAGGTCACGCCGTCCACCAGGAAACTCGCCACCTTCAGCACGGATGCGAGCCGCTCACCGTGGGATTCGGCCAGGTCAGCGGCGATGTCATCGAGGGATCGTCCGGCCGGCACGGTCTCCTCGCTGCGGCCGGCGGCGGCGCGCGCCCCGGCGAAGTAGCGGATGGTGAGCGTCGCCGTCGTGGTCGGCGGCGTCGGGTCGATCACTGTCACCCTCCGATGGCGGACATGGGCCGCGCAGGTTGCAGGAAGGACGGGTCGTCGATGCCGTGGCCGGCCCGCTTGCCCCACATGGCCGCCCGCCATCGGTCGGCCAGCTCGTCGTCGTCCATCCCGGCACGCAGCGCGCCCCGCAGGTCGGACTCCTCGGTGGCGAAGAGGCAGGCGCGGACCTGACCGTCGGCGGTGAGCCGGGTGCGGTCGCAGTCGCCGCAGAACGGGCGGGTCACGCTCGCGATCACCCCGACCCGGGCCGGCCCCCCGTCGACCAGCCAGGTCTCCGCGGGCGCCGACCCGCGCTCGGCGCGGTCGGCACGCAGGTCGAACTCGCGGCGCAGCGACGCGAGGATCTCGTCGGCGGTCACCATGGCCGTCCGGTCCCAGCCGTGCTGCGCGTCCAGCGGCATCTGCTCGATGAACCGCAGCTCGTAGCCGTGTGCCAGGGCGAAGCGGAGCAGGGCCGGGGCCTCGTCGTCGTTGATCCCGCGCATCAGCACGCTGTTGACCTTCACGGGCGCGAGGCCGGCCGACGCGGCACCGGCCAGGCCGGCCAGGACGGCGTCGAGCCGGGGACGGCGGGTCAGCTCGGTGAACCGGGCCGGGTCCAGGGTGTCCAGCGAGACGTTCACCCGGTCCAGTCCGGCGGCGCGCAGCGCCGGGGCGTGCCGGTCGAGGCCGATGCCGTTGGTGGTCAGCGAGATGGTGGGGCGCGGGTCGAGGGCGGCCACCTCGGTCACGATGCGGACCAGGCCGGGACGGATGAGCGGCTCGCCGCCGGTGAACCGGACCTCGGTGACGCCCAGCCGCTGCACGGCGACACGGATCAGCCGCACGATCTCGTCGTCGGTGAGCAGCTCCGGCCCGGCCAGCCAGGGCAGCCCCTCCGCCGGCATGCAGTACGTGCACCGGAGGTTGCACTTGTCGGTCAGGGAGACGCGCAGGTCCCGCGCGACCCTGCCGTACCGGTCGACGAGGGCGCCGCCGGGCGGATGGGCGAGGCTCACCGCTCGACCGTAGCGCGATCGAGCCCGGCAAGGGCGGATCGTGCGGCCCGCGTGACCGCGTCCCGGTACGCGGCGCCGAAGAGCGCGGTGTGCACGAGCAGCAGGTGCAACTGGTGCAGCGGCACACGTTCCCGCCAGCCGTCGGCGAGTGGCCAGACCTCCTGGTACGCGGAGAGGATCCGGTCCAGGTGCGGCGCCCCACCGAACAGCGCGAGCTGCGCGAGGTCGGTCTCCCGGTGCCCGCCGTGCGCGGCGGGGTCGACCAGCCAGGCCCGGTCGTCGGCCCCCCACAGCACGTTGCCGGGCCACAGGTCCCCGTGGACGCGCGCCGGGGGTTCGTCGCCACCGAACTCGCCGATCCGGTCGACGACCTGCTCCACCAGGGCCGCGTCGGCCGGGGTCAGCGCCCCGCTGTCGACGGACCGCCGAAGGTACGGGGTGAGCCGCCGCGCGGCGAACCACCGCGACCAGGGGCCCTCGTCGGGAGTGTTGTCCTGCGGCAGCGCCCCGATGAAGCCCGGCCAGGGCGCGCCGAAGGTCGACGCCCCGGCACGGTGGAGGGCGGCCAGTTCCCGGCCGAGGCGCTCGGCTGCCGCCGGGTCCGGCTCACCGGGTTGCACCCATTCGAGGGCGAGCAGGTCGGGCAGCGCGACGATCACCTCGGGCACGGGCACGGCGTCCGCCTCGCGGAGCCAGCGCAGTCCGGCGGCCTCGGCCGCGAAGAAGCCGTCGGGCACCGGGCGGGCGGCCCGCTCGGGCCAGGTCTTCGCGAAGACCGAGTGGCCGTCGTCGAGCGTGAGCCGGGAGGCGGCGCAGATGTCGCCGCCCGAGACCGGCGTCTCCCGGATCCGTTGGTGGGTGAGGAAGGTCGGCAGCTGGGTCGGATGCGCCCGCAGGTACGCGAGGTCCATCTGCGCACGGTAACCCGGCGCGGCCGGCCTGTCGTCACGTACGCGGTCGTGGTCCCAGCTGACCTGGGCGAATACGCTGCGTGACTGTGGATGACGGGTGTGTCGTCCACAGGGGCGGCGCGGCGGGGACACCCGGTCGCAGGCTGCCCGCATGACCTCGACCGACGTTCACCGCCTCGCCGTACGCTCTCCCGCCGACCTGCTCGCCGCCGTGCCGTACCTGCTCGGCTTCCATCCCGCCGACAGCGTGGTCGTCGTGGCGATGCGTGGTCGGCGGGTCGTGTTCGCCGCCCGGGCCGACCTGCCCGACCCGGCCGAGGCCCCGGCGGACCGGGCCCGGCATCTCGTCGGCGTGGTCCGCCGGCAGCGCGTGGACGCCGCCACCGTGGTCGGCTACGGGCCCGCGCACCGGGTGACGCCTGCCGTGGACGCGGTCCGGGACGCGCTCGACGAGGGCGGGCTCGTGCTGCTCGACGCGCTGCGCGTGACCGACGGCCGCTGGTGGTCGTACCTGTGCGGCGAGGCCCGTTGCTGCCCACCGGAGGGCCGGCCGTACGACCCGGGCAGCAGCCAGGTCACCGCGTCGGCCGTGTTCGCCGGGCAGGTCGCGCTCCCCGACCGGGCCGCGCTCGCGGCACAGGTGGCGCCGGTGAGCGGTCCCGCCCGGGCGGCGATGCGCGAGGCCGTCGCGAAGGCCGAACGGCGGCTCACGCGCCTCGTCGAGGAGGCGCCCGCCGAGGATCTGCTGGGCGCACGCTCCGTACGGGCCGCCGGAGTGGCCGCCGTACGCGACGCGCTGCGCCAGCACCGCCGGGGCGAACGCCTCGGCGACGACGAGGTGGCCTGGTTGACGCTGCTCCTGACCCAGATTCCCGTACGCGACCACGCCTGGGAACGCACCGACGGGCGCGACGGCGACATCGCCTTCTGGGGCGACGTGCTGCGCCGCGCCGAGCCGGAACTGATCGCCGCCCCGGCGAGCCTGCTGGCCTTCGCCGCCTGGCGGGCGGGCCAGGGCGCGCTGGCCGCGGTCGCACTGGAACGGGCGTTGGCCCGCCACCCGGACTACTCGCTGGCGGTGCTCCTGGACGACCTGCTGCGCCGGGGCGTACCACCCTCGGACCTGGACGGCTGGCCGACGGCCGGGCTGCCCGGTGTGGTGCGGCGACGCGGGCGGCGAGGCTCCCGCCGGTGACGGGACGGGCGCGCAGGCACCGCCGTGGCGTGCCCCACCGCTGGCACGCCGGTGACCGCGGCCGGTCCGTCGAACGATGTACGACCCGTTCGTTCCCGTGGCCGACTCGGCCGGGTCACACGGCCCGGAGAATCGGTACGTGCCCGTTCTCCCCTCGACGACGATCCGATGAGCGTCGGCCTGCTCCTGACGCTCGCCGGTCTGGCGCTGATCGACAGCACCAGCATCGGTACGCTCTTCATCCCGGTCTGGCTGCTGCTCACGCCGGGCCGGGTCCGGGTGGGCCGGATCCTGACCTACCTCGGCACGATCGCCGGCTTCTACCTCGGGGTCGGGCTGCTGCTCGTCTGGGGTGGCACGCGACTGGCCGACACCCTGGGCGGTGCGCTGGACCACCGGCCGGTGCTCTGGGCGCAGCTCGCGCTCGGGGTCGGGCTCTTCGTGCTGAGCTTCCGCTACGACGGCAAGCGGCAGCGCCGCTCGGGGGGTGTGCTGCGTTGGCGTGACCGCGTCACCTCCGGTGACTCCTCGGCCCGCTGGCTGGTCGGGCTGGCGCTGCTCGCCGCGCTGGCCGAGGTGGCGACCATGCTGCCGTACCTCGGTGCGGTGACCCTCCTGTCGACGACCGACCTCTCCGGTCCGGTCGTGGTGGCCGTGCTGGCCGGCTACTGCGTCGTCATGGTGGTGCCCGCGCTGCTGCTGCTGGGTGCCCGGCTGGCCTTCCCCGCACCCATCGAGCGGCTGCTCGGGCGGCTCAACACGTGGATCGAGAAGAAGGCGGGCAGCGCGCTGGGCTGGGTCCTCGGCATCGCCGGCTTCCTGATCGCCCGCGACGCCGCGTTCCGCCTCGGCCTGCTGAGCGGGGAGATCGACATCAACCTGCTCAACCGCTGACCGCCGCGGCCACCGCCGGCCCGCCGGACCAACCGGGCCCCTCCGGGATCAACGGGCCACGGTCTGGGATCAACCGGCCGCTCCTCTTGAGAGCCGGCGTCAGCTCACGAGCACCCGCTGCGGCCCGGCGTAGACGTTCATCGTCCGGCCCCGCAGGAAGCCGACCAGGGTCATTCCGGCCTCCTCGGCCAGGTCGGTGGCGAGGGTGCTCGGCGCGGAGACGGCCGCGAGCAGCGGCACCCCGGCCATCCACGCCTTCTGGGTCAGCTCGAAGCTCGCCCGGCCGGAGACCATCAGCACGTGCCCGGCCAGGGGCAGCCGCCGCTCCCGCACGGCCCAGCCGATCACCTTGTCGACGGCGTTGTGCCGGCCCACGTCCTCGCGGAGCACGACCAGCGACCCGTCGGCCGTGAAGAGTCCCGCCGCGTGCAGCCCGCCGGTCCGCTCGAAGCCGCGCTGCGCGGCCCGCAGCCGGTCCGGCAGCTCGGCCAGCACCTTCGCCGGCACGGTGACCGGGTCGCCGGCGACCGGGAAGAGCGACCGGGTCCGGACGGCGTCGATGCTCGCCTTGCCGCACACGCCGCAGGAGCTGGTGGTGTAGAAGTTGCGGGCCGGGTCGGTCGCCGGCTCCGGCACGCCGGGCGCGAGCACCACGTCCACCACGTTGTACGTGTTGGGGGTCTCCGCCCCGGCACACAACTGGGCGGTGTGCACGTCGTCGGTCGACCGGATCAGCCCCTCGGTCATCAGGAAGCCGATCGCCAGGTCGAGGTCGTCGCCCGGCGTACGCATGGTCACGGCGAGCGGCCTGCGCCGGCCCGGCCCCGCGGGCCCGACCCTGATCTCCAGCGGCTCCTCCACCGCGAGCGTGTCCGGCCGCCGGACGGAGGTGCGGCCGTCCGCCGCGTCGAGGTCGATCCGGAGTACGCCCCGTCGGTCAGCTGCGCGTCCCATCCCGCCATCCTGCACCGCCCGGCCGGGCGCCCGCACGGCTACCGTGGGCCGCGTGGGGGCGTACGCGGCGGTGGTGCTCGCGGGTGGCGCGGCCCGCCGGATGGGCGGGGTGGACAAGCCCGCGCTGCCGGTCGGCGGCCGGTCGATGCGTGACCGGGTGCTGTCCGCGATCGCCGACGCCTCGCCGCGGATCCTGGTCGGCCCGGCCGACACGCCGCCGCCCGGCGTACGGGTGACGCGCGAGCGGCCACCCGGGGGCGGGCCGGTGGCGGCCACCGCGGCCGGGCTCGCGCTCCTCGATGCCGGCACGTCCGTCGTCGCCCTGCTCGCCGCCGACCTGCCACTGCTCACCCGGGACGCGGTCGCGCTCCTGCTGCGCGCACTGGCCGACCCGGCGGGCGGGCGCGTCGAGGCCGACGGCGCCTGCTACGTCGACGCCGACGGCCGGCGGCAGATGCTCTGCGGGGTGTGGCGGGTGCCGGCACTGCGGGGTGCGCTGGACCGGCTCGCCGCGGAGCGGGGTGGCAGCCTCGCCGGGGCCCCGGTCCGTGCCCTGCTGGCCGGGCTCGCCGTACGCGAGGTGGCCTGGGCCGGTGACGGCCCCCCACCGTGGTTCGACTGCGACACTGACGAGGACATACGCCGGGCGGAGGAGTGGGCACGATGACGGTGATGGACGACTGGGTCACGGCGGCCTGTGCCGAGTTGGGTCTCGATCCCGGCCAGGTGCCGGTGCCGGCCGTGCTGGGCCTCGCGAAGGACGTCGCCCACCAGGTCCTGCGCCCGGGCGCGCCGGTGTCCGCGTACCTCCTCGGGCTGGCCGTGGGGCGCGGGGCCGACCCGGCCGACGCGGCCGAGCGGCTGCGCGCGTTGGCCGCCGGCTGGCCGGTCGAACTCGGCGCGGACCGCGCCGACGCCCCCTCCTGACCCGCCGGCACCGCCGAGCCTCCGGCTCCGCCCGCGCCCGCGACGCATGGCGGACGCCCGCGACGCGCTGCCGGCGTCCGCGGCGCACCGCCGGCGTCCGCGACGCCCCACCCGGCACCCGCCTCGACCAGGACTTTCGTCGTTCCCGAACGCCGGTGCGGCCCACCGCCGCGGGGCCGATGTCCGATCACGGTCGGGCCTGATTCGACCTCCGGGCCCCGTGGGTAGGGTGACCGTGACGGACGGAGGCGATCATGACGGCAGACCACCCCTCGACGCCGCCCGGTGAACCGCCCGGCACCGCACCCGGGCAGCCGGGCACCCCGGCGCAGGCGGAGCACCCCGAGTCGATCCTGCTCGACGAGCCGAGCACGGCCGACCTGCGCGCGAAGGTGACCCAGGCGTGGCAGGAGTTCGCGCGGTCGCTCGCCGAACGGCTGCCGGCGCTCCCCGAGGGCGCGCACGTCGAGCTGACCCTCGATCCCACCGCCTCCGGAACGGGTGACGCCGTCTACTCGATCGGTGTCGACGTGGGCGCGGAGGGCCGGCTCTCCGCGCGGGCGGTCGGCAACGCCAGCCTGCCGGACGGCTACCGGCTGGACCGGATGGCGGTGGCGGACATGATCGCGCTCGGCTGGTCGCCGCCCGGTGTCGTCGAGGGCTCCGGCGAGTACTTCGGGCTGGAGGGCACGACGGCCGACGCCAACCGGATCGCCGCGCTGCTCTCCCGCACGCTGCGCGACGTCTACGGCGCCCCGCACCCCGCGTTCCTCGTCTACCTGATCCACGACGCGGAGGGGGAGCCACTGCCGGGGGCGCCGCTGGGGACGGCGCGCAGCGAGTTCGGGCCGGGCCGCGTGGCCGAGGCCGACCTGGACGAGGCGCTGGTCGAGGCCGTCGCCGCCCAGACGGAGCAGAACGACGTGCTGGCGCTGGAGGAGCGCGTCCGGACGGTCGTCTCCACCATGCTGAAGTCCGACTCCGACCGCCTCCAGGTGGACTCGGACGGCGACATCAACATCCGGGCCGGCTCGGCCATGGTGTTCGTCCGGGTCCGGGACAATCCGCCCCTGGTCGACGTCTTCTCCCCGGTGCTCACCGAGGTCCGGCCCACCGAGCGGCTCTACGTGAAGCTCTCCGAGCTGACCAACCGGATGCCCATCGGCCGCCTCTACTGCGCCGACGACACGGTGTGGGCGTCCATCCCGGTGTTCGGCAGGAACTTCCAGCCCACCCACCTCATGCTGGCCGTGCAGGTGATGACCGGCCTCGCCGACGAGCTGGACGACCGGCTGCACGGCGAGTTCGGCGGCAAGCGGTTCTTCGGCGAGGGCGACAAGGCGGTCCGCCGCGACGAGGGGGAGCACCGCACCGGCATGTACCTCTGAGGTCCCGTCAGCGGACGTCCAGCAGCGTCTTGCCCACCGTGGCCCGCGACTCGATGGCCGCGTGCGCGTCGGCGGCCCGCTCCAGCGGGAACCGCTGGCCGATCACCGGCCGCAGCCGCCCGGCCGCGGCCTCCGCCAGCGCCCGTTCGGCGTACGCCCGCAGCCGCGCCGGCGGCACGTCCGGCCGCACCAGGCGTACGCCCCGCTCGGCGGCGTCCTCGGCGGGCACCCCGGCCCACTCGCCGCTGGCCAGGCCGAAGCTGACCATGCGGCCGCCCGGCCCGAGCAGCGTGAACGCGGTCCGGCCGACCTCGCCCCCCACCCCGTCGAACACGACGTCGACCCCGTCCGTGGCGGCGCGGACCTGGTCGGCCCAGTCGGGCCGGAGGTAGTCCACCGCCACCTCCGCGCCGAACGCGGGCAGCAGTGACACCTTGCGCCGCCCGCCGGCGAGCCCCACGACGCGCGCGCCCGTGGCGGCGGCGAGCTGGACCAGCAGGCTTCCCACCCCGCCCGCGGCCGCCTCCACGAGGACCCGCTCGCCGGGCCGCAGGTCGACCGTGTCGACGAGCATGGCGGCCGTACGCCCGTCGGCGAGCAGCGCCACCGCCGCGTCGAGGGACAGCCCGTCGGGCACCTCGATGGGCAGCGCGGCGTCCACGGCGACCCGCTCGGCGTACGCGCCGGAGCCACCGGTGCCGCTCACCACGCGGCGGCCGATCGAGGCCGGGTCGACGCCGGCGCCGACCGCGGCGATCACGCCGCCCACGCCGTTGCCGGGGATCAGCGGCGGTGTGCCGCCGAAGGGACCGGGCCGGCCGGCGCGGAACTGCGTCTCCACGAACGTGATGTTGACGTGCGCCACGTCGATGAGCACCTGGCCCGGCCCGGGCACCGGATCCGGCGCCGGACCGACCGCGAGCACCTCCGGCCCGCCGAACTCCCGCAACCACACCGCTCGCACGACACTCTCCCCGCCCGCTCCGTCCGGTTCCCGGTGACCAGTCGACACCGTGAACCTGACTTCAGGTCAAGGGCGGGTGGGGCCCGGATCCCCGACAATCCGGGCCCCACCCGCCGGGGGAGGGAGATTCAGGTCGAGGGCAGCCAGTCGAGGCTCCGTCCCGTACGCGGGTCGCTGGCGCGCAGACCGGCCGCCGAGACCGTCCACAGCGTGTCGCCGACGAGCAACGACCGGTCCACGCCGCGCCCGCTGCCGTCCGGGTGGGTCACCCGTCCGATCTCGCTGATGCCGTCGCCGGTGACCCGCAGGAGCCGTACGCCGTCGTCGACGGGCAGCGCGACCAGGCCGGTCCCCGGGTGGTACAGGAAGGCGTGCGGATCGAACTCCACCGCCGACCAGGCGCCGGGCACGTGGTACCGGTCGAGCCGCGCCGGTCGGGTCGGGTCGCGCACGTCGAAGAGGGAGACCTGGAGGCCCTGCGTCCGGCCCCGCGCGTCGGCCTCCTGGCCCACGCCGAGCAGCCGCCCGTCCGGCAGCGGGTGCAGGTAGGCCGAGTAGCCGGTGATCTTCAGCTCGCCCGTGACCCGGGGCGCGGCCGGATCGGTCAGGTCCAGCGTGTAGAGCGGGTCCGTCTGGCGGAAGGTCACCACGTGGCCGGTGCCGCCGAGGAAGCGCACCGAGTGGATCCGCTCGCCCCGGCCCAGGCCCGTGACGGCGCCGACCCGCTCCAGCGTGCCGCCCTGCCGGCGCAGCACGTACACCGCCGACTCCGAGGAGCCTGGGCGTCCCGCGCGGGCGTCGACGGTCGTCGCGACGCGCAGGTCACCCCGCCACTCGGACAGCGCGTACTGGTTGACGAGCCATCCGGGCACCGCCCCGCTGGCGAGGTAGCGCGGGCGCCCGGGGCCGGCCGTGTCGAACTGGTGGAGGACCGTGCTCACCTCCGACCGCTGCCGGCCCCACCAGCTCGGGCGTGACCGCTCCACGGTCCGGTCACCGGCCAGCCAGAGGCTCGTCGCCGTGCCGTACACCACGTCGGCGTCGGCCGCGACGCTCACCGGGTCGCCGTCGCCCAGCCGGTCGGCCGTGAGGTCGAAACTGAGCACGGTCAGCAGGGAGGTGCCGGTGGCGTCGGCCGGACGGCTCAGCCGGTCGCAGCCCACACGGGCGGCGTGCCGCTGCCCGCCGCCGGTCCACTCGTACGCGGGCAGCCAGGCGTCCAGACCGGTCTCCGCGATCACGGCCCGGTTGGCGGCGATCCGTTCGGCGTCGCTGGCGTCCCGTCGGAACGGGAAGTCGAGCCGGGGATGGGAGCGGACCACGACCCGGGCCGTGTCGCCGGTCTGCCGGGCGTCGAGCAGGACACCGTCGATCGAGTAGGTGGCGAGCACGGTGGGCGTCGCCGCCGCGAGGTCCACCAGGGTGAGCAGGGTGGCCCCGCCCGTGGCCGTGTCGTCGGCCGGCCGGAACGTCATCCGGGCCGGCCCGCCGAGCACCAGCGCCCGGTCACCGAGCAACAGCAGGTTGCGCTCCCGGTGGGGGTCGGGCAGTGGGCCCGCCCCGAGATCGAGACGTCCGGTCGTGCGCCGGGTCGCCGGGTCGATCACGCGCAGCACGCCGTCACCGATCGTCACGATGCGGCGGCCGTCGGTCTTGACCAGGTCCGGCTCGTCCGCCCCGATCTCGTGGACGTTCGTGGTCGAGTGTTCCGGAGCGGACTCTGCGGCGTACCGGTCGCCGCCGCCCGCCTTCGCCACGGCCGGGACGATTTCGTCCCCGCCGAGACCCCACGGCCCGACCGCCGCGCCGGCGGCCGCGCGCAGGTCGGCCAGCGCCTCGGCGCAGGAGTCGTAGGCGACCAGCCGCATCGGGCCGGCGGGTGCGGTGGGTGTGGTGGGCGTGGTCGCCCCGGCGGTGGGCGGGATGCCGCTGCCGGCGAGCAGCGTGAGCGCGGCCAGCGTGCCGACCGCGGCGATCGGGACTCCCCGTGTCATGGCCGGTTCGACGGGACATCGTCGGCCGTGGTTCCCGGCTGGTGCGAACGATCCGGATCAACCGGCGGAGGGGCCGACGCCGGGTGACTCGACCAGCCGGGACAGCACGATGGTGCTGCGGGTGGACGTCACGAACGGCTCGGCCCGCAGCCGTTCGAGCGCCGCCTCCAGGTGGGCGATGTCGGCGGCGCGCAGGTGCACCAGCGCGTCGGCCTCCCCGGAGACGGTGTACGCGCCGACCACCTCGGGGTGCCGTCGGGCCGCCGCGCCGATCTGCGCGGGCGTCGTCCGGCCGGCGCAGAACAGCTCGACGAAGGCCTCGGTGGTCCACCCGACGGCGGCCGGGTCGACGACGGCCGTGAACCCCCGGATGACCCCCGCGGCGCGCAGCCGGTCGACCCGTCGCTTGACGGCCGGGGCGGAGAGTGACACCCGGTTGCCGATGTCGGCGTACGACGCCCGGGCGTCGGCGACGAGCAACGCAATGATCCGCTGGTCAACGGCGTCGATCTGCAACGTTCCGCCTCTGGGAAGCAATGGTTGTGGCTGTTACCAAAGTTGGAGGATACCTACCCTTGGTGACCGTGAACCACCAGCGAGTGCCGCGAAAGCGGACATATCTCATGTGCTCCCCCGAGCACTTCGCGGTCGAGTACGCGATTAACCCGTGGATGGACCTGACCACCCCGGTCGACCGCGAACTGGCTGTGAAGCAGTGGGACCGGCTGCGGGAGACCCTCGTGGGCCTCGGCCACGAGGTGCACCTGCTCGCGCCCGAGCCGGGCCTGCCCGACATGGTGTACGCCGCCAACGGCGCGTTCGTGGTGGACGGGACGGTCTACGGCGCCCGGTTCAAGCACGAGCAGCGGGCCGCCGAGGCCGCCGCGCACCGGGCGTTCTACGAGGCGCAGGGCTGGCGGTTCATCGCGCCGAACGAGACCAACGAGGGCGAGGGCGACTTCGCGTACGTCCCGGAGGCGCACGGCGGGCTGATCCTCGCCGGCCACGGGTTCCGGACGGAGCTTCCGGCGCACGCCGAGGCGCAGGAGGCCCTCGGTCGGCCCGTGGTGTCGCTGCGGCTCGTCGACCCCCGCTTCTACCACCTCGACGTGGCGCTCGCCGCCGTCGACGACGCCAACATCGTCTACTTCCCGGGCGCGTTCTCGACGGCCAGCCAGCGGGTCCTCGCGCAGCTCTTCCCGGACGCCGTGGTCGCGGACGACGCCGATGCCATCGCCTTCGGGCTCAACCTGGTGAGCGACGGCCGCAACGTGGTGCTCAACAGCGAGGCGGTCGGGCTCGCCGAGAAGCTCGAGGCGGCGGGCTACCACCCGGTCCCGGTCGAGCTGACCGAACTGAAGAAGGGCGGCGGCAGCGTGAAGTGCTGCATCGCCGAGCTGCGGCACTGACCGCCGCGACGGGCACGTCGCACCGGGGCCGTCCTCCCGCGCGGGGGGACGGCCCCGGTGTCTCCGGGCTCAGCCGAGCGTGGCCAGCTCGGTGATCAGGACGTTGGACAGCACCTGGCCGTCGTTCTGCACCCGGCGCAGGTACCACTTCTGCTGCGGCGTACGCGGCTGGTTGAACTGCCAGATGCCGCGCGGGCTGTCGATCTGCCCGAGCTTGCCGAGAGCGAGGTTGACCTGCTGCGGGTTCGGGTTTTCGCCGGCCAGGTCGATGGCCTGGTCGAGCACCTGCGCCGCGTCGTAGGAGGCCATGGCGTACGTGGTGGGCGAGGTGTTGTGCTTCTTCCGGTACGCCGAGGCGAACACCCGGTTCGCCGTGTTGCTGAGGTCGGCCGAGTAGTTGAGGGCGGTCTCGATGTTGGCGGCGTCGCCCTTCATGTTCTCCAGCGCCGTGCCCTCGGTGAGGAAACCGGGTGCGTACACCGGTCCCTTGTAGCCCTCGTTGCGGAGCTGGCGGATGAACTCGACGCCGGCCTCGGCCGTGTAGAAGCAGAGCACGGCGGTGGGCTTGCGGTTGAGCGCCCGCCGGATGTCCTGCACGTACGCCGTCTTGCCGGGGTTGGCGGCGGCGGTGGTCTTGATGACCGCGCCCGCGATGCGGGGGTCGGAGGCGCCGAACTCCTGCCGGAAGCCGCGTACCACGTCGTCGCCGCCGACGCTGTCCGGGACGATGATCGCCAGCTTGTCGCCGGGGCGGAGCTTCTCCTTGAGGTAGCCCGCGAGCGCCTTCCCCGCCTCGTCGAGCACGTACGACGTACGCCAGATGTAGACCACGCTGGCGAGCGTGCTCGGCGACGCGTTCGAGCCGATGAGGGGCACCCGGGCCTGCTCCACGGTGTCGCGGATGCCGAGCATGACGGCGGAGTTGACCACGCCGGTCAGGGCGAGGACGCCCTGCTGCAGCAGCTTGTCGACCGCGGCCTTGCCGGAGTTGACGGTCTCGCCCTCGTCGGCGGTGAGCAGCGTGACCGGGTGCCCGCCGAGCCGCTGGTCGTGCAGGTCGAGGAAGAGCTGGAAGCCGTTGGTGATCTCGTCGCCGATGGCCTTGAGGCCGCCCGCCTGCGGTGCGATCAGGCCGATCTTGATGGGGCTCTTGGTGTCGGTCGACCCGCCGTCGGCGGCGTCGTCGCCGCACGCCGTGAGGAGTCCGGTGGTACCGAGCGCGGCCAGGATTTGGAGCGCCCGTCTGCGGTTCATCTGCGACACCGAGTCCTTCCAACAGGGGTGGGGGCCGGTCGCCCCTCCGGCGTTCTACCTGCTCCGCGACGCTGCGTCAATCCGCCGATGATCTTCGTGCAGGGATCGCAACGCGTCCACCACGGCCGGCCAGGCGGCCGACTCGGGGTCGATTAGCCCGAAATGCTCGCATTCTTGTCGCTCAACGAGGGTCATATCGGAACCGGCGGCACGGGCTGCCGCCACGAATCCCCGGCTCATCGCCACCGGCACCTGCCGGTCACGCTCCCCGTGGACGACTACTGTCCGTGGCCGAATCGGTACCAACGCCCGCGGATCGGCCGCCGCGTACCGGTCCGGCACCTCGTCCGGGCCGCCGCCGAGCAGCGCCGCGACCGCGCCCGAGTCCAGGTCCCGCCGGTACGCCTCCCCGAGGTCGGCCACCGGGGCGAGGGCGAGCACGCCACCGACCGCCGCCGGGGCCGTGGCGGCCACGTAGAGCGCGAGGTGGCCGCCCGCCGAGTGGCCGACGAGGATCGGCGGGGCGTCGGGGACCCGGCCCGGCATCGCCGACGCGGCCAGCCGGGGCAGTGCGGTCACGCCCGCGAGGACGTCGGTGAGGGTGTTCGGCCAGCCGCCGCCCGGCTGCCCGGTACGCCGGTACTCCACCTGCGCCACGGGGTACCCGAGCGCGGCCAGGGCCGCGGCCATCGGGCCGGTGTGCCGCCGGTCGTACTCGGACCGCCAGAAGCCGCCGTGCACCACGACGACGAGCGGGCGGGCTGGCCCGTCCCCACCCGGCTCGCTCACGGCCGGCTCGCTCACGGCCGGCTCGCGGAGGTCGGCGACGTGATCGGGATGGTCGCCGTACGCCACCGTGTGGTCGGGCTCCGGTGCGGGCCGGGTCAGGACGGCGCGCGGATTGGCGGACATGGCGTGACGGTAGCGCGACCGCCGGACGGCGCCGGGGTGAGGGAGTCGGTCCCGGCGAGCGTCGGGACCGGGCGCTGGGTAAAGATGGTTCCCATGACCGAAGCGCGCTCCGCTGGACAGAACGACGAGCCGGGCCACGAGGGCACCGGTCACTCCGGCACGGTGGTGGTGGTCGGCCCGGACGGCCGGCCCGTCGGCACCGTGCAGACCGACGACGGGCAGGGGGAGGACCCGACCCGCCTCGTCGAGCAGCCCGCGAAGGTGATGCGGATCGGCAGCATGATCAAGCAGTTGCTGGAGGAGGTCAAGGCCGCACCGCTGGACGACGCCAGCCGGCACCGGATGCGGGAGATCCACGAGCGGTCGATCGTCGAGCTCAAGGAGGGTCTCGCCCCCGAGCTGCGCGAGGAACTGGAGCGCATCTCGCTGCCCTTCACCGAGGAGGGCGCGCCGAGCGAGAGCGAGCTGCGCATCGCGCACGCCCAGCTGGTCGGCTGGCTGGAGGGTCTCTTCCACGGCATCCAGGCGGCGCTGGTCGCCCAGCAGATGGCCGCCCGGGTGCAGCTCGAGCAGATGCGATCCGGACGGGCGCTGCCCAGCGGCCCCGGCGGGATGGCGCCCGGGATGCCGGGCATGGGGCAGTCGCAGGGCGGCGAGGGGCACAGCACCGGCCAGTACCTCTGATCCCGCCGGCCGCGTGCGACGGCGCGGCCGACCGGGTAGCGGCCCTCGGGGAACCGCGCCGGCCGTGGGCGTCCCGCCCCGGCCGGCGCTCACCCCACGCCGAAGACCTTCTCCAGGTGGGCCGCCACGCCGTCCTCGTCGTTGGCGGGCGCGACCTCGTGCGCGATCTCCAGGACGGCCCGGTGCGCGTTCGCCACCGCGACGGCCCGGCCGGCCCACGTGAGCATCGGCACGTCGTTCGGCATGTCGCCGAAGGCCAGCACGTCGGCCGCGTCGATGCCGAGCCGCCCGCAGTACCAGGCCAGCCCCGCCGCCTTCGTCACCCCGGCCGCGGAGATCTCGACGAGCCCCGAGTACGACGAGTGGGTCGCCTCCGCCAGCCCTTCCAGGGCCGCCGCCACCAGCTCCACGAACGCGTCCGGGTCCTGTTCGCCGGCGCGAGCCAGCAGCTTCACCGCGGGCGCCTCCAGCAGCTCCTCGGGCGACTCCACGGCGCGGATCGCGTCGTGGTCGGCGTCCCAGCGCATCGGGTAGTGCGCCTCGTGCCGCATCTGCCGGCTGTCGGTCACCTCGACGGCGAAGCTCACCCCGGGCACCTCGGCCCGCAGCCGCCGCGCCACCTCCGCGAGCAGCTCGGGGGCCAGCGGATCGGCCCGCAGCACCTCGTCACCGACCGGGTCGTACACGACGGCGCCGTTCGCGCAGATCGCGGGCAGCGGCTCGGCCAGCTGCTCGTACACCAGCTTCATCCAGCGGATCGGGCGTCCCGTGACCAGCACGACCGGCGTGCCCCGCGCGCTGATCCGGGCCAGCACCTCGGCGGTGCGCGGGCTGACGGTCCGGTCGTCCCGGAGCAGCGTCCCGTCGATGTCGGTGGCGACCAGTCGAGGTGTCTCTCCCATCACCGGGAGAGTAGTCGGTCCAGGTAGACCGCCACCCCGTCGTCGTCGTTGCGCAGGGTCACCTCGTCGGCGGCCGCCCGCACGGCCGGGTGCGCGTTGGAGACGGCCACCCGGGACCAGCCCGCCCACGCGAACATCGGCAGGTCGTTCGGCATGTCACCGAAGACCAGCACGTCGCCCGGGTCGACGCCGAGGGTCTGCGCCACGACGGCCAGCCCGGTGGCCTTGTCGACCCCGGGCGGGCAGATCTCCACGAACCCGAGCCCCGCCTGGGTGAGCGTGGCCACCTCCGGCGGCACGATCCGGCGGGCCACGTCGAGCAGTTCGTCGACGTGGTGGTCCGCCGTGCGCGCGAACGCCTTGATCACGTCGCTGGAGAGGCACTCCGCCCGGGTACGCGGCTCGAACCGGTCCTGGTAGGGCCAGCTCGGGTCGCGGTCACCCCAGAGCGGGGCGTCGTGCTCGTCGGACGCCTCCACCATCACGGTCAGGGGGCCGACCTCGGCCTCCAGGTCGGCGAGGATCCGGGCGAGCACCTCGGCGGGGAGCCGCTCGTCCCGGAGCACCACCGGGCCGGCCGGATCGCTCTGGTCGACCACGCGCCCGCCGCCGGCCATCACCAGGAAATCGGCCGCGCGGATGTCGTTGCGGGTCAGCTCGGTCAGCCGGGGGCCGCGGCCGGTGGCGCCCACCACCGGAATCCCGGCGGCCCGCACCCGGTCGAGCACCTCGTGGGTGTACGCCGACACGGTGTCGTCGCTGCGGACGAGCGTCCCGTCGAGGTCGGTGGCGATCAGCTTGGGCAGTCCCGGGCGGGTCATCGTTCCTCCTTCGCCCGCCGCCGTCGCAACCAGCCGTTTCAGTGGTCGATCGTCGACCCGGAGTGACGGCGGGCAGCAACCGTACCTCGCCCGACCGGTCACAACCATGGCTTCCAGGCGAATCGGATGCCAACCCGCGGCGGACCCTGGTTGTCGGCGTTCCCGCCCGGCCCGTCGTCGTACGGTGAGGGGTGTGGTGCGCGACTGGCCGGCGGCGGAGCCCATCGAGACCGAGCGGCTCGTGCTGGAGCCGCTGCGGGTCGAGCACGCGGACGAGATGGCCCCGCTCCTGCGCGACGAGCGCCTGCACGAGTTCATCGGCGGCCGGCCGGCAACGCTTCAGGAACTGCGGTACCGGTACGCCCGCCAGGCCGCCGGGCACTCGCCGGACGGCGCCGAGGGCTGGCTGAACTGGATCGTGCGGCACCGGGAGACCGGCGACGCGGTGGGCACCGTACAGGCCACGATCCGGCTCGACGGCGCCCGTACGGTGGCCGAGCTGGCCTGGGTCGTCGTCGCGCCGCAGCAGGGCCGCGGCTACGCCGCCGAGGCCGCCACCGCCATGGTCGGCTGGCTCGACCGGCACGGCATCGCAGCGCTGATCGCCCACGTGCACCCCGACCACCGCGCGTCGGCGCGGGTGGCCGAGCGGCTCGGCCTGCGCGCCACCGACGCGCTGGTCGACGGCGAGGGGTGCGCTGGGTCGGTCCGTGAATGCGGAGCCCTGCCGGCGGCGGGTCCGCGGGGCGGGAGCCGTGCCGGCGGCCGGTACGTGAGCCAGGAGCGAACCGGCGGCCGGGCGGCCGGCACGGAGCCTCGCCGCGTCCGTCGCCCCGACGGCGCGGCGGCCGGGACTCAGATCGGCGGTTCCGGGCGGGCGAACGGCACGGTCGGCTGGACGGTCAGGTCGGCCGGCGCCGGCGGCACGTCGTCGGGCTCCTCCCGCACCGCCCGGCGCCGCCGCGGGAGCACGGGCCCGGACGGCTCGGTCCCGTCCGGCACGGCGGCGTACGGCGCGAGCCGCAGCGCCGCGCCGAGCAGCGCGCAGGCCACGAAGGCCATCACGAGGCCCCGGCCGTACTCGATGCGGAAGCCGTCCTGAGGGGAGTAGAGGATCCCGCGCCGCACCGGGTCGTCCAGTTGGACCGCGGCGACGGCGAGCACCGCGAGCAGCGACCCGGCCAGGGCGAATCCGGCGACCCGGGCGTTGGGCCGGACACCCGGTGTGCCCCGCAGCGCGAGAGCCACGGCGCAGACCAGGGCGAGCAGCCCCACCAGGTAGCCGATCCCGAGGCCGCCGATCTCGGCGACCCCGGCCGGTACCTCGAGCGGCTGGTCGTCGCGGCCACTGTCGGGCAGGGTCATCACCACCCATTCGCCGAACAGCGAACCGACGCCGGCCACCGCTCCCAGCCCCGCGAGCAGCGGTGGCAGCAGCCCGTCCCGGCCGAGCGCGGCGAGCGGATGCCGGCGCTCCGGCGCCCCGGACTCGACCTCGCCCCACTCGATGACGGCCGTGCCGTCGGAGCGGTCGTCCTGACGCGGGATGGGAAGCTCTCGGGACATCGCCATCCTTCCGCCGGTCACGGGCCTGGTCGAATGATGGCACAGGGGACGGCGGTGACGGGGATCGCAGCGCGGGCGTCGCGGGAGCCCGTCGCAGGTGGTGTCGCTTTCCGATAGCGTCGGCACCATGCCTATCCGTACCGCTTCCGCACGTTGGCAGGGCAACCTCACCGAGGGGTCCGGCACGCTCCGCACCGGCAAGGGCGGGCTCGAGGGGAACTACTCGTTCAAGTCGCGCTTCGAGGAGGGGGAGGGCACCAACCCCGAGGAGCTGATCGGCGCCGCGCACGCCGGCTGCTTCTCGATGGCCTTCTCGAAGGCGCTCGCCGACGCCGGTGCGACGCCCACCTCCGTGGAGACCACCGCCAAGGTCCACTTCGACAAGACCGACGCCGGGTTCAGCGTGACCCGGATCGACCTGGAGACCGTCGGGCAGGTGCCGGGCCTCGACGAGGGCGAGTTCCAGAAGCTCGCCGAGGCGGCCAAGGCGAACTGCCCGATCTCCCGCCTGCTCTCGCCGGGCGCCGAGATCACCCTCACCGCCCGCCTCGCCTCCTGACCCCCGTCGACCGCACGCTCACGGAGAGGGCCCCCGTCCGGGCGACGGCCGCTCTCTCCGTGGGCGGGTAGGGATCTTGGTGGGGCCGCGTACGGGCGGCGTCGGGCAGAATGGCGTGGTGCCGATGGAGATGAGCCGCGAGCGCTTCGAGGAGCTGGTCGCCGACGCTCTCGACGAGGTGCCCGAGGAACTGCTCGGCCTCATGAACAACGTGGTGATCCTCGTCGAGGACGACCCGCCGCCGGGCGAGGACGACCTGCTCGGCCTCTACGAGGGGCACGCCCTGACCGAGCGGGGCTGGGACTACTCCGGGGTGCTGCCGGACCGGATCTTCATCTACCGCCACCCCATCCTGCGCATCTGCGACACCGAGGACGACGTCGTCGACGAGGTCGCGATCACCGTGGTGCACGAGATCGCCCACCACTTCGGCATCGACGACGAGCGGCTGCACGAGCTGGGCTGGGCCTGACCCGCCGGTCGTCCGCCCCGACGCCACCGATCCGCGCCGGCGGCCACGCCGCGTGACCGATGCCCACCGTTGTCACGGTCACCTACCGTCGTCGTGGCAGGCATCGTGACTCAGGAGGCACCCATGCGCAGCTCGCTGTTCTCGGCCGAGAACCTGGAGCAGGAGTCCGCGCAGCCCGGCATGCGGCTGCAGAACTCCAAGATGTTGAAGATCGAGCTCAACGGCGAGGCGATGGCCCGGGTCGGGTCGATGGTCGCCTACCAGGGGAACGTGCAGTTCCAGGCGCTGGGCTCCGGCGGCCTGGGCAAGTTCCTCAAGCAGAAGCTCACCGGCGAGGGCGTGCCGCTCATGCGGGTCAGCGGTCAGGGCGACGTCTTCCTCGCCGAGCTGGCCAAGGACGTCCACATCATCGACCTGGAGCCGGGCGACGCGCTCTCGATCAACGGCTCCAGCGTGCTGGCCTTCGACTCCACCCTCCAGTACGACATCAAGATGGTCGGCGGCGCTGGCATGGCCTCCTCGTCCGGCCTGTTCAACTGCGTGTTCACCGGCTACGGCCGGATCGCGATCACCACGAAGGGCACCCCGGTCGTGCTCAATGTCGACCAGCCGACGTACGTCGACCCGCAGGCGGCGGTGTGCTGGTCGGCGAACCTCCAGACCGGCTACCACCGGGCCGAGCAGCTCGGCCTCGGCACGCTGCTCGGTCGGCGCACCGGCGAGGCGTTCACCATGAGCTTCGCCGGGCAGGGGTTCGTGGTGGTGCAGCCGTCGGAGGAGCCGCCGGTCATGGGCAGCGGCGCGCAGGAGCAGCAGGGCGGCCTGCTCGGCGGCCTGCTGAGCTGAACGCTCCCCGGCGCCCCGGCCGGCTGCCTGCCGGCCGGGCCCGGGCGCCGGCGGCCCAGCTCCGCGTCCCGGTTCGGGTCGTGGGCGTCGCTCGGGCCACGTCGTCTTGCGTCCCGGTCCGGTCGGGTGGTCGTGCGTCCCGGTCGGGGCACTCGGTCGTGCGTCGCGGTCGGGCGGCGGTCAGCTGAGTTCGCCGGCACGCAGTCGGGCCAGCCAGGCCGCCGCGTCGGCGTAGTCGGCGTCCGAGAGGCCGGGCGGCGGCGGGACGGGCCGCTCGCCCGCCGCCTCCGCCCAGCGGTGGCGGGGGTACGAGCCGAGGAAGCGTACGTCGGCGCAGACCCGGCGCAGCCCCTGCAACGCCTCGCCGAGCCGGACGTCCGCCACGTGCCCCGTGCAGTCGAGGAAGAAGACGTAGCGGCCCAGCGCCTCGCCGGTGGGCCGGGACTCGATGCGGGTCAGGTTGACCCCGCGTACGGCCAGCTCCATGAGCACCGCCAGCAGCGCGCCCACCCGGTCGTGGGCGATGTAGACGGCCAGCGAGGTCACGTCGTCCCCGGTCGGTGGCGGGGGCGGGCCGGGACGGGAGAGCAGCGCGAACCGCGTCACCGCGTCCGGATGGTCGGCGATCTTGTCGGCGAGCACCGCCAGCCGGTGCCGCGTCGCGCCGATGGGCGCGCAGATGGCGGCGTCGTACTCGCCGGCGGCGGCACCCGCGGCGGCGGCGCCGTTGGAGAGGACGTCGACCACGACGGCGTCGGGCAGGTGGACCCGGAGCCAGTTCCGGCACTGGGTGGACGCCTGCGGGTGCGCGGCCACCGTACGGACCGCGGCCAGCTCGGTGCCGGACCGCGCGCCGAGCACGAACTCCACGGGCAGGATCACCTCGCGGGTGATCACCAGGGGCTCGCCCTCGGCCAACTCGTCCAGCGTCACCCCGACCGCCCCGCCGATCGAGTTCTCCAGCGGCACCAGGGCCGCGTCGGCGTCGCCGGCCCGGACGTTCTCCAGCGCCTCCCCGACGCTGCGGGCGGGCGTACGGCTGCCGCGTTCGGCGGCGGGGATCGTGCGCAGCGCCTGCTCGGCGAAGGTGCCCTCGGGCCCGAGGTAGACGAAGCGCGTCGGCGGCGTACCCGGCATGCCGACCAGCCTACGCACCCGGTACGCCCACCGTGCCGCCGTCGCAGGCCAAGGTCCGGATGCCGGGCGGGGCGAGCACCCGCACCTCGGCGGTGCAGACGTCGGTGCCGGCCGTCACCAGCTCCGGGGCGGTCGGCCGGCCCCGGGTGACCACCAGGAGTTCCTCGTAGCCGGTCACCTGGAGCACCGTGTACTGCCAGTCCGCGGCGCACTGCGGCCCGGTGCGGACCTGGACGCGGACGTCGTCGGGGAGCACCCCGGCGGGGCCACGCAGCAGCCGGACGATCCGCTCGCCGGTCGGCCCGCTCCGGCAGGGTGTCGCCACCAGACCGGCGTCGGTCGGCGTGGCCGACGCCTCCGGGAAACCCGACGGGAGACCGGTGGCCGGCGGGACCGCCGGGGTGGGCACCGAGGTCGGCGGCGGCGGTGCGGTCGGTGAGGCGGCCGACGCCGGCTGGCGAAGGTCGGGTGGGGCCCCGCAGCCGGCCAGTGCCAGCGCGGCCACGACGGCCACCGCCGGACGGCGCCACCGGTGGGGCGCCCGCGGCGTGCCGGCCGCACCCGGGGCACCGGGCGGCGTCGGGTGTGCGCCGGGCGGCGTCGACGGCCGGCCGGCGGAGCGGCGGAGCACGGTACGGCGGGGCGGGGTGGGCGGCACGGCCGATCCTGAGGGGGCGGGGACGGTGGGCCGGGGGTGGCCGTGCCCATCGTAGGAGGATCCGCAGCGCGGGTGAAGGTCAGCCGAGCACGCGGTGCCCGGCGCGCTCGAGCGCGGCGGTCGCCTCGCCGAGCCGTACGCTCGGGACCAGCAGGTAGTCGGTGTCGAACGTGGAGAACGCCACCGCGCTCACGCGGGCCGCCGTGAGCGGGTCGACCAGGGCGGCCAGGGTGCCGGTGACGGCCACGCCGTCCGGGCCGGCCACCCGCAGGCAGCGCCACGCCGTCTCCACCACGGCGTGCTCGGGGGCCCGGTCCATCGGACAGATCACCGAGATGCCGTCAGCGGTCCAGCTCACCGTCACCACGTCGGCGGCGCCGAGCCCGCTCGACAACGCGGGCGGCAGGGCGGAGCCGGCGGCCATCCGGCACACGGCGTACTCCCCCGGCAGCAGCGCGATATCGAGCATGAGGGCACCCTACGGCCTCGGCCCGACCCCTCCCGGCTTCGCCGCGTGCGGCGAACGCCACACATCGCCGCAGGTCAGACGCCGGAGAAGAACGTCAGCGAGCCGGCCACGACGCCGTCGGTGAGCACCGGTGTGGAGATCGCGTCCACCGTCGAGTCCGGGGCTCCCTCGGTCGCCGCCTGTACGCGGAGCAGGCCCCGGGCGAGCCGGCCGGAGGAGAGCGCCAGCAGGGGCGGGATCTTGTCGATCTCCTGCTCGGTCAGCTCGCCGCGGTTGGCGGTGAAGTCGAGCAGGCGCAGCCCGCCGTCGAGCAGGGGCAACCCGATCACCGTCCGCGGCTCGCCGAGGCAGAGCAGCTCGCACCCCGCGGCCGAGATCGCCACCACCCGGGTCTCGGCATCGATGAGCAGGCAGGGCTCGTCGGCCTCCGACACCGTCGAGGACCAGCGGCCCACGTTGTCGAACTCCGGCTCTGTCGAGGCCCGCGCCGCCGGCACGAACACTTCCGAGAGCGAGAGTTCGACGTGGGCCACCGAGCCTCCTATGTACACCGACGGACTGTCCACGCTAGCCGGTTGTCCAGACGGTCGGCGACCGCACCGCGACCGCCGGACCACCGCTGCGCGAGCGGCTACCGGACCGGACGGCCGGCGACGGCGCGGACCTGTGGCGCCGGCGGCGGCCGGCCCACGTGACGTCCCCGATGACGTTACCGGCGGTTGGCCGGCTTGTCAGCGGCCGTTCGGCCGTCCTCGTACCACCGGTAGTCGGCGGCCGGACGGTAGGTGCCGTTCAGCCAGGTGTTCGGATGCTGTGCCACCCGGGACAGCTTCTCGGCGGTCGCCGGGCTGATCCGGTTTCCGCCGGCGACGAGCAGGCGGTCCAGCTCCCGGTGCGTGGCCATGAGGCAGTCCTTGGGCAGGCCGTAGACGCTGATGACGCCGGAGCCGACGAACGTCAGCACCGGCGTCACCGGGATCGGCAGGCCCACGGCGTCCGACAACGCCTTGCTGGCCCGCTTGGCGTCGCGGCGCGCCTCGGTCACGTACGGCGGGCGCTTGCCGTTGATCTGGACGACGTCGCCGGCCACGAGCACCCGGGCCCGGCCGTGGTCGACGATGGTGACCGCGAAGAGACCGCTCGGCCCGATGGCGAGGAACCCGGCGCGTTCCTCGTGCGGCCGGTCCAGCAGGAGGTCGGCCGGGTCGGTGCGGGGCCACTCGATGACGTGCCACGCCGGCCCGAGGTGGTCGAGCTGGCCGAGGGCCCGCGCGCCGGCCGCCTCCAGTCGTCGTGCGCCGCGCTCCGCCCGCCGACGGCGGGCCCACTCGAGAGGGGTCGGACGGACCGGCTCGAGGGCCCCCGGCGACTCCACGCGGGGGTGTGGCACCGCCACACGCGGCAGGCCGCGGCTGGTCGGTACGGCTCGGCGGGCGGGGAAGACAGTCATCGCGACCTCCGGCAAAAGGTCCCTCGAAGTTATGTCCCCACTACCCTACGTTGCCAGTCGGGGTGGTCGGCAAGGTGGAGCGCCGGAGTGACTGTGGATGAATGCCATATTCATCCACACTTCTTTTCCCGGATGCCGCCAAACCCTGCCCTACGCTGCCAGGGTGACCCACTATGTGGACAGCGAAGTCGGCCGGCTCGGGACGGTGCTCCTGCACCGTCCCGGCCCGGAACTCGCCCGCCTGACCCCTCGCAACAACGACTCCCTCCTCTTCGACGCCATCCCGTGGGTGGGACGCGCGCAGGAGGAGCACGACGCCTTCGCCGCGGCGCTGCGCGAGCGTGGGGTGGAGGTGCTCTACCTGGCCGACCTGCTCGCCGAGACGCTGGGCGTCGCCGACGCCCGGGCCGAGCTGACCGAGCAGGTGCTCAGCTCGCCCCGGCTGGGGGACACGCTGCGCGCGCGGGTCGCCGACCACCTCGCGTACCTCGACCCGGCCGCGCTCGCCGACGTGCTCATCGCCGGCCTCGCCCACGAGGAGCTGCGCATCAGCCCGGAACGCCCGGGCGGGCTCGTCTACACGCTGATGGACCGGCACGACTTCGTCATCGACCCGCTGCCCAACCTGCTCTTCACCCGGGACTCGTCACTGTGGATCCGGGACCGGGTCGGTGTCACCAGCCTCGCCATGCAGGCGCGGCGGCGGGAGAGCACGCTGACCAACGCCATCTACCGTCACCACCCGCGCTTCGCCGGCACCGAGTTCGTCTACCACCCGGGACTGGAGCACCTGGAGGGCGGCGACGTCCTGCTGCTGGCGCCCGGTGTGATCGCGGTGGGGGTGGGCGAGCGGACCACGCCCGCCGGCGCCGAGCGGCTCGGGCGGCAGGTCTTCGCCGCCGGGCTGGCGCACACCATCCTCGTGGTGCCGATCGCGCAGGAGCGGGCCACCATGCACCTGGACACGGTCTGCACGATGGTCGATGTCGACGCCGTCCTCATGTACCCGAACGTCGCCGACACGCTGTCGGCGTACACCGTGATCGCCGGCGCGGACGGCGGCGACCCCCGGGTGGACGGGCCGGCCCCCTTCCTGCGGGCCGCCGCGGACGCCATGGACCTCGACCAGCTCCGCGTCATCGACACCGGCCTCGACCCGGTCACCGCCGAGCGCGAGCAGTGGGACGACGGCAACAACACCCTCGCCATCGCGCCGCGGCTCTGCGTGGGGTACGAGCGCAACGTCGAGACCAACGCGCAGCTGGAACGGGCGGGCATCGAGGTGATCCCGATCGCCGGCTCGGAACTCGGCTCCGGCCGGGGCGGCCCCCGCTGCATGTCCTGCCCCCTGGTACGCGAGCCGCTCTGACCCCCTCTTCCCCCGCGATCTTGCACTTTGTGCCCCGACAAAAGCCACAGAGTGGCACGAACCGAGGGCCCAAAGTGCAAGATCGCGGGAAGAGGCCGGGGCGCGGGGGCGAGGGGGGGTAGGGGCGTGTCAGCGCAGGGTTAGTTGGCGGCCTAGCAGGCCCTGGCGGGAGCGGCGTGCGGCGGCGTCCAGGGGTGCGGTGTCGGCGAGCGCCTCGGCGTACCGCTTGGCGAACTCGGCCACCGGGGCCTCCCACTCGCCGGCGGGCGTGTGCTCGGGCAGGTCCCACACCGGCACGAGGCGCCCGTGCGCGCGGAACATGCCAGCGAAGCGGGTGTCGTCGCCCAGGGTCAGGGTGCCGGCGGCGCCGAGGCGGGCCAGCGCGTCGAGCGCGGTGTCCTCGTCCTCCGGGAGCACCCAGCGCACGTGCGCCTTCTCCGGCACCTGGCACCAGTACGCGGCCTTCGCGGCGGTGAGCCGCACCGTCGGGTAGATGGCGGCGTTCGCCCGCTCCAGGGACGCCTGCACGTTCGGGTCGTCGGTGGCGCCCGGGTCGAGCCAGAACTCGAACCCGTCGTGCATGGTGATCTCCAGCGGCCCGTCGACGAGGACGTCCTGCAGCCGGGGCCCGGGCCCGGGCAGCGGCGGCACCGCGACGGGGCTGCCCGGCTCGGTCCGCAGCGCGCAGAGCAGCGCCTCGGCGAGATCCCGGGAGACGTCGCCGGACTGGATGTGCCGCTGGAGCCCGATGAGCACGCGGCCGTCCGGCTTCGTCATGGCGGGGGCGGCCATCGGCAGCACCGTGGCGAGGGTCACCGGACGCTCGCCGAACTCCTCCACGAGGGCGGGGGCGAGCCGCAGCGGCGCGGACGCGGCCGGGACGAGTTCCCGCAACGCGATCCACTCGGGCTCGTCGGCGAGCCCCTCGAACGGGCGCGGGACGAAGATGTCGCGCACCTTCTCCCGCTTGGGGGTGGTCTCGGCGGCCCGCTGGCTCTTTCGACGCTTGCTCACGGCGAGACAGCCTAGAGGCCCGGGCCGACGTGTGTGGGGAGGACCCGGGCGGGGGCCTCCCGTTTCACCGGTGCGATGGGCAGCTCGGCGTGGGCCACGCGGGGTCAGCCGGCGACGGCGAGATCGGGGCGGACGGACCCGGCGGGCTCGAAGTCGGCCCAGACGCTCTGCCCGAGCCCGTCCCGCTCGACGCCCCACCGGTCGGCCAGCCCGGCGACGATGTGCAGCCCCCGGCCGTCGGCCGCGTCGAGGCTGGGCGCCCGCATCCGCGGCTCCTCGGCGGCGCCGCCGTCGGTGACCCGGAGCTGGACGCGGGGCGCGTCGGCCGGGCCGCTCAGCCGCCACGCCACCCGGACCACCCCGCCGGGCAGCGGGCGGGCGTGCCGGACGGCGTTGCCCACGAGCTCGGCCAGGACCGCGACCAGGTCGGCGAGGAGGGTCGGCGGCACCAGATCGGTCAGTTCGGCGGCCAGCCGGTGCCGAGCCAGCCGCGCTCCACTGGCGTGGTGGGGAACCACCACGCACCAGGCTCGTTCACCCGTTCCCGTCGCCACCGTCGCCCCTTCACGCCCCCACCACGGCCCGTCACCCGCGCGGTAGCCGCACCTCTGCGACCGTACCGCCACCGGTCCTCGGACGGAGGGATACCCATCCATTCTGCTGTTCAACGATCCGGCGGACGAGATAGAGACCGAGTCCGGCGCCCGGGTAGCCCCGGCGGTCACCGGACTCGCCCTGCCAGAACCGGTCGAAGGCCCGCTCGACGTGCTCGGGCCGGATGCCAATGCCCCGGTCGCTCACGCGGAACGACACCATCTGCGTGTCCGACCCGGCGCTGACCTCGATGGGTGTGCCCGCCGTCGAGTACTTGCCCGCGTTGGTGACCAGCTCGGTGAGCACGGTGGCCAGGCTCGGCCGGTGACCGAGGGCCTTGGGCAGGTCGACGGGCAGGTCGACGGTGACCCGGCGGCGCAGTTCCGCCGGAAGGTCGGCGACGGCGGCGCGCAGGGTGTCGCCGAGGTCGAAGGGGGTCGGTGGCTCGTCCCCCGGGCCCGACTCGGCCGCCGAGGAGAGCAGTCGGTCGACCAGCCGGGCCAGCTCGTTCGCCCGCTGGCCGATGATCCGGGCCGCCTGGCGCCGGTCCGCGTCGGTCAGCGACTCCCAGTGGTCGGTGAGGGTGTCCGCGTACCCCTTGATCACCGTGACCGGCGTGCGCAGCTCGTGGCTGGTCACCGCGACGAAGAGGTCCCGCTCGTGGTCGCGGCGCTGCTGGTCGGTGATGTCCCGGAAGGTCACCACCCGCAGGGAACCGGGACCGGGCAGCTCGCCGGAGGTGATCCGCAGCCAGCGGCCGTCGGGCAGCCGGTGGTCGAGCACCTGCCCGGGAGGGGGGATGGGGAACGGCAGCGGCCGGCTGAGCGCCTGGGCCGCGGCCTGACCGGTCACCTGGGCCGCCGCCGGGTTCCACAGCCGCACCCGACCGTCGCGGTCGACCACGGCGAGCCCGTCGGCGAGCGCCGCGACGACCGGGCCGTCGCCGTGCACCGGCAACCCGGTCTGGTCGCCGTACATGTGGGCGATGCAGGAGGCGAGGTACGCGACGACGCCGTGCTGCTCGGCGTCCGGCTCGTCCTCGCCGTCGGAGTAGAAGGCGTGCAGGCTGCCGACCGGGTGCCCGCCGATCTCCGCGCGGGAGACGACCATCCGGCGCAGGCCCCGTTCGACCAGTTCGCCGGACAGCCTGCCGTTGAGCTGGTCGAGGCGGACCTGCTGCACGCGGGGACCGCTGAGCAGGTAGACGGTGGCCGGGTCGTCGGGGGCGAACGGCCGGCCGAGGGTCCACTCGGCCGTGCCGGTCGCGGAGATCACCCGACCCCCGGTGGGGCCGAACTCGACGAACGCCATGGCGGTCGCGCCGAGCGCCGGCTGGGCGACCCGGAGCAGCTGGGTGAGGACGGGAAGCCCGGCGTCACCGGAGTTGATCATTTCGATCACCACGGTGTGGCCGGCGATGAGAGCGGCGAAGTCGATGCGCTCCGGCATGTCCGAAAGTGTGCCCCGCCGACCGGATTTTGGGCACCCCCGCGCGTCCCGCGGCCCTCGCCCGACCGGATCCGCGTGGCGGGCAGGCCCGGGCGGGCGTCCCGCGGTCGCGGCCCGATCCGACCGGCACCCGCACGGCAGGCAGGCCCGGACGCGCGTCCCGCGGCCGCCCGACCGGCCCCGTACCCGCGCCGGGTCAGCGTCCGAGGCGGGCGAGCGTCTGGGCGGGGCGGTCGGTGATGATCCCGTCGACCCCGGCGGTGAGGACGAGGTCGAGGTCCTCCGGTTCGTTGACCGTCCAGACGTACACCTCGTTGCCGGCCGCGCGCAGGGCCGGCAGCAGCTGCGGGCGGGCCCGGACCAGACCGATCCCCGGCCCGGCGATCCGGGTGCCGAAGGGCAGCCGGCCCAGGCGCAGCCAGCGCGGCAGCACCTCCAGCAGCAGCACGGTGGGCAGCGTCGGTGCCAGTTCCCGGATCCGGCGCACGGCCAGCGGGGAGAACGACATGACGGTCACCTGGACCGGGTCGTCCGGTCGCGGCTCGGCCAGGCCGTACCGGCGCAGCATCCGGACCAGGCGCCGTTCGACGTCGGCGCCGTACCGGGACGGGTGCTTGGTCTCGACCAGCAGCCGGACCGGCCGGCCGGCGTCCAGCACGGCGTCGAGCAGGCGTTCGAGGGTGAGCAGCCGGGTGTGCGACTCGTCCGGCGGTTCGTCCCCGTCCGCGGGGGCGCACCCCGGGTGCCAGGAGCCGAAGTCGAGCATCTCCAGCTCGGCGAGCGTACGGGCGCTCACGAGGCCGCGCCCGTTGCTGGTGCGGTCCAGCCGGCGGTCGTGCACGCAGACGAGATGCCCGTCGCGGGTCAGCCGGACGTCGCACTCCAGCCCGTCGGCTCCCTCCGCGAGGGCGCGCAGGTACGCCGCGAGGGTGTGCTCGGGGAGGTCGTACGAGGCGCCGCGGTGCGCGAACACCAGGGGTTGGTCGCCCATGGCGGCGTCCTAGAGCACCCGGCCGGGCTGCCCGTCCTCGCCGACCACGGGTCGCCCGGCGGCGGCCCACTCGCCCATGCCGCCCTCGACGTTGCGCACCTGCTCCCAGCCGTTGCGCACGAGGTAGGCGACGACCTGGGCGGAGCGACCGCCGGAGCGGCAGATGACGGCGACGTCCCGGTCGGTGGGCACCTCGGCCAGCCGGGCCGGCAGCTCCATCATCGGAAGGTGGTGTGCGCCGGGCGCGTGGCCGGCCGCCCACTCGTCGTCCTCGCGCACGTCGAGCAGGTACGTGTCGTCCGCGACCTCGGTCACGGACATGGTGGGAACCTGGGGTCCGAACACGGCTACCAAGCCTAGATCCTCGTCGTGCCGATCGCCGGGGACCCGGCCGTCGGCGCCGTCACAACCGGACGACCCAGCGCGGGTTCGCCTGCGCCCAGTCCGGCATCCGGGTGCCGCGGACGGCGTCGAAGAGCCCGTTGCCGCCGTTGTCCAGCACCACGTACGACACCTCGTCGATGACCTGCGGATACGAGGGCACCTGCACGCCCTTGAGGGCGTCGGGTGGCAGCCCGCGGAGGGCGAAGAGCAGGTCCTCCAGGGCCACCCCGTTGGTGTCCACGGTCAGCGAGTCGCCGACCGCCCGGATCACCTGGTCGAGCTTGACCGGGTTCGTCCGCAGCCGGGTCTCGCCGGCGCGGTCCAGCATCGCCCGGAGCAGTTGCTGCTGGTGGCGTTGGCGGTCGTAGTCGCCGCCGGGCAGGTCGTAGCGCTGTCGGACGTAATCCAGCGCCTCGGCGCCGTTCATCTGTCGGCAGCCGGGGCTGAAGACGCGGTTGGTGTGGATCGACCGGACCTCGCGGTCGACGCACATGCGTACCCCGCCGAGCAGGTCCACCACCTGCCGGATGCCGGAGAAGTCGACCAGCGCGGCGCCGTCGAAGCGGAGCCCGGTCAGCCGGGCCAGCGTGGCCGACAGCAGTTGGGCGCCCGACTCGCCGCCGCCGCCGTGCTCGTACGCCGCGTTGATCTTGTCCTGGCCGCCGGCGTAGCCGTTGGCGGCCGGGATGGCGACGAGCAGGTCGCGGGGGATGGAGACCAGGTACGCCTGCCGTAGCCCGGCCGGCACGTGCACGATGAGGATGGTGTCGGCGCGCTGCTCCGGGTTGGTGTCCCCGGGCCGCCGGTCGGTGCCGATGAGCAGGTAGTTCAGTGGACCGGACAGGTCGGTCCGCGCGTTCCGCGCGTCCGGGGCGAGCAGTTGCTCCTTGAGCACGGTGCGGTCGTACCGGTCGGTCAGCGCCTGGAGCCCGAACACGGCGAGCCCGGCGAGCAGCACCAGCGCGAGGCCCGTTCCGAGCAGGACGCGCGGCCAGCGGGCGCGACGCGGCCGGACGGTCCCGGCGTCCGCCCCGGTCCGCTCCCCGTCGTCCTGGCCCGACCTGGACGTGGCCCCTCCCCGTCGCCAGTACGTGAGTGCTGCTCACGTCAGGCTACGGGCGGGGCCGTGCCGGCTGGCCCGGTTCGCGGACTTTCCCGGCGGCCGATCACGCGGCGCCGGCCGCTGGTCGCCGGAAGGAGGTCACTGCCGGTTGGAGACGACCTCGGGGTGGTAGAAGACGTACTCGGCCAGCTTGTCCTGCTTGACCGCCTTGAACATCTCCAGCGTCTCGGCGCTGAGCACCTCCCGGCCGGCGCCGTTGCCGTTGAAGGTGCCGTTGTTCGTCTTGAGCATGGTGAGCTCGTTCGCGGTGATGCCGCGCAGGGTGAAGATGAAGTCCGCGATCGGCACGCCGCTCGTGTCCAGGACCAGCGCCTTGCCGGCGGCCTTGATGAGCTGCTGGATCTTGATGGGGTTGGTGAGCGTGCCCTGCTCGGTGGCCTTGCGGGCCATCGCCTTGATCAGCTGCTGCTGGTTCTGCTGCCGGTCGTAGTCGCCGTTCTTGAGGGTCTTGCGCTGACGGGAGTAGTCGAGCGCGGCCCAGCCCTCCATCTCCTGGCAGCCCTTCTTGTGCACCACCGGGGTCATGGGCTTGCCGGTCTTCTTGGCGTCCGCGTTCCACATCGGCTTGCCGTCGACGTACGACATGTGGATCGACTTGACTTCCTGCTTCACGCAGATCCGCACGGTGCCGAGGGCCTCGATGATGTTCTTGAAGCCGCCGAAGTTGATGATCGCGGCGCCGTCGAAGCTGACCCCGGTGAGCTGCTTGATGGTCCTCGCCATCAACTGGGCGCCACCCTCCCAGCCGCCACCGTTGCGGGCGCCGATCTGGAACGCGGCGTTGATCTTCTCGGTGCCGCCCGCCCAGTTGCCCTTCTCCCACTGCGGGATGTGCGCCTCGGTGTCGCGGGGGATGGAGATCAGGTACGCCTGGTCGTGGCTGGCCGGGATGTGCAGGACGATGATCGAGTCCGACCGGACGTCGTCCGCCGCCCACCGCTCCCGCGCGTCCACGCCGAGCAGCAGCATGTCGATCGCGCCGTCCAGGCTCGCGCCGCCCTCGGCGTCGGTCTTGCCCGCGTCGCCCAGCAGGTTCCGCTGGGCGATGTTGCCGGTCGCCTGGCTGATCAGCGCCTTGCTGCCGACGATCGCGACGCCGCTCGTCAGCATCAGCACCGCGCCGAAGACCACCGTGAGCCGGGCCCAGAGCGGGTCCTTGCGACGCGGCCGCTTCCTCGGGGGGGTCGCGTCGGCACCCCGCCGCGGTTGGGTGGGGATGGTGGGGCCACCGCCCATGGGCGATCGGTGGTCATCCAGCGACGGAGGGCGACGGCTGGTCTGAACCGGCATGCGTGCTCCAGCTCGCGTTGTCAGGGGGCGGGATCACTGTACGGACACTTTGCGATCCTGGCGAGTTCGTCAGGCGGCAAATAGCCGTGCACCCGGGGGCACGGGCATTCTGACCGATCGCCCGGATCGATGGCGACCGGTGATGGGCGGCCTTTCACGAACTGGAAACTTCTTCACCGCCGCCCGGGACGTCACGCCCGGAGAGTGACCGTTCAGCCGCCGTCGGTGCCCTTCTGCGGCTGGTTGGCCTTCACCCAGTCGGCCATCGTGTCGGCCGACATCGCGCGGTACATCGCCAGCGCCTTCTCCCGGTCGGAAACCACCACCGACTCTCCGTCGACCATGTCGCTGCCGGAGTTCGGGCTGGTCACGAACGTCAGGTTCTCACCTCGCAGGTTGCGGAACTGCACCGCCATGTCGACCAACGAGAAGTCCTTGTCCACGGTGACGGCATCGGTCACGGACTGGAGGGAGGCGTTCAGCTTCTTCGGGTTGCTGAGCGTGCCGGTGCTCGCCGCCTTGTCCAGCAGGGCGCGCAGGAACTCCTGCTGGTGCCGCATCCGCGCGAAGTCGCCGTCCGGGAACTGCTTGCGCTGCCGGATCCAGTCCAGCGCCTCCGCGCCGTTCATGTGGTTCATGCCCTTGGTGAACGTGCGGTACGGCTTGTGGATCGACGTGACGGTCCGCTCGACGTTCAGGTCCACCCCGCCGAGCGCGTCGGTGACCTGCTTGAAGCCGGCGAAGTCGATGGCCACCACGTGGTCGAGCCGGACGTCGGTGAAGCACTCGACGGTGCGTACCGCGAGCGGCAGGCCGCCGAACGCGAACGCCGCGTTGATCTTCGCCCGCTGGCCCGAGCCGCAGTCGGCGTTCGCGCTCTCCGGGATCGGCACGTACAGGTCGCGCGGGATGGAGACCAGGTAGGCCTCCCGGTGGTCGGACGGGATGTGCATCACGATGATCGTGTCGGCCCGCCACTTGCCGGCCTGGTCGACCGGGGCGTCCGGGTCGCGGGAGTCGCTGCCCACCAGCAGGATGTTGAGCGCACCCTCCACGGGCTTCGCCGGCCGGCCCTCGGTGATCTCGGCGAACGGGTCGGTGCGGGCCAGGTCGTCGTCGAGGTTGCGCACGTAGAGCCAGGCGCCGAGCCCGCCGAGCAGCGCGAGCACCAGCACTGCCACCCCGGCCACCAGGCCGATGCGCCCCCACCGGGGCCGCGGGCCCCGCCGGCGGGGCCGGTCGCCGCCACCGGGCCCGTACGGACCGCCCGGCCCGCCGGGTCCGCCCGGGCCACCAGGCCCGCCGCCCTGCGGCTCCTCCTCGTCGTACGACGGCTTCCAGCGTGCGTCCGACGGCCGGGCGCGCCCGGAGACGCCGCGCGCGGTGCCGGGCACCGATGCGCGCCCGGCGCTGCGGTGCAGGTGCGGGAGCGGGGCGGACCAGGTGGCTGACATGTAACTCAGGGTACGTAGCGTCGGCCAGAGTCGCCCTCAGGCGACACCCAGGTTCCGACGGGCGTGCCGCGACGGAGAGCCGCCAGAGCCGCGACGGGGGCCGTCAGAGCCGGCTGCGGAAGTAGTCGATGGTGCGCCGGAGGCCATCCTCGGGCGCAACGACCGGTTCGTAGCCGAGGAGTTCGCGGGCGAGCGTCAGGTCGGGGCGGCGCATCTCCGGGTCGTCCGCGCTGCGCGTGACGTACGTCACCTCGGAGGTGCTGCCGGCGAGCGACACGATGGTCTCGGCGAGTTGCCGCATGCTCATCTCGTGTTCGGTCCCGCAGTTGATCGGGCCGGTCTCGGTCGAGTCGAGCAGCAGCAGGATGCCCCGGACCAGATCCTCGACGTAGCAGATCGAGCGCGTCTGCTCGCCGGTGCCGTGCACGGTGATCGGATCGCCGCGCAGCGCCTGGGAGATGAAGGTGGGGATGGCGCGCCCGTCGTCCGGCCGCATCCGCGGGCCGTACGTGTTGAAGATCCGGACGATCGCGGCGTCCAGGCCCCGGCTGCGGTGGTACGCCATGGTCGCCGCCTCGGAGAACCGCTTGGCCTCGTCGTAGACGCTGCGGATCCCGATCGGGTTGACGTTGCCCCAGTAGGTCTCGCGCTGCGGGTGCTCCTTCGGGTCCCCGTACGCCTCGGAGGTGGAGGCCATCAGGAACCGGGCGCCGTCGGCGAGCGCGCGGTCCAGCAGGTGCAGGGTGGCCACCGAGCCGACCCGCAGGATCTCCACGGGCAGCTTCTCGAAGTCGGTCGGGCTGGCCGGGGAGGCCATGTGCAGGATCGCGTCGAACCGCTCGACGAGCGCCGGGTGCGGCGGCAGCCCGTCGGAGACGTCGCCCTCGACGAGGGTGAAGGTCGGGGTGTCCAGCAGGTGCGCGAGGTTCTCCTTCGACCCGGTGACGAAGTTGTCCAGCGCGACCACGGAGCAGCCCCGCGCGATCAGGGCGTCCACCAGGTGTGACGGCACGAAGCCGGCGCCGCCCGTGACGAGGACGCGGTGACCTTGGCCGAAGCGGGGAGCAACCTTCATACCGGTCAGCCTACCCAGCGTCACCGTCGTCCGGGTCGGGGGCGGGGCGGCGCGCCGGCCGTCACCACGGCCGCGAAGGTCCCCTCCCGCGCCGGAGGGGACCTTCGGGTCGGACGGTCCGTGCCGCCCCGCCGTCGCCCTAGTGGGCGCCGGCGCCGGTGAGGGCGCGCACCTCCAGTTCCGCGTACTTCTCCTCGTCACGCTCCTTCGAGATGACCGTGCCGATCCAGCCGCAGAGGAAGCCGAACGGGATCGAGATGAGACCCGGGTTCGACAGCGGGAACCACTGCCAGTCGTGGTCGGGGAACATGGCGGTCGGCGCGCCGGAGACCACCGGCGAGAAGAACACCAGGACCACGGCCGCGAGCAGGCCGCCGTAGATGGCCCAGACCGCGCCCGAGGTGTTGAACCTCTTCCAGAACAGGCTGTAGAGGATCGCCGGCAGGTTGCCCGACGCGGCCACCGCGAACGCGAGCGCCACCAGGAACGCCACGTTCAGGTTCTGCGCGAAGATCGAGAGCGCGATGGAGATCGCGCCGATCACCAGTGCCGAGATCCGCGCGACGTTCACCTCCTGGCGCTCCGAGGCCGTCCCGTCCTTGAGGACGTTGGCGTAGAAGTCGTGCGCGAGGCTCGACGACGAGGCAAGGGTCAAGCCGGCGACCACAGCCAGGATGGTGGCGAACGCGACCGCGGCGATGACCGCGAGCAGGGTGGCCCCGCCCAGGTCGCCTCCGAGGAAGTCCACGCCGAGCACCTGCGCCAGTTGCGGTGCCGCGGTGTTGCCGGCGCGGTCCTGTGCGGTGATCGCCTCGCCGCCCACCAGGGCCGCCGCGCCGAAGCCGAGCGCCAGGGTGAGCAGGTAGAAGGTGCCGATGATGCCGATCGCCCAGAGCACGCTCTTGCGGGCCGCCTTCGCGGTCGGGACGGTGTAGAAGCGGATCAGGATGTGCGGCAGGCCGGCCGTGCCGAGCACCAGGGCGATGCCGAGCGAGAGCAGGTCCATCTTGTTGTAGAAGGTCTGCGTCGCGTTGCCGGCCACCTCGACGCCGTAGCGCAATCCGGGTTCGAGGAAGTTGCTGCCCTTGCCGGAGGACGCCGCCGCGTCCCCGAGCAGCGAGGAGAGGTTGAACTTGTACTTGGCCAGCACGAGCAGCGTCATGATCACGGCGCCACCCATGAGCAGGAACGCCTTGACGATCTGCACGTAGGTCGTGCCCTTCATGCCGCCGACCGTGACGTAGATGATCATCAGGGCGCCGACCAGGATGATGGTGGCGATCTTCGCGGCGTCGGCGTCCATGCCGAGGAACGTCGTACCGGGGCGGATGCCGAGCAGGAGCGCGACCAGGGCGCCCGCGCCGACCATCTGGGCCAGCAGGTAGAAGATCGACACGGTGATGGTCGAGACGGCCGCCGCCGTACGCACCGGACGCTGGCGCATCCGGAACGCCAGCACGTCCGCCATCGTGTACCGGCCCGAGTTGCGCAGCAGTTCGGCCACGAGCAGCAGGGCCACCAGCCAGGCGACCAGGAAGCCGATCGAGTAGAGGAAGCCGTCGTAGCCGTAGAGGGCGATGAGGCCGGCGATGCCGAGGAACGACGCTGCCGACATGTAGTCGCCGCCGATGGCCATGCCGTTCTGGAAACCGGAGAACGACCGGCCGCCCGCGTAGAAGTCGGTGGCCGTCTTCGTCTGCCGGCTGGCCCACACCGTGATGGCCAGCGTGATCGCCACGAAGATCAGGAAGAGCGTGATGGTGAGGTTCCGTGCGGTGGTGTCGCCCGCCTCAGCCGCGAGGACCGTCCTCATGCGTCACCTCCCCGATCTCGGCGCGGATCCGGTCGGCGACCGGGTCGATCTTCCGCTCGGCGTGGCGGGAGTACAGCCAGGCGATGAGGAACGTGGAAACGAACTGGAGCAGCCCGAACACGAGGGCCACGTTGATGTTGCCGACGAGCTTCGTGCCCATGAAGTCCCGGGCGTACGCGGACAGGATCACGTAGAGCGCGTACCACAGGAAGAACGCGACGGTCATCGGAAAGACGAAGCCGCGCAGGGCGCGACGCAACCCGGCGAACTCGTCCGACCGTTGTACGGCGAGGTACCGGTCCGGCGTGGACGCGGCCGGCGCGGGTGTGTCCGTGGACATCTGTGGATCACCACCTTCACAGGCGTCGGGGATTTGCGCGCACGGTAGAAAGCGCGCTCCCCGGCGGGGAAGGCCGAGATCGGCGTCGGTCGGCGGTTGCGCCGAACGGCGGGTTGGCTGCGCCGAGTGACTCAGGTCACTCCGTTGAGCGGTCGGTGGTGATCAGTTCAGCTCGCGGTAGCGGCCCCGGTGGTGCAGCAGCGGCTCGGCCTCCTCGGCCAGTTCGACCGTCTCGATCGTCGCCTCGACGAGCAGCGCCCAGCCGTACTCCCGGGCGGTGTCGAGGCGGCAACCGGCCCACCCGCCGGCGTCGGCCGGCACCGGGCCGTAGGGCGTGTCGGTCCACTCCCCGGTGGCGAAGAGCCCGCCGGGGGACGGGAACAGGCCCGCGAACCGGTCCGCGAGCCGGCGGTGCGCCGGGGTCAGCGGCGCCACCGCGAAGCGGCCGGCGGACTCGGCAGCCGCCCACAGGTCCGACTCGGCGTCGATGAGCCCGAGCAGGCGGTCCGGCTCGCCCTCGGCGACGAGCGTCGAGGACACGGTGAGTCCGGCCGGGCCGGGCGCCGTCCAGAGCGTCACGGGCGACGCCAGCCGACCCCGCAGCCGGCGCGCGGGGGAGCGCTGGCCGGCCGGCACGGCGAACGGGTCGGTGTGGTGGATCTCGGCGCCCGGCTGATGATTCACGTGAAACATCATGCCGCCCGGACGGTGCCCGGTGCGCACCGATCCGCACCCCTGGGCGGACGCGCGTCAGCGCCGCGGGGTGACGGCGGCCAGCAGTTCCGGCTGGCGGCGGTCCAGCACGTCCCCGGCCAGGTACGCGCCGAGCAGGGCGGCACCCACGCCGTACGCGACGCCGACCGGCAGGGCGAGCCAGAGCCAGATGTCGCCGAGCAGGGCGGCGGCGACCACCATCGGCACCGCGGCGGCGCCCGTGCCGAGCATGGCCAGGAGGGTGAGGAAGCTCTTGGCCACCCCGGCGCCGGTGTTCAGCGCGAACGGGTTGCTCGTCTCGGGCAGCGCGTACGCCCCGAGCACGGAGACGAAGCTGTTCACCGCGAGCCCGGCGCCGTACGTGGCGATGAGGCTGCCGGCGATCACCCCGAGCCAGGCGGGCCGACCCAGCACCACGGTGATCACCACGGCGACCACCGCCAGCATCGGCACCACGTAGATCGAGAACGCCGTCATCCGTGCCCGCAGCTCCTGCTGCCCCGGAACCGCGGCCACGACGTGCGCCGCGTACGCGCTGCCGTCGAACCCGAACTGGTTGGCCAGCGTCACCGCGGCGAGCACGCCGACGAAGACCATCGAGAGGCTGACCAGCAGCGGCGACGACGCGCTCCCGGCCGGCGCGAAGCCCTGCTCCGCGTCCATCGCGAAACCCGCGCCGCCCAGGTTGACCAGGACGGGCACGAAGAGGCCGACGACCGCGACGGTGATCAGGTTCGCCCGCCGCCGCGCGTCCCGCCACCAGTAGCGGGCGTCCCGGGCCACCATCGCGCCGAACCGGTCCCGCGCCGCCCAGCCGGCCGCGCGCGGGAAGAGCTGGGCCACGGCGCCGCCGGTCGGGCCGGCCTTCGCCGGAGCCCGCCCGGTGCTCGCCGCGCCGGTCATCGCCGACTCCAGCGACCGGGACCACCACACCAGCAGCACCACCAGCGTGAGAGCGGTGATCAGCAGCTTGACCGGAGCCGCCCAGGCCCGGCCCTCGGCCACGTCGATGCCGACCGTCCACGGCGCGCCCAGCGGAGTCCAGCCGACCACCTCGGCCACCCCGGTGAGCCGGCTCCAGTCCGTCTCCTGCACCGCCGAGATGCCGATCAGCTGGAGTGGGCCGAGCAGCGCGGCGGCGACCGCGAGCAGCACGGCCGCGAGGTCACGGACCCGGCGCGAGCGCAGCATGGAGGCGAACGCGCTGGTGACCGCCCGGGCGGCGGCGACGCAGAGCAGAAGACCGGCGAGGATCCCGACCACCTCCACGACGGCCGCCACCCAGCCGCCCAGAACGGCGGCGGTGAGCACCAGTCCGCAGAGCGCCAGCAGCACCGCGACCGCCGGCACGCTCACCGCGGCGGCGGCGAGCAGCCCGGTGACCAGCGTCCGGCGCGGCAGCGGCAGCAGGGCGAAGCGGGCCGGGTCGAGGGTCTCGTCCACGCCGAAGAAGACCAGCGGCAGCAGCAGCCAGCCGAGCACCATGAGCCCACCGCCGAACGCGGCGACCATCGAGGCGTACCGGCCCTCGTCGGCCAGGCCGGGAGCGGCGAACAGGAAGAAACCGGTGGCGGCCAGCCAGAGCCCGACCACCACACCGACCACGAAGAGCGCGATCCGCCAGCCCTGGCCGCGGAAGTTGTTGCCCATCACCCGCAGCTTCAGGCGGACGAAGTGCCGCGCCGAGACCCGTCGGGCCGGCGCGGCCGGCGCGGTCAGTTCGACAGCCACGCCAACTCCTCGCCGGTCGCCGTCCGCCCGCCGACCACCTCGACGAAGACCTCCTCGAGCGAACGCTTCCCGCGTACCTCCTCGATGGTGCCAGCGCGCTTGATCGCACCCTCGGCGAGGATCGCCACGTGCGAGCAGAGCCGCTCGACGACCTCCATGACGTGGCTGGAGAAGACCACCGTCCCGCCACTTCCCACGTACCGCTGGAGGATGTCCCGGATCAGCGCCGCGGAGACCGGGTCGACCGCCTCGAACGGCTCGTCGAGCACGAGCAGCCGCGGGCCGTGCAGCAGCGCGCAGGCGAGACCGATCTTCTTCTTCATGCCGGCGGAGTAGTCGACCACGAGGGTGCGGCCGGCGTCGCCGAGCGCCAGCACGTCGAGCAGTTCGGCCGCCCGCTGGTCGACAACGGCCGGGTCCATGCCGCGCAGCAGGCCGTTGTACGCCAGCAGTTCGGCGCCGTTGAGCCGGTCGAAGAGGCGTACGCCGTCGGGCATGACACCGAGCAGGTGCTTCGCCTGGACCGGATCGCGCCACACGTCGTGGCCGAGCACGCGCGCCACGCCGGCGTCCGGGCGGAGCAGCCCGACCGCCATGGACAGCGTGGTGGTCTTGCCGGCGCCGTTCGGCCCGAGCAGGCCGTAGAAGGAGCCGGCCGGCACGTCCAGGTCGACGCCGGCCACCGCGACCTTGCCGTCGAACGCCTTGGCCAGGCCACGAAGGGACATCGCCGGATGCGCACCAGTCATGGACCCGACCGTATCCGGCCGGCACCGCACTGTGGTCCGGCCCCAGGATGACCCCCGGTCATCCGCGAGACGTACGGCCGCGCCGGGTAATGAGGGGCCCTGCTCGACCCCGGTCCCGTCCCTACAGACGCAGCGCGTCGGGCGCGTGCAGGCGGAGCATCGTGGCGCCGATGTCGGCCGGCACCCGGCGGCGGGAGGCGATCGACACCAGCACGGTCACCGTGAAGGCCAGCGGCACCGTCCACGCGGCCGGCTGTGCGAACAGCACCGCCGGCCAGCCGGTGAGCGGCGGGCCGACCACGGTCACGAGCACCGCCGCGACGGCGGCCCCGCCGCCGACCAGCACGCCGGCCGCGGCGCCGAGGTCCGTCAGGCCGCGCCACCAGATGCCGAGCACGAGCAGCGGGCAGAAGCTGGACGCGGCGACGGCGAAGGCGAGCCCGACCACCTGCGAGACGTCCAGCCCGGAGACGTTCAGCGCGAGGACCGCCGGCACCGCTCCGGCGATCACCGTGGCCAGCCGGAACCCGCGCACCGACCCGCGGCCGAGCACGTCCGTCGAGATCACCCCGGCCACGCTGGTGAGCAGGCCCGACGAGGTGGAGAGGAACGCCGCGAACGCCCCGGCCGCGACGAGCGCGGCGAGCAGCCGGCCGGTCGTCCCGCTCCCGAGGGCCGCCTCCGGGAGCAGCACCACGACCGCGTCGGTCTGGCCGGTGACGAGCAGTTGCGGGGTGTAGATCCGGCCGAGCACCCCGTAGATGGTGGGGAGGAGGTAGAAGACGCCGACCAGCGCCAGCACGACGAGGGTCGTACGTCTGGCCGCCGCGCCGTTCGGGTTCGTGTAGAAGCGCACGAGCACGTGCGGCAGCCCCATGGTGCCGAGGAACGTGGCGAGGATCAGCGAGTACGTGGCGAACAGCCCCCGGTCGTCGTCGCCGGCCGTGCTCGGCAGCAGCCAGTCGGACGCGTCGGTGGCCACCCCGCTCACCTCCGGCACCGGGTCGCCCGGCGCGAAGGACAGCGTCTCCCCGGCGCGTACCTCACGGACCTCGCCGTCGGGGAAGGTGAGCGTCGCGGGGTGCTCGACCACGACGGCGGTCGCCGTCCGGAAGATCGGCCCGTCCGGCGGGGTCACGGCGGGACGCGCGTCGGCCTGCCACTGGAGGGCCAGGAAGACCGCCGGTACGGCGAGCGCGGTGAGTTTCAGCCAGTACTGGAACGCCTGGACGAACGTGATGGCCCGCATACCGCCCAGCGCCACGTTCGCCGTGACCACCACGGCCACCAGCACGGCGCCCACCGGGTACGCCGACCCGGTGACCGTCGAGAGGGTCAGCCCGGCGCCCTGCAACTGCGGCACCAGGTACAGCCACCCGATGAAGATCACGAATGCGGTCGCCAGGATGCGCAGCCGCCGCGAGCCGAGCCGCAGCTCGCAGAAGTCGGGCAGGGTGAACGCGCCGGAGCGGCGCAGCGGCGCGGCCACGAAGAGCAGCAGCGCGAGGTAGCCGGCGGCGAAACCGACCGGGTACCAGAGCACGTCGACGCCGTACTTGAGGATCAGCCCGGCGATGCCGAGGAACGACGCGGCCGACAGGTACTCCCCGCCGATCGCGGCCGCGTTCCAGGTGGGGCTGACCACCCGGGAGGCCACGAGGAAGTCCGAGGTGGTCCGGGCCAGCCGCAGGCCGTAGAAGCCGATGCCGACGGTGAGCAGGGTGACCGCGACGATGGCCGGGATGACGAGGGCGTTACCCACCTCAGCGCTCCGGCCGCTGGACCAGGTCGGTGAAGTCCTGCTCGTTGCGCTCGGCCAGCCGCACGTACGACCAGCCGACGCCGATGAGGAACGGGAAGCTGACCACGCCGAGCAGCAGCCAGGGCAGCTTCACCCCGAGGACGGTGACCTCGCTGACCGAGGGGGCGATGGCGAACAGCCAGGGCAGCCCGCCGAGCGCGATCATCACGACGAGTGAGAGCCGCAGCGCCAGGGCGAGCTGGGCCCGGACGAGCCCCCGGACGAGCGCCTCACCGACGCGGGTCTGCTGGGCCAGTTCCGTCCGCGTACGGTCGGCCCGGTCCTCGCGGCGCGACACCTCGGCCAGCACGATCCGCGCCCGCGGCTGCGGCACCGGCGGCCGCCCGCCGTGCTCGGGACGCGCCGGTCCGGGCGCCCCGGGCCGCTCGGCGGCTCCGGGCACCGGCCTGTGATCGTCGGCGGCCACCCCGGCAGTCTCGCCGGATCGATGGGAATGTCAAGGGTGCGGCGGTCACCAACGGGGGACGATCAGGCACGAGGCGTCCGGTGGCCGTACCGGCTGGTCGGCCAGCAGCCGCCGGGCCCGCGCCCGGCCCAGGTTGGCCGAGCGGAGGTCGTCCTCGCCGAGCTCGACGGCGATGTCCCGCAGCGCGCAGGAACGCAGCGGCTCCGGGAGCCGGGCCAGTGCCGGTGCCGCGTCGGCCGAGAGCGAGGCCAGGTAGCGCACGTCGAGCCGTCCGGTCTGCCGGTACCGGTCGACGTTGCGGTCGGCGATCAGGTGGTCCGGGTTGACCGCGGCCAGCCCGAGCAGCGCCAGCACGGCGGTGCCCAGCACGAGCTGCGGCAGCCACCGTGCCCGCAACCGGACCGTGGCGACCCCGACGAGCACGAAGAGCAGCCCGAGCCAGATCTCGACGGCGGCCACCACCAGCCGCAGCCGGGTCGCGCCGTACGCCTCGGCGTAGACGTGCATCCGGTAGAGCGCGGACGCCACCACGACGAGGCTGAGCAGGGTGAGCGTGCCGAGCAGGGCACGGATCAACAGCCGGTCCCCCCGGGTGGCTCGGGGAGCCCAGCGGGCCGCCCCGGCGATCACCAGCAGGGTCAGCCCGGCGATCACGAGCAACTGCCAGAAGCCGCTGCGGGCGTACTCGGCGTAGGTGAGGCCGGCGGTGCGCAGCACGTGCGCCGAGCCACCGAAGAGCACGGTGAGCTGGACCAGCACGAAGGCGGCGAACAGGGCGTCGAGGACGACGAGGGGCGCCGCCCACTCCAGCCGCCGGACCGGCCGCGCTGGCGCCGGGCGCACCTCCAGGTCGGGGGGCCGGGCCAGCAGGTACGCGGCGCCGAGCAGCACCGCGCCGGCGAGCGCGAAGCGCAGCACCCAGGGGACCACCCCGGACGGCGAGACGTCCGGCAGCAGGTCCGCCACCAGGCTGGCGAAGATGGCGTCGGCGGACGCGAAGAGCAGGCCGAAGAGCACGAGCAGGGCGACCGACACGGCGAGGGTAGCCAGCCCGCGGCCGATCCCGCCCGGGCGGGCACGGTGCAGTCCCCGCGCCGCCCACGGCAGCGCCCGGAGCGCCGCCGAGGGCGGGAACACCACGGACAGCAGCATCCCCAGCGGCGTACGGGCACCGGTGAGCGCGAGCGTTCCGGTCATGATCGCGGCGAGCAGGCAGAGGGCGAAGAGCCAACCGGCGGCCCGCATCGTCCCGACGCCGACCAGGGCGACGGTGGCGGCGGCCCAGACCAGCCGGGCCGCCCGACCCGGTGCCCCCGTGGCACCGGGGCGGGCAGCCGCCTCATCGGGCTCCGTTGCCGGTTCGTCGCCCCCGGGCGACCGGTCCCGCGCGAGCGCGGCCGGCCCGGCGGGCGGCCGGTCCTCGGCCGGGACCGCGGGGCCCGACGGCTGGTCCCGGGTGGATCCCGAAGGTCGCCGGTCGGGAGCCGGCGCGGTGGAGCCGGCCGGTGGCGGGCCCTCGACGGAAGCGGCGGATGGCAGCGCCTGGGCGGCCTCGGCGGTCGGCGGCTCTTGGGCGGCCTCGGCGGTCGGCCGCTCGGCGGCGGCCTCGGCGGTTGGCGGCTCGGCGGCGGAGTCGGTGGGTCCGGTGGTGGCCGGTCCGGGAGCGGGCGGACGCTCCTCCCGGAGCGGTTCGGTGAATGTGGTGGGTCCGCTCCGGCCCGGCCCGGCCGGCCGTGGATCCGCCGCCGGCCCGGGCGGTGCCGTGGCCGGGGCCGAGGCGGTGCGGGCGCGGGTCGTGGCGGTGGCGGCGAGTGCGCCGACGGCGGCCAGGGTGGCGATCGTCCAGCCCAGCCCCGGCCCGTCGAGGGGAACGGTGGAGGCGGCGACGGCGGCTGCGGCGCCGACCGCGCCGAGCAGCACCGGGTGGGGTGCGCGGTCGAGAGCGGGCCAGCGGCGCGCCAGCGCCGAGGGCGGTGCCGGCGGCGCGGGCGGCCAGGCCGCGGGCCGCCCGTACGGGTCGAGCGGCGGCCAGCCGGGACGGCCCGGCCAGGCCGGTGGGTGGGCGACGGGAGCCGGGCCGGCGGCCGTGACCCCGGCATGGAACGAGCCGGCGGCCATGACCCCGGCATGGAACGAGCCGGTGGCGGTGGCTCCGGCATGGACCGGGCGGGCGGTGGCTCCGGCGTGGACCGGGCCCGGGGGTGGCGGAGCCGGCGGGCCGTCGGTCGGTCCGGACGGGTCGGTCCCGCCCGCTGACCTGTCGGCCGGCGTCGGGTCGGGCGGGGTGGTCATGCGGCCTCTCCTCGGATCGTTCCTGGGGCGGGTAGCGACACCTGGATGCGGCAGCCGGTGCCGGTGGCGGGGTCGAGCACCTGGATGCGACCGCCGTGCAGCTCCACCACCCACCGGGCGATCGCCAGGCCGAGCCCCGTCCCGCCGCCGGCGGCCCGGTCGCCGCGGGTGAACCGTTCGAAGACCCGGGAACGCTCGGCCGGCGGGATGCCCTCACCCTCGTCGCTCACCTCGAAGCGGATCTCGCCCGGACCCGCCTCCGCGGACACCCGCACGATGCCCCCGGCGGGGCTGTGCCGGGCGGCGTTGTCCAGCAGGTTCGCGAAGAGCTGGTGCAACCGCCACGGGTCGCCGTGGACGCTCAGCGGCTCCGGCAGGTCGGGCGGACGGAAGGTGACGTCCCGGCCCGCGCCGGCGGCCGTCGCCGTGGCGTTCTCGACCACCTCGTCGAGGAAGTCGGCCACGTCGATCCGTACGCGGCGCAGCGGCACGACGCCCGCGTCCAGGCGCGAGAGGTCGAGCAGGTCGGCCACGAGGTGACCGAGCCGTTCGGTCTGCGCGAGCGCGGCCCGCAGGGCGGCGGGTTCCGGCTCGGCGACCCCGTCGACCATGTTCTCCAGCGCGCCCTGGAGCGCGGTGATGGGCGTACGCAGCTCGTGCGAGACGTTGGCTATCAGCTCGCGGCGGCGCTGGTCGGCGGCGTGCAGGTCCTCGGCCATCTTGTTGAACGCCTCGGCCAGCTGGCCGACCTCGTCCCGGGAGGTGGCGCGGACCCGCCGGGTGTAGTCGCCCCGGGCCATCGCCCCGGCGGCGGCCGTCATCTCCCGCAGCGGCGAGGTCATGCCGTGCGCCAGCACCTGCGAGGTGACCAGCGCGAGGCAGATGGCCGTCGCCGCCGTGCGGGGCGGGAGCCAGCCGATGCCGTACCAGAAGTAGCCGACCCCGGCGGCGCCCGAGGCGACGAGCAGGACGCCGAGCTTCACCTTGATCGAACGGACCGGGTCGAGCGGGCGGGGCAGCAGATCCAGGGCCTGGCGCACCCGCACCCGCAGGGTGCCACTGGTCACGCCGGGACCTCCAGCGCGTACCCGACACCGTGGACCGTGCGGATCAGGTCCGCGCCGAGCTTGCGGCGCAGGGCCTTGACGTGGCTGTCGACGGTACGGGTGCCGGAGCCCTCGGCCCAGCCCCAGACCTCGGCGAGGAGGCGTTCCCGGGGCAGGACGGTCCGGGGCCGGCCGGCGAGGTACACGAGCAGGTCGAACTCGGTCGGCGTCAGGTGCACCTCGGCGTCGCCCCGGCGGACGCGCCGTTCCGACTGGCGGATCTCGACCTCGCCGAGCCGCAGGGTGGGTGGGGCGGTGTTTCCGGCGGCCCGCTCCACGCGGCGCAGCAGCACGTGCACCCGGGCGGCCAGCTCGCGCATCGAGAAGGGCTTCGTGAGGTAGTCGTCCGCCCCGACGGCGAGCCCGACCAGCAGGTCGGTCTCGTCGTCGCGGGCGGTGAGCATCAGCACGGGCACCGGCCGTTCGGCCTGGATCCGCCGACACACCTCCAGGCCGTCGAAGCCGGGGAGCATCACGTCCAGGACGACGAGGTCGGGTTGCCGCGCCTCGAAGGTGGCGACGCCGCCCGGGCCGTCCCCGGCGACGTCCACGGTGAATCCCTCGGCGCGGAGCCGGGCGGCGACGGCGTCGGCGATGGTCCGCTCGTCCTCGACGACCAGGATCCGGCGTTCCCTCATGGGTCACGACTGTAGGGAGCCGGCGTGGAGATCGGTGGGGTGCGTTGTGAATAACCTGTGGAGAACGCGTCACCCCTGTGGATAACCCGGTGGAAACGCCGGGCGGAGGGCGAGCCGGCGGTACCGGCCCACCCTCCGCGCGCGCCCACGGGGTCCGTGGGGATCAGCTCAGGCCGATCCGCTCCGGGCGCGCGGACGCCGAGCCGAGCCAGGTGTGCGGGTTGCCGTACCAGCACCAGCCGAGCTTCGGCGCGCCCTGGCTGATCCAGAGCGCCGGCACCCGCTTGTCGCCGCAGCGGGAGCCGACCAGCGAGAAGCACTTGTTCTTCGCGAGCGCCTCGGGGTGGAGCGTGACGAAGGCGAGCCCCTCGTCGATGGTGATCGGCAGCCGGTCCTGACCGGTGATGACCTCCATGGCGGCCGACGGGGCGAGGTTCAGGGTCTCCTCACCGCGGTCGACGTCGAAGAGCAGGTACGCGGGCCCCTCGGGCACCTCCAGTTCCTTGATCGGGTCGAAGCGGGCCAGGTCGCCCTCGGCGTAGTGCCGGTCGAGGAAGCCCTGCTTGCGCTTGCCCGCCAGCGTGGTGAGCGCGAGCCGGTCCTCGACCGGCACGAGGTCACGGGTGATGACCAGCAGGAACGGCACCCGCGCCTCGGTCGGGGCGGGGAGCCCGGCCGCGCCGGTGACGGCCACGGCGCGCAGCGGGTGGACGAGGGTCCGGAAGTCGTCCTCGGTCATCCCGGCCAGCTTCGGGTAGCCCAGCTCCACCAGGCGCGCCACCTGGCGGTCGAACTCGGTCGCGGCATCGTACGGGGCGTCGGTCACTGTCACGGCGGCTCCTTCGATATCGTACGGCCTACCGTACAGCGTACGACCAAGCGCTCCTATTCCCGCCGGTTCCAGTCCTGTTTCGCGGCGCGCACCAGCTTGTCCTTCAGCTCCCGGGTGTGCCGCCGGCTCACCGGCAGCTCCGTGCCGTCGATGACCACCACGTAGCCCGAGTTGACCAGCCGCAGTTCGGCGATCAGCTTCAGCTGCACGAGGTAGGACCGGTGGATCCGGACGAAGCCCGCGTCCGCCCAGCGTTCCGCCAGCGTGGCCAGCGAGACCCGGACGAGGTGTGAACCGTCCGCCGTGTGCAGCCGCGCGTAGTCGCCCTGCGCCTCGACCCAGCGGACCGCCGAGCGGGGCAGCATCCGGGTGGTGCCGGCCAGCTCGATGGGGATGGTCGGGTCCTCCTCGGCCCGGGCCAGCGCCGCCGGGTGCGACGGCACCACCCGCGACCCGATCACCCGGCGCAGCGACTCGGCGAGCCGGTCGGCGCGGACGGGCTTGCGCACGTAGTCCGTGGCGCCCAGGTCGAACGCGTCGACCGCGCCGTCGTCGTACGCCGTCACGAACACGATCGCCGGCGGGCGGGCGAACCGGCGCAGCACCCGCGCCAACTCCATCCCGTCCAGGCCGGGCATCCGGATGTCCAGGAAGACCACGTCGACGTCGCCGTCACGCAGCAGCCGCAGCGCCTCGGTGGCGTCCCCGGCGGTGTGCAGCCGGGCCACGCGCGGGTCGGCCCGCAGGTGGTACGCCAACTCGTCCAGCGCCGGCGGCTCGTCGTCGACCGCCAGCACCCTCAGGAAACCGGACGCGTTCACGGCGTTCACCCCCGTCGGTCGCCCGCTGCGTTCGTTCACGAACCCGCCCGTACGCCCGGGTGGAACTTCGGCACCCGCATGCTCACCTTCGTGTCCGAGCCGAGGCCGGTCTCCACGACCAGGCCGAAGCCGTCCCCGAAGACCGACCGGAGCCGCTCGTCGACGTTGGAGAGGCCGACGTGCTGCCCGGAGTCCTCCCCTGGGTCGCCGGCGCTGCGCGCCAGCTCGGCGATGCCGGCCGTCAGCGTCGTCGGATCCATCCCCACCCCGTCGTCCTCCACCGTGATGTGGCACTCGGCGCCGGCGTCCCGCGCCTCGATGCTCACCATGCCCGTGCCCGGCTTGCGGGACAACCCGTGGCGGACCGCGTTCTCGACCAACGGCTGGAGGCAGAGGAACGGCAGCGTCACCGGCAGCACCTCGGGGGCGATCTGCAGGCGCACCTGGAGGCGGTCGCCGAACCGGGCGCGCTCGATCGTCAGGTAGCGGTCGATGGACCGCAGCTCCTCGGCGAGCGTCGTGAACTCGCCGTGCGCCCGGAACGAGTACCGGGTGAACTCGGCGAACTCCAGGATCAGCTCGCGGGCCCGCTCCGGGTCGGTCCGCACGAACGAGCCGATCGCGGTCAGCGCGTTGTAGATGAAGTGGGGGCTGATCTGGGCCCGCAGGGCGCGGATCTCGGCGCGCGCCAGTCGTTCGCGGGACGAGTCCAGCTCGGCCAGGGCGAGCTGGTTGCCGGCCCAGTGCGCGGTCTCCAGGGTCGCCTGCACGAGACCCGGGGCCGGCGGGCCGTCGGCGATCGCGACCAGGGCGCCCGCCACCCGCCCGTCCGCACCGGTGAGCGGGGCGACCACCGCGCCCCGGACCGGGCAGTCGACCCGGTCGCACCACAGCTCCGGCTCGCCCAGCACCGTGGAGCGCCCGGCCGCCACCGCCCGCCGGGCCGCGGCCAGCAGCTGCTCGCCGTGGTGGGTGCCGCGTCCGTCGAGCGCGAGCAACCTCTCCCGGTCGGTGAGCGCCAGGCCGGGCGCGCCCACGAGGGCCCGCAGATGGCGTACGGCCTTCGCCGCGCCCGCCTCGCTCAGCCCCGCCCGCAGCGGCTCGGCGGCCAGCCCGGCGGTGTGCAGCACCTCGTACGTGGCCCGCTGGGTGGCGGTGGCGATGCCCCGGCGGGCGCGTAGCCGGCCGACCGCGTACAGGGCCGCGGCGAGCGCGCTGACGAGGGAGACGACACCGAGAACCGCCGAGAGGTTGCCACCCACGCCTGGAATCCTGGCGGTTGGCGGGCGGCGGCGCCAGACGCCGTCAGTACGCGCCCTTGCGGGCGAGTACCACGCCGACCGTCCGCCAGAGGATGCTGAGGTCGTACGCGAGGGACCAGTTGTCGACGTAGTAGAGGTCCAGGCGGACCGCCTCGTCCCAGGAGAGGTCGGAGCGGCCGGAGACCTGCCAGAGCCCCGTCATGCCGGGGCGCACCAGCAGCCGCCGGCGCACGTCCCCGAGGAAGTCGCCGTCGTCCGCCGGCAGCGGACGGGGCCCGACCAGCGACATCTCCCCGCGCAGCACGTTGATCAGCTGCGGCAGCTCGTCGAGCGAGGAGGCCCGCAGGAAGCGGCCCACGGGGAAGACCCGCGGATCCTGCTTGATCTTGAACAGCATGCCGTCGGTCTCGTTCTGGTCGACCAGGCTGGCCAGCCGTTCCTCGGCGTCGACGTACATGGTGCGGAACTTCCACACCCGGAACGTGCGCCCCTCGTGCCCCACCCGCGGCTGGCGGAAGAACACCGGCCCCGGGTCGGAGATCTTGATGGCGATCGCGATGGCCACGAAGACGGGGATCAGCAGCAGCAGCCCGAGGGCCGCGGCGACCCGGTCCATGAGGTTCTTGGCCAGCAGCGCCGGACCCGACAGCGTCGGCTCCTCGACGTGCAGCAGCGGCAGGCCCTCGATGGGGCGGATGTGCACCCGGGGACCGGCGATGTCGGTGAGCTGCGGCGCCACCACGAGGTCGACGCCGGAGCCCTCCAGCTGCCAGGCCAGCCGGCGCAGCTCGCCCGGTTCGGCGCTCGCCGAGCCGCACACCGCGATGGTGTCCCCGCCGACCTCCCGCACGAGGGCGAGCACGTCGCGTCCGGCGTACACGGGCACGGGCGTCCGGATGCCGCGGGACGCCGCGTAGCCGTCGGTGAGGTGGATGGCGACCGGGACCAGCCCGGCCGCGGGGTTGCGGGTGACCGCCGTGTAGACCTCCAGGCACTCGGGCAGGGTGCCGACCAGCACCATCCGGTGGCCGCCCTGGCCGATGTTGCGGCGGATCACGTGCAGCACGAAGCGGGCGAGGATGCGGCCGAGCAGGATCAGCAGCAGCGCACCGAGCAGCGCGGTGCCGACCGTGTAACGGGACAGGTCGGTCTTGGTGGCGAACGCCAGGAAGGAGACCGTCGCCGCGACCGCGACGCCGGCCCGGATCACCCGCTTGAACTCGTCCGGGCCGAGCCCGAGGTAGCGCCGGTCGTACGCCCGGTTGCCCCAGAGGATGACCACCCAGCCCAGCGGGAGCAGCACGAACGCCACCGTGAAGAACCAGGTGGGGTCGTTCTTGGCGTTGTAGAAGCCGGCGCGGGCCTGGTCGAAGGTGTGGATCGCCGTGAAGCTCGCGAACACGGCCGCCGCGAAGTCGAGGAACAGCAGGATGGCCGTGTAGGGACGATGCCAGCGGGAGACCCGCCGGCGGGCCCGGGCCCATGCCGACCGGGGTACGCCGTTGTGCGACGGCGGAGTCGGCGGCTGGATCTCGAAGCTGTCGACGTGCCGCACGAGTCTGCTCCGGCCTGTGTTGGTTACCGGGCGCTGGAGGCTTGCCGTCACCTCACCCATGTCCTCCCGCATGACGCGCGCCGCTCACTCGCCGTGAGGGGCACGGGTCGCCCACCGTCCCAGTCTCCCACGTGGGCCCGATCGGCCGCCGGACCCGAAGGACATTTCGCGCCCGGTGGTGCCGGCGGGATCTGGCCGGCTCCACTGCTCATCAGAAGCCGGGGACCGGGCCACTATACCGATGGATGACCCCGTTGGTAGAACCGCCGAGCGGGACACTGGCGCATCCCCGGCCGATTCCGCTCCGTAACCGGCAGTGTCGTTACTCACCGTACGAGCCGGGACAGCCGACGGTCAGCGAGCGGCTTGCCTCCGGTCTGACAGGTCGGGCAGTACTGGAGGCTCGAGTCGGCGAACGAGACCTCCCGGACCGTGTCCCCGCACACCGGGCAGGGCAGCCCGGTGCGGGCGTGCACCCGCAGGCCCGAGCGCTTCTCGGCCTTCAGCTCCGCCGCCCGCTGGCCGAGCGACCGGGTCACGGCGTCACCGAGCACCTGCCGGGTGGCGGCGTGGAGGGCGGCCAGCTGCTCGTCGGTCAGCCGGTCGGTGAGCGCGAACGGGGAGAGCCGGGCCGCGTGGAGGATCTCGTCGGAGTACGCGTTGCCCACCCCGGCCAGCACCGCCTGGTCGGTGAGCACCCCCTTCACCTGGCCGCGCCGGCTGCGTATCCGCTCGGTGAAGGTGGGCAGGTCGGCCGTCAGCGCGTCGGGGCCGAGCTTGGCCACCCCCGGCACGGCGGCCGGGTCGGTCACCAGGTACGCGGCGAGCTTCTTCTGGGTGCCGGCCTCGGTGAGGTCGAAGCCCGAGCCGTCGTCGAGGCGTACCCGCAGCGCGATCGGGCCCTTCCCGGGGCGCAGCGGCGCCCCGCCGGGGAACGCCTCCCGGTAGTGCAGCCAGCCCGCCCGGGCCAGGTGGACCACGAGGTGCAGGTCGCCGTCGAGGACCACGTCCAGGAACTTGCCGTGCCGGCGCGCGTCCACCACCGATCGCCCCGTCGCCGCGCTCGGCGGCGGGTCGTACGTCTTCAGGGCGCTGATCGCGGCGACCTCCAGCCGGTCGACCCGACGGCCCACCGCCCGCTGGCGCAGGTAGCCCGCGAGCGCCTCAACCTCCGGTAGTTCGGGCATCAGCCAACGGTAGCCTTCTTTCCCGTGAGAATCGTGGTGGCGCACAACCGGTACCGGGAAGCCCAGCCGTCCGGGGAGAACACGATCGTCGACGCGGAGATCGCCCAGCTGACCGCGGCCGGCGTCGAGGTGCTGCCGTTCCTGCGCAGCTCGGACGAGATCCCCACGATGCCGCGTACGGCCAAGGCCCTGCTGCCCGTCTCACCCATCTACGCGCCGCGGGCGCAGCAGCAGCTGAGCCGGTTGATCGAGGAGCACCGGCCGGACGTGCTGCACCTGCACAACCCGTACCCCCTGCTCTCGCCCTGGGTGGTGCGCACCGCACACCGGCACGGCGTGCCGGTGGTGCAGACGGTGCACAACTACCGGCAGGTCTGCTCCTCCGGGCTCTACTTCCGGGACGGGGTGATCTGCCAGGACTGCCGGGGACGGGCGCTGGGCGTGCCGGCCATCGTGCACCGCTGCTACCGGGGTTCCCGGGCCCAGAGCGCCCTCATGGCCACCACCCTGGCGGTGCACCGGCCGACCTGGCGCTCGGTGGACCGGTTCGTGGCGCTCACCTCGGCGGTGGCCGACCACCTGCGGGACTACGGGATCCCCGACGAGCGGATCGTCGTGAAGCCGAACGGCATCCCGGACCCGGGCCGGCCCGCCCCGCTGGGCGACGGGTTCCTCTTCCTCGGCCGGCTCTCCCCCGAGAAGGGCCTGGACCTGCTGCTGGACGCCTGGCGGCGGCACCCCGACGGCGCCCTCGGGCCGCTGCGGATCGCCGGCGACGGCGAGCTGCGTCCGCTGGCCGAGGCGGCCGCCGAGGAGCGCGGCGACGTCACGTTCCTCGGCCCGCTCGACCGGGCCGGCGTCCGCGCCGCCCTCGAGGCGAGCGCCGTGGTGCTGGCCACCTCCACGTGGCACGACGTGCTGCCCACCGTGATCATCGAGGCGCTGGCCAGCGGCCGCCCGGTGCTCGGCACGGCGCTCGGCGGCATCCCGTACCTGGTCGGGGCCGACACTCCCCGGGAGCCCGCGGGCACCGGCCCGGCGCGGGTCGCCTCCGCCGTACCCGGCGACGGGAGGGCCACCCTGCCGACGGGGGCGGTGACGGGCGAGGCGGGCTGGGTGGTGCCGCCGGAGCCGGCCGCCCTGGCCGCCGCCCTGCCGCTCGCGCGGGCGGGCGCCGCGACGCTGTCGGCGGCGGCCCGCGCCCGCTACGAGCGGACCTTCCACCCCGACGTGGTCACCGGGCAGCTCGTCGACGTGTACGCCGGCCTGATGAGCGCCAGGACCCCGGCCACGCCCTGACCGGCCCACATCCGGCGGCGGGAGCCGGGTCGGTGCGGGTCAGCGGAGGGAGGCGCGGGCGCTGAACGCGATGCTCGCCAGCAGGAAGCCGCCGTTGACGACGGTGAACGCCACCACGACCCAGAGCGCCAGGGCGGGGGCGAGCAGCAGCACCAGGGCGGCCACGAAGATCACCGCGCCGTAGTCGCGGACCAGCTTCACGATGCGTACGGGCAGCGAGGTCGACGTGACCATGCTCGCCGCGTTCGGGCCGGCCTGCATCACCGAGGTGACCAGGTTGACCATCCACGTGCCGGCGAACGCCGCCACGAGCCAGGGCGGGGTCGACGGGTGCTGCGCCACGGCGGTCGCGCCGAGCGCCGCCACCAGGGCGATCTGGGCCGCCACGTCACAGAGCACGTCGACCCGGGCGCCCGCCGGGCTGCCCTGCCCGGTCACCCGGGCGAGCTGGCCGTCCGCGCAGTCCAGGGCGTACGCCACCTGCCAGCCGACCAGCGCGAGCAGCCCGACCACCCAGGCCGGGACGTCGCCGTCGGCCACCCGGCCGGCCAGCGCCACCACCGTGACCGACGTGGCGAGCCCCAGCACGAGGTTCGTGATCGTCAGAGCGGTCGGGCGCAGCCCCAGGCGGTGCGCGGCGACCGCGAACGCGGCGCCGAGCCATTGGCTGATCGATTCGCTGAACAGGCCGCCGCCCCGGTTCGTGCGGTGGAAGTCGGCGACGGTGGGACGGGACGGCTCAGCCGAGGTGGTCGCGGATCGCACCGGCGTAGTCTGCCAGCCGCGCCCGAACGTCGGAAGGCGACATCGCCAGGTGTTCGAGGATGGTGTATCGGTCCGGCCGGGTACGCGGGGCGAAGATCACCGCGTCGACGAACTGGTCGTCGGTCAGCCCGACCTCGGCCGGCGTGACCGGCAGGCGGTGCCGGGTCAGGCAGGACGCCATCTGCCCGAGTCGCTGCGTGTCGCCGCGCAGGAAGGTGCAGAAGAGCGCGCCCAGGCCGGCCAGCTCGCCGTGCGACGCCGTGCCGGGGAACAGCGCGTCGACGGCGTGCATGATCTCGTGGCAGCCGCCGCTGGACGGGCGGCTGGTGCCGCAGACGGCCATGGCCAGGCCGCTGGCGATCAGCGCCTCGGCGAGCACCGTCACGAAGGCGTCGTCGCCCATGTCGCCGGGGTGGCTGAGCACCGACTCGGCGGCCATCCGGGCCAGCGAGGCGGCGAGCCCGTCGACCGGCTCGCCGCGCACCTGCCGGGCCAGCTCCCAGTCGGCCAGCGCGCTGATGTTGCTCACCACGTCGCCGATGCCGGCCCGGTTGTGCCGCTCCGAGCCGCTCTCCACGAAGTCCAGGTCGACGATCACCGCGATCGGGATGTGCACCCCGTAGGAGCCCTTGATCCCGTCGGTGATGAGGCTGGCCACCGGGGAGGCGATCCCGTCGTTGGCCAGGCTCGTGGCGACCGAGACCATCGGCAGGCCGCGACGGGTGGCCGCGTACTTGGCCACGTCGATGGTCTTGCCGCCGCCGATGCCGACCACCGCGTCGTACGAGCGGGCGCGCAGCTTGCCGCCCAGGTCGTCGGCGGCCTCCAGGGTGCCGCCCGCGGCCGTGAACACGTCGGCCGAGCCGAGCGAGGGCTTGATCAACTCGGCGATCCGCTCCCCCTGGCCGGGGCCGACCACCACGGCGACGTCGCCCCCGGAGGAGATGCGCCCGTCGGCCAGGATCGCCGCCAGGTCGGCCACCGCGCCCCGCCGCACGTCGATGTGCAGCGGGGTCAGGACGCTCCGGGCTAGTAGCGGCACGCGATCTCCCGGGCCCGCGCCAGGTCGGCGTGGTTGTCGACCTCCACCCAGGAGACGTCGCCGATCGGCGCCGCCCGCACCTCGCCGCCCCGGTCAGCGAACTCCTGGTAGCCGTCCTCGTAGTAGAGGTTGGGGTCGCGCCGCCAGGTCGTCTCCAGCGCGTCGGCGAGGGCGTCGGCCACCTGCGGCTCGATGAGCGTCGCGCCGATGTACTCCCCGTACGCCTCACCGGGGTCCATCATCTTCGTGATCCGGGTGAGCTGGCCGGCCGCGTCGAAGGTGGTCTTCATCTCCTCCTCGGCGAGCGGCTTGAGGGTGTCCACGGCCAGCAGGATGCCCGGCCCCCGCTCGGCCAGGAGGGTCTTCTCCACGCTCACCGGGTGCACGGTGTCGCCGTTGACCAGGAGCACGCCCTCGGCGAAGTACTCCCGGGCCAGCCAGAGCGAGTAGGCGTTGTTCCACTCCTCGGCCTTGTCGTTGTGCACGAGGGTCAGCCTGACGCCGTACCGCTTCTCCAGGTCGGCCTGCCGCTCCCGCACCGCGTCGGCCGCGTAGCCGACGACGATCACGATGTCGGTGAGCCCGACCTCGGCGAGGTTCCGCAACGCGATGTCGAGGATGGTGACGTCACCGTCCACCGGCACGAGCGCCTTGGGCAGGGTGTCGGTGTACGGGCGCAGCCGGCGTCCCGCCCCGGCCGCGAGCACCATCCCGATCATGCCGGCATCCTCCCTCGTACGACTCCGGTCACCGGTGGAGGATAGCGCCGGTGGCCGGGGTGCCTCCGGTCAACCGGGGTTCACCCCCGCCGCTCAGCCCGGCAGCGCGGCGAGGTCGGCGAGCATCGTCAACCGCTCGTCGGCGGTCAGCACCGTGTACGGGCCCGCCGCCCGGCGGTCCGTCTCCTGCTCGATGGCCAGCCGCTCCGGGCCGGGCGGCAGGGCCGTCACGCTCTGCGTGGTGTGCCCGGCGGCGGCCCACGCCGCGGCGTACGCGTCGTCCCGGTGGTAGCGGAGCGTGCCGAGCCGGTTGAGCAGCAGCAGCGCGGGCGGTGTGCCGTCCGGCTCGTACGGCGGCGCCATCGCGGTGAACGCCGCCCCCGCCGATCCGGGCTGCTCCGCCCCGAGCACGAGCGCGTACGCGAGCATCCGCCCGAGCGCCTCGACGAGCCGGAGCACCCGCTGCTCGTGCCCGGCCCACAGCTCCGCGGTCACCTCGGCGTGCAACTGCCACAGCTCGCCGAGGAACGCGAGCCCCCGCTCGGTGGCGGCCACCCCGCCGTCCGGCCGGCGGTGCAGCATCCCGTACGCCACCTGCTTGTCCAGCGCCCGCCGGCACTCGGCCGGGTCCCGGTACCGGGTGGCCGCCGCGAACCCGGGGCCGTCGACCACGCCACCGGGCTCCGCCAGGCGGGTGCGGAACTCCACCAGGAAGCCCGTCGCCGCCGGCCCGCCGTACCGCTGGCTCACCTCGGCGCCGCCCCGCTCCCGGCCGGCGCGCATGCCGGCGTCGAAGGCCCGGTCGACCGCCGGGGCCACCAGCCCGGCGAACCGGTGCGGCGCCAGCTCGACGGTGTGGTTCACCGACCTGCCGCACGCAGGGCGGCGAAGGCCTCCTCCGCGATCCGGCGGATCAGGCCGTCGTTGACGTCCCGGTGCTCGTCGAGCAGGGCCAGATCCTCCTCGGCGAGCCAGCGGTACTCCGTGTGCTTGCCCGCCTCCAGCCGGGGCCGGTCCAGGTCGCCCTCGACCTGCACGAGCCAGTCGCTCTCGACGCGCTCCAGGCCGTCGTCGCCCACGTAGCGGTACTCGCCGACGGGCGCGAGCAGCCGCGAGAGCGTCCAGCCGGTCTCCTCGGTCACCTCGCGCCGCAGCGCGGCCTCCACGTCCTCGCCGGGTTCGAGGTGGCCACCGACCACGTCCCAGCAGTTGGGGAAGAGGCGCCGGTCGGGGGACCGGCGTTGGAAGAAGAGGCGGCCCTCGTCGTCGACGATGAGGGCGCCGGCGCAGCGCAGGGGCTCGGTGGACACGCCCCGACCCTAGCGAGCCGCACGGCGTGTCGGCGACGCCGGTCTTGTTCCCGTAACATCGACGGCTCACCATGTCCGTACCGGATGCCACCGTCCCACAGGGGTGATGCGTGATGCAGGTACGGGAAGCGATGTCGAGCCAGGTCCTCGTGGTCGGCCCGGAGCACACGCTCCGCCAGGCGGCCCAGATGATGTCCGCCCGCGGGGTCGGATCGGCGGTGGTGATCGACCCGGACTCCGAGGGCGTCGGCATCATGACCGAGCGGGACGTGCTCAACGCCATCGGCGCGGGGCTGGACTGCGACGTCGAGCGCACGGGCGCCCACCTGACGTGGGACGTCGTCTACGCCGGCCCGGACTGGACGCTGGAGGAGGCCGCCGCGGCCATGGCCCGGGGCGGGTTCCGGCACCTCGTGGTGCTCGACGGCCGCGAGGTGGCCGGCGTCATCTCGGTGCGGGACATCATGCGGGTCTGGGCGGCGAGCCGGATGGTGCCGGCGTCCTGACCGCAACCGGCGCGCCCGGGGACGGCACTCCGGGGCGAGGCCCGGCCCACGGAACGCGCCGGCCGGCGGGCGCAGCACGACCCGCTCGCCCTTCCGGTCCGACTTGCCGCACCGCGGGTTCGGCCGAGGTCACCCGACCCGGTGGCTCAGGATGCGGACATCGCCGTGCCGTCGGCGTACGCCCGATGGCCGCCCGTACGCTCAACAGCCATGACCGCCGAGCAGCTGATCTCCTTCGCCCGTGGTGCGCCCTCGCTGGACATCGTCGATGTCGAGGGGCTCAAGGCCGCCGCCGTCCGCGCGTTCGACGCCGACCCCGCCGGGGTCACGGCGTACGGCACCTCCGTCGGCTACCCGCCCCTGCGCAGGTGGATCGCCGAGAAGCACGGGGTGGCGCCGGAGCAGGTGCTCATCACGAACGGTTCGCTCCAGGCCGACGCCTTCCTCTTCGACCACCTGGTCCGCCCGGGCGACGCGGTGGTGGTGGAGCGGCCCACGTACGACCGGACCCTGCTCAACCTCAAGCGGATGGGCAGCGAGCTGCACGGCGTCACCATCCAGCCGGACGGCCTGGACACCGCCGAGCTGCGCAAGCTGCTGGAGTCGGGGGTGCGCCCCCGGCTGGCGCACATCATCCCGAACTACCAGAACCCGGCCGGTGTGACGCTCTCGCTGGAGAAGCGGCGGGAGCTGCTCGACCTGGCCGCCGAGTACGAGTTCACGATCTTCGAGGACGACCCGTACGCGGACATCCGGTTCCGGGGCGAGCCGCTGCCGTCGATGCTCTCGCTGGACACGCGTGACGTCGTGGTCCACGCCTCCAGCTTCACGAAGACGGTCTGCCCCGGCGTCCGGGTCGGCTACCTGGTCGGGCCGGCCGACCTGATCGCGGACATCGCGAAGAAGGCGACGAGCCTCTACATCTCGCCGGGCATGGTCTCCGAGGCGATCGTGCACCAGTTCTGCGTGTCCGGTGAGATCGACCGCTCGATCGAGACCGTGCGGGCCGCGCTCGGTGAGCGCGCCCGCGTCCTGGCCGAGTCACTTCGCCGGCACCTGCCGCAGGTTCGCTTCGTGGAGCCCGACGGCGGCTACTTCCTCTGGGTGGAGTTCCCCGAGGACGTCCTGGTGGACCGGCTCGCCCCGGCGGCGGCCGAGCGCGGCGTGGCCGTGGTGAAGGGCAGCGACTTCATGGTCGACGGCGGGCAGCACGCCCTGCGGCTCGCCTTCTCCGCGGTGACCGCCGACCGGATCGACGAGGGTGTACGCCGGCTCGCAGAAGCGGTGGAAGCGGTTCGCGGGTGAGTTTCTGTCGGATTCCCGACAGAATGGCGTTGCCGGCCGCCCCGGGACTCCCGCCCGGGGGGCCGGCGGGCCCACAATGCTGCGAGCGTCACTCACGACGTGTAGCCGAGGGCGTCCTCCGATCCTCGTCGCCGGTCGAGCCGGCAACGAGCGGGCCCGACCCTCGTCGCCCCGGTCGGAAGTGGCGTGACCAGCACAACCCCCGCCCCCACAGGGCGCCGGGTGGGCCGCGTCGTCCCCTCACCCCCCGATGCGACCCGGCCCGCCCGGCCCCGCTTCACGTACCGAGCCGTCACAGGCGGTGACGGACCGATCGGGCGTACCCTGCAATCCGGCCATCGAGGCCGACCGGCGCGACTCGCCGGGCGGCGGAGCGTGGAGAGGGGGGCACGATGACGGATCGGGAGCAACGAGGCCGGATCTCCTCGCCGAACGGGGGGCGGCTGCCGCGACCGCGAGCCTGGGCGGCTCCGGTGCGGGCGATGACACGCATCCTGAGCACCGACGGCGCACCGCGCGTCCCCGAGCCCTCCCGCCCCGGTCGGGACGCGGTGGTCGACTGCGCGCTCTACGTCGACGGCAGGCGGCAGCCGGGCGACTGGACGTACGCCGAGGCGCTGGCCGCCGCCCGCCGGGAGGAGCACGCCTTCGTCTGGCTGGGGCTCCACCAGCCGGAACTGGAGCAGATGACCGCCATCGCGGCCACGTACGGGCTGCACGAGCTGGCCGTCGAGGACGCGGTGAAGGCGGCGCAGCGCCCGAAGCTGGAGCAGTTCGGCGACGTCAGCTTCCTCGTGCTGCGGACGGCCCGGTACTGCGAACACGGCGAGCTGACCGAGTCGTCCGAGGTGGTGGAGACCGGGCAGGTGATGCTCTTCATCGGCCCGAACTTCCTCATCAGCGTCCGGCACGGCGACGCGTGCCGGCTCGCGCCGGTCCGGGCCGACCTGGAGACCAAGCAGGAGCTGCTGCTCCACGGGCCGTGGGCGGTCGCGTACGCCATCACCGACCGGGTCGTGGACCTCTACCTGGAGGTCGCCGACCAGCTCGAGGACGACCTGGACCTGCTCGAGGCGCAGGTCTTCGACCGGAACGGCAGCGGCCGGATCCAGAAGATCTACCAGATGAAGCGCGAGCTGGTGGAGTTCAAGCGGGCCGTGGTGCCGCTGCAACGCCCCCTGCTGCGGCTGACGTCGGACGTCAATCGGGACGTGCCGAAGGAGATCCGGCGCTACTTCCGCGACGTGCAGGACCACCTCAGCCGCACGGTCGAGCAGGTGAACTCGTACGACGACCTGCTCAACTCGATCCTCCAGGCGCGGCTCGCCCAGGTCACGGTCGACCAGAACAACGACATGCGCAAGATCGCGGCGTGGGCGGCCATCGCGGCGGTCTGGACGGCCATCGCCGGCATCTACGGCATGAACTTCCGGTACATGCCGGAGCTGGAGTGGAAGTACAGCTACCCGTTCATCTGGGCCGTCATGGTGGCCTGCTCGTACATGCTGTACCGCTGGTTCCGCCGCAACGGCTGGCTCTGACCGCGAGCCGCGACCCGGCGCCCCACCCCGCACGGCCGGCGCCCCGTCGCACGCCGCGTCCCGGACGCGGAGGCGCCGGCGTAGCGGGATGTCCCCCGCCTCGCCGGCGCTCCTCCACCGCGTCCGCGGTCAGCGACGCCCGTTGGTGCGGGCGGTGTCCTTGCCCATCGCCTTCGTGAGGTCGTCGGCCGGCCGGCCGGAGACGTCCGTGGCGCCCTCGGCCACCGAGGGAACCTTGTCGGTCGGCTGGACCTTCGCGCGGGTGCCCGTCGAGGTGGTGGAGGCGCTGTCGCCACCGGCCACCGCCGAGCTGCCCGCCCCGGTCGGGCCACCGCCCACAGCGGACGTACGGGAGGTCGTCGCGTCGGCCATCTTCGCGCCGGCCGGCGTCGACCGGGTCTGCACCTCGATCGTGTCGACCTCGTCCCGCATCGGCTCCAGCGTGCGGGTGGGGTCGTACTCCGCCCACTCCTGCTGTTCCCGGCGGCGCCGCGCGGCCATCATCCCGGCCACGCCGGCGATCGCGCCGGCGGCCAGCAGGCCCGTCATCATCCGGCCGCGGCGGCGCGGCTGCTTCTTCTTCCCGGTCATCCGCATGTTCCTCGACTTCGCCTTCCTGGTCATCGAACCCGCCTGCACGGCGCCGTCGCGGGCGGCCGCGGCGAGCGGTGCGAGCGAGGTGAGCGTGGTCCCCCAGCCGGTCGCGGCGCGGTCACGCAGTCTCGCCGCCGTCGGTCCGACGTGGTCCCGGGCCGCCTGGACGCGCGGTCCGACCGTCGCGCCAGCGCCCTTGGCGGCGTACGTGGCTGCCTGCATCAGGTGACTGATGCCCTGGTTCAGCTCGGCCCTCGCGAGTTGCCTCTGGGACTTCCGCCGCCCCATTCCAAACACGGTCCCACCTCCTGGGAGTTGTTCCTCCGTCATCCTCCACCTTCGGATGCCTCCGTGATGCCAGATCGGGCACATGGGAGGATCCGCATGGAACTGACCAACGAGTGAGGAGTACCCGTGGCCGAGTCCATCTACGCCACCCTGCACACCAACGCCGGGCCGATCCGGCTGGAGCTCTTCCCGAACCACGCCCCGAAGACCGTCCGCAACTTCGTCGAGCTGGCGGAGGGGACGCGCGAATACATCGACCCGCGCACCGGCCAGCCGGGCAAGGGTCCGTACTACGACGGCACCATCTCCCACCGGGTGATCGCCGGCTTCATGATCCAGATGGGGGACCCGACCGGCACCGGCCGTGGCGGCCCCGGCTACAAGTTCGCCGACGAGTTCCACCCGGAGCTGCGCTTCGACCGGCCGTACCTGCTGGCGATGGCGAACGCCGGGCCGGGCACCAACGGCTCGCAGTTCTTCATCACCGTCGCCCCGACGCCGCACCTGAACAACCGGCACACGATCTTCGGGCAGGTGGCCGACGAGCAGTCGGCGAAGGTGGTCGACTCGATCGCCAACACCCCGACCGGCCCGAGCGACCGTCCGCTGCAGGACGTCGTGATCGAGCGGGTCGAGATCGAGCGGAACGCTGCCTGAGGCGCGCGCGAGGTACCTTTGCTCGCATGACTGAGCGCTCCGGAGGGTGGACACGGTGAGCGAGTCGCCGCCGACCACCCCGGTCTGCTACCGACACCCCGGCCGGGAGACGTACGTCCGGTGCACCCGCTGCGACCGGCCGATCTGCCCGGACTGCATGCGCGCGGCGTCGGTGGGCCACCAGTGCCCGGAGTGCGTCAACGAGGGGCGCCGTAGCGTCCGGCCGGCGCGTACCGCCTTCGGGGGCGGTGCCGCCGGCCGGCACGGCTACGTCACCAAGGCGCTGATCGCGGTCAACGTCCTGCTGATGCTCCTCTCCATCGCCTCCGACCGGGGCGGTGACGCGGCCGTGGGCGGGCGCGGCTTCGGCGGACTGCTCGGCGGCAGCACGCCGCTGACCGACTGGGGCGCCGTGCTCGGGCTCGCCGTCTTCCCCGACGGCACGGTGGGCGGCGTCGCCGACGGCGAGTGGTACCGGCTCGTCACCGCGATGTTCCTGCACTACGGCGTCCTGCACCTGCTGCTGAACATGTGGGCGCTCTGGGTGCTCGGCCGGTCGTTGGAGGCCACCCTCGGGCCGCTGCGCTTCCTGGCCCTCTACCTGATCGCCGGTTTCGGCGGGAACGTCGCGGCCTACCTGTTCAGCGCCCAGAACGCGGCCACCGCCGGCGCGTCCACGGCCGTCTTCGGTCTGTTCGCCGGGATCTTCGTCATCATGCGGCGGCTCGGGCGGGACACCTCGGCGATCCTGCCGATCCTCGTCATCAACCTGATCTTCACGTTCACCGTGCCGAGCATCTCGATCGCCGGGCACCTGGGCGGCCTGGTGGTCGGCGGCCTGATGGCCCTCGTGCTCGCGTACGCGCCCCGCTCCCGCCGCACGCTGGTGCAGTTCGCGGGCGGCGCGATCATCGTGTTGATCCTTTTGGCGCTGGCCCTGTTCCGGACGGCCCAGCTCCTGGCGGGCTGAGACCCGGGCCGCGATCCGGAGGTCCCGGCCGGCTGACCCGCGGCTCAGGGGTGGTCCGGCCGTCGCGGCGGTCGCGTCGACTCCGGCACGGCGGCCGTCCGCGCCACGCGCAGCAGCCGGGCCACCTCCCCGGGCTCGGCGCCGAGGTCGTACCGGCTGAACAGGTGCAGCGAGTGCCCGGCGTCGATCTCGAGGGTCTCGGTGGAGAGGCCCAGCCGGGACCGGCGGTCCACGGTGATCGCCTCGATCGCCGGCCAGGGAAGGTGCCGCCGCCCGGCGAACCCCTGGATCACGGTGACCCCCGCGTCGTCGGCCGCCAGGCGGACGGGTGCCAGCAGGTCGCGGGCTCCCCACACGACGAGTGCGGCGGACGCCACGCAGGCGAGCGCCAGACGGACCACGTCGCCGTCGGCGAACAGCAGGCCGAGCGAGACCAGCAGGACCGCGCCGGCGATCTTCGCGGCGGGCAGGTTCGCGGGCACCCGCCACTCCCGTACCGGGAACGTCTCCTCCACCCGCCCAGCATGCCAGCGGACGGGGGCCGGTGGTGTCGTCCGACGGCGCGCCGCGGGGTGGGGCGTCCCGCCAGTCGAGGACGTAGGATCGGGGCAGCCCAGGTTACCGGGGAGTAGACATGAGTGACGCGGTTATCGTCGGCGCCGTACGCACCCCCGTGGGGCGGCGTAAGGGCAGCCTCGCCGGGGTGCACCCGGTCGACCTGTCGGCCCACGTGCTGCGCGCGCTGGCCGAGCGCACCGGCATCGACCCCGCGCAGGTCGACGACGTGTTCTGGGGCTGCGTCTCCCAGGTGGGCGAGCAGTCGTGGAACATCGCCCGCAACGGCGTGCTGGCCGCCGGCTGGCCGGAGTCGGTGCCCGGCACCACCCTGGACCGGCAGTGCGGATCGAGCCAGCAGGCCCTGCACTTCGCCGCCGCGACGGTGCTCTCCGGGCAGGCCGACCTCGTGGTCGCCGGCGGGGTCGAGTCGATGACCCGGGTGCCGATGGGCTCCAGCGTGGCCGGCGGAACGCCGTTCAGCGACGCGGTGCGGCAGCGCTACCGCGGCGTCGAGGGCGTCGCCGAGGACTCCCCGCTCCCCTTCAACCAGGGCGTCGGCGCCGAGCTGATCGCCCAGCGGTGGCGCTTCTCGCGTACGCAGCTCGACGAGTTCGCCCTGGCCAGCCACGAGAAGGCGGCCGCCGCCCAGGACGCCGGCGCGTTCGACCCGGAGCTGGCCCCCGTGGCGCTGGCCGACGGCGGCAAGTTCGCCGCCGACGAGGGCATCCGCCGGGACACCTCGCTGGAGAAGCTGGGGGGGCTGGCCACACCGTTCCGGGAGGACGGCGTGGTGACGGCCGGGTCCGCGTCCCAGATCTCCGACGGCGCGGCCGCTCTCGCGGTCACGACGAGTGAGTGGGCCAGCCGGCACGGGCTGCGCCCGCTGGCCCGGATCCACACCGCGGTCGTCGCCGCCGACGACCCGGTCACCATGCTCACCGCGCCGATCCCGGCCACCGCGAAGGCGCTGCGCCGCGCGGGCCTGGGCATCGAGGAGATCGGGGTGTACGAGGTGAACGAGGCGTTCGCCCCGGTACCCCTGGCGTGGCTGGCCGAGACGGAGGCGGACCCGGAGCGGCTCAACCCGCGGGGCGGGGCGATCGCCCTCGGCCACCCGCTCGGCGCCTCCGGAGCGCGGATCATGACGACGATGCTCCAGCACATGCGGGACAACGGGATCCGTTACGGGCTCCAGACCATGTGCGAGGGCGGCGGCATGGCCAACGCCACGATCGTCGAATTGCTCTGACGTTTCCCCGCATCCCCGGCGTCCGACCTCGACAACGAGGGTCGGGTGTGGTCAGAATCAGCGGACCGTGGCGAGCGGGTGACGAGACATGTCCGCCCGCCGCTCCCATCCGCGGCAGATCGGGGAGACGTGAACTCGGCCTCTTTGCCACGTACGCTGCGTCGCGCAACGCGCCGCCTTCTGGCCGGCACGGCCGCCTGCGCGCTCGGCGCCGGCCTCGTGGTCACCGCAGCCACCGGCCCGGCCCTGGCCGCCGTCGGCCCGCAGCCCGGCACCTACACCGGGCTGGGCTTCGACGCGTGCACCGCGCCAACGAGCGCTCAGATGCAGGCGTGGCAGGAGTCTCCCTACCGGGCGATCGTCATCTACTTCGGCGGAGTCAACCGTGGCTGCGCCCAGCCCGCGCTGACGGCCGAATGGGTGGCGACCCAGACCGCGGCCGGCTGGCACCTCGTACCCATGTACGTCGGTCTCCAGGCGCCCTGCCTCGACACCAGCGAGCAGCGGATCGATCCGGCACAGGCCGCGGCGCAGGGCCGCGCCCAGGCCCAGGACGCCGTGAACCAGGCGGTGAGCCTCGGCCTGCCGCGGGAGTCCGTGCTCTTCTACGACATGGAGGACTACGACGGGGGTGACACGGCCTGCACGGCGGCGGTCACGACGTTCATGAGCGCGTGGACCGCCCAGCTGCACGACCTGGGCTACCTCTCCGGCTTCTACAGCAGCATGGCTCGCGGTGTGGCCGACCAGGTCGCCGCCTACGGGACGGCCGGTTACGTGCGCCCGGACTACCTCGACTTCGCCCGCTGGGATGGCGTGGCCACGGTGACGGACCCGGGCATCCCGGCGGGTTACTGGTGGCCGAAGCGGCGGATCAAGCAGCACGTGGGACCGCACAACGAGACCTGGGGAGGCGTCACGATAAACATCGATGGCGACTACCTGGACGTCGCCCCGCTGCCGACGACGCCGTTCGGCGACTTCACCGGCAACGGGTGGTCCGACGTCGGCTACCGGGAACCCTCCACCAGCCGGCTGCACATCTACGGCGGCAACGGGACGACGCTGAGTGGGCGGGTGACGCTCGGTACCGGCTGGAACAACATGGACACGATCATCCGGGCCGGGAACTTCGACCGTGCCGGTGGCGAGGACGTCATCGCCCGCGAGCCCGCCACCGGCTACCTGTGGTTCTACCCGGGCAACGGCTCCGGCGTCACCGGCCGGTTCAACCTCGGTGCCGGCTGGAACGGCTTCCGGGAGATCACCCACGTCGGGGACTACAACCGTGACGGCTACCAGGACCTGGTGGCGGTGGAGACGGCCACGGGCTCGCTCTACCTCTACCCCGGTCGGGGCAGCGGCGCGTTCAGCACCCGGATCCGGCTCGGCGGTGGATGGAACACCGTCGACGAGCTGAGTGGCGGGGGCGACTTCAACGGTGACGGCTACGCCGACGTGGTCGCCCGGGAGAAGAGCAGCGGGCGTCTCTACCTCTACCCGGGCACGGCCGGCGGGTTCGTCACCCGTACGCAGGTCGGGGCGGGCTGGGACACGATGCGGGACCTCGCCCAGGTCGGCGACTTCGACCGGGACGGTTGGCCCGACCTGGTCGCCGTGCAGAAGTCGACGGGTTACCTCTACCGGTACCGCTGGCTTGGCAACAGTTTCGCCACGGCGATCCGGATCGGCACCGGATTCGGCCCCATGACGCCGATCATCTGAGCGTCGCGCGGAAAACGCCTGGCCCGACCGGCGGGGGCGTTCCTAGCCTGCCTTCCGTGACGACCTCCGCGAACAGTCGCCCGGCCTGGTTCGACGCTCGCTGGCGAGCCGAGGCCCACGCCTGGATCCGGGAGTCGCTCGCCCGGGCCGGCCGCCGGGTCAGCGCCCCGGTGGAGCCGCGGCTCCGGCCGTGGTCGCTGGTGTGGCGGGTGCCCACCGACGCCGGGGCGGTGTGGTTCAAGGCGAACAACCCCGGCACGGTCCACGAGGCCGGGCTGTTGAGGGCGCTGGCCGACCTCACGCCGGGCCGGGTGCTGGAACCGATCGCCGTCGACGCCGAGAGGGGCTGGTCGCTGCTGCCGGACGGCGGCGTGTCGCTGCGCGACCTGCTCGCCCGCGACAACGACCTCGGGCACTGGGAGCGGGTGCTCCGCGAGTACGCCGCGCTCCAGCGGGCCGTCGCGCCCCGGGTCGAGCGGCTGCTCGCCCTCGGTGTCCCCGACCACCGGCCCGAGCGGCTGCCCGCGTTGCTGTCCGATCTGCTCGACGACCGGGAGTCGCTGCGGATCGGCGCGGACGGCGGAGTGAGCACGGAGGTGTACGACCGGCTGCGGGCCGAGCTGCCGGCGTACGCCGACCGGTGCCGGCGGCTCGCCGAGATCGGTGTCCCCGCCACGATCCAGCACGACGACCTGCACGACGGCAACATCTTCGCCACGCCCGCCGGCGACTACCGCTTCTTCGACTGGGGCGACGCGTCGGTGGCGCACCCGTTCGGCACCCTGCTCGTGACCCTCCGTTCGATCCGGTACGCGTCCGAGCGGGAACCGGGCGATCCCGCCCTGACCCGGCTGCGCGACGCCTACCTGGAGCCGTGGACGGACGCGTACGACAGGGCCACGCTCGTGGAGGCGGCCCGCCTGGCCGTGAACGTCACCACGGTGAGCCGGGCGCTCTCCTGGCGTCGGTCGCTCGACACGGCCGGCCCAGCCCGGGCCGAGTACGCCGAGGCGGTGCCGGGCTGGCTCGCCGAGTTGCTGACGCCGGACGAAGTCTGAGCGGGCTCACGACAGCGGGAATCCCGCGTCCGCATGTCCCACCGGGCTCGGGGCCGGATGTCGGACAGGCGGTGCGACCCTGGCCCGTGGAACTTCTGCAAATTGCGCGTGACCCATGTCACTGCCGCACGCGTGTCGTTGGGCAGAGCATGGACGTCTTCTCCCGAACGTTCCTTCCGGCCGCCGCCGAGGCCGGCCTGGCGCTGCAGACCGTCAGCCGGCACATGCCCGTCTTCCGCCGCTGCGTCGGCTCGGGCGACGCCACCATCCTGGTGACCCGGTGCAGCCGTCCCGACCGTCCGGTCGGCGGCGAGTACCTGCTCCTGCTCACCCACCGACGACTCGTCGTCACCCAGCAGACCCGGGTGCTGCACCGGCTCCGCCTGCACCTCAACACCGAACTGCGGGAACTCAGCAACGTCACGTGGAGCCCCGACCCGCGTACGCACTCCGTCGAGCTGGCCGCCACGGCGATCGACGGGGTCCGCGAGCGGTTCCTCATCCGTACCGGGCACCCGAAGCAGGTGTGGCAGCTCGACACGCTGCTCAACCACGCCTTCCGTACCCGCCTGCGGGCCGCACGGGAGCGGATCGTGGCGACCATCGGTGAGCCCACGGCAACCGCCCGCCCCACCACGTCCCCCCACCCCACCCCCGTCCGCTAACCCCCCGAGCCCGCGCGCGCCCCCGCCCACTCCCCGCGATCTTGCAGTTTGTGCCCCTGGTTCGTGGTGGTGTGTGGCTTTTGTCGGGGCGGAAAGTGCAAGATCGCGGGGGTGGAGGGGCGGTCAGGGTCAGTACACCCGGGAGCCGATGAAGTCGTCGTGGCCGTAGCCGACCGGGTTCGGGAAGTTGCGGGACTCGAAGGACCACTTCTGGCGGCTGCTCGTCGAGCAGGTGGCCAGCCGCAGCCGCGGCGTGCCGAGCAGCGGGTTGTCGAAGGCCAGGCAGAGGTTGCTGTTGCCGGCCGGCTTGATCTGGCTGCCCACGAACACGAACTTCTGGTTCGCCCCGCCGTGGCAGTCGTAGATGTTCACGGCCGTCCCCGAGGTCAGTGACCCGTTGGCGACGTCGAGGCACCGGTCGTGGGAGAGCTCAGAGTGCAGCGACTGCCGGGTCGCGTCGTACCAGAAGCCCTGGTTGCGTCCGCCGTGGCAGCCGTACGACTGCTGCGGCGTGCCGTTGCGCGAGTCGTACCCCTTGCCGTCCAGGCAGGTGCCGGTGGCCTGGTTGCGCAGCTGGCGGAACTCGAGCAGCCCGTCGTAGAGCACGCCCGTGCCGGTGCTGGCCGGGTCGACGCAGGTGGCCCGCTGCTGCCCCGAGTTCCAGAACTGGGTGATGCACTGGGCGAACATGCCGTGCCCGCGGTAGTTCGGGTGGAACGACTGGCGGGCCGCGTTCTCGTCCCAGATGCCGAGTTCGATGTAGAGGCCGCGTACCGACGTGCTGTCGGTGCAGACCTCGTGGCCGTGGAAGAGGCGGCTGGCGTCCAGGTAGCGGGTGCCGGTGTTGGCGGCGGCCGCGCGCAGCGCCGACTCGAAGAGCGGCACCGCCTTGTTCCGGGCGAACGCGGCGTCGGCCAGGTAGAGCAGGCAGCTGCCCGCGTACCAGCCGGGGAAGTCCGGGTTGTCCTCGACGTCGGGGCTGCCCGGGCTCGGGTACGACATGAGCACCAGCTCGTAGTCCGAGCGCAGGTAGCCGGCGCCGGTCATGGTGTTGCGGATGTCCGTGAGCGCCGCCTCGACGGCCTGGCGGCTGCCGTCCGTGCGGACCGTCCACTCGTCGGTGTAGGTGGGGTAGCACGGGCCCTGGAACAGCACGCGGCGCAGGGCGCAGTCCGTGGCCACCGGGCCGAACTGGATGGTCCCGTCACCGTTCGCGCCGACCACCACCCAGATCAGCCTGATGTGCGTGTTCCGCGCCTTGATCGCCAGGTGGTCGCCCTGGTTCAGCTCGTTGTGCTGGGTGGGCCCGCCCCGGATGAGGTTCCACGGGGTGGCACCCGAGCAGGCGATGTTGTACCTCTCGTCCGCGGCGATGCCGGTGCGGAACACCGCCTGGTCGTACGAGCGGTCGCACCAGTTCCCGGGCTCGTGGGTGCCGGGGACGTAGTTGCCCACCCCCTCACCCGAGATCTCGCTGTCGCCCATGGTGATGAGCGCCGTGCGGCGCTGCTCGATGGGCCGGATGTCCGGTGTGCCGTAGAGGGCGGTGGCCTCGGCGGCGCGGATGGCCTCGAGGTTCGCCGGGAGGGGCTGGATGGCCGGCCGGTCGGCGGCGACGGCGGGGGCGGCCGGGCCGGCGAACATCGGCAGGGCGAGAGCGGCGGCGACGGCCGCGACGGCGATGCGCCGCCGGGTGGTCCGTTCGCGCCTGGCGGAGGTGACAGGCATCGACGCACTCCTTTCCGCTCAATCGCAGGATGTCGATTGAGTTACCAGACGGTAACGTGCGGATCGGCACATGTGAATGCGTCTCGTAATCCTTGCGCGGACTGCCGAACGGTGCCCTTCGGGCGATCCGGACGCCGCCCCCCGGGCGGGCACCCCTGATCGGCCCGCTCACTCCGGACGGTCCGCCCGGACGGTCCGCCCGGACGGTCCGCCCGGACGGTCCGCCCGGACGGGTCAGCCGGGCGGAGGCAGGGCGTAGCCGACGTACGTCCGGTACTCGACCCGCCAGCCGGGCGGCACGAGCCGGACACACGCCGTCCGGGGCCCGGTGCAGACGATGGCGTCCACCGAGGACGGCTCGGCCGGCGGCCGGTCGGGAAGCACCGACCGGAGCGCCAGCAGTTCGGGTGGCCGCCCGTCGGCGTCGCGCAGCAGCAGCCACCAGGGGTACTCCCAGTTGTCGTTCTGCTCCACGAGGCCGATCCGGCGGGCGCCGCTGTCGCGTACCGCCGCGGCCGCCCACCGGAACTCGTCGGCCCACTGTGGCCGGCGCAGGAACCGGGTCTCCCACTCCGACGCGGTGAAGACCGATCCCGCACCGACCAGCCGGCGCGGGAAGCCGTACGACACCGCGAGCACGCCGGCCAGCGCGGAGGTGGCCAGGACGACCGTGGCCGCCAGCGCGGCGATCGACCGCCGGCCCGCGACCGGTGTGGCGGGTACGGCGAGCGTGGGCGTGCTCGCACGGCGGCGGAACAGCGCGTCGAGCCAGAGCCCGGCCAGGGGTACGGCGAGCGTCAGCACGTACAGCAGCAGCCGGTTGCCCCACGGCTGCCACTTGATCATCGCGGTGTGCAGCACCACGACGAGCACCACGAGCGCCGCGTACGCCCGCAGCGCCCCCACGTCCGGCGGGGCGAGCCGCCGCGGTCGGGCCAGCGCGACAGCCGTTCCCAGCAGCGCGAGCGCCCCGGTGAGCGGGAACGCCACGCGGTCCTCGTCCGGGTACCAGGACGGCTCCGGGAAGATCTCCCGTCCGAACGTGATCTCCCGGTCCTGCGGGTCGACGCCGATCGCCTCGGCGCCCCGGATGATCGCCTCGGCGGCGGCGTGGCGTAGCGGCGCGAACGGGGTGTCGAACGCGGTGTGCCCGATCCGGGCCGCGTTGACCAGGACCGACAGCGGGTCGTGCCGCTCCATGGGGATCGACTCCCGCAGCCGGGGTGGCCCGAGGGGATGCCCGAACTCCGCCGTGACCCGCGCCACGAAGGGACCGACCACGGCCGCCGCCACCACCACGACCAGCACCGCGCCGCCGAGCGTCCGGGCGATCCGGGGCCCCGCCCCGCCCGCGCCGGGTTCGCCGCGCGCGCCGCCTCGGCCGTCTGCCCCGCCCGGGCCGCCCGCGCCGGCCGCACCCCTCTCGCCCGCCGCGTCGCTGCCGTCTGCCGTCACGGAACCGGCGCGGGCGAGCCGGAGCTGGGCCAGTCCCCAGAGCACCAGCAGCGGGCCGACCGCGATGAGCCCGTTGGTCTTGGTCACGGCGGTCAGCCCGGCGGCCGCCCCGAGCCCGAGCAGCGTGCCCAGCCCGGTACGCCGCCGCAGCTCGTCGAGCACCAGCGTCGCGGCGCAGCCGACCCAGGCGGCGACCACCAGGTCGGTCTGGGTGCTGGTCGCCTGCAACGCCACCATGGGCGTGGTCGCCAGGACGAACGCGGTCAGGAGCTGAGCCCGACGGCCACCGCCGAGCTGCGCGACGATCCGGGCGGCCACCAGCAGGCAGCCCACGCCGGCCGCCCACTGCACCAGGTTGTGCAGCCGGTCACCGCCGGTGAGCAGCCGCAGGTGCAGCAGCAGGTACTCGGCGCCCGGCGGGATGGTCACCTGCCGGTGGATGGCGGTCGCCCAGAAGTCGAGGTCCGCCTGGGCCACCCAGCGCTCGACCTTGGGCAGGTGGTAGGTCTGCGAGTCGAAGTTGTTGGGCTCGGCGAGGAGCGCGACGACCAGTTCCGCCAGGAGCAGTCCGGCCGTCGTGCCGGCGAGCAGCCGTTCGCCCCGGCTGGCCGTACGCCAGCGCTCGGCCAGCCGGGTCCGCCAGCCGGAGGCGTGCCGCCGCGATGCGGGCGTCCCCGATGTCGCGGCCGAAGCGGCCGGCACCGGCCCGGCGTGGGTCTCCCCGGCGAGGCGGGGGGCGGCGGCGACCAGAGCCCCCCGTGGCGCGGCGGAGACCGTCTCCTCCTCCCGGACCGCGTCCCGTCGGCGGCGCCGGGCGGCGGCTGCCGCCGCGACGGCGAGGAAGAGCAGCCAGGCGGCGGCGAAGGCGACCGGGGTCAGCGCACGCAGCGCGCCGAGCACCTCCACGGTGAGGACGGCGAAACTCCCGGTGAGCAGTGCCGCTCGCACCGCGGCCAGTCGCACTGGTGCCACCGTCTCCTTCGCCGGCCGGGTGGCGTGGACGAGCAGGAGCGCCGCGGCGACAGGTGCCACGATGAGCAGGGAGCCGGCTGCCGACATGGCCGGAAGTAAACACCATAGGTCTGGCACGCCACGCCGGACGTCCGGGGATGGAAGGCAGCACAGCGCTGACCAGCCAGGCTACGCTAGGCCCGTCAGGTCGTTCCCACCATGGAGATTTCCGTGAAGCTCTCGATCCTCATGCCCGTCTACAACGAGGAAGAGCGCATCGCGGATGCCCTCAAGCAGGCATTGGCGGTCGACTATCCGTGTGAGATCGAGCTGATCGTGGTCGACGACGGCAGCCGGGACGGCACGGGTGAGATCCTGGGCCGCACCGACGACCAGCGGGTTCGCGTCATCACCCACCAGCGGAACGCGGGCAAGGGCGCGGCCATCAAGACGGCCGTCGACAACGCCGAGGGTGAGTACATGGTCATCCTCGACGCCGACCTCGAGTACGACCCGCAGGACATCCCGAAGCTCCTCGACCCGGTGCTCGACGGCCGCGCCACCGTCGTCTACGGCAACCGCACCTTCGGCAGCCACAGCGCGTACAGCTTCTGGTATGTGATCGGCAACAAGGGCGTCACGATGGCGGCGAACATCCTGTTCAACTCCTACATCGGCGACCTCGAGACCTGCTTCAAGCTGATGCCGGTATCGCTCTACCGCTCGCTGAACATCCGTTCCCGTGGCTTCGGCATGGAGGCCGAGGTGACCGGCAAGCTGCTGCGCCGGCGCATCCGCCCCTACGAGGTGCCGATCAGCTACCGGGCCCGGGGGCGCGAGGAGGGCAAGAAGATCACCTGGCGGGACGGCGTCGAGGCGCTCTGGATCCTCGGCCGGGAGCGCACCCGCCGCCGTCCGGTCGACGCGGACCGCTGAGGTCCGCCCCTCGCCAGGTTGTTCTGCCGCTCAGCGCGCCGGTTGCAGCGCCGCCTCCAGGAAGCGGGTGACCGACCGGCGCAGGCCGGCCGCGTCCAGCCCGTGTCACCGGGTGTGGTCCTCCGCGGAGCCGTACCGGCGTAGGTCGGCGTGCCCCACTCCGAGGGCCAGCAGCCGGTGCGGGCGGTCCGCCAGCGCGTCCGACACCACCCGGCTCGACGTACCCGCCAGGTAGGGCTCGACCAGGATCACCTCGGTGCCCGCCAGCTCCCGCAGACCCGCCGTGTCGAACGGCCGCGGCCGGTTGGTGTACGCCACGGTCACGCCCAGGTCGGCGACCGCGTCCAGGGCGGCGTCCAGCACCGGGCCGACCGCCACGAGCAGCGGCGCTCCCGGCCCGGCGTCGCGGACCACGGTGAGGGCGCCGTCCGTGCCGTGCGGCCGGTCGTTGTGCAGGATCGAGAGCCGCAGGTACGCCGAACCGTCCCCGGCCACCGCGTCGCGCAGCAGCGCCGACACCTCACCGGGATGCCCGGGTACGTGCACGGCCCAGCCGTGCAGCGTGTCGATGAGTGAGACGTCGGCCGGGGAGAGGTGGGTACGGCCGGCCGCCGCCCGGTCGTACGAGGCGCCGACGCTCACCAGCACCGCGGTGGCGGCCTGGTGGTCCAGGTCGAGTTTGATCTGCTCGTACGCCCGCTCCACGAGGAAGGGCGCGTAGCTGTGCACGACCGGCCGCAGCCCGGTGAGCGCCAGCCCACCCGCGACGCCCATCATGAGCTGCTCCCGGATGCCGACGTTCAGCACCCGCTCGGGATGCCGGGCGGCGGCCGGCGCGAAGGCGGCCGCGGAGATGTCGGCGAGCACGAGGGCGGTCCGGGGGTCCTCGGCCAGCAGGTCGGTCATGGTGTCGACGAAGGTCTGTCGCACGGGTCACTCCCCTCCGACGACCGCGACGACGACGTGCGGTCGGTGGTTGTCGTGCCCGGTCAGGGCGTGGTGCAGGGCGTCGTGGTCGCGCCCGTCGACGGTCGCCGCGGTCCAGCCGTTCGCCGTGAACCGGGTGGCCGCCCCGCCCGGCCAGCCGTGGGTGGCCGAGTGGTTGTCGACGACCACGGCGGTCAGGCTGGCCAGGCCGGTGGCCCCGGCGTACGCGATCGCCTCGTGGTTGGAGCCCTCGTCCAGTTCCGCGTCGCCGAGCAGCACGTACACCCGGGGGGTGAGCAGGCCCTGCGCGCGCAGCCCGAGCGCGGTGCCGACGCCGAGGCCGAGCCCGTGGCCGAGTGACCCGGAACCGATCTCCACGCCGGGCACCAGGGTCCGGTCGGGGTGGTCGCCGAGCCGGCTGTCCGGCCCGCCCTGATCGTCCAGCCAGTCCGGGGGGATGAAGCCCTTCGCGGCGAGCACGGCGTAGTAGCCGGCCACCGCGTGCCCCTTGGAGAGCAGGAACCGGTCCCGGTCCGGGTCGTCGGTCGTCTCCGGCGTGATCCGCAGGATCCGGTCGTAGAGCACCCAGAGCACGTCGATCGTCGAGTACACGTTGGCGCCGAACTCCCGGCCGGCGCGCAGCCGCTCCAGCGGCCCGGCGACCGGGCCGGGTACGGCGGGCGGGCCGGGCACGGTCGGCAGTGCCGGCGCCGGTCCGGGGGGCGTGGCCCCGCCCGTCGGGCGGGGCGTGTTGGCAGTTGTCATGGTCATGCCGCTAGCCTGCAAGTTGAAGCGCACTTCAACTCAAGGCGACAGGATGCACGAGTCCCTCACAATCGGTCAGCTCTCGGCCCGCAGCGGCGTGGCACCCTCCGCGCTGCGCTACTACGAGCGGCTCGGTCTGATCCGCGCCGAGCGCACCGGCGGCAACCAGCGCCGGTACGCCCGCTCCGAGCTGCGCCGGGTGGCGTTCATCCGGATCTCGCAGCAGGTCGGCATCTCGCTGGAGGAGATCCGGGCGGCGCTGGACTCGCTGCCCGCGTCCCGGACCCCGAGCGCGTCGGACTGGGCCCGCCTGTCGAGCGTCTGGCGGGAACGCCTCAACGAGCGGATCCGGCTGATGACCAAGCTCCGCGACGACCTGGACAGCTGCATCGGCTGCGGCTGCCTGTCGTTGCAGCGCTGCGCCCTCTACAACCCCGGCGACCGGCTGGCCGGCGAGGGGCCGGGCGCCCGGCTGGTCCTGCCCGCGCAGGCCGTGGAGCCGGAGGCCGGCGTCACCCCGTCGTGAGCAGCACCTTGCCGAGGTGGTCGCTGTTCTCCACCCTCCGGTGCGCCTCGGCGGCCTCCGCCATCGGCATCCGGCGGTCCACGACCGGCCGGATCCGGCCGGCCTCGACGAGCGGCCACACCTCGTCGCGTACGCCCCGGACGATCGCCGCCTTCTCCGCCGCCGGCCGGGCCCGCAGCGTCGTGGCCCCGATCGTGGCCCGCTTGGCCATGAGGGCGTTGAGGTCCAGCTCGCCCTTGCGCCCGCCCTGGAGGCCGATGACCATGAGCCGGCCGCCGGTCGCGAGCGCGGCCACGTTCTGCCGCAGGTAGCTCGCACCCATGATGTCCAGGACGACGTCCGCCCCCCGGCCGTCGGTGACCCGGCGCACCTCCTCGACGAAGTCCTGCCCGGCGTAGTCGATCGTGTGCGCGGCCCCCAGCTCGCGCAGACGCTCGTGCTTCGCCGTGCGGGCGGTCACCAGCACGGTGGCGCCGAGCGCCACGCCGAGCTGGATCGCGAACGTGCCGATCCCGCTGCCGCCGCCGTGTACCAGCAGCGTCTCGCCGGCACGCAGCCCGGCCAGCCGCACCACGTTGGACCAGACCGTGCAGGCCACCTCGGGCAGCGCCGCGGCGTCGACCAGGTCGACGCCGGCCGGCACCGGCAGCACCTGGCCGGCCGGAACGGCCACCCGCTCGGCGTACCCGCCGCCGGCCAGCAGCGCGCAGACCTCCTGGCCCACCCGCCAGTCGGTCACGTCCGGACCGACGGCACTGATCACACCGGAGCACTCCAACCCGAGGTACGCGGGCGCGCCCGGCGGCGGCGGGTAGTGCCCCTGCCGTTGCAGCAGGTCCGCCCGGTTGACGGCGCTCGCCCGCACGTCCACGACCACCTCGCCCGGGCCGGGTTCGGGATCGGGCACCTCGGCCCAGACGAGTGCCTCGGGTCCACCGGGTGACGGAACGGTGATCGCGCGCATGGTCCAGTCTTACCCGATCGGCGCGGGCGCCCACCCGCGGGTCGTGGGTCTGCGTCGGGTCGGAAACGCCTCCGCCGGGCGTCCGCCGGCGCTGCCGCCCCCGCTCGTCCGGCCGCCCGGCATGGCAGACTAGGCACGGCCGCGTACCTTCGCGGAACGCGGCCCGGGAGGGTTCGCCTAGTGGCCGATGGCGCTGGTCTTGAAAACCGGTAAGGGCGCAAGCTCTTCGTGGGTTCGAATCCCACACCCTCCGCTCCCCACGGGCAGCGCGAACGCCCCCTGACCGGCGGTGCCAGGTTCAGGCGACGAGCAGGCGAAGGCCCAACTCCGCCGCGTCGAGGTCGACGAGGTCGCGGTTGCGTTCCGCCCACCGGCCCGAGGCGAGGTCGTCACGGAGGTCGCGTACCGCCCGCTGCTCGGCGTCCGCCCCGACCCTGGACCAGACCGACACCCCGCGGCGGACGTTCTCGTCCAGGTACGCCTCGGGCCGGCGCCAGTGGGCCTCGAAGAAGCCGTCCACGCAGTCCCACGGGACGAGCACCGGCTCCACGCGGGCGCCGATCGCGCCGGCCAGGTCGGTCAGCGACGGCCGGCCGACCCGGAGGTCACCGACCTCGGGGAGGTAGTCGCGTGTGAGCCAGAAGCGGTGGAGCCATCCGGCGTCGCTGGTGTCGTGCGTGAACACCACCACCCGGCGGGCGACCCGCCGCATCTCGCGCAGGCCCGCGATGGGGTCCGGCCAGTGGTGGATGGTGGCGAAGGCCATAGCCGCGTCGAAGGACTGGTCCGCGAACGGAAGGTGCTCCGCGTCGGCGGCCACGCACGGCGCGGCAGCGGCGGGGCGCTGTGCCCGCATGAGCGCCGACGGTTCCACGGCGGTGACGTCCCGGTCGGCGGGCTCGTAGGAGCCGGTGCCGGCGCCGACGTTCAGCACCGTACGCGCGTCGCCGAGCGCCGCCCACACCTGTGCGGCGATCCGCGGCTCGGTGCGCCGCGTCGCGGTGTAGGTGGCTCCGATGGTGTCGTACAACTGGGTGCTGGACATGCCGCCGCCTCCCTGGCCGTCACCGTCCCCGCGCCGCGTGCGGGGCCTGACGCCGCTGCCAGAGTAGGTCACGGTCGCGGCTTGCGTGGCCCGGCCGGCCACGATGGACGGGTGGGCCCGACGCGCCCTAGCGGCGCCGTCCGCGGCTCGCGGCGAACCAGACGACGCCGCCGATCAGCGCCAGCGACGTGACGAGGCAGCAGAGCGTGGCGATGTGCCACGGCTTGATCGCACCCATGCCGCGGCACTGTACGCACCCCGCGCCACCCCGGCCGACGGCGCGGGTCGCAGGGGCGGTGGGGAACGTCTCCGCTCAGCGCTCTTCGGCGGGCCGACGTCGAACGCCGTCTCCGCTCAGCGCGGTTCGGCGGCTGGAGCGTCGTCGAGGTCGCCGACGAGCGAGTCGGGGGCGCGCATGCGCCACGCGTCGGTGACGAGTTCCTCCAGGCGGTACACGTCCACCTGCGCCAGACGGAGCATGACCAGGGGCAACCCGTCGTACGCGGGCGTGGTGAAGAAGCGCTCGGGCTCGCCGAGCAGGAGCGCCTGCTTCTCCGCCTCGTCGCCGACGTACAGCACCGCGATGTCGGTTCGGATCACGCGCGGTCGGCCCGGTTGGCGTTCGGGGTACGACCAGACGAACCCCTTGCCGCCCACGCGGAAGTCGAAGCCCTCGCTGTCGATCTCCTCCACGTGGGGCAGTGCCAGCGCCAGCCGGCGGACGTCCTCTGCGTCAGCCATCGACGCCGCTCCCAGGGATCCGGTGTCGGTCCGACGGCGTCGAAGGGGGAAGGCGGCTCGGCATGCCGTCATTCTCACCCGTCCACGGCCGCGCGCCAGCGCCCTAGTCCCGCCGTTCCGCCGAGCCGCGCTCCTGGCGGATCCTCTCCTCGGCCAGCCGCTCGACCGCGCGGCGGCGTTCCTCGGCGATCGCCCGCTCGTCCGGCCGCTGCCGGAGCGCGGTCACGATCGCCGCGAGGAAGTCACGCCAGACGGCCAAGAGTTCTCTCCCGGGATCGTTGCCTGTGGTCAACGGTAGTGAGACGAACGGTTCATCCGCACCTGTCGCTTCCGGTCGATCCTGACGGGCCGGCAGGGTAAGAAGAGCGGAGAACTCCGCGCGCACATCGGAAGGACGCGTCTCGATGACCTTGGAACGACCGATCGCCCCGGACCCGTACGAGCTGCTGCCGACCGTCCCGTCGTTCACGCTGACCAGCGACGACGTGCAGAACGGCGAGCCGATGGACGTACGGCACGCCCACCCGAGCGTCGGCGGCGAGAACCTGTCGCCGCAGCTCACCTGGTCCGACTTCCCCGAGGGCACCCGGAGCTTCACGGTGACCTGCTACGACCCGGACGCCCCCACGGGCAGCGGGTTCTGGCACTGGGTGCTGGTGAACGTCCCGGCGAGCGTCACCCAGCTGCCGCGGGGCGCGGGCGGCGCCGGCGGTGCGGATCTCGGCGGGGCGTTCCCGGTCCGCAACGACTACGGCGAGCAGGGTTACGGGGGCGCCGCGCCGCCGGCCGGTGACCGGCCGCACCGGTACGTCTTCGCGGTGCACGCCCTGGACGTGGACCGCCTCGACCTCACCCCGGACGCGAGCCCGGCCTACGTGGGCTTCAACCTGACGTTCCACACCCTGGCCCGGGCGGTCATCCGCCCGACGTACCAGGTCACGCAGTGAGCTGATCCGCCCGCCATCCCGCGCCGGGAGCCGGTCCCGGCGCGGGGTCGCGGGCGGAAACCGTGCCCGGGTCAGGTGGAGGCCGGTGCGAGACCGTCGCCGGCGGCATTCGGGCGCCCGGGCGGGACCGTCCGGTGTCAGGCGGGGACGCGGGCGACGGCGAAGACGGACTGGCCGAACGGCGGCCGGACGACCTGCTCGGCGGCCTTGGTCACCGGGAGCACGAGGGTGTCGTAGAGCTTGACCATCGGGCCCTCCTTCGGCATGAGCCGGAAGACCTTGGTGGCCATGAAGTAGCCGAACAGTCCGAGCGCGTTCGCGTAGTGGATCTTCTCCACGGTCAGCCCGGCCTCGGTCATCGCCGCTGCGAGGGTCTTCTTCGTGTAGCGGCGTACGTGGCCCGTGGCGATGTCGGCCGGGCTCATCGCGAACTGGAACGCCGGCACGATGATGATCACCGCGCCGCCGGGCCGGACGAGGTCCCGCATGCTGCGCAGGGCGCTCACGTGGTCCTCGATGTGCTCCAGCACGTTGTAGGAGACGGCGGCGCTGTAGTCGCCCCGCTCCGAGTGCGGGAGCAGCATCTCGCGTACGTCGATGGTCGGCCGGTCGGCGAGGCGCTCCTTGAGCCGGATCAGGCGGTCCGGGTCCGCCTCCGTGGCGGTGAACCGGGGCAGGCGGTCGGCCCACTCGAGCGCGTAGTCGCCCAGTCCGCTGCCGATCTCGATCGGGTTGTCGCCCAGGTACGGCACCGCCAGCTCGACGAACCAGCGGCGGTGGTTGACCGCCGTCGCGAGGCCCTCCAGCACCTCGGACTGGACGCGCTGATCACCAGTGATTTCTGCCATGCGTCGATTCCTCACGGTATGAACTCGACCCGCGCCTGGGACCGACAGAGTGAATCATCCCCGCGGAGGGCAGGAAAATCGGGGCGACCCGATGGCCGAAATGCAGTCGGGGGTGGCACGCGATCGGCGGTCGGCGAACCCGGCACATAGTACGGCAATACCCAGAAACGTGTCACGTGCACGCCATACGCTGACTACGCTCCGAATTGTTATGACTACTCCTGATTCGGGCGTCCCGGAGGACGGCCCCACGGCCGCTGCGCCGGGTGTCGTGCGGGGTGATCGCCCCGGGAGGGGTCGCCGGATCGACCTCCTGGCCGTGCTCAGCTTCGTGGCGCTCGGCTTCTGGGTCACCGCCCGGCTGTGGCTCGACCCGCGCAACGGGGTTCGGGACAACCGGAACGATCAGGCGCAGTTCGAGTGGATGATGGCGCACGGTGCACGAGTGGTGACGCATTTGGCGTATCCATTCCACTCGGACCAGATGAATGTGCCCGAAGGCGTCAATTTGATGGCGAATACGTCAGTATTATCCGTTTCGATACCGCTGACGCCGGTCACCTTGGCCTTCGGTCCCCGTGCCTCGTTCCTGCTGTTCCTCACGGTCGGGATGATTGCCACGGCCACCGCCTGGTATTTCCTTTTCTCCCGGGTCCTCGTCGGCTCACGTGGCCCGGCCTGGCTGGGTGCGGCGTTCTGCGCGTTCGCGCCGGCGATGATCTCCCACGCGAACGCGCACCCCAACATCGTCTCCCAGTTCGTGGTCCCCCTGATCATCTGGCGGACGCTGCGGCTGGGTGACAGCGGCCGCTGGCTGCGCAACGGCGTACTGCTCGCCCTGGTGATCGTCTGGCAGGCGTTCCTCAACCTGGAGATCCTGCTGATGACCGCGATCGGGCTCGGCGTCGTGGTCGCCGTGCTGGCCGCCGGCCGGCCCGACCTCCGGCGGCGGGCCGGGACCTTCCTCGCCGGGCTCGGTGTGGCCGCCGCCGTGGCCGCGGCGCTGCTGGCGTACCCGCTCTACGTCCAGTTCTTCGGACCCGGCGCGTACGAGGGCCTGCCGCGCCTCATCCGCGGCTACTCCAGTGACCTCGCCTCCTTCGTGGCGTACTCGCGGGAGTCACTGGCCGGCAGCCCCCGCACCTCGGAAGGGCTGGCGAAGAACCCCACCGAGGAGAACAGCTTCTTCGGCTGGGCGCTGGTGATACTCGTGCTCGCCCTCGTCTGGTGGCTGCGACGCAACCTCGTCGTGGTCAGCCTCGCCGTGCTCGGGCTGCTCTTCGCGGTGCTCTCGCTCGGCCGCGAGGTGATCTTCGACGGTCGCGAGACCGGCGTCCCGAGCCTCTGGGCGCCCCTCGAGGACCTGCCGATCCTGCACTCCGTGGTGCCCACGCGGTGGGCGCTGGCCATCACACCGATCATCGGCCTGCTGCTCGCGCTCGGCGTCGAGCGCATCCGCCGGCTCGCCGTGGCGCACCCAGCGGCACGACCGCAGATCCGCTACGCCACCGTGACCGTGCTCGCCATGGCCCTGGTGCCCATCCTGCCGACCCCGCTGCCGGCGACCCACCTCAACCCCGTGCCCGGATTCGTGACGTCCGGGGCCTGGCGGCCGTACGTGGCCGGCGGGCGGAGCGTCGTGACCCTGCCCCTTCCGGACACCAACTACACCGAGCCGCTGCGCTGGGCGGCGGCCACCGGGCTGGACATGCCCCTGGCCCGCGGGTACTTCCTGGGCCCCGACACGCGTCCCCACGCGGAGGAGCACGGCGCCGCCCTCTTCACCGCCCCGCCCCGGCCCACGAGCAGCTTCTTCAGCGTGGTCCGGCGTGCCGGCGCGGTGCCGCCGATCACACCCCAGTCCCGGGTGAACGCGGTCGACGACCTGCGGTACTGGCGGGCCGGTGTGGTGATCCTCGGGCCGCACCGCAACGCCGACGCGCTGCGCCGGGCGATGACCGAGCTGACCGGGATCGAGCCGGTGTTCACCGGCGGCGTCTGGGTCTGGGACGTGCGTCCCCTGACGAAGTGAACCGCGTCAGGCCTGGCGTACGCAGCAGCCCTGGCAGATCTTCGGGCGGGGCAGGGTGAACGCGAGGCAGCAGGTGCGCCGCTGGACGGTCGGCTCGCCGGTCGGCCCGGGCACCAGCTCCACGAGGTCGCGCAGGTCGAGGGCGCCGAGCAGCGTGTCGATGGTCTCGGCGGAGGAACCGGGCAGCCCGTCCGCGGCGCGCAGGATGCCGTTCGAGATACCGGAGGCCACCGAGCCGAGGAGGGTGCGCGTGCCGATCCGCACCTCCGACTGGATCGCCCGGATCATCGGCGCCAGGTGGGCGTCCAGGAGCGAGGCGCGGAACACGTCCAGCAGCTCGGCCTCGCCGGACACGACCCGCACCTCGGGCGAGGGCGCGAGGGCCAGCGGGTCGCTGGGCAGCACCGCGACGGTGGTCGAGCGCCGCAGGCCGAGCGTGACGAGGGGGCGGTGGTCCTCGAAGTGGATCAGCACGTCGGACGGGTCCAGCAGGGGCACCCGCCGGGCCGAGGCCCAACCGAGCACCACGGGCAGCGCCGTCCAGTAGCTGTAGGACTTCCATGCCAGGGCCGCACAGGCGTGCGGGGTGCCGCCCCACCGCAGGCTGGCGGCGTGCAGGAGTTCGGGGAGCCGGCTGCCGTCGATCAGGGTCGTCGCCGGGGCCCAGCCGAACTCGTCGGCGACCAGGAGGCCGGTCGCGAGGCCCGGCACGTCGTCGGTGCCGAACATGGCGCGCAGGGCTGCCGTGACCGGCGCCAGCGGCGTGGCGGCGACATCCCGCCCCGGCATCACCGCTGTCACTCGATCATCCCCCGTCGCGCGCCTGGTCCCTGTGAGCTAAGGCTAGCCTAACCACAGTCCGTCGGTGTGAGGAAGGGCCGTCCCCGGCCGATCCGGAGGTCTGGGTCACCCTCGGCACCGCGCGAAGCGACGCCGATCGCTCGGGCGTACTACCCCCGGCCGGCCCGGAGAAACTCCGGCGCAACGGGCGAGCGGGCAGCAGCATCGACGTCCATCGGTGAAATGTCAAGAAGACTGTCGGCAAGGTGGCAGTTCCGTGTGCGCTCGGCCACGGAACGTGAAACTGATACTCCCGGCCACGAGGAAGCCGATGACGACCTCACCCCTCGACCGTGCTGCCGACTCCTTCGCCGCCGAACTCGCGCGGCAGCGGACCGCGCGAGGGCTGTCCAAGAAACAGCTGGCCGTGCTGATGGGCTTCGACCCGTCGTACGTCAGCCACGTCGAGGGGCGGCGGCACCGCCCGACCGAGGACTTCGCCCGGCGGGCCGAGGCCGTCCTGGAGGCCGGCGGCGTCATCTGGCAGCGCTTCCGGGAGTACGACGAGGTGCGGCACACCCGCGCCGGGCTGCCGCAGCGGGAGCTGTCCCCACCCGGGCAGTGGCTGCCCCCGGGCACCGGCCTCGTGGTCGAACGGGAACTCGCCACGCTCACCCACACCGACGAGGGCTACCTGTGCGTGATCCGGCGGGAGCTGTACAACGCGGGAACGGAGCCCGTCACCCGCTACCTGGTCCGGGTAGCGGTCGACCGCTACCCGAACGATCCGGGCCGCTCCAACCGGCACCACCGGGAGCATCCGCTCACCTTCGCCGAGTTGCAGCTGCGGGCGTACCGGGACGACGGCGGCGAACGCGAGCCGATGCACTGGCGGGCCAAGCACGACCGGGACGCCTTCAAGGAGATCTGGCTGCTCTTCGAGAACGGCGAGCGGCGCTTCCCGCTCTACCCGGGGGACCGCGCCACCATCGAGTACGCCTACCGAGTCGGCGCGGAGAAGTGGGGGCCCTGGTTCCAGCGGGCGGTCCGGGTGCCCACCCGGCACCTGGCCGTACGCCTCGACCTGCCGGCCGTGCTCGACCCACAGGTCTGGGGCGCGGAGACCTCGCTGTCAGCGGAGGAGGGCCCGCTGCGTACGCCGGTGCAGCGGCACGACGAGGGTGACCGCGCGATCTTCGAGTGGCAGACCGACGACCCCCCGCTCAACGCCCGCTACCGGATGCAGTGGCGGTTCCGCGCCCGCCCGGAGCCGGACCACGACGCCCCGCCGGAGGGCCGGGTCCGCCCCAGCGACCGGATGCGTGCCGCCGGGGTCGTGCAGCGCGGCGACGACCTGCTGCGCCAGCCCGCCCGGCCGTTCGACCTCCCCGCCGAGGAGGGGACGGCCCGGAAGGTGGTCGACCGTCTCTGCGCCACGCTGGCCCGCCTCGACGAACTGCACCCGTTCAGCAAGGGGGTCGGCATCGCGGCGCCGCAGCTCGGCATCGGACGCGCGGCGGCCGTCGTCCGCCCGCCCGACCGGAACGCCGAACCGGTCGTGCTGCTCAACCCGCGCGTGGTCGATGTGTCCCCGGACACCGACGAGCAGTACGAGGGCTGCCTCTCCTTCTTCGACCACCGCGGTCTCGTGCCCCGGCCGCTGCGGGTCGACGTCGAGCACGCCCAGTGGGACGGCAGCCGGATCATCACGTCGTTCGAGTACGGCATGGCCCGGCTCGTCGCGCACGAGATCGACCACCTGGAGGGGAGGCTCTACGTGGACCGGATGACCCCCGGCGTGCCGCTGGTCCCCGTCGAGGAGTACCGGGAGACCGGCCGCCCCTGGCGTTACTGACCACCCGGCTGCTCGCCCTCGGCTACGAGGCCGCCGCGGGCGAACCCGTCCCCCCGGGGGCGGGGGGCCGGGGCGCGTGCCCCAGGGGGCAGGGGCACGCGCCCCGGATGGGGGGAGAAAAGCCTCAGAGATCGCCGAAGGTGTCGTACCGGATGCGCGGCGGCGGGACGTCGTCGGCCGCGAGCACCCGCAGGGTCGACCGCACCATGGGCGCCGAACCGGACACGTAGCAGTCGTGCGCCGTCCACGGGCCGTAGCGGCCGAGCACGTCCGCGATGTCGCCCTGCTCACCGTCGAAGTCCGGGTCCTCGCTGCACGCCGGGGTCACCGACAGCCACGGGTGCGCGGCCACCAGTTCGCGCAGGCCGGCCAGCCCGTACAGGTCGGCCTCCCGGCGGGCACCGTAGAAGACGTGCACCCACCGGGTGCGGTTGTACGTGGCCAGCTCCTCCACGAGCGCCTTGATCGGCGCGAGCCCGACCCCGCCGGCCACGCAGAGGATGTCCCGCTCCGAGGTGCGGTCCAGCGTCATCGAGCCCATCGGCGCCGCCAGCCGCAGCAGGTCGCCCGGCTTCACCCGGCGGACCAGCGCCCCCGAGACCCAGCCGGCGCCGGCGGACCGGACGTGGAACTCCAGCACGTTCTCCTCGTTCGGGGCGTTCGCCACCGAGTACGTCCGCCACACCCGCGGGTGGTGCCGCGGCACCTCCACGCTCACGTACTGGCCGGCCTTCCACGACATCGGGTGCTGGAGGGCGCGGACGGTCAGCACGGCCGTGTCGGCGCCGTGCCGCTCGTGGGTCAGCACCTCCGCGTGCCAGTACGGCGGGTTGTCGTCCGCCGCCGCCCCGGCCAGCATCTTCTCCGAGATCGCCGCGTACGCGTCCCGCCAGGCCTGGTCGTACTCCAGGTTCCAGCCGTCGCCGGCCGTGGTGCGCAGCGCGTCCAGCAGCGCGACGCCCATGGTCGCGTAGTGCTCCGCCTCGACCTGGTACTTCCGGTGGTCGCGGCCCAGCGCCCGCAGGAACTCGTCGAAGCTCTCCGGGTCGCCCACCGTGTGGATGGCCGTGATGATCGCCTCGAGCAGCCGGTCGCCCTGCCCGCTCATCTGCACCGGGAAGAGCTGCCGCAGGTCCGGGTCGAGCAGGAACAGGCGGGCGTAGAAGTACTCGCTGAGCCGCTCCCGGTGCTCTTCCACCAGGGTCCAGCTCTCCTTCAGCAGCCGCGCGACGTCCTCCATGGGCCCGCTCCCTCTCCTGACGGTGAATGGGGCGAAGACAGGATCTCCACGGAGCGTGTCCGCCGGTCGCACAGAATGTGCGATCGGCTCACGAGGGGTGTTCGGCGGTGCCGGCGGGCGCTCCCGTCGGGCAGAGTGGTGCGGTGACCCTTGAGCTCACCCGCCCGGTGTCGCGCCGGACACTGGGTACCGAGACGTTGCTGGTCCTCGGCCTCTCCCTCGGCCAGTCGGCCGTCTACGCGGTCGTCTCGATCATCGCGAAGCTGACCGCCGAGGGGCCGCTGTCCAAGCAGACCGCGGCACTGAACACCTCCGCGTCCACGAGGCCGTACCTCGATCTGACGTACCAGCTTCTCGGGATCGTCTTCGCGCTGCTGCCCGTGCTGCTCGCCGTACACCTGCTGGGGCGCGACCCCGGTGACCCGGCGCGGACGCTCGGCCTCGACGCCCGGCGGCCCGGGTCGGACCTCGCGCGCGGCGCGGGCCTGGCGGCGTTGATCGGGCTGCCCGGGCTGGCGCTGTTCTGGGTGGCGGCCCAGCTCGGCGTCAACGCGACCCTGGTGCCGGCCTCCCTGCCCGACATCTGGTGGGCCGTGCCCGTGCTCATCCTCGCCGCCGTGCAGAACGCCGTGCTGGAGGAGGTGATCGTGGTCGGCTACCTGGTGACCCGGTTGCGCCAGCTCCAGTGGCGGCTCGGCGCGGTCGTCGCGGCGAGCGCGCTGCTCCGCGGCTCCTACCACCTCTACCAGGGGTTCGGGGCGTTCGTCGGCAACGCCGTGATGGGCGTGGTGTTCAGCCTCTTCTACCTGCGCACGCGGCGGGTGATGCCGCTGGTCGTCGCGCACACGCTGCTCGACGTGGTGGCCTTCGTGGGGTACGCGCTGCTGCCCAAGTCGTGGTTCGACTGGCTCTGACCAGGCGCGCGGGCGGTTGGCGTGTGGGGCGGTTGGCGTGTGCCGGCGGTTGGCGTGTGCCGGCGCCTTCGAGAGTGCGTCGGCGGCCGAATCTGTGCCGGCGCCTTCAGTGTGCCGCGGCCGTCGAGGTGTGTGTGCCGGACCCTCGGAGCTGACGACGTGAACGAATCAGGCGCGCCCGCCCGCCCACGGCAACAGCCGGACCTGCGTCAGGCCCCCCGCGGCGGCCGGTAGGCGGTGATCGCGCGGGCCGCCAGCCGTACGGCCGCCGCCGCGTCACCGGCCGCCGCGGCGAGCACCGCGGCGCCCGGCAGCAGCCGCGACGCCAGCCGCAGCGCCAGCCAGCCGCCGGCCTGGGCGGCGAGCGGCGCGGCCAACCGCCACGCCGCCTCCGCCGCGCGCGGCCACGGCGCCTCTCGCGGCCCGTCCAACGCCCGCGCCGCCTCCAGAGCGGTACGCGCACTCGACCCGTCCGGGTGCACCTGCGTCAACACCAGCAGCTCGGCGGCCCGATCGGGATGAGCCGGGTCGCGTCCGTACGCCGCGGCCAGGTGCAGCACCAGGTTGGCCTGCGTCCAGAGCACCGCCGCCAGTTCGGCGAGCGGCGCGAGGACACCGGCCAGGGCCGCCGTGGCCCCACCCGCCCCGGCCAGCCGTACGAACCGCCGGGTGGCGAGCCGGGCAAGGCCGTCCGGCGTGGCATCGGGGTACGCCATGCGCAGCCGCTCGGCCCACGCGCCGGCCCCCGGACCGAGCGCCTCCACGGCGGCCAGGGCCAGCAGCTCCGGGGCGAAACCGGGATGGTCCAGCACCCGGGCGGTGATCGCCCGCAGGTCGTACGCCGGAGGGGCCGGGGGCGGCTCGGTGGCCGGCTTCCCGGCGGTGGCCGGGGTGGCGGTCGCCGTCCGGTCCGTGGCCGTGGTGGTGGCCTGCGTCGCGGTGGCCTCGGTGGTCGCCTTCGTCGCGGTGGCCTTGGTGGTCGGCGCGCCGGCCGTCTTCCGGGCGGGGGTCTTGGTGGTGGGTGTCGCGGCGGTGGCTTTGCGGGCGGGGGTCTTGGTGGTCGTCGCGGTCGCCTTCCGGGCAGGGGTCTTGGTGGTGGCCGTCGCGGTCGCCTTCCGGGCGGCGGCTTTCCGAGCGCCCGCCTTCGGCGCGGCGGTCTCCTCCGCGACTTCCGCCTGACGCGGTGTGGCTGCCTCCGCCGGCGGTTTCACCTGGGGCGTGACTGCCTCGGCCGGCGGTTTCGCCTCGCGGGTGGCCGCCGTGGCGTTTGCCGGTGGTGCCGTCCCCTCCGCGGCTGTCGAGGACACCGGCTCCGAGTCCGCCGGGGCGTTCGTCCCCGCCGAAGGGGCCGCCGGCCGGACGGGTCCCGTCTCGGAGCGGGGCGTCGCTGTGGGGGCCGTCGTCGACGCGGGCGTGGCCTGGCCAGGAGCGGCGGCGTCGGCAACCCCGGCCGGGGGCGCGGTCCCGCCAGGGGTCACGGATGTGCCAGCGGACGCAGCGCGGGGCGAGGCTTTTCGGGTGGACGCCTGCGGCGATGACCTGCGGACGGACGTCCGCTTCGTGGTGGAAGCCGCTTTTCTGCCCGCCTTGGCGGGGCCGGTTGGGATCTCCGCCGACGGCTGCTCCTGTGGCGCTGGCGGATCCTGCGCGAGCTGGTCCGGTGCCGTCTGGTCCTGCGTGGGCTCGTCCGGTGCCGCCTGATCCTGCGCGGCCTGGCCCTGTGGCGGTTGGTCCTGTGCGGGCTGGTCCTGTACCGGTTCCTCCTCTGCGACCTGATGCTGTGCCGGTTGGACCTGGGCCTGGCGGTCGGGTGCTGGCCGGGCCGCCGCCGGCTGCTCGGGCGCAGGCCGTTCCGCCGGCTCGTCCGTCGCGCCGGCTGGGTCCTCGGCTCGCGCTGTCGGTCGTCGGGCCGACTGCCGAGGCACCGCCCGGTCGGGCTCGGGCGGCTGGAAGAGCACGGTGGCAGCGCCCTTGACCCGCCGGGTGGGGCGGGCCTTCTCGTCGGCCGTCTTCGCCGCGCTCTCTCCGGCCGGGGGTGGCGCGGGTTCCGATGCGGTTTGCGGCACGGATGGCGGCCTGAAGGTGGGCCTCGGGGAACGCCGGCGAGCCCCGTCAGCAGGCTCGCGGCGGGTCGGCTCGCTCGGGGGCTGCTCCTGCATATCGATGGAGAGTAGTCCTGATGACGCCCGCGCACAGCGCTCACGTGCGGCGGGCCGGAGGTCGTTCAGCGCCGCTCGCGAAGTCGCTTTGCCCCCGGTGGGTGCTGCCCTGTATCCTCGGGCGCGGTGGCCTGCCGGGTCGCCAGGGAGACTTCGCCTAGTCTGGTCTATGGCGCCGCACTGCTAATGCGGTTGGGGTCTTAAAGCCCCTCCCGGGTTCGAATCCCGGAGTCTCCGCGCGAAAGTCGGTCGTGTAGGCTGGCTGAGCACCAGCGCCCGTAGCTCAACGGATAGAGCATCTGACTACGGATCAGAAGGTTAGGGGTTCGAGTCCCTTCGGGCGCGCAAGATCATAAGGGCCTGACCTGCGGAAACGCAGGTCGGGCCCTTTGCTTGTCCGTCCCTTGTGGACGTGTGGCTGCTCGGTGGCTGCTCGTCCGACGAGCGTGCCCTACGTCCCGCCGTTTCCAGGGGAGTCCAGGTGGGTCCGGCTGGGTCTGAGCGGCGGTAAGGCTGAGAGCGGTCGAGCTGATAGACGAAGCTCGATTGCGACGTCGGTGGGGCGGGTTGGTCGCGAATTGCCATGACCAAATGGAGAAGGCGCGCGGCCGTGAGCGCTCGTGCCGCACGGTGGTCGCCCGTGCGCTGCCGTCAGCTGCGGCTGGGACATCGCCCTGGGCCCCCTCCGCGCCACCGTCGGCCAGCGGCCCCGCTCGGATCGACCACGCCCCGATGGGCTATGTTGGGAGGAGCGGTGGCTCTGCGCCACCCGTTTCTCCTGTCGCCCGTGGCCCACGCTCCTGCGCGACACCGAGGGACAAGGGCCGAAAGCTCGTCGCAGACGATGATCACCGATGGCGGATGTCGTACCCCCTCGGTGGTGGCGTGGGCACCACGAGGGAGAGACGGACATCGTCATGAGCAAGAACCCGCAGGCCAAGAGACTCGCCAAGGGCTTCAACATCTCGTACTCCGAGGCGCTGGGCGTCGTCCGCGACGAGTCGGAGCTCGCCGAGGAGATGGCCGACCACGAGAACATCTCGATTCGGGCCGCGATGGTGAAGCTGGCGGCGGACTACCCGATGGTGAAGGCGAGAGCCGTCCAGGAGGGCGTTTCGTTCCGGACCGCTCTCGACCGGGTTCGGGACGAGCAAGCCCGGCAGCGCCGGTTAAGCAACGCGGCGGCCTCGTTCCCCTCCGTGGAGGATCTGCTGCGCAAGGCACTGGTCGGTGCCTGCGACGACCTAACCGACCAGCCCGTTCACCGCGACGGCGACGACAACTACGAGATCCACGGCCTGGACTTCGACGACGTTCACCTGCCTGACTACGTCGAAGAGCTCGAAGTCGACGTGGCCACCCCGGACCTGGACACGATGGTCTGGGACGAGGCGGAGGAGTACGAGGGCGATACCCACGTGGGCACGGTCAAGGTGCACGCGGAAGTGAGCCTCTACGGATTCATGTACCGGGCTGACACCTACGCTCACGAGGAGGAGATCACGGTGATCGTGCCGGACTGGAACGAGCGGACCTCCCAGGTGTCGCTCCGCCGGCAGGTGATCCTAGAGTTCAACGCGACCGTCATCCCGGGGGCCGAGTCGGTCGAGCTGGAGTTCGTCTCCGCCACCACCGACGAGTTCCCGCCCGACCCGCACAGCATCGTCGGGTGACTGACCCGCGAGCGGCGCCGCCTCTGCCCCCGCCGGAAGGCCGGTGGAGGCGGCGCCTCGCCTGTCGGCCCGCGATGACCCGCTGTAACGCCTGCCCGCCAGCCGACGGTCACGATGGTAGGCCCCGGCGAGCTGGGTGATCAGAACATGCGTGCCAACCCGAGGGATAGCGCGGTGCGCGATGTCGGCACCGACAGTTAGGCTATCCGGCGTTAGAGGTCCTAACAAAGTCGTACGACGTGTCGGTACGTGATGATGCAGGTGGCCAGGGCAAGGAAGGCTTCGTGGATGTCGTCGCGGCGTTCCCAGCGGATCCGTAGCCGTTTCATGCCGTGGTACCA
>NZ_RAQQ01000026.1 GCF_003610785.1 Micromonospora globbae
GGCGACTGGGGCTACTGCAACAAGAACATGTACGAGGGGAGCGAGGTGCGCTTCCGGGCCTGCACGAGCGCCGACCAGGTCGACCGGGAGTGCTCGGCGATCGTCCGGACCACCACCTGACCGCCCGTTCTCGCGTCCGTCCGTCGATCAGGGCGGTCGCGGGGCCGGGTCGTCCCCGGCACCGCGACCGCCCGACGTCGTCAGCAGCGGGGCACGCCCGGGATGTATCCGCTGTGCCCGGTCAGGACGTACGCGTCGGAGACCCAGCGGTTGGTGCCGATGCGGTTCCAGACGGTGCTGGTGCCGTACGGGCCGGTGACCGAGGTGCCGGCGGTCTGGCAGTAGACGCTCACCGTCGCGCCGGGCGCGAGGGTGTCGACGACCGCGTACCCGGTGCCGGGACCGGAGCGCACGTTCAGGTTGCCCGACGTGGCCACGGTGCCCGAGCCGATGCCGGTCACGCCGTTGACGAGCTGCATGTAGTAGGTCCAGTTCCAGTTCGGCCCCGGGTCGGTGTGGGTGGCGCCGGGCACCTCGACGTGGCCGATGATGTGGGCCCGGTCGCGGGGGATGCCGTACTTCGCCGTGAGGCTGCGGGTCAGGGCCGCGGAGGCGCGGTACATCGCGTCGGTGAACCAGGCCGGGTTGTCGACGTACCCCTCGTGCTCGATGCCGATCGACCGGGTGTTGTAGGTCCAGTTGCCGGCGTGCCAGGCGATGTCCTTCTCCCGCACCGACTGGGTGACGGCGCCGTCCGACGAGCGGAAGGTGTAGTGCGCGCTGACCTGCGCGGCCGGGTTCTGGAACCAGCTGATCGAGCCCGCGTAGGAGCCCTGGGTCACGTGGATGACGACGTACGTCACCGGGTGGCTGCCGGGCCGGCTCGCCACCGTGTAGTTGCTGGTGCTGGCCGGCGCCCACGCCGCCGGCGGGTAGTCGGCGCTCAGCGTGCCGATGCCGCCGGGCGCCGCCCGCTCCAGCTCGCCGCGCCGCGGTGTGACGGCCCGTCCGGGCACGCTCTCGCCGGCGTCGGACGAGAACCCGCTCCGCAGCAGGTCGTAGACCGTGTCGGCGTAGAGCCGCGCCGCCGACGCCTCCCGCGCGCCGCCGTAGCGGGCGACCGCGCCGTACCACCGGCCGAGGTCGTCGCGCGCGGTCGCGGTCAGTCCGGCCTCGTCGGCGTACGCGCGAAGCACGGCCGCGGCGCCGAGCACGTTCGCGGCCGGGTCGGTGCGCAGCGCGGCCGGGTCCAGCCCGGTGAGGGTGGCCGCCTCGTCGAGGGTGCGCTGTCGCGGGTTGTGCACCAGGTGCATGAGCCCGTGGCCGCCGGCCGCGCTCGGCGCCCCGGCGTGCATGTCCAGCCGCGTCTCGGCGTACCCGAGCGCCACGAGCAGGTCGCGGGGCACGTCGTACCGCGCGGAGGCGGTGTCGAAGGCGACGGCCAGCGGACCGGACGGCGCTCGGACCGGCGCGGCGGGCGCCGCCGGGCCGGCCGCCGCCGGGGCGGCCAGCGCGGTGATCAGGGCGAGCGCGCCGCCCAACACGAATCGGACCCGACGGAAGACGGGTGCTGCTGCTACGGTCACTGCCACTCCTTTCCGAGGCCGGCCGCCCGTGCGGCGGACCGACCGACGGTCGCGCTGGTCAGCACCAGCCGTTGACCGGACCGTTGACCCCGGTCCAGAGGTACGCGTCGGAGACCCAACTTCCGTCGCTGAGCCGGTCCCAGAGCGCGGTGGTGCCGTACCGCCCGGTGTGGGTCGTGCCGTTCGCCGAGCAGGAGATGGTGACGGTCGCACCGTCGGCCAGCGAGCCGAGGGCCGCGTAGCCGGTGCCCGGGCCCGCCCGCCGGGTGAGGGTCCCGCCGCCGTTGGCGTCGACCACGCCCTGGTTCAGGCCGAGCGCGCCGAAGTTGTGCAGGGCGCCACCGGCCCCGACCCAGGCCGACCCGTGCCGGGCGCCACCCTGGTACGCGCCCGCGCCGTTGGCGAACACCCACTTGCCGATGTCGTGGCCGGCGATCGGGACGTACGCGCCGTCCTGCCGCAGCCCGAAGTGGACGTGCCGGCCGGAGGCGGCCCCGCCACAGGTGACGTCGGTGCCGGTGTAGCCGAGGAAGGCGCCCTGGGCGACGCTCGCCCCGTTGACGGAGATGTTGTTCCACAGGTGGTAGTAGTCGGTCGCGTAGCCCCGGTCGTGGATCACCCGGATCCAGCCCTGGCACATCGTGTACGCCGTACCGGCGCGGGCGGCCCGCACCACCTGGTCGCCGCCGGCGAGGTCGACCGAGCTGTACGGCGACTCGCCGCCGCCCCAGCCGTGCGGGCCGCCGGTGAGCGTCCACGTCTGCCCGACGGCGAAGGGCAGGGCCATTCCGGTGCGGTAGTCGCCACCCGCGTACAGCGGTGCCGGTTCGCTGCCGAGTACCACCTTCTCCCGGCTCGTCACCAGCGGGGACGCGGTGGCGAGCGCGCCGAAGTCGACGTCGCCGTCGAAGGCGACCCGCCACGCGCCGTGCTCGGCGTGGGCGACGAAGACCGCACCGGTCGGATGGGCGTCGGTCTCCCGTGGCGCGAGGGCCACCGCGGTGCCGAAGGCCCACCCGGCGGCGCGGCGGCTCACCGTGACCCGGGTCTGCGACGCCGCCGGGACCCGCGCCGGCGTGGCGATGGCGAGCAGCTTCCCGGTCACCGCCTCGGTGAGCGCCGCCGCGTCGGGGACCGCGGCGCGGACCGCGCCGTCGGGGACGGCCGCCGCGGCCGGCGCGGCCACCGCCGCGACCAGCCCGGCGACCAGCAGGGAAAGGGCCGCTCCACCGGCCCGTCGTCGGCTGTGCATCGTCGGTGACCTCGCTTCCTTGGTCGGGGGCGTTCCCGCCGGTCAGGCCGGGGAGACGGCCAGATGGGGGCCGGCGGCCGGCGGGGTGCCGGCGAGGCTCAGCAGGGTGTGTCCCGTGGTGTCGTCGACCACGGCGACGCGCACCGCGGCGGGTTCCGGGTCGGCCAGTGGCACGGCGAACACGGCCGTGGCCGCTCGCCCCTGGTAGCGGGCGGCGTGCCCCACGAAGCGCCAGTCGCCGTCGTCCCAGTGCTCGCGCACGTCGGAGCGGAGCAGTGGAGCGACCCGGCGGTACGCGTCGCTGAGCTGGAGCTGCTGGACGGTGGCGAGCAGCGGCACCCCGGAGTTGCCGCGCAGCGGGTGGGTGAGCCGCATCCGCAGCTGGCGCAGCGGCAGCAGCCAGGCCCGGTCCAGCTCGGGCGAGAGCGCCACGATCGCGGCCAGCTCGACGAGGAGGACGGCCGTCCCGGCGAACGGCCGTGCGGTGAGGGCGGCGAGCCAGCCACCGGGGGCCAGCGCGGCGAGGCCGCTCGCGGCGAGGAGCAGCCCGGCGCGGGCGATGCCGCGGCGGGACACGGGAGCCGCGCGGGCGCTCAGGCAGCCGCAGGACGACGTCGGCGCGGCCCGGCGGGCGTAGCCGAGGTACGCGAGGAAGCCGGCGGCGAGCACGGCGGCGGCGGCCGCCTCCGCACGCAGCGCGGGCGGCAGGACGAGGAGCCCGCCGAGCGTCAGCTCGACGCCGCCGACCAGCCGGTACGCGGGCAGCGCCCGGCGCTCGCCGAGCAGGTTGACCAGCGCCGACCGGCCGGCGACCGCGGCGGCGTGCCGGCTGAGGAGTTTGACGCGGGCGGACCAGAGCAGCACGGCGCCGACGACCAGCGGTTGCAGCGCCGCGATCATCTCGATCATGGTTCTCCCTCCGGTGCTCGTGGCGGCGCCCCGGGCGTACGCGGGCAGCGCCCGGGGCGCCGCCCGGTCAGGCGGCGGCGTAGACGGTGGCGATGTCGATCTCGTTCGTGTCGGGGTGCCAGGCGCCGAGCACCTGGACGTGCCGGCCGACGCGCAGCAGCGACAGGTCGCTGACCGCCGGCGTGCCGTTGTAGACCGCGGCGGAGAGCCGCGGCACGACGTGCCCGACGATGTGCTGTCCCTTGTGGTCGAGGTGCAGCACGTTGCGGCCCACGGAGGCGATGTGGGCGTGCAGGTTCACGATGTTCACCCAGACGGCGTCCGCGGCGAGCGTGCCGTCGGGCAGCCGTACGCCGCGGGCGTAGAGGCCGTCACCGACCGCGACCTGGTCGAACGTGGTCGGTTGCAGCTTCCAGATGCTGGTGCCGCCGGTGATCCGGATCGAGTGCAGGACCGTGTCCGAGCCGGTGACGGCAGCATGTTGCCGGAGATCTTGCTGATCCGACCCTCGGCGAAGTTCGGGTCGGGCATCCCGGGCTCGACGGCCGTCGCCTCGGCGGCGAAGGCCGCCTCGGGGGCCAGCGAACCGAGGGCGGTGGCGCCGACCACTCCGCCGAGCGCGGCGGTGGCGAGCAGTCGGCGGCGGTCCAGGGTCTGGTTCATGGGGCACCTTCCCGTTCAGACGGTGTCGACCGAGCAGGGCCGCAGCCCGGTGGAGAGGCTGGCGATCGCGCTGTACGCCGCCGGTGTGAGGTCGATGATCCGGTTGCTGCCGCAGGCCGAGCCGCAGCAGGTGCGCTCACCGCAGAACAGGTCGGTCTGCGGCCCGCAGTCGGCGATGGTGGTGCCGACCCGGGCGCCGTTGCAGAGGTTGGTGGTGTAGTGCCGGAACCCGCATCCGCGCCGGCTCATGCCGGTGATTCCGCAGGCGTCGGGGCGGGTGATGGCCAGGCACGCGTCCGAGGTGTTCGGCCAGGCGTGCTGGTAGTTGCCCGACCGGCAGGTGCCGCACGCGCCGCCGCCGGCGGTGCCGCACGGGCCCCAGGCGCTGCCGCAGCAGAACCAGGACACCTCGCCTCGTAGAGCTGCCATGGGTGCCTCCTCCCAGGGGAATGAGATTGATGGGAGTTGATATAGGCGAGGATTGTTGTGTCGCAAACCATCGAAGTCAATCGCTTGAAAGAAGTTTTCCTACAGCCTGCGAGACGGTATGAGCCAGGTGATATAGAGACACCTCGATCGGGACGTCGTAGGTTGTGCCTGACCTGCCCGCGGTGCACCCCCGACCGCGCCGCGGCCGTCCACCAGGAGGCACGATGAGACGAAGCCTCGCCGCCGCGGCAGCAGCGATCCTGCTGCCCGTCGGCGCCCTCACCGCCGTGGCGTCACCCGCCGCCGCGGCACCGACCGGCCCCGCCGTCGCCGCCGGAGCAGACGCGGCGTCGTCGGCGATGCTCGCCGCGATGCAGCGCGACCTGGGGCTGACCGCCGGCCAGGCCCGCGCCCGCGTCGCCCGCGACGAGAAGGGCAGCCGCACCGACGCCGCCCTGCGCCGGTCGCTCGGCGCCACGTACGCCGGCGGCTGGTTCGCCGGTGACACGCTCGTCGTCGCGGTCACCGACCGTTCCGCCGCCGACCGCGTCCGGGCCGCCGGCGCGCAGCCCGCCCTCGTCACCCGCAGCGGCGCCGACCTCGACCGGATCAAGTCGGCGCTGGACCGCCACGCCGCCCGGGCGTCGGCCACCGCCATCCCCGGCTGGTACGTCGACGTCACCACCAACACGGTGGTCGTCCTCGCCCGCGACACCGGCGCGGCCGCCGCGTTCGTCCGGGCCAGCCGCGTCGACCCCGCCGCCGTCCGCGTGGTCGCCACCACCGAGGCCCCGCGCACCTACTACGACGTGCGCGGTGGCGACGCCTACTACATGGGTGGGCGCTGCTCGGTCGGCTTCTCCGTGGTCGGCGGGTTCGTGACCGCCGGGCACTGCGGCACCGTCGGCACGGCGACCCAGGGCTACAACCAGGTCGCCCAGGGCACCTTCCGCGGATCCTCGTTCCCCGGCAACGACTACGCGTGGGTGCAGACCAACTCCAACTGGACCCCGCAGCCGTGGGTGAACAACTACGCCGGCGGCAACGTCACGGTGGCCGGCTCCACCGAGGCCGCCGTCGGCGCCTCGATCTGCCGCTCCGGCTCCACGACCGGCTGGCACTGCGGCACCATCCAGGCCAAGAACCAGACGGTCAACTACCCGCAGGGCACGGTCACCGGCCTCACCCGCACGAACGTCTGCGCCGAGCCCGGCGACTCCGGCGGATCGTGGCTCTCCGGCCAGCAGGCGCAGGGCGTCACCTCCGGTGGCTCCGGCAACTGCACCTCCGGCGGCACGACCTACTTCCAGCCGGTCAACGAGATCCTCTCCGCGTACGGCCTGACGCTGCGCACCAGCGGCGGTGGTGAGCCGCCGCCGACCGGCTGCACCGGCTACGAGGCGACCTACACCGGTTCCGTCTCCTCCGGGCAGAGCGTCTACCAGCCCAACGGCAGCTACTACTACTCGTCGGTCTCCGGCACCCACCGCGGCTGCCTGGACGGCCCCACCGGCGTCGACTTCGACCTGTACCTCCAGAAGTGGAACGGGTCGACCTGGGTGGACGTCGCCGGGTCGTACAGCCCCGGCCCGGACGAGTCGCTGACCTACACGGGCACCGCCGGCTACTACCGGTTCGAGGTCCACGCCTACAGCGGCTCGGGCAGCTACACGATGGGGATCACCAACCCGTGAGCCCCGCCGGTCCCGCCCCCCGCGGGCGGGACCGGCCACCGGCGGGGCGCGGAGCCGTCCGCACCCCGCCGGCGCGTCGCCGTCTCCGCCGGCGACGGGCCGGGCGTCGAGGCCCGCTCCTCCGCGACACGCCCGGGGCGCACGCCCGCTGTCGTACCGGGCGGGCAAGCTGATGCCGTCAGCTTTCGGCCCGGCGTGAGGACGTGTGATGCCGTACGGATTCGTCAACTCCATGAGGACCCGACCGGGGCACCGCGACGACGTGGTGGCGATCCTGCTGGAGGGCGTCGACGGCCTGCGAGCGGCGGGCTGCCGCCTCTACGCCGTCGGCGTCGTCGAGGACGACCCCGACCTCGTCCGGGTCAGCGAGATCTGGGAGTCGAAGGAGCACCACGACCGGTCGCTGGACCTGCCCGAGACGAAGGCCGCCATCGCCCGGGCCATGCCCCTGCTCACCGGCGAGTTCGCCAGCCAGGAGATGACGGTCCTCGGCGGCCTGGGCGTGTAGCCAGGACCGCGTGGCGACCCGCGGTGACGCGGGCCGCCACGACCGGCGTACGTCCGGCTCAGACGGCGACCCGCCCGCCGTCCACCGGCGGCACCGGGATCAACGCGAACGGCATCGCCCGTACGCCGGACGGACGCGCGCTGATCGTCGTGCGGTCGAACACGGGTTCCCTGTGCCGGGTGGACCCGGCCCTCACCGGACCGCCTCCCGTTCCCTGGGCAGGTCGGGCGTGCGCGCGGGTCGCCGCCCGGCCGCGACGGCCGCGGCGGCCAGGCAGACACCGGCCGCCACGACGAGCGACGGACGGCCGCCCAGGACGACGGCGGCGGAGCCCAGCGGGGTGGCCAGCACCACGGGGCCGAACATCGCCGTGTTGGCCGTCGCGGACACCCGCCCGAGCATCGCCGGGGGCGTGTGGGTCTGGACGGCGGTGATCGCCGCGACCAGCGTCCAGGGCAGGCCCACGCCGCCGACCAGCGCCGCCCCGACGAGCGCCGGCGGCCACGGCAGGCAGCGGCCGAGGCAGGCGGCGGCGAACAGCAGGGTGCCCGCCACCGCCACCCGCGCCGCGCCGTACCGGGACAGGAGCCGGCCGACGACCAGCCCTCCGGCGATCGACCCGGCGCCCTGGGCAGTCACGAGCACGCCGAGGAAGGTGCTCGGCAGGCCCAGGTCCCCGGTGACGACCGCGAACACCGCCGCGGTGGCGAAGCCCGACATGCCGATCGACACGGCGGCGAGCCCGACGGTCACCCGGGTCGCGCGCTGGCCGGCCAGGATCCGCAGTCCGGCGCGCACGCCCCCGGGCCGCCGCGGCGCGGGCGCGGCGGGCGCACGGGTCGGGCGCAGCGCCAGGTAGCCGACGGCCACCAGCACGGGCAGCGCCGCGCAGAGCAGGGCGACGGCCGGGCCGCCCCGCCACGCGTACAGGCCCGCGCCGACCGCCGGGGCGACCAGCTTCATCCCCTCCTGGGCGCTGGAGCGCCAGCCGTTGACGTGGGCGAGATCCTCCGGGGCCAGCACGGACGGCAGCAGCGCCGTCTCCCCCGCGTCGATGAGCAGGTAGCTGATCCCGTAGGCGAAAGAGACGGCGAAGACGAGCCAGCTCTGGCCGGGCCCGCGCACGGTCAGCAGGCTCAGCACGGCCGCGGCGAGGGCCAGGTTGGTGGCGACGAGCAGCGCTCGCCGGGGTACGCGGTCGAGCACGCCGCCGAGCCAGGGGCCGGCCAGTTGCGGCCCGTAGAGGAAGAGCCCGGCGAGAGCCGCGAGACCGGCGGACCCGGTGAGGTCGAGGACCCAGATGCCGCTCACCAGGTTCATGGCGCTGCCGCCGAGCCCGGACAGCAGTGACACCGCCACGAACAGCGCCGCGTTACGCCGCACGGATCCTCCATGGGGTCGAGTCGGGACGACTCAGACCCTTGGAGTTGAGCGGACCCGATTCAATACCGGTCACGGCTGTCAACGCATTATTGACAGCGCGGCCTCCAGGCGGGCGGCGACGGCCCGGACCGGGCCCGGCAGGCCCGCCGTGCCGGCCGCGGCGAGGTCGGCGGCGACGTGCCGGGCCAGCGTGTGCAGCGGACCGGGCTCCGCGTCGTGCGCGACCGCCACCGTGTCCCGGACGAGGGCCGCCCGCGCGAACCGGCCGTCCCACCGCCGGTCCGCGTCGATCCAGCGTTGCAGGTCGGCCACGACCCCGCGCAGCGCCACGACCTCGGGGGACCAGCCACGATCGAGGTCCCGTCGGCGTGCCCGCCGTGCCGCCACGAGACGCCGGCGCCGCTGCTCGGCCGCCTGCCGGCTCGCCATGCCCAGCGCCGAGGCGACCTGCGCCCAGGTCGCGCCGGCGTGCCGCGCCCGGTCGATGAGGTCCAGCTCCCGCTCGTCGAGACGCGCCCGCGCGTGGCGCAGGGCGCCCAACTCGTCCAGCTCGGCGTCCACGTGTCAACGCTACATTGACACGCGCCGTCGGGTCGCTCCGGACCGCCTCCCCGTCCCGGCGGCTGCGGAGGGTGATCGTCGTCATGGCGATGATCCACCGGGGGCGGGCGTAGATTCGGAGCCACCGGGCCGGCCGACGCCGCCCGCGGAGACGGAGGGTGGCATGGCGGGTACGGCGCAGGCGCCGTTGCGGGTGGCGCTGCTGGGTTACGGGCTCGCGGGCCGGGTGTTCCACGCCCCGCTGATCGCCGCCACCCCCGGGCTCACACTGCACGCCGTCGTGACGCGCGACCCCGAGCGCCGCCAGCAGGTGCGGCGCGACCACCCGGACGCGCGCCTGGTCGACGACGCCGAGCTGCTGTGGCGTTCCCGGGACGCGCTCGACCTGGTCGTGGTCGCGACGCCGAACCGCCAGCACGTGGCGATGGCCCGGGCGGCGGTGGCCGCCGGTCTGGCGGTGGTCGTCGACAAGCCGCTCGCCGCGAACGCCGCCGAGGGGCGCGAGCTGGTCGACGAGGCGGCCCGCCGGGGCGTACCGCTGACCGTGTTCCAGAACCGGCGCTGGGACGGCGACTTCCTGACCGTGCGCCGGCTCGTCGAGCAGGGCGAGCTGGGGCGGGTGACGCGCTTCGAGTCGCGGTTCGAGCGGTGGCGGCCCTCGATCAAGCCGGGCTGGCGGGAGAGCGCCGCACCGGGCGAGGCCGGCGGCGCCCTCTACGACCTGGGCGCCCACCTCGTCGACCAGGCCGTGCAGCTGTTCGGGCCGCCCTCCCACGTCTACGCCGAGGTCGACCGCCGGCGAGCGGGCGCGGAGGTCGACGACGACGCGTTCGTGGCGCTGACCCACGCCGGCGGCGTCCGCTCCCACCTCTGGATGGGCGCCGTCACACCGCAGCTCGGCCCGCGCTTCCGCGTCCTCGGCGACCGTGCCGGATACACCAGCTACGGGCTGGACCCCCAGGAGGCCGCGTTGCGCGAGGGCCGCGGCCCGGGCACGCCCGGCTGGGGCGAGGTCACGCCCGACCGGTACGGCCGGCTCGGCGTCGACGGCGACCTGCGCGCCGTGCCCACCGAGCGCGGCCGGTACGAGAGCTTCTACGAGCAGGTGGCCGCCGCGCTGCGCGGCGACGGCCCGATGCCGGTCGACCCGGCCGACGCCGTGGACACCGTCGCGCTCATCGAGCTGGCGCACCGCTCCGCCGCGGAGGGCGTCGTTCTTCCCGTACCGCCCCCGGCGCGCTGACCCGCCGCCGAGCGCCGGCTCCGCTAGCGTGCCCCGTCGGGGCTCCCGTGCCGGGAGCCGGAGGAGGGGCGGGTGCGCAGGGACACGGCGCGTGGGCGCCCCGCGGTGACCGCGACGGCCGACCGGTGGTCGGTGGCGGTGGGCCGGCAGGCCGGGCACCGACCGGCCCTGGACTACTACGTGGTCCTCGACCGGCGCGGCGGGACCGGCGCCGCCGTCGAGGCGATCGTCGCCGAGGAGTTCGTCCGGGCCGGCGACGGGACGACGGTGGGCCTGCGGGGCGCGGGGTGGACCCCGTGGACCGGACCGAGGCGGAGGCCGTCCACCGCCGGCTCGGCGGCGGGCCGTTGCCGGACGAGCCGGTGCTCCGTACCCGTCTCGCGGAGGTCGAGGTCTTCCCGGCCACGGCCCCGTTGCGGCTCGGCCCCGCGGACGCCCCCGAGGGATGCCACGAGCGGCGGGTCTACCGCGTGCTGTTCGCCGGGGACCTGCCCGCGCAGCGGGTGGCGGAGCTGGCCGAGCGGTGGCGACCGGCGGGCGGCGCGGCGGCGGCCGGTGTGCCGTCCGCCGGGCGGCGGCGCGTCCACGACGACCGGTTCGCCTGGGTCCTGCGCCGCGTCGGCGGCGGTGTCGCCTGGGCGGTCGACGTCACCGCCGACCTGGCGACCGCCGACGACCGCACGGTGGGGCCGCTCCTGCACGAGCTGACCTCCGCCGTACGACTGTGCGGGCTCGTGCCGGTGACGACCGAACGCTTCGCCTGACCCGGCTGCGGCGGGACCGGGCCGGGTCGCCGCCACCCGGATACTGGCGGGATGGGAGACGGACGCCGGATGCCCGCGCCGCGCCGGGTCCGGCTCGTCGTGGCGGCGTACCTGCTGGTGTTCGCGTACGGCACGGTGGTGCACGTCCTCCACCTGCTCACCGGGGGCCCGCGTCCCTACCCGTCGCTGCCGGCCTGGCTGGCGCTCTACTTCACGTCGCTGACGGTGCTCGACCCGCTGGCCGCGGTGCTGCTGTGGCGGCGGCGGACGGCCGGGCTCGTGCTGGGCTGTGCCGTGCTGGTCACCGACGCCGCGGCGAACGCGTACGCCAACTACGCGCTCGACCCCGCGCCGGGCGTCACGCCCGGACGGGTCGGGCAGGCGGTCATCACGCTGCTCGCGCTCGCCCTGGTCGGGGCGGCGCCGTGGCTGCGGTCCGACCGCCCGCCGTCGCCGCCGCGCTCCTGACCACGGGCCGCCCCGCCACCGTGGCCGCCCCCGGCTCACCTCGTGCGGAACGAGCCGAACGCCCGCCGGATCAGCCGGTTCGCCTCCTCCTGCTTTATGCCGGCGGCCACGAGGAGATCGCTCGCCGTGGTCCGGACCTGGGCGACCACGACCGCACCGGAGAAGCCGACGCCGGCCCGGTAGGCGTCGCCCGCGTGGCGCACCGCCCGCAACGCCACCTCCCGCGCCTCGTCCGGTTCGTCGGCGGTGGTGAACTCCCGGTGCAGCACCCGGACGGCCTTCGCCAGCACGGACACCGCGGCGATCATCGCCTCCGGGATCGGCTCGCCGTCCTCGATGAGCGTCACGCTGCGACGGATCAACGTCCCGCTGTTGCGCGAAGCCCGGTCGACGGGCTCCACCGCCCGCGCGTACCGCCCCACCGGACCCTGCCGGTTGCCCCACCGCACCGGCGAGAGCGTGCTGGCCTCCTGCGCCGCCTGGACCGCCTCGCCGAACGCCCCCATCTCCGGCTTGTTCGCGCGCAACCGGTCGAGGGCCGCCTGGGGCGGCAGCGGCGTCGCGCCCGCGCAGCGCGTCCACGGTGGCGTCGAGCTGCGCGGCCAGCAGTTCAGCGCCGGCGAGGCCGCCCGGTTGATGATGCGGAGCGGGTTGAGCGGCAGCAGCACCGCGGTGACCACCACCGACACCGCCCCGCCGATGAGGGCCGCCAGGAAGCGTGGAAACTCCAGGTTCTCCACGGCGGGACTCAGCGTGACGATGAGCACGGCGGTCGCCGCGGACTGCACCATCACCGCCGGGCTGCCGCCAAGCAGCACGGCCGCGACGATCGACAGCACCACGATGAGACCGAGCTGCCACCAGCCGGTCCCGACGAGATAGATCAGGATGTCGCCGACGAGCACGCCGAGCGAGACCCCGACGATCAGCTCGATCGTGCGGCGCAGCCGTTGCCCGACCGACGCGGCGAGCGCGATCACCGCGGAGATCGGCGCGAACACCGGCTGCGGGACGCGCAGCAGCCCGTCGGCCACCCACCAGGCGAGGGCCGCCGCGAGGCCCGCCTGCACGGCGAGCCCGGCTCCGGCACGGGTCCGCCGCAGCCGGTCCCGCAGAGATCCGGTCCACCGGTCGCGCAGCCGCGCGAGGACGGCGGACGCGCGGACGTACGCGAGCCCGCGCGTTCCGCCACCCTCCCTGCGCGCGTCGGCGTCGGCCACGGCCGCATCTACCCTGCGCCGGCCGGATCAGTCGTCGCCCGACGAGCGATCGTCGGCGACCCGGCGGAGGTGGCGCGTACGGGACGCGAGGGCACGCCCTCGTGCCATCGGTGGCGGCTGGACGAGAATGGGCGCCGTGCGGTTCGGGATTCTGGGCGCGACCAGGGCCCACACGGGTGACGGTCGCCGGCTCACGGTGGGCGGACCCCGGCTGCGCGCGCTGCTGGCCCTGCTGCTGCTCGACGCGGGGCGGGTGGTGCCCCGGGAACGCCTGATCGACGGCCTCTACGGCGCCGACCCGCCGGCCAACGTGACCAACGCCCTCCAGTCCCAGGTGTCCCGGCTGCGCCACGTGCTGTCGGCGGGCGCGGCCGACCCGGTCGAGTTCCACCCGGCCGGCTACCGGCTCGCCGTGGACCCGGACGACGTCGACGTGCACCGGTTCACGCGACTGGCCGACGCCGGGCGCGCCGCGCTCACCGGGGGCGACCACCGCCGCGCCGCCGCCCTGCTCCGGGAGGCGCTCGGGCTGTGGCGCGGTGAGCCCCTCGCCGACGTGGACGCGCCGTTCGCGCCCGCGGAGGCCGGCCGGCTGCGCGACCACCGGCTGGGCGCCGTCGAGGACCGGATCGAGGCGGACCTGGCCGCCGCCGGGACCGGCGTGGGGGACGTCCGGTCCCTCGTCACGGAACTGCGCGGCCTGGTCGCCGCCCACCCGTTTCGGGAACGGTTGCACGGCCAGCTCATGCGCGCCCTGCACGCCGACGGGCGCCGGGCCGAGGCGCTCGCGGCCTTCGCCGACCTGCGCCGCCTGCTCGCCGACGAGCTGGGCGCCGACCCCTCCCCCGAGCTGACGGCGCTGCACACCACGCTGCTGCGGCACGAGGACGCACCAGGGCCGGCCGCGCCGCCCCGACCGTCCCCGCTGCCCGGGCAGCTCACCAGCTTCGTCGGTCGAGAGGAGGAGCTGCGCCGGCTGGCCAGACTGCTCGGCGAGTCCCGGATCGTCACGCTGCACGGGCCCGGCGGCGCCGGGAAGACCCGGTTGGCCCTGGAGGCCGCGCAGCGCTACGCGGACGAGGTCCGCCTCGTCGAGCTGGCCGCGCTGCCGCCCGGGGCGCCGGTGGCCCCCGCCGTGCTGGCGGCGCTCGACCTGCGCGACACCCCGCTGCGCGTGCCGGGTGGTCCGCGTGACGTCACCGACCGGCTGGTGGCGGCGCTCGCCGACCGTCGGCTGCTGCTGGTGCTCGACAACTGCGAGCACGTCGTCGACGACGCGGCCCGGTTCACCGCCCGGCTGCTCGGCGCGGCGCCGGGGGTCCGCGTGCTCGCCACCAGCCGGGAACCGCTGGGCCTCACCGGTGAGGCGCTCTGCCCCGTCCTCGGCCTGCCGGTGCCGGGCGACACCGCGCCGCCCGAGCAGGCCCGCGCGTACGCCGCCGTGCGGCTCTTCGCCGAGCGCGCCGCCGACGTGGCACCGGACTTCACCCTCGACGCCGACACCGTGACCGAGGTGCTGCGCATCTGCCGTACGCTCGACGGCCTGCCGCTCGCCATCGAACTCGCCGCGGCGCGCCTGCGGGCGCTGCCCCTCGCGGAGGTGGCGGCCCGGTTGGACGACCGGTTCCGGCTGCTGAACCGGGGCAGCCGGGTGGCCGCGCCGCGGCACCAGACGCTGCGCGCGGTGGTGCGGTGGAGCTGGGACCTGCTGGCCGAGCCCGAGCGGCGGCTGGCCCGCCGGCTGAGCGTCTTCGCCGGCAGCGCCGACCTGACGGCCGTGGAACGGATCTGCGCCCCGGTCGGCGCCGACGTCCTCGACGTGCTGACCGGCCTCGTGGAGAAGTCACTCGTCGAGTCGGGCGACGGACGGTTCCGGATGCTGGAGACGGTGCGCGCGTTCGCCGCCGAACGGCTCGCCGAGGCGGGCGAGGCCGACGAGGTGCGCCGCGCGCACGCCGCGTACCTCCTCGATCTCGCCCGTGCCGGCGACGGGGGGCTGCGCGGCCCGGCGCAGCTGGACTGGCTGCGGCGCCTGGACGCGCACCGGGCCGACCTGCACGCCGTGCTGCGCCGGGCGGTCGACGACGGTGACGTCGGCACGGCCCTGCGGCTCGTCGCGGCGCTGTCCTTCTACTGGTGGCTGCGCGGCCTGCGCGGCGAGGGGGCGGCGCTGGCCGCCCGGCTGGTCGACCGGCTCGACGGCCCGCCGGCCGGGCTTCAGGAGGAGTACGCCGTCTGCCTGCTGGTCACCGCGCTCACCGGCGCCGGCGGCACGACGCCACCGGACGTCACGCCGGCCGGCATGATCCTGTGGGAACTCGGGCGGCCGCCCGCATACCCGTTCCTGCTCTACCTGTCCGGAACGGCCGTCGGGCCACCGTCGCGCGACTGGCTGTCGACGCACGGCGTCGGCGAGAGCCGGGAGTCGGTGCTCGGCGTCGACCCGTGGAGCCGGGCGATCGGGTCGGTCGGCACCGGCACGCTGGCGATGCTCGACGGCCGGTACGAGGAGGCCCGCGTCGAGCTGAGCGCCGGCCTCGACGGCTTCCGCGCCATCGGCGAGCGGTGGGGCATGATCCTCGCGCTGTCCAGCCTCGTCGAGGTCGCCTACCGGGTCGGTGATCCGTCCGCGGCCACCGCACCCATGGCCGAGGCCCTGCGGCTGGCGGGTGAGCTGGGGTCCGCACTCGACACGGCGGAGCTGTTGCGCGCCCGGGCGGAGGGGCGGCTCGGGGCCGGTGACCTGACCGGCGCGGAGGACGACTACCGGCGGGTGGTGGAGGTTGCCCAGCCGGCGGGTGCGCCCGAACTGGTGGCGGCGGCCCACCTCGGCCTCGGCGAGATCGCCCGGCGGCGCGGCGACCTGGAGGACGCCCGGCGGCTCTGCGAGCAGGCCCTCGCCGAGTGCCCGACCGGCTGGTTCGGCGCCGAGATGGTGCGGCTGGGGGCGCTGGTCACCCTCGGGCACGTCCACGCCGCGGCCGGCGAACCGGCGGCGGCCCGCGCCCTGTTCGTCGAGGTGCTCGGCGCGACCGCGGGCATCTGGGACCTGCCGACGCTCGCCGGGGCCGTGGAGGGGCTCGTCGGGCCGGTGCTCCGCCGGGGCGAGGAGGAACGGGCCGCACTGCTGCTCGGCGCCGTCGCGGCGGTGCAGCGGGACGGCGCGCAGGACGCCGCCTCGCAGGCGCCCGCCCACGCGGCGACCCGGGAACGGCTCGGCGCCGCCCGCTTCGACCGGCAGTTCCACCGGGGCGCCGCGCTCGACCGGGACGAGGCGCTGGCGCTGCTGACCACCGCCTGACGAGGGACGCCGGGGCCGTCAGCGTCCGGTGCGCGGCCGGTCAGTGGCGGCGGTGAGGCTGCCGGCATGACCGACGAGACATCGGCCGTCGTGGCGCACGGGCTGCGCAAACGGTACGGCCGCACCTCAGCGCTGGACGGGTTCGACCTGACGGTGCCGGCGGGATCCGTCTGCGGGCTGCTCGGCCCGAACGGCGCCGGCAAGACCACGGCCGTGCGGATCCTGACCACCCTGCTCCGCTTCGACGCCGGCCACGCCCGGGTGGCCGGCCACGACGTGACCCGGCACCCCGACCGGGTGCGGGCGGCGATCGGCCTGACCGGGCAGTACGCGGCCGTCGACGAGACGCTGAGCGGCCGGCAGAACCTGTTGCTGTTCGCCCGGCTGCGGCACCTGCCGGCGCGGGTCGCCCGGCGGCGGGCCGACGAGCTGCTCGACCAGTTCGGGCTCGCCGACGCCGCGGGACGCTCGGCCGGGACGTACTCCGGCGGGATGCGGCGCCGGCTCGACCTCGCCGCCAGCCTCATCACCACGCCACGCGTGCTGTTCCTGGACGAGCCGACCACGGGGCTGGATCCGCGCAGCCGCAACGCGCTGTGGGACGCCGTCCGGTCGCTGGTCGCCGACGGCACCACGGTGCTGCTGACCACCCAGTACCTGGAGGAGGCGGACCAGCTCGCGGACCGCATCTGCGTGGTCGACGCCGGCCGGGTGGTGGCCGAGGGCACCTCGGCCGAGCTGAAGTCCCGCATCGGCGCGGACCGGATCGAACTGGTGGTCCACCACGCGGCGCAGTTGGCCGCGGCGGCGGGCGTCATCGAGCGGGTGACCGGCGGGCCGGTGACCGTGGACCGGGAGATCCGGCAGCTCGGCGCGCCCGTCGTCGACCGGATCACGACGCTCGCCGCCCTGCTCCGGGCGTTGCAGGACGCCGCGATCGTCGTCGAGGACGTCGTGCTGCGGCGGCCCACGCTGGACGAGGCGTTCCTGCACATCACCGGGCACCGCGCCGGCGGTCCCCGCGAGCGGACGGAGGTGAGCGCGTGAGCGCGACGGTGACGACACCCCGCACCCCGGTCTCCGGGCCGGAACCGGCCCGGACCGGCGGCCCGCTGGCCCGGCTCGGCTGGGCGGTCGCCGACGGCGCGGTGATGGCCGGCCGGAACATGCGCCACGTGATCCGCTCGCCCGAGGAGATCGTCCTCTACTTCAGCCTGCCGATCATGTTCGTGCTCGTGTTCGGCTACGTGTTCGGCAGCGGCATGGCGGTGCCCGGCGACGGCAGCTACCGGGAGTTCCTGCTGCCCGGCGTGTTCGTGATGACCATGCTCTACGGTCTGGGCGCGACCGCCTCCCAGATCTCGCTCGACGCGAGCCGGGGCGTGGTCGACCGGTTCCGCTCGCTGCCGATGGCCCGGTCCGCGCCGCTGACCGGACGGGCGGCCGCCGACCTGCTGCGCGCACTGCTGGAGCTGACCGTCCTGGTGGTGTGCGGGCTGCTGGTCGGCTGGCGGTGGCGCAACGGGACGGGCGACGCGCTGGCGGCCGTCGGTCTCATCCTGCTGCTGCGGTTGGCGTTCACCTGGGTGGGCATCCTGCTCGGCCTGCTCGTGCCGAACCCGGACACGGTGTCGGTGATCGTGTTTCCGCTCGCCTTCCCGCTCACGGCACTCTCCAACGTGTTCGTCGCCCCCGACCTGCTGCCGGACTGGCTCGGTGCGGTCGCCGCGTGGAATCCGCTCTCCGCGACGGTGGCCGCCGCCCGGGAGCTCTTCGGGAACCCGGGCATCGGCGGCGACTCGTGGGCGGCGGAGCACGCCCTGGCGCTGGCGGTCGCCTGGCCGGTGCTGCTGATCGTGGTCGTCGCCCCGCTGGCCGTCCGCCGCTACCAGCGCCTGAGCCGCTGACGACGTGACCCGGGATCGGGGCCGGGCGCCACCGGCGCGGCGTGGCCCCGGCCCGGGTGGCCCGGCCCGGGTCGCAGCCTCGGCGCGCGCTGGCCCGGGCCCGGGGTCACGCCCGGCCCGGGGTCACGCCCGGCCCGGGGTCACGCCCGGCCCGGGGTCACGCCCCGGCCGGCGGGAACAGGATGTCGAGCTGGGCGTCCAGGGCCGCCACCGCCTGCTCGGCGGTGTACTGACCGCCGAGCAGGTAGATGCCCAGCCCCTCCATGAGGGCGAGCAGACCGGTGGCCCGTTCCTCCCGCCACGGCCCCGGAATCAGGCTCGCCATGAACGCCACGAGCTCCCGGGTGTCCTCCCGCAGCCCCTCGCCGGCCTCGGGCCGCACCGCCGTGTAGGCGAGGAACGCGAGGGCGACGCGGCCGTCCTCGCGGGACTCCTCGGTCAGCGGCAGCAGCGTGGCGATCATCGTACGCAGCAGCAGCCGGGGCGGCGGGTCGTCGCCCAGGCGGCTGACCGCCTCGGTGACCCGGGCCTGGTTGCGCTCCCGCACGACGGCCATCGCGAAGGCCATCATCTCGTCCTTCGTGCGGAAGTAGTGCTGCACCATGCCCGGTGAGACGCCCGCCTCGGCGGCGACGTGCCGCAGGCTGACGGCCTCCATCCCCTGTCGGGCGGCGACCCGCATCAACGCGTCGGCGATGCGCGTACGCCGCTCGTGACGGTCGACCTTCTTGGGCATGGCCCCCATGCTGTCACGGTGCGGACTCCCCCGCCCCGTCCGTCCGCTCGTGTCGATCATGGACTCGCCGTGGGGCGGAATGCCCCGTCCCGACGCGCGGTTCGGTGATCGACGTGGTCAGCCGATCGTGACCGTGCCGGCCGCCGCGTCGACCGTCACGAGGTCGCCGGTGCGGATCGCCCGGGTCGCGTCCGGGACGCAGATGACCGCGGGGATGCCGTACTCGCGGGCGACCGTGGGGCCGTGCGCCATGACCGCGCCGGTCTCGGTGACGAGCCCGCCGGCGGTCAGGAACAGCGGCGTCCAGCCGGGGTCGGTGGTGGGCGCCACGAGGATCTCGCCGGGTTCGAGGTGGGCGGTGGCCGGGTCGTGGACCACCCGCGCCCGCCCGGTCGCCACTCCGGCCGAGGCGCCCACGCCCCGCAGCGCGCCGTCGGGCGCGGTCGCCGGGGCCAGGGCGACCTCCAGGTCCGTCCCGTCGGAGAGCAGGGCCACCGGGACGCGCCGGCGACGCAGCTCCCGCCGGTGCACGGCACGCCGGGCGGCGGCCGTCTCCCGGTGGTCGGCGCGCTCGTGCACGGCGGTCGCGACCTCGTCCAGGGTGAGGAACATGACGTCCTCCGGCCGGTCGAGCAGGCCGGTGTCCGCCAGCTCGGCCCCGATGAGCAGGAGCTGGCGACGCATCTCGCGCAGCCGGTACAGGCCCGCGAACTTGCCGGCCTCGCGCAGGCCGGCGAGGGACCGGGCCCGGCGCAGCAGGAACCCGGCGAGCCGGCCGCGGACCGGCCGCCGGCGGCGGGCCCGCGCCACCAGCTCCTCCAGGCGGGCCTCGGCGGTCGCGGCGGCGCGGGCGAAGCGCCGGTCCGGCGCCTGCTCCGGGTCCGTGAGCCGCAGGTAGTTGGCGATCATGGCGAAGACCGGGGCCGGATCCTCGTCCCAGCGGGGCACGCCCAGGTCGACCTCGGCGACGGCGCGGTGACCGTAGCGGTCGAGGAACTCCGCGAGCCCGATGTCCGGCAGCGTGCCGTCCCGGTACCGGCGGGCGAGGTCGCCCGGCGCGGTGGTGAGCAGCAGGTCCCGGTGGGGCCGCGCCCGCTCGGTGACCCGCCACAGGGCGAGGTCCATCTCGATGGTGACGTTGTGGGGCATCCCGCCGAGCACCGTGTTGATCTCGTCGCGGTCGGCGACGCCCGCGAGCAGGGGGCCCGGCAGCGCCGCGGCCAGCATGCCGGCGACGATCGGCCAGACGATGTCGTCGGGGCCGGCCGAGGGGTCCTGCGCGCGGACGAACCGGAGGCGGTCGGCGGCGGTGTGGAGCCCGGGTGGGGTGACCGACTCGGCCGCGAGCCGGTCGAGTTCGCGGAACAGGCGGGCGCGGGCGGCGTCCGGGCGGGCCAGCGCCCGGGTGACGCCGGTCAGGGCCCGGACGGCCGTACGCGCGCTCTGGCCGCCGCCGGCACGGCGGGTGCGGCCGCGGCGTCGCGGCGCGAAGCGGGGGTCGGCGAGCACCCGCTCCATCACCGCCTGGGCGCGCGGGCCGAAGTCGACCGCCATGAGCTTGACCAGGCGCTTGCGTGCGAACGGGTCACGCGCGAGGTCGGTGAGGTCGCCGTAGAGCCGGCCGCCGATGTCGGTGATCTCGACCCGGAGCCCGAGGCTGGCCACCATCGCCGCGATGAGCGCCTTCAGGGTGGACATGCCCATCGGGGTGGCCGGCCGCAGCATGCCCTGGACGTGGCCGAACTCCAGGTAGACCCGGGGTGCCGGGTCGTCGGTGGCCGGTGGGAGGGGGAACAGCGTGGTGATCGGCCGCGACTGGAGCAGCCACAGGACGCCCTGCCGGTCGTACGCCCACTCGACGTCCTGCGGGGCGCCGAGCCGGCGCTGGAGCCGCTCGCCCACCTCGCGCAGCTCGTCGAGCTGGGCCCGGGTGAGCACGCCCCGCTCGGGGCCCGGCGTCCCGTCGAGCACGTACCGGTCGACGTCGCCGGCCCCGTCCACGACGGCCGTGCCCAGGCCGGCGGCCGCCTCCACCACCATCTCGGTCCGGCAGCCCGTGACCGGGTTCGCGGTGAACAGCACCCCCGCCGTGGCCGCGTCCACCATGCGCTGCACCACGACGGCCATCCGCACCTCCTGGTCGATGCTGTGGGCGTCGCGGTAGGCCACCGCGCGGGCGGCGTGCAGCGACCGCCGGCACTTCTCGACGGCGGCCAGCAGGTCGGCATCGCCCTCGACGCCGAGGATGGTGTCCTGCACGCCGGCGAAGCTGGCGTCCGGGAGATCCTCGGCGGTGGCGCTGGAGCGGACGGCCACGGGGCCGCCGCCGAGCCGGTGGTACGCCGCGACGATCTCGGCCTCGGGCAGCGCCTCGGAGGCGGGCGTGGCGGTGGTGACGCAGAAGCCCTCCGGCACCCGTTCCCCGGACCGGACCAGCTCGCCCAACCCGGCCGCCTTGCCGCCCACCAGGTCGGTCGTCCCGGGGGTCAGCTCGGTCAACGCGATCACACGCATACGGGCACCTCTTCGCAATACGACTGCATTGCGAACACGGTAACGCGCTTTGCAATGCGACTGCAATGCAAAAGAGGTGCGGGTCTCAGCGGGGACGCCGCGCGGACCGGCAGTAGACGTCGCCGGAGTTGACCTCGTAGGGGAGCGACCGCAGGTGGGCCGCCATGCGGGCCTCGGACATCCACTGCGGGGAGGCCAGCGCCATGGTGTCGCCGAGCGCGAGGTTGAAGGCGTGGAAGCCCAGCGCCGTGGCCCGGCGCAGGCAGCGGCGGGCGACCTCGCGTCCGATCGTCGTGAACTCGAAGGAGAGGGCGGGCACCGGCCGGCTCAGGCCGGCCAGGACGGCGTCCTCGAAGCCCTCGACGTCGATCTTCACGAAGGCCGGCACACCATGGTGGGCGACGAGGTCGTCGAGGGTCACCGACCCGACCTCGATCCGCGCGTCCCACCGTTCGCCCTCCCACCCGGCCGCGCCGTCGGCCGCGCGGATGAAGTCGGTGGAGGCGGTCGAGATGGTGGGGTTGGCGGAGTTGACGTTGAAGGCCACCCGGCCGGCGGCCTCCGCGCAGACGGCCTCGACCACGGTCACCCCGTCGTCCGAGCCGTAGATCGCGCGCAGCGCCCGCGTGCAGGGCGGTTGCGGCTCCACGGCGACCACGCGGGCGCCGAGCCGGCGGAAGCTGCCGACCCGGTCACCCACGTGGGCGCCGATGTCGAAGACGAGGTCGCCCGGCCGGACGAACTGCGCGTAGAAGGCGTCCATGGCCGCGTCCCGCGCCGGGTCCCCGTAGTAGACCTCCAGGGAACGACGCACCGAGACGGCGGCGGGATCCGTCTTCAGGGCTTCGATGGCGCCGGTTCGGTCCACTGACCGGAATCTAGCCCGGGCCGAACCGAGACGTACTCACTTTCGGTCAGGGCGCGATGCGCAACCGGCGGATCCGCTCGCCGTCGTACTCCTCGAAGCGGAACCGCAGGCCGGCGACGGGGCCGCCCGGGAAGTCGCCGCTGATGGTCGCCGTGACCACCGTGCCCTCCGGCGCCTCCTCGACGTCGGTGATCTCGTACGTCACGAGCGGCACCTCGCGCCGCCACCGCCGGATCGCCTCGATCCCGCGGTGCGTCCTCCCCTCGTCCTCCACCACCGCGTCGTCGGCGAAGAGCGCGAGGTAGGCGTCCCCGTCCGGCTGCCCGGCCAGCTCGAAGTAGCGACGGACGATGTCGGGTGTCGTGGTCATGGCGGGTTTCCTCTCCTGTGGGGTCAGACCGTCGGGACGGTGCCGCCGTCGATGACGTGCTCGGCGCCGACGATCGCGGCGGCGCGGTCGGACACGAGGAAGGCGACGGGACGGACGCGCTGCGGCGTCGTACAGTTACTTCTGAACTAGAAGTTAGTCGCTTCGACTTTAGCACCAACCCTCGGAGGGGGAAGCAGGATGGCCGGCAAGATCCGCCTGGAGGACCGCGAGTGCCCGCTCTCCGCGACGCTCGGCGTCGTGGGCGAGTGGTGGACGCTGCTGATCCTCCACGACGCGTTCGACGGCTACACCCGCTTCGAGCAGTTCCAGGAGAACCTCAAGATCTCCTCCAGCATCCTCACCAGCCGGCTGCGGACGCTCACCGCCAACGGCCTGCTGGAGCGCCGCCGCTACCAGACGCACCCGGACCGGTACGAGTACGTGCTCACCGACCTCGGCCGCAGCCTGCGGCCGGTGATCGTCACGCTCGCCGCCTGGGGGAACTCCCGGCTCCGGCCGGAGCAGCGCAGCATGATCCTGGTGGACCGGGAGACGGGCGAGGAGGTCGAGCCCGTGGTGGTGGACCGCGCCACCGGGCGTGAACTCGACCCGGAGAGCTTCGTCTTCGCCGCCGGCCCCGCGGCGAGCGAGGTCATGCGCACCCGCTACGCGGGGGTCACGCCCACACCGCGCCCGGGCAGCTGACGCCCACCGGCGCCCCGATTCCCCGCCACCACCCCGTAGCGCCGCGCGGCTTTACCGGGTAGAAACATGCCGATCCCTTCCATCACGGCGTGATACGAGCCGCAGGTGCGAGAGAGCGCTCTCACCGCACCTCCCCCACGTCGCCGCCCGGACCTCCGGGGCGGCGGAGAGGACGGAACCGGATGACACACTCCCCCGGCGCGCGGCGGCTCCGCCGCGCGCTCATCCTCGGCCTCGTGCTCTGCACGGCCGCCGGCACGACGGGGACGGCCGCCGGCGCCGCCCCGTCCCGGCACCGCCCCGCGGACCTCGGCCCGCGGGTCACGGTCTTCGACCCGAGCATGCCCGTCAGCGAGATCCAGGCGACGCTCGACGCGACGTACGCCCGGCAGGTCGACGACGAGATGGGCACCCAGCGGTACGCATACCTGTTCAAACCGGGCACCTACGGCACCCCCGAGCAGCCGTTGCAGATCAAGGTCGGCTACTACACCGAGATCGCCGGCCTCGGCGCGTCCCCCACGGACGTGCGGATCAACGGCAAGATCGAGGCGTACAACCGCTGCCTGGCCGACGGCGGCACCGGCAACTGCATCGCGCTGGTCAACTTCTGGCGTACGCTGTCGAACCTCTCGCTGCGCATCGACGCGGCCGGCCAGGACAGCTGCCGGGCCTCGGCGAACTTCTGGGCGGTGTCCCAGGCGGTGTCCCTGCGACGGCTGGACGTCTCCGGCGGCGGGCTGTCCCTCATGGACTACTGCACCGCCGGCCCCCAGTACGCGAGCGGCGGCTTCATCGCCGACTCCCGGCTGCCGGCCGTCACCAACGGCTCCCAACAGCAGTGGCTGACCCGCAACAGCGAGATCGCCGGCTGGTCCAACGCTGTGTGGAACCAGGTCTTCGCGGGCGTCGTCGGCGCCCCGGACGACGCCGGCTTCCCCGACCCGCCGTACACGACCCTGGACACCACCCCGGTGAGCCGGGAGAAGCCGTACCTCTTCGTCGACAGCCGCAGCCGGTACCAGGTCCGCGTGCCGGCGGCGCGGCACGACAGCCGCGGCGTCTCCTGGGCCGACGGCCTCACCCCGGGCCGCACGGTCCCGCTCGACGACTTCTTCGTCGCCCGCCCGGGCGACGCGGTGAGCACCATCAACAGGCAGCTCGCACGCGGGAAGCACCTCCTGCTCACCCCCGGCGTGTACGACGTGGCCCGCAGCATCCGGGTCAAGCGTCCCGGCACCGTGGTGCTCGGGCTGGGCCACGCCACCCTCACGGCCGTCGGCGGCGCCGTCCCGCTGGAGATCGCCGACGTTCCCGGCGTGGTCGTGGCCGGCGTGACCGTCGACGCCGGCCTGCGGGAGTCCCCGGCCCTGCTGCGCGTCGGCGACCGGCACGGGCGCGACCGCGCCAACCCCGCCGACCCGACCACCCTGTCCGACGTGTACTTCCGCGTCGGCGGCCCGCACGTCGGCCGGACCAACATCGCGCTGGAGGTCAACAGCGACCACGTGCTCATCGACCACACCTGGGTGTGGCGCGGCGACCACGGCGTGGAGGGCTTCACCGAGGGGGTCAACGGCGACACCGACCGCTGGCGGACCAACACCGGCCGCTACGCCGCTGTCATCAACGGCGACCACGTGACGGCGACGGGGCTCTTCGTCGAGCACTTCCAGCGATACAACACCGTCTGGAACGGCGACCACGGCACGACGGTCCTCTACCAGAACGAGCTGCCGTACGACCCGCCCACACAGGCCGACTGGATGAACGGCGACGTGCGGGGGTGGGCCGGCTACAAGGTCGGCGACCGGGTACGCCACCACACCCTGTACGGCGGTGGCGTCTACGTCTTCAACCAGAACAACCCCTCGATCCACACCGAGAACGGGTTCGAGGTGCCGGAGACCCCCGGCGTCCGGCTGCACCACGTCATGACCGTCAACCTCAACGCCGGCACGATCGACCACGTGGTCAACGGTGTGGGCGAGGCGGCCGACACCACCCGGGTCGGCGCGCCCGTCTACGTGGCCGAGTACCCGGTTCGCTGACCCGCCGGCGGCGGGTCGGTGCCTCTGCGCTCCGGCCCGCCGCCGGCCCCTCCCGCGGTGTCGGCCCGGCCGTGGACGACGACACCGGGCGGCCGGGCCGCGGCCTGGAATCCCGACGCCGGCCGCCCCCGCCGGGCTAGCCTCGCAAGCGGGGGGACGACCCGTCGAGTCGCCTTTTCGCACACCCCCGTGGCCGCCGCCGGAGGCCGGCCGCCACGACCTCTCCTCGGGTGTGCGAAGGGCGCAGATGACCGCTCGACCGCAGGACGGGCCCTGGCGGTCCCGCGACTTCCGGCTCCTCGTGGCCGGCCAGACGGTGACCCAGCTCGGCACCGACGTCACCACGCTCGCGTTCCCCCTGGTCGCCGTCCTGCTGCTGGACGCCACGCCGTGGCAGCTGGGCCTGCTCGTGGCCGTGCAGAACGGCGCGTTCCTGCTGGTCGGAGTCCCGGCCGGGGTGTGGCTGGACCGGCGGCGGCTGCGGCCCGTGCTGATCGCCAGCGACCTCGTGCGGTGCGCCGCGCTCGTGACCGTCACGGCGGCGGCGGCGCTGTCCCGGCTGAGCCTGCCGCTGCTGCTGGCGGTCGCCGGCGTCATGGCCGTCATGCGGGTGCTGTACGACATCGGCCACCAGTCGTACCTGCCGATGGTCCTGGGCCGTCGTCACCTCCTGCGCGGCAACTCGGCCGTCGAGACGGTCCGCTCGTCCGGCCAGATCGCCGGTCCCGGCCTCGGCGGGTGGCTCACCCAACTCGTCGGCGCCACCAACACGTTGCTGGTCGACGCGGTGAGCTTCCTGCTCAGCGCCGCCTGCCTGGCCCGGATCCGGACCCGCGAGCCGGCGCCGCGCCGCACCGGCCGCTCCGGGGTGGTGTCGGAGGCCCGCGACGGACTGGCCTTCGTGCTGGCCCACCCCGTCCTGCGCGCGATCGCCGCCACCAGCGCCTGGTCGAACCTGCTCTTCACCGCCGCCACGGCCCTGCTCGTCCTGTTCCTCGTCGACACCGGGTTCGCGCCCGGCACCGCCGGCATGCTGCTGTCCACCGCCCCGGCCGCCGCGCTGCTGGGCGCCGCGACGGCCACCCGGCTGGCCCGCCGCGTCGGGTCGGCCCGCGTCATCTGGCTGTCGCTGGTGGTGACCAGCCCCGCGAACCTGCTCATCCCCCTGACCCGGCCGGGCTGGGGCGCGGTCGCCTTCGTCGCCGGGATCGTCGTCGGCGGGATCGGCCAGGTGGTCTACGGGATCGCGCAGGTCACCTACCGGCAGACCGTCGTGCCCGACCGGCTCCTGTGCCGCGTCAACGCCAGCATGCGCTTCCTCGTCATGGGCGCGATGCCGCTCGGCGGCCTGCTCGGCGGCGTACTCGGTGACGCCCTCGGCGTCCGGACCACCCTCCTCGTCATCGGCGTCGGGCTCACCCTGGCGCCCGTACCCCTGCTGCTGTCACCCCTACGGCGGGTGCGTGACCTGGACGAGCTGGCGTCGCGGCCGGTGGGTGGCGCGCCGCCGGTGACGACCGCCTCGATGGGATCTTGACCGTCCGAATCCGCAGGTCATAGGCTCGCGTCAATGTGCCATTTCCCGAGAGGGGAAGCCTGCATGGCCCGGTCGATCCGCCCGTTCCGTACGCATCCCTCCCGGCGGTTGGCGAGTGCCGCCGCCATCGCCCTCCTGGTCGCCACGGCGCCGCTGCTCGGCGGCGCCCCGGCCGGAGCCCGACCCCCGTCCCCCGCCCGGTGCACCACCGATCCCGGCGCCCGGCTGCCGGGCGTGCCCAGTCCGGAGAGCGTGCTCGGCTTCCCGCTGGGCACGGGCCAGGACCGCCCGGTGACCACCGACGAGATCCGCACCTACCTGCACGCCGTGGACGGCGCCTCCGACCGCGTCGTCACCGGCGTGCTCGGCACCAGCGCCCTCGGCCAACCCCTGCCGTACGCCGTCGTGTCGAACGAGCGGCACGTCCGCCCGTCGGCGCTGCGCCGGATCGCCGACGACATCCGGGACCTGCGGGACCCGCGCCGGACCAGCCGGAAGGAGGCGGCCCGGACCGCCGCGGACAGCCCGGCCATCGTGTGGGTGGCCGGCAACGTGCACGGCGGCGAGAAGAGCGGCGCCGACGCGGCGCTCAAGACGCTGTACGAGCTGGCCGCCGGCCTGTCCTGCGACGTGGCGCAGCGCAACGACAACCTGGTCACGGTCATCGTGCCGACGCAGAACCCCGACGGCCGGGACGCGAGCCGCCGCCAGAACGAGTTCGGCTTCGACCTGAACCGGGACTGGTTCGCCCGCACCCAGCCGGAGACCGACAGCAAGCTGGAACTGATGCGGCGCTACCCGCCGCAGGTGTTCGTCGACGCCCACGAGATGGGCGGCCGGCAGTACTTCTTCCCGCCCAACGCCGACCCGATCCACCACGAGATCGCCGGTGAGGCGGTCGACTGGATCAACCGGATCGGCGAGGCCAACAAGGCCGGCTTCGGCTACAACGGCGCCTGCGGCGGCGACGTCACCACCGAGTGCTACTTCAACTACTCGACCTACGACCTCTTCTTCATGGGCTACGGCGACACCGTGCCGGCCGCCGGCTTCGGCGCCGCCGGCATGACCTTCGAGAAGGGCAGCGCGTCGGCCGTCGCCGACCGGGTCCAGCAGCAGTTCCACACCCAGTGGTCGACCCTCGGCTGGGCGGCCGCCAACAAGCGGGAGGTGCTGGACGACTACTACCGGATCTGGACGGACGCGCTCGCGCAGGGACGGGCGGGCCGGCTGGAGCCGAACGAGGTGGTCCAGCCCACCAACGAGGTCCAGTTCCCGGTGCCCGACCTGCGGATCCGGTCGTACTTCCTGCTGCCGCACCGGCAGCTCGCCGACGTACGGCAGCTGGTCGAGCGGCTGCGGCGGATGGACGTCGAGGTGTACGAGGTCCAGAAGGAGACGCGGGTGGCCGCCGCGCACGTCTTCGGTGGTCGTACCGCCCGGAACGTGACCGTGCCGAAGGGCGCGTACTGGATCCCCATGGACCAGCCGCAGAAGCACTGGATCCAGGCGATCATGGGTGAGGACCCGTACACGCCGTTCCCCTACTTCTACGACGTCTCCTCCTGGAGCAACCCGCTGCTGATGGGCGTACCGACCATCTACACCGGGGACGACGTGCGGCCGAAGGCGAAGCTCGTCCGCGGCATCTCGGGTGGCAGGACCGGGACGGCCCCGGCCCGCGGCTCGTACGGCTACCGCCTCGACTCGGCCGCCGCCGCGGAGTTCACGTTCCGGCTGCTCGGCCGGGGCGTACCCCTGCTGCGCGACCTCGAGACGAGCGCGGTCCGGCTGCCGGCGACCCGCCTGACCCGGGAGATCGACGACCTGGCCGAGTCGTTCGGGGTGACCCTCACGCCCGGCGGCCCCGCCACCGGCGTCCGGCTCGACCTGCCGGACGTCGGGCTCTTCTCCGGCGCCGGCATCTCCACCACCTCCGGCTCCCACGGCGAGGCCCGGTACGTGCTCGGGAAGCGGTGGGGGCTCGACCTCACGCCGGTGACCACGGCCGACATCAACGACAACACCGAGGCGTTCACCGGCCGCACCGTGCTGCTCGTGCCCGACGGCAGCAACCCGACCGGCGGGCTCACCGCCGCCGGGCAGGCCAACCTGCGCAACTGGATCGCCCAGGGGCACACGTACATCGGGCTGCGCAACGAGGGCACCCGGATGGCCCGCGCCGCCGGGCTCACCTCCACCACGGAGAAGCCGAAGCCGACCGGCTACCAGGTGATCGGCTCGCACCTGCGGGTCGACGTCGACGGGGACAGCCCGGTGGCCGCGGGACGGCCCGCCGAGGACTTCCAGTTCAACAACGGCGACCCCATCCTCAACCCCAGCACCACCGGCACCAACGTGCTCCGCTACCCCAGCGGCGAGACGTTCTGGGCGAACGGCTACACGGTCGGCGTCGACGCGCTGCGGGGGACGGCGGCCGTGGTCGACGAGCCGACCGGGGCCGGCCGGGCGGTGCTCTTCGCGTTCAACCCGCTGTTCCGGGCGTACAACGAGAACGGGCTGCACCTGGTGGCCAACGCCCTGCTCTATCCGGCGAGCGCCGGGCCGGCCGGGCGGTCCGCGGCGCCGACCGCCGCGGCCGTCGACCCGGCCCGTGCCCGCGCCGCGGCCGCTCCGGTGGCCGAGGACCTCGGCGGCGGCTGGCGGCCGATCACCATCGAGGTGGCCGGCGCCGACCTGGCCCGCACCCGCGCGGTGGTCGAGCGGTTCACCGCCGACGCCCGTACTTCGGTGGCGGGCGGCTCGGCGTACCTGGTGATCCCGAACCGGGAGGGCCGGCAGGCCGACGAGCACCCGTTCCTCGGCGACCTGGTCCGCGCGCTGCGCGAGGAGGGGGTGCCCCTGCGGTCCCTGGTGGCCTGACGGTCGCCGGCGGCGGCCCGGACCAGCCCCGGACGGGGGCGGGCCGGGCCGCCGTCGCGTCGCCGCCCGTCCCCGTCCGCGACCCGGCGGGGGCACGGCCGGTCGTTGTCGCGCAGCTCACGTGGCCGGCCGTGGACGCCGGCACGGCCGCGCAGGAGTCTTGGAAAGCTGATTCCAAGATGAGGTGAACGTGCCATGGACCTGCGCTCAGACGCTGTCGTGCTCTTCGGCGTGACCGGGGATCTGGTCGCGAAGAAGCTCTTCCCGGCGCTGTACGAGCTGACCCGCCGGGGCCGGCTCGACATGCCGGTCATCGGCGTCGCCCGCTCCCGCTGGGACCACCAGCAGTTGACCACGGCGGCGCGCAAGTCGGTGCTGGAGGCGAACGGCCGGATCGACGACGAGGTCTTCGACGCCCTCGCCGCCAACCTCACGATGCTCTCCGGCGACTACGCCGACCACACCACCTACCAGCGGCTCGCCGAGGCGCTCACGGCCGCGCGGCAGCCCCTGTTCTACCTGGCCATCCCACCGGCGGTCTTCACCCCCGTGGTCGACGGCCTCGCCGCCAGCGGTCTGGCCGCCCGCGGCCGGGTGGTCGTCGAGAAGCCGTTCGGCCGCGACCTGGCCTCCTCGTACGCGCTGAACCAGGCGCTGCGGGCCGCCTTCGACGAGGAGCGGATCTTCCGGATCGACCACTACCTCGGCAAGGAGGCGGTCGAGGGGCTGCGGGTGTTCCGCTTCGCCAACCGGCTGTTCGAGCCGCTCTGGAACGCCGAGCACATCGACAACATCCAGATCACGCTCGCCGAGGGCTTCGGCACCGAGGGCCGCGCCGGCTTCTACGACACCATGGGCGCCACCCGCGACGTCCTGCAGAACCACATGCTCCAGGTCGTCGCGCTGCTCGCCATGGAGCCCCCGGCGGAGGCCGGTGACGACGCCTTCCGCGCCGAGGAGATCCGCGTGCTGGGCCGGATCGAACCGCTCGCGCCGGAGTCGACCGTCCGCGGCCAGTACGCGGGCTACCGCGACGAGCCCGGCGTCGCCCCCGACTCGAACACCGAGACGTTCGTGGCGACCCGGTTGCGCATCGACACACCGCGGTGGGCCGGCGTGCCGTTCTACCTCCGCACCGGCAAGCTCATGCCCGGCACCGCCACCGAGGTGGTGGTCGAGTTCAAGATCCCGGAACGCGCCCTCGTGCCGGGCGGGGCCACCCCCAACCTGCTCCGGTTCCGGCTCGGCCGCCGCGACGGCATCACCCTGTCGATCCAGGTGAAGGAGCCCGGCGCCGACGTGGCGGGGCACACGGTGGAGCTGCCCGTCGACTTCGACGCCGCGCTGGGCCACCGGCGGGAGGCGTACGAGCGGCTGCTCGACGACGCGCTCGACGGGCGGCACCTGCGGTTCGCCCGCGAGGAGGCCATCGCTCAGGAGTGGCGGATCGTCGAGCCGATCCTCGACCTGCCCGAGCCGGTGGCGCCGTACGCCCGGGGAAGCTGGGGCCCGGCGCAGGCGCAGGCCCTGGCCGGCCACTGGCACGACCCGCGGTGACCGGCGGCACGGGTGGGCCCGGGACACGGGCCCACCCGTGGGTGGTCCGTCGACCCGGAGCGCCGGACATCATCGGTCCGCCCGGCTTCCGGTGGTCGCGTGCCCGCCAAGGCGGGCGACGGGCGACGGGCGGCGGGCGGCGGGCGGCGGGCGGCGGGCGGCCGAAGCTACTCGGCGGTAAGCTGGGGCGATGACGTCGCCCGACGCCACCACCACCGCTCCGGCGCCGTCCGGTCCGCGGATCACGGCCGCCGGCCGGCGGACCCGGGACCGGATCGTGCGGACCGCCGCGGAGCTGATGTTCCGCAAGGGCGTCGCCGGCACCAGCATCCCCGACGTGCAGCAGGCGGCGAGGGTCAGCGCGTCGCAGGTCTACCACTACTTCGGCGACAAGAGCGACCTGGTCCGCGCCGTCATCCGCTACCAGGTCGAGCAGACCCTCCAGGGGCAGCAGCCGCTGCTCGACCGGCTGGACAGCCTCGACGCGCTCCGGGCGTGGGGCGCCGTCGTGATCGACGTACAGGAGCGGCGCAACTGCGAGGGCGGCTGCGCGATCGGTTCCCTCGCGAGCGAACTGGTCGAGTCCTGCGAGGCCATGCGGGCCGACCTGGTGGCGGCCTTCGACCGCTGGGAGGCACCCATCCGGGAAGGGCTGCGCCGCATGCGCGAGCGCGGCGTCCTCGTGCCGGAGGCCGACGTCGACCGGCTGGCCACCGCGCTGCTGGCGGCGGTCCAGGGCGGCCTGCTGCTCAGCCAGGTACGCCGCCGCACCGAGCCGCTGCGCGCCGCCACCGACGCGGCCATCGGCTACATCGAGACCTTCGCCGCCTGAGCCGCCCGCCGGAGGGTTCTGCGGTGGGCCCACCACCGGTACCGTCCCCTCTGGACGCGATCACACCGCCGGGGCGGCCGCACTCCCGGACGTCCGGCGGTCCGTGGAGAGGGGCGCAGGGTGAGAATCAGGGCCGGGTTGTGCGCGGCGGCGATGGTCGTGGCGGGGCTGGTGGCCGCGCAGCCGGCGGCCGCCGCGGACGTGGGCGACGCCACGGTGGTGCCGATCCAGGTGACCGGTGATCCGGCCGAGCGTTTCAACCTGGTGCTGCTCGGCGACGGCTACACCGAGGCGGACCTGCCCACCTTCCGGGAGCACGTGGACAAGCACCTGAACACGCTCTGGACGATCGAGCCGTTCAAGTCCTACCGGAGCTACTTCAACGTCTACGCCGTCGAGATCGTCTCCGCCGAGTCCGGTGTGGACTGCGACCCCGGCCTCACCGACCCGCAGCGGGACACCGCGCTGGACATGGGCTTCTGGGGCGGCTGCAACCCCAACAGCGTGCAGCGCCTGCTGTCGGTGAACGGCACGGCGGCCAACGCGTACGCCGACCTGGCGACCGGCACCCACCGCGGCAACCGGCAGCTCGTCGCGCTGGCCAACAGCGGCACGTACGGGGGCGCGGGCGGCGTCAACGCCACCGCCTCCGGCGGCAACGCGCTCTCCGCGCTCATCAGCCCGCACGAGCTGGGGCACTCGCTCGGCGGGCTCCAGGACGAGTACGACTACTACGCCCGTGGGGTCGCGGGCGACACGTACGACGGCCCCGAGCCCGCCTCGGTGCACCACACCGTCCTCACCGAGCAGCAGATGCGCGACACGCAGGCCAAGTGGTGGCGCTGGCTGGGCGAGCCGAGCGAGTCCGGGGGCACGATCGGCCGCTACGAGGGCGGGCTGTACCTCCAGAAGGGGGTCTGGCGCCCCAGCCAGCACTCGATGATGAAGTCGCTGGGCTTCTACTTCGACCAGGTCGCCCGGGAGCGGATGACCGAGCGGATCGCGAGCCGGGTCGCGATCCTCGCCGACGGCACCCCCGCCGACCAGCCGATCGGCGCCGACCGGGTCGTCTGGGTGGAGACGCTGCACCCGGTCAGCCACGAGCTGACGGTGTCCTGGACGGTCGACGGCACCCCGGTGAGCGGCACGGGCAACGCACGCAGCCTCGACCTGCGGTCGCTGCGGCTCGCGCCCGGCACGCACACGGTCACCGCCACGGTGACCGACCCGACGCCGTTCGTCCGCGACCCCGCCGTCCGCGAGTCGCCGTCGCTGACCCAGCGCCGCACCTGGACGGTCGACACCGCGCTCACCACTCCCCCGGCCGGCGGGCCCCTGGAGATCACCGCATCGACGGCCACCGACCGGCCGGTGGGCGCGCAGGACGTCGTGTACGTGGAGAGCAGCCACCCGACCGACCGGGTGCCGACGGTCAGCTGGACCCTCGACGGGCGTCCCGTGGCCAACCCCGGCCACGACGGCGACCTGGAACTGGCTCCGCTTCGCCTGACCGGCGCCGCCCACCGGCTCACGGCCACCGTCACCGACCCGTTGATGCGCGAGTCCGTGACGCGGTCCTGGACGGTCGACGCGGCCCGCCCGCAGGTCGGGTACGACCTCTCGGAGCCCCTGCTCACCACCGTGAAGCCCGGCAAGCCCACCGAGTACGTCTACAACGGCCCGTTCACCATGCGGCTGACCGGCACCGACGAGGGGACGGGGCAGGTCACCGCCGAGTTCCGCGTCGACCGCGACGGCTGGCACAACTACTACGGCTGGCCGACCGACGCGCAGGCGCCGTTCCTGTTCACCGCCACGGGCACCGACGTCGACGGCCTCGTCTACGGCAACCTCGGATCGGGCGGCCTGTCGGTGTCACCGTTCGCGGCACGCTCCCCCGGCTACGGCCGGCACACCGTGGAGTACCGGGGCATCGACGCGGTCGGCAACATCGGCGCGGCCGGGGAGTTCGTGGCCACCCTGATCCCGCCGCCGCCGGCCTGCACCGACGTCGTCACGGGCCGGCGTACGGGCGGCCTGGTCGTCACCTCCGGCGTCACCTGCCTGCGCGCGGCCACCGTGTCGGGCGCCGTGACGGTCCGGCCGGGGGCGTCCCTCGTCGTCGAGCGCTCCACGATCAGCGGCGCGGTGGCGGCGACCGGCGCGTCCGCCGTCGAGTTGCTCGACAGCACGGTGCGCGGCGCGGTCTCGGTGACCGGCACCACCGGCCACGTGACGGCCGTGGGCACGCGGGTGGACGGGGCGCTGCTGCTCGCCGGCAACGCCACCGGCACGATGGCGGCGATCCTCGCCGGCAACACGGTGGGCACCCTGCACTGCTCCGGCAACAGCCCGGCCCCGGTCGACCTCGGCGCCCCGAACACGGTGCGGGGCGCCGCGTCCGGCCAGTGCCGAGCGTGGTGACCGGTCTGGAGCGCCGGGCACACCGGGGCGCTGCCGCGACCGGTCGCCGGCGCCCCGGGCCGCGCGGCGGATGACCTCGGCGGGTGCCGCGGGAGACGTGTCCCGCGGCACCCGCGGCATCACATGGCGGGGTTGCTCTCCCCGCCGTCGCGGTGGACGGTGGCGTCGTAGACGGCCGTACCGGCCATGATCGTCCCGACGGCGACCGCGGCGGCGATCGGCGGCAGGAGCAGCGTGACCGGCGCCGCCACGCCCAGCAGGAGCAGACCGGCCAGCAGCGCCGGGCAGTGCCGGAGGCTGGTTGACGGGTTCTCGAGGAAGGACCTTCCGACCAGGAACACCGCCGGCCCGCCGAAGATGACGACGACCAGCGCCCAGTCGATGGGCGGGTTCGGATGCTCGACGACCTGTGCGAAGCCGACGGCCGTGCAGATGACCCCGCCGACGATGAGCAGCAGGCTGAGGCTCGACCACCGCGGCAGGCGCAGGGCGGGCCCGCCGGTCTCCGGATGCGCCGCCCGCGTCCCCGAGTGGTAGAAGTAGAGCCGCCAGAAGGCGACGACGGCCGCGAACGCGGCGACGAGGGCGACGGTCCGCACCGGGGAGAAACCCGGAAAGCTGATCGCGCCGCCGGCCTCGAGCACCACCTCCGCCAGAGCGATCATGAAGAACTGGTTGTACCGCTCGGCGAGGTGGTCGAAGTTGACCCGGGCGAACCCGGGCCGGTTCGAGTGGAGCCGGGCGCTCCGAATGCCCCGCCCGCCGGTGCTGAACCGGGGGATGGGCCAGTTCGTGACGCTGCCCAGCGCCTCGATGGCGAGCGCCAGGGTCCAGAAGATGCCCCGGGGGAGGCCAGCGGTGGCGGCGCCGCAGAGCCACAGCAGTCCGGAGGCCACGTGCCAGCTCAGCACCCGGGACGGCTCACGCCACTCCGGCTGCCGCCGCAGCGCGAGCGTCAGGTAGAGCGGGCGACCGACCTGGAGCAGGACGTACGTGCAGGCGAAGATCACTCCACGTTCGCCGAACGCCTGTGGCAGCGCGACCGCCAGCACCAGAGTGCCGAGCATCGTCGCCAGCAGCACGACCTGGATGTCGGTGCGCCGCGGATCGTAGACGCTGGTCATGAGCGCGTTGAGTGACCAGATCATCCACATCGCCGCGAAGAACAGCAGCGTCTGGCCGGCCTCCGACAGCAGCGTGTCCCGGACGATGGTCAGGTCGTCCGCCACGCGTCCGGCGAGGCGGGCGAGCGCGAACACGTAGACGATGTCGAACAGCAGTTCCAGGACCGTCGCGCCGCGAGGGACCGCGGCGTGTCCGAACAGGCGCACGCCGGCACTGGTCAAGATGTCCGCCTTAGTCCGATTCGCCCTCCAGTCAGTTCTACCACGGCGGCGAAGCGGCGGTCCGGGGGTCGCCGGGGCCCCGGCGAGGCGCGGACGCGCGCCTCGATCGGATGTCCTCGCCGTTCGGCGCGGGGAGGACGGCGTCCACGTCGCGCCGCGCGTACGCCGGACGTCCCGCCCGACGCGGGCCGAAGGTCCCGCGCGGTGTGGTCCGTCGGCACTGCTCGCGGCGGCGCCCGACGGATGGAATGGAGGTGTAGACGAGAAGCGAGAGGAGACGGCGAGATGACCACCATCGCCGAGCGTCCGACCATCGACCGGACCGCCACCACCACCGCCCGCGGGGAGATCGCGACCCCGGCCGAGACGCCCCGGGAGAAGGCGACCCGCGAGAAGGCGACCCGCTTCGTCCTCGCCGGGCTGCGGCTCGCGCTCGGCTGGACGTTCCTCTGGGCCTTCCTCGACAAGACGTTCGGCCTGGGCCACGAGACGACGACAGCGCAGGCCTGGGTCAACGGCGGAAGCCCCACCAAGGGTTTCCTGGGCCACGCAGTCGCCGGGCCGTTCGCCGACCTCTACCGGTCGTTCGCGGGCGCCGCCTGGGCCGACTGGCTCTTCATGCTGGGCCTCGCCGCCATCGGCACCGCCCTCGTCCTCGGCATCGGCACGCGGATCGCCGCCGTGGCGGGCGCGCTGCTCCTGGTGATGATGTGGACCGCCGTCCTGCCTCCGGAGAACAACCCCTTCATGGACGACCACCTCATCTACGCCGGCGTCCTCGCCGTCCTCGCCCTCACGGCGGCCGGTGACACCCTCGGCCTCGGCCGCTACTGGGCCCGCCTCCCGCTGGTGCGACGGCTCCCCGTCCTGAAGTGACCACCCGACGGCGGCGGCACCCCAGCGGGGGTGCCGCCGCCGTCGTCCCTCACCCCGGCCCCTCCCCCGCCCCCGCGCGCCCCGCGCGCCGGCGGGGTTGATCATGAAGTTGTCGCCCTCCGTGCCGGCGTGTCGGGGCGACAACTTCATGATCGACGCACGGAGCGGGCGGCGCGGTCGCGGGGGTACGCGGAATCGGCCCGGCGCGGTGCGTGGCGCTGCGAGACTCATTCGGTGGGTGGGCAGCGGCTGCGCAGGACGCTGGGGCCGGCCGTGCCCATCGCGCCGGGCACCCGGGTGGACAAGTTCGAACTCTTCTTCGACCTGGTCTTCGTCGTCTCGTTCTTCATCATCACGCGCGCCACCGCCGCCAACGTCACCGGCCGGGAACTGCTGCACGCGATGCTCGTGCTCGCCGTCCTCTGGTGGTGCTGGGTGGTGCACAGCGTCGTGGCGAGCCGGGTCCGGCTCGGTGAGGGCTTCGTCCCGGTGGCCATGGTGCTGGGCATGGTGGCGCTCTTCACCTTCGCGCTCGCCCTGCCCCAGGCGTTCGACGACCCACACGAGGGGGTCGCCGGGCCGCTGCTCGTCGCGATCAGCTACGTGGCGATCCGCGCCGTGCACCTGCTCCTCTACCTGCACGCCGTGCAGGACAAGCCGCACGCCCGCCGCAAGATGCTCCAGTTCGTGCCGGAGATCGTGCTCACCACCGCCCTGCTGCTGGTCGCCGCGATGCTCCCCAAGCACATCGAGGATCCGGGAACGGCCGTGCTCGTACGCGACGGGCTGTGGATCGCCGTCGTGATCATCCAGTACGGCAGCGGACTGACCACCGGCACGTGGGGCTGGGAGCTTCCCTCCGCGGAGCACTGGACGGAGCGGTACGACCTGATCCTGATCATCGCCCTGGGCGAGTCGGTCATCTCGGTGGGCGTCGGCGGCAACCTCATCGGGCAACGGGTGACCTGGGAGGCCATCCCGGCGGCCATGCTGGGGATCATGTTCACGGCGGCTCTGTGGTGGGCGCACTTCGACTTCGTGGGACCGGCCGCGCGGATCGCCCTGCACGCCGCGGAGGGCGGCTCGCGGATCGCGCTCGCCCGGGACGCCTACGCGTACCTCTATCTCCCGATGATCGCCGGCGTGATCCTGTTCGCCATCGGCGCCGAGGAGGTGCTGCGGACGATCACCGACCCGACCGGCGGGGTGGGCGAACGCCCGCACGGCCCCGCCGCGCCGCTGCTCTTCGGCGGAGTGATCCTCTACCTCGCCGCCGACCTGGCGTTCCAGCTGCGCGCCCTGCGCAACCTCCCGTGGACCCGGATCGGCGTGCTCGTCGTCCTGGCTGCCGCCCTGCCGATCGGCAGCCACCTGCCCGCGCTCGCCACGCTCGCCCTGCTCACGGCGATCTGCGTCGCGCTCGTGGCGGCCGAGGCGATCATCTTCGGCAGCTCGCGCCGCGCCCTGCGCGCGGCCGTGCTGGAGGAGAAGACTTCCCACGAGGCGGCCGAGGCCGCCTGGCGCGCCCGGTGGCGCGAACGCGAGCGCTGAGCACCGCCGCCCCCGACCGGACCCGCCGGTCGGGGACGGTGTCGTACGGGTGGCCTAGCCTGCCCGCCATGACCAGTGCGCCGCGGCAGAAGGTCGTCTCCGGTTCGCGGTCCGGTTCAGTCCGCCCGGCGGCGGATCGGCTCGACCGGCGCTCGCTCAACCGGGCCACCCTCGCGCGCCAACTGCTGCTGCGCCGCGACGACCTCGACGTCGTCACGGCCACCGAGCGGCTGGGCGGGTTGAACGCGCAGAACGCCAACGATCCCTACCTCGCCCTGCACTCCCGGCTGGCGGCGTTCACGGTCGGCGCGCTCACCACGGCGATCGAGTCCGGGCGGCTGGTCCGGTCGGCGACGATGCGGGCCACGCAGCACCTGCTCACCGCGGCCGACTTCCGCGTCCTGCGACCGGTGCTGGCGCCGCTGCTGGCCCGCGCGCAGCGCAACGCCTTCGGCCGGCGCACCGCCGGCGTCGACCTCGCCGACCTGGTCGCCGACGCGGAGCGGATCCTCGGCGCGGAGGTGCTCACCCGCCCCGAGCTGGGGCGGCGTCTCGCCGCGGGCCGCCCCGGGTCGGATGCGACGGCCCTGGCCTGGACGGTGCAGTACCTGCTCCCGGTGGTGCACCCCGCTCCCAGCGGCACCTGGGACGCCGGCGGGGCGATCCCGGTCACGCTGGCCACCCGCGTGGTCGGGCCCCTGGATCCGCCGGAACCGCGGCAGCTCGTCCGGCGCCACCTGGCCGCGTTCGGGCCCGCCACGGTGGCCGACGTGCGGTCCTGGTCCGGCGTCAGCGGCCTGCGCGAGGTCGTCGCGGCGATGCGGGACGAGCTGCGCTGCTTCGTCGACGAGGACGGCCGGCCGGTGTACGACCTGCCGGACGCGCCCCGGCCGGATCCGGACACGCCGGCACCGGTGCGGTTGCTGACCGGTTTCGACAACATGCTGCTCGCCTTCGCCGACCGGACGCGGCTCATGTCCGACGAGGTCCGCGGGCGGGTGTGCCTGCCCGACGTGGTGCGGCCGACCCTGCTGGTCGACGGGATGGTGGCGGGCACGTGGGAGCTGGACCGGACGGCCGGGGTGGTGACGGTCCAACCGTTCGCCCGGCTGCGTGTCGACGACCTCGCGGCGGTCGAGGCGGAGGCCCACCGGGTGCTCCGGTTCGCCGCCCCCGAGGCGCCCACGCACGTCGCCCGCGTGCTTCCGCCGTCCTGAACGGCGCCACGGGAGCGGGCGGTCGCCATCAGGTACGCCCGGTCGCACGCCATCCCCGCCGCCGAGGCGCCGCCGGGCCGGACGGACGAGGGCCGCCCGCCGGTGCGGCGGACGGCCCTCGTGTCTCGGTCGACGGTCAGCGGCGGGTGCTTGCCCGGTCCTGCGCGTCCTCGACGGCGACCTCGTCGAAGGCCGGCGCGCCGTCGATGGCGTCGGCCGCGACGGCCGTCGAGCGGGCGGCGTCCGGCAGGTCGAGGCTGGTACGCAGCGTCACCGGCCTGAGCAGCAGCGCGGCGATCACACCGACCACGGCGATGGCCGCCGAGATCAGGAAGATGTGACCGGTCGCGTCGCCGTACGCGGCGCGGACGATGTGCTGGATCGCGTCGGGCAGCGCGGTGATGTTCAGGTTGCTGCTCCCGCCACTGGCGGAGGCGGGGACGCCGGCGGCCGCAAGATCGTGGGTGATCTGGTCGGAGACCCGGCGGGCCAGGATGGCGCCGAGCACGGACACGCCGATGGTGCCGCCGAGCGACCGGAAGAACGCGACGCTGGAGCTGGCCGCGCCGATGTCCTTGAGCGAGACGGTGTTCTGCACGGCGAGGACCAGGTTCTGCATCGTCATGCCGACGCCGGTGCCCACGATGAACATGGCGGCGCCGACGATGAGCAGCGACGTCTCGTGGTCGATGGTGCCGAGCAGGGCGAACCCGGCGACGAGGACGATCGAGCCGACCACGATGTACGGCTTGATCTTGCCGGTCCGGGTGATGAGCCGCCCCGCGACGATCGAGGAGAGCAGCACACCGGCCATCATCGGGATGGTGAGCAGGCCGGCCTCGGTCGGGCTGTAGCCGCGGCCGATCTGGAAGTACTGGCCGAGGAAGACGGCGCCGCCGAACATGGCCATGCCGACGGCGAGGCTGCCGAGGATGGCCAGCGCCGTGGTGTGCTCGCGGATGATGTTGAGCGGAACCACCGGTTCGGCGGCCCGTGCCTCGACCACCATGGCCAGGGCGAGCAGGATCACCGAGGCGCCCACCATGGCCGCGGTCTGCCACGAGATCCAGGCGAACGAGCTGTCGACGAACGAGATCCAGATGAGCAGCACGCTCACGCCCGCGGCGATCAGGAAGGCGCCGAGGTAGTCGATCTTGACGTTCTCGCGGCGTACGGTCGGCAGGCGCAGGGTGGCCTGGAGCAGGATCAGCGCCACGGCGGCGACGGGCACGCCCACGAAGAAGCACCAGCGCCAGCCGAGCCAGGACGTGTCGACGATGAGACCGCCCAGCAGCGGGCCGCCGACCGTGGCCAGGGCCATCACGCCGCCCAGGTAGCCGTTGTAGCGGCCGCGCTCGCGGGGCGGGATCATCGCGGCGATCGCCACCTGGACGAGGGCCTGGAGACCGCCGACGCCGATGCCCTGGAAGGCACGGGCGGCGATGAGCTGGCCGGCGCTCTGCGCGAATCCGGCCACCACCGAGCCCAGCAGGAAGACCACGATGGCGATCTGGATGAGGAACTTCTTGTTGAACAGGTCGGCGAGCTTGCCCCAGATCGGGGTGGTCGCCGTGGCGGTGAGCAGGGTCGCGGTGACGACCCAGGTGTACTGGGTCTGCGACCCGTTCAGGGCACCGATGATCTTGGGCAGCGCGGTCGAGACGACCGTGCTGCTCAGCATCGCGACGAAGAGCACCAGCAGCAGGCCGCTCAGTGCCTCGAGCGTCCTCCGGTGCGTCATCGGCTCGGCGCCGGCCGTTGTGGTGGGTGCGCTCATCGCGCGGCCTCCAGATTGTCGTTGTTCCCGAGCGCGACCTCGATGTCGCGGGTGAAGCGGTGCAGGGCGGCGTTGAACGCGGCCACCTCGTCGGGTGTCCACCCGGCGAGGGCGCGCGCCAGCACGCCGGCGTACCAGTCGTAGGTGTCGGCCAGAGCCGTCCGCCCGTCGGGGGTGAGCGCCAGGACGTGGGCCCGCTTGTCACTGGGGTCCGGGCGCCGCTCGACCAGGCCGTGCGAGACGAGGGTGGCGACGGCGCGGCTGACGGTCGACGGGTCGAGCTGGGCCCGCATCGCGAGCTCCCGGGCGTGGCAGCCGGCGGCGAGCCGGTCGATCTGCGCGAGGATGCCGACCGCCCCCAGCGGAACCCTGGGCTGCTCGTCGGCCCTCCGCTGCTTCACGAGCCGGACGCTGCGCAGGAAATCGTGCATCCGGCGCACGAGTTCCCGAACGTCGCTGCTCACGTGGATCCCCCCGACGGACAGATGGTTGCCTCATGCAATCATTCACAAATCTTGCCCAGCGGGCAAGTTTGCTCCTTGAGAAGTGCGTCACGTACGGTGGGCGCCATGGACGAGACCCCGGGGCTGCGGGAACGCAAGAAGGCGGCAACCCGCCTCGCCCTGCACGAGGCCGCCCTCCGACTCGCCATCGACCAGGGACTCGACCGGGTGACCGTCGAGGCGATCGCCGACGCCGCCAACGTCTCGCGGCGGACGTTCTCCAACTACTTCTCCAGCAAGGAAGAGGCGATCTTCCACGGCGACACCGCCCGCCTGCGCCGGATGCTGGAGCTGATCCGGGAGCAGCCGGCCGACGAGGAGCCCTGGACGGTGCTCACCGGGGCGGCGCTGCGGCTGACCGAGGAGGCGTACCGGGACGCGGACGCCGAGTGGCTGACCCAGCGCCGGATGCTGCGCGCCTACCCCAGCCTCGCCACGCACCAGATCGCCGCGTACGCGACGGTCGAGCGGGAGGTCGCCGCGGAGCTGGCGAAGCGGATGACCGGCCCCGACGTGGCGCTGCGGTCCCGCGTCCTGGCGGCCGTCTTCCTGACCACCGTCCGGGTGGCCGTGCAGGACTGGATCGAACACCCCGACCGCCCGCTCGTCGACGCGGTCCGCTCCGCGCTCGCGGCCGTCGCCCCCGCCTAGGTCGACCACCGCCGAGGCGATCACCGCCGCCAGACCGGCGGTGCGGTCCACTCGATCACGGCCAGGACGACCCACGCCAGCGCGACGAGCAGCACCACCGCCACCGGCGGGAGCCCGCCCAGGCCGATCACCAGGGCGGCGATCACCAGGCCGAGCTGGGCGAGCGCGACCCGCCGGCTGACCCGCACGTCGAAGCCGCGGTAGACCACCACGCAGCCCACCATCAGCGTCAACTGGCTGCCGCCGAGCAACGGCCCGGCCACGCCGTGGCCGCCGTGCACGGCCTCCCGGGCGGCCACCTCCACGGCGACCCCCGCGGCCACGATCGAGCCGTACACCAACAGGTGCCCGTACGCGTAGAGGTAGCTGCGGACCACGACGGCCCGGCCTCCCCGGACCGCCCGGTTGCCCGCCTCGGGATCGAAGGTGGAGGCGAAGTAGACCCACCAGATGCCGCAGGCGATGACGAAACCGCCGATGCCGATCACGACGGCCGCGGGCCGCCAGCCGGTCTCGCCGATCCCGTTCGCGACCGCGAGCACCGCCTCGCCCAGGACCACGATGGTGAACAATCCGAACCGCTCCGGCATGTGCGACTGCTGGACCGGCGCCTGCCCCGCCCGGGCGTACGCCAGGGGCCCGGCCACGGCGGCGTTGACGGCGAGCCCGACGGCCCACAGCGCGTACCGGGCCGGCGTGGGGACCAGCAGGGACCCGAACCAGAGTGCCGCGCCGAGCACGAACCCGGCGGCGTTCCACCAGCAGAACTCGCGTGCCGCCGCCCGACGCCATCCGACCAGCCCGTACATGCCGGTGAGCAGCAGGAGCAGCAGCCCGTAGAGCACCGCGAAGCGCCCCGACTCGTCCGCCACCCCCCGGTCGAGGGACGCGGCCAGGGCCAGCACGCCCAGCATCGCGACCAGCTGGACGAACCGGCTCGGCGGACGGTCGTCGTCGAAGAGGTCCGCGAAGTAGGAGAAGCTGAACCACAGCCACCAGATCGTGGTGAGAAGCCCCGCGAAGACCAGCACCCCGCCGGCCGACGGGTCGTCGTTCAGGAGTTCGCCGAGCTGGAAGACGGCCACGACGAAGACGAGGTCGAAGAAGAGTTCGAGCCAGCTCGACCGGCGTCCCGCCGCCGGATCACGGGCCGCCGGGACCGGGCGGACGCGTGACTCCACCTGGGCAGGCTATCCGTCCGGTACGCGCGGAAACGCCCTCTTGTCGCGCTATCCCCCGTCCGGCGCCGGTCCACGTACTCCCCGGTGACCGCGTCCGGGCCGTGACGTCACCGGGTCGACGAGGTCCGCCTCGGCCGGCGGCGCGCCGCCACCAGCGCCGCCAGCACCAGCAGCACCACCCCGATCCCACCGGCGGCCAGGGCCGCCGTGGACGTCCCGCCGCCGTTCCCGCCCGCGTGCCCGGCCGGCGCCGGTGTCCCGCCGCCCGCCGCCGGCGTGGCACCGGCCGGCCCCGAGGGCGGGCGGGACGGCGTGGCGGACGGCACCGCGTAGCGCAGGATCCGCGGCCTCGTGCCGGGCGGCTGCCCGGCGGTCTCGGAGACGGTGAGCAGCGAGCGCCCGTCCCGGCTGTAGGCGACGGACTCGCCCTGCGGCTCGTCGGGCAGGGGCGTGGCCCGTGGGGTGCCGCGGGTCAGCGCGGCCACCACGTCGCCGCCGGTGACGTCGAACTCGAAGGCGTCGGCGTACGTGCGCAGCACGACCCGGCTCCCGTCCGGGGCGGCCGCGGCGCCGGTGATCACCGTCCGCCCGAGCAGCCCGAACGGGTTGCTCGTCGTGGAGCCGGGCAGCCGCACCCGTCCCACCTTGGCCAGCGGCACCGTGGCGCCCCGCCGCAGGGCGGTCGTCGGGGCGTAGAGGGTGGCGGAGAACTTCGTGACGATCAGCGGACGGCCGTCGCCGGTGATGAGCATGGCCTCGGCGTCGTGCGCGCCGTCGGGGTACGACATCCGGTAGAGCTCCGGTCGGTCGGCGCCCGGCGCCAGCCTCCACACCGCCACGGTCGTCCGGGAGCGGTCGTTGTCGCCGACGTCCGCCACCCAGAGCGTCCCGTCGGGGCCCACGGCGAGGTCCTCCGTGTCCCGGGGTCGGGACGGGTACGGCACGGCCCGCACGACCGCACACTCCCGGTCGAGGAAGAAGATCCGCCGCCGCGCCTCGTCGTCGGCACCGTCGTTGACGACGACGAACCCGTCGTCCGTCGCCACCATGCCGGAGATCTCCAGCAGCCGGCCGTCCCGCACCTCGCAGACCGTCCGGCCGGGCTCCGGCGTCGGCGCCGGTCCCGCCGCGGCCCGGGCCGGGACCACCACGGCGGCGAGAACGGCCGCGCCCACGGCGATCCGCCACGTCCTGGTCCCGTCGAGTGTCCGCATCGCCGCAATCCTTCCACCGCCGCGTGGCGTGGGCGGGGCGGGTCGGTGGGGTCGGGGCCGCGAGAATCCCGGGTACGGGCGATGCTGGGGACGGCGGAGCACCGGGTGGCACGACATGCGTCGTCGTGCCGAGGAGGACAGGAGGTCACCGGGCATGTCCCACGTGGAAGGGAGGCCGGCCGGGGAACGCCGGCCCGGCCGGCGGCGTGCGGGAGGTCGACGGCATGCCTGACGACCTGCCGGACCTGCTCGTACCCGACGCGACGGCCTGGCGGGACTGGCTCGCCGAGCACCACGGCGAGCCGCGAGGCGTCTGGTTGGTCCTCGCCAAGCGCAACGCCGACGCCCCCACCACCCTGACGTACGACGAGGCCCTCGAAGAGGCGCTGTGCCACGGATGGATCGACGGCCAGGTGCGCGGCGGCGACGAGGCGACCTACCGCCAGCGGTTCACCCCCCGGCGCCCCCGCAGCCCGTGGTCGGCGCGCAACGTCGGCATCGCCAGCCGGCTCCTGGAGGCGGGACGCATGCATCCGGCCGGCGTCGCGGAGGTGGAACGCGCGAAGGCCGACGGCCGGTGGGACGCCGCCTACGCGGGCCAGGCCACCGCCACGGTGCCGGCCGACCTGGCCGCCGCACTCGCCGCCGTGCCGCGGGCGCAGCGGATGTTCGACATCCTCACCGGCCAGAACCGGTACGCGATCGTGTACCGGGTGACGAGCGCCAAACGCGCGGAGACGCGGCAGCGCCGGATCGCCCAGTTCGTCGACATGCTGGCCCGTGGCGAGACCATCTACCCGCAGCGGCGCACGCTCGACAGCGCCGACTGACGCGGCGCGGACGACGACACCGACGCGCGCGTGCCGGCCACCCCGTCGGTGGCCGGCACGCGGCGGCTACGCCGCGCCGTTGAGCGCGGCGGCCAGGGCGTCGGCGTACGCCGTGTCGGCGGGAGCCCCGCTCACGCCGATCCGCCAGGTCCCCCCGGGCAGGTCGCCGACGGGCAGCGTTCGGCCGCCCGGCTGCCAAAGGGGCTGCCAGGCGATGGAGCCACTCGGGCGGTTGAACCAGCGGTTGTCCTCGCTCCAGGCCGAGCCGGCACGGTAGGCGGCCACCAACGTGGTCGTCTCGTCGGTGGCGAGGGTCCAGGGTGAGAAGCCGGCCGCGTCGCCGTCCCGGTCGGCGCCCGCGGGATCGGACAGGCGCGGCAGGGTCGAGTCCAGGTTCCAGGCGGCCTCCCAGACCGGCGCGGTGGTCGGGCCGGTCACGTGCCACAGGAAGTCGACGTCCATCGTGGTCGGCGCGAACCGGAACCGCCAGTCGACCGACACCGGCTCGTCACCGAGCGGAATCCCGGTGAGGCTCAGGTCCGCCCCGTCCGAGGACACGTTCACGGCCGCGGCGGCGCCCGCCACGTCGGTGGGCCCGAAGGTGCCGACCGCGAGGTAGGGCGCCGTGGACCGGAACGACGAGTCGGTCACCGGCCGGTACGCGCCGCGGCCGGCGGGATCGACCTCGTAGGAGACCAGCCGCGTCTGGGGCGCGGTCTGGACGACCGCCCGGTAGTACGGGGTGGTGACGACACGTCCGCGGGTCACCACCGGCGTACGCCAGTGCAGCGGCGCCAGCCAGAGCCCGCCCTGACCCCAGCCGGCGCCCGTCACGTACCACTGGCCGCCGCCGGTGTCGTCCTTGACCACCTCGGCGGCGTGCGCCTCGATCCGGCCGGCCGCCTGGTCGACGGTGAAGTGGAACGGGTCGTCGCTGCGGTACACGCGGGTGTCCTGGTAGCCGCTCTCGCAGCAGACGAAGAGGTACCAGGAGCCGCCGTGGCGCACCACGAACGGGGACTCGGTGGGCCCGCCGAACGTCCCCGTGGCCGGGTGCTCGAACGCCGTCCGCCGCTCGCTCCAGTGCACGAGGTCGCGGCTCGTGCGGTACGCGACGATGTGGTGGCCGCCGGCGGGCGTGCTGGTGGCGGTGTAGTACATCACCCACCGGTCGCCGACCCGGGTCACCATCGGGTCCCGGCCGTCGAAGCCGTCGGTGAACAGCGGGTTGTCCGGGTGCCGGGTCCAGGTCACGAGGTCCCGGGACGTGGCGAGGTGCATGCGGTACGCCTCGTGGTCCGGCGTGCCGCCGGCGTAGAACATGTAGTAGGTGCCGCCGTGGAACAGCACGTACGGCGCCCAGATGTGGGTCTCCCCCGCGCTCGGGTCGGCCTCCAGGGCGAACGGCTGCTTCGTCCACGGGCCGCGGGGCGACGGCGCCGTGGCGTGGCCGAAGAACCGCTCGTCCAGCGGCTGGGCCGGCTCGGCGTGGGTGATCGCGAAGACGTGCCACAGGCCCGTCGCGCGGTCACGCACCAGGGTGTGGTCGTTGTAGTACCAGCGTTCGTTCTCGCCCTGGCCGGGGTCGTAGACGTTGACGAACTCGCCGGCGCTGACCTCGACGGACCGGTTCTCGTACGGCTGGTTGTCCACCACGTCGGCGGCGCGGGCCGGCGCCGGCACGGCGACCAGCCCGAGGGTGAGGGCGAGCAGCGCGCCGAGGCGGCCGGCTCGCGACGGTGGGCGCGGCATGGGTTCCTCCAGTGCTCGACGGGGGTCGTGGGCCGGTGCGGGTTCCGCCGCCTGCCTCCGGCGGCGGACCCCGCACCGGGGCCGGGCGTGCGGGGCGGGCCGCGCCCGGCGGGGCACGGCCCGGCGCACTACTGCTTTCCGCCGAGCGTGGTGTACGCCTCGGCCGCGTTCTCCTTGGTGATCTGCATGGTGCCGAGCGTGGTGGTCTTCGGGACGTCGGTGGCGCAGTCGACGAGGATCTTCTTGGCCATGTCGATGGCCTCACGCCCGCCCGTCGGGTACTGGAACGTCGCCTGCAGCCGCCCCTGCTCGACGGCCTTGATGCCGCCGGACGGCACGGGCAGGGCGTCGATGCCGGTGAACTTGATGGTGCTCTCCTTGCCGGCGGCCTTCGCCGCGAGGTACGCGCCCTCGGCCATCGGGTCGTTGTGGGCGTACACGGCGTCGATGTCGGGCTGCGCCTTGAGCATCGCGTCCATGACGCTCTGGCCCTTCTCCCGCAGCCACTCGGCGGTCTGGCTGGCCACGATCTCGATCTTCGGGTTGCTCGCGATGCCCTCCCGGAAGCCCTGGGCGCGCTCGGCCGCCGGGGTGGAGCCCGGCAGGCCGGAGATCTCGACGACCTTGCCGCCCTGCGGCAGCAGCGTCTTGGCGTAGTACTCGCCCGCCGCGCGCCCGATGGCGACGTTGTCGCCGCCGATGAAGGCGGTGTACGCGTCGCCCTCCACCTTGCGGTCCAGCACGATGACCGGGATCCCCTGGTCGTACGCCTTCTTGACGACCGCGGTGAGCGGCTTCGCCTCGTTCGGCGAGATGATCAGCAGGTCGATGCCCTGGGAGAGGAAGTTCTCCACGTCGGCGACCTGCTTGCTGTTGTCCTGGGCCGCGTCCGAGACGACCACCTTGAACCCGGGCACGTCCTTCGCCGCGTTGGTGACGTCGTCGTTCATGACCTGCCGGTACGGTTCGGCGTTGTTGGCCTGCGACATGCCGATGAGGAAGTCCTTGCCGCTGCCGCACTTCGCCGAGGCGTCGGTGCCGCTGCCGGGTTCGTCCTTCTCGATGCTGCACGCCGAGGTGGTGGCGAGCACGGTGAGCGCCAGGATGGCGACCGCTCTCCGGGCGTAACGCATGGTGTCCTCCGGGTTGGTGGTGGGGGTCAGGCGATGCGGGGGCGGAGCTTCTGCAACGCGGCGGCAGCGACGATGACCAGTCCCTTGACGACCAGCTGCACGTTCGCGTCGATGTTGTTGAGGGCGAGGATGTTGTTGAGGATCCCGAGCAGCAGCGCGCCGGCGATGGTGCCGCCCATCGACCCGCTGCCGCCGGCGAGGCTCGTCCCGCCGATGACCACGGCCGCGATCGCGTCCAGCTCGTAGCCGGCGCCGTCGTTCGGGCTGCCCTGGTTGAGCTGCCCGGCGTGGATGATCCCGGCCAGCGCGGCGAGCAGGCCGGAGATGGCGAAGACGGTGATCCGGACCCGGCGGACCGGCACGCCGGAGAGCCGGGCGGCCTTCTCGTTGCCGCCGATGGCGTACACGTGCCGGGCGAAGGCCGTGCTGCGCAGCACGAGGAGGGCACCGACCCCGATGGCGAGGAACAGGACGGCCGGCACCGGCAGCACCCCGTTGATCGACCCGCTCAGCAGCGAGAACGCCTCGGGGGCCTCCTGCGGCCCGTCGCCGTACGCGATGGGGATGCCGAGCCCGCCGGACCACATCCGGGCGATGCCGCGTGCCGCCTGGAGGCCGGCGAGGGTCACGATGAACGACTGGATGCCGAGCCGGGCGACGATCGCCCCCTGGGTGGCGCCGAAGGCGGTGCCGATGAACAGCACGATGAGCACCGTCGGCAGGATGCCCAGGCCGCTGTTCACCATCAGCGTGGCCGACCCCACGGCGGCCAGCCCGAGCACCGCGCCGACCGAGAGGTCGATCCCCCCGATCAGGATGACGAACGTCATGCCGACCGCGATGATGCCGATCTCCGAGACCGCGCGGACGATGTTCGCGAGGTTGCCGGAGCTGAGGAAGACGTTCTCGCCGTTGCGGACGGGCGACACCGCGATGGCGATCAGGAACACGGCCACCAGGCCGAACAGGCTCTGGAACCGGAAGAAGCTGTCGACGATCGCGTGCCGGTCCCGGGGCAGCCGGAGCGGGCGCCGGGGTGGCGTCTCCGGCGGCGCCTCGGCGACGGCGGTGGGGTTGGGCGGGTTCATCGGGCCTCCTTGGCATCGTCGCCGTTGGCCGCGGCGAGGATCGCTTGCTGGGTGGCGGACGCCCGGGGCAGCGTGGCCACGGTGCGACCGCGGTGCAGGACGACGACCCGGTCGCAGAGGCTGAGCAGCTCCGGCAGTTCGGACGAGGCGAGCAGGATCGCCATGCCGGTGTCGGCGAGCCGGTGCAGCAGCCGGTAGATCTCCGCCTTGGCCCCGATGTCGACGCCTCTGGTCGGCTCGTCGAGCAGGAGCAGGCGCGGCCGCGTGAGCAGTTGCTTGGCGAAGACGATCTTCTGCTGGTTGCCGCCGGAGAGCGTGGCGGCGGCGACCGCCGGCGAGGCGGCCTTCACGGCGAGGGCACGCAGCTGCTCGGCCACCGTACGCCTCACCGCGGTCCGGCGGACCACGCCGAGCGCGGTCAGTGACGACAGCGCGGAGAGCACCACGTTGTCGGTCACGGAGTGCTCCAGCATCAGCCCGGCGCCGCGCCGGTCCTCGGGCACGAACGCCACACCGCGCGCGAGCGCCGACCGGGGTCCCCGGGGCCGGTACGGGCGGCCGTCGATGGTCACGGCGCCGCTGCGCCGCCCGGCGCCGCCCGCCCCGAACAGCGTCTCGAGGAGTTCGGTGCGGCCGGCGCCCATCAGACCGGCGAGCCCCACGATCTCGCCGGAGCGCACCGTGAGGTCCACCCCGGCGGGCTCGGTCCGCCCGGGTGTCGGCCGCCGGGGGGTCACGGCGAGCCCGCGTACGTCGAGCAGCACGTCCCCGGGCTCGTTGCGGCCCTCGCCGTACAGGGCGTCGACGGACCGCCCCACCATCAGCTGGATGATCTCGTCGCGGGAGGCGGTCCTCGGGTCGACGGTGCCCGCGACACCGCCGTTGCGCAGCACGGTGACCCGGTCCGCGACGACCTCGATCTCGGCCATCCGGTGGGAGATGTAGACGATGCCGACGCCGGCGCGGCGCAGTTCGGCGATCGTCGCGAAGAGCCGGTCCACCTCGGCGTCCGCGAGCGCGGCGGTCGGTTCGTCCATGATGAGCACCCGCGCGTCCAGCGACAGCGCCCGGCCGATCTCGACCAGTTGCTGTTCGCCGACGCGCAGCGAACCCACGAGGCGGCGCGGGTCGAGGTCGGCGCCGAGCGTCCGCAGGTGCTCGGCCGCCTGCCGGCGCATCCGCCTCGTGTCGACGGTGCCCAGGCGGGTGCGCGGCTCGCGTCCGAGGAACATGTTCTCCGCGATGGACAGGCCCGCGACGAGGTCCAGCTCCTGGTGGATCGTGGCGATCCCGGCGCGCTGGGCGTCCGCGGGCCCACCGAAGGCGACCGTCCGCCCGTCGACCTCGATCGTGCCGTCGTACTCGGTGATCACCCCGGACAGGATGTTGATCAGCGTCGACTTGCCGGCGCCGTTCTCGCCGAGCAGCGCGTGCACCTCACCGGCGGTGACGGTGAGGTCGATGTCGCGGCAGGCGTGCACACCGCCGAACCGTTTCCCGATGCCGGTCATCCGGACCAGCGGGCCTTTCGTCATGCGGCACCTCGTGGGGCTCGTGCGGGATCTGCTGCGGTCGGGGGCGGTGTCGCCGGGCCCGGGGGCGGGCCCGGCGACACCGTGCCGGTCACGAGGTGAGCTGCGCCTCGACGTAGTCGAGGCCGGCCAGGTACCCGACGGACGCCGGGGCCTTGCCGGTCACCGTGAGGGTGAGCGTGTGCGCGCCCGCCGTCAGGTCCCGCTGGCCGTAGTCCAGCGGCTCGCTGACGACCACCTCCGGCGAGTGGTACGCGTCGAAGGGGTCACCGATCGGGGTGCCGTCGATCGCCACCGTGTTGACGCCGTAGTCCCGGGCGAGCGTCTGCACCAGGCGCAACCGGTAGGTGCCGGTCGTGGGGACCGTGAACGACACCGTGACGCTGCGGCCCGGCGCGTCGGGCCGGAACCACAGTTGCGCGCCCTGGGACCAGTGGATGCCGCAGCAGTCCCCCTGCACCTCGGCCGGCGCGTCGGCGCTGACGGCGGGCAGGAGCGACTCGGCCTCGATCCGCAGCGTGGTGCCGGTCCTCGCGGAGGCGACCGCCGAGTACGCGCCGGCGTTGCCCGCCGCGTCCACGGCGCGGACCCGGTAGTACCAGGTCTCGCGCAGGCCCAGCCCGGAGTGCGTGAAGCTGGTCCGGGTCGTGGTGCCCACACGGTTGCCCGGGCCCGGCGTGAAGCCGGCCTGCCGGGAGGCGTACACCTCGTAGTGCGGGGCGTACACGTCGTCGCTCGCCGGCTCCCAGGACAGCGTCACGGCGTTGGTGGTTCCGCTGGTGGCGGTGAGACCGGTGACCGGGCTCGGTCGGGTGTGGTCGGTGAACGGGGTGACCAGGCTGAGCGCCGCGTACCGGGCGGCGGACCAGGCCGGCGCGCCGTCGGTGGGCGTCAGGGTGACGGTCACCGCCGACCGGCCCGCGGTGAGCGCGGCCGGGAGCCGGTACTCGTCCTCCAGCCACCGGTGGGTGCCGTTGGCCAGGGGCTGGGTCCAGGTGCCGGCGTCACGCCCGTCGACCCGGACGGCCACCGACTGGTACCCGGCCGACTGGTCGCCGATCCGGCGCAGGACCGCACCGTGGTTGTCCGCGTCGAGGGCGACCCGGAACCGGATCGGGGTGGTGGAGGCCCGGGTGTCGTCGGTGACGGGCCGGGGGGCGCCGTCGTCGCCCTCGAAGGTCGCCGTGAGCACCTGCCGCTCGCCGCCGGAGGCGTACGCGTGCGCGGCCTCGCTGGCGGCGTCGCCCACGTCGACCGTGTCCGTCCAGCGCTGCGCGACGGTGTCCTGCCCGTACCAGTACGCGGTGGAGCCGTACCGGGCCGGGTCCTGGTCGCCCGGGCCGTGCTCGATGCCGAACCGCAGGGCCGTGCCGAACGCCACCGAGTCGGCGAGCATGAGCCGGTACGCGCCCGTGCAGTCGTACCGGCAGCCGTAGTCGGCGACCTCGTGGGCCGGGTTGCCGTTGGTGGGTGCCGAGAAGGTGCCGTGGTTGAAGTACCAGCCGCTCTCGTAGAAGTCCTCGGTCCCGGTGCCGTGGATGCTCGGGCTCTGCGCGCCGTCGACGTAGACCCGCTCGTCGCCCTCCAGGTAGTTGCGCTGGTTGCCGGAGGGGATGTGCCCCTCCATGGTGTGGGTGACCCCCACGAACTTGCCGCGCCCGGCCACGTCGAGGAAGAGGTGGTCGGCGCCGGGCACGGTGTCCGCGCTGGTCGCCGTGGCGCGGAAGTAGCCGGCGTCACCGGTGGGGCGCAACGCCGGAGCCCAGCGGGCGGACCGGGCGGTCGTCACGGTGGCCACCGACGGCGCGATGGGGACGTCGGAGCCGTTGCGCAGCTCGACCGTCCAGCGGGACCGGTAGGGCATCGGCCACCAGGACGACAGCGTGCTGGTCGCCGGGTCGACGCCGAACATCAGCGACCGCACCGGGTGCAGCCCGAGGCCGGTGCCGAAGAACTCGCCGAGCGGGGCGTCCACGGTGGTCCGTCCGTCGAACGTGATGCGCAGGCGGGTCTGCCGCAGCACCGCGTCGGACGCGGCGACGGCCGCCTTGCGCTCGGCGTCCGCCGGGTAGGACAGGGTGTTGCTGCCCTGCCAGTTCTGGGCGGTGATCCGGTAGGCGTGTGCGGCCTCGGCGTCGGCGTGCGCGGGGCCGACGTCGACGGTGTCGGTGCGCCTGGCCGTGCCGGAGACGATGCTGTCGACCCAGTAGGTGAACTCGTTGAAGTCCAGGTCGGAGGAGACGAACTCGTTGGTGACGGTCAGCGTGGACTTGCCGGCCGTGGCGCTGGCCGGCAGTTCGACGGTCTGGTCCAGCCAGGTGCCGAACGGCACCGGGTCGTTGGCCGGCCACTCGGCGACCGGTACGCCGTCCACGAGGATCCGCGCCCGCTGGTGACCGATGTGCGGGTCGAGCCGGCGGGTGAGCCGGACGCCGGTGTTGGCCGGGTCGACCGTCACGGTGAACCGGCTGCTGCCGCCGGGGCCGAAGGCGCGCCCGTCGTCGGCGATCGGCTGGGGTGCGCCGACGAGCTGCGGCATGCGCAGCGTGAGGGCCGTGATGGCGCCGGGGCCCACGCCGCTGGCGAGGGTCGTGCGGCCGCCGGCCGGTACGGAGAAGGGGCGTTCGACGGTGGTCGCGCCCGGCTGCGCGGGCTTGGGATCCCGGGTGCCGGCGGCCTTCAGCCGCTCGACGACGTCGAGGGCCTTGTCCGACGGGTCGAAGGTGCGCACGCCCTCGGCGCTGGTGAACTTCCGGTAGGTGACGTGGTAGAAGACCGGGTTCTTCTCCGTCACGACCCGCATGGAGCCGCGGTACGTCATGGGCGCCTTGATGTAGACGCCGCCGGAGCTCTGGGCCGCGTTGGCGACGACCGGGTAGACGAACGGGGCGCCGAGCTTGCCGTCCACGACGTCCTGGAGCCGGGCGTCGAGCACGGTCCGGCCGTCGAGGACGACCTTGATGGTGCCGGTGGCCGAGACGTTGCCCTCGTCGCGGGTGAACCAGATGGAGTCGATCTCGCCGGCGCCGGTGGCCTCGGCGAGGACGCACCCCTCCGCGGTGGTGCGCAGGCAGGAGTACCGGCCGGAGAAGCCGTCGTCGTTGCCGCCGGTGCGGTCGAAGCTGGAGAACTGGTAGGCCCGGGAGCCGTCGGTGAGTTCCGGGAGCCGGTCGAGCCGGCGGTAGACGTCCCAGCCGACGGGACCGTTCGTGGTCGAGCCGGTGGCGGCCGCGGCTGGTCCGGGGAGACCGACCAGGGCGCCGCCGGCGACGAGCGTCGCCGTGGCCGCGGCGGCGAGCAGCCGGCGGCCGGGGGTACGTGGTGCGCGGGTGGTGGGTGTCATGAATCGCCTTCCACATCGGTGGGTGGGGCGGGTCAGGTGCGGCAGGGCAAGGAATCGATTTCTCGCTGCAGTAGCGTCAGGGTAGGCAGACGCCGCGCGGCGGTCAATCCTCGACTGTCGATTACGAGGTCGCGGACATCCCGGCGTTGACAGCCTCGCAGGCCACTCTTATGGTCCTCGATCAGAACCGAGCAAACGATTTCTCCGTTTGCGAAGAGACGCCGCGACCGCTGCGGCGGGCTGGGAGGCGCCCGTGCCCCGACTCGTCGTCCTCACCGGATTCCTCGGCGCGGGCAAGACCACCACGATGCTGGCCGCCGGGCGGCTGCTCACCCGGCGCGGCGACCGGGTCGCCGTCATCACGAACGACCAGGGCAGCGACCTCGTCGACACCCGGCTGGCCCGGGAGGCGGTACCCGACGTCGCCGAGGTCACCGGCGGATGCTTCTGCTGCCGGTTCGACGAACTCGCCGACCTCGTGACCGACCTGGTCGACGCCGGACGGGTGGACACCGTCCTGGCCGAGGCCGTCGGCAGCTGCACCGACCTGCAGGCGACCGTCGTCCGACCGCTACGCGCCCACTACGGGGACCGCCTCGCCCTGGCTCCGCTCACCACCGTCGTCGACCCGGCACGCGTCGGCGCCCTCGACGGCGACCTCGGCTACCTCTTCGACCGCCAGCTCGCGGAGGCGGACCTCATCGCGGTCAACAAGTCGGACACCCTCCCCCGGGCCGGGCTGGACGCGCTCCTGCACCGGATGCGCCGCGCCCACCCCGACGCCGACGTGCTCGGGTACAGCGCGGGCCGGGGCGAGAACCTCGACGACCTCGTGTCGCGATGGACCGGCGCCGGACGCCGGCGGGACGTCGACCTGGAGGTCGACTACGACCGGTACGCCGCGGCCGAGGCGCAGCTCAGCTGGCTGAACCAGGTCTGGCAGGTCACGGCCGACGGCGGGTTCCCGGCGCGGCGCTGGGCGCACGTCGCGCTCGACTCGCTCTCCGCCGCCTGCGCGCGGCGCGGTGACGTCATCGGTCACGCCAAACTCGCCGTCCAGTCACCCGCCGGGCTGGTCCGCATGAGCGTCGTGGCCGCCGGTGACCCGCCGACGCACGAACCCGCCGGACCCGAGGAACCACCGGTGGCGAGCGCCACCGTGCTCGTCAACGTCCGCGCCACCTGCCCACCGGCCGACCTCGAATCGCTGGTCCGGGCGGCCGCGTACACGGCCGACCTGGCCGTCGGCGCCACCGCCCGGCCCGGCCCGGCGCGCGCCTTCGCCCCGTCCTATCCCCGGCCCGTGCACCGCCTTCCCGCCGCACCGGCATGACCCGTCAGGAGCCACGAATGGCCGACCAGTCGTACGACGAGTGCTGCCCCGGCAACGCCTGCAGCCCCAACCGTCGCCAGTTCCTCACCATCACCCTCGGGGCCGCCGCCGGCACGGTGCTCGCCGGCTCCCGGGCCGAGGCCGCCGCCGCGCTGGGCGTACCCGAGGACCGGCTGATCGCGGTGCCGGTCGACAAGGCGCTGCCCCCCGACTGGTCCGCGGAGCTGTACCGCCGGGGCGAGCCCACCAGCTACGAGGGAGCCGACCTGCGCTGGATCGGGATGCCGATCGGCGGCGGCGCCGCCGGCCAGCTGTACCTCGGCGGCGACGGGCGGCTCTGGAACTGGGACATCTTCAACCGGCCGGCAGCCGGCACCACCGACGCCGGCTACGCGAACCCGCGACAGCCCTCCTCCCCGATCCGGCACGGTTTCGCGCTGCGGACCCGGTCCGCCGGCCGCGTCCAGACCCGGGCCCTCGACGCCGCCGGCTTCGACCAGGTGCGCTTCACCGGGCAGTACCCCCTCGGCCGCGTGCGGTACCGCGCCGCCGACGCCCCCGTCGAGGTCACGCTGGAGGCGTTCTCGCCGTTCGTTCCGCTCTCGGTGGCGGACTCGACCCTCCCGGCGACCGTCCTGGCCTACACGCTGCGCAACACCTCGGGACGGACCGTCGACGCCACCCTGCTCGGGTACGTGGAGAACCCCGTCTGCCTCGACACGCGGACGCAACGGGGCGTGACGCTGCGGTCGTCCGCGTTCGGCGGCCGGTCGCTGCGCGGGATCGCGTTCTCCGCCGCCGAGCAGACGGAGACGGCCGACCGCCCCGACATCGTCTTCGAGGACTGGGAGCGCGACACGTACGAGGGCTGGACCGTCGAGGGCACGGCGTTCGGCGCCGGCCCGGTGCCGGTCTCGGAGATCCCGGACTACATGAAGCGCAGCGGCCCCCTCAACGCCACCGGGCAGCGTCTGGTCACGTCCCACGACTTCCGCGGCGCCGGCGGCGACATCGGGCGGGCCGACGCGCCGACCGGCCGGCTCACCAGCAGGCCGTTCACCATCACCCGCAGGTCGGTCCGGCTGTCCCTCGGCGGCGGCAACCACCCCGGGCAGACCTGCGTCAACGTGGTGGTCGACGGTGCGGTCGTGGCCACGGCGACCGGCCGGGACACCGAGGTGATGCACACCGTCTTCCTCGACGTGGCGGCGCACGAGGGGAAGTCCGCGGTCATCGAGATCGTCGACGACCACACGGGCGCCTGGGGGCACGTCAACTGCGACCGGATCGTGTTCACCGACGTCGCCCCCCGCCCCGAGATCGTGTTCGAGGACTGGGAACGGGACACGTACGAGGGCTGGACCGTCGAGGGCACGGCGTTCGGCGCCGGCCCGGTGCCGGTCTCCGAGATCCCGGACTACATGAAGCGCTTCGGCGACCTCGGGGCGTCCGGCCAGCGGTTCGTGACCTCGCACGACTTCCGTGGCGCCGGCGGCGACGCGGGTCGGGCCGACGCCGCCACCGGCAAGCTCACCAGCCGGCCGTTCACCGTCGCGCGCCGCTACGTCAACGTGGCCGTGGGCGGCGGCAGCCACCGCGGCACCACCTGCGTGAACCTCCTGGTCGACGGGGTGCTGGTGGCCAGCGTGGCCGGCCGCGACGCGGAGCCGGTGAGCGTGGCGACCATGAACGTCTTCGCCTACCAGGGCCGCACGGCGGTCATCGAGATCGTGGACGCGGACACCGGCGGGTGGGGTCACGTCAACGTCGACCGCATCGTCTTCAGCGACGTACCGACGGACACCCGGCCGCTGGAGCAGGTCCCCGACCACGGCACGCTCGCGCTCGCCGCGCTGGACGGCCGGGCCGTCGCGCGGCCGTCGGTCGCCCGCTGGGACGGCCCGGACGAGGTCTTCGCCGCCGAGGACGGCCCCACCGAGGTGGACGGCTCGCTGGCCGGGCAGGCCGGGTCGGTGGCCGTTCCGGTCCGGCTGGCGCCCGGCCAGAGCCGGACCGTACGGTTCGTGCTCGGCTGGCACTTCCCCGTGCCCGACCGGGTCTCGCTCGGGTTCCTGCGCGGGTCGGACACCCTGCGCCGGCAGTACGGCGGCCGGTTCGCCGACGCCCGGGCCGTCGTGGAGCACGTGGCCGGCGACCTCGACCGGCTGGAGGCCGACACCCGCGCCTGGGTGAAGACCTGGTACACCGACGCCACCCTGCCGCACTGGTTCCTGGAGCGCACGCTGGCGCCCGCGTCGACGCTCGCCACCAACACCTGCTACCTCTTCGACGACGGCCGGTTCTACGGGTGGGAGGGCGTCTACTGCTGCCCCGGCACCTGCGAGCACGTGTGGAACTACGCCCAGTCGATCGCCCGGCTCTTCCCCCAGCTGGAACGCGACACACGCAGCAGGGTGGACCTCGGCATCGGGTTCCACCCGGACACGGGCCAGATCGGCAACCGCGCGGAGGCCGACATGGCCTGGGCTACCGACGGGCAGTGCGGCACGATCCTGCGCTGCTACCGGGAGCACCTGACGGCGCCCGACGACACCTACCTGCGGGCGAACTGGTCCCGCCTGCGGCGCGCGCTGGAGTGGGTCATGGACCACGACGCGGGCCCGAACGGCACGCTGGACGGCGCCCAGCCGAACACGCTGGACACCGTCTGGTACGGCGAGATCGCCTGGATCACCGGCATGTACGTGGCGGCGCTGCGGGCCGGCGCGGAGATGGCCGACGAGATGGGCCAGTCCGAGTTCGCCGACCGGTGCCGCGCCCTGGCCGAGTCGGGCAGCCGGTACCTGTCGACCGAGCTGTACAACGGCGAGTACTTCATCCAGAAGGTCGACCCGGCGCACGCCGACGTGATCAACAGCAACCGGGGCTGCCACATCGACCAGCTCTTCGGGCAGAGCCTCGCCGGCCAGCTCGGGCTGCCGCGCGTCGTACCGGCGGAGCAGGCGGTCAGCGCCCTCGAAAGCCTCTACCGGTACAACTTCACCCCCGACCACGCCGCGTACCGGGAGGGCAGCGCCATCGCCGGCGGCCGGTGGTTCGCCATGGACCACGAGTACGGCATGCTCATGACCACCTGGCCGCACGGCGGCGGCGACACCGCGGCCGGAAACCCGGCGAGCTGGGCCGCCATGTACTTCAACGAGGTGTGGACCGGGCAGGAGTACCAGGTCGCCGCGCACATGCTCCAGGAGGGGCTGGTCGAGCCCGGGCTGACGCTCACCCGGGCCGTGCACGAGCGGTACGCCGCCGGCCGGCGCAACCCGTACAACGAGATCGAGTGCGGCGACCACTACGCCCGGGCCATGGCCAGTCACGGGGTGTACCTCGCGGCGTGCGGTTTCGAGTACCACGGTCCGCGCGGCCACATCGGCTTCGCGCCGCGCATCAGCCCGGACCGGTTCGCGGCGGCGTTCACCGCCGCCGAGGGGTGGGGCCTGTACCGGCAGGAGCGGCACGGCGGGCACCTCGCCGCCACGCTCGACGTCCGGTACGGCCGCCTGCGGGTGGCCAGCGTCGCACTGGCCTCGGCGCGGCGCCCCCGAAACGTAACGGTACGCCTCGGCAACCGCACGCGGCCGGTCCGTGACTGGTCGTACCGGGACGGGCGTATTCTCGTTACCTTGGCCGCCGAGGTCGTGGTCGGTCGGGGTGAGGCCCTCCGGGTCACCGTCAACGGCTGACGGCGCCCGGCGACCCACACGCTCTCCGTGACGGGTCGCCGACCTCGGAAGGCCCATGACAAATCCGTCGTTTACCGCCCGTAGGATGCCGGGTTCTCCGCACCGACGAGGGTGCGGGGTCCGGCGCCCGTTCACGGGCTCGTCATCGTAGGAGTCGACCGGATGGAGGCGAATGGCGACGATCTATGACGTGGCACGACAGGCCCAGGTGTCGCCCGCGACGGTGTCACGGGTGCTGAACGGCCGTACCACCGTCGATCCAGCCATGGCTGCGCGCGTGCACCAGGCGATGCGGGACCTCGACTACCGCCCCAACGCGGTCGCCCGCAACCTGCGCCTCAGCCAGACCAGCCTCTGGGCGGTCATCATTTCCGACATCGGGAACCCGTTCTTCACCTCGATGGTGCGCGGGGTCGAGGACGTCGCGCAGGGCGCCGGCTACTCGGTGGTGCTGTGCAACAGCGACGAGGACCCGGAGAAGGAGTCCCGGTACATCGCCGCGGCCCTGGCCGAGCGGATGGCCGGGGTCATCATCTCGACGTCCGGCCGGTCCACGGTGATCAACCGGTTGGTCGAGGCACGCATCCCCGTCGTCGCGATCGACCGTCAGCTGCGCGGCGTCACCATCGACACGGTGCTCGTCGACAACGTGCAGGGCGCGGAGCTGGCCACCACCCATCTGCTCGACAACGGCTACCGGCGGGTCGCCTGCATCACCGGTCCCCGCCGCATCTCCACCGCGGCGCAGCGGCTGCGCGGGTACCAGCGCGCGCTGCGGTCGCGCGGGCACGAGGCGAGCGACAGCCTCGTGCGGCACGCGGACTTCCGCGAGGAGGGCGGCTACCGGGCCATGGCGTCCCTGCTCGACAGCGACGACCCGCCGGACAGCGTCTTCGCGACCAACAACCTGATGACCGTCGGCGCCGTCGAGTGCCTCGTCGACCGGGGTGTGCGGGTGCCCGCGGAGTTCGGGGTGGTGGGCTTCGACGACATCCCCTGGGCCCACCTCGTCCGGCCCTCGCTGAGCACCGTCTCCCAACCGACGTACGACCTCGGTCGGGCGGCCGCCGTGCTGCTCACCGAGCGCATCGCCAACCCGGCGCGGCCGCCGTCGACCGTCACGCTCAGCACGGTCCTCCAGGTACGCGAGAGCTCCACCCGCCCGAGCTGACCCGGACCGCACGGGGGCGGGGAGCCTGCCCCCAGTTCGCGTCAGGCTCCCCGCCCGTCCCCACCGTCCCCCATGGCGGTGGTCCCGTGCGGCCCGGCCCCGCCTCCCCGCGAGGGCCGGGCCGCCGGCCCTAGATGTTCACGTCACCGCAGAGGTGCACCTGGACGCCGAGTTCGGCGAACATGGCGGCCTTGACCCGCAGCGCCCGGTCCGCGGTCTCCCGGTCCGGCGCGTAGGCGACGTTCACGTGGTTCGCCTTGTGGCGCGCCATCAGCTGGTCACGGCCGACACCGTGCAGCACGGCGTGCATGATCGGCCACTGCGGGTTCGTGGCCTCCAGGCGGCGCCGGGTCTCCTCCGGGGGAAGCTCCACAACCGTCCCCCGGCCGATGTCGACGTGCAGCGCGCCGTCCATGATGAACACCCGCGACCAGACGATCTCCCCCGGCTTCGAGACACCGCTCAGCGTGCCACCGCCCAGCGGGAAGAACATCGGCGGCTGGCGCATGCTGTACGACTTGTCGTACCCGCCGTTGTGGGACGCGGGCACCGAGCCCGAGATCTCGAAGACCCAGACGAAGTCGTCGCCGTACCGCTCGCCCCACCGGACGTCGTGCAGCGTCGTCGCCGGGTCGAGGCCCATGGCCGTCCAGATCCGGTTGGTGACCAGCGAGTCGACGGCCACCCCCTCGTCCACCTCGTTGAAGTGCGGCAGCGGCGCCCCCGCGTAGAGCTCGCGCGTGCCGTCGCGGCTGAGGACCGGTGGCCGCTCGACGTTGTTCAGCAGACCCTCGGCGAGGTCGCTGGCCGGTACGACGTCCTTGAGGCCCTGCTGGTACTGGATGCCGACGGCGTCCAGGCCGAAGTCGTCGGCGATGCGCAGGGCGGCGATGTACATCTTGAACTGGCTCAGCAGCTGGGCGTCGGTCAGCTCGGTGGCCTCGTCGGTCCCGGTGTGGAAGGTCATCCCCGCCTCGTCCAGCCAACGGCGGACCGCGTGGGCCTCCTCGTCCGTCACCCGTGCCATCTCGGCGACCAGCGCGCTCTGCGACAGCCGCTCCTTGTAGATGCCGAGCGGGTTGATCAGCTCGTCGTCGAAGATGGCGTTGTACATGCCCATGCAGCCCTCGTCGAAGACGCCGATGATCGCCTTCTCCCGCGCGAGCTGGGTGGCCAGGGCGCGGCCGAGGTGGACCTCGGCGTCGTCGGGCAGGGCGGGCAGGTCGCGTACGTGGCTGGTGTCGTGGTGCAGCTCCCCCGTCTCCAGCCAGGTGCGCAGCCCGTCGACCGCCCAGTCGTCGGTGAAGTCCTGGCTCCACAACGCCGAGTGCCGCACGCCCGCCTTCGTGAGGCTCGCCGTGAGGTTCAGCAGGCCGACCAGCCCCGGGAACTCGCCGCTCCAGTTGGCCACGACGAGGATGGGCCCGCGGTGGCTGCGCAACCCGGCCAGCACGTGGTGGCTGTACTGCCAGACCGCCTCGACGACGATCAGCGGCGCGTCGACCGGGATCCGCTTGAAGACCTCGATGCCGGCCCGTTGGCTGTCGATGAAGCCGTGGCCCTTGTCCGGGTCGAACGCGTGGCCGCGCTCGACCTTCCAGCCCAGCGCGTTGACCGCCGCGGTGAGGTCGGCCTCCAGCTGCTGCTGGGTGGGCCAGCAGGTGACGTTCGCGCTCAGCCGGAGGTCGCCGCTGGCCACCGTGTAGACGGTGCCGGGTGCCGCCGAGGGTGGATCGGCCAACACGGGCAGCTGGTAACTGGTCATGGGGCGGCTCCTTCGGTGCCTCGGTTGTCGCTGGCGGCCGGCGGGCCGGCCAGCAGACGGACCTGACGTGCAGCGAGCGCGTGCGCGACCCGCTTGGAACTCGTGTACAGCTCGCGGTAGAGCCCGTAGAGCTCGTCGTAGTCGGCGGCGAGCGCGGGGCGGGGCTGCCGGACCTCGCGGACGGGATTCCACGTCTCGATCGAGACGGTCCATCCCGTCTGCGCGGCGAGGAACGCGGCGCCGTAGCTCGCGCCGATGGTCTGCGTGGGGATCACCTGGGCGCGTCCGGTGATGTCCGAGACGATCTGGGTCCAGAGGCCGCCCTGGGTGCCGCCACCGACGGCGACGACGCGCCGGATGTCACCGCCGCTGGCCTCGATGGTCTCGATGTTGTGGCGGACGCCCAGGCCGGTGGCCTCGAGCGCGGCGCGGTAGAGGTCGCCGCGGGTGTGCGAGAGGGTGAGGCCGGCGACGACGCCGCGCGCCTCCGGATCGAGGATGGGGGTCCGCTCGCCGGCGAAGTACGGGAGCATGAGCAGCCCGCGCGCGCCGGGCGCGGAGGCCTCGGCCAACCGGAGCAGTTCCGGATAGTCCGGCGAGCCGAACAGGTCACGCAGCCACGCCGTGACCGCTCCGGACGTCGCGAGTCCACCGGCGAGGTTGCGGGTGCCGGGCAGGGCGCCGACCGTCCCCCACAGCGACGGGTTCGTGAGCCGGCCGGCGACGGTGTGGACGAGGAACATCGTGGTGCCGTACATGAGCATCAGGTCGCCGACGCCCTGGGCGCCGACGCTGATCGCCTCCGACCAGGCGTCGATGGTGCCGGTGACGACCGGGACGCCGGCCGGGAGGCCGGCCTCGGCCGCCGCCCGCGCGGTGACCTCCCCCGCCACCTGCCCCGGCCAGCGCAGTGGGGGCAGGTCGAGGTCGGGGGCGATCTCCTTGGCCCACGGCGCGTACCAGTCCTGGCGTTCGGTGTCGTAGAGCGGCGTGCACTGGCTCGCCGAGTGGTGGTCGAGCACGTACCGGTCGGTGAGGTTGACGACGAGCCACGAGCTGGGCATGAACAGCCGCCGCGCCCGCCGGAACAGCTCCGGCTCGTTGTCGGCCACCCAGGCCACCTTGGCGCCTGCCGCCTGGCTGGACAGCGCCGAACCGCACCGGCGCAGGATCTCCTCCTCGCCGAACCGCTCGGTGAGGCGGGCGATCTGGGCGGTCGACCGCGTGTCGACGCCGTACAGGATGGCCGGTCGCAGCGGCTGGTTCGCGGCGTCGGTGAGCAGCACGCACGGCCCCATGCCGCTCACTCCCACGGCGACGACCTCGGCGTCCTCGGCCGCCAGCAGTTCGCGGCTCAGCGAGACGAACTCCCGCCACCAGACGTCGGCGTCCATCTCCACCCAGCCGGGCCGGGGGCGGCTCACCTCGTGCGACCGGGTGGCCGACCGGAGGACCCGGCCGTCGGCGTCCACGAGGACGCCCTTGCTGCTCGACGTGCCGATGTCGACGCCCAGGACGGCCGCAACCCTCATGGCGCCACTGTTCCAGCAATCGATTTCCGAATCAAGACCGATCCGCGAACGTCTCTCGTCAACCACCGGTCACGCCGACGCCGGCAGGGCAGCGTTCGTGCTGGTGAACGGCGGGGACGCGGAGCCATCGGCGACCGGCCATGTACGGGAAATCGTTAACTCGCTTCGTAGGCCCGCCCCGGGTCGGGCGCTCGCCGCCACCGGACCGGGGATCTGATGTGCGCGGACCCGTACGCCCCCGGTCCCCGTACGGCCACCCGGCGGCAATCTCCGTCCCAAGAATCGATGGTGATCTTCAACCATCCTGAAGGGACCGTCGCATGCCCCATCTCCATCGACGCGCATTCCTCGGGCTGACGGGCGCGGCCGGCGCCGGCGTGGCGGCCGCCATCGCCGGCTTCTCGTCGGCGCCGGCCTGGGCCGATCCCGCGTTCGCCGACAACCCGTTCACGCTGGGGGTCGCCTCCGGTGACCCGCTCCCCGACGGCGTCGTCCTGTGGACCCGCCTCGCGCCGGACCCCCTCGCCGTCGACGGCCTCGGCGGGATGCCGCGACGGGTCGTCCCCGTCTCCTGGCAGGTCGCCGAGGACGACCGCTTCCGCCGGGTCGTCCGCGCGGGCGCGGAGCGGGCCGTTCCGGAACTCGGCCACTCCGTGCACGCCGAGGTCGGCGGGCTCCGCCCCGACCGGGAGTACTTCTACCGGTTCCGCGTCGGCAACCAGCTCAGCCCGGTCGGGCGTACCCGCACGGCGCCCGCGCGCGGCGCGGACCGGCGGCGGCTCGCCTTCGGCTTCGTGTCCTGCCAGAACCTCCCGGCCGGCCACTTCACCGCCTACCGGCACCTGGCCGAGGAGGACCTCGACCTGGTGCTGCACCTCGGCGACTACATCTACGAGGGCGCCGCCGCCGGCACGATCGGCCGGCCGCACCTGCCCGCCGCCGAGATCTTCTCGCTCACCGACTACCGGATCCGGCACGCGCAGTACAAGACGGACCTGGACCTGCAACTGGCACACGCCCGGTTCCCCTGGGCGGTCACCTGGGACGACCACGAGGTCGAGAACAACTACGCCGACGGGACGTCCGAGGACGCGGCGCAGTCGCCGGAGGAGTTCCGCGCCCGGCGGGCGATGGCCTACCAGGCGTACTACGAGCACATGCCGCTGCGCCGGATCAGCATCCCGCACGGCCCCGACATGCGGCTCTACCGCCGCCTGCGGTACGGCGACCTGGCCGAGTTCAACATCCTCGACGGGCGGCAGTACCGGTCCGACCAGGTTCCCACCGGGATGGACGACCCGTCCCGGACCATGCTCGGCTCCGCGCAGGAGAAGTGGCTGCTCGACGGCCTGGCCGCGTCGACGGCGCGGTGGAACGTGCTCGGCAACCAGACGGTCATCGCGCAGGCCGACCGGGATCCCGGCCCCGGCAAGGAGCTGCCCAACGACAACTGGAACGGCTACCCGGCGGCGCGGCAGCGCCTCTTCGACGGCGTGGTCGAGCGCGGCGTCCAGAACATGGTGGTGGTCACCGGCGACGCCCACTGCAGCATGGTCGCCGACCTCAAGCAGAACTTCGACGACCAGGCGTCGCGCACCGTCGGCGTCGAGTTCCTCGGCACGTCCGTCACCTCCGGCGGAGACGGGGCGGACCTCGACGGACGCGGCCGGGAGTGGCTCGCCAGCAACCCGCACATGCGGTTCTACAACGCGCGGCGCGGTTACGTCCGCTGCGAACTCGACCACCGGCAGTGGCGTACCGACTACCGGGTCGTGCCGTACGTCACGGAGCCGGGCGCCCCGGTGTCCACCCGCGCGAGCTTCGTGGTGGAGAGCGGCCGGCCCGGCGTCCAGGTCGACGTGGTCTAGGAGCCGCACCCCGGGTCACCGGCGTCGCCGGTGGCCCGGGCACCGCCCACGCCTCGGGGGACCCCTGCGACGCCGTGTCCGCTCCTATGCTGGGCCGGTGGAGCTGGAGTTCAGCGGCGAGCTGTGGTTCTGGCGAGGGCCGGCGCCGTGGCACTTCGTGACCGTGCCGGCCGAGGGGTGCCGCGAGCTGGAGTCGGCCGCCTCCCTCGTGAGCTACGGCTGGGGGATGATCCCGGTCACCGCCCGGATCGGCGGGACGAGCTGGACGACCTCCCTGTTCCCCAAGGACGGGGGCTACGTGGTGCCGGTGCGGACGTCCGTCCGCACGGCCGAGGGGCTCGACGTGGGTGCCACGGTGACGGTACGCCTGGCCGTCGACGTGTGAGGCGGCCGCACCGACGGAGGCGACCGCTCAGCACGCCTCCGGGCCGGCCGCTCAGCGCGCCTCCAGCAGCGCGAGGTCGCGCAGCGCGTACCGGCGGTGCGCGATGTGCTCGTCCAGCACGACCCGCAGACAGTCGTCCACCGAGTGCGACTCCACGCCCCAGGCGGCGGTCAGCGCGGCCGTGCGGATCTCCTCCAGCTGCGCGTCGGTCACGCCCGCCACGACCCGGCGCATCGTCGCGCGGCGGCCGTCGTACACGGCCAGGACCTCGGCGTACGACGGGCGGGCACTCACCTCGACGCCCAGGTCGGCGGCGTCCTGCCCGGTGATGTCGGTCGGCGGCAGCCCGAGCCGGTGGCAGGGCGCCGGCTCGTCGAGGATCATCCGCCCGACCCAGAGGTCGATGGCGAAGGTCAGGTGCCGCAGCGTCTCGACGAACGACCACTCGTCGTCGACCCGCTCGTGGCGCAGCGGCTCGGGCAGCCGCTCGGCCCGGGCGATCGTCTCCGACCAGAGACGCTCCACGGTGTCCCACATCGCGCGGTGGTCGTCGGCGGTGCGCACGGCGCGGACCTGCACCCGCTCCGGATACCGCCGGTCGAGCTCGGCCGAGACGTACGCCGTGACGTCCACGTCGTCGACGAGGACCCGGGCGTCGTCGGCGTGCCGGGAGACCCGCAGGTCGGTGACGAGCGAACCGACGATGCGGACGCCGGAGAGGTCACACTCGCGGAACGTCGCCCCACTGAGGTCGACGACGTGGAAACGGGCACCGCGGAAGGCGTCGGTGTGCGTGTGCTCCATGGCCATGCGGCGATTGTGGACGGGGGGTCCGACAGACGGGTTCCGCGCCCAGGTGGCGGGCCGGCGGCCCCGCGGCCGGAGGGATCCGGCGCGGGGCCGACGACGCCGCCGGTGCGGTCAGCGCACGCGGACGAAGACCGGGTTCGAGTAGAACCACAGGTCGTCCCACGGGCTCTCGAGCCCGTCGGCGAGCGGCTCCATCTCGTCGGTGCTGGTGCCCCGGACGCGGGCGTACATGTCCTGCTCCACGTCGCGCAGCGTGTGCCGGATGACGAGGTCGGCGCCCTGCCGCTTCCAGTCGCGCGGGCCGAACCGGGCGACCACCCTGGTCGTCGGGTTCGTGTCGGCGTTGACGTCGGCGCTCGGGCCGGTGATGTTGCCGACGATCAGGTCGACGCGCCGCACCTCGGGACGGTCGCCGTTGGCGTTCCGGCCGTCCAGCGGGCGGAACCGGATCTCGATCTCCACGTCGGTGCGGTTGCGGCGGCTCACGCTGATGGTCTCGCCCATCTCGGCCGTGCGGCCCTGGCACGTCGCCGTGAGGTCGAGACTGCGGATCAGGTCACCGGTGGTGACCCAGATGCGCCCGTTGCGCAGGCCGTCCATGATGTCGGCGTAGTCCTGCCGGGCCAGCACGTACGTCTTGCTGTACTCGCCGGGCCAGAAGTCGGAACCGCCGCGCGTCCAGTGCACGTGCGAGTCGGAGGTGGCGGTGATCCACCAGCGCCGGCCCTCACCGAGCAGGGAGTCCCACAGCCCACCGACGCGGGCCGTCATCTGGTCGAAGCCGCCGTGGGTCGGGTAGTTGCCGTAGCCGCCGCGCTTGCCGCCGTTGAGCGGTCCCGCCTGGTGCCCCGGCGCGCCCTCGAAACCGACGTACACGTCCGGCGCCACGTTGTTGCCGTTGCGGAACTCCCGCGGGGTGTCCTGGCCGTACACGCCGAGGCCCGGCGCGGACCGGGACGCGTGGTGCGCGATCACCAGCGGCTTGAGCGGCATGTCCCGCGCGACCTTGAGGAACTCGATCATCTTGGCCTCGGTGTCGCGGCCCGGGTCGGTGGGGAACGCGTCGTACTTGGCGAACCGGCTCTCCAGCTCGAACAGCTGCTTCGCCTCGTCGGCGTGCCGCGGGATCATGAGGGTGTGGTGGTCGAGCGACGGCGCGTCGAACTCCATGCCCCAGAACTGGAGCACCTCGGGCACCAGCTTGCGCGACAGCAGGAGGTCCGGGTACGCCTGCTCGAGGTTGACCTTCGAGTGGGTCGGTCCACCGTGGTCGGTGCACATGGCCCAGGTCAGGCCGAAGTTCTTGGCCATGATGGCGTTGGTCACGATCGGGTAGACCGCGTCGGCGCCCTTGTGGAAGGTGGGCGGGTTCGACGAGGTGTCGAACTCGCCGCTGTACTCGGAGTGGACGTGGTGGTCGCCGGCCCGCCACACCCGCCCGCGCGAGTCGCCCGGCTTCCGGCCACGCTCGTCCTCCTCGTCGGCGAAGGCGGGGGTGGCCGCCACCACCGAGCCGGCGGCGGCCAGGGTGGCGCCGACGCCGGCGTACTTGACCAGTTGCCGCCGGGAGAGCCGGGACTGCTCGACCTGCTCCAGATCCTTGTCCGTCAAGACGACGTGCTCCTCGATTCAGCAGTTGCTGTGTCGACGGAGAGCATCGGGAAGCGCGATGAATCGCCGCTGTACGCGGCGCGGGCAGCCGGTGAACACGGGCGGGCGGGCGTCCGGCAGCGGCGCGCGGTGGTCGAGCCGGCCGCCGGCGGGCGAGGTGTCCCGCCCGCCGGCGGCGCGTCGGCTCAGTACGCGCGGCAGCTCAGGTACTTCCCCGCCTCGTAGGTGCGCAGGGTGCCGGTGTGGGTCGCGTACCCGGTGCAGTCCGTCGTCCGGTAGAGGACGACGTCGGTGAAGCCGCTCCAGCCGATGTGACCGGCCGCGGTCGCCGGCAGCGGCGTGCACTCGCCGGTCGGCGCGTCGACGTGCGCCACCTCGGCGTCGAAGTTGGCGGTGTAGAAGCTGAGCCCCGTCGGCTGGGCCGACGCGGGTGACGCGGCGACGCCGAGTCCGCCGGCCAGCACCGCGGACGCGGCCAGGGCCGCGCCGATCCTCGCTCCGGTTCGTCGCACAGGAACCTCCCAGGTATCGATGGACGCCTCTGCGATCCTCCATCAATTTGCTTGCGGGAACAAGCACCCTGGTCACGGTGGTGATCGCCACGGTCGCGCCACCGTGGTGGCGCCGTGTCGACGACGCGCTGCCGGCGGTCGGATGGAAAGCGCTCAGCCCACCGGAATCGGCGCGAACGTCACGTCCGCCGCGTCGACCGTCCCGCCCTGGCGACCGGGCGCGCTCTGCCACTGCCAGTAGAGGTTGGTGTGCGCGATCACCTGGGCCGGCGGCGGCGCGCCGTAGGCGCTCAGGTCCTCCGTCGTGTGGGCGTCGCCCACCAACGTCACGTCGTAGCCGCGGACGAAGGCGCCGTGCATGGTCGAACGGATGCAGGCGTCCGTCTGGGCGCCCGTCACGACGAGCCGCCCCACGCCGCGCTCGGCGAGCACCGCCTCCAGCTCGGTGCCCTCGAACGAGTCCCCGTAGTGCTTGTGGACGAGCGGCTCCCCCTCGGCGCGGACCAGCTCCGGCACGTACTGCCAGCTCTCGCTGCCGCGCTCGAGCCCGTCGTCGGAGTGCTGCACCCAGACGACCGGCACGTCCTCCGCCCGTGCCCGGTCGACGAGCGACCTGATGTTGGCGATGACGCCGTCACGGTTGTGGGCGCCGGCGACCACCCCGTTCTGGACGTCGATCACGAGCAGTGCGGTGTGCGGACGGTCGGGCAGGGTGGTCATTGCAGCTCCTGGTGCTTCTCGGGAGATCCGGTGCCGCCCACGGTAGACCCGCCGTCCGACAAGAAACGGCCGGTCGCCGTACGGGTGGCCACCGTCCCTCACCAGCCGATGGGCCGGCTTCGACCGGCACCGATCCGCCAGGTTCCCCGCCTCGGCGCTCTGAGGCGGGTGCCGGGGCGCCCCTGGGAGACCTGGCACCGACGCGGCACCGGGACGCGCCGGTGCCACCCGCCCTGCCGGGCACCGGGCGTCCCCTGGCCGCCCGGTACGCGGCGCGGGCGCCGTTTCCGGTGGGCGTCGGGTCGGTGGCGAGATAGACTGCGGGGCATGGAGATCGTCAGGCTTTCCGCCGCCGCGGCCGCGCGAGCTACCCGCTCGACGGTCGCCGCAGCCTGACCTCCTGACTTCCCGCCGGCGACCGGAATCGGTCCGCCGGCCTTCCCGTCTCCGGACGCCCGTCCCGTGCCCGTGGATCCCTTCCGGTCGCTCCGACCCGAAAGGTTCCGCAGTGACACCCCAGGACATCATCGACACCTTCGTCGGCTTCTACCGCGAGCGCGGTCACCTGCTGCTGCCCGAGAGTTCGCTGGTCCGGCCGCCGGACGATCCGGTGCTCTTCACGACCTCCGGGATGCACCCGCTCACGCCCTACCTGGAGGGGCGCCCGCACCCGCTCGGCCGTCGCCTCGTGAACGTCCAGCGTTGCCTGCGCACGACCGACCTGGACGAGGTCGGCGACTCCACCCACCTCACCGTCTTCCAGATGCTCGGGTCGTGGTCCCTCGGCGACTACGACGGCCCGCGGAGCCTGCGGTGGGGCTACGAGCTGCTCCGCGACGGTTTCGGCATCGACCACGACCGGCTGCACGCGACGGTGTTCGGCGGCGACGACCACGTGGAGCCGGACACCGCCTCGTTGGAGACGTGGCGCGAGTTCGGCGTACCGGTGGAGCTGACCGGCCAGGAGAACTGGTGGTCCAACGGGCCGACCGGTCCGTGCGGCCCCGACTCGGAGATCTTCCTGTGGACCGGCGACACCCCGCCGGTCGGCACTCCGGGGACCGACGGGCGGTGGATGGAGGTCTGGAACCACGTGCAGATGCGCTACCACCGGCGGGACGACGGCCGGTTGGTGCCGCTGCGGCAGCGGAACGTCGACACCGGGATGGGTCTGGAGCGCCTGGAGATGGTGCTGAACGGCAACTCGTCGGTCTTCGCGGGCGAGGCGTTCCGTCCCTGGGTCCGTACCGTCACCGGCCTGTGGCGCCCCGACGAGGAGACGCTGCGCCGGGTCGGCGACCACCTCCGGTCCGCCGTGGTCGTCCTCGGCGACGGGGTCCGTCCCTCGAACACCGGTCGCGGGTACGTGCTGCGCCGGCTGATCCGCCGGACGCTCACCGCGCTGTGGCGGGACGACCCGTCGCGGAGCCTCGCGGACCTGCCGGACGGGCCGATCGGGGACACCCTCGACCGGTTCCGGCAGAGCCTGCCGGTCGACGAGGTGCGTACCCTGCTCGTCGACGAGGAGCGACGCTTCCGGGGCCTGCTGCGGCGTGGCCGGCCGATCGTCTCCCGGTACCTGTCGCGGGGGCCGCTGCGCGACGAGGACTACCGCCGGTTGCACGACACCTACGGCCTGCCCCGGGACCTGGTCGACGTGCTGGTGGCCGAGGCGGCGTGACCCCCCACGCGGGGTGTCCGCCTCAGGCGCCGCAGTTGTTGCTCGTACGCCGCACCGTGTACTCGCGGTCGTCGTGGGTGATGCCCGACGGTTCGCCGTCGAACCAGGTCTCGACCTTCTCCCAGCCGCGGCGCTGCTCGTAGTGCAGGTGCGGGGCCCCGGAGTTGCCGGTGCTGCCGACCTTTCCGATCTGCTCGCCCTGCTCGACCCGCTGCCCCTCCCGCACCAGCGGCGGTTCGAGCAGGTGCAGGTACTGGGTCTCCCAGCGACCCCCGTGGTCGATCTTCACCCAGTAGCCGCCGCCGCGTCCGCGCGGCCCGTCGGGGTTCTCCGGCGTACGCCCGCCCAGGGAGCCGTTGATCCCCGCCACGGTGACCGTCCCGGCGGCGGAGGCGAGCACCGGTCTTCCCCACGCCTCGCCCTCGATGGGGAACAGGTCGACGTCGAAGTCGTCGTGCCCCGGGTAGGTGCCGAGCTGCCACGTCTCGCCGCAGGCGACGGGGAGCTGGAAGAGCGGGCGCGGCCCCGGCGGGCGCAGCAGCGGGACGACCACCACGGCGACGGCCACGACCACCGCGGCGGCGGCCAGCGCGAGGACGACGCGGGTGGCCCGCCTCGGCGGACGTCGGTGGGCGTGGCGGCGGGGTGGTTGGCCGGTGGTCATCGGCCAGAAGCATGGCAGACGCCGGCAAGGCGGCGGGCGCGGACACGTCCGGCGGCGACCGTCGCGCCACCGCCACGGGCACCCGGTCAGGGCGGACTCACTGCGGCCAGGCGCGCAGGAGGGCGTCGAGCGCGTCGAGGGCCCGCGCCCAGGAGGCGTCGGACCCGCGCGGGTGGTGGCGGAAGCCGCCCGTCCGCTCCAGGCTCACGAATCCGTGGAACGTGCTGTGCAGCATCCGCACGGCGTCCGTCTGGTCGGGCTCCGCCAACCGGTAGCCCCGCAGGATCGCCCGCGTCATCTCGGCGTGCCGGCGTGCCGCGGGCGCCGCCACGCTGTCCGCGTCGAGGTCCATCTGCATGGCCGCGTACCGGCCCGGATGCTGGTTCGCGTAGTCCCGGTAGGCGTTCGCGAAGGCCACCAGCGCGTCCTTGCCGGCCCGGCCGGCGAGCGCGGCGGCGGCCCGGTCGGCGAGTTCGGTGAGGGCCAGCGCCGCCACCCGGACCCGGAGATCGTGGGCGCTCCTGATGTGCGAGTAGAGGCTCGCGTCGCGGACGCCGAAGCGGCGCGCGAGGGCCGAGACGGTCACGTTCTCGTAGCCCACCTCGTCGGCCAGCTCGGCGGCTGCCCGGGTGAGGCGGTCGACGGTCACCCCCGCACGCGTCACGCGCCCTCCACGGCTAGAAGAATTAATCGGTTGCCTAGTAGCACTAGGCTAGCGCCTATGGTTCCCCTCACCGAATCCGCCATCCGGGCATCCTTCGTCAACTGCAGCAAGGGCGAGGCCAAGCGCCTGGCCGTGCCCCGGGACCTGGACGCGCAGCCCTGGACCGACCTGGACTTCTTCGGGTGGCACGACCCCGCCGCGGCGCAGCGGGCGTACCTCGTCGCCGAGTCGGCCTCCGGGCTCGTGGGCGTGGCGCTGCGGGTCGCCCCGCACACCGGGCACGCGCGGCGCAGCATGTGCTCGCTGTGTCTCACGACGCACACCGGCGACGGGGTCTCGCTCATGACCGCCCGCAAGGCCGGCCCGTCGGGGCGGCAGGGCAACTCGGTGGGCGCGTACATCTGCACCGACCTCGCCTGCTCGCTCTACCTGCGGGGGCGCAAGGACGCCGGGCGTCGCATCGAGGAGTCGCTGACCCTGGCCGAGAAGGTCGAGCGGACCCGGAACAACCTGCTGGGCTTCCTCGCCAACGTCGCCGGTTGACCTCCGAGCGGATGCCGGCGGCCAGCTCCTGGTCGGTCACCGACCAGCCCCGGGCCCGCACGTGGTGAGCCTCACCGTCACGGCCCACCGGCCGGGAACGTCGACGGGCGCGAGTCGTTAGTCTGGCGTTCCGTTCGTCCGCATTCGCCTGTCCCCGCGCGCCGTCCGCGCCGCGCACGACGTGGAGATACCGCACATGACCACGACCGACGTACCCGCCGCGATCCGCGAGTTCATCGACGCCACCAACCGCGGCGACTCCGACGCCTTCGTCGCCGCGTTCACCGACGACGCGTACCTCAACGACTGGGGCCGGGAGTTCCACGGCCACGACGGCGTACGCAGCTGGGACCGCACCGACAACATCGGCGTGCAGTCGCACTTCGAGTTCCTCGGCATCGAGCCCGGCTCCGAGCCGGACAGCTACGTGGTGACCCTGAAGGTGTCCGGCAACGGCTTCAACGGCACCGGCCCGATGACCTTCCACCTGCGGGACGGCAGGATCGCGAGCCTGCGCATCAGCTGACCGGACGGGGTGCGGGTCGGGCCCGCACCCCGTCCCGGTCGGCGCCGGATCAGGCCGTCGGGACCCGGTCGAGGAAGCCGTACACCTCGCGCAGCCGGCCGTCGCCGTCGGTCACCGCCACGTCGAAGCCGACGACGGGCGCCTCGCTCCCTTCCGGGCCGAGTTCCCAGGTGAACCGGAACTGGTCGTGGTGGCCGTCGACCGGCCCCGCCACCCGGAACCGCATCCCGGCGAACTGCTGCTGCACCGCGGCGACCATGCGGTCGATCGCCTCCCGACCCTCGGCCACACCGAGGGGGTCGACGTACCGGGCGTCGGCCGCCCACAGGTCGTCGATGGCCCGCCGGCGCCGCTGCGGATCGGTCTCGTTCCACACCGCGATGTAGCGTCCGGCCAACTCGTCGAAGTTCGTCGCCATGATCTGCCTCCCGTTTGCTCGCGACGCCGACGTACGGCGTCTCGAGATGAGATCGTCGCGGCTCGGACGGGGGCGCGTCGATTACGTCGGAGGTAATGGTCGGTGGGCGGGCACGGCCGTTAGGGTCGGGGACCGTGACCCAGGTGGCGATACCGAGAGCACCGGTAGGTGAGCTTCTCCGCGACTGGCGTCGGCGCCGTCGTCTCAGCCAGCTCGACCTGTCGGTCGGCACGGGCGTCTCGACCCGGCACCTCAGCTTCGTGGAGACCGGCCGGTCCCGGCCGAGCCCCGATCTGATCCTCCGGCTGGCCGAGCACCTCGACGTGCCCCTCGCCGACCGCAACGCGCTCCTGCTCGCCGGTGGCTACGCCCCGGCGCACTCCGCGCACGGTCTCGACGGCCCCGAGCTGGCTCCGGTCCGCGAGGCGGTCCGGCAGGTCCTGCACGCGCACGGTCCGTTCCCCGACGTCCTCGTCGACCAGCACTGGCACCTCGTGGAGGCCAACGCCGCCGTGGCCCTGTTCACGGCGGGATCCGCCGCGCACCTGCTGGTGGAGCCGGTCAACGTGTTGCGGCTCAGCCTGCATCCGGACGGCATGGCTCCCCGCATCCGCAACCTCGGCCAGTGGCGGGCGCACCTGCTGCACCGGCTGCGGGAGCAGGTGGCGGCCACCGCCGACGCCGGGCTCGCGGACCTCTACGACGAGCTGCGCGGCTACCCCGGCGGGGAGGACCGGCCGGCGGCCGACGACCCGGCGGGGACGGTCGCCGTGCCGCTGCGCTACCGGTACGGCGACCAGGACCTGGCCTTCCTGGGCACCACCACCGTGTTCGGCACTCCCCTCGACGTGACCGTGGCCGGCCTCGCCGTCGAGGCGTTCCTCCCCGCCGACCGGGCGACCGCCGCGACGCTCCGCCGCCTGGCCGACGACGGGGGCGTCGAGGGGTGAGCCTCGTCAGGACCGGCAGGGGTACGTGCTCCGCGTGCAGGTGACCCCGGTGTTGTACGCCTCGTTGAAGTGCGCGTAGTACGCGTCGTAGAGCGGGTGCGTGGCGCCCGTCTCCGGCGCCATCTTCACGAAGATCTCGTCGTTCTCGCTGAGCGCGTCCTGCGTCCAGTTCTGCGAGCCCGTGTAGACACGGTACTGGTACGCGGTGCCGTACCGGCCGTACGCGAGGAAGAACTTGTCGTGCACCTTGTCCTTGCGGCGGATGGCCACACCGGCGGCGAGCAGTTCGTCGTAGACGGACTGGCTCATCGCGATGCCGCCGTCGGCGTTCGTGCCGACCGCCATCCACACCTTGCAGCCGGCGGCGCGGAAGCGCGTGACGAGGTCGACGATCCGCGGCCGTCCCGTGGTCACCGCCGCCATGCCGACGCGGAGGCGGCAGTCGGCGTCGGGAGTGAGGTCGTTGAGGCGGGTCACGATGGTGTCCGTCTGCCCCGCCGCCTCCGGTGAGGCGTACGCGTCGGCCGCTGCCGCCTGGTAGTAGCCGCGTCCGGAGGCGGAGTCGTAGTAGTCGTTGCCGCTGTAGTGCCGGCGGTTCCACATGTCGGTGAAGTTGGCGTTGAGCCCGGCGGCGAGCGCCGCGTCCCCGTACACGGTGATCGCGTTGTTGAACGCGTCCGGGCCCGTGGCGTACGTGAGGTTGCTCGACCCGAACCAGACCACGTTGCTGCGGGCCACGCCGTTCGGGTCGGTGGTGCTGGTGAACGTGAACAGCTTGGTGTGCATGTCACCGTCGGCGCTCGTGCTGATGCAGCCGCGGCCCCCGTTGCTGTTCGTGCAGAACTGGTGGTCGCTGAGCTGCCGGATGGTGGCGACCGCGACGTCGGCCGAGGTGGCGTTCTTCCCGTCGAGCAGGACCCGCACGGTGACGCCACGGTTCTGGGCGCGCAACAGGGCGTCGGCGACGGAGTCCACGCTGATGGAGTGGATGGCGCCGCGCACCGTGGAGCCGGCGGGCGCCGCGTCGATCAGCCGTTGCAGCTCGGTGAGGATGGTGTAGTCGCGGCCGGCGGTCGGGTTGGTGAAGTGTGCCCACACCGGGTGGCCGGCGAGGGTGGCCGACGCGGCGGAGACGGGGGCCGCCGCGGCGGGCACCACCGCGACCGGCGCCGTCACCGCGCAGAGCGCGGCGAGGAGGCAGACCAGGGTACGGCGGACGGCGGCACGCGCACGAGTCGTGGTCATGGACAGGCATCGTCGTCGGAATATTTCAGTGCGTCAATGCAATGCGTCGGAACTCTTCATGAACGGCACGGGGCGGCCCGGCCGTTCGCCGGCCGGGCCGCCCGATCGCCCGTACGGTCAGCCGCCGAGACTCGCGGCGGCCGACGCGATCGCCGAGGCGAAGTAGCTCACCTGGGTGTAGACGCCCGGGTAGTTGGGTCGGGCGCAGCCGTTGCCCCAGCTCACGATGCCGACCTGGATCCAGGCGTTGGTGGCGTCGCGGCGGAACATCGGTCCGCCCGAGTCGCCCTGGCAGGTGTCCACCCCACCGCTGGCGTAGCCGGCGCAGATCTCCTCGGCCGGGATGATCTGGCCCCGGTAGTAGGAGTTGCAGGTGGTGTCGTCCACGAAGGGAACGGTCGCCTTGAGCAGGTACCGCTGCTGCGGGCCGCCCTCCCGTGCGGCGCCCCATCCCGCGACCGTGAACGTGCCGTTGTCGTACGCGGTCGTGTTCGCGATCTTCAGCGTGCTCAGCCCGGTGACCGGCGTGGCCAGCCGGATCAGCGCCCAGTCCTTGCCGTTGCCGTTGTAGCCGGGAGCCCGGTAGACGTAGTTCGAGCGGACGGTGATCCGGCTCGACGACTGGAGGTCGACCACACCGAGCGTGGCCGTGATGCTGGTGTTCGCGCCGGTGGCGCCCACGCAGTGCGCGGCGGTGAGCACCAGCCGCGGGCTGTACAGCGCCCCGCCGCAGCCCATGGAGAGCCGCACCATGAAGGGGAACTCGCCCTGGGCGGCGCGGGTGCCGCCGACGACGTACGGGGTCATCGTGCCGCCGTCCGCGGCGGCCGGCGCCGCGACGGTGACGCTGGCCGCGGTCACCGCGGCCAACGCGGCGGCCAACAGGCCGGTGAGGGTGCGCCAGCGAACCATGCGTTCCTCCGCTTCGAAGACCGGCACGCCTCGCGCGCACCTGGTTGACGATGTCGTCATCATATTGAGATCAATAGATGTCGACCCATACCCTCTGGGTCGTATCGCGCGCTTATGACCCGGACTCCGCCCCGCGCGGACCCACGGCCCCGCACCGAGACCCGAGCCGGCGGAGCACCCATTTCCGTGTGTCGGGAATTGGCGCGGTATTCACGAGGAGCGGACCGTCGGATGCGAATGCCGGCCGCATTTCCCGTCGCTGGGAAACCGACCCGCACCGGCCATGCGGCCACCTCCGACATCGGACGATCCGGTGGCACGGTCAGGACAGCCGGAAAGGCGACGCGGGCCTGTCCAGGAATCGACACACCGGCGCCCCGCAGCAGGTTAGGGCACTGTCCCTTCCGAGGCGGCCCGGGCACGAACGGGCCGGCGAAATCCGCGCCGACGGCGACTCACCGGGACGGTTCATCGGCATGTCGCCAACCGGTCAAAGGCTTTGTCGAACGCCGCGGAATACGGATGCTCACTCCGGGGCCGGACAGCGGCCCGACCGATTCGGGATCGACGACGACCCGATCTTCCGTGGGGAGGAACGTCAATGTTCGGTACGAAGGCCACCAGGCCCGCGAGAACGGCGCTCGCCGTGCTCGTGCCGGGCGTCATGGTGGCGGTCGCGAGCGTCGCCGCCCCGGCGCACGCCGCGGATCCGGGTGAGGGCGCGAAGGCCCGCACCACACCGGCCTACCAGCCGGCGACCGGCGACACCTGCGGGCTGCGCCCGTCGGCCGGCAAGAGCACCAAGGACGAGATGCTGAGCTGCCTGGGCGTCGAGGCGAAGCTGGACCGGACGCCCGCGGTGGGCGAGACGGCGACCCTGAAGGTCACCGTGCGCGCCGCGGGGAAGATCGGGCCGAGCGACATCAGCGTCACCCTCCCGCCGGAGCTAAAGTGGGTCGAGGCGCCGGCCGGGCTGGGTGTCCAGGAGCGCCGGAGCGTCGCGCCGGAGCGGGCCGGCGAGGTGTCCGTGGCGCGGACGACCCGTGCCCTGCGCGCCGGCGACAGCGCGGCGTTCAGCGGCGTGGTCCGCGCGGTCGGGGCCGGCCGCGTGCAGATCCAGGCGCGCGCCACCGCGCCGTACGGCGGGGACGTGCAGGCCGGGCAGGACGACGTCTTCCTCACCATCGGCGAGAAGCCGGGGCTGTCCCGGCTCGGGCACGCGGCTCCCGCCGGCGACAACGCCACGAGGTCCGTACCCACCACCGACCGCGCGCCGCGGCCGGCCGGACAGAAGCCGCAGAGCGTCGGCGCGCCGAGCGTCGCCGGCGAGGCACGGGCCGAGGCGAAGGCCAAGGGCCTGACCGTGATCAGCCCCCAGGCGCCGTGCGACACCCGGGTGGTCGGCAACTGGAGCTTCCAGGACCAGAACGGCAACTGGCACAACCAGATGAACATCCAGGTGCAGGTCTGGGACGACGACGTCTTCGGCGACTCGCTGCTCGCCACCGGGGTGACCGACGGCGCCGGCAACTACAACATCTGCTTCGACTCCCAGGTCGAGGGCTTCCCGGACAGCGGCACCGCCGACATCTACGTCCGCTTCATCACCTCGAACTCGCTCTGGCGCGTGCAGCGCGGCGGCAACCCGTTGTCGTTCCAGACCGGGACGACCAACGACGTGGCCACCGGCAGCGTGCTCAACCTCGGCTCCCTCACGGCCGCCGACGGCGCGCTGCAGCGCGGCCTGCACGCGTTCGACTCCGCGAACGACGCGTGGCTGTGGATCCCGAAGCCGAACAACCTCTGCTGGGACCAGGACGACGCGAGCTGCCGGCAGGTCGTCGTCAACTGGGCGCCGGACTCGACCGACGGCACGTACTACAACCTGGGCAGCAACCAGGTCCACCTGGCCGCCGACGACCCGAACTCCCCCATCACCGTGGTGCACGAGATCGGCCACGCCGTGATGGACGACCTCTACAACGACAACTTCCCCTCGGCGCCGAACTGCAACCCGCACAGCGTCACCGGCACCAGCTCCGCGGGCTGCGCGTGGACGGAGGGGTGGGCCGAGTGGTTCCCCGCGACCGTCTACAACGACCCGTTCTTCCGCTGGCCGAGCGGCGCCTCCGTCAACCTGGAGAACGCGAGCTGGGGCAACGGCTGGGGCGAGGGCGACACCACCGAGGGCCGCGTCGCCGCCGCGCTCATCGACATCACCGACTCCACCAACGAGGCGACCTGGGACCGGTACGGCGAGGGACCGTGGAACATCTGGACCACCTCCCGGTGGCACAACTCCACCACGTTCGCGAGCTTCTGGGCCGACCGCACGGCCGACGGGTTCAACGTGGCCGACTCCGGCGCCCGCGCCTCCGTCTACCAGAACACGATCGACTACCAGTTCCGCGACCCGCTGGGCAACTACGCCCCGCTGACCCGCCCGACGCCGACGCCGCCGCACAACTTCGGCTACTCGACCTCGTCGGTCTACTGGTCGGTGGTCGCGCTCAAGCCGAACTCCGGTGACCTCGACCTCCAGCTCTACGACGACCGGGCGCAGGGCACGTACCTGAGCGGCAGCGCCGCGGGCGGCACCACCATCGACTTCGTCGCGGTGGACTCCAACCGCCGGGCGCTGGGCGACTACTACCCCCGGGTGACCAACTGGTCCGGCGGTGGCGGCTACCGCATCGAGCTCGCCCAGGGCACCACCGTGCTGAACGCCGGCAGCAGCACGATCACCATGGGGACGAACAACGTGGTCACGGTGCGGGACACGTACCTGACCGCCGGCGTGCCGGTCACCATCTCGGTGGCGGCCACCAACTCCGGCCAGGACGCCGAACTGTTCCTCATGTCCAGCGACGCCAACTCGGCCACCTGGATCCGTCCCCGGTCGAGCGCGGTGGCCTCCGCGACGGCCGGCGGCGCCGGCGCGACCGAGACGCTCACCTTCACCCCGACCGTCAGCGCCTGGTACGGCGTGGTCGTCGTCAACAAGGCGGGCTCCGGCAGCTACACGCTCAGCCGGGCCTGACCGCCAGAGGAATCCGGACGGCACGTCCCGGGGGCGCCCCGCGCGCTCCCGGGACGGGCCGTCCCGCCCGGGCGGAACCGGCGGCGCCGCCGCGACGTCCGACCCGTCGTGACCAGGACACGGAGGCGACCGATGCACCGACCGCTGGCCCTGCTCGCCGTGCCGGCCCTGCTGGCCGCCGCGGGCACGACCGCGGCCTGCGACGGCGCCCCGGCGCCGCCGACCGGTGGTGGCGCGCTGGTGCTGCGGCTGAACGAGCTGCCCGGCATGGTGCCGCCGGGCGGCACGGCGGCGATTCCCCCGAGCTTCTCCCTGTTCGGAGACGGCCGGCTCGTCAGCGTCGCCACCGGCGCCAGCGGTGGCTGGCCGCGGCTGCGCGAGAGCACGGTCCCGGACGAGGCCCTACGCGACCTGTACGGCGACGCCGCCGCACTGCGCGACCGGCCGACGGAGAACCCCGACGAACCCGTGGTCCGCGTCGTCGTCGGCTCGGCCGACGGGCGGCGTACCGTCACCCTCCCCCGGTCCGACCCCTCGGCCACCCGGCTGCGGGCGGCCCTCGCCGCGTACGCCAACGCGTCGGCGACCGAGTACCGGCCCGCGGCCGTCGCCGTCATCGCCACGCCGGCCGACCCGGCGGAACCCGCCCGGCCCTGGCCGTTGCCCCGCCTGTCCGGCGAGCCTCTCCCGGAATCCGCCGGATCCACCTGCCTCGTCCTCCGGGACGCCGACCTCGACGCGGTCCGGCGGGCGACCGCCGACGCGGGAGCCCGCTGGCGCAGCGAGGGCCGGGTGTGGCAGGTGCGGCCACGTCCGCTGCTGCCCGACGAGACGGGGTGCGCGGACCTGTAGACGGACCACAAGGGACGGTGCCGGCGACATATATTGATGGCCGTCGTACTTTTAGCGGCAGGCGCCGCGAGTCGCCGTCCCGGGAGGGCCCATGTCCCTACGCAGAGCCGTGGCCTTGTTGGCCGTGTCCGTGTGCCTCGTGGCCACCGGATCGTCCGTCGGCGTACGCCCCGCCGTCGCGGCACCGACCACCACCGCCGTCTTCAACAACCCCATCGGCACGGCCGCCGAGAAGGCGGCGATCCAGACGCGGATCGTCGAACTGGTCAACGGGGCTCCCGCCGGCTCCCGCATCAGGATGGCGATGTTCTACGCGACCGACGCCACGGTGCCCAACGCCCTGATCGCGGCGAAGAACCGGGGCGTGAACGTCCAGGTGATCTTCAACGACGCGGACCGTACGACGGCGCCGTACGCGTCCCTGGTGGCGGCGCTGGGCACCAACCTGAGCGCGGCGTCGTGGATCCTGTTCTGCCCGCCCGGTCGCGGGTGCATCGGCAGCCGGGCCCTGAACGACGTCGAGTCGATCAACCACAACAAGTTCCTGCTGTTCTCCAGCACCCAAGGCGCCTCGAACGTGGTGGTGCAGTCGACGGCCAACCTGCACACCGGCCGGGACGGGTTGGGCGGCTGGAACGCCGCGCTCGTGCTCGTCGGCAACACGGGCATCTACAACGCCTACAGCGGCTACTTCGACGACCTGCGGGCACGCGTGGTCAACAACGACTACTACGACACCGGGCGGCCCGCCGTGACCTCCGGCAACGCGAAGATCCACTTCTATCCGCGCCGGGAGAGCAACGGCCAGCCGTACAACGACCCGAGCGAAGACACGATCATGACGGTGCTCGACAACGTCGACTGCTTCGGCAACTCCGTCGTGGGCACGCAGGACGGCACCCACCGCACCATCATCCGAGTCAACCAGACCATCTTCAGCCGCACGTACGTCGCCGCGAAGCTCTGGGCGCTGGACAACGCGGGCTGCTACGTCGAGGTCGTGCAGCGGTACGACCCGGGCAGCAACTCCGAGGTCACCTCCATGAAGAACCTCCTGGCCGCCACGAGCAGCCCCTACGGCGGGCCGATCGTGAGGTACTACTGCGTCGGCGACAGCGTCTGGACGCACAGCAAGTACCTGCAGGTCGAGGGGAAGTACTACGGCGGCCCCGACCGCACCATCACCTGGGTCGGCAGCCACAACCTCAGCTACAACTCGCTGCGGCAGTCCGACGAGACCCTGCTGCAACTCGAGGACACGGCGGTGTTCAACGCCTTCCGGGCCAACTTCCGCACGGTCCGCGACACCCCGGGGATCCGCTCCGTCGCCAACGGCCGTACGGCGACCTGCGCCTGACCCCCGTCCGACTGCCGGCCCGGACGGCCCCCCACCGTCCGGGCCGGCCCCGCTCGGCAATGCCACCGCGGGTGACGCGCCGGCACGCAGGGCCGGTCAGGTCGACACCCGCGGGCCGGGTCACCCGAGTTCCACCCAGGGCCGGTTCAGGTGCGCGGTGGCCAGGACCGTGCGGCGGACCCCGGCCTCGTCGAGCAGCCGCCGCCGCGTCCGGCGCGCGGCCTCGGCGTCCGCCTCGAAGCGGTAGGCCACGTCCGGGTCGACGAGCTGGACCGCGTGCACCAGGACGTCCCCGGTCACGATGACCTGCTCGTGGCGGCCCTCGACGACGACGGACTGGTGACCCGGAGTGTGACCGGGCGTGGGCACGACGCGGACCCCCGACCGCCCCGCGGCGGCGAGCCGCGTCACGCCGTCGACCTCGTGCAGTTGCCCGGCCGCGCGCAGCGGCTCCACGACGTACGCCAGGGCCGCGTCGCCGGCGGGCAGCGCCTCGGTCTCCCGCCGCTGCACCACGTAGCGGGCGTTGGGGAACATCGGCTCCCCGTTCCGGTCGACGGACCAGCCGAAGTGGTCCTCGTGCAGGTGGGTCAGCACCACCGTGTCGACGTCCGCCGGGTCGATCCCGGCGTGTGCGAGTTCGGTGGGCAACCGGCCCGGGGTCGGCGCCCACGCCGCGGCGGGACTGCCGTCCGGCCCCACGCCGGTGTCGACGAGGGTCAGCCGGCCGCGCGGGCCGCGTACGACGAAGCAGCGGAAGTCGAGCTGCCAGCTCTCCCCCGGACCGAACGCCTCCGGGTCGAGGCGTCGGGCGCGAACCCAGTCGGCGGGCGTCGCCGCGGGGAACGCGTCCTGCCGGTCGAGGAAGAACGGTCCCGCGGCGTCCAGCAGCGGCGTCACCGTGAACGCGCCGACCCTGCGGGACGTGGCCGCCCACCGCGCGGGGGCGGCGCCGGCCCTCCCCCCGACACCCAGCGAACCGGTCACGCCCACCGCCGCGGCGAGCAGGAGAGCCCTTCGTCCGAACGCGCCACCCGTGTCCACCATGCCGCTGCCTCCATCCGTGCCTCCCGTGACGGCCTCGGCGTCCCGCCGGGCCCGGCCACACGGTAGGAGCGCCACGGGCGTACGCGGACCGTGCCGCCGGGGACGTGACCGGATCCTGTCGACACGTGACCGGACAGCACCGCCGTCGGGCACGTCGGGTCCCTCTACCCTGTGTGTCGCGGCCGACGGACCGGCTTCCGCTCCCGGAGCCCCGGCCGCGGTGCAGGAGGTTCGTGGATGCCGCTCGACGGGCCCACCGTGGCCATGCTGGCCTATCCCGGGGCGGGTAGCTTCGACTTCGTCACGGTCAACGAGATCTTCGGGGTGGACTACTCCGCCCGGTTCGGGTCGTGGTACCGGACCAGGACGTGCGCGGCGGTCCCGGGGCAGGTCGAGCTGGACGGCGGCGTCACCGTCCACGCGCCGTACGGCCTCGACGCGGCCGAGGCGGCGGACCTGCTCGTCGTGCCCGGCTGGACGAAGGAGCACGAGGTCCCGCCGCGACCGCTGCTCACGGCGGTGCGGCGCGCGCACGACCGGGGAGCGCGCGTCATGTCGGTCTGCACCGGGGCGTTCCTGCTGGGCCACGCCGGTCTCCTCGACCACCGTCGCGTCACGACGCACTGGTCGACGGCCCCGCTGCTGGCCTCGCTCTTCCCGGCCGCCCGCGTGGATCCCCGTGCGCTCTTCGTCGACGACCGAGGCGTCCTCACGGCGGCCGGCATGTCGGCGGGCATCGACCTCGCGCTGCACGTCGTCCGGGGCGACTTCGGCGCCGACGCCGCCGCCGCGCTGGCCCGCCGGCTCGTGCTCGCCGGCCACCGCAGCGGCGGGCAGGCGCAGTTCGTCGACGTGCCGCTCGACCCGGACCCCGGTGACCCGGTGCCGGAGCTTCTGGACTGGATGCGGCGGCACCTGGACCAGCCGTGGTCGCTGACCGCGCTCGGGGCGCGGGCGCACATGAGCCCGCGTACGCTGGCCCGCCGCTTCCACCGGCTCACCGGGATGAGCCCGCACCGGTGGCTGACCCGGGAACGGGTGCTCGCCGCGCAGCGGCTGCTGGAGACCGGCGACGACTCGGTCGAACGGATCGCCCGGCGCACCGGCCTCGGCTCGGCCGCCAATCTGCGGCAGACCTTCCGCCGCGAGCTGGGCGTCTCGCCCCAGGCCTACCGGGCCCGGTTCCGCTCGCGGGCGGGCGTGCGGGGATGAGCCTCGCGACCGCGGTCCCGCCGTCGACTCTTGACCCCGGGTAGTGATCGGCTTAGCTTCATCAATCAGAAAGGTCTCCTAACTATTTGGCCCGTCCGTCCGGGGAGTGCCGATGCGACCATCCCGCCACCGCCGCCTCACCGCCCTCGTCGCCCTGGCGACCGTGCTGGTCACCGCCGTCCCGGCAACCGCCGCGAGCGCGGGTGACAGCGTGAACCGCCGTGCCGGCCACCTCCGGGTCGGCTACTTCACCCAGTGGGGCATCTACGACCGGGCCTTCCCGGTGAAGAAGCTCGACACCTCCGGCGCCGCGAGCCGCCTCACCCACGTGAACTACGCGTTCGGCAACGTGAGCGAGGACGGTCGCTGCTATGTGGACGGCGGGCCGGGTGAGGGCGACGCCTGGGCCGACTACCAGCGCCCCGTGCCGGCGGAGGAGAGCGTCGACGGTGTGGCCGACACCTGGGGCGAGCCGCTCAACGGCAACCTCGGCCAGCTGGCCAAGCTCAAGGCCCGCCACCCCCACCTGAAGGTGCTCATCTCGCTGGGCGGCTGGAGCTGGTCCACGTACTTCTCGAACGCCGCCCGCACCGACGCGTCCCGCCGGGCGTTCGTGGCCTCCTGCATCGACCTCTACCTCAAGGGCAACCTGCCGGTCCTCGACGGCGGCAGCGGCGGCCCGGGCGCGGCCGCCGGCGTCTTCGACGGCATCGACCTGGACTGGGAGTGGCCGAACTGGCCGGGCGAACCCGGCAACGTGGTCCGCCCCGAGGACCGGCAGAACTTCACCAAGCTGCTCGCCGAGTTCCGCCGGCAGCTCGACGCGTACGGACGGCAGACCCACCGGCACTACGCGCTCACCGCGTTCCTGCCGGCCAACCCGGCGGCCATGGACGCCGGGTACGAAGGTCGCAAGATCTTCCGGTACCTGGACTTCGCCACGGTGCAGGGATACGACTTCCACGGCTCCTGGGACGCCGTGACCAACCAGCAGTCGGCGCTGCGCGTGCCGAGGGGAGCACCGGACGACCCCGACTTCTCGGTCGAGGTGGCGATCGACGGCTGGATCGCCCGGGGCGCGCCGCGCGACAAGCTGGTGCTCGGCATCCCCTACTACGGCCGTGGCTGGACCGGCGTCACCGGCGGCGGGAACGGGCTGTTCCAGCCCGCGGCCGGTCCCGCGCCGGCCACCTTCGAGCCGGGGTACGAGGACTACCGGAAGCTCAAGACCCTGGCCGGCGACGGCTTCACCGTCCACCGCGATCTCCGCAGCGGGCACGCCTGGCTGTTCGACGGCACGACGTTCTGGACGTACGACGACCCGGCCGTGGTGCTCCAGAAGACGCTGTACATCCGGCGGGCCGGCCTGGCCGGGGCGATGGCCTGGTCGCTCGACGGGGACGACGACAACGCCACGTTGACCAGGACGATGAGCCTGGGGCTCACCGGGAGGTAGCCGCACGCCCCGCCGCCGACCGCACCCCGGCCGGCGGCGGGGTGGTCCGGCCGCCCCGCCGGCCGGGCCGTCCGTTGCGGGCTCCTCCCCGCCGGGCGGGCCGCGGTGCCGGCCGCGGCGGCCCGTGGCGCGGCCCCTATGATCCGCGTATGGCCCTGCTGCACCGCGCGGAACTGCGTCCCTCCAAGCTCGAACTCGTCGCCGCGTGGCTGCCCGGTCGTTCCTGGTTCCAGGGTGCGGCGGCCGCCATCGCGCGCGTCGCGTCGTACCGCTTCGACGACCCGGCCGGTGAGGTCGGGATCGAGACCTTCCTCGTGCGGGCCGGCGCCGGGCCGGTCTACCAGGTGCCGCTGACCTACCGGGGCGCGCCGCTGGACGGTGCCGAGGCCTGGCTCGTGGGCACCTGCGAGCACTCCGTCCTGGGCCGGCGCTGGGTCTACGACGGCTGCGGCGACCCGGTCTACGCGGCGGCGCTGGCGGATGCCGTCCTCGCCGGCGCGGACCAGGCGCGGGAGTACTTCGAGGTGGACGGCCGGCGCGAGTACCGGGAGCTCAGCATGGCCATCACCGTCGACGGTGCCCGGCCGGCCGAGGTGCCGCACGTCGACTCGGTCGACCGGGTCGAGGACGGCGACCCCACCCGCATCGTCGCCGGCCCGCTCGAACTGGCGGTGGTGCGGCGGCTGGACGACCACGTCGACCCGTCGGGACGCCGGCTCACCGGCTCGTGGGAGGGCCAGGAGACCCCGCTCACGCTGGCGTACGCCACGGTGCGCTGACTCCCGCCACGGCGGGACGGCCCGGAGCCGGCCGCGAAGACGGCCCTCAGACGACGTCGAATTCGTTGCCCTCGGGGTCCTGCATGGCGACGGCGTAGAGCCCCGTGTCCCGCTCGTCCTTGGTCCGCAGCACGGTGGCACCAGCTTTGACCAGCCGTTCCACCGTAGCCGTGACCCGCTGCGTGCGGACGTCCAGAGGGACGTCACGGCCCCCGCCGACCTTCAGGTCGAAGTGCCACCGGTTCTTCGCGACCTTCGGCTCCGGAACCTGCTGGAACCACACCCTCGGTCCACGTCCCGCCGGATCGACGATCGATTCCGGGATGTCCCCGGCACCGGCCGGCAACTCCGCCTCCGGCACGCCCGCCGCCATCCAGTAGGCACGCCACGTGGCGTGCCCGGCCGGCGCGGGCTCGGGCACGTAGCCCAGGGCCTCGGCCCAGAAAGCCACCATTCGCTGCGGATCGGAGCAGTCGATCGTCAGCTGCACGGTCATCTCCATGCGCGGAGCATCCCAAGCAGGTCTGACAGACCCATCCACTCGCGCAACCGGCCCCTAGGCCAGCACCAGCTCGCGCAGCGCCCGGTCGAGGGCGCCCGCGTCGATCCCTCCCGGCCAGCCCCGCAGCAGCGCGCCACCCTTGGCGACCAGCGCCACGGCCGGAGGTTCGCGGACCGCGTACGACCGCCAGATGGCGCCGTCCGGGTCGACGACGACCGGGTACTCCACCCGGTGCTCCCGCAGGTACCGCTGGACATCCTGCTCCTCGTCCTCGGTGACCACCCCGACGAACACGACCGAGTCCCGGTGGGTGCGCGCCAGCTCGCTCAGGGCGTCCTGCCGCTGGGCGCAGGCCGTGCACCACGAGCTGAAGAAGACCAGCACGACCGGGCGGTCGGCCCACAGGTCGGCGAGGGTGACCGGGCTGCCGTCGGTGAGCGTACCGGTGACGGCGGGCGCGGCCGGCGCGCCGGAGGGGGCGGGACGCAGCGCCAGCCCGGCCGGCGCGGGCCCCGGCAGCGCGGCCGCCCCACCGGCCACCGGTGCGGCCGGCGCGGGTGCGCCGCCCTCGTCGGTGCAGGCGGTCGAGGCGAGCACCGCCGACAGCGCCAGCACGGCGGCGACCGCGCGGACGCCGTACCCCCGGGTCATGACGGCACCACCGCGACCAGCGCCGGTCCCTCGCTGTCGTTCGGGGTGAGGGCGATCGGCGGGTGGCCGTCGACGACCAGCCGGTAGGTGTCCCGGGCGGCCACCGTGACGGGCACCGCGAACTCGCAGTAGGTCGGCACGCGCTCCACCTCCAGGTCCTCCTCGAAGGTCGCCACGGAGGTGCCCGGGGGCAGGGCGCCCTCGGCGAGGATCCCGCCCGCGTCGTCGGTCACCTGGAACGGCGCCCGGTTGTGGAAGTGCGTGTAGGGGCCCGTACCGGCGCACTCGACGCCCTCCGGCCGGATGTTGATGTCCCGGACGAGCACCCGCACGGTCATCGGCGACCGGGCCTCCTCGGCATCGTCGCACGCGGCCAGCGCAGCGGTGAGCAGCGACGGCAGCATCAGCGCCGACAGCACGCGCCGCATGTGTCCTCCCATGGATCGGGGCGTGGCCCGGGGCGGTGGCACGCGGTCCACCGCCCCGGAACCGTACCGTGGGTCAGCCGAGCAGCGCGCGGGGCCGTTCGACCCGGCACTGGCTGGTCACGGTTATGCTGGGGTCGCTCTCCGAGGTGGCGGTGAGCGTCACCAGGGTCGTCGCCGTCGCGTCGCGGGCGGCGCCCACCGAGACGTCGACCGACGTGGTGGCACCGAACTCGGCCGTGGCCAGCTCGTTGGGCAGCTGCACCTTCCAGCCCTTCCCACCGACGGACGCCGAGAGCCGGTACACGTCGGACTTCAGGTACGCGCTGACGTCCTCCGGGTGCTGGCCGCCGGCCACGTACCGACCGGTGTTGGTGAGGTCGAACGTGCAGCTCGCGCCCTTGCCGGTCGGCTTGCCGCGGGTGTCGAGGTGGCCCTTCGACAGCTTGACGCCGTGGCTGCTCGGCCCGGCGCCGTCCAGCGAACGGACGGCCACCGTGTACGACAGGACGTCGTCACCGTCGCGGCGGAGGTTGAGCACGTAGAAGTGCAGCCGGTTGGCCTCGTCCACGTACTCGTACTCGCTGCCGGAGTTGGCGCCCGCGTGGAACAGCGCGTCGGACAGCTGCCGGTAGTCCCCCATCGTGATCTTCTGCGGGGTGCCGTCCGGCCGGTAGAAGTCCACCATGTCGATGTCCTGCGGGTTCGCGTCCACGACCCACACGAACGGGGCACGGTCGGCGTTCTTCGTCTTGCTGAGCAGCACGCCGCTGTCCGGCGTGAACGAGTCCGCGCCCTTCCGGTCGACGACCTCGACGGTGTAGTTGTTGAATCCGCCGCCGTCGCAGAGCGGGTCGGTGCTGGTGTTGCACGCCGGCGAGCGGTCCGCGTTCATGGCGATGTTGATGCCGGTCAGCCCACCGGGGCCGGCGTCCACCGCGCGGGCGGTGACGTCGGCGACGACCATGCCGGAGTCGGCCAGCGCCTCCCGCGACAGCCGCAGCACATGCTCCTCACCGATGAGGCCAATCTTCATCTTGTCCCGCAGCATGTGCAGCGACCCCATGGCACCGCCGTTGACCGGTGGGATCTGCCAGCGGGTGTGCGGGCCGCCCGGACCGTTGAAGGAGCCGCGCGACATCATGCTCCAGATGCCGGTGTACGCGCGCCGCAGCGGGGTCCCGTACGGGTTGTTGTAGTTGTCCCCGATGCTCAGCAGGTGGCTCAGCTCGTGGGCGTAGGTGCCCATGCCCGAGCTCTCCGCCTGCGTCGAGGAGCCACCGCCGGCGTTCGGCCAGATGGTGGCGGCCGCCTTCCAGGACGTCCACTCGACGTACCGGGTCCTGGCCCAGTTCGGCAGGTTGGGATCCGGCGGGCCCCAGGCGTCCGGCACGTCCTCCTTGTTCTGGAACATCATCTGGCCGAACTCCTGCCAGGTGGACGACTCGTCCTGCCCGGCGGAGAGGATGAAGACCAGCTCGAAGCTGTCAGCCACCTCGTCGCCGACCGCCGCGCGCCAGGCGCCCAGCCCGTCGGTGCGGATGTTGCGGTTGCAGGACTCCCCCGACGGGCAGGCCCCGGGGTTGAAGCCGTTGTCGATGCCGTACTGGTAGGACTTCGACGGCATCTTGTACGGGCCGAAGCCGGTGAGGTCCACGCCGTACCGGCCGTTGGAGTCCTGCATCCAGTACTCGTGCAGGGTGTGGCCCCGGTTCAGGTCGCCCGGCTTGTTGAGGAAGTCCGTGTAGAACTGGGCGACCTGCTCCCGTGGCACGTTGGAGGCGGTGGCCTGCGGGTTGCCGAAGACGGTGGAGCCCGGCGGCTGGGTGATCACGAACGGCTGGTCCGGGTAGTCGAGGGTGACCAGCGCGATCTTGAAGTTGCGGACCGACCCGCGCACGGTCGGGTCGGCCCAGTTCTTCCCGGGCACCGGGACGTAGTCGTCCCAGGTCATCGTGTCGGGGTTCTGCCAGTTCTGTGGATCGAGCACCTGGAACGGGGCGGGCCCGTCCGGTCGGTCGCCCGGTGCGGCGGTGGCCGGCCCGCTGGAGCCGGACGCGACCAGGACTGTCGCGACGGCAGCGGCCAGCACCGGACGCCACATCGCGCGTCTGGTGGGCAGAAGGTGCATCGGGTCACCTTTCAGGTCGGGGGCTGACTACCGGCGCGGCGGCCGGGGGGCAGCGTCCCCACCGTCCACACGCGCCGGATCGATGGGCTCGATTCAACAGGTCTTGATCGATTCCAGGAACATCGGCGATGGCAATTGAGCAAATCTTGAGCACACCGATATGTGGAGGAGGGCGGGAGCGCTCCCGCCCTCCTCCGGTCACTGCGTCAGCTCGGCGACCTGCTCGGCGGTCAGCCGTGGCGCCGCCTCGGACGGCGCCCGGCGCGCACCGGCGAGAGCGGCCGGCGGGTCGGCCGGCCGGCGCAGGTGCCAGTCCGTCACCGCCTGGTACGCGGCCACCACGGACAACAGCCGGTCCTCGGCGTACGGCAGTCCACCCAGGATCGTGCCGATCGGCAACCCGGCGGCGGTCGCGCCGATCGGGAAGGCGATCTCGGGCAGCCCGAGGATGTCGAAGGGCACCGGGTCGGTCTGCACCACGACGTCGCACGCGTCGAACAGCTCGTCCAGCACCCGCTCCAGGAGCAGCAACTTAGAGCTCCTAACTCTTTGAGTGTTGGAGTCGGCGCCAGCAGATGATGGCGCAGGCGAGGGTGAGGAACGCTTCGTGGATGTCGTCGCGGATCTCCCAGCGGATGCGCAGGCGGCGGAACCAGTGCAGCAGGGCGATGGTCTGCTCCACGACCCAGCGTCGGGTGCCGAGTCCAGAGCCGTGCGGGACA
>NZ_RAQQ01000027.1 GCF_003610785.1 Micromonospora globbae
CCCTGAACCCCACAGATGCTCCAACACCTGCCGATGCCCGAACGTCAACACACCCGGCCTCGCCACCAGCACCCCCAACCCAACCAAGATCAGTTGCACTGAAGCCTAGAAACCACCCGGCGTGTCGCAGCGATAACGTCATGATCAACCGGAGGTGACCGGGGGGCCGGGGGCGGTCGGGGTGGTCGGGGGTGGGGTCAGAAGAACAGGCCGCGGCGCTGGAGGGACTGGCGCAGCCAGCCGTCGAGCTGGGCGGCCCAGTCCACCTGGTCGACCGTGGCGTGGTCGACGGTGAACCGGCCGAACGCGTCCCGCCCCTCGGTGAACAGGCCACCCCGCTTGTCCAGCTCCAGCACCACCTGCATCTGCCGCGGGTCGGCGATGAAGGTGACCTCCAGCTGGTTGATGGCCCGGGCGTACTGCGGGGCGGGGTGGAACTCGATCTCCTGGTAGAACGGCAGCGTCTGCCGTACGCCGTAGATGTGGCCGCGCTCCACGTCGGCCCGCGCGAACCGGAAGCCGAGCCGCAGCAGCGCGTCCAGCAGGCGCTCCTGGGCGGGCAGGGGGTGTACGGCGACCGGGTCCAGGTCGCCCTTGTCCACCGCCCGGGCCACCTCCAGCTCCGTACGCAGCCCCATGGTCATCCCGTGCAGGTGCTGCCCGTACAGCTCGGTGACCGGGGTCTCCCACGGCACGTCGAAGCGGAACGGGATGTCGTAGCGCTGACCGGGCTCCAGCCGGAACGCGCCCGTCACCCGCTGACGGTGGAACTCCTGGTTGGTGTCGTACTCGTTGTCGCCGCTCTCCACCTCGACGCGGGTGAGCAGCCCGAGCGCCACGTACTCGATGTCGACCTGGTGGTCGCCGCCCATCACCTGGATCCGGCCCTCGAGCTGGCCGCCCGGACGGCAGTTCGGGTTGGCCAGCACGGTTTCCACCGACGGGCCGCCGACGCCCATCGCCTGCATCAGCCGCTTGAAGACCACAACATCCTCCGTCGCCTCTACCGGGCCGGCCACGCCGGCCGGTCGCTGGCACCGTAACCGGGACGGGCAACACGACCCGTCCGACACACCCGCCCCGGCCGGCCGCGCCACGGCGATCCGACCGGATTCCTGTCGGGTCCCCGATCGCCTCACTCCCGTTTAACGCCCCGCCCGCCAAGCTGTGTGTCACCGGCACCACTGGGGCCGGGATGGCACGACACGGGGAGAGACGAGAGATGGCCCTGCAGATGACGGAGCACCGGATGCGCCCGGCCGCGGGCACGGACACGAACCCGGGCGCCGAGGTCGTCACCGACCTGGACGCCACCGACGAGCGTGGTGTCTCCACGGACCTGGTCCGGGCGTACCTCAACGGGATCGGCCGCACGAAGCTGCTCACCGCGGCGCAGGAGGTCGAGCTCGCCAAGCGGATCGAGGCCGGCCTCTTCGCCGAGGAGAAGCTCGCCACCTGCACCCCCGTCTCCCCCGAGCTGCGCGCCGACCTCGAACTGATCGCGGCCGAGGGCCGGGCGGCCAAGGACCACCTGCTCGAGGCGAACCTCCGGCTGGTGGTCAGCATCGCGAAGCGCTACACCGGGCGCGGCATGGCCTTCCTCGACCTGATCCAGGAGGGCAACCTCGGCCTCATCCGCGCCGTCGAGAAGTTCGACTACGCCAAGGGCTACAAGTTCTCCACGTACGCCACCTGGTGGATCCGCCAGGCCATCACCCGCGCCATGGCCGACCAGGCCCGCACCATCCGCATCCCGGTGCACATGGTGGAGCAGGTCAACCGGATGGTCCGGGCCCGCCGGGAACTGTCGGTGACGCTGGGCCGCGAGCCCACCGTGGCCGAGGTGGCCCGGGCCCTCGACATCCCCGAGTTCCAGGTCATCGAGCTGATCTCGTACGACCGGGAGCCGGTGAGCCTGGACCAGGCGGTCGGCGAGGACGGCGAGAGCGCGCTCGGCGACTTCGTGGCCGCCGTCGACCCGCGGGACGAGCCGGGGGACGCCTCGGCGCAGGGCGAGCTCCGCAACGAGGTCCGGATCGTCCTCGCCACCCTGTCCCAGCGGGAGCAGGCGGTCATCCGGCTGCGGTTCGGCCTCGACGACGGCCGGCAGCGCACGCTGGACGAGGTGGGTCGGGAGTTCGGCCTGTCCCGCGAGCGGATCCGGCAGATCGAGAAGGTCACGCTGCTGAAGCTGCGCGCCCCGGAGCGGGCGCAGCGGCTGGAGGCGTACGCCTGCTGACCAGGGCGTTGACGGCTTCGGGCCCCGGCGGTTCGCCGGGGCCCGTCGCGTGCGCCGGCGCGGCGGTGGTTGACCCGGCCGACGGGGTGGGCTAACAAGGCGTGACCGGCTCCACCGGCAGCGTGAGGGGACGCAGCATGAACTGGACGTTGGAAGTCGTGGTGGTACCCGTGTCCGACGTGGACCGGGCCAAGGCGTTCTACGCCGACCAGGTCGGGTTCACCGTCGACCACGACACGGCCATCGGCGGCCTCGGCCGGGTCGTGCAGCTCACGCCCCCGGGATCGGGCTGCTCCATCGTGTTCGGCACGGGGGTGATCCCGGAGATGACGCCCGGGTCGCTCAAGGGTCTGCAACTGGTGGTGCCCGACATCGAGCGGGCGCGCGCCGAGCTGGTCGGCCGGGGCGTACCGGTCAGCGAGATCCAGGTGCTGGGAAGCAACGCCAACCCCACCCCGCACCCCCTGGACAACGTCGGGTTCGTCTTCTTCTCGGACCCGGACGGCAACTCGTGGGCCGTCCAGCAGATCTCCAGCCGCGCCTGACCCGCCCCGCCGTCACAGGCGGCGAGGGCCGGTGTCGGGGCGGTCGAGGGCCGCACCGAGGCGGACGGTGGCGTGCAGCACCGACAGGCCGTCGGGCCGGGCGAGCACCGGGTTGAGCGTGAGCGCCCGCACCCGCGGCTGCTCGTCGGCGAGCCGGCCGACCCGCAGTAGCAGGTCGGCGAGGGCCGCGCGGTCCACCGGCGCGGCGCCCCGGTGGCCGCGCAGCAGCGGGGCCGCCCGCGGCTCGTCGACCAACTCCGCGGCGTCCCGATCGGTCAGCGGCACGGCCCGCCAGGCCCGGTCGCCCAGCAGTTCGGTGGCCACGCCGCCGAGCCCGAAGCCGACCACCGGCCCGAACGCCGGATCCTCGACCAGCTCGACCACGCAGGCAACCCCGGGCGGGACCATCGGCTGGACCAGGACGTCCGCGCCGAAGGCCGCGGCCATCTCGGCGTACGCGCGGCGGACCGTCGCGGCGTCCGGCAGGTCGAGCCGGACGGCGCCGAGGTCGAGCCGGTGCCGCAGCCCGTGCGCCGCAGCCTTGAGCGCCACCGGGAAGCCGAGCCGCCGCGCCGCGTCGACCGCCTCGTCCGGCGTACGCGCCGGCACCGACCGCACCAGGTCGATGCCGTACGCGGCCAGCAGGGCGGGCACGTCGGCACCCTCGGGACGCAGCGCGGCCTGACCGGCGGCACGGTCGACGCCGGGCAGTTCCGGCAGGGTGCCCGACGGGCGGCGCAGCCACTCCGCGTACCGGTGCACCCGGCCCAGCGCCCGGACCGCCTCCTCGACGCCCCCGTACGCGGGCAGCCCGGCCGGGGCGCGTCCGGCCAGCACGGTGGCGACGACCGGCTTGCCGGCGTCGAGAGCGGCGGGCAGCGCGGCGGTGACGTCGGCGTCGGCGGGCTGACCGGGCAGCGGCGGGGCGAGCGTCACGGCGAGCGCGTCGACCCGCTCGTCGCCGGCCGCCGCGGCCAGCAGGGCGGCGAGTTCGGACGCCGTGCCGTTCGGCCCGACGTCGCGGGGGTACCCGTCGGCCAGCGTCAGCCCCTGAGCGGCCAGCGCGGCGGCGGCCAGCCCGGTGAGCGCCGAGGAGTTGCCGACCACCGCGACCCGCGGACCGGCGGGCAGCGGCTGGTGGGCCAGGAGCACCCCGACGTCCAGCAGTTCGGCGACCGTGTCGACCCGGATCACCCCGGACTGGGTGAAGAGGGCGGCCACCGCGACGGCGTCCGGGCCGGCGGAGTCGCCCACGCCCGGTGGCCGGGCCGGCGAGGCGAGCGCCACCACCGGCTTCGTCCGCCCGATCCGGCGGGCCAGCCGGGCGAACTTGCGCGGATTGCCGAACGTCTCCAGGTGCAGCAGGATCACGTCGGTGCCGGGGTCGTCCTGCCAGTACTGGAGCAGGTCGTTGCCGGAGACGTCGGCCCGGTTCCCCGCCGAGACGAAGCGGGACAGGCCGAGCCCGCGCCGGTCCGCCTCGGCCAGCAGCGCCACCCCGAACGCCCCGGACTGGCTGAAGATCCCCACCCGTCCCGGCGGCGGCAGCGCCGGCGCGAGCGTGGCGTTCAGGCGTACGGCCGGGTCCGTGTTCGCCACCCCGAGGCAGTTCGGGCCGACCACCCGCATGCCGGCGGCGTGCGCGGCCCGGACCAGGGCCCGCTGCGCGGCGGCGCCCTGGGCGCCCGCCTCGGCGAAACCGGCCGAGATCACCACGAGGCCGTGCACCCCGGCGGCCGCGGCGTCGGCGACCACGGCGGGCGCCGCCTCGGGCGGCACGGCCACCACCGCCAGGTCCACCGGCACGCCGGCGTCGGCCGCGCGGGGGTACGCGGGCAGCCCGGCGACGGTCGCGGCGGTCGGGTGCACCGGGACCACCGTGCCGGTGAAGCCACCGTCGCGCAGGTGCCCGAGCACCGCGGCGCCGACGCCCTGCCCGGTGGCGCTGGCGCCGTAGACGGCCACGCCCCGCGGCGCCAGGAGTCGGGCGATCGAGCGGGCCTCCGTCCGGTGCTCGCGGCCACGCTGCACCTCGAGGGTCGCCTCGGTGGGCGCGATCGGGAAGGTGAGGTGGACCACGCCGTCGGCGAACTGCCGCTGCAGCTGGTAGCCGAAGTCGGAGAAGACCCGCAGCATCGCCCCGTTGGCCGGGAGCACCTCGGCCACGAAGTGCACGATGCCGACCCGGCGGGCCGCGTCGGCGAGGTGCTCCAGCAGCACCGACCCGATCCCCCGGCCCTGGTAGGCGTCCTCCACCACGAAGGCCACCTCGGCCTCCGGCGCCTCCGGCCCGAGCCGCTCGTACCGGCCGACGGCCACGATCCGCCCGCCGGCCAGCACGACGAGCGCCTCCCGGTCCCGGTGGTCGACGGTGACGAAACGCTGCAGGTCCCGCTCCGGGATCCGGGGGTACGGCGAGAAGTAGCGCAGGTAACGGGTGCGCTCGGAGAACCGGGCGTGCATGGCCACGATGCCCAGCGCGTCGTCGGGCCGGATGGGTCGCAACTGGACGGTGGTGCCGTCGCTGAGCAGCACGTCCACCGGCTGGTCCACGGTCGTCACCGGCCGCCCTCCCCCGGCCGGCTCAGTCGCGCGGGTCGTGCGGGTCGAGCCCGAGCAGCGGGAAGACCGTCTTGCGGGTGGCCGCGATCGACCGGTCCACCGCGGTCGGCTCGCCGCTGGGCTGCCACGGCTCGTACGCGGGGTCGACGTCGTCGGTCATCCGCAGCGGCACCTCCCGCCCGGGGCAGCGGGTGGCCGCCAGTTCCCGCCACGACGGCGGAGTCAGCGTCGCCGGGTCCAACGGCTCGCCGGTGGCCACCGCCAGCAGGTGCGTCCAGGCCCGCGGCACCGCCTCGACCAGCGCGTACCCGCCGCCGCCGGTGGCCACCCAGCGGCCGTCGCACAGCTCGTCGGCGAGCGCCCGCAGGGCGAGGTACGTGGCGCGCTGCCCGTCGACCGAGAGGTGCAGGTCGGCCAGGGGGTCGCGCCGGTGCGCGTCCGCGCCGCACTGCGTCACCAGCAGCTGGGGCCGGTACGCGCGCAGCACCGACGGGACGACGGCGTGGAACGCGCGCTGCCAGCCCGCGTCGTCGGTGCTCGGCGGCAGCGGCACGTTGACGGCGCTGCCCTGGGCGTTCGGTCCGCCGGTCTCGTCGGGGAACCCGGTGCCCGGGAACAGGGCGAGCGGCGTCTCGTGCAGGCTGACCGTCAGCACCCGGGGATCGTCCCAGAAGATCTGCTGCACCCCGTCGCCGTGGTGCACGTCCACGTCCACGTACGCGATCCGCTCCGCCCCGAGGTCGAGCAGGCGGGCGATGGCTACCGCCGGGTCGTTGTAGACGCAGAAACCGGAGGCCCGGGCCGGCATGGCGTGGTGCAGCCCGCCGGCCACGTTCACGGCCCGCCGCGCCTCGCCCCGCCAGACCGCCTCGGCGGCGGCGACGCTCGCCCCGGCGATCAGCGCGCTGGCCTCGTGCATCCCGTCGAAGATCGGGTTGTCCGAGGTGCCCATCCCGAACCCGGCGAACAGCGGGTCGGACGGCGCGGCGCGGACCGCCGCCAGGTAGCGGGGCTCGTGCACCCGCGTGAGCAGCGCGTCGTCGGCGGGTTCCGGCTTGACCAGGCGCACCCCGGGCCGGTCGAGGACGCCGAGTTCCCGGGCGAGCGCCATGGTCAGCTCCACCCGGACCGGGTCGAGGGGATGGTCACCCATGTCGTAGGCGAGCAGTGACTCGTCCCACACCACCACCGTGTCGTCGGACATGGGCCCATCGTCGCACGTGGACCGGTGGACGGCAGCGTACGTCCTGCTCACGCCCCGGGTGTCGGCCCGGTGGCCACCGGACGGTCCGGGTCGGCCACCCAGTTGCTCCACGAGCCGACGTACAGCGCGGCGTCCGGCCGGCCGGCGAGGTGCAGGGCGAGCACCGCCTGGGCGGCGGTCACCCCCGACCCGCAGTACGCCCCGACCGGTGTGCCCTCGGTCACCCCGGCGGCGGCGAACCGCTCCCGCAGCACCTCGGCGGCGGGGAAACGGCCGTCGGCGACGTACTCCGGCGCGGGCAGGTTGACGGCGCCGGGCACGTGCCCGGCGACCGGGTCGATCGGTTCGGTCTCGCCGCGGTAGCGCGCCGCCGCGCGTACGTCGAGCAGCAGCCCCTCGCCGGCGGCGAGCCGGGCCGCGGCGGCCGCGTCGAGCACGGGCAGCGCGCCGGGGTTCACCTCGACGTCGCCCGGCGCCGGCCGCGGCACCTCGGCGGTGGTGGGCAGGCCGGCGGCCAGCCAGGCCGGGTACCCGCCGTGCAGCAGGCGGACCGGACGGTGCCCGGCCCAGCGCAGCGTCCACCAGGCGCGGGCCGCCGCCATGCCGTCACCGCCGTCGTACACGACGACGGGGTGGCCGCTCCGGACGCCGGCGGCCCGCAGCGCGGCCTGCAACGCCCCGGGATCGGGCAGCGGGTGCCGTCCGGCGTGGCCCGGGGGTCCGCACAGCGCCGTGTCCAGGTCGACGAAGACCGCGCCGGGCAGGTGACCGACGGCGTAGTCGTCGCGTCCGGGCGGACCGGTGAGCCGCCAGCGGACGTCGAGCAGGGTGGGCGGGGTGGCGGAGTCGATCTCGGCGGCGAGCCGGTCGGGCTCGACGAGGAGATCCTCGGTACCGGACATGCCGTCCAGTCAACACCATCCGGGCAGCTGGCTCGCGTTTCGGCCTCGGTCGTTACAGCGGGGGCGCGGTAACATCGATCACTGGAGGGCCGCTGACGTGAAACACGACCTGGTCGACACGACGGAAATGTACCTACGCACCATCCTCGAACTGGAGGAGGAGGGTGTGCCGCCGCTGCGTGCCCGGATCGCCGAGCGGCTGAAGCAGAGCGGTCCCACGGTGAGCCAGACGGTCGCCCGGATGGAACGCGACGGGCTGCTGACCGTCGAGGGCGACCGGCACCTGACGCTCACCCCGCAGGGTCGCAGCGCCGCCGTCTCGGTGATGCGTAAGCACCGGCTCGCCGAGCTGCTGCTGGTCAACGTGATCGGGATGCCCTACGAGGAGGCCCACGACGAGGCCTGCCGGTGGGAGCACGTGATGAGCGACGCCGTGGAGAAGCGCGTCTACGACCTGCTCAACCGGCCGACCCGCTCGCCGTACGGCAACCCGATCCCGGGTCTGGAGGAGTTGGGCTCGCCGGGGCCGGAGGAGACCGCGGCGGCCGACGGCGAGCGCAACCTGGCCTTCCCCGGCCTGTCCGGGACGGTGGTCGTGCGCCGGATCTGCGAGAGCGTCCAGACCAACGCGGACGTGCTGCGCCAGCTGCACGCCGCCGGGGTCGACCCGGGCGCCACGGTGACGGTGGCCCAGGAGCGCGACGGGGTGTCGATCGACCGCTCCGGCGACCGGATCCGGCTGCCCCGCGAGGTCGCCTCCCGAGTCTTCGTCGCCGCCCCCTGACGGCGCACCGTCACAACGCCCTGGTGTTCACCGTCTTGGCCAGGGCGGTCAGCCCGGCCACGAGCTTCTCGGCCGCCGACCTGGCGGTGCCCTTCGGGGTGGTCCAGCGCAGGGTCGCCAACCGGCCGTCCGTGGAGAGCCAGCCCACCTCGGCCGCCGGCCCGTGGCCGCCGGCGGCGCCGGTGGTCCGCCGGTAGGCCTGCTGACCGAGCCCGGTGACCTTGCCGGCCGAGTCCGGCACCACGTCGGCCGCGAAGGTGGCCTTGTCCATCGACGTCTCGGTCACCGTGAGCGTCAGCTCGGGCAGGGTGGCCTGCCCGGCCCGCACCACGCAGGTGTGGGTGTCGCCCCGCTCGCTGGCCGCCGCCACGTCGAAGCGTACGTTCACGTGCTGTTCGATCACGGCGAAGTCGAGCAGCCGGCAGGCGCCGCCGGAGGACGCGGCGGGCACGTCGAGGGCGATGGGCGCGGGCGGCGGCAGCGCCACCGGCTCGCGCTCCGAGGCGCAGCCGGCGGTCAGCAGTACGGCCGAAGCGGCGAGCCAGGTCCGGGCGCGCACTCTCATCCCTCCACCTCGCCGGCGGGTGGCCCGCCGGATGTCCGTCGGACACCGTACGGGCAACCGGGCCGATGCGGAAGACCGGGAACCGCCGCCCGAGGGGACGGACGCCACACGACCCGGCGCAACCAGGGGCGTCGCCGCACGCGTCTCCTCCACATGGGTTCCCGATCTTCACTGCCGGGCGGCGGACGGGCCACGAACGCCTCCCCGCCGGCCGTCACCCGCCGCGCTCTCCTGGGCACCGGCGCGCTCCTTCCGCTGGCGGCCTGCACCACGGAGGCGACGCCCTCCCCCGGCCCGTCGGCCGCCTCTCCCGCCCCCACGGCCCCCTCGGCGTCCGCCCCCTCGGCGTCGGCGCCGCACGCCGGCCTCGTCGCGCTGGAGCGCCGGTTCGACGCGCGGCTCGGGGTGTACGCCCTCGACACCGGCACCGCCGCCACGATCGCCCACCGGGCGGACGAGCGGTTCGCGTTCTGCTCGACGTTCAAGGGGCTGGCGACGGCGGCCGTGCTGCACCGCCACCCGCTGTCGTACCTGGAGACCGTCGTGCGGTACACGCGACGGGACCTCATGGAGAGTTCCGCCATCACGAGGCGGCACGTGGACACGGGGATGACGCTCCGCCAGGTGTGCGACGCCGCGGTCCGCTACAGCGACGGCACGGCCGGCAACCTGCTGCTCCGCGAGCTGGGCGGACCGGCCGCGCTGACCGCGTACGTGCGGAGCCTCGGCGACACGGTGACCCGGATGGACCGGATCGAGCCGACCATCGTGGAGGCCACGCCGGGCGACCCCCGGGACACGACGTCGCCCCGGGCGATCGGCACCACCTACCGGGCGATCCTGCTGGGCGACGCGCTGGCCGACGACCGCCGCGCCTTCCTGCGCGACCTCATGGAACGCAACGCCACGGGCGCGGGCGCCGCACGCATCCGGGCCGGCGTGCCGCGGGGGTGGACGGTGGCCGACAAGACCGGGACCGGCGACTACGGCACCCTCAACGACATCGGCGTCGTGTGGCCTCCGGGAGCCGCGCCGCTCGTGATCGCGATCATGTCGAGCCGGGCCGAGCGGGACGCCGCCTACGATCAGGCCCTGATCGCCGAGGCCGCCGCGTACGTGGTCAGAACGCTGACCTGAGCGACACGACCACGTGGAACAGACCGACGTGCCGTAGGGAGAGAGTCCATGCCCGAGTCCGCGACGACTCACGTGACCACCGCAACGCCGCCGCCTCCGGTCCGGCGTCGTACCGCCAGCGTCTGGCTGCTCGTGACCGGCCTGCTCGTCGTACTCCTGGCGGGTGCCGCCCTCGTGGCGATCGAACCGCTGCACCGCCCCCTGCCGGCGCCGGCCGTCACACGGACCCTGCCCGCGTCCACGGTCGTCCCCGGGGCGGCCCCCGCGTTGCCGTGGCCGCAGGCCGGCCAGGCCGCCCTCTCCGTCGACGGGCTGGGCCCGCTCGGCACGTCGGGCGGCAACCGGCCGGTGCCGATCGCGAGCGTCGCCAAGGTGATGACCGCGTACGTCATCCTGACCGCGCACCCACTCGACCGCGGCGAGCAGGGACCGACGCTCACCGTCAGCGCGGCGCAGGCCGCCGCGTACCCGAGGGAACGGGCGCGCGGGGAGTCGCTCGTGCCGGTCGTCGCCGGGGCGGTCTTCACCGAGCGTCAGGCGCTCCAGGCCGTGCTGCTCCCGTCGGCCAACAACATGGCGCGGATCCTCGCGGCCTGGGACGCCGGGAGCGTCGACGCCTTCGTCGCCAAGATGAACGACACGGCCGCCGCGCTCGGCATGACCGACACCCACTACACCGACCCGGCCGGCCTCGACCCGGGCACCGTGAGCACGGCCGTCGACCAGGTGATCCTGGCGCGCAAGGCGATGGAGCTGCCGGCGTTCGCGGAGATCGTGGCGCAGAAGGAGGCCACCCTCCCGGTCGCCGGGACGGTCCGCAACTACAACTCCCTCGTCGGCCGCGACGGCGTCGTGGGAATCAAGACCGGATCCACCGACGAGGCGGGCGGCTGCCTCGTCTTCGCCGCCGTCGCCACGGTGGCCGGCCGGAAGGTCACCGTCGTGGGCGCCGTCCTGGGGCAGCCCGGCGCCGACACCCCCGTGCAGCTGGACCGGGTGTTCCGGGCGACCCGACCGTTGATCCGCACCGCGGTGGCCGCGATCGCGGAGCACCCGGTCGTGAAGGCCGGCGAGCCGGTCGCCACCGTACGGGGGCCGCTGGGCGCCGGCACGACCCTCCACGCGGCGCAGGACGTACGCGTGCTGGGGTGGCCCGGCATGCCGGTGCGGCTGGACGTCGACGTCCCTCCGGTGCCGCAACGGCTGCCGGCCGGGACGGAGACCGGCCGGATCAGCGCGGTCGCCGGTGAGGGCGCTACCGTGACCGTCGCGATCGAGAGCGGCGTACGCCTCGAACCGCCGTCCACGTGGGACCGCATCCGGCGGCACCGCTGAGCTCAGTCGTCGACGTACGGGCAGTGCCGGCAGCCGCGGCCGCAGCACGTACCGCGGCGGGCCAGGAAGCCGGCGGTCAGCACGAACAGCCCGCTGCCCGGGTCGAGGTAGCCGGCCTCCCCCGCCTCCAGTGCGGCGGCGTGCGCCGCGAGGATCCGCTCCCGGTCCGGGTGGTCCGCCGGCAGCCGTGACGGGTGCGGCTCGGTCAGCGGGCGGGCCGCCAGCGGTCGTCGTTCACCGGTCACCGCCGCAGTCTAGGAACAGCGACCCCGGCGCCCCGGGCCGGGCGAGCGGGGCGGGGCGAGCGGGGCGGAGCGAGCGGCGCCGGTTGGGCGGGGCCGGGCGAACGGCGCCGGTTCGGCGGGAAAATGCCGCGCCCGGTCGCGGCCGCCCCACTACGGTTCGCGACGTCCCGTGTCCGTGCCCACAGACAGGCCTCCCGGTGAGCCAGCACGTCGCCGATCCCCCGGCGTCACCCGTCGTCCGACCGCCGTCGCTGCTGCGCGACCGGAACTTCGTGCTGCTGTGGAGCGGCCAGACGGTCAGCGAGCTGGGCACCCGGATCGCCGGGGTGGCGGTTCCGCTGCTCGCCGCGGACACCCTGCACGCCAGCGTCTTCCAGGTGTCGCTGCTCACCTTCCTGGCCTGGCTGCCGTACCTGCTCGTCTCGCTGCCGGCCGGCATCCTCGCCGACCGGACCGACCAGCGGAAGCTGATGATCCTCTGCGACCTGGGCCGGGCCGCGCTGATGCTGTCGCTACCGGTGGCCGCGCTGGTCGGGCAGCTCACGCTCGGCTTCCTGTACGCGGTGGTGGGGCTCTCCGGCGTGCTCACCGTGCTGTTCACGGTCGCGTACAAGAGCATGCTGCCCGCGTTGATCCCGGCGGCGCAGCTCGTGGACGGCAACGCCAAGCTCACCATGAGCCAGGACGCCGCGGAGCTGGTGGGGCCGACGCTCAGCGGTGTGCTCATCGGGCTGGTGGGCGCCGCGCGGACGTTCCTCGCCAACGGGCTCGCCTTCCTGGTCAGCGCGCTGACCCTGCTACTGATCCGGCCCGGCCCGAGAGCGGGGTCCGCGACGGGACCGTCGTCGGGGCCGTCGTCGGGACCGGACCCGGCCGCGCCGGCGGAGCGGGTGCCGCTGCGGGTGCAGATGACCGACGGACTCGCCTTCGTCCGCCGCCAGCGGATCCTGCTGAGCATCCTCGCCTGCACGACCACCTCGAACTTCTGGGTGATGGCGGCCAGCTCGATCGAGGTGACGTTCATGGTGCGTGAGCTGCACGCCTCCTCGGTACAGGTGGGCGTGGTCTTCTCGGTCAGCGCCGTCGGCGGCCTCGTGGTCGGGGCTCTCGCCGCGCGGCTGTCGGCGTCGATCGGCTCGGCCCGGGTCATCTGGGTGTCGATGGCCACGCCCGGCCCCCTCTACCTGCTGATGCCCCTGGCGCGGCCCGGCTGGGGCGTACTCCTCTACGGCATCGGGCTGGCCGCCTTCTCCGCCAACGCCGTGCTGTTCAACGTGGCGTCGACGACCTACCGGCAGCGGATCACCCCGCCGGCCATCCTCGGCCGGGTCAACGCCGCGTTCCTGTGGATCTGCTTCGGGGTGATCCCGCTCGGCGCGCTGGTCGGCGGTGCCCTCGGCACGGCGCTCGGGCTACGTACGGCGCTGTTGGTCTGCGTGCTCGGCACGTGGAGCGCGTGCCTGTTCGTGGTGTTCTCTCCACTGCGGAGGATGCGGGACACGCCGGAGCCGGCGTAACGCCGCCGGACCGGCTCGCAGCGCCGGCGGAGCGTGCGTGTCGCTGCTGGACCGGCTCGTAGCTGCCGGACCGCGCATAGCGCTGGCGCTGCCGGCGGCGGGTGGTTCAGCCGAACCAGACCATCGACTGCCCGTGCCCCCGCGACCAGGCGAGCGGCCGGCCGTCGAGCGCGAGCACGTTGTGCAGCGCCTCGCTCGGCGGCTCCGGCAGCCCGTCGTACGGCAGCACCTCGGGGGCCTCGTTGGAGATCCAGTGCCCGGGCAGCTCGCGGACGACGTCGACGAACGCGTCCCGCCGTGCGCGGGGCACCTGGTAGAGCACCGAGGTGTGGAACACCACGAGCGTCGCGCCGGCCGGCGCCCGGGCGGCCAGGGCCGGCAGGTCGTCCACCAGGTCGCCGCGTACCAGCAGCGGCGGGTCGGCGGCGGCGATCCGGGCGGCGGCGCGCAGCCGCTCGCGGCGGTGGCTGTGCTCCGGCCAGACGAGGGCGTCCAGCCACGCCACGTCGGCGGGGTCGGTCACGTCGAGCGGGTTCAGGTCGAGACCGGCCCGCCACACCACCCGCGGCAGCCGGGTCGGGGGCATCAGGCCGGTGGCCGCGCAGTCGAGCACCGGCGTGCCCGAGCCGACCCGGTGGTCGCCGTAGCGGTAGGCGTACCGGTCGGGGTAGAGGCAGAGACCGGCAGAGGCGCCGACCTCCAGCAGAGCGAGCGGCTGCGGCAGGGCGGCGAGCACGGGCAGCAGGACGGCGCAGCGGCCGGCCTCGTTCGTCTGGGTCGCCCGGACGCGCATCTCCGCGGCGATCGCCGGCCAGTTCGCCACCGCGAACCCGCGGAACGCCGCCGGGTCGTCGACGGGGCCGCCGAGCAGCCGTACGACGCCGAACAGCAGGTTCGGTTGCCGCTTGCCGGGCGGCAGCTCGCCGAGCCGGGCGAGCAGCTCGTCGTCGCGGGAGACGGCGAGCGCCAGCCGTTCGTACGTGGGTGACACCCCGCGTAGCTCGCGGACGGCGAAGTCGACGTAGTCGGCGGCGATCGTCATGAGCCGATGATCGCCGATGTCGGCGCCGCAGGGCTGATCCTGACCCCGCGATCTTGCAGTTTCGGCCCGCGATTCGCGGCATGTGTCCCCGTTTGCCAGGGCAGAAAGTGCAAGATCGCGGAGGGGCCCGTCAACGGTGAGCCTGTCCTCTAGAGCCACCGGGTCAGGTTGAGCATGTTGCCGTCGGGGTCGAGCACATGCGCGACCCGCTGGCCCCACGGCATGTCGTTGGGCTGTCCGGGCACGGTGCCGCCGGCCGACTCGACAGTGGGCAGCAGCGCGTCGACGTCGGGAACCTCGGCGCTGAGGATGATCCGCACCGGCGCGCCGATCTGGGTGTCGTCCCTCTGGACGAGGCCGAGCACGGTCTCCCCGATCCGCAGCTCGACGTAGAACTCCGGGCCCTCGTCGGGCACGCGGAAGGTCTGCGTCGCACCGAGCACCGTCTCGTAGAAGGTGCGCAGGCGGGGAAGGTCGGGCGTGCTGACGACGGGCTGGATCGAGGGCATTCGCGTCTCCTGAGCGGTCGGTTGTCAGTAGGACCGACCGGAGACCCGGAACTCATCGGTGGCACCGCGTGCCGGACGGGCGATACGACTCGGAGGCAGTGAGTCGTCCCGTCGCCAGACGCGCGCTGCCCCGACCCCGTGACCGGGATCGGGGCAGCGTGTGGCGCGTACGTCAGCTGCAGCCGCTGGTGGAGCCGCAGCCCTCGCAGACGTAGCAGCTACCGGCGGGGCGCATCTTCGTACCGCAGGTGAAGCAGAGCGGCGCGTCGGCGGCCTTGCCCATCACGGCCTCCAGCAGTTCGGTGCTGGAACCGACCGACGGGGCCGGCTTGGCGGCGGCCACGTCGGCGGTCTCCTGCGCCGGCTGGGCGACCGGGCCGGTCTTCGGCTCCTCCGGCTTGGTCTCGACCGGGGCGGAGGCGGCCATCGCGGTGAGGTCCGCACCGTTGGCCTCCGCCTCCGCCTCGGCCGCGAGCTGGGCGGCCCGCTCCTTGGCCGTGAAGATGCCCAGCTCCGCGCGGCGCTCGTACGGCAGGAAGTCCAGTGCCAGCCGCCGGAAGATGTAGTCCATCACCGAGGCGGCCATGCGCACGTCCGGGTCGTCGGTCATGCCGGCCGGCTCGAAGCGCATGTTGGTGAACTTGCTGACGTACGTCTCCAGCGGGACGCCGTACTGGAGACCGATGGAGATGGCCACCGAGAAGGCGTCCATCACGCCGGCCAGGGTCGAGCCCTGCTTCGACATCTTGAGGAAGACCTCGCCGAGGCCGTCGTCCGGGTAGGACGACGCGGTGAGGTAGCCCTCGGCGCCGCCGACCGAGAAGGAGATCGTCTGCGACGGGCGCTTCTTCGGCAGGCGCTTGCGCACCGGGCGGTACTCGACGACCTTCTCGACGACCTTCTCCGGCTCGGCGGTCTCGGTGGTCTCCGTGGTCGCCTTGTTCGACTTGGCGACCGAGAGCGGCTGGCCGACCTTGCAGTTGTCGCGGTAGATCGCCAGGGCCTTGAGGCCGAGCTTCCAGCCCTCGAAGTAGATCTTCTCGACGTCCTCGACGGTGGCCTGCTCCGGCATGTTGACCGTCTTGGAGATGGCGCCGGAGATGAACGGCTGGATGGCCGCCATCATCCGTACGTGCCCCATCGGGGCGATCGAGCGCTCACCCATCGCGCAGTCGAAGACCGCGTAGTGCTCCGGCTTGAGGCCGGGGGCGTCCACCACGTGGCCGTGGTCGGCGATGTGCTCGACGATCGCCTCGACCTGCTCCTCGGGGTAGCCGAGGCTGCGCAGGGCGCGCGGCACGGTCTGGTTGACGATCTGCATGGAGCCGCCGCCGACCAGCTTCTTGAACTTGACCAGCGCCAGGTCCGGCTCCACACCGGTGGTGTCGCAGTCCATCATGAGGCCGATGGTGCCGGTGGGCGCCAGCACGCTGGCCTGCGAGTTCCGCCAGCCGTACTTGTCGCCGATCTTGTTACCGAGGGTCCACTGCTTCGTGGCCTCCCGCTGGATGGCGGTGGCCACGGTGCCGGCCGGCTTGATCTCGTCGTTGGCGGCCGCGTGCTTGCGCATGACCCGCTTGTGCGGCTCGGCGTTGCGGGCGTAGCCGTCGTACGGGCCGACGATGCCGGCCAGCTCCGCCGAACGGCGGTACGCGGTGCCGGTCATCAGCGAGGTGATCGCCGCGGCGAGCGAGCGGCCCTGGTCCGAGTCGTACGGCAGGCCGGAGGCCATCAGCAGCGCGCCCAGGTTGGCGTAGCCGATGCCCAGCTGCCGGTAGGCCCGCGTGGTCTCACCGATCTTCTCGGTCGGGAAGTCGGCGAAGCAGATCGAGATGTCCATGGCCGTGATGACCAGCTCGACCGACCTCACGAACTTCTCCACCTCGAAGCCCCCGTCGGCGCGGAGGAACTTCATGAGGTTGAGCGACGCCAGGTTGCAGGAGGAGTTGTCCAGGTGCAGGTACTCCGAGCACGGGTTCGACGCGGTGATCCGCCCGGTCTCCGGGCAGGTGTGCCAGTCGTTGATCGTGTCGTCGTACTGGAGGCCGGGGTCGGCGCACTCCCACGCGGCCTGGGCGATGGTGCGGAAGAGCTTCTTGGCGTCGACGGTGTCGATGACCGCGCCGTCGAGCCGGCCGCGCAGGTCGAAGGTGCCGCCGTTCTCCACGGCGTTCATGAACTCGTCGGAGACGCGGACGGAGTTGTTGGCGTTCTGGTACTGGACGCTGACGATGTCGGCGCCGCCCAGGTCCATGTCGAAGCCGGCGTCCCGCAGCGCGCGGATCTTGTCCTCCTCGCGCGCCTTGGTGAGCACGAACTCCTCAATGTCCGGGTGGTCCACGTCGAGGATGACCATCTTGGCCGCCCGCCGGGTCGCGCCGCCGGACTTGATGGTGCCGGCGCTCGCGTCGGCGCCCCGCATGAAGCTCACCGGGCCGGAGGCGGTGCCGCCGGAGGAGAGCAGCTCCTTGGAGGAGCGGATCCGGGACAGGTTCACGCCGGAGCCGGAACCGCCCTTGAAGATCAGCCCCTCCTCCTTGTACCAGTCGAGGATCGAGTCCATCGAGTCGTCGACCGAGAGGATGAAGCACGCGCTGACCTGCTGCGGCGACGGCGTGCCCACGTTGAACCAGACCGGCGAGTTGAAGCTGAACACCTGGTGCAGCAGCATCCAGGTCAGCTCGTGGGCGAAGATCTCCGCGTCGGCCGGGCTCGCGAAGTAGCCGTACTCCTCGCCGGCCGTCCGGTAGGTGGTGACCACCCGGTCGATCAGCTGCTTGAGCGACCACTCCCGCTCCGGGGTCCCCACCGCGCCCCGGAAGTACTTGGTGGTCACGATGTTCGCCGCGTTGACGCTCCACGACTCGGGGAACTCCACCCCGCGCTGCTCGAAGTTGATCGAGCCGTCCCGCCAGTTCGTCATCACGACGTCCCGGCGCTCCCACGTGACCTCGTCGTACGGGTGGACCCCCTCCGTCGTCCAGACCCGCTCGATCTTCAGGCCCGCGCCTGCCTTGCTCCGCGACCTGCTTGTCGTCACGCCGTCGCCCCCCTCGTCTGCGCGGTCACCCACCGCGCGTCCCAATCTGACAGAAACCGAAGAATCAGTGCGCGCGGGCGGCGGCCTCGACCGCGTCCGCCCCGCCGTTCTCGCGGGCGCGCGCCGCGGCCCGCAACGACTCGATCTCGCGCTCGAAGTCGGCGAGCGAGTCGAAGGACCGGTAGACGCTGGCGAACCGCAGGTACGCCACCTCGTCCAGGTCCCGCAACGGGCCCAGGATCGCGAGCCCCACCTCGTGGCTGGGGATCTCGGCGGCGCCCTTGGCCCGGATCGTCTCCTCCACCCGCTGGGCGAGCAGCGCGATGGCGTCCTCGTCGACGGGCCGGCCCTGGCACGCCTTGCGCACCCCACCGATGATCTTCGTCCGGCTGAACGGCTCGGTCACCCCACTGCGCTTGACGACCGCCAGGACGGCCTCCTCGACCGTGGTGAACCGCTTGCCGCACTCCGGGCAGGCGCGCCGCCGCCGGATGAGCTGGCCGTCGTCGGCCTCCCGCGAGTCGACCACGCGAGAGTCGGCGTGCCGGCAGTACGGACACCGCATCGCTGACCTCCTTGATCGCCCGCGCTCGACCCGAGCCGTTCCCGGGCAACGCGAGACCGCGGCGTCGCCATCGTCCGATGGCCCCCGCCGCGTCACTGTACGGGAGTGCGGTCGGTAGTCGAACCCAACCTATAGGCAACTTACGCCCATGTGACTACTACATCTAGGGGTCGACCGTATGCCCCCGGCGGACCCCGGTCAAGTCGACGGCGTGTCCCGCGTGTCACTCCCGATCCCGGTCGATCCCCGCCCGTCCGACCCGCCGTCCGACCCCGCCGGCACGCCGATCCACCCCCGTCCGGCCCGGCGGGCCGAGCCCGCCGACCCGCCGGTGAACCCAACGGGCGGACCGGCCCGTGGTTACCGCTTCGCCGGCCAGGCTCGCCCGATCGGCCGGTCCCGCCGACCACGAGCATTCGAACACGCGTGCCAACCGACGTACCATTTATCAGAACGGGAGTACGAACGTTTCGGTTTTCCCCGCGACACGCCGGTGAGAGGTCGTACAGATGTTTGAAAATGACCGATCTCACCTATACGGTCAGGAACAACCGGTCGCGGCGGGATCCGCCGCACCAGAAAGCACACCGGCATCACCGCACGCAACAGGGGGCGCCGGGGGCACCCAGCGCCGACAGGGAGGACGGACGTGACCGAGGACCGGGCCAGCCGGCCGAAGAACCCGCAGCAGCTCGCCGAGGCGGGTCCGCCGGCCACTCGGCGCCGGGGCACCGCGCGCACCCGGGCGGCGCAGCCCGCCGTACGCCCGGTCACCCCGGTGGTCAGCACCTTCCCCGATCCGGCGACGGTCGACCTGACCGCCCGGCAGCGGCGGATCCTGGAGTTCATCCGCACCTGGGTCGACCGGCACGGCTACCCGCCGAGCGTGCGGGAGATCGGCGAGGCGGTCGGGTTGGTGTCCCCGTCCAGCGTCGCCTACCAGCTGAAGGAGCTGGAGAAGAAGGGCTTCCTGCGCCGCGACCCCAACCGGCCGCGCGCCGTGGACGTCCGCGCCCCCGGCGACCTGGTCGACGACGAGCTGGCCCGCGCCCAGCGGCCCACCCCGGCGTACGTGCCGATGCTCGGCCGGATCGCCGCCGGCGGCCCGATCCTCGCCGAGCAGGCGGTGGAGGACGTCTTCCCGCTCCCCCGCGAGCTGGTCGGCGAGGGTGAGGTCTTCATGCTCCAGGTCAAGGGCGACTCGATGCTCGACGCGGCCATCTGCGACGGCGACTGGGTCGTCGTGCGGCAGCAGCCGACCGCCGAGTCGGGCGACATCGTGGCGGCCATGCTCGACGGCGAGGCCACCGTCAAGACCTACCGCCGCCGCGACGGGCACGTGTGGCTGATGCCCCAGAACCCGGCCTTCGACCCGATCCCCGGCGACGACGCGACCATCATGGGGCGTGTCGTGGCGGTGCTGCGGCGCATCTGACCACGGGCGGGTGGCCACGCCCGGTGGTCACCCGCACCGAGGGCTCCACGGGCGAACCCGCGCCCGCACGCGGCGATCAGTATCGGTCGCCCCGGTAGCCGCGGCCCCCACCCGGGTACTGGCCGTACGGGTCGATGTCGTCGTCTCGCCGGCGACCGCCCCGCTGGCCCCGATAGTCCGGCTCCGGCCCGGGCCCACCCCGTCGGGGCGGCGGCTCCGCACGGCCTCCGCCGTACACGCCACCGCCGCCGGGCTGGCCACCGCCGTAGACCCCACCGCCCGCGGGGCGCCCACCGCCGCCGGCAGGCCGCCCACCGCCACCGGCGGGGCGACCGCCGCCCGCCGGCCGGCCGTTGCCGCCGTAGACACCACCACCGCCGCTCGGGCGGCCACCGCCGCCGCTGGGCGGCCGCGCACCGCCGTACACGCCTCCCGTGCCGCCGGCCGGTCGACCGCCGCCGTAGACGCCTCCACCGGCGGGCGCGCCGCCGCGGGCCGGGCCCCCGGCGGGCGGAGCACCCCCGCGCGCCGGGCCTCCGCCGTACACGGCGCCGTTGCTCGGGGCACCGCCGTAGACACCGCCCCGCGGACCGTCGCTCACGGGAGCGTCGGCCTCCACGAAGCCGCTCGGCCGGTCGTCGACACCGTCCGGGCCGTCCGGATCCTCACCGGCCGCCCGCTTGCGGCGGGTCCGGAGGATGCCGAAGATGCCGATGCCGACCAGCACCACACCGATCACGCCGACCGCGGCGATCAGGTAGGTGATGTCCTGGAGACTCAGCTCGTCGAACCACGACCGGCCGGCCGCCTGCCCGCCCTCGTGGTCGTCGGCGATCGGCGCCGCCGTGCTCGTCGACGGCGTGTAGGCGAGGATGTTCACGTCGAGCTCGTCGTCGCCGAGCTGCGCGACGTCCGAGACGGTGAGGAAGGTCTTCCCGTCGGGCGTGTAGGCGATCGCCTCGCCGAACGGGTCGGACAGCGGGGTTACCCGCGGCTTGCCGGTGGTGAGCGCCCCGACGATGTCACCGCCGGTGACGTCGAACTCGAAGGCGTCGGCGTACGTGCGCAGCACCACCCTGCTGCCGTCCGGGGAGCGGGCCGCACCGGTGATCGCGACCCGGCCGAACGTGTTGAGCGGGTTGTCCGTCTGCGTCTTCGGCAGCGTGATCTCGCCGACCTTCTCCATCGGCACCGGCTCGGTGGCGCCGTTCTTGAGCGCCGCCGTCGGACGGTAGATCTCCGCCTTGCCCGAGATCACCTTCGTGATGATCAGCGGTAGCTTGTCGTCGCCGACCAGCAGTGCCTCGGCGTCGTGCGGCTTCCCCTCCGGGTACGAGAGGCGGTGCAGGACGGGCTCCTTGGAGCCGCTCACCGGCATGGTCCAGACCGCCACGCGCTTGCGGCGCTCCTCCGACATGGGGTTGTCACCGGTGTCGGCGATCCACAGCGTCTTGCGGTCGGGCGAGAGCGCCAGGTCCTCCGTGTCGAACGGGCCCTCACCGGAGTAGGGCACCGGATCCTTGGAGATCTTGCACTTGTTGTCCAGGTAGAAGACCCGCTTACGCGACTCGACCTCGGTGCCGTCGTTGATCACGATGTAGCCGCTGTTCGTCGCCACGAGCCCGGAGATCTCGCGCAGCCGCTCGTCGGTGATGGTGCACCGCTTCTTGCCGGGCTGCGGTTCGCCGGGAGCGGGAGCTGCCGGAGCGGGGGCCGCCAGGGCGGCGGCTCCGGTGAGTGCCACGGTGACGCCGACGAGCCCGAGGGCGACCGTGACCGAGGAAACAGCGCGGCGCATTGCGCAAGTGTCGCATGCCCGGGGTTTCCGGCGGGTCACGCCAGCCGGCTCAGGCCGGTACGCCGGCCGGGGGGCAACCCCGGCACGCCGGGCTCACGCCGGTGGTGTCAGGCGGGTACGCGGGGCTCACGCCGCCCGGGTCAGGCCGGCACGCCAGGCTCACGCCGGCGATGTCAGGCCGGCACGCCGGCCGGGGTCAGGCCCCGGCGACGGCCGCCTGCGCGTACGGGGCCAGCTCGGCGGCGAGCGGCTGGTTCACGCGCACGTGCAGCAGCGTGCCCTCGGGCAGGTGGGCCGTGCTGAGCACCTCGCCGAGGCGGTGCACCCGGGCGACCAGGTCACCCCGGTCGTACGGCAGCACCGCACGCACCTCCACCGCGGGCCGCGGCAGCCGCGTCTCGATGACGTCGCGCAGGTCGTCGATCCCCCGCCCGGAGCGGGCCGAGACGAAGACCGCCTCCGGCCAGAGCCGCTTCAGCCGCAGCAGCGTCTCCTCGTCCGTGGCGTCGATCTTGTTGACCACCAGCAGCTCGGGAAGCCGGTCGGCGCCCACCTCGGCGAGCACCTCGCGTACCGCCCGGACCTGCTCCTCCGGATCCGGGTGGGTGCCGTCGACGACGTGAACCACCAGGTCGGCCTCGGCGACCTCCTCCAGCGTCGAGCGGAACGCCTCGACGATCTGGTGCGGCAGGTGCCGGACGAAGCCCACCGTGTCGGAGAGCGTGTAGACACGCCCGTCGCTCGTGGTCGCCCTGCGGGTGGTCGGGTCGAGGGTGGCGAACAGCGCGTTCTCGACCAGCACACCCGCGCCGGTCAGGCGGTTGAGCAGGCTCGACTTGCCGGCGTTGGTGTAACCGGCGATGGCCACGGCCGGCACCGCGTTGCGGGAGCGGCGGGCACGCTTGGTCTGGCGTACGGTGCGCATGCCCTTGATCTCGCGACGCAGCCGGGCGATCCGCGTGCGGATCCGGCGCCGGTCGGTTTCGAGCTTCGTCTCACCGGGACCACGCAGACCCACACCGCCGCCGGCGCCGCCCACGCGGGCGCTACCGCCGGTCTGCCGGGAGAGCGTCTCGCCCCAACCGCGCAGGCGGGGCAGCAGGTACTCCAGCTGGGCCAGCTCGACCTGCGCCTTGCCCTCCTTGCTCTTCGCGTGCTGGGCGAAGATGTCGAGGATCAGCGCCGTACGGTCGACGACCTTGACCTTGGTCCGCTGTTCGAGGTTGCGCAGCTGCGACGGGGAGAGCTCACCGTCGCAGATGACCGTGTCGGCGCCGGTGGCGAGCACGACGGAGCCCAGGTCGTCGACCTTGCCCCGACCGATGTACGTCGCCGGGTCGGGACGGTCGCGCCGCTGGATGAGCCCCTCGAGCACCTGGGAGCCGGCGGTCTCGGCCAGCGCGGCCAGCTCGGTGAGGGAGTTCTCGGCGTCGGTCTGCGTGCCCTCGGTCCAGACGCCCACGAGCACCACCCGCTCCAGGCGGAGCTGGCGGTACTCGACCTCGGTGATGTCGGTGAGCTCGGTGGAGAGGCCGGGGACCCGCCGCAGCGCCTGCCGCTCCGACAGCTCGAACTCGCCGGTGGTGGCGTCGAGCTCCTCGTCCTCAACGGGGACGACGACGGTGTCCTGGTCGCGCAAGCCGATCTCCTGTCCGTTCTGCCGGTTACCGAGCAATCCTGACATGTGACAACGCGCGGCGCACCTGCGTTATGCCCGTGGTCGTACCCACCGGTAGCGGGGCCGGATGCCGGCCGAGCCGGGTGGGCGAGTAGAAATGCCAGTCGAGCCGCTCAGCGCTGACGGAGGAACCTGTGGCCATCACCCGACTTCCGAGTGCCGGATTCTCGATCACGATCCGGATCGCCGTACCGGCGGACGCGTCGTCGATCGGGCGGCTGACCACCTCCGTCGGGGAGGCCGGGGCGATCGTGACCGCGCTGGACGTGGTCGACTCCGACCCGACCAACGTGATCGTCGACCTCACCTGCGACACCGCCGACGCGAGCCACGCCGACCAGGTCGTCCAGGCGCTCAGCGCCCTCGACGGGGTGGACGTGCGCAAGGTCTCCGACCGCACGTTCCTGCTGCACCTCGGCGGGAAGATCGAGGTCAGCTCGAAGGTCGCCCTGCGGACCCGCGACGAGCTGTCCCGCGCGTACACCCCCGGTGTGGCCCGTGTGTGCCAGGCCATCGCCGAGAACCCGGCGGACGCGCGGCGGCTGACCATAAAGCGCAACACCGTGGCGGTGGTCAGCGACGGTTCGGCCGTGCTGGGCCTCGGGAACCTCGGCCCGGCCGCGGCGCTGCCCGTCATGGAGGGCAAGGCGGCGCTGTTCAAGCGCTTCGGCGGCGTGGACGCCTGGCCGGTGGTGCTCGACACCCAGGACACCGACGAGATCGTCTCTATCGTCAAGGCGATCGCCCCCGCGTACGGCGGGATCAACCTGGAGGACATCGCCGCGCCGCGCTGCTTCGAGATCGAGGCGCGGCTGCGTGAGGCGCTCGACATCCCCGTCTTCCACGACGACCAGCACGGCACCGCGATCTGCGTGCTGGCCGCGCTCACCAACGCGCTGCGGGTGGTGGGCAAGCAGCTCACGGACGTCCGGGTCGTGGTCTCCGGCGCCGGCGCCGCCGGCACGGCGATCATGAAGCTGCTGCTGCGTCAGGGCGTGGGCGACATCATCGCGTACGACCGGCAGGGCGCCCTGCACCGCGGCCAGACCGGGCTGAACCCGGCCTGGCAGTGGCTGGCCGAGAACACCAACAAGGAGAACTACTCCGGTGACCTCGCCGGCGCCATCCAGGGCGCGGACGTCTTCATCGGGGTGAGCGCCCCAAACCTGCTCACCGGCGAGGACATCGCCACCATGGCGAAGGACGCGATCGTGTTCGCGCTCGCCAACCCCGACCCGGAGGTCGACCCGCGGGAGGCGCGCAAGCACGCCGCGGTGGTCGCCACCGGCCGGTCGGACCAGCCCAACCAGATCAACAACGTGCTGGCCTTCCCCGGTGTGTTCCGCGGCATGCTCGACGCGCACGCGGAGGAGTTCACCGAGGAGATGGCGATCGCGGCGGCGCAGGCCATCGCGGACGTCGTCGGCGAGGACAAGATCAACCCGACGGTAATCGTGCCGAGCGTCTTCGACGCCCGGGTGGCCCCCGCGGTGGCCGCCGCCGTACGCGCGGCCGCGCAGAACCCGGCCGCGGCGCCCGCTCCGGCCGGTGACGCCGGCCCGGCCGACCTCCCCGAGATCGCCGCCGAAGCCTCCGCCACGCCGTAAATCCCGGGCCCCGCGCGGACCCCTCCCCGGGGGCCCCGGGCCCCCCGGGGACCCCTCCCCGCGATCTTGCACTTTCTGCCCCGGCAAAAGCCGCATTCCACGCGATCCAGGGGCCGAAAGTGCAAGATCGACGGGGTGACCCGGCGGGGTCAGGGCATGGGTCAGGGGTGCAGGGTTGGGGCGGTGACCTGGCCGGTGGCGACCAGGACGGCGGGGCCGGAGAGCCAGCAGGAGTCCTCGGTCACCGTCACCGTGAGGCGGCCCCCGGGCACGTCGACGGCGACGACCCCGGTGTCACGCCCCGCGTCGCGCAGCGCCACCGCGCCCACCGCGCACGCGCCCGTGCCGCAGGAGAGCGTCTCCGCCGAGCCCCGCTCGTAGACCCGCATCAGCACGTGCCCGTCGGCGCCCGCCACCGGCGCGCCGGGGGCGGTGAACTCGACGTTCACGCCGGCGGGGAAGACCGCGGCGTCCACCTCGGGCGCCCGGCCCAGGTCGAGCGCCGGCAGGTCCAGCCCGGCGGGCAGCGGGCACACGAGGTGCGGGTTGCCCACGTCCACGGCGGTGCCGGCCAGGGTGAGCCCACCGAGGGTGGCCGTCGACGCGTCGTACAGCCGGGGGCGGCGCATCTCGACGGCGACGTCCTCCCCCTCGATCCGGGCCCGCACCACGCCGGCCCGCGTCGCCACGGGCAGCGCGGCCTCCGAGGGCTCGGCCAGCCCGGTGTCGAGGAGGTAGCGGACGAACACCCGCGCGCCGTTGCCGCACATCTCGGCGAGCGAGCCGTCGGCGTTCCAGTAGTCCATGAACCACTCGGCCTCGCCGGCCAGCGCGGCTCCCTCCGGGTGCTTGGCGGCCCGGACGACCCGCAGCACGCCGTCCGCGCCGATCCCCCGCCGCCGGTCGCACAGCGCCGCGACCAGCCCCAGGGTGAGGTCGAGCGCGCCGTCCGGGTCGGGCAGGATCACGAAGTCGTTGCCGGTGCCGTGCCCCTTGGTGAACTCCACGCCCCCATCATCGCGCAGCGGACGTCGCCACCCGCACGGCCTCGGCCACCAGGCCGGGGTCGGCCGAGTCGAGCCAGTGGATCCGGGGGTCCCGGCGGAACCAGGAACGCTGCCGTCGGACGAAGCGCCGGGTGGCGCGGATCGTCTCCTCGTACGCCTCGGTCTCGGTCAGCTCGCCGGCGAGGAACCGCAGCACCTGCTGGTAGCCGAGCGCGCGGCTCGCCGTACGCCCGTCGGGCAGGCCCCGGCCGACCAGCTCGCGGGTCTCGGCGACCAGGCCGTCGGCCCACATCCGGTCGACCCGCCGGGCGATCCGCTCGTCCAGCAATTCCGTGTCGAGGTCCACGCCGATCTGCACCGACGGGTAGTACGGGGTGGGCTCCGGCAGCGACGCCGTGAACGGCGCCCCGGTCAGCTCGATCACCTCGAGCGCCCGGACGATGCGCCGGCCGTTGCCGGGCAGGATGCCCGCGGCGGCAGCGGGGTCGGCGGCGCGCAGCCGCGCGTACAGGGGGGCCGGGCCGACCTCGGCGAGCTCCCGCTCCAGCCGCTCCCGGATCGCCGGGTCGGTGCCGGGAAACTCGAACTGCTCCAGCACCGCCCGGACGTAGAGCCCCGAGCCGCCGACCAGCAGTGGCACCCGCCCCCGGGCCAGGATGCCGTCGACGGCCGCGCGGGCGAGCCGCTGGTACTCCGCGACGCTGGCCGGCTCGGTGACGTCCCAGATGTCCAGCAGGTGGTGCGGCACCCCCTCCCGCTCGGCCGGGGTGAGCTTGGCGGTGCCGATGTCCATGCCCCGGTAGAGCTGCATCGAGTCGGCGTTGACCACCTCGCCGTCGAGGGCGTGCGCGAGGGCGATGCTCAGCGCCGACTTGCCCGCCGCGGTCGGCCCGACCACGGCCACGACGGTGCCGGTCATCCGCGGGTCCAGGTCGCCACGAGGTAGGCGACGCCGTACGGGGCCGTGTGGTGGAGCAGGTCACCCCGCCAGTCGCCCCCCGCCGCGCGGGCGGCGGCGGCGAGCACCTGCCAGGTCGCGCGACCCGCCACCCGCAGCTCCGCGGACAGCGCCGGGTCCAGGTCGAGGAGGGCGTCGGCGTCCGCCGCGGCCAGGGCCGCCGCCACCGATTCGTCGTACGCCTGCGCGCGCGGGTCGTGGTAGCCGGGCGCCTTCTCGCCCCGGCAGGCCGTCCCGTCCCCCATGGCCAGCAGCGCGACCCGCGTGCCGCGCTCCGACACCCGCGCGGCGAGGTCGCGCAGCCCGGCCCCGGCGGTGTCGGCGGCGACCTGGGCGGCGGCGACCGGCACCCGCACCTCGTGGCGGGCGAGCAGCCAGGCGCCCAGGGTGAGGCTCAGCGGCAGCACCGCGCCCCGGTCCGGCTGGCCCGGGCTCAGGGGGACGGCCAGGTCGACACCCCACGGCTGCAACGAGCCGGTGGCCGGCGACGGGACCCAGCCGGTCTCCGGCCCGTCCCCGACCAGCACCACGGTGTCCGGTCCGGCGGACAGCAGCCGGGCCACGGCGGCGTCGCAGGCGGCCCGGAGGTCGTCCAGCTCCGGTGCGGCGGCACCGGCCACCTCGGGCACGAGCAGGGGCGGGTGGGGGCAGACGGCGGCGGCGACCAGTGGCACCCGTTCACGGTAGCGGGACACCCCGGTGCGTCCACGCGCCGATCCGGTCACCCGGGCGGTAGGACACCGTATGGTCACGGTCGGCGATAGGCGCTCGACGGGGACGGGGTCGTACCTGTGACAATGCCGGGGAGAAACTTGGCTGCGCCGTGGCGGCGCTCGGGGGACGGTTCCCCCGACGCCGGGAGAACGAGGATGGGCACATGAGCGACTGGACTGCCTTCGGACGGGTGGACGCGGACGGCACCGTGTACGTCAAGACCGCCGAGGGCGAGCGGGTGGTCGGATCCTGGCAGGCCGGAGCACCGGAGGAGGGGCTGGCACACTTCGCGCGCCGCTTCGCCGATCTGGTGACCGAGGTGGACCTGACCGAGGCCCGTCTCAACTCGGGCGCGGCGGACGCCGGCCACTCGCTGAGCACGATCCGCCGGATCCGGGCCTCCCTCGCCGAGGCGCACGTGGTCGGCGACATCGACGGGCTGGCCGCACGGCTGGACCGGCTCGCGGCCCTGGCCGAGGAGAAGGCCGGCGAGGCCCGCGCGGCGCGGGACGCGGCACGCGCCGAGGCGCTGGCCCGCAAGACGGCGCTGGTCGAGGAGGCCGAGAAGCTGGCCGCCGAGTCGACGGGCTGGAAGACCGCCGGGGACCGCCTCAAGGAGATCCTCGACGAGTGGAAGACCATCCGGGGCGTCGACAAGAAGACCGACGGCGAGCTGTGGAAGCGTTTCGCCGCCGCCCGCGACGGCTTCACCCGCCGCCGGGGCGCCCACTTCGCGTCCCTGGACGCGCAGCGCAAGCAGGCGCAGGCCGTCAAGGAGGAGCTGGTTACCGAGGCGGAGAAGCTGAAGGACTCCACCGACTGGGCGGCCACGGCCAACCAGCTCAAGGACCTGATGTCGCGCTGGAAGGCGGCGCCCCGCGCCTCCAAGGAGGCCGAGCAGCGGCTGTGGGAACGGTTCCGGGCCGCGCAGGACGAGTTCTTCACCCGCCGCAGCGAGGTGTTCTCGGCGCGGGACAACGAGCAGCGCGCCAACCTGGAGCGCAAGCAGGCCCTGCTCGCCGAGGCCGAGGCGCTCGACGTCGAGGGCGACCCGAAGGGCGCCCAGGCGAAGCTGCGGGAGATCCAGGCCCAGTGGCACGAGGCGGGCCGGGTGCCCCGCGAGGCGGCCGCCGGGCTGGAGCGCCGGCTGCGGGCCGTCGACGAGAAGGTCCGCGAGGTCATGGACTCGGCGTGGCGGCGTACGTCCAAGGAGGACAACCCGCTGCTCGCCCAGATGCGGGCGCAGGTCGCCGAGGCGGAGGACCGGCTGGCGCGGGCGCAGGCCGCCGGCGACGCCCGGCGGATCCGGGAGGCCGAGCAGGCCCTCGCGACGAAGCGGCAGTTTCTCCAGCTGGCCGAGCAGTCGGGCTGACCCGAGGTGTGGGAGCCCCGGTCCCGGACGGGACCGGGGCTCCGTCGTCTCCGCGCCCGGTTCGAGGGCCCAAGATCGTGCACGATCCACGAAGTAGTGGCCTCCGCGCGCTGGCGAAGGCACTACATCCTGCTTACAGCGCGATCTTGCGCCGGCGGGTCAGTGCGCGGCGCAGCCCGAGGTGGGTGCGGGCGTGGCGGCCGGCGCGCCGATCGTGGGCAGCCCCAGCAGCACACCTGGCGTACGGGGCGTACGCCCCGCCTCGGCGGCGTCGCCGGCCCGGGTACGCCGGTGCGACAGCGGCTCGCCGTCGGCGTTGAGGTGGTGCGGGGCGGCGTACGTGACGGTGGTGTGCACGACGTCGCCGGGGCGGATCTGCCCGGCGAGGGAGCCCGCGTCGAAGTGGACGAGCCGTCCGTCCCGGGCCCGGCCGGACATCCGCCCCGTCCGCTCGTCCTTGCGGCCCTCACCGACGGCCACGAGCACCTCGACGGTCTCGCCGACCAGCTTCCGGTTCTCCGCCCAGGTGATCTCCTCGACGCAGGCGATGAGCCGCTCGTACCGCTCCTGCACGACCTGCTTGGGCAGCTGGCCGTCCATCGTGGCGGCGGGGGTGCCGGGGCGCTTGGAGTACTGGAAGGTGAAGGCCGAGGCGAAGCGGGCCTCGCGTACCACGTCGAGGGTGCGCTCGAAGTCGGCCTCGGTCTCGCCGGGGAAGCCCACGATGATGTCGGTGGTGATGGCCGCGTCCGGCATGGCCGCCCGGACCTTCTCGATGATCCCGAGGTAGCGCTCGGCCCGGTACGACCGGCGCATGGCGCGCAGCACGGCGTCGGAGCCGGACTGCAACGGCATGTGCAGCGAGTGGCAGACGTTGGGCGTCTCGGCCATGGCGGCGATCACGTCGTCGGTGAAGTCCTTCGGGTGCGGGCTCGTGAACCGCACCCGCTCCAGGCCGTCGATGTCGCCGCAGGCCCGCAGCAGCTTGCCGAACGCGAGCCGGTCGCCGAACTCGACGCCGTAGGAGTTGACGTTCTGCCCGAGCAGGGTCACCTCCAGCACGCCCTCGTCGACCAGCGCCCGCACCTCGGAGAGGATGTCCCCGGGGCGGCGGTCCTTCTCCTTGCCGCGCAGGGAGGGCACGATGCAGAACGTGCAGGTGTTGTTGCAGCCCACCGAGATCGACACCCAACCGGCGTACGTCGACTCGCGGCGGGTCGGCAGCGTCGAGGGGAAGACCTCCAGCGACTCGAGGATCTCCACCTCGGCGGCGGTGTTGTGCCGGGCCCGTTCGAGCAGCACCGGCAGCGAGCCGATGTTGTGCGTCCCGAAGACCACGTCCACCCAGGGCGCCTTGCGGACGATGTCGCCGCGGTCCTTCTGGGCCAGGCAGCCGCCCACGGCGATCTGCATCCCGGGGTGCTTCTCCTTGACGGGGCGCAGATGACCGAGGTTGCCGTAGAGCCGGTTGTCGGCGTTCTCCCGGACCGCGCAGGTGTTGAACACCACCACGTCCGGGTGCTCGTCGGCCTCGGCGGCCCGGACGTATCCGGCCTGCTCCAGCAGCCCGGAGATGCGCTCCGAGTCGTGCACGTTCATCTGGCAGCCGTACGTCCGCACCTGGTAGGTACGCGGGCTGCCCGCCGCTGCGGTAGTCATGACCAGGACAGCGTATCCGGGCCCACCGGATCGACCGGAACCGAGGAGGAGCCGTGTGCCGGAGCATCAAGACCCTGCGTGAGCCGTACACCGAGCAGGTGACCGACGAGGACGTCCGGGCCGCGGCGTTGCAGTACGTCCGGAAGATCTCCGGTTTCCGTACGCCCGCCGCGCACAACGCCGCCGCGTTCGAGGCGGCGGTGGCCGCCGTGGCGGAGGCCACCGCGACCCTGCTCGACCAGCTCGTCGTGCGCGGGGGCGCGGCGCCGCGCGCCGGTCAGGCCGCCGCGAGCGCCGGCGCGACCGTGTCGGGGGCCCACCGGGAGCGGTGACACTGGGACCAGCCGCGGCAGCCGGGGTCGGCCTCGGTGCAGAGGCGCTGGTTGCGCAGCTCCTCGCCGTCGTCGGTCTCCCGCACGTCGAAGTGCACCGGCCGGATGGTGCCGTCGGGGGAGACGAGCAGGTGCCGGCCGGCGTCGAGGGTGTCGTCGCGCAGCAGGCAGTTGCGGTCCAGCAGCCGGGCGAGCGCGGCGATGCTGGCGTGCTCGGAGAGCTGGTCCGGCACGCCGTAGCAGTCCACGATCGTGGCGAACTCCCCGGGCGCCTGCCAGACGTCGCAGACCACCGCGTACGCCGGCAGGCGAGCCGGGTCGGCGATCGCGAGGGGCATCACCACCCGGCCGAGCGCCTCGGCCAGTGCCGGGTAGACCTCCACGGGTCGTACCTGGTCGATTCTCCAGTTCCACAGCTCGGTCATGCCGCCTCCTCGCTGCGTTCGTCCCACCGGCCTCCGGATCGGGCCTTACTGACGATGGTGCGGTGCATTTGACCTCAGCCGGGGGCAAGTTACCGGTCTGTGACCATTCCGGGCAAATTTTCCCGCCCCCACATCGCTGGGAGTAGCGGGAAAGTGACAGTTTATCGGGTATGGTGCCACAAATCACGCAGCGGGATCCCCGGGCGCGGCGCGTGCGCCCCGCCACCCGTCCCTCAGCGGACGACCACCAGGTGCTCGCCGCGGGGCAGGAGTTCCCCCACCACCGGCGCGCCCGGCAGCTCCCCGGCCACCAGCAGCCCGCCGGAGGTCTGCGCGTCGGCCAGCAGCAGCCGTTCGTCCTCCCCCACGGCACCGAAGTCGGTCCACGGGGTCACCCAGTCCAGGTTGCGGCGGCTGCCGCCGCTCACGTACCCGTCGCGCACCGCCTCGCGGGCTCCGGCGAGGTACGGCACCCGGGCCGCGTCGATCGCCACGGTCAGCCCGCTGGCCCGGGCCAGCTTCGAGGCGTGACCCAGCAGTCCGAAGCCCGTCACGTCGGTGCCGCAGCGGATCCCCGCCGCGACCGCGGCGCGGGCGGCGTCCCGGTTCAGGGCGCTCATCGTGGCCACCGCCTCCGGGAAACGCTCACCGGTGGCCTTGTGCCGGGTGTTCAGCACCCCGACGCCGAGCGGCTTGGTGAGCGAGAGCGGCAGCCCGGGCCGGCCCGCGTCGAGCGTGATCAGGTCCTCGGGGCGGACCACCCCGGTGACCGCGAGCCCGTACTTGGGGCCGTCGTCGTCGACGCTGTGACCTCCCGCCAGGTGGCAGGCGGCGTCGCGGGCCACGTCCTGCCCGCCCCGCAGGACCTCCCGCGCCAGCTCCATGGGCAGCACGTCGCGGGGCCAGCAGAGCAGGTTCAGGGCCACCAGCGGGGTGCCGCCCATGGCGTACACGTCGGAGAGCGCGTTGGCCGCGGCGATGCGCCCCCAGTCGTACGCGTCGTCCACGACGGGGGTGAAGAAGTCGGCGGTGCTCACGACGCCGGTCCGCTCGTCGAGGCGGACCACCGCGGCGTCGTCACCGTGGTCGAGTCCGACCAGCAGGTCCGCGTCACCGGTGGCGGGGCCGAGACCGGAAACCATCGCCTCCAGCTCGCCCGGCGGGATCTTGCAGGCGCATCCGCCACCGCGGGCGTACCGGGTGAGGCGTACCGGTTCGGTCATTCCCCCATGATCGCCCCGATGGGCGCAGAGCCGCCACCATCACGCGCCCGTTTCGGGGTCGAAATCGGACTCTCCGCACCCGGCACCGTGGGTGTTACCGCTCCGTGACCAACCGAGTTGCATTCCGCCACAACCGGCCGCCTACAGTTGCCCAACCAGGGGTCGACAGACCCGATCCGCGAGACGACAGGGACGGTGGACGACGTGACGACGGGCGAACCGCTCATCGTGCTGGACTCGGTCAACAAGTGGTTCGGGCCGCTGCACGTGCTGGACGACGTCTCACTCTCGGTCGGCCGCGGTGAGGTCGTCGTGGTGATCGGCCCGTCCGGCTCCGGCAAGTCGACGCTGTGCCGGACGATCAACCGCCTGGAGCCGATCAACTCGGGCACGATCACCTTCGACGGGCAGCCGCTGCCGGCCGAGGGCAAGGCCCTCGCGAAGCTGCGCAGCGAGGTCGGCATGGTCTTCCAGTCGTTCAACCTCTTCGCGCACAAGACCATCCTCGAGAACGTCACCCTCGGCCCGATCAAGGTCCGCAAGGAGAAGCCGGCGGCGGCCCGCGAGCGCGCCATGGCGCTGCTCGACCGCGTCGGCATCGCCAACCAGGCGGACAAGTTCCCGGCCCAGCTCTCCGGCGGTCAGCAGCAGCGGGCGGCCATCGCCCGCGCGCTGGCCATGCAGCCCAAGGCGATGCTCTTCGACGAGCCCACGAGCGCCCTCGACCCCGAGATGGTGGGCGAGGTGCTCGACGTGATGACCTCCCTGGCCCGCGACGGCATGACGATGGTCGTCGTCACCCACGAGATGGGCTTCGCGCGGCACGCGGCCAACCGGGTCATCTTCATGGCCGACGGCCAGCTGGTGGAGGACGCGCCGCCGACCGAGTTCTTCGCCAACCCCCGCAGCGAGCGGGCCAAGGACTTCCTCTCCAAGATCCTCACGCACTAGGCGTCCACCAGGAGCGCGCCGTCCCCCGGCGGGTTTCGTCCAAGAAGGAGATGAGTATGCGTATGAAGCGCATGGCGGCGGTCGCGGCGGCCGCCACCCTGGCCCTCGGGCTGGTCGCCTGCGGCGACAACGGGTCCGACGAGGGCACCGGCAGCGGCGGGGAGACCAAGTCGTTCGCCGCCGGCAGCACCATGGAGCGGCTGAACAAGGCCCAGGCCATCAAGGTCGGCACCAAGTTCGACCAGCCGGGCTTCGGCCTCAAGGGCCTGTCGGGCAAGCCGGAGGGCTTCGACGTCGAGGTCGCCAAGATCATCGTCAAGGAGCTCGGCATCCCCGAGGACAAGATCGAGTGGGTGGAGACCCCGTCGAAGGTCCGTGAGGACGTCATCGTCAACGGCACCGTCGACTTCGTGGCGGCCACCTACACGATCAACGACAAGCGCAAGGAGCGCATCGCCTTCGCGGGGCCGTACTACGAGGCCGGCCAGAACATCCTGGTGAAGAAGGACGACACCACCATCACGGGCCCGGACTCCTTCAAGGACGGCACCAAGAAGGTCTGCTCGGTGACCGGCTCGACCCCGGCCGAGGAGATCAAGAAGTACGTCAAGGACGTCGCCACCCAGTTGGTGCTCTTCGACACCTACGACAAGTGCCGGGACGCCCTCAAGGGCGGCCAGGTGGACGCCGTCACCACGGACAACGTGATCCTGCTCGGCTACATCGCCAAGGACGAGGCGTCCTTCAAGCTGGCCGGTGAGAACTTCACCAAGGAGCCGTACGGCATCGGCGTGAAGAAGGAAGACACCGACTTCCGTAACTTCATCAACGACACGCTGGAGAAGGCCTACTCCGACGGCAGCTGGAAGAAGGCCTGGGACGACACCGCTGGCAAGTTCGGCGCCGAGCTGGGCGACCCGCCGGCCGTCAACCGCTACTGATCTGACCCGTTGATCTGGAGGGTGGGGAGGAAGTCCGACCCGTGAGTGTGCTCATCGACAAGTTCGACGTCTTCGCGGGGGGCTTCTGGCTCACCCTCCAGATCTGCGTACTCGCCGCGATCGGCGCCCTGATCCTGGGCGCCGTCGTGGCGGTGCTGCGCATCTCCCCGGTGCCGCCGTTGCGGGCGGTCGGCACGGCGTACGTGACCGTCTTCCGGAACATGCCGCTGACCGTGGTCATGTTCTTCGCGGCGTTCGGCCTGCCGGCCCTCGGCTCGAACGCGGACTTCCTCCGGATCCCCGGGCTCGATGCGATCTTCACCCGGCTCGGCACCGACCTGCCGTACTTCCGGTTCGCGCTGATCGCCCTCGTGCTCTACACCGCGGCGTTCGTCTGCGAGGCGCTGCGCTCCGGCGTGAACGCCGTTCCCGCCGGCCAGGCGGAGGCCGCCCGGTCGCTGGGCCTCACCTTCGGTCAGAACCTGCGGTACGTGGTGCTGCCGCAGTCCTGGAAGGCCTCGGTCGTGCCGCTCGGCTCGGTGATCATCGCAATGATCAAGAACTCGGCGCTCATCGGCTTCTTCGGCGTCGTCGGCGACCTGTCGGCGACCGCCGACCAGCTCACCTCGGCCGAGGGCTACGCCTTCGTGCCGGTCGCCATCGGCATCTCGATCGGATACCTGATCATGACCGTTCCCCTCGGCGCCCTTCTGGACCGGATCGAGAAGCGGCAGGCGGTGGCCCGATGAGCCAGCAGAACAGCGTCCTCTACGACGTTCCCGGCCCCCGGCAGCGCCGGATCACCCTGATCAGCAGCGTGGTGGCCGCCGTCCTGGTGCTGGTCGGCGTGTACTACCTGATCTACCGTCCGCTCGACGAGAAGGGCCAGTTCACGTCGGAGCTGTGGGGCCCGCTCGTCGACCCCGGCAACGAGAACTTCTCCCTCGTCTGGGACCGGATCGGCATCGGCCTGAAGAACACGCTGATCGCCGCGGTGCTGGCCATCATCTCCTCGCTGGTGGTCGGCACGCTGATCGCGGTGCTGCGGATCCAGCTCAAGAGCCTCACGCGGCGCCGGTTCACCGGGCTCGCGACGCCCGTGTCGTACCTGCTGCGCGGCCTGAGCGTGCTGCTGTCGGCGGTCACGCGCTTCTGCGTCGAGGTGTTCCGCGGCCTGCCCGTCGTGATCACCATCTTCTTCGTGGCCCGGGGCTTCCCCGAGTTCGGGATCACCTTCGACACGCTCTGGTACCTGGTCATCGGCCTGACCATCTACAACTCGGTGGTCATCGCCGAGATCCTCCGCTCCGGCATGGAGGGCCTGCCGGGTGGGCAGGCCGAGGCCGCGGCGGCGATCGGTCTCTCACCGTTCCAGACCACCCGGATGATCCTGCTGCCGCAGGCGTTCCGGATCATGCTGCCGGCGCTCATCAGCCAGCTCGTGGTGGTGCTCAAGGACACCTCGCTCGGCTTCATCATCAGCTACGAGGAGACCCTGAACATCGGCAAGCAGATCATCGGCGCCCTGGACAACCCGATCCAGGTCTACGCGGTGATCGCCGTGCTGTTCATCGCCGTCAACTACTCGCTGTCGAAGCTGGCCCAGTACGTCCAGCGCCGGCTCTCCCGCGGCCGGAGGACCGCCGGCACCCCGGCGCAGAACCCGCCGCCGGCGGCGCTCATGTCCCAGGCCGAGAGCAGCGGCCAGGGCGTCTGACCCGGACCGTACGACGAAGGGCCGCCCCCCGGTCGGGGGCGGCCCTTCGTCGCGGTCGGCCTCAGCGGGCGATCTCGGTGACCCGGGACTCGCGGACCACGGTCACCCGGATCTGACCGGGGTACGTCAGCTCCTCCTCGATCTGCTTGGCCACGTCCCGGGCCAGCACGGCCGCGCCGATGTCGTCGACGTCCTCCGGCTTGACCATCACCCGGATCTCGCGGCCCGCCTGCATGGCGAAGACCTTCTCCACGCCGAGCTTGCCGGCCGCGATCTCCTCGATCCGCTCCAGCCGCTTGACGTACGCCTCGAGGCTCTCCCGCCGCGCGCCCGGCCGGCCGCCCGAGCAGGCGTCGGACGCCTGGGTGAGCACGGCCTCGACGGTCTGCGGCGGCACCTCGTTGTGGTGCGCCTCGATGGCGTGCACCACCTCTTCGCTCTCGCCGTACTTGCGGGCCAGGTCCGCGCCGATGATGGCGTGGCTGCCCTCCACCTCGTGGGTGAGCGCCTTGCCGATGTCGTGCAGGAACGCCGACCGCTTGATGAGGGGCACGTCCAGGCGCAGTTCGGCGGCCATGACGCCGGCGATGTGGGCGGTCTCGACGAGGTGCTTGAGCACGTTCTGCCCGTACGACGTCCGGTAGCGCAACCGGCCGAGCAGCGTGACCAGCTCCGGGTGGATCTCGGTGATCCCCACCTCGACGAGCGCGTCCTCGGCGGCCCGGCGGCAGAGCTGCTCGACCTCCTGCCGTGCCAGGTCGTAGACCTCCTCGATCCGGTGCGGGTGGATGCGCCCGTCGAGGACGAGCTTCTCCAGGGTGAGCCGGCCGACCTCGCGGCGGACCGGGTCGAAGCAGGAGAGCAGGACCGCCTCGGGGGTGTCGTCGATGATGAGGTTCACCCCGGTCACCGACTCGAAGGCGCGGATGTTGCGCCCCTCCCGGCCGATGATGCGGCCCTTCATCTCGTCACCGGGCAGGTGCAGGACGCTGACCACGCTCTCCGCGGTCTGCTCGCTCGCCACCCGCTGGATGGCGTCCACCACGATGTGCCGGGCGCGCTCCTCGGCGGTGCTGCGGGCGTCCGCCTCGATGTCGCGGACCAGCAGCGCCGCCTCCCGCTTGGCCTGGGACTCGATGGCCTCGATCAGCTCGGCGCGGGCGGCCTCGGCGGTGAGCCCGGCCACCCGTTCCAGCTCCCGGCGGCGCCGCTCCTCCGCCTCGGCCAGCTCGGCCTCCCGCTGGTCCAGCGCGGCCTCCCGGGCCGCGAGGGCGGCGCTGGCGGCGGTGAGCTGCCGCTCCCGCTCGGCGAGCCGCTCCACCTCCTCGGTGTGCAGCCGTTCCCGCTCGTCCATCCGGGCGGCCCGCCGCTCCACCTCGGCGGCCTGCTCACGGGTGGTCGCGGCCAGCACGGCCACCTCCCGCTCGCCGCTGCGCCGCGCGGTCGCCCGCAACTGCTCCGCGTCGGCCTCGGCCTGCTTGTGGGCCCGCTCCAGGATCGTGTCGGCCTCGGCGCGCGCGTCGTCGAGCATCCGGCGAGCCTCGGCCCGGGCGGCCTTCGCCTCCGCCTTCGCGGCGGCGGCCTCCGCGCGTGCCGCCGCGGCCGCCGACTTCGCCACGTCGATGGTGCTGTTCGCCTCGTCGGCCGCACTGCGTAACGCGGCGAGGGACTGCTCCTGCCGGTCCTTCTCGGCGATGAAGGCCGGGTCGGCCGCCGCGGGGGCCGTGCCGATGCGGCGCAGCGTCCGGAGGCCGACCACCATCGCGCCGGCGACCACGAGGGTCAGGAGCAGCACGGCGACGAGCAGTACGGTGTCGAAGGCGCTCATGCCCGGACTCCGCGCGGACCACCGGTGAACCTGTGCCGTCCCGCCATGGCCGCCTCCCCTGAACGTCGGCGCCGCAGGGACCGTGCCGACGGCACGCTCCTGCGGCTCTGGACGCCCGACCGGAGCGACTGGCCGTGGGTAGCTTTCTCCGTCGGCGGTGCCCTGGTTGGCATCGTCGACGGCCGGGTGCAGTTGTCGCGCCGGCTCCGGACCGGCCTGTCCGGAGCTGGTGCCAGAGGCCGTCTGAACGGCCAAAGTGATGCTGTTCTGTTACGCGATCTATGTTGTGCGCTTAGCCTGCGCTGGTCGGGCAATGTGAGCCTGTATGGCGAGGCTAGGTCTCCGGGGGCGGTCTGGTCAAGAACTCATGATCAAACCCCCCGAACGGAGAGAAGTTGCGCCGTCACCGAGGGCTCAGCAGGACGCGGACACGGCAGGACAAAGTCCCCAGCGAGTGAGGTGCCTCGGCCGCCGGGGCCGGCGGCGCTCCGGGCCGGCACGGCCTCACGCGGGCCGACGGACCAGGCCCACGGCCTCACGCGGGCCGACGGACCAGGCGCACGGCCTCACGCGGGCCGACGGACCAGGCGCACCCCCTCACGCAGGCTCACGGCGTCACGAAGGTTGACCGTGTGCCGGCCACTCGCGGAGGGGCCCGGGGTCAGTGGGCGCCCGCGGCGCGGGCGGCGACGACCAGCGCCGCGTTGTCGGGGGCCGGGGAGCCGTCCGGCATCCGGAGCGTGTCCTCGAGACCGATGCGGGTGTGCAGGCCCCGCCGGACGGCCTCGGCGAGCACCTGCCAGGTGGCCGGGCCCTCGGCGTGCAAGAGGACCGGAGGCGTCGCGCTCCCGGCCGCCGTGCCCGGCGCCTCTGCGGCCGTGGGGGCCAGCGCGGCGAGGACGCGTGCCGCGTCGGCCAGCGCCACCGTCGGCTCCTCGGCCATGCACTCGACGAGGATCCTGCCGGCCGGCACCCGCCAGCGCCGGTACGCCTCGACCGCCTCCACCGTCCAGAGTCCCGCCTCGACCATCACGCCCCGCTCGTGCAGGGCGGCGGCCACCGCCTCGGCGCCCTCCTCGTGGGCGTTGACGGACGCGAAGTCGGGCAGGTGCGTCCAGGCCCGGACGGCGGCCACCCGGGCGGCCGGGTCCGGCTCGATCCACGCCCCGGTGCTCACGCCCACGGGCAGCCCCGGGCGGGCGGCCCGGACCGCGACGATGGCCTCGGCGATCACCTCCGGACGCAGCGACTCGACACCGCCCTCGCCGCGCGGGTGCACGTGCACGGCGGCCACGCCCAGCGCGGCGCAGCGGGCCGCGTCGGCGGCCAACTCCGCCGGAGTCAGCGGCACGGCGGGATGCTCGTCGCGGCCCCGCCCGCCGTTGAGACACGCCTTCAGCACCTGACAGCTCCTTCCGGTGGGCGGGGCGGTCCGCAGGGGTGCCGCGCCCGGCGGTCACCCCGCCAGCCAGCCCGCGGCTGGCCCGACGCGACCCCAGGCGGGTCACCCCCACCCGGCCCACGCCTCCCCACACAAGCCGGGCCGATTACGCCACCAGCCGGCCCGCGCATCCCCCGACAAAGCCAAGCCGGTCACGCCACCAGCCGGCCCACGCCTCCCCGGCGCAAGCCGGACGGATGACCCGACCGCCCCGCCCCACGAGCCACCCGGCGCGTGGTCAGCCGCCCGCTCGGCCGTCGCGTTCCAGCTCGTTCTCCGCCTCGGCGAGAGCGTCCGCGTCGATCTGCTCGGCGAACTCGGCCGCCTCGGCGCTCTGCGCCGCGAGCGCGTCCTTCACGGCCCGGATGGCCACACCGGGCGGGTAGCCCTTGCGGGCCAGCATGCCGACCAACCGGCGGAAGACCGCGTCCGGCTCACCGCGGACCGTCCGCAGCTTGCGGTCCACGAGCGCGCGGGCCGTCTCCGCCTCGGTCTCCTCGCTCAGCTCACCGAGCGCCTCGCTGGCCGTGTCGCCGTCCACGCCGCGCCGGCGCAGCTCGTCGGCGAGCGCCCGGCGGGCCAGGCCGCGCCCGGCGTGCCGGCTGCTCACCCAGGCCCGGGCGAACGCGGCGTCGTCGATGATGCCGACCTCGTCGTAGCGGTCGAGGACCTGGGCGGCGACCTCCTCGGAGATGCCCCGCCGGGCGAGGGCGCCGGCCAGTTCGGCCCGCGTACGCGGCCGCACGGCGAGCTGCCGCAGACAGATCTCACGGGCCAACTCGGCCTCGTCGCGAGGCGGGGCGGGCGCGGCGTCCGGGTCGGCCTCCGTGGCACCCCCTCGGCGACCACGGCGGGGCCGGGGCGTGGTGGCGTCACCCGGGCGGGGTGGGCTGGCGTCCCAGCCTCGCCCCGTCCGGGCTCGTCGTCCTGCCATGGATCAGGTCAGAAGTCGACCGGCGGCAGCTCCGGGCCACCGGCCGCGTCGCTCGCGGCGACCCCGACGCCGAGCTTCTCCAGGATCTTCTTCTCGATCTCGGCGGCCACGTCCGGGTTCTCGCGGAGGAACTCGCGGGCCTTCTCCTTGCCCTGGCCGAGCTGGTCACCGTCGTACGTGTACCAGGCGCCGGACTTGCGGATGATGCCCTGCTCGACGCCCACGTCGATCAGCGAGCCCTCGCGGGAGATGCCCTTGCCGTACATGATGTCGAACTCGGCCTGCTTGAACGGCGCGGCCACCTTGTTCTTCACGACCTTGACGCGGGTGCGGTTGCCGACCACGTCGGTGCCGTCCTTGAGACTCTCGATCCGCCGGACGTCGAGCCGGACCGAGGCGTAGAACTTCAGCGCCCGACCACCGGTGGTGGTCTCCGGGCTGCCGAACATCACGCCGATCTTCTCGCGAAGCTGGTTGATGAAGATCGCCGTGGTGCCGGTGTGGTTGAGCACACCGGTGATCTTCCGCAGCGCCTGGCTCATCAGCCGGGCCTGGAGGCCGACGTGGCTGTCGCCCATCTCGCCCTCGATCTCGGCGCGCGGCACCAGCGCGGCCACCGAGTCGATCACGATGATGTCGAGGGCCCCGGAGCGGACCAGCATGTCGGCGATCTCGAGTGCCTGCTCGCCCGTGTCCGGCTGGGACACCAGCAGCGCGTCGGTGTCGACACCGAGGGCCTTCGCGTACTCCGGGTCGAGCGCGTGCTCGGCGTCGATGAAGCCGGCGATGCCGCCGGCCCGCTGCGCGTTGGCCACCGCGTGCAGCGCGACCGTCGTCTTACCGCTGGACTCGGGACCGTAGATCTCGACCACCCGGCCCCGGGGCAGACCGCCCACGCCGAGCGCCACGTCGAGCGCGATGGAGCCGGTCGGGATCACGGCGGTCTGGATGACCGGCCGCTCCCCCAGACGCATCACCGAGCCCTTGCCGAACTGCTTGTCGATCTGAGCGAGAGCGAGGTCGAGTGCCTTCTCCCGGTCTGGCGCTGCCGCCATCGTTGCCACCCCTGCCTTCGCCGGCGTCTTTGCTGAGCTTCGCGTCACGCGGACACGCTAGGCGCTGGGTCCGACAGAAAACCAGCCGACGGGCCGCGAGCTGTGGACGAGCACCCCGCTGTGGACAATAGCCGAACAGGTGTACGACTCGGCAAGCGACACGCGGATCGGCGGAAATCGCTGCTCAGCGTAGTCGCGCCGGCACCCGGTCGGGATAGGCCGCGCAGACCGCCCGCCACACCACCTGCGTCTCCTCACCGGCGGCGAGGGCCTGCGCGATGGTCCGCCCGCCGAGCTGCGAGAGCACCTGGTCGGCGGCGATGCTGGCCGCGTAGCCCGGCCCGAACGCCTCCTCCAGCCGCGCCCAGAAGTCGGTCAGCCGCACGTTCAGTCCTCCTCGTCCGGTGCCCCCGCCGGCACCGGCCGCAACGCTAGCGCCACCAGGGGCACCACGGCGACCGCGGCGAGCAGGGTGAGGACCGGATAACCGGCGGCCCGCATGACAAACCCGCTCACGGCGGCCGCGGCCGCGCCGGCCAGCCCCATCATCAGGTCGGAGAAGCCCTGCACGCTCGGGCGCACCGACGTCGGCACCGACTCCGACAGCAGCGTCGAGCCGGCCACCATCGTGCCGGACCAACCCAGCCCGAGCAGGACCAGACCCACCGAGAGCCGCGGCGTGTGGTGCCCGGCCGTACCGGCGACCGCGCACGCGGCGAGCAGCAGCGCGACGCCGCCGAGGATCACCGCCCGCCGGCCGAGCCGGTCGGTGAGCCACCCCACCACCGGGGAGAGCGCGTACATCCCGGCGATGTGCAGGCTCAGCACGATGCCGACCACCCGCAGCACGTCCGCGTCGCCGTGCGACTCACCGAGCCGGACCGGCGTCATCGACATGACCGCCACCATCACCACGTGACCCACCGCCACCGCGGCGATGCCGAGCCGGGCGGCGGCGCGGACGCGTACCACCTGCCACGCCGCCCGCATCCCGTCGCCGCGCCGGTCGCGCGGAGCCGGCGCGGCGACGGCCTCCGCGGGCGGGGTGACCTCGGGCGCGGCGCCGGCCTCCACCGGGGCGGGGGCCGCCGCGAGCCGGCGCGCGGTGAGCAGTGGGTCGGGCCGCAGCAGGGCGAGCAGTACGCCGGCGACCAGCACGAACGCGACCGCGCTGAACGCGAACGGGCCGGCCAGCGGCGGCAGGCCCCAGCCGGCGGTGGTGCGGTCGGCGAGCGCCGCGAAGTTCGGCGCGGCCACCGCCCCGATGGTGGTGGCCCAGACGACCAGGGAGAGCTGGCGGCCCCGGCGGGCCGGCTCGGCGAGGTCGACGGCCGTGTAGCGGGCCTGGAGGTTGGCCGTGGTGCCCCCACCGAAGAGCAGCATCCCGAGGAAGAGCAGCGGCACCGACCGGTTGACCGTCGCGAGCACCACCAGCACCGCGCCGACCGCGCCGGCCAGGTACGCGAACGCCAGCCCCGGCCGGCGGCCGTGCCCGTTCATGATGCGGGTGACGGGCACCGCCAGCACCGCACCGCCCACCACGGCGGCGCTCTGCGCCAGGCCGGCCATGGCCGTGCCGGCGACCCGCTCGGCGAGCAGCGCCCCCACCGCGATGCCGATGGTGACGCCGATGCCGCCGACGATCTGGGTGCCGAAGAGCAGCCGGAGGGTACGCCGCTGGATGGGCGCGACGTCCGGGCGGACCGGGGTCGACGCGGTCAGGTCGGTGGCCATGCGGGCTCCTCGCGGTAAGGGATGCCGAGGGCCTCCATCCTTGCGCAGCCGTCCCGGGCGGCGGCACCCCGTTTCGCCGAGGGGAGAAGCCCGTCAGGTGGCCAGCGCGCGGGCGGCCACCGTGAGGTCTTTGACCAGCCCGTCGTACGCCTTGTCCTGGTCGTCGGCGCGCAGCACCGCCGACGGGTGGATGGTGGCGAGCAGCTGGGCCGGCGGGGTGTCGGCCACCTTCCCGGCGCTGTCCACCGGTACCCGCTGGAAGTCCTCCGGGTGCTGGGCGGACGCCGGCCAGGGCATCAGCTCCCCGCGCTGGCGGGTCACCCGGAAGGTCGGGCCGAGCAGCGCCTTGGCCGCGGTGGCGCCCAGGACGACGACGATCTCCGGGTGCAGCCGGGCGAACTCGGCCACCAGCCACGGCCGGCAGGCGGTGATGTGCACGCGGTCCGGGGTCTGGTGGATGCGCCGCTTGCCGCGCAGCTCGAAGCGGAAGTGCTTGACCGCGTTGGTGAGGTAGATGTGCGCGGGATCGAGGCCGGCGTCGTCGACCGCCTTGCGCAGGAGCCGCCCGGCGGGCCCGACGAAGGGCAGGCCCTTCTGGTCCTCCATGTCGCCGGGCTGTTCGCCGACGAAGACCACCCGGGCGCTCGCGTCGCCCCGACCGAAGACGGTCTGGGAGGCGTCCCGGTACAGCTCGCAGCCGCGGCAGCCGGCGGCCGCCGCCCGCAGGTCGTCGAGGGTGTCCGCGTCGGGCGGGATGAACCGCTGGGCGCCGGGGGCGCTCTCGGGCTGCTCGGCCATGCCGACTGTTATATACCCCTTCGCGGATCGGTGCCGGGTACGCGACGACCGGCACCGCCCCGGGACGCGGGATCAGTAGCCGCCACCACCGCCGCCACCTCCGGACATCAGCGCGATGATCACGATGATGATCACGATCACCGCCACCGCGATCGCGATCCAGATGCCTCTCCTGGTCCTCGACGACGCCATGGCCGCTCACCTCCGGCGCGCGGCATACCCACACCACCCGCGGTCACGCCCCGCCCCTGGTCCCCGCGATCTTGCACTTTCCGCCCCGGCAACAACGACATTCCGGGGCATTGCGCGGGCACAAACTGCAAGATCGCGGAGGTCAAGGGGGGCGCGGGGGTCAGGCTGTCAGGGTCGGGGGTGGGGTGGGGTTCGCGGCTTGGGACAGGGCTTCGGCCAGGGGTCCCGTGTCGGCGTCGGTCAGGGGGCTCACGGTGATCCGCAGCCCGGGCCCGGCGGCGATGCGGTAGAGCGCGCCGGGCGCCACCGACCAGCCGGCGTCGCGCAGGGCGGTCACCGCGCTGGTCTCGTCCGGCACGGGCACCCAGACGTTGATCCCGCTGCGCCCGTACGCCGTGACCCCCCGCTCGGCCAGCGCGGCGAGCAACGCGCCCCGCCGCCGCTCGTAGCTCTCCGCCGCGCGGTCGACGAGGGCGGCGACCTCCGGATCCCGCCACAGGGCGAGCAGCAGCCGTTGCAGCACCGTGGACACCCAGCCGGCGCCGACCCGCGCCCGGCCGGCCACCCGGGCCACGGTGGTCTCGTCCCCCACGAGGACCGCGAGGCGCAGGTCGGGGCCGAAGGGCTTGCTCGCCGAGCGGAGGAAGGCCCAGCTCCCGGTCGCCCCGGCCAGAGGGTGCAGGGGTACGCGGGCCAGCTCGGCGGCGTGGTCGTCCTCGATCAGCAGCAGCTCCGGCCAGCCGGCGAGGAGGTCCCGCAGCGCCGCGGCGCGGGCGGCGGAGACGGCCGCGCCCGTGGGGTTCTGCGCCCGGCTGGTCACGATCAGCGCGCGGGCGCCCGCGGCGAGTGCGGCGGCCACCCCGGCCACCATCGGACCCTCGTCGTCGACGGGTACGCCGATCGGGCGCAGCCCGAGCGCCGCGACCAGGTCGAGCAGGTTCGCCCAGCCCGGGTCCTCCACGGCCACCGCGTCACCGGGCCTCAGGTGCGCGCCCAGCAACCGCTCGATGCCGTCGAGCGCCCCGCCGGTGAGGGTCAGCTCCCCGGCCGGTACGGCGTCGGCGGCCAGCCGTGCGCGGGCGGCCTCGGCCAGCTCGGGGAGCACCCCGGCGCCGGAGTAGCTGACCGGCGGGCCGGCCTCGGCGGCGAGGGCGGCCAGGTGCGGGCCGAGCGAGGGCAGCAGGCGCGGGTCCGGCTCGCCGGCGGAGAGGTCCCGCAGGCCGGGCGCGGGCGGCGGTCGCAGCGCCGAGCGGCGGGCCGCCACGGGCGGGCGGGGACGGACGCGGGTGCCGTGCCGGCCGGCGGTGGCCACGAGCCCGCGCTGGCGCAGCTCCTGGTAGGCGCGGGCCACGGTGGCCGGGCTGACCGCCAGCTCGGCGGCGAGCGCCCGTACCGGCGGCAGGGCCGCTCCCGGTGGCAGGGCGGCGGTACGGATGCCGGACTCGATGCTGGCCGAAATCTCGGCGGCCGTCGCCCCGGTGACCTGATAGCGTGCTGACACAAATCAGGGATTGTACTAGAACAAAGGGCGACGCGATGACCACCACCCCTGACGCCGAGCGCACCACGTACCCCCCGACCGGCCGGACGACGGCGAGCCGCTCCCGCGACCGGATGAGCTACGACCGCGCCGCCGCACACGCCGTGCTGGACGAGGCGTACCACTGCGCGCTCGCGTTCACCGTCGACGGCGAACCGCGCGTGCTGCCCACCCTGCACGTCCGCGTCGGTGACACGCTCTACCTGCACGGCTCCACCGGCAGCCGTCCCCTGCTCGCCGCCCGGGGCGCCGGCCTGCCCGTGTGCGTGTCGGTCACCCTGCTCGACGGTCTCGTCCTCGGCCGCTCCCAGTTCCACCACAGCGCCAACTACCGGTCGGTGGTCGCGCACGGCACGGCCCACCTGGTCACCGACGAACGGGAGAAGGCCGACGTGCTCACCGCGCTGGTCGAGAAGGTCGCCGCCGGGCGCAGCGCGGACAGCCGCCCGCCGACCCGCAAGGAACTGGCCGAGACCGCCGTCCTGGCGCTGCCGCTGCGCGAGGTCTCGCTACGCGCCCGCACCGGGGGCGTACGCGAGGAGGAGGCCGACCTCGCCCTGCCGTACTGGGCCGGCGTGGTGCCGCTGCGGCTGACGGCCGGCGTGCCCGAGCCCGACGCCGGCGTCCGCGCGCCGCTGCCCGCGTACCTGCGGACGCCGCCCTCGCCGTGGCACGACCCGGCGGTGCTGCGCGGGGAGCACGTCGTGCTGGAACCCCTCGACCTCGCCCACGCCGACGAGCTGCACGCGGCCACCGCCGACCCGGAGGTCTGGCGGCACCTCGGCAACCGGCAGCCGGTCGACGCGGCCGAGACGCGCCAGATCGTCGCGTCGGCCCTGGCCGCCCACCACCGGGGCGAGCGGGTGCCGTGGGTGCAGCGCTGCGCGGTGACCGGCGCGGTGGTCGGCACGACGTCGTACTACGAGGTGGATCCCGAGCGCCGGTCGGTGGCCATCGGCTACACGTTCCTGGGCCGGCCGTGGTGGCGCAGCGGCATCAACACCGAGGCGAAGCTGCTGCTGCTCACCCGCGCCTTCGAGGAACTGGGCGCGGTCCGGGTGGTCTGGCACACCGACATCCGCAACGAGCGCTCGCAGCGGGCGATCGAGCGGCTCGGCGCGACCCGCGAGGGGGTGCTGCGGCGGCACCGGCAGCGCCCCGACGGATCGTGGCGGGACACCGTGCAGTACGCCATGACCGTCGACGAGTGGCCGACGGCACAGGCCGCCCTGCGGGAAAGGCTTCGCCCGGCGGCACGGGTGGCGTGATGATGTCCGGCGTGCTGGGGATCACCGACATCGGAACGTACGTGGTGGGCACCGTGGCGATCGTGCTGCTGCCCGGGCCCAACTCCCTCTTCGTGCTGTCCACCGCCGCCAAGCGCGGGGTGGGCGCCGGCTACCGGGCCGCCGGTGGGGTCTTCCTCGGCGACGGGGTGCTCATGTTCCTCTCCGCCGCCGGGGTGGCGTCGCTGCTCAAGGCGTACCCCCCGCTGTTTCTCGTGATCAAGTACGCCGGCGCCGCGTACCTCGGCTACGTGGGGCTCACGATGCTCCGCGGCGCCTGGCGGCGCTGGCGCGACCGCAACGACCCCGGCACGCCGCGCCTCATCGACGCCGCGCAGCCCGCGGAGCTGCGCAGCCCGTTCCGCAAGGCGCTCGTGATCAGCCTGCTCAACCCGAAGGCGATCCTCTTCTTCGTCTCGTTCTTCATCCAGTTCGTCGACCCGGCGTACCCCTGGCCGGTGCTCTCCTTCGGCCTGCTCGGGCTGATCGCGCAGGTGACCAGCGCGCTGTACCTCACCGCGCTGATCTTCACGGGTACGTTCCTGGCCGCGCAGTTCCGCCGGCGCCGGCGGCTCGCGGCGGGCGCCACCACGGGGGTGGCCGCCCTCTTCCTCGGCTTCAGCGTCAAGCTCGCCACCGCGAGCATGTGACCGGCCGGGCGGCCCCGCACGGGTCAGGTGCCGTCGCCTCCGCCGCCGCCCACGCCGGCGCTGCCGGCGGTGCCGCCCAGGCCGAACCCCGGCGGCACCGGATCGTCGGGCGGTCGGCTGACGTGCGCGGACTCCGTGATCTGTGCGGACCAGTCCGCGTGGGCGGCGGTCGCGGCGTGCCGGTTGATGGCCTCGCGTAGCCAGCCGTCCACCGTGGCCACCCAGTCCCGCCGGTCCGCGCCCGCGTGCCAGACGCGGAACCGGCTGATGCTCTGGTGGGTCACGCCGGCCAGCGCGAGCCGGCGGTCCATCCAGAGGATCACCTCCAACCCCGCCGCGTTGGTCACGAAGACCAGTTCGAGTTCGGTGATGGGGCCCGCGTAGAGCGGGGCGACCCAGTAGCCGATCCGCTGGTGCAGCGGCAGCGTCTGCTCCACGCCCGGCAGCCGGGCGTCCACGAGGCCGGCCTGGCGCAGGCTGAAGCCCAGCGTGTCGAGTGCCGCCAGCACGTGCGCCTGGGTGGGCAGCGGGTGCACGAACACCGGCACGAGGGCACCCTGGTCGAGCTGCGGTTCGATGGCCACCTCCGTCCGCAGGCCCATCCGGAGGCTGAGCAGCGGCACGCCGCCGAAGACCGTCACCGGGGTCTCCCAGGGCACCGGGAACTCGAACGGGATGGTCCGGCCGCGTCCGGCCCGGAGCACGAACGCGCCCGTCAGCGCCGCCTCGTGGAACTGCACGAGGCGGCGGGGCGCCGACGGGTCCTCCGACTCGGCGGTGGTCACCAGGCCGAGCCGGACGTGCTGCACCGGCACGTCCACGGAACCGGCGGTCACCGTCACCCGGCCGGGCAGCTTCAGGCCCGGCCGGGTGCTCGGATTGGTCAGCGCGGTACGCACGGTCAGGCCGGTCCAGCTGGACTCCGGCGACACACCCGTGAACCGCACCGGACCGCCTCCCGCCGTGAGATCGCCCCTCGCGGACCGGTTCCCCGATCCGCGAGGCACCTCAACTGTCGCGGAGCACCGGCCGGCTCACCACGACTTCGACGAAGCGAAAACACCCCTCCGCTTCAGCGCAGCCGACGTCCGCGCGGCACCGGGTCGGTCTCGTCGTCGAACTCGCCGATGACCTCCTCCAGCAGGTCCTCCAGCGCCACGAAGCCGACCGGTCGGGCCGGGCCGCCACCGTTGCGCACCAGGGCCAGCTGGGACTGGCGGGCCCGCATCGCGGCGACCGCCTCGGTCACCGACGCCTCCGCCGGGAGCGTGAAGGCGGTGCTCATCAGCTCGCCGGCGGTGGCGTGCTGACCCGTGGTGACCGCGCGCACCGCCTCCCGGACGTGCACCAGGCCGCAGACGTCGCCCGCCGCGTCCAGGACCGCCAGGCGGGACCGGCCGCTCTCGCGGCTGACCTGCTCGATCCGCTCGGCCGAGTCGTCCCGGTGGACCGTGACCATCGTCGAGAACGGCTCCATCACCTGGGCCACCGTGGTGCCCTGCAGCTCCAGCATGCTGGTGAGCAGCTGGTGCTGCTCGGCGCCGAGCAGCCCGTGCTCACGGGACTGCTCCAGCAGGATCCGCAGCTCGTCCGGCCCGTGCACCTGGGCGAGCTGGTCCTGGGGGTTCACCCGGGCCAGCCGCAGGATCGAGTTGGCCAGCGCGTTGAGCGCGGAGAGCACCGGCCGGGACACCCGCGCGAACGCGCGGAACGGCAGCGCCAGCAGCATGGCCGACCGCTCGGCGTCGGTGATCGCCCAGGACTTCGGCGCCATCTCCCCCACCACCAGGTGCAGGAAGGTGACCAGCGCCAGCGCGAAGACCAGCGCGATCGCGTGGCTGGCGGCCTCCGGCAACCCGACCAGGTGCAGCGCCGGGCTCACCAGGTGCTCGATCGCCGGCTCGGCGAGCGCACCGAGGCCCAGCGTGCACAGCGTGATGCCGAGCTGCGCGCCGGCCAGCATCAGCGACAGTTCGCGTACGCCGTCCAGCGCGGCCCGCGCGGCCCGCCCGCCGCCGGCGGCGGCCTGCTCCAGCCGGTACCGCTTGCTGGCCACCAGAGCGAACTCGGCGGCCACGAAGAAGCCGTTCAGGGCCAGCAGCACCACGGAGGTGAACAGCGCGATGCCCGGGCTCATCGGCGCACCCCTCCTGCCGTCATGCCGGACCCACTGTTCGCGAGCGCGGGGCTCTTCGGTTCATTCCTCGCGCTCACGCCGACACCTCCGGGCGCTTGCCCGGCTCGGTGAGCCGCAGCCGCACGGAGTCCGCCACGTGGCGGTCGACGGCCAGCACCTCGACCAGCGCGCGGGGCTCGACCTCGCCGTCCTCCCCGTCCGTGGGGAGGGTGATCTCCAGCCGGTCGCCCACCTCGGGCACCCGGCCCAGTTCCCGCATCACGAGGCCGGACAGGGTGTCGTACTCCGGCGCCTCGGGCAGGGCGATGCCCGTGCTGTCGGCCACCTCGTCGATGCGCCAGCGGGCCGGCACCACCCAGGAGCCGTCCGCCTGCCGGGCCGGCGCCCGCTCCGGCGGGTCGTCCTCGTCCCGGATCGGGCCGACCAGCTCCTCGGCGATGTCCTCCAGGGTGATCACCCCGGCGAAGCCGCCGTACTCGTCGACCACGCAGGCCATCTGCCGGTGGCCTGACCGCAGCCGGTCGAGCACCGTGGGCAGCGGCAGCGTCTCGGGCACCAGCAGCGGCGGTACGGCCACCGCGCTCACCGGGGTGGTGGCGCGCTCCTGCGGGGGTACGCCGAGCACGTCGGCGATGCCGACGACGCCCACGAGGTCGTCCACGCCCTCGGCTCCCCGGACCGGGAAGCGCGAGTGGCCGGTGTCCAGCAGCTCGACCACCCGGCTGACCGGGTCGTGGGCGCGGACGCTGTGCACGTCCACCCGCGGGACCATGGCCTCGCCGGCGGTCAGCTCGCGGAAGTCCAGCCCGCGGTCGAGCAGCGTGGACATCTCCACGTCGAGGTGCCCCTCCTGGCGGGACTCGGCGATGATCTGCTCCAGGTCCTCCGGGGTGGCGCCGCTGGGCAGCTCCTCGATCGGCTCGATGCCGACCCGGCGCAGCAGCCGCACCGCGGCCCGGTCGAACAGCCGGACCACCGGGCCGGCCACCTTCAGGTACATCAGGGTGGAACGCGCCAGCACGCGGCTCACCGACTCGGCGCGCGCGATGGCGAGGTTCTTCGGGGCGAGTTCGCCCAGGACCATCTGCACCACCGTGGCGATGATCAGGGCCAGCGCGACGGACAGCGGAAGGCTGACGGACTCGGCGACCCCGGCCAGGCCGAGCAGGTCGGCCAGACCGGCGCCGAGGTACGGCTCGGCGGCGTAACCGACCAGCAGGGCGGTCACGGTGATGCCGAGCTGGGCTCCCGAGAGCATGAAGGAGAGCCGGCCGGTCACCTCGAGTGCCCGCGCGGCGGCCTGGTCGCCGTCCTCGGCGAGCTGGCGCAGCTTGCCGCGGTCCACGGCGACGTAGCCGAACTCCTGAGCCACGAAGTAGCCGGTGAGTGCGGTGAGAACAATGATCAGGACCAGGCCCAGGACGATCAACACGGGAGGCTCAGGGCTCCCCGCAACGGCGTCGGGGCCATCGGATGCCGGGCATGACCCGGCTGGCTACTGCTGCCCTCCGGGGCAGAAGAGTCGATCATGCGGCCATTTTATCGGCGCTGGCTGTACGTCCGCTGAGGGTGGCCGAAGGCTCCCGCTTATCCGGTTTGCCGGAAGGTGCGGCCGGCACTGCCTGTGTGCCCGATCAGCGGTCGGCGAGTTCGTCGACGACGAGCAGGTCACGGTCGACCCGCCCGGAGCGGTACGCGGCCCGGCCGATCATCTGGGCGGCCACCGGGGCGGTGGCCAGCTGGAAGATCGCGACGAGCGCCACCATCCCGAGGTCGCTCGGGGACCGCAGCCGCAGCGCCACCCCGGTCAGGACGAGCAGCACCCCGAGCGACTGTGGTTTGGTGGCCGCGTGCATGCGGTCCAGCACGTCGGGGAAGCGCAGCACGCCGATCCCGGCGGCCAGGGCGAGCAGCGCGCCGGCCACCAGGAACAGGGCACCCAGCCAGTCGGCGACGACGGTGACCATCAGGCCTCCGTCCGCACGGCGAACCGGACCAGGGAGACCGAGCCGACGAAGCCGAGCAGGGAGAGCACGACGAGCACGGGCAGCGTGGTCGCGTGCCGGTTGACCGCCGCCTCGGCGGCGACCGAGCCGACCATGGTGGCCAGCAGCATGTCGGCGGCGACCACCCGGTCGACCAGCGACGGGCCCCGGTACAGCCGGACCAGGACGAGCAGCGCCGTCACCGAGAACAGCGCGGTGAGGACGACGACGAGGAACGTGGTCACGAGGTGTTCTCCTTCTCGACGGGATCGCTGTGCACCCGGCGCAGTTCGTCCGCCGAGCCGATGGCCCGGACGATGCGCCGTTCGATGTCGAGCACCCGCTGACGGTTGTCCGCGAGGCCCTGCGGCCCGCGTACGTCCAGCACGTGCAGGTAGAGGATCGCGGCCTCCCGGTCCACCTCGAGGATCAGCGTGCCGGGGACCAGCGAGACCAGTTCGGCGGTGAGCGCCAGGTTCAGGTCGGTGCGTACCCGCAGCGGAACTCCGATGACGGCGCTGCGCGGGACGAACCCGGGCCGCACCGCGACGGCGGCCACGTGCACGCTCGCCACGACCAGCTCGGCGACGAACCGGCCGGCGAGCGCCAGCAGGGCCCGGGGGCGCACCCGACCGGCGAACGTGACCGGTGGAAGCGGGAAGAAGACCAGCACGGCCATGCCGGCGAGCAGCCCGCCGAGCAGGTTCCCCCAGGAGAAGTCCCCCCAGAGCAGGTTCCAGATCAGCACCAGCCAGCCGAGCGCCGCCGCCTGGTCCCGCCACCGCCCCACCCGGCTGCGTACCCGGCCGACCGGCGGCTCCTCGCCGGTCACGGCGTGCCGCCGGGGAACACGGCCCGGATGTACGGGGTGCGGTCGCGCAGGTCGGTGGCGGCGTCGGCGGTCACGTCGAAGAGCGGCCCGGCGGCCACGGTCAACGCCAGCCCGAGCACGATCAGGGCGACCGTGGCGCCCACCATCGTGGCGGGCAGCCGGACGGCCGGCTCCTCGGTGGCCAGCCGGGGTTCGCGCCAGAACGCGATGTTCCACACCCGGGAGGCCACGTACAGGGTGAGCAGGCTGGTCAGCGTGCCGGCGGCGACCAGCGCCAGGGGCAGCGCGCCGCCGGCCGTGACGCCGGCCTGGAGCAGGCCGAGCTTGCCGAGGAAACCGGAGAACGGCGGCACACCGGCGAGGTTCATGGCCGGCACGAAGAAGAGCACGCCGAGCAGCGGCGCCATCCGCGCCAGCCCGCCGAGGCGGCGCAGGTCGGTGCTGCCGGCCCGCAGCTCGACCAGACCGGCCACCAGGAAGAGGGTCGTCTGGATGGTGATGTGGTGCACCACGTAGAAGATCGCCCCGGCGAGCCCGGCCACGGTGCTCAGCGCCACGCCGAAGATCATGTAGCCGATGTGGCTGACGAGCGTGAACGAGAAGAGCCGCTTCATGTCCGACTGCGCCACCGCGCCGAGGATGCCGACCAGCATGGTCAGCCCGGCCACCACCATGAGCAGCCGGGACACCTGACCTCCGGGGAAGAGCAGCGTCTCGGTCCGGATGACCGCGTACACGCCGACCTTGGTGAGCAGGCCGGCGAAGACCGCGGTGACGGGGGCCGGGGCGGTCGGGTAGCTGTCCGGCAGCCAGGCCGAGAGCGGGAAGACCGCCGCCTTGACCCCGAACGCGAGCAGCAGCGCCACCTGCAACGCCAGCCGTACGCCCTCCGGCAGCGCGTCCAGGCGCTGGGCGAGCTGGGCCATGTTCAGCGTGCCGGTGGCCGCGTACACCAGCCCCACGGCGGCCAGGAAGACCATCGACGAGAGGATGCTGACCACCACGTACGTCGAGCCGGTCCGGATCCGCACCTCGGTGCCGCCGAGCGTGATGAGCACGAAGCTCGCGGCGAGCAGGATCTCGAAGGCCACGAAGAGGTTGAACAGGTCGCCGGCGAGGAACGCGTTGGTCACGCCGGCGGTCAGCACCAGGTACGTCGGGTGGTAGATCGTCACGGGGGCGTTCTCGCCGATCTCCGCCTGCCGCTGCCCGATCGAGTAGAGCAGCACGCAGAGGGTGACGGCCGAGGACACCACCAGCATCAGCGCCGCGAGCTGGTCGGCGACCAGCACGATCCCGACCGGCGGCGGCCACGCCCCGACGGCCAGCACCACCGGCCCGTGCCGGTACGCCTGCACGAGCAGCACCGCGGCGACCACCAGCGTGGTCGAGAGCCCGGTCACGCTGATGGCGCGCTGCAACCGGGGCCACCGGCCCAGCACCAGGGTCAGCGCGGCGCCGAGCAGCGGCACCACCACCGGCAGGGGCAGCAGCCGGCTCATCGGGGCGCCCGCCGGGTCATGCGACGCCGTCCCCGCGCCGCAGCCGCCGCCGCGCCGGTTCCGGGTCGACCTGCTCCGGGTCGGCGCCCGGGCCCTCGCCGCCGAGGTCCGCGGTGGCCACCTCGTCACGCTCGGCCCGGCGGACGATCTGCCGGTCCTCCACGTCGTCGGGCACCTCGTCGTCCCCCGTCAGGTACCAACTGCGGTAGGCGACCGCGAGCAGGAACGCGGTGAGCCCGAAGGTGATGACGATGGAGGTGAGCACCATGGCCTGCGGAAGCGGGTCGCTCATCCGGTCGACGGGACCGGTGCCCACCACGGGGGCTCCGCCGGAGCGGCCGCCCATCATGATGAGCAGGTTGACGCCGTTGCCGAGCAGGACGATCCCGAGGAGGATCCGGGTCAGGCTGCGCTCCAGCAGCAGGCGCACCCCGCAGGAGACGAGCACGCCGACGGCGACGACCAGCACGGCCGTCGGGCCCGCCCCGCCGCCGTTCACCGGCCCTCCCCCTGGTCGGCGGCCACGCGGGCGTCGGCGGCCTCGATGTGCCGGTCCACCTCGGCGCCGAGGCGGCGCAGGATGTCCAGCATCAGCCCGACCACCACGAGGTAGACGCCCACGTCGAAGAAGAGGGACGTGACGAGGTAGAAGTGCCCGATCCCCGGCACGTACAGGTCGACGCGGGCACTCTGGAGCACCGAGCCGCCGGCCAGCAGCGCGATCACCCCGGTGCCCACCGAGACGGCCAGCCCGGCGCCGAGCACGGTGCCCGCCCCGATCGGCGCGGCGTCGGCCAGTTCGTACCGGCCGCCGGCCAGGTAGCGGACGACCAGCGCGAGGCTCGCCACCAGCCCGCCGGCGAAGCCGCCGCCGGGTGCGTTGTGGCCGGAGAAGAGCAGGAAGAGCGAGAACAGCACCACCGTGTGGAAGAGCAGCCGGGTGATCACCTCCAGGACGATCGACCGGCGCCGCTCGTGCAGGCGGGCGCCGCCCCGCAGCCAGACGGGCTGGCCGGGGCGCTGCGGGCGGGTCTCCCGCTGCGGCCGGCGGGGCCGGGGTCCGGTGCGGGACCGCTCGAAGATCAGGCTGGCCACGCCGGTGGCGGCCACCACGAGCACGGAGATCTCACCCATGGTGTCCCAGGCTCGGATGTCGACCAGCGTCACGTTGACCACGTTGCGGCCGTGCCCCTCGCTGACGGCCAGGTCGGCGAAGGCCGTCGAGATGCTGGTGCTCTGCCGGGCGGCACCGGCGACCAGCGCGAGGCCGGCGGCCGCCAGGCCGGCCCCCACGGCGACCGCCCGGCGCAGCCACCGGCTGCGGCGCAGTGGACGGGCCGAGAAGCGCGCCGGCAGGCGGCGCAGCACGAGGACGAAGACCGCGATGGTCGCGGTCTCCACGAGGAACTGGGTGAGCGCCAGGTCCGGTGCGCCGGAGAGGACGAACAGCATCGCGGTGCCGTAGCCGGTGACCCCGACCAGCAGCATGGCGGTCAGCCGGCGGCGTACGCGTACCGCCAGCACCGCCGCGACCGCGAGGACCACGACGACGACCAGTTGCAACGGGGTCTGCCAGAGGGCGATCCGCTCCTGCCAGGGCCGGGAGGCCAGCATCGCGCCGCCGGGGAGCAGCACGAACACGACGAGGATGATGCCCAGGTACTGCGGCAGGGAGCCGCGCTGGGTCGCGCCGGTCACCTCGACGGCGAGCCGGTCGAAGCGCCCGACCACCCACTCGTAGCCGGGATTCCCGCCGACCGGGGCCCGCAGCCGGGCCAGGACCGGGGCGAGGGGGCCGCGCAGCGCGAAGAGCGCGCCGCCCGCGAGCAGCGCCAGCGCCGACAGGCCGAGCGCCGGGGTCGGCCCGTGCCAGAGCGCCAGGTGCGCGTGGAGCGTGCCGAGCAGTTCGGCGTACGGGCGCAGGAGAGGGTCGAGACCACCGGCGAGCGGCCCGGCGACCAGCCCCGCGACGGCGAGCAGGGCCGGCGGCAGCAGCAGCGGCGGCGCGACCCGGCCGAGGCGCGCCGGCGCGACGTCCGGCCGGTCGGCGAACGCCCCCCACAGGAACCGCACGCTGTACGCCACGGTGAGCGCGGTGCCCGCCACGAGCCCGGCGAGGACCACCGGCCGGTCGGTGAACGCGGCGAACGCCGCCTCCTTGGCGACGAAGCCGATCAGCGGCGGCACCCCGGCCATGGACGCGGCGGCCAGCAGCGCCACGGTCACGAGCGGCGCCGCGCCGTGCCGCAGCCCGGAGAGCTCGCGCAGGTCCCGGGTGCCGGCACCGTGGTCGATCACCCCGACCACGAGGAAGAGGGTCGCCTTGAACAGGGCGTGCGCGAGCAGCATGGCGACCCCGGCCAGGGCGGCGTCCGGGGTGCCCGCCCCGACGAGCACCACGAGCAGGCCGAGCTGGCTCACCGTGCCGTACGCCAGCAGCAGCTTCAGGTCGGTCTGCCGCAGGGCGGCCCAGCCACCGACGATCATGGTGGCCACGCCCGCGACCAGCACGACCGGTCGCCACGGCCCCACGGTGGCGAGCGCCGGCGCGAGCAGCCCGATGAGGTAGACGCCGGCCTTCACCATGGCGGCCGCGTGCAGGTACGCGCTCACCGGTGTGGGCGCCGCCATCGCCACCGGCAGCCAGGCGTTGAACGGCAGCACCGCCGACTTGGACAGCGCGCCGGCCAGGATCAGCAGCACCGCGGCGACGAGGTGGCCGCCGTCGGGCAGCCGCCCGGCCCCGATCTCCGACCACCGGTAGGTACCGGCGTGCTGGCCGAGCAGGATGAACCCGACGAGCATGGCGAGCCCGCCGAGCGAGGTGACGATCAGCGCCTGCGCGGCCGCCCAGCGGCTGGACCGCCGCTCGGTGCTGTGCCCGATCAGCAGGTACGAGAAGATCGTGGTCAGTTCCCAGCCGACGTACAGCAGCAGGAGGTCGTCGGCGAAGACGACACAGAGCATGGCCCCGGCGAACGCGACCAGGACGGCGGCGAACCGGGCCAGCCCGAGGGAGCCGGGGCCGAAGTACCGGGCGCAGTAGACGAGCACGAGCGCGCCGACGGCGCCCACCAGCAGGGTCATCAGCCAGGAGAGCGTGTCGAGCCGGAACGCGAGGTCGAGGCGGAGCTGGCGGATCCAGGCGTACGTCTCGACCACCGCGCCGCCGTGCCGGACGGCCGGCGTCTGCGCCAGCGCCCAGCCGAAGGCGGCGGCCGGCGCCAGCGCCAGCGGGTAGAAGGCGCGCGGACCCCACCACCTGACGAACAGCGGCGCGAGGAGTGCCGCCACGAGGTGGAGGATCAGCAGTACGAGCACCCGCACTCCCGGTCGAGGTGGCAGCGGCGGACGCCTCCGGCGGTCGGCGCCTAGATGCGATCAGACGTCAGTTCCGCGCTCTTCGGGCGGATTCTGCGAAAATCGCCCGTATCGCCCGCCCAGGTGCCCCACATCCAAAAGACCCCGGCGCCGCCCCGTCCCACCCGCGACCCCCACCCCGGTGATCATGAGGTTGCCGGGCAGAAACCGGGACGTTCACCCCCGCCAACCTCATGATCAACCGCGAGAGCGGGCGGGTGATCCGGCGGGCGGGCCGGCGTCGGCGGGTTGGTCGGGGGGCTCCTGGTGTGCCGGGGTGCGGGTGTCGAGGGCGGCCCCCTGGCGCCCCGACTCGGTCAGCAGGTCGGTGCGCCCGAGCTGGCGGGCGACCCGGTGCACGACGCGCTCCGCGGCGGCCAGCGAGCGCACCGACAGCAGGCGACCTCGACTCTCCCGCCGCAGTACGAAGTAGTGCACCGCGGCGCGGACCTGCCCCCGGTCGGCGGCGCTGGCATGGGCCGTGGAGACGACCAGTTCGCGCAGGCAGCGGGCCAGCCGCTCGGCGAGCTCGAGTTCGGGACCGCGCAGCCCGGCGCGGACGGCGGCGAGATGGCTGTCGACCTTGCGGATGAGCACGTCCGTGCCGCGCTCGACGTTCCGCTGCTCGACGGCCATCCGATTCCTCCACCCCGGTCCGGTCGCGAGTGAAGTTACTTTATGTTGCGCATCACAAGCAAGCAGTTAAGTGAGACTTAATGCGTCAACCGTTACTTCCACTCCCCAAGTGTCCTATCCAGACATAAACCACCACCGCCCGTAGGGGGATTGTCGCAGCCCCGCGGCAGGATGGACAGGTGGCGGAGATGGCAGACGGCCCCGGCGTGGGCGACGCGGACGTGCTGAGCGGGTTCAGCCCGGCGACCCGGGAGTGGTTCACCGCCGCCTTCGCCGCGCCCACCGCCGCCCAGGCGGGCGCGTGGCAGGCGGTCTCGGCCGGGCGCAACGCGCTCGTCGTGGCGCCGACCGGCTCCGGCAAGACCCTCGCCGCCTTCCTCTGGTCCCTCGACCGGCTGGCCCGCGAGCCCGCCCCGGCCGACGCGAAACAGCGGTGCCGGGTGCTCTACGTGAGCCCGCTCAAGGCGCTCGCCGTCGACGTCGAGCGCAACCTGCGCGCCCCCCTCGCCGGCATCCGGCAGGCCGCGACCCGGCTCGGCATCGCCCCGCCCGACATCACGGTCGGCATGCGCACCGGCGACACCCCGGCCGACGAGCGGCGCGCCTTCGCGCGGACCCCGCCGGACATCCTCATCACCACCCCCGAGTCGCTGTTCCTGCTGCTCACCTCCGCTGCCCGCGACTCGCTCCGCGGCGTCCAGACGGTCATCGTCGACGAGGTGCACGCGGTCGCCGGCAGCAAGCGCGGCGCCCACCTCGCGCTGTCCCTGGAGCGGCTCGACGAACTCCTGCCGGCACCCGCCCAGCGGATCGGCCTGTCCGCCACGGTCCGGCCGATCGACGGCTGCGCACGGTTCCTCGGCGGGGCCCGGCCCGTCGACGTGGTCCAACCGCCCACGCCGAAGACCATCGAGGTCGCCGTCGAGGTGCCCGTGGAGGACATGACCCGCCTCGACGAGCAGGAGCAGCCGCTCGACGACGAGCTGGGCGGGCCGGGGCCGCGCCGGCCGTCCATCTGGCCCGCCGTCGAGGAACGGGTCTACGCCCTCATCCGGGCGCACCGCTCGACCATCGTCTTCACCAACTCCCGGCGCAGCGCGGAGCGGCTCTGCGCCCGCCTCAACGAGCTGGCCGCCGAGGAGCTGGCCGGCGCGGACGGCACCGGCGCGGGGAGCGGTCCCGGCCGGTCCGCGGCCGACGGCGGCCCGGCCGGCGGTCGCGCCCCGTCCGGCGGGCCGTTCCGGGCGCCGCGCCAGCCGGCCGAGGTGATGGCCCAGTCCGGATCGGCCGCCGGCGCGGCACCCGTGATCGCCCGGGCCCACCACGGCAGCGTCTCCCGCGAGGAGCGCAAGCACATCGAGGAGGCGTTGAAGTCCGGGCAGCTGCCCGCCGTGGTCGCCACCTCCAGCCTGGAACTCGGCATCGACATGGGCGCGGTCGACCTCGTCGTGCAGATCGAGGCCCCGCCGAGCGTCGCCGCCGGCCTGCAGCGCGTCGGTCGGGCCGGGCACCAGGTCGGCGCCGTCTCCCGCGGCGTGGTCTTCCCCAAGCACCGCGGCGACCTCCTCTCCTGCGCCGTCGTGGCGGAACGGATGAGCGAGGGCGCCATCGAGGAGCTGCACTTCCCGCGCAACCCGCTCGACGTGCTGGCCCAGCAGATCGTGGCGATGGTGGCACTGGAACCGTGGCGGGTGGGCGACCTCGCCGTGGTGGTCCGGCGCGCGGCGCCCTTCGCCGAGCTGCCCGACTCGGCGCTGCACGCCGTGCTCGACATGCTCTCCGGCCGCTACCCCTCGACGGCCTTCGCCGAGCTGCGCCCCCGGCTCGTCTGGGACCGGGCCACCGACGTGCTCACCGGCCGGCCCGGCGCGCAACGGCTCGCCGTGACCAGCGGCGGCACGATCCCCGACCGGGGCCTCTTCGGGGTCTTCCTGGCCGGCGCCGAACGGGCCGCCCGGGTGGGCGAACTCGACGAGGAGATGGTCTACGAGTCGCGCGTCGGCGACGTCTTCCTGCTCGGCTCGTCGTCCTGGCGGATCGAGGAGATCACACCGGACCGGGTGCTCGTGTCCCCCGCGCCCGGACAGGCCGCGCGGATGCCGTTCTGGAAGGGCGACACGCTGGGCCGGCCCGTCGAGCTGGGCCGCGCCATCGGCGCCCGGGTGCGCGCCCTGCTGCGGACGGACGACGAGGCGGCGATCGCCGCGCTGCGCGCCGGCGGGCTGGACGACTGGGCGGCCGGCAACCTCATGGCGTACCTGCGGGAGCAGCGTGCCGCCACGCGGTCGCTGCCGGACGACCGGACGATCGTCGTCGAGCGGTTCCGTGACGAGCTGGGCGACTGGCGTCTCGCGGTGCACAGCGTGCTCGGTGCGCGGGTCAACGCGCCGTGGGCGCTGGCCATCGGGCGCCGGCTGACCGAGCGCTACGGCGTGGACGCCCAGGTGATGCCGTCCGACGACGGCATCGTCGTACGCCTGCCGGACACCGCCGACGAACCACCCGGCGCCGACGTGGTGGCCTTCGAACCCGACGAGATCGCCCAGCTCGTGGAGGAGTCCGTCGGCACGTCGGCGCTCTTCGCGTCCCGGTTCCGCGAGTGCGCGGCCCGGTCGCTGCTGCTGCCCCGCCGCGACCCGCGCCGCCGCCAACCGCTCTGGCAGCAGCGCCAGCGCGCCGCCCAACTGCTCGACGTCGCCCGCGAGTACGCCGACTTCCCGGTCACGCTGGAGGCCGCGCGGGAGTGCCTCCAGGACGTGTTCGACCAGCCGGCCCTGGCCGGGCTCATGCGGGACCTGTCCGCCCGCCGGGTGCGCCTCGTCGAGGTGGAGACCGCGCAGCCGTCGCCGTTCGCCCGGTCGCTGCTCTTCGGCTACGTGGGCGCGTTTCTCTACGAGGGCGACGCGCCGCTCGCCGAGCGGCGGGCCGCCGCGCTGGCACTGGACTCGGCGCTCCTCGGCGAACTGCTCGGCCGCGTCGACCTGCGGGAGCTGCTCGACCCGGCGGTGCTCGCCGAGACCGAGCGGCAGCTGCGCTGGCTCACCGAGCAGCGGCGGCCCCGCGACGCGGAGGACGTGGTCGAGCTGCTGCGCGTGCTCGGCGACCTCACGGCGGACGAGCTGGCGGAGCGGGGCGTGCCGGTCGACTGGCTCACCGACCTGGAGGCGGCCCGCCGGGTGCTGCGCGTCCGGATCGCCGGCGAGGAGCGCTGGGTCGGCATCGAGGACGCGGCCCGGCTGCGCGACGCGCTCGGCGTGGCCCTGCCCGTCGGGGTCGCCGAGGCGTACCTCGCACCGGTCCCCGACCCGCTCGGCGACCTCGTCGCCCGGTACGCCCGCACCCACGGGCCGTTCGCGGCCGCCACCTGCGCGGCCCGGTTCGGGCTCGGCGTGTTCGTGGTGGAGCAGGCGCTGCGGCGGCTCGCCGCCACGGGCCGGGTGGTGTCCGGCGAGTTCACCCCGGACACCGTCGGCAGCCAGTGGTGCGACGCCGAGGTGCTGCGGATGCTGCGTCGCCGGTCCCTGGCCGCGCTGCGCCGGGAGATCGAGCCGGTGCCGCCGCGCGCGCTGGCCGCGTTCCTGCCCCGCTGGCAGCAGGTCGGCTCGTCCGCCCGCGGGGTGGAGGCGCTGGCCGCGACGGTGGAGCAGTTGCAGGGCGCCGCCGTGCCGGCGTCGGCGCTGGAGCGGCTGGTGCTGCCGGGCCGGGTGGCCGACTACTCCCCCGCGCAGCTCGACGAGCTGTGCGCGAGCGGCGAGGTGGTCTGGGCGGGCTCCGGCGCCATCTCCGGCGGCGACGGCTGGGTCACGCTCGCGTACGCCGACGCCGCGCCGCTGCTGCTCCCCCCGCCGGACGAGGGGCTGGCCCTCACGCCGCTGCACGAGGCGGTGCTCGACGCGCTGGCCGACGGGCAGGCGCTCTTCTTCCGACCGCTGGCCGACCGGGTCGGCTCGACCGACGACGCGGCGCTGACCGCCGCCATCTGGGACCTGGTGTGGGCCGGCCACCTCACCAACGACACGCTCGCCCCGCTGCGCGCGGTGCTCGGCGCGGGCGGGGCGCACCGTTCACGGCCGTCCGCGCCGCGCACCCGATACCGGCGCCCCGGCCGGATCGCGCTGCCCACCCGCGGCGGCCCGCCCACCGTGGCGGGGCGCTGGTCGCGCCTCCCGGAGCGGGACACCGACCCCACCCGCCGCGCCGCCGCGCTGGCCGACGTCCTGCTGGACCGGCACGGCGTGCTCACCCGGGGCGCGGTCGTGGCCGAGCAGGTGACCGGGGGTTTCGCCGCCGTGTACCCGGTACTCTCCGCGCTGGAGGAGCGCGGGGCGGCCCGGCGCGGCTACTTCGTGGAGGGGCTCGGCGCGGCCCAGTTCGCCGTGCCCGGAGCGGTGGACCGCATCCGGGCGCTCGCCGAACCGGCCGACGCCGGGCGGGGCGGCCCCACACTGGTGCTCGCCGCCACCGACCCGGCGAACCCGTACGGCGCGGCGCTGCCGTGGCCGGAGCGGGTGGTCGACTCGGGCGACGGCGACACCCCGGCGACCGGGCACCGGGCCGGCCGCAAGGCGGGGGCGCTCGTCGTCCTGGTCGCCGGCGACCTCGTGCTCTACGTGGAGCGGGGCGGGCGCACGCTGCTCTCCTTCACCGACGACACCGAGGCGCTCGCGGCGGCCGCCAAGGCGCTGGCGGACGCGGTGCACACGGGCGCGCTCGGCGCCATCTCGGTGGAGCGGGCCGACGGTGAGGCCGTAAACACCTCGCCGCTGCGTGACGCCCTGACCGCCGCCGGTTTCCGGGCCACCCCGCGCGGTCTGCGGCTGCGCGGCTGACGACGACGGCCCGGGCCGTCGCGGTGGCCCGCGGCCACGCCGGTGCCGCTCGCTGGCGACGCGCCACCCCCGACCGGCCGCTCAGAGGAGCCGGGCGAGCACCGCCTCGTAGCGGGGGCGGTCGCCGGCCGGCGTCTTCGCCTCCAGGTAGTTGAGCACCACGGCGCCGCGCCGGTACGACTGACCGGCCCAGGTGTCCGCGATGTCGCTCGCGCTGGTCTCGTCCGGGAAGACGTACACGGTCACGGTGTCGGTGGCGACGATCTCGGAGCAGCCGAGACCGAGCCCGTCCGGCCCGCAGTCGACCGAGCGGTCGCGGGGGTGGGGCACCGGGAGGCCGGCGGCGCGGAACGCGGCCACCACCTGCTGGGCCCCGGGGGCGCCGGCGGGGCGGCGCGGCAGCACCACCGGCGGCGGGCTGGCCGGGCGGCGTTCGGTCTGCTCCTGCACGGCCGGCGCGTCACCGGCGGGCGCGTCACCCGCGGGCGGGACGGCCGGGCCGTTCGTCGAGCCCGCGGGGGTCGGTACGGCCACCGCCGAGCCGGTGGCGGGTGGCACGACGACGGCCGAGCGGGTGACGGTCGGTTCGGCGGCCGCACCATCCCCGCCTCCGCATCCGGCGGTGACGGCGACGGCGGCGGCGAGCACCGTGATCGCGGCCAGGTGTCGATGGGTCACCAGGGCAGTCTTCCGAACGCCATCCGCCGGCGACAGTGGCCGGTCGGTCACTCACGGTGTCGCCCATCCGGCACGTACCCGGCGACCAGGCGATCCTGCGGTGCGGCGACGGTCGCGCCGGGTCCACGGCGGAAACGCGCGGCGACCGGCCCGGGCCGGTCGGTAGCATCCCGGCCGGCATCCGAGGACGACCGGGGAGGGAGACGGCATGGGCGGGATCACCGTACGGGAGGCCGGGCCGGACGACCGGGCCGCCGTCGACGCGCTGCACGAGCGCGAGTGGGGCGGCCCGTACGTCGTGGCCCACGACGTCCGGTACGACCTGCGTACGCTGCCGACGCTGGTGGCGGTGGACGGCGCCGGCGCGGTGGTCGGCGCTCTCGCGCACCACCGGGAGGCGGACGGTCTGGAGGTGGTCAGCGTGGTGGCCGCCGTACCCGGCGGCGGGGTCGGCACCGCGCTGCTGGACGCGGCCGCGGCGACGGCGCGAGCGGCGGGGCTGGCGCGGCTCTGGCTGATCACGACGAACGACAACCTGCGCGCCCTCCGCTTCTACCAGCGGCGCGGCCTGCGGCTGGTCGGGGTGGACCGGGGCGCGGTGGACCGGGCCCGGCGGCTGAAGCCGGAGATCCCGCTCGTCGGCGAGGACGGCATCCCGCTGCACGACGAGCTGATCCTGGAGCGGCGCCTCACGCCGTGAGGGCTGGCGAGGCCGATGTGGGCGCTGCCAAGGAACGGGAGCAGGTGGTGCTCGGGACCCCGCCTACCGGCGCGGCGCCGGGTCCGTGGGCGGGGCTAGCCTGCGTTGCATGTCCGCCACACCCTGGATCTCGCTGACCACCGACTACGGTCTCACCGACGGCTTCGTGGCCGCCTGCCACGGCGTCATCGCCCGGATCGCCCCGGCCGCCCGGGTGATCGACGTGACCCACCTGGTGCCGCCCGCCGACGTCCGCCGGGGAGCGGCCGTGCTCGCCCAGACCGTGCCGTACCTGCCCGTCGGGGTGCACGTCGCGGTCGTCGACCCGGGTGTCGGCACCGCCCGGCGCGGCGTGGCCCTGGCGACACCGGGCGGGCTCCTCGTGGGGCCGGACAACGGGCTGCTGCCGGAGGCCGCCGACGCGCTCGGCGGGGTGACGGGCGCCGTGGAGCTGACCAACCCGGCCTGGTTGGCGCCCCGGGTCTCCCGGACCTTCCACGGCCGGGACGTGTTCGCGCCGGTGGCCGCCCGGCTGGCGCTCGGCGCGCCGCTGGAGGAGGCGGGCCCAGCGGTGGATCCGGCGGAGCTGGTCCGGCTTCCCGCGCCGCGGGTGACGGTGGACGCCGGCGGTGTCACCGCCGAGGTGCTGACCGTGGACCACTTCGGCAACGTGCAGCTCGCCGCCGGCGCGGAGGTGCTCGAACGCCTGCCCGCGATGGTCCGGTTGACCGTGACGCCACGGACCGCGGACCCCGGCGGGGCGCCGGGCCCCGCCGTCGACACGGGCCGGCCCGCCGCGGGCGAGCACGGGCCGGAGCGGGCGTCCGCCGAGCCCTCGGAGCGGACGGGCTGGGCGGCGCGGCGCGGGCGGACGTTCGGTGACGCCTCGCCCGGGGACCTCGTGGTGTACGTCGACTCCGCCGGGCAGGTGGCGGTCGCGGTCAACGGCGGGCGGGCCGTGGACGTGCTGGCCGTGGCGCCGGGCGACCTGGTGCGGATCGGCGGCTGAGCCAGCGGGGCGACCTGCGTCGGCGGCCGAACCAGCGGGGCGACCCGCTCGGCGGCCGAGCCAGCGGGGCGACCTGGGTCGGCGGGTGGGCTCCGCCACGGAGCGTGCGCCCCGGCGACCGGGACGCACGCTCCGCGGGGCTGGTCAGCAGCGCGGCACCGTGCCGCCGTACACGGCGGAGATGTACGCGTGGCTGACGAACTGGCCGGTGGCCAGGCGGTTCCACCGGTTCGTGGTGCGGTACGGGCCGGCGACCGTCTGCCCCGTCGCGTAGCACTGGATCGGCACGATGGCGTATTGGGCGGCCAGCCCGACCGACGCGTACGCGGTGCTCGCGCCCGCGCGGATGTTCAGCGGCCCGTCGCCGACCACGCCGTGCGGCCCGGACCCGGTCCACAGGTAGGCGACGTCCACCCAGGCGTTCGTGGTGAGCCGCAGCCCGTCCCAGAACGTCCCGTCGGCCAGGTCGATGCCGGCCGGGTTGCGTACGACCCGCCCGAACTGGTCCCGCCCGCCGTGGTAGCCGTTCTGGTAGGCGGCCTGTGCCTCGGGCCGGCCCCGCGGCAGGTCCTTCCAGTTCTCCCGCACCGCGCTCGGGTTCCAGTAGTCGTCGCGAGTGTTCCACGGACCGACGTCCCACACGGGCGCGTACGTGCAGCGGCTGCCGTTCGTGGTGCAGACCCGGACGGTGTAGTCGCCGGTGTCCTCGGGGGCGAGCGCCCGCCGCGACGGCAGGGCCACGAAGTGGTCGCGGGGCTGGATCGTCCGGCCGTTGGCGGTCACCTCGCCCACGAGCCCGATGCGGGTCGCGAAGACCCGGTAGGTGATACCCGGCGTGGCGGCGGCCGCCGCGGCCCGGGGTCCCGTGGCGGCGGAGTCCGCGGTGAGGCGTACCGCGCGGACCGTGGCGACGGCCCGCGGGTCGCGGGCGGTGAGCACCACGCGGGCCTGTACGCGGGTGACGGGCCGGTCGAAGACGGCCGTGCCGGTACGCCACTCGGTCCATCCCCCGCTCGTCCGCCAGCCGCGGACCTCGACCTCGACGCCGCCGCCGGCGGGGACCCGGGCGGTGACGTCGGCGTGGACGCGGGTGGCCGGCCGGGGCAGGGTGCGGGGCGTGCCGACGAGCATCCCCTCGGCCGGGGTGCCGAGTGGGCCGAGGGCCGCGCGGGCGGTACCCGCGGTGGCGTCGCGGAGGCGGAGACCGGCCGGGGTGGAGCGGACGTTGACGTCGTCGCCGTCGACGACGGACAGGTCGAGGGTCCAGCGGTCGGTGGCCGCGGCGGAGCCGGCTGCGGTGAGGGTGAGGGCGCCGGACGCCGTGGCCGCCGGGGCGACGCTGGCCGTGGGCAGGAGTGCGGCGGCGAGGGTCACGGTCAGCAGGGCGAGGAGGGCGGTTCGGACTGGACGATGAATACGTTTCATGGGCAAACTCCTCAGAACTCCCTGATAGTGCCCATGTCGGGAGATCGAGCGGAAGCAGGGTACAAATAGCGACACATGCGAATCCGGCTCGACGGAGGGAGGATGGAGGGGTGCCCGAAGGCGACACCGTCTGGAACACCGCCCGCGTCCTGCACCGCGCCCTGGCCGGCGCGACGCTGACCGCGAGCGAGTTCCGGGTGCCGCAGCTCGCCACGACCGACCTCGCCGGGTGGGCCGTCCGGGAGTCCGCCGCCCGCGGGAAGCACCTGCTGCTCCGCCTCACCGCCCCGGCCGAAGGCGACAGTCCCCCGACGTCCTGGACACTGCACTCGCACCTGCGGATGGACGGCGCCTGGCGGGCGTACGCCCCGGGCGAGCGCTGGGCCGCCCGGCCGGGGCACCTGATCCGGGCGGTGCTGCGCAGCCCGCAGGCCGTGGCCGTCGGCTACCACCTGCACGAGCTGGCGCTCGTGCCCACGGCCGAGGAGGAGCGGCTCGTCGGCCACCTCGGCCCCGACCTGCTGGGCGCCGACTGGGACGCCGCGGAGGCGGTCCGCCGGCTGGCCGCGCACCCCGACGCCCCCGTCGGTGAGGCCCTGCTCGACCAGCGCAACCTCGCGGGAGTGGACATGGAATAGGCTACACTCCTGTTCCATGGTGGAGCAACCACAGACCCTCGACATCTACGCTCGCGTTTCTCGCCTCGGCGACGACCGGCAGCGATCCACCGAGGGCCAGGTCGACGACTGCACGATCGTCGTGGAGGACCGTGGTGCCCAGGTCGGTGAGGTCCACGTCGACTCCGGACGGTCAGCCTGGAATCCCCGCGTGAAGCGGCCCGGCTGGGATCGGATGATGCAACGACTCGAAGAGGGCGCCACCGGAGGCGTGATCGTGTGGGACCTTGCACGGTTCTCCCGCCGCCCGATCGAGGGCGAACGGCTGATCGCAGCCGCGGAGCGCGGGCTGACCGTGCTCGACTCCGAGGGCGAGTACGACCTGACTTCGCCGTCGGGGAAGAAGGCGTTCCGCGACCAGCTATCCACCGCCGCATACGAGTCTGACCGCCTATCGACCAGGGTGAAGCGCGGCAAGCGGAAGAAGGCCGCTGCGGGCGAGCCGAACGTCTCCACCCGGCCGTTCGGGTTCGAGTCGGACGGGGTCACCATCCGCGAGAGCGAGGCGGCCGTCATCCGCGACCTGACCGCGCGGGTTCTGGCTGGCGAGTCGCAGGACGCGCTGATTGTCGAGCTGAATGAGAGGGGAATCCTAACCTCATACGGCAAGCCGTGGACCCGGGCTGGACTCCGCCAGGTCCTCACCCGGCCCCGAAACGCGGGCCGGGTCGTCCACCTGGGAACCGTTGTGGCGCAGCTCCCCGGTGAACCGATCCTCAGCGAAGACGTCTTCGACCGCCTTGTCGCTCTATACGCCGCCCGGCGCCGGGGGCGACCGACGTCCGACGCCTACCTCTGCTCCGGAACGGTCGGGTGCGGGCTATGCGAGCACATCCTGACCGGCCGGCCGCGCGCCAACATGAAGCCGTACCCGGACGGGTCGGTCCGCCGCCAGTACTGGTGCCAGCCACGTGCAAACGGCGGCGGGTGCGGGCGGATCTCCGTAGACCAGCGCGAGCTGGACCGCCACGTCGGAGCCCTGGCCGTGGCGATCCTGTCCGATCCCCGTCATGCCGCTGCGGTTGAGGCTGCGGCGCGGACCGTAGGCGAGCGGCGCCGGAAGCTCGATGCGGAGATCGCCGAAGCGGAAGAACTCGCCGAGCAGCTCGCCACCCGGTTGGGCAAGGGCGAGATCACGCTACGCCGCTACGACGCGGCGGCCCGGCCGTTGGATCGGCGTATCGCCGAGCTGCGACGCGAGCGTACGGAGCTGGAAGCGTCCCCGGTCGCCGAGGTAACCCCGGAGATGGTTGCGGCATCCCGTGAGCAGTGGCAGCAACGCTGGGATGGTGCCACCGTGCCCGAGCGTCGCGCCCTGCTTCGTCAGGCGCTACGCGGTCGGCGGCTGCTCGTGATGCCGGCCGACCCTGCCGCGCCCCGGCGGTTCGACCCGACACGCATCAAGGTCGTGGAGCCGTCGGCGGACTCAGCGCCGCAACCCTAGCGGGAACCGTGGCGGGGCTGCGCCGGACCGTGGCCCCGCTCCTTAGCCGCATTGATCTTCGCCAGCTCCAGCTTGAGCTGCGCACGCTCCTGTTCGAGCTTGGCCAGTCGGTTCCGCTTCTCTTCCTCGCTCCATGGCCGCTCGATCTCACCGACCGCCATCACCGCTACGTCCCTTGGTGCGGTGGCCCCGATGAGACCTTCCTTGCGCGCCCGGTGCACCCACGTGCGGGCCGTCCCCGGCTGCGCGTGGAACCGTCGGGCGACCTCTGCAGCCGGGTCGTCGCGGCCGTTCACGACACTGTGGTCGTAAATCACGGCGACTTGGGCGAGGTGCCGAAGGTACTTGCGCCGTCGGAGCGCGGCGGGGGTCTTCTGCTCGTCGAGCCCCGGGAACATCTTCTCCACGAGTTCGTCCGCAAGCGAAGCCACGTCGGGCTCGTCGACGCGGTACACCAACTCGAACTCCGGCGTGAACTGGTCGTCGGCTGCCGCCAGATCCGCAACCATCTTCGCGCCTCGGACCCAACGCGCGATGGGCAAGTCACGGATCTCTCGAGCTGGGTAGAAGTCGTCCTCGCCTTCGAAGGTACCGACCAGCCAGCCGCTCAGGCCACCGCCACCACCGAGCGTCAGCCGCATCAGGTGGTGGCGGTAGCCGGGCGGGTGAACCTCTCGGATGAGGTGTAGCTCTGCCATCACTCCCGGATAGCTGTCGTCGCGTACACGGCAGGAGATGACGACTGGTCCGTCGTCTAGGTGCTCGGCTGCGTAAGCGAGCAGATATGCCATGGCCACGGGCGTAATTGTGCCGCAGGTGGAACACTTCCGCAACGTCTGGCGCGAAGCGATGCTGAAACGCCTGGGGAAACAGTTGCGTGACACCTGCCCCAAGCGTTCTAATGATCGGGTGAAGCCCAGTCCGGCTCAGTTGAAGAGGGTGGCCAGTGTTCGTGCGCTGGCTGCCGGCGGCGACGCACGTGCAATCCGCGAGGCCGCCAACGTGTCACTACGCGAGGCGGCGCGCGCCTTGAAGATCAGCCCAGCGACGCTGTCACGCTGGGAAACCGGCACCGCGAGCCCTCGCGTAGGGCGGCAGGCACTCAGGTGGGCTGCGTTTCTAGACGACCTGAAAAGGATCGACCGGTGACCCGGGAACCTAGGGGGGTCACCGAGATCGGTGATGTCGATCGCTGGGCGACCGAGATCGCCGCAGCCCTGCCGCCGCTGACCGCGGCCGAGGCTGCCGCCGTTGGCCGGCTCGCCGCCGAACTCGACGCCCGCCACGCCGCACAGCTCGCTCCGGTGGCACAGCACTCGCACCTCAGCCCCCGCGCTCCGGCGCGCCGGGCTGCTTGACCCTGCCCCTGAAACGGCAGGTGCCCGACCGGAGGCAGCCGGTCGGGCATCCAACAACGTCCTGAGAGAGGACTCAGTCCCATGGATGCTACACGTTCCCGCCGACGCTGGTGGGTTACCGAGTTCATCACCACGCTGGTCGGCGGCGGCACCTTCACCGCGGTCACGTTGGTCGTTGCGCTGGCCGCGTTGGACGGCCCGATCACGCCCGGCGTGGCCCTGGCGGTCGGGGTGCTCATCGGCATCTCGCCGGCCGCGCTCGCCCCGTTCGCCCTGTCGCTGGCCCAGCTGCTGGATGAGCGGCGCCGCTGGATGAAGCGGGCCGCCCGGTGAGCGCCCCGCAGAGGCCCCCGGCACGCCCCCGCCACACCCGTACGGGCTGCCGCAGGTACGGCGGGTGCACCCCCGACAACCGCTGCCCCGAGCACCGCGTCGACGTCGACCCGCCCCAGCTCGGCAAGCTGCTCCGCCGCTTCACCGCCGGCGTGGAGAAGGGACGTACCAGGTGAGTGACGACGAGCTGTTCGAGAACGTGATTCGTGCCGCGTTCGGGCGCCGGGTCGACGACACAAGTGATGGGTCGTACCGCGGTACGGTCCGCGACCTGCCAGTCATCTTGGGCGGCATGTCGCCGTTCCAGTGCTCCCGCTGCCCGCGGGTGTTCCAGCCGGCCACGTTCCACGTCGAGGTCGGCGTGGAGCCGATCTGCCGCTACTGCGCGACGGCTGACGCGGAGTTGGCCCCGTGGCAGGGGTTCTGCGACGTCATGGACATGGTCGACCACGTCATGCAGCAGGCCAGCGGCCGGAACCAGCGGCTGCTGCTGGCCGAGCTGGCGGCGAAGTACGCGGACCACTTCGCCTGGTGGCGGTGGCCGGAGGAAGAGCCCGGGGACGCCGGCTGACCGCCGCGAGACCGATCGGGCTGGCCGCCGTCCAGCCCTTTCGCCCCGACCGGGACCGGCCGGCGTACCGCGCATCAGGGCGCGGCGGGGCACCACGACCCACAACTTCAGATCAAGCGGAACGGGACCGGGACATGACTTCTGAGACCGAGTGGAGACCCTCCACCAACGGCGAGCTCGACGCGTGGGGTCGGGGCTACCTGACCGGCTGGGAGCGGGGCTACGCCGACGCCCTCGAGGCGCTCGGGATCGACACCACGCCGCAGCCGGCGGAGACCACCGCGCCGGCCGTCAAGGAGGACTGATGGCCCGTATCCGGTCGATCAAGCCTGACTTCTTCACGTCCGAGACGATCGCGGCGTTGCCGTTGTCCGCCCGGCTCACGTTCATCGGGCTGTGGACCCACGTGGACGACAACGGGGTGACGGTCGACAACGCCCGGCTCATCGTCGCGGCGATCTGGCCCTTGGAGGAGGACCCTCGCGAGGCTCTCCAGAGGACTCAGGAGGATCTCCAGAGACTCTCCGAGGCGGGTCTGATTCAGCGGTACGAGTCCGACGGACGCCAACTGTTGTTCATCACGGCGTGGGACGAGCACCAGAAGGTGTCGCATCCGGGTAAGACTCGCTACCCGCGTCCCACACCCAACGCGCTGACCAGCGGAAACACGAAGCCTCCGGAAGTTCTCCCGAAATCCTCCGGAGAGTCTACGGAGATCCTCCGCCCTGAGCAGGGAGCAGGGAGCAGGGAGCAGGGAAGTACACGCGCTCCCGCGCGCCGTTCCGCTGCGCGGAACTACGACGACGATCCCCGGTTCGTCGAGTTCTGGAACGTCTATCCGCTCAAGAAGGCGAAACCGGCCGCGTTCACCGCATGGCGCAACGCCATCAAGCGAGGTGCCGACCCGGGCCACATCATCACCGCCGCGAAGTCGTACCGGGACGACCCGCGCCGCAAGCCCGACTTCACCGCCCACCCGGCGACCTGGCTGAACCAGGAACGCTACGACGACCAGCCCGCCGTCACCCCGCCGGTCATCGGTGGCTCCGGCGGCGCGTGGTGGGACAACTAGTGGGCGACGTCCTGCGGGAGATCGTGCTGCCGCGTCTCGACCTGGTGAAGCCCTCCGGCGGCGGGTTCATGGCCCGCTGCCCCGCCCACGACGACGGCAAGGCCAGCCTCAGCATCTCCACCGGCAGGGACCACCCCGTGCTGCTGCACTGCCACGCCGGCTGCGACCCCGAAGACATCCTCGCCAAGATGGGCCTCACCTGGGCCGACCTGTCCACGCCACGGGAACGGCGTGACGACGGCGAGTGGACCCCGGCCGGCCCGGCAACCGCCGTCTACGACTACCGCGACGAGAACGGCACCCTGCTCTTCCAGGTGCTCCGAACTGCCACCAAGGACTTCCGGCAACGCGTCCCCGACCCGACAGCCAAGTCAGGCTGGACATGGCGCCTCGGCGACACCCGCCGCGTCCTCTACCGCCTCCCGGAGGTCATCGAAGCAGTCCGCAAGGGCCTCGAGGTGTACATCTGCGAAGGCGAGAAGGACGTCCACACTCTCGTCGCCCACGGACTGGTCGCCACCTGCAACCCCGGCGGGGCCGGCAAGTGGAGACCCGAGTACACAGAGGTACTCCGGGAGGCGGTCGTCACCATCGTCGCCGACCGCGACGAACCCGGCCAGGTCCACGCCCGCCAGGTCCGGGACTCACTGGTCGACGTCGCCTCGTACGTCCGCATCGTCGAGGCCGCGTCCGGTAAGGACGCCACCGACCACGTCAACGCCGGCCACAGCCTCGCCGACCTAGTCGAGGTGTGGAGCACCGAAACACCGACCAAACCCGACCTCGCACCGGACCTGTGGGAGTTCATCGCCACCGAGGACGAGCCGTACGACTGGATCGTCCCTGGGCTGCTCGAACGGGGCGACCGGCTCATGCTCACCGGCTTCGAGGGACTCGGCAAGTCGATGCTGGTGCGGCAGATGGCCACGATGATCGCCGCCGGCATCCACCCCTTCACATGGAAGCCCATCCAGCCACACAAGGTGCTGCTCATCGACTGTGAAAACTCGGAACGCCAGTCACGGCGCAAGTTCCGCCCCCTCGCCGCCGCATCGATCAAGCACGGCCACCGCGTACCCGACGGTGGTCTGCGGCTCATCCACCGGCCGTCCGGAATCGACCTCACCCGCGACGAAGACGCGGCATGGCTGCTGGAACGCGTCACCGCACACCAGCCCGACGTGCTGTTCATCGGGCCCTTCTACCGACTCCACGCGACAAACCTGAACGACGAACTGGCCTGCCGGAAGGTCGTCGCCGTGCTCGACAAGGCCCGCACATCCGTCGACTGCGCCCTCGTGATCGAGACCCACGCCGGCCACGCCGAGACCGGACTCAACAAGAGGTCCGTTCGCCCGCGCGGATCCAGCCTCCTGCTCGGCTGGCCCGAGTTCGGGTTCGGACTGGCGCCCGCCGAAGACCCGAAACCCGGTAGGCCGTGCATGGATGTCGCGGTCAAGCCGTGGCGCGGCGCCCGAGACCAGCGGGACTGGCCAGCCCGACTCACCTGGGGCGACCCCGACGGCTGGCCCTGGCAGGTCGCCCCCGAGCCCAACGAGATGTGAGAGGACGCCCATGAGTGACCGACTGACGCGCTGCCGCTACCGCCGGCGCAACGACGAAATGTGCACCGGCGAGGCAGTCGACCCCGACGGCGACGTGCTGCTCTGCACCAAGCACCTAGCCCGGGCGCTCCAGCTCGTCCAGATCCACATGCCCAGCACGCAGACCTGGGGACGATGAGCCGTAGCTGGGAGGGTGGCAGCACCCGGGCGTGGCGCAAGCTCCGCGCCTGGGTGCTCAACCGCGACAGCCACCGCTGCCAACTCCGACTGCCCGGCTGCACCACCATCGCCACCCACGTGCACCACCTACGCGGCAAGCAGCACGGCGACGACCCGACCTACCTGGCCGCCGCCTGCGCCCACTGCAACCTCGCCACCGGCGACGTCAGCGGCCACGATCCCGCGCCACAACCACGCACACGATGGTGAAACAGCGCGTGACCTGCGGTTTTTCCTGCGGCCCGGCCCCGGCGGACACCCGCTGTCCCTGAATTTCTCCCCCCGGCGGGCCGCCCGGCTCGACGTCGCGATGCTGGTACCCGGTACCGGTATCCTGTTGGTGGGAGGTGAGCTATGGCCGCTGGGAGCGCCCGGCTTCGGTCGGCGGACGCGCTGATCTCCCCGGATGTGGCGGAGACTGTCGCGAAGTTGCCGGATCTCACTGAGGCTGACGCGGCTGCGGTGAAGCTGGCCAAGCGGTACGCCGCCGCTATCGACCAAGCCGGCCCCGACGACGCCGCTGAGGTGCTCGACAGGCTGGGTCCGAAGCTGCTGGCCGCCCTTGAGTCCCTGGGCGCCACCCCGCGTTCCCGCGCCGCCCGGAAGGGGGGTGCCAGTGTCCCGGGCCAAGGCAAGCTCCAAGCCCTCCGCGAAGCTCGTCGGCCGGCGTGAGCCGCGGCTGTCGACGGAGCCGCTGCGCCGGCTGACACGGTCGACGTCGCGCGGCTTCGAGGTGATCGACTTCGCCCGTGACGTGCTCGGCGAACCGCTGCTGCCGTGGCAGGAAGAGTTGGTCATCCGGGCGTTGGAGCTGAACCGCGACGGCACCTACCGCTTCCGCGTGATCCTGTCGCTGGTGGCCCGCCAGTCGGGCAAGACCCACGTCTCCCGCGTGATCAGCCTGTGGCGGTTGTACGTGGACGGGGCGCGGCTGGTCCTCGGCGTCGGCCAGGACGTCAGCCTGGCGCGCGAGGTGTGGTCGGCGTGCATCGACACCATCAAGGCCGTGCCCGAGCTGGCGTCTGAGCTGGACGTGGTGCGGCGGGTCAACGGTGACGAGTGGTTCCGGTTGACGAACGGCGCCCGGTACAAGATCGCGGCGGCGAACCGGTCCGCCGGCCGCGGCCTGTCGGTGGATCACCTCAACATGGACGAGATCCGCGAGCAGCGGTCGTGGGATGCGTGGTCGGCGCTGTCGAAGACCACCAACGCGCGGCCGCTGGCGCAGACGTGGGCGATCAGCAACGCGGGTGATGACGACTCGGTGGTGCTCAACCACCTGCGCGAGGCGGCGCTGGCCGGGGCTGACCCGTCGATCGGCATCTTCGAGTGGTCCGCGCCGGATGGCTGCGACCTCGATGACCCGAGTGCGTGGGCGCAGGCCAACCCGGGGCTGGGGTACACGGTCAGCGAGCAGGCGATCCGCTCGGCGCTCGGCACCGACCCGCCGGCGGTTTTCCGCACGGAGGTGCTCTGTCAGCGGGTCGACGCGCTGGACTCGGCGGTGGACCTGCAAGCGTGGCAGGCGTGCAAGGATCCCGCCGGCAGTCTGGAGTCGGTGCGTGACCGGGTGGTGGCGTGCGTGGACGTCGCCCCGGACGGCCAGCACGTCACGCTCGCCGCCGCCGCGGTTCTCCCTGACGGGCGGGTGCGTACGGAGATCGTGGGCGCCTGGTCGTCGACGGACGACGCCCGCTTCAAGCTGGGCCCGATGCTGGAGAAGGTGAACGCTGCCGCCCTGGCGTGGTTCCCGTCCGGGCCGGCCGCTGCGTTGGCGCCGACGCTGCGCGGTGTGGAGGCGATCGAGATCAAGGGGGCGGCGGTGGCGGAGGCGTGCCAGACGTTCGCGGACCTGGTCGCGTCCCGGCGGATCGTGCACCCGGGCGACCCGCTGTATGACGCGCATGTGGCGGGGGCGCAGAAGCTGCGGCAGGGCGACGGGTGGCGGTTCGTGCGCCGCGGCGCCGGCCACGTCGACGCCGCGTATGCGGGCGCCGGTGCTGTGCACACCGCGCTGACCCTGCCGGTGGAGAAGCCCAAGCCGCGGTCGGCGGTGTTCTGAGATGAGGACGAGCGTGCGGAATCCCCTGGCGTGGTTCGGGAAGCTGCTGAACCGGTCGACGCAGTACGTGGCGACGGACACGGTTACCGGCGAGTCGCAGACGTTCACCATCCTCGACAACATCGCCCCGGACTGGTCGTCGTCCGGCTACCGGGGCGGCATGTCCATTCCTGGCGGGTGGCGGGCCGCCAACCTGATCGCCGACCTGCTCGGGTCGGTGCCGTGGGACGCGTACCGGCAGTACGGCGGGAAGCCGCTGGAGGTGTTGGAGCCGACGCCGCCGCTGCTGGAGCAGCCCAACCCCCCGGACACCCGGATGACCACGTTCTCGTCGCTGGCGCTGGACTACCTGTGGGAGGGCAACGCGGTCGGTGTGTACGCCGCCCGTAACGCGCAGGGCTGGCCGACCGCGGTGATCCCGGTGCCCGCGTCGATGGTGGGGGTGCGGCGGATCACCGAGCCGGGCATGTCGCAGATCCCCGTCGGGGAGCTGGAGTACTCGATCGGGACGCTGCGACTGTCCGCGTACGACGTCCTGCACGTCAAGGGCCCCTGTGAGCCGGGTGCCCTGCGCGGCATGGGCGTCCTCGAGGCGCACCTGAGCACGCTGAACCTGGCGCACGAGCAGAACCGGCAGGCCCGCTCCCTGTCCCGCCACGGCGTACCCACCGGCTTCCTCAAGTCCGACAACGCCGACCTGACGGAGGATGAGGCGAAGAAGCTCAAGGCGCGGTGGCTGGAGTCGCAGCGGGACCGCACCATCGCCGTGCTGAACTCGACCACCACGTTCGAGCCGCTGTCGTGGAACCCGAACGAGCTGCAACTGGTGGAGGCCCGGCGGTTCTCCCTCACCGACTTCGAACTCATCTTCGGCCTGCCGGTGGGCTGGCTGGGCGGCATGAACTCGGCCCGCCAGTACTCCAACATCGAGCAGGACGCCGTCAATCTTCTGAAATACAGCCTCGGTGGCCCGCTGGCCCGGTTCGAGCAGGCCCTGTCGTTGGCGTTCCCGCGCGGCACGACCGTCAAGGCCAACTTGGACAGCCTGTTGAGGTCAGACACCCTGACCCGCTACCAGGCGCACGCGATTGGCCTGGACAAGGGGTTCCTCACCCTGGACGAGGTGCGGGAGATGGAGAACCGGCCGCCGCTGCCCGAACCGCCGGCCCCGCCGGCCCCGCCGGCACCGCCCGGCCAGGACGAACAGGACCCGGAAGCTGAGGAGGCCCAGCCGTGACGGCCAAGACCCGAACCACGAAGACCACCAAGGCGGCCACCTGCCAGGTGGCCGACTGTCCGCGCGAGCCGGCCATGGGCGGCCTGTGCACCCCGCACTACGACACCCACCGCGGCCTCGCCAAGGAGGAGACCCGATGACGCCGCTGCTGCACCGGTCGTTCACCCCGGACCTCGAGGTCCGCTCCGGCGGCGACGGCCGCACCATCTACGGCATCGCCGTGCCGTGGGAGGCCCCGCAGCGCATCGACGACAAGCTCGTCGAGCAGTTCGCCCGCGGCGCGTTCAACCACCAGCTGCGTGCCGCGAACCGCGTCCGGGTCGCCCGCGAGCACGTCACGCTCGGCGGGACTCTGATCGGGGCGATGCAGGCGATGCGCGACGACAGCGCCGGCCTGTACGTGGAGCTGCGCGTCTCGCGCACCCCGGTCGGTGACGAGACCCTGGAACTGGTGCGGGACGGGGCGCTGCGTGACCTGTCGATCGGGTTCCGGGAGCGGCAGAACCGGCGCCTGCCCGGCGGGATCCTGGAGCGGGTCACCGCCGACCTGTTCGAGGTGGCGGTGGTGATGACGGGCGCGTACGGGGAGCTGGCCACCGCGGCGGGTGTCCGCTCCGCCGAGACCGGCTGCTCGTGCCAGGCCGCCCGCCGCCTGGACGTCGCCGCGCAGGTGCTCGCCGGTCTGCCGATGCTGCCACCCGCCGCCTGACTACACCTACCCGGCAGGGGTATGCGCTACCCTTGACGCAGGACGACACCGGCACCCCGGCTACGGCCCGCCGCACCTCCGCCCCTCACTGATGCGGACACCCGGCACGGCACGGTAGGACGGCACCCCGGTCACTCGAACGAACCAGTTCGCATTGACCGAGGGGACCACCCGTGAACCCGTACCTGAAGCGTCTGCGTGAGCAGTACGAGGGCCTGCGCTCGGGCATCGAGGGCTTGCAGACCCGCGCCGCCGAGGAGAACCGCGACCTGACCGAGGACGAGCTGCGCTCGGTCAAGGAGCAGGGCGAGCAGGCCAAGACGCTCGCCAAGCAGATCGAAGACCTCACCGAGATCGAGACCCGCAACGCGCAGGTCGCCGAGATGGCCGGGAAGATCGCCAACGCGACGGGTGAGCAGACCCGCGCCGCCGGCGGCGCGACCACCCGCGACCGCGACCCCGGCCACTACACCAAGGGCGGCCAGCACTCGTTCTTCGGGGACCTGTACCGCAGCAAGGCGATGGACGACGAGGACGCCGCTCGCCGGCTCGTCGAGCACAACCGGGCCCTGACCACCGGCGGCGCCGGTGCGGGCGTCGTGCCGCCGAAGTGGCTGATCGACGAGTACGCGCCGCTGGCCCGGCAGGGCCGCCGCCTGGCCAACGCCGTGCGGAACATCCCGCTCGGCGACGACCCCCGGCCGATCACCCTGCCGAAGCAGACCACCGGCGCCGACACCGCGAACCCGGCCGAGCAGGCCGCCGAGAACGACGCCACCCCGTCGGCCGACAAGTGGGCCTCCGGCGTGGACACGGTCGTGCCGAAGCCGACCCGCGGCAAGCAGATCGTGTCCCGGCAGATGCTCGACTCGGCCAGCCCGGCGATCGACCAGCTCATCTACGGTGACCTGCTGGCCGCCTACGACGACCAGATCGAGGCCAAGGTCGGCGCCGCGCTGGTCGCCGCCGCCGGCGCCGCCGCGGTCACGTTCGCGTCGGAGGCGACGGACTGGAACACCGGCACGATCGTCCTGAACTCGGTGATCGACCTTCAGCTGGCGGTGCGCAACGCCCGCAAGCGGCCGGCGGACGTCCTGGCGATGAACGTCACCCGCTACGGCAAGTTCCTCAAGCAGCGCGACCCGGACGGCCGGCCGCTGATCCCCAACCCGGGGGTCGGGCAGGCGGTCAACGTCGCCGGTGTCGGCTCCGTCGCGGTCGACGGGATCATCGAGGGCCTGGCCGTCATCGCCACCGACGGGATCCCCACCGCCTACCCGGAGAGCTACCTCGCATTCCGGGCCGCGGACACGATCCTCTTCGAGGGCAACATGATGCGCTTCCGGTACGAGGAGCGGTCCGGGCCGGAGTCGGTGGAGCTGGGCATCTGGGCGTACACCGGCGTCGTCGTCCGGTACGCGGGCGCGTCGGTCAAGCGGGCTCAGATCACCGCGGGCTGACAGGCGGACCGACATGGCATGGGCGCCGGCCTACGTGACCCCGGACGATCTGAAGTCCTACCTGTACGTCGGCGACACGCTCGACGACGTGCAGTTGGCCTCAGCCGCCGAGGCAGCGTCCCGGGCGGTCGACGAGCAGTGCCACCGCCAGTTCGGCAAGCTCGACGAGCCGGCGCCCCGCCGGTACACGGCGCGACTGGAATGCGGCCGGTGGGTGGTGGACATCGACGACCTGATGTCCACCACCGGCCTGGCCGTGGCCGTGCCCGCGGGGCCGGTCATGCACGAGCTGGAGCCGGTCAACGCCGCCGCCGACGGCCGCCCGTGGACCCGTCTGGTGGTCGCGGCCGGCTCGCCGAACATGCCCTCCGGCGCCGACCATGAGGTCACCGTCACCGCCCTGTGGGGATGGGCCGCCGTCCCCGTGGCGGTGAAGCAGGCCACCCTGTTGCAGGCGTCCCGGTTCGCGGCCCGCCGACAGTCCCCGTACGGGGTGGCCGGGTCACCGTCGGACGGGTCGGAGGTGCGGCTGCTGGCCCGGGTCGACCCGGACGTGGCCGTGATCCTGGCCCCGTACGTGCGACGACAGTGGGTGTTCGCATGAACTTCGACAACGTCGCCGCAGAACTCCGCGCCGCGCTGGACACCATCGACGGGCTGCGGGTCGTGGAGTGGGGTGTGCGTCAGGTGCACCCGCCGGCCGCGCTCATCGGCCTACCCGAGCAGATCAGCTACGACCTCACCTACGGGCGGGGCACGGACCGGGTCGAGGACTGGCCGGTGATGGTGCTGCTGTCCCGCCCGAACGAGCCGCACTCCCGGCGGGCGATTGTCGAGTACGTGCACGGGTCCGGCCCGAAGAGCGTGAAGCAGGCGATCGAGGCGCACACGTACACGTCCTGCGACGACGTGCAGGTCGTGTCGGCGGAGTTCGACGTCGTCACCTTCGCCGAGGCCGACTACCTGGCGGCGGTTTTCCACCTCAACGTCATCGGAGGGGGTGCATAGCCATGGCGAAGGTCCACGGCAGGCACACGTTCATCTCACTCGGCGGGGACGACCTGTCGACGTTCACCAACACGTCGGAGATCACCCGCACCGCGGACTCCCACGACGTCACCGGCTACGGCGCCGATGCCCACGAGTTCGTCGGCGGGCTGAAGGGCGGCACCGCGACCATGGGCGGCATCTACGACAACACCGCCTCGACCGGCCCGCGGGCGGTGATCGAGCCGCTGATCGGCCAGACCGTCGAGCTGATCCGGCAGACGGAGGGCACCGGGGCGGGGAAGCCGCAGGACAAGGCCACCGTGCTGGTCACGCAGTACGTGGAGACCAACCCGGTGGCGGACATGGTCACGTGGTCGTGCGAGATGCAGATCTCCGGCACCGTCGACACCACCCCGCAGGCGGCGTGACATGGACAAGGCAGCCCTGTTCGCCCCCCGCCTGCCCGAGGACGACGTCGAGGTGCCCGGGGTGGGCCGCGTGCGGGTGCGCGGCCTCAACCGGTCCGAGGCGATGGCGGTCGGGAAGATCGAGGATGCCGCGCTGAAGGATCTCAACATCATCGCCATGGGCATGGTCGCGCCGAAACTCAGCGTGTCTGAGGTGCGGCGGTGGGGCGAGGCGGCGCCGGCCGGCGAACTCGAGGTGGTGTCGCGGCGCATCGCCCAGCTGTCGGGGATGCTCCCCGACTCGGCCAAGGAGGCGGTGAAGGAGTTCGAGGCCAACCCGGACTCCGAGTTTCGAGTTCTTCCTGGCGCAGCAGCTGGGGATGACGGTGGCCCGGCTGCGGGCGGAGATGCCCAACGGTGAGTTCGTCGGCTGGCAGATGTACTACGCGCGCAAGGCGCAGCGGGAAGAGCTGGAAGCACTGAAGGCGAAGGGGGGAGCCGGCCGTGGTGGCTGAACCGATCCGCATCACCGGGCTGGCCGAGTTCTCCCGGAACCTTCGCAAGCTCGACAACGATCTGCCCAAGGGGCTCCGGCTGGCGATGAACGAGGCCGCCCAGGTGGTCGTCGACTACGCCCGCCCGCGCATCCCCCGCCGCTCCGGCCGCGCCGCCCAGTCGGTGCGCGCCCGCTCCACCCGCACGGCGGCGCGGGTGATGGGCGGCGGCGCCCGAGTGCCCTACTACCCGTGGCTGGACTTCGGCGGCCGGGTCGGGCCTCGCCGCTCCGTCGAACGGCCCTTCAAGAAGGAGGGCCGGTACATCTACGCCGGGTTCTACGCCAAGCGCGCCGAGTTCGAGCAGATCCTCGTCGACGCGCTGGTGAAGGTGGCCCGTGACGCCGGGGTGGAGGTGGACTGATGGCCAAACCTCAGGTCACCCTCACCTTCGCCGGCGACTCGGCGAAGCTGGAGTCGGCGTTCGACCGGGTGGGGCAGGCCGCGCAGGACATGGGTCGCGACGTCGGCGAGGCCTCCAACTCCTTCGACCGGGTGGGCGAGGCGTCCGACACCGTGGACACCCGGGCCATGGGCTTCCGCGACACCCTGACCGGTCTCCAGGACGGGTTCGCCGGCCTGAAGCAGGCGACCTCCGGTGACCTGGGATTCGAGTCGCTGCTGTTGCTCGGCTTCGGTGTTGGTGACCTCGCCTCCGGTATGACCAACTTCCTCGTGCCCGCAACGAAGAGCGCCGTGGAGTGGCTGGGCAAGACGAAGGTGGGCACCCTCGCCACCGCGGCGGCGCAGAAGGTGGCCGCCGCCGGGTCGAAGGTGTGGGCGGGTGCCCAGTGGCTGCTCAACGCGGCACTGACCGCAAACCCGATCGGCCTGGTGGTGATCGCCATCGCCGCGCTGGTCGCCATCGTCGTTCTCATCGCCACCAAGACGGACTGGTTCCAGCGGCTGTGGTCGTGGGTGTGGTCGAAGATCGGTGACCCGGTCAAGGCGGCCTGGGACTGGATCAAGAAGGTCACGACGAAGGCGTTCGACTGGTACATCAGCCTGCCCGGCAAGATCTGGAACGCCTTCAAGAAGATCGGCGGCTACATATCCGCGCCGTTCCGGTCGGCGTTCAACCTCGTGGCCAAGGCGTGGAACAACACCATCGGGCGCCTGTCCTGGTCGGTGCCTGACTGGGTGCCCGGCATCGGCGGCCGGAGCATCGGCGCCCCGCAGCTGCCCACTTTCCACTCCGGCGGCACGGTGCCGGGCCGGCCCGGTGAGAACGTGCTCGCCGTGCTGCGCGCGGGCGAGCGGGTGTCGTCGCCGTCCGCGTCCGGGGGCGGCGGCGTGACCGTGCTGCGGATCGACTCGACGGACCGGCGAGTCGGGGAGCTGCTGATCGAGCTGCTCCGGCCCGCGATCGACCGCAAGGGTGGCCTTCAGCTCGCGCTGGGAACCCGCCGTGCGTAACGACCTCCTGATCGAGCTGTACCTCGGCGAGCAGTTGGGGTGGGTAGACGTGTCCGCCGACGGCCGCCAGGGCGTGGCCGACTCCGGCGGCGGGATCACCATCAACCGGCAGGACGGTGACGCCGGCACGATGGACCTGGTCCTCGCCAGCCCCGGAGGGAAGTACAGCCCCCGCAACCCGCGGTCCCCGTACTACGGGCTGCTGGGGCGGAACACGCCCGTCCGGTTCGGCATCGTGAGCCAGGTCGAGCAGTTCGACGTCAACGTCCCCGCCGGCTGGGGGCCGCCGTGGGAAGAGTTCGGCATCGGCGGAACGGTGGCGCTCGCGGACTGGTTGGTGACCGGCGGCACCGCGGTGCACCTGCTGCCGACCGACAACGCGTACCGGGCAACCGCATACAAGGACCGGCTGTACCTCGATGCTGAGGTGCGCACGCAGGTCACCGTCGACCGCAACGACATCGGCGGCGGCGCCGTCGAACCCGCGAACGTCTTCTTCCGGCGGCAGGCCGGCGGGACGGGCGAGTACTACATGACGCGCGTCGAGGTGCTGGCATCGCAGGACGTGCGGGTGTCGATCCATCACTCTCACGCGGGTGTGATCGCGGCCCCGGTCACTGTGGCCGGGCTGGTGTACGCGGGACAGCCGCTGGAGGTGGCCGCCAGCTGCGTCGGTGACCGGCTGGCGGTCAAGGTGTGGCCGGCTGGGTCGGCTGAGCCGCGGGACTGGCAGCTGACCGGCACCGACACGCGCATCACGACGCCCGGCCAGTTCGGGTTGCGGTCCGGGGTGGCGGCCGGGAACACCAACACCAAGCCGATCCGGTTCAGCTACAGCAACCTGCGGGTGATCGACCGGCGGGCGCACATGGAGGTGTCCGAGTGGCCATCGCGGTGGAACACGCCCGGCACCGACTCGTGGGTGCCGATCCAGGCGGCCGGCATCCTGCGCCGGCTGAGCCAGGGCGCGAAGCCGCTGGACTCTGCGCTGTTCCGGTTCCTGACGCGGGCGAACCCGACCGCCTACTGGCCGTTGGAGGATCCGGCCGGGTCGCTGTCGGCGCGCTCGGCGGTGCCCGGCGTGCCGCCGATGACGGCGTTCGGGTTCTCCCGGTTCACCGAGCCCGGGTCGGGCAAGCCGGTGCCGGCGGCGAACCTGCCGGTGTTCGGCTCCGGCGACGGCATCCCCGGCTCCCTGCCGGTGGTGGACCTGGCGCAGGGCGGGGTTCTCCAGGCGTCGCTGCCGTACTCGCCCGTGGCGAACTGGAAGATCGAGTGGGTGATGCGGCTGCCCCGCGACAAGGGCGCCATCGGCACGCTGCCCATCGAGTGGCGCACCGACGGGTCGTGGGGGCGGTGGCAGTTCACGATCTTCGAGACGAGCTTCGTGTCCACGTTCGGTGACCCGGACACGGGCATCAACGCCGGGTCCGCGTCGGCGACGCTCAACCTGTGGGACGGGCTGCCGCACCACGTGCAGATCGAGGCGTTCGACTTCGGTGATCCGCGCAACGTCGACGCCCGGGTCTACATCGACGGTTTCCAGGTGGCCCAGTACACGCCGTTCTCAGGGCCGATGCTCGGCACGTCCGGGTCGATCACCAAGGTCATCCTCAACCCGCTGGAGATCCGGCAGGACGAAGAGGATTCGCAGGCCATGCCGATCATGGGTCATGTGGCGGTGTGGAACCCGCCCGGCCCGCTGACCGAGACGGCGTCGGCGATGCTCGGCCACGCCGGGGAGACGGCCGCCGACCGGATCGAGCGTCTGTGCGCCGAGCAGGGCGTACCCGTGTTTGTCAGTCGGGGGCCGGACCCGTCGCCGGCGATGGGCGCGCAGCGGCCGGCCACGTTCCTCGACCTGCTGCGCGAATGCGCCGACGTCGACATGGGGATCCTCGGCGAGGCGCGCGAGCAGCTGGCGCTCACCTACCGGTGCCTCGGCAGCCTCTACAACCAGACGCCGGTCGAGCTGGACTACACGCACCTGGCGCCGCCGCTGGACCCCGTCGACGATGACGCCCTGGTGCGCAACGACGTCACCGCGTCCCGGCCCGACGGCGGCACCGCCCGGGCGGTCCTCGAGGTGGGGCCGCTGTCGACGGCGGCGCCGCCGGATGGGGTGGGTGTCTACGACACCAGCGTGACCGTCAACGTCGCCAGCGACGGGCAGCTACCCGACCAGGCCGGGTGGCGGCTGCACCTCGGCACGCAGGATGATGCCCGCTACCCGACCGCCCGAGTCAACCTCGCCGCCCCGCTGTGGCAAACGCTCACGGACCTGGCGGCGCAGGCGACCGCGCTCGCTGACGGGGATCTGGTCGAGCTGGGTGGGCTGCCCGACTGGCTGCCGCCCGGACCGGCGCTGTCCATGGTCCACGGCTCGGTGGAGCAGGTCGACGAGCACACGCGCACCATTGGTTGGACGTGGCTGCCGGCCGGCCCGTACACCGTGGCCACCGTGGACGGTGACCCGAGGGTGGCGGCGGACGGTTCGACGTTGGCCGCTGACCTGACCGGGGCGACGCTGCCCGGTACCGTGTGGGACTTCACGTCGTCGAGCGGCGTGATGGGCTGGACGGGCCTCAACGGGTCGGTGGCGATCTCCGGCGGGCAGCTGCTGTTCACCCCGGGCGGCTCCGCCGCGTCGGTGGAGCTGCGGTCGGCCAACGTCCCGGCTGTCGCGGGCCGGTCGTACACGGGCATGGTCCGGGCGACCTGCGCCGTGTCGCGCACCGTCACCCCGTTCCTGATCTGGCGGACCCCGACCGGCACACTGCTGTCGTCCACGTCCGGCACGCCGATGGCGGTCACCGCAGGCGTGCCGTTTGACGCCCTGGTCGCCGGTGTCGCCCCGGCCGGCGCCGGCCATGTGCAGCTCATGCTCGGGATGGGCTCCACCCCGCCCGCGACGCACACGCTGTCGGTGGACGTGGCGCGGCTGGTCGAGCCGCAGACCATGCTGCTCTCGTCCACCGCGGCGAACGGGCCGTGGACGACGGACCCGGCCGACATGCCGCTGGACATTCGAGTCGGCGGGGAGCGGGTCACTGCCGCGGCGATCGGGCCGGGGGTGGACGACCCGCTCGACGCCCCGTCGACAGGCGGGTGGGGCACCACACCGACCGGTGAGACCTGGACGACGGCAGTCGGGTCGGCAGCCAACATGTCCGTCTCCGGCGGGTTCGGCCGGCACTCCCTACCCGGTAACGACCAGCCGCAGGCGTGCATCCTGCCGCTGGTGCTGTCCGACTTCGAACTGCTGGCTCCGGTCCGGGTGCCTGTGATGCCGGCCGGCGCGCAACTGCTCGGCCAACTGCTAGCCCGGTGGGCCAACGTCAACTCCCACTACCGGGTCGAGGCCGGGTTCTTCCCCACCGGGGTGATGGACCTGCGGATCGTGCGGATCGTCGGCGGATCCCGCACCATCATCGGCGCCGCCGCCGGGGCACTCACGTTCGCCGCCAACCAGTCCGTGTGGGTGCGGGTCCGGTTCGAGGGGTCGCTGCTGCGCGCGAAGGCGTGGCTGTCCGGCAGCGCGGAGCCCAGTCCGTGGCAGGTGTCCGTCACCGACACCACCTACACGTCAGGGCGAGTCGGCGCGTACTCGGTGGCGGCCGGCGGCAACACCAACACCAAACCGGTCGAGGTGCTGTACGGATCGTTCACCATCACCAGCCCACAGCGGGCCGCCCTCGTCGCCCGCGGCGTCAACGGCTTCCAGCGGACCTGGCCAGCGGGAACCGACGTGGACGTGTGGCAGCCGGCGGTGCTGGCACTGTGAGGAGGAACTGATGGCGATCGCGTCCGGCCAGCGGCTCTCGGCCGCGCTGCTGCGGCGGCTCCGGCCGTCGTACTACGTGCAGTCGTCTACCGCCGAACTCAACGGTGCCGTCACTCAGGCGGACGTGCCCGGCGCCTCCGTGACGTTCACGACCGAGACAGCCGGCGCCCGGTGGATCTGCGAGGCGTGGTTCGACGCCGACCAGGGCGGCACCAACACCGCGCTGATGCTGGGCTACTGCTCGGTCGACGGGGTGATCCAGGAGGGGCAGGCCATCAACTCCGACCCGGCTGCGAGCGACCGGCACACCATCTCCCAGGTGTGGGACGGCACCCTGTCGTCGCCGGGCACGCACACGATCAAGCTGGTCGGCACCCTCGCCGCGTCTCAGCAGTTCCGGGTCGGTAACACCCGGCTCAAGGTCACGATCCAGGAGGCGGTATGAGCGGCTACTACCTTGCCCCGTCCCTCGCCGTGCTCAGAGCGGAGATTAACCAGCGGTGGCCGCACCGGGACAAGGCGTCGGACGGGTGGATCGGCGATACCCGCCACCAAGCTGGGAAGTCCGACCACAACCCCAACGCCCGCGGATCGGTGAACGCGATCGACGTCGACAAGGACGGCGTGGACGTGGCCGCCATCATCGCCGCCGTTGAGCGGCACCCATCGACCCACTACTGGATCTTCAACAGGCAGATCGCGGACCGGGACGACGGCTGGCGCCGACGCCCGTACAGCGGCGAAAACCCGCACGACAAGCACCTGCACGTCTCCATCCGGCAGTCCCGGACGGCGGAGCAGGACCAACGACCCTGGGGACTACTGGAGGACGACATGGACCGGGCCGAGTTCCTGGCGCACTTCCGGGCGGCGATCGCCGACGATTCGATCGTCCGCAGCCTTCGGGCCATCCCGTGGCAGTACGTCGGCGGTGGCATCCCGGAGGGGTTCAGCACCCTCAAGGTGCTCAACGACACGTACGGGCTCGCCGCGCAGGCGGCGCGGGCAGCCGGAGTGGACGTGGACGAGCAGGAGATCGTCGCGGGAGTCCTCGCCGGCCTCACCCCCGAGAAGATCGCGGCCGCGGTCCCCGACGGGCTCGCCCGCGACGTCGTCGACGAGCTGACCCGGCGGCTCGCGTCGTGACCAGCCCGATCGCCGAACCACCGGCAAGCGCGGACGGCGCCACGACCGTCCTCATCATGCTCGCCAGAGTCGAGGGCAAGTTGGATGTGGTGGCCGCGCAGCACGGCGCGCAGCTCACCGAGCACACCCGCCGCCTCGACGACCAAGGCCGCCGCGCGGACGACCTGGACGACCGGCTGCGGGCGTTGGAGATCCGGCCCACGCTCACCCCGGCGCGGATGCTGGCCGCGGTGGCGGGCACCGCCGCGGTGGTCGGCGCGTTGACCCCGTTCCTCGACCGCCTCTACTCGTAGGAGAAGCTGTGAACGTCAAGCCGTACGCCAAGGCCATTGTGGGCGGGCTGCTCGCCGGGCTCGGCGCGCTCGGTACCGCGCTGGTCGACAACTCGGTCACCCCGGCCGAGTGGGTGGGCGTGGCCACCGCGACCCTGGCCGGGCTCGGCATCGTGTACGCCGTCCCGAACCGGACCGTGCGGTGAGCCCCGGCCAGCCGCGGTCGTCTGGGACATTGCGCAAATTTGCGCAATGTCCCCGGGGCGGCCCACCCGCACCAACCGGCCCAGCCGGACCACGACCGAAGTAGCCGAGGGGTGACCGGGACAGTGTTCCGGTCACCCCTCTTCCCGTCCCCACGAGGTGCGGAATTTTCCGCACCTCGTGGACCGGTCCCGCTCCTGGATTCCTCCCTGCAGGGAGGAATCCAGGCCGTGCCTGCGCGCGTGGGGCGGACGGAAGCCCGCAGGTCAAGGGGCAAATTTGCCCCTTGCCGTCCCTGCGCGCGTGGGGCGGACTGGCTGGAAGGAAAACGCAACTCTGCGGAATTCTTCCAGGCCCCCGGGTCCCGCTCCTGGATTCCTCCTTGCAAGGAGGAATCCAGGAGCGGGACCCGGGGGGGGTCACGTCCCGTGGCGTGGTGTAGATCGCCTGCGTGAGGCCCTGTGTGCTGTTCAGTTTTCCGGTTCGTTGTCGAGCTGACAACGGGTCTGGTCAGGCAGCGATGAGTTCGCTGGTGGGGGCGCTC
>NZ_RAQQ01000028.1 GCF_003610785.1 Micromonospora globbae
TGCGGCCATCGCGCATCACTCTCCTTCACTGGGCTTAGCCGTCTCGAAGGATCGCGCGGTGGCCGTCTCCTATCTACCCAACACGCCCATCACGGGCAAGTCGTACACCACTTCCGTGGACGCAACCGGATCGTCGCTAGGTCCGCACAACGGGCGTGTCGACGAGGTGCTCTGCGATGAACCATGTCTGAAGTTCGTTGGTGCGGATCAGATTCGACACCAGCAGGTCGTTACTACCGTCGTCACCGCCTTCAGCCACCCGCCCAGCGGCATCGTGCGCGTCGCGGAGAATCAGCTCGTGCGCTTCAAGCAGGCGCGACAGCATCGCCGGCACTTCCTCCGCCCCGTCCGGCGGACGCGGCACCCGCGTCACTTCGGCGACGTGACGTGGGTCCCCCACCGCAATCCCACCGAGGGTCTGGATGCGCTCCGCGACCATGTCAATCAGTTCGAGCTGCTCGTCGGCATGCTTGTCGAGCAGCAGATGAAGCTGGTAGAACGTCGGCCCACGCATCAGCCAGTGATGCTTCTTGTACAACGAGTACAGAATCCGCGTATCGGCGAGGATTGTGTTCAGCCGTTCACACGAGTACCTCCGCACGTCGTCGGCCAGCCCGACCGGCAACTGCCGCACGCTGCCGAACCGCTGGATCTCACGGCCGTGCTGATGCAGTCGAGGCTGGCTGTCCGATCGCTGCTCCTGCTCGCTCATGCTGCCCCTCCTCGGTGCATGCTCACGCTCCCGCCTGCGACCACCGACCCACGCCAGCTTCTAGGCGCAGCGGTACCCGACGTTACACAGGATTGGTTGCCTAGAAACCGTTCGGTTCGAGCGTAGGCGGCTGGTCCTCGGGAACCGGGTGATATCGCCACTTTCTCTGTAGAAGGACCGTCCCGCAGCTCCATCTCCTGACCACTGGACAGCGCGACGAGCAGCCCCGGATGGCCAAACACGAGGCCAAGCGGTAACAAACCCGAGCGGCGCCGCACACGTTGCGGCGCCGCTTGCGATGCTCAACTGATGGTGGCGAGCAGGTCCCGGCAGACCTGCTCGCACGCGCGGCAGGCCTCGGCGCAGATCCGGCAGTGCTCGTGCTGGTCGGCGTGGCGGACGCACTCGTCCCCGCACGACTTGCACGCCGTCGCGCACGCCTCCAGCAGGCTGCGGCTGATGTTGGCGTCGTAGCCAGTGTGCCGGGACAGCACCCGGGCGGTGGTGGCGCAGATGTCCGCGCAGTCCAGATTCGTCCGGACGCACTTGGTCAGCTCGGCGACCACGTCCTCGCTCAGGCAGGCGTCCGCACACGCGGTGCAGGCCTGCGCGCAGTCGTTGAGCGCGTCGATCGCAGCCGCCAGCTTCGCCCGGTCCAGGTTCATCGGCTTCGGGTACGTCCTCAGCATCGGCATGGTGGTGCTCGGCATCGGGAACTCCCTCTCTCGGTCCCCTGCGCCCTACCCGAAGACTTCCGACACACACCTCACCGGCGCCAGCAGCCCGGTGTTGGCGCCTGTGGGTAGCGCCCCCACATGGCCCACCCGATACAGGTGCGGAGTACCTCCGCCGCGCGGCACCGGCGTGGTCGCCGCCGCGGTCCGCGGCTCCTGCTCCGCGAGCTGGCTGCTCGCTCACCGACCGGCTGGCCTGGCTCGCTGACGTCACCGTTCTTTCTCAGCCGAGGACCAGGCCGGACGACCGGATTCCAGAGCGAAGCGCTGAGGGCCGGAGTTGGTCGCCGTCAACCCGCAACCCAGCGGTACGGCGCGTGCTGCAGTTCACAGGCATGCTGACGGTCCTCGGCATCGAGGAGCCGCGAGCCGACCAGCCTCAGCGGGGCGCCCGAGCTCACGGGTGTCCGCCAGATAGCGGGCTACCTCGGCCAGCTTGACGTTCGCGCTCCGGCTGACCTTCATCAGCAGGGCGAACGACTGGCAGCGGTGAGCTGCAAGCACAGCCGATCGCCGCGCGTCCGCCAGCACACGCCCCAGTAGCCGGCGAGAATCCGCCACTACCTCCGGCGTCACCGCATCCAGCCGGCAGGGGGCGGCGAGTGCGGCCACCACCGATACCGTCACCGCCGATCACCGCCCGAGCGACAAGCCCGCGGTCGAGCCGGCGCACACTCTGCAGCGGTGCGCGCCGGCGCCAGCCCGGCCGTCTGTATGAAGATCGACCGGCGAGCAACGCCGCGCCCTGGCCGTCGAGTTGGTATCCCTCCAGCCACGTGCAGCCGTCATAGGTCGCCTTGTCATCAACTCGAATGAGGCGGAAGGTGAAGCCGGCCGAGCCGGCGAACTGGACGCCCGCGCGGCATTGATGACCAGCAAGGAGCCGGGTGTAAGGCGTGACGAGGCGTCCACGGTGGTCACCTACCTCGGCTTGAGCAACGGACTGCGTGAGCGGGTCACCATCTTCGGCGGCCGATTCGACGCCGCAGCCGACGAGACGGGCGGATTTCGGGTGAGCGCGACCGAAGGAGATGCCGAGCGATGCCGCACCCACTGGCCAAGGTCCACCGCATGTTCGAGCTCGTCGAGCCGATCGCCACCGTCACCTTCTCCGAGGTGCCGAACGAGGCGTTCCTGGCCTTGGGTATGCGCAACTACTGGGACGGGTACTTCGCGGGCCGGGCTGCGCCGCTGGGCCTGGCGCCGGCCGAGGTGGTGCACGCGGTTTTCTACAACTTCGCCGACGGCGAGGTGGCGCGCCACATCCCGTGGGTCTGGGGGAAGACCACCCCGCAGGAGGCGATCGCCGTGCGCGAGCGAGGCAGCGCCGCCGCGCTGCGGGAGAGGATCGGGCAGCTCGCCGACTCCCCCGCTCTGGTGCGGGCCGCCGGCCTGGCCACCCGGGCAGCGGTCAGCGCGCCGACCGAGGGCCGCGCGCTGTACGCCGGGCTGCGGGCGCTCGACGTGCCCGCCGAGCCGGTGGCCCGGCTCTGGCACGCGGCGACGCTGCTGCGGGAGCACCGCGGGGACGGCCACAACGCCGCCCTGCTCGCCCACGGCATCGGCGGCACCGAGGCCCACGTCCTGCTCGCCCTCTCCCTCGGCATGCGGGCGGAGGAGTTCGGCCGGACCCACCACCTGCCCACGGCACAGCTCGCCGCTGTCGTCGACGGGTTGCGCGACCGCGGCCTCGTGGACGCCGCCGGCGGGTTCACCGACGCCGGCCGCCAGACCAAGGAGCGGATCGAGGCCCTCACCGACGAGCTGGCGGCGCCGGCGTACGACGTGCTCACCGCCGACGAGCTCGACGAGCTGATCGCACGGCTCGAGCCGATCGTCGCCGCGGCACAGGACGTCGACGACTGAGCGGGCGCGTCAGGCGACGGCCACGAGAACAGACGGTCGCTGCCCGCGGTCACTCGCCTGCGCTGTTCAGCAGCGAGTGCACTGCGCCATGAGCTTGCGTTGCTTGACCTGACGAGCCGCTACCTTCGAGGTGTGGACGATCCCGAACGCCCCAGCGAGCGCCTCGTCGAGCAACGCCTGCGCAGTCGTGCCATGGAAGCGCTGGTCGCCCTGAGCGAAGGTGACTCAGGCGTTCGCAGCGTCGGCGTTGGCGACTACGTCAACCTGTTCTTCGACGTGATCGACGACGACATCCCGTGGCAGTGGCGCGACTGGTCGTGTTTCACGCCCGAGGAGGTTGAGCGACTCGGTGCGGTACACGGACTACTGCAGGCAGCCTGCGCGGTGACGCCTGGGCATGACACTGACGACGACTTCATCGCCTCCGGCTGGCCGGGCAGGATTTAACCCGCTGCTCGCGCGGCGTTGGACGTCATGCAGGCAAGGGGCCGATTCCGGGAGGACGCCGAGGAAGAGAATCCCTCCGAGTAGTACCGCCTAGCGGCTGGATAGCGCCGAGGCGCGCACAGAGGGCAGATCCGGAAGCGGTGCCGGCGACGTGAGGGGCCGCAAGGTGCGGGACAATGCGCCGATGGACGATCACCGGCGCTGCCGTCTTTCCGTCAGCGACGGCGAGTTGGAGCTTGCCGGGTCGCCGGCTGCCCTCCGCGCCCTCGGCCGGCTGCTACGCCAACATCCTGAGCCCTTTGAGGTGGCGATCACCGGCGGGGTTGTCAGTCAAGAGGCGACCGCCGGTCCGCTGCTTGTCCGTCTGCAAGGCGGGACCACGCTGCACTTCTCCGGTGGTCGCGAGTATCTCGACATCATTTGGGATGCGCTCGACGGCGTGGCTGAGCAAGCCGAGACCGCCGATGACCGGACAGTCAATCGGCATCAGCACATCGAGTACCTTCCCGGGGACCACTATCGGTCGCCCGACTCGGTTCCATTGGTCATCGTGGCCGACTGGCCAGACGCGCCGCAGCAGCAAACGCACTGATTTCGACAAAGCCGCGAGCGCTTGCTACGTCCCGGAGGGCATGTACGCGGCGAGGATGTAGTTGGCGTGGCGGTCGAGGTTCTTGCGGCTCGGTCGTAGCGCATGGTGGTGCGGGTGTCGGCGTGGCGGGCGGCGATCTGCACGTCGCGGAGGCTGACGCCGGCGTCGAGCATCGTGATCACGAAGGTGTGGCGCAGCATGTGGGGGTGCATCCTCGGCATCCGGATGCCTGCCGTGTCGGCGAGGTGCTTGAGTCGGCGGGTGGCGGCGTGCCGATCCATCCGCCGACCGTGGGGTGTTGCGCAGGATCGGTCCGCTGGTGCGCTCGTCGACGGCCCGGTCGATGGCTCGGGCGACCGCGGGTGGCAGCGGGACGAGGACGACCTTGCCGCCCTTGCGGCGCACACGCAGAACCCGGTGGCCGTGCTCCTCTCCGAGGTTGGCGATGTTCGACCCGCAGGCTTCGAAGATGCGCAAGCCGAGCAGGCCCAGGAGGGCGACCAGGGCGAAGTCGTTCGGGTTCGAGGACTTCCGGGCGGTGGCGATCAGGGCTTCGAACTGTAGGTGCCCCAGTCCGAGGGTCGGTGACTCGGCCGGCACGGTGGGTCGGCGGACATAGTCGGCCGGCGAGTGCTTCGGGAGGGCGTCGATGACGCAGACCCGGTAGAAGCCGACCACGACCGACAGCCGGCGGGAGACTGTCGAGGGTTGATACCGGCGTACGTCTTGCAGCCAGCAAACGTACCGCTCGATGTCCACCCGCACCGCCGTCAGCGGGTCAAGGCCGTGGTCGCTGCACCAGCGGAGGAAGACGTGCAGGTCGGACTCGGTATGGACGCGTGTCTGGCCACGGTAGCGGGCCAGGAAGGCGGATACCGCGGCTCGCAGGACGAGTTGATCGGCCGGTACGGCGTTGGAAGCGGGAGCAGGATAGGCAGCCATACATTACGGCGCGTCACCAGCGGTGATGAACGCCAGCACGCCGGGAGCGGCAGATTAGTGCACCTGATCATGCAGATGAAGTTCCCGGGGCTCTCGAGCCTGCCTGGTTCGCGGCCGGTGGCGCATCGGGCCGTAGCTGGCCGGTTCCCTGGAACATTCCGATCAAGACGGGGGGGGCACGCCTCGACTACGTCGATGGTCTGTTCACCGCCGGCGGCGTCGCCACCCCGGCGGAGCGTCACCATCAGCTCGGCCATGCCGATGACGCCCATCACCCGCCAGCGGCGGGTGATGGGCGTCGCGGTCACGGTGTTCTCCCGTCTTTCTCAGGCGGCGGCTCGCTCGTCGGCCGGGCGCCGGCGCAACGTGGCGCGCTCGAGTGCGGGCGGGGCGTAGGCCATGTCGAGCCGGCCGACGTCGGTGCCGGGCGCGACGATCGCGTCGATCTCGTCGAGGATCTTGTCGTCAAGGGTGACGTTCGCGCCGGCGAGCAGGTCGTCGAGGTGCTCCATGGTGCGCGGCCCGATGATGGCCGAGGTGACGCCGGGGTGGGCGATCGCGAACGCCATCGCGAGGTGGGTCAGCTTCATTCCGGCCTGCTCGGCGAGCGGGATGAGTTGCTCGACGGCGTCGAGGCGGCGTTCGTCGCGGTAGTGCTTGAAGCCGAAGGCAGCGCGGTGGGTGTCGGCCTGCTGGCCCTTGCGGAAGCGTCCGGTGAGCATGCCCTGGGCCAGGGGGCTCCAGACGAGCGTGCCCATCCCGTACCGCTCGGCGACGGGCAGGATCTCGCGCTCGATGCCGCGGTCGAGGATCGAGTAGGGCGGTTGTTCGGTGCGGAACCGTTCGAGGCCGCGGCGCTCGGCGGCCCACTGGGCCTCGACGATGTCGGAGGCGGGGAAGCACGACGATCCGATCACGCGGACCTTGCCGCTGCGTACGAGGTCAGTCAAGGCGGACAGGGTCTCCTCGACGTCGACCGTCGGGTCAGGCCGGTGGACCTGGTACAGGTCGATGTGGTCGGTCCGCAGGCGGCGCAGCGAGTTCTCGACCTCGGCGATGATCCAGCGTCGGGAGTTGCCGCGCTGGTTCGGGTCGTCACCCATCGGTCCCCACACCTTCGTGGCGAGCACGACGTCGTCACGGCGCCCCTTGAGCGCCTTGCCGACGATCTCCTCGGACTCGCCGCGCGAGTACATGTCGGCCGTGTCGACGAAGTTGATGCCGGCGTCCAGGGCCTTGTGGATGATGCGGATCGAGTCGTCGTGGTCGGGGTTGCCGGCCCCGCCGAACATCATCGCGCCCAGGCAGTACGGGCTGACCTGGATGCCGGTGCGGCCCAGCGTGCGGTAGTGCATGGCTCTCCTCCGGAGGCGTATCATCGACCAAGCGGAACGGCTTATCACTTAACACTATACGGAACATCTTCTCACTTCTGCACGGGAGGCCTTCAGTGAGCGCGGCCACACCTGACCGGCCACGTCGCGTCCGCGCCGACGCGCAACGCAACATCGACGCGCTGCTCGACGCGGCCCGCGAGGTCTTCGCCACCTCAGGCGTGGACGCCCCGGTACGCGAGATCGCCGCCAAGGCCGGGGTCGGGCTCGCCACCTTCTACCGCCACTTCCCGGAGCGCTCCGACCTGGTCACCGCCGTCTTTCGGCACGAGGTCGACGCCTGCGCCGACACTGCGGCCACCCTGACAGCCGAGTACGAACCGCTCGAGGCCCTCACCCGCTGGCTGCGGCGGTACACCGGGTTCCTCGCGACCAAACACGGCCTCGCCGCGGCGCTGCACTCCGGCAATCCCGCCTTCGAACCGCTGCCCGCCTACTTCCAGCAGCGCTTCGAGCCCGCCCTCGGCTCGCTGCTCGCCGCCGCGTCCGCCGCCGGCGAGATCCGCGGCGACATCGAGCCCATGGAACTCCTGCACGCGGTGGCCAACCTGTCCCACCCCGACCTCATCCGCGCCGAGCGCATGATCGCCCTGCTCATCGACGGCCTGCGCTACGGAGCCAAGCCAAGACTTCAATCCGCCGAGCCCTAGGCTCACTCACTCGGTGGCTTCGGATTGCCGCGAAGTTCAGCGACCAGATCGGGCAGGTGACACAGCACGCTGCCGTGGCGGTCCGCCAATCGCGGCCACATTCAATTCGGCACGACGGTGCCTTGAGCGCCACCGCGATTCGTGACGCCCCGTGACGCCCGGCGGCATAAGAGTGCACCCGTTCAGTAGTGTTGCCGACGTTTCGTCACGACCGTCAGGTGAGCGTCGCCGCGTTCGGGGCCGGAACGGCTGGGGCCGATGTGACTGCGCGTAGCTCGGCGGCCATCTCGGCGATCAGTTCGGTGAGGGAGGCGTCGCAGCCGGGCGCGACCCAGCGGGCGAACGCCACCCGGAAGACCGTGACGCCCGACTCGGTGGCCAGGGTGGCCGCGGTCTCGCCGACGCCCTTGGCACGCAGGGCGTCGGCGACCGCCGCCGCCAGCGAGCTCGTCTTGCGCAGCTCGCGCTCCTGCAGCTCGGGGCTGCCTTCGATGATGGACTGGCGCACCCGAGCCAGGTCGAGGCGATCGGCGAAGATCTCGTCCGCCACCCGTTGGAAGGCGGCGATAACCGTCTCGAAAGGGGCGGCGTCCGTCTCGGCGACCGCCTTGACCAGGACCCCCTCCAGCAGCTTGCCGCCGCTGAAGAGCGCCTCGCGCTTGTCGCCGAAGAGCCGGTAGAACGTGCGTTTGTCGACGCCGGCGCGGGCCGCAATGTCGGTGACCGTGGTCTGGTCGAAGCCGCGCTCGCGGAACAGCTCCAAGGCGGCCGCCTCCAAGCGGCCGCGCGCGTCCGGTTGCCAGCGGGTCATGTCGGCGATGGTATCTGATGTCACACGGCGACATCTTCTCGACGAGAGCATGTCGCGTGGTGACATCGCGGTGTACGGTCATGTCACAAGATGACATCGGTCCCTGGGAAGGAACCACGATGCGCGTATTCGTCACCGGCGCCTCCGGCCACCTCGGCTCCGCGGTCCTGCCGGAACTACTCTCCGCCGGGCACCAGGTCGTCGGCCTGGCCCGCTCCGACGCGTCGGCCGCCGCGACCGAGAAGCTCGGCGCCCAAGTGCGCCGCGGCGACTTGTCCGACCTCGACGTGCTACGCGAGGAGGCGGCCGCCTCCGACGGCGTGATCCACCTCGCGTTCCGCCACGACCTCATGCTGACCGGCGAAATGGCCGCCGCTGCCGAGGCCGACCTAATCGCCCTCAAGGCACTGGCCGACGGCCTGGACGGCTCCGGCAAGCCGCTCGTCGGCACGAGCGGGACGGCCATGCTCGTCATGGGCGGCGTCGTCGGCCGCCCCGGCACCGAACGGGACGTATTCCCGGGCGGCTACCGGATCGACGCGGAGAACTTCGTGGCCAACCTCGCCTCGCGCGGCGTGCGCTCCTCGATCGTCCGGCTCGCGCCCACGGTGCACAGCTCGCTCGACCACCACGGCTTCATCACCGCCATCATTGCCACCGCCCGACAGAACGGGTACGCCGCATACGTCGGCGAGGGCACCAACCGGTGGCCGGCCGTGCACACGCTCGACGCGGCCAAGCTCTACCGGCTCGCCCTCGAGAAGGCGCCGGCCGGCTCGCACCTACACGGGGTCGCCGACGAGGGCGTCCCCTTCGCCGAGATCGCCGCCGCCGTCGGCCGCAACCTGGACATCCCGGTCCGCAGCATCAGACCCGAGGAGGCGGGCGACTACTTCGGCTTCCTCGGATCGTTCGCGCAGATGGACAACCCGACGTCGGCCGCGATCACCCGCGAAATGCTCGGCTGGACCCCGACCCACCCCGGCCTAATCGCCGACCTGGACGAGGGGCACTACTTCCAGGCATAAACCACAAGCGGTGGCCCGGGACTGCTCCCGGGCAGCCGTTTCGTTTTATCGGGTACTCGGGTACCAGCTGCTCGGCTTCACCGGCTGACGCTTAAGGCGTGTTTCGTAAGTCGTGGGATCCGTACAAGTTGCCGCGTGGCGGTGATCGATAACTGAAGAGGTCTCCGGTATCTGGTTCTGCGACCAAGCAAGAACTTCATACCGGAGACCTCGTGCCCAGCGTAGCGGTGACGAGGCGGCATGACCTGACCGACAGGCAGTGGGCTGTTCTCGCCCCGCTGTTACCTGCCGCGCCGTCGACGGGTCGTCCGCCGAAGTGGGAGAAACGGCAGCTCATCGACGGGATCCGGTGGCGGATCCGGGTCGGCGCCCCATGGCGGGACGTGCCGGCCGAGTACGCGCCCTGGCCTACCGTCTACGGCCTGTTTCGTCGTTGGCAGCGGGACGGGACCTGGGACAAGATCCTGTCCGCGTTGCAAGCCGCCGGCGACGCGATCGGCCGGATCGGCTGGACGGTGAGCGTGGACTCGATGACCAGCCGCGCCCACCAGCACGCCGCCGGCGCCCGCACCGACGGGCATCTGCAGAAGGAACCGCCCGGCGGCGTGCACGACGAACCGGCCGATCACGGGCTGGGCCGATCCCGCGGCGGGCTGACCACCAAGACTCATCTGGCCTGCGAGCAGGGACAGAAGGTCCTCTCCCTGATCGTGACCGCCGGGCACCGTGGTGACAGCCCGCAGTTCATTCCCGTCCTGCGCCGCATCCGCGTGAGCCGCCTCGGTGTCGGCCGGCCCCGCACCTGCCCCGACCTGGTCCTGGCCGACAAGGCCTACACCAGCCGCGGCAACCGCCGATACCTGCGCTCACGCGGGATCAAGGCATGCATCCCCCGCAAGACCGACCAGGACGCCCACCGCAAAGCCACAGGCTCCAAGGGCGGCCGCCCACCCACCTTCGACAAGGACCTCTACCGGCTACGCCACGCCGTCGAGAACGGCATCAACCGACTCAAACGCCACCGCGGCGTCGCCACTCGATACGACAAGCTGGCCGTCCGCTTCCAAGCCGTCCTGACCATCACCATCATCACCGAGTGGCTCTGACCGGCTTATGAAACACGCCTTAGCACGCATACGACCTTGCCAAGGATCACCGCCTCGTCCCCTGGGATGACCGGGTAGAGCGGGTTGCGGGGCAGCAACTCGACCTTCCCATCGCGGCTGCGGTAGACCTTGACGGTGGCCTCGTCATCAATCAACGCGGCGACGATGTCACCGTTCTCAGCGGACACCTGCTGTCGTACAACGATGACGTCTCCATCGGCAATGCCCGCCTCGATCATTGAATCCCCGCGGACGTGCAACGCAAACAACGTGCCTCGGCCGACCAGCTCGGACGGCAAGGCCAGGATCTCCTCGACATGCTCCTCTGCGAGGATCGGGACCCCGGCGGCGATGGCCCCAACGAGCGGGACTCGGACACCGGGGCACAAGTCCAGATCGGGCGCGGTGGCGCTGGCCGATGGCCGCGCGTCGACGGCGCGCGGCCCATGGGCAGCGCGCCGCACAAGGCCAAGCCGCTGGAGCACCTTCAGATGATGCGTCACCGATGACGGGGAGCCGAGTCCGACGGCAGCACCAATTTCACGCACCGTCGGCGGATAACCGTGGCGCTCGACCCACTCGCGGATCACTTCCAAGATCCGCTGCTGTCGAGGGCTCAACCTGGGTGAACTGGGTGCTGCATCCGAGGACGTCATTCCCGGACGATACCTCAGTCTTAGATCATATGTGCTAATGCTGGTCGGGTTTGTTATGTGTCCAGAGCAATCGGTCGTCGGCACTCGGCTCGGGCCGCTCGGATCAGGTCGGCTCCCTTGAGCAAGAGCGGGACCAAGCCTCACCACCGCGAGGCAGCTTGAAACCTTCCCCGCTCGAACGCATAGGTCTTTCGCGACGTCCCGTTGTCCGACTACCTAGAGGCCGTCGACAGAAGCGGACACCGCATCGTCGCAGAGCTGCCGGTAGCAAATCAGCGTGGTCTCGATCAAGCGTGTGGGTTGGCATGGTCAGGTTGACTGCGCGGCGACGTCTCGCCCCTGACACACCTCAAAGTCTCTGGATAACCGTCCCACTTCGGCTCGTGGATCAGGCCCGGACGCTCGGGCACGGCATCGACTGGTGCGGCGAGCATCGGCGCGACCGGCCTCCGCAGCACCGCCCCTGCGGTCGCGCCCTCCCCCACCGGGCCGGCGTTCACCTCCAGCCCCGTCCATGAGCCCTTCTCATCTTCGCCCCCCCACGTCATCGTGGGCGGGAACCAGCTCACCTCGGGCGGAGATCTACGACAACGAATGCATTGGTGGTCGCACCGCATCGCCGGGCCGTCTACCCCGCGGCGCCTATGGTGTCGGTGGGGCCGTGGCGAGTCCGCGACGTCGGATGCCCGGCGAGGGGACTTGGTCTGGCGGGTGGTGGGCGGGGCCCAGGCCGCAGAATCGTGCGGCGCCAAGAAAGCCGCGGCAGCAGTAGGAGGCGAGGTTGGCCTGGGAGGTCAGCCGGGCGCGTACCTCGTTCGGACTGTTGCAACGGCGCGTCATCGCCAGCCGCCCGCGTTTTCGGCGAGCTCCGGCAGCCACGTGTACAAGAGGGACGAACAAGCGAAGAACCTGACCCGCTTTCCGCAGGTCAGGCCCTTTCGATTGCCGTCGCCTTATCCCTCGGCTGGGTCGCCGCAGAACTCAACGGCGATGAGCGCGTTGATCGCGTCTTCGGCAGCTGGGCTCAGCGTGAGGCTGCGGTTGACCGAGATCGTAATCTTGCGTGCGCTCTGCGGACTGGTGAAGCTGTAGGTGCCGTACCCGGGTACGCCTCCCTGGTGGCCCCAGACCTGCTGGCCGCACATCTCGGTGTGCCCGAGGCCGAGCCCGTATTCGAAGCCGGGGAAAGCGTCGTCGGATTGCTGCATCTGGCGCAGCAGTGGGAGGGGCAACAGTCGCCCGCCGAACAATGCCGAGTAGAAGAGGTTCAGGTCGTGGGTGGTGGACACGAGGTCGCCGCTCGCCCACGCTACGGACATGTTGTAGGTGGTGAGGTCGGTCAACCGGCCGGACGAATCCACGGCCTCGTATCCGCGTGCCGACGGTTGCCGCAGGCGCGGGTGGTGTCCGGGGAGGTAGGTGTCCCGCAACCCGGCTGGTCCCAGGACGCGTCGGGACAGTTCGTGTGCGTAGCTCTCGCCGGTGACCTTTTCCACGAGCATGCCGAGGATGACGTAGTCGGTGTTGGAGTAGAGGAACTGTTCGCCGGGGGTGAACGGCAGCGTCTCCTGCGCGGCGATGGCGATGCGTACGAGATCTGCCGGGGCATAGTCGAGGTGTCGCGACTCGGCCATCACCTTTGGATTCGGCCACAGGACGTTCGCGTAGTCGTACAGACCGCTTCGGTGCTGCAGCAGCTGGCGGACGGTGATCGGTTCGGGGTAAGGCAGCAGCCCCGGCAGGTAGTGGTCGATCGGAGCATCGAGGTCGATCTTCCCGTCCGCGACGAGGCTGAGCACCAGAGTCGACGTGAACGACTTGGTGATGCTGCCAATCCGGAACTGGCCGGAGGGGCTTGGCGGTTTGTTGGTGCGAAGATTCCCTACCCCGGCCACGACAGACCGGGTACCACGATCATCGCGCGTCTCGATGGTGACGCCAGGTACGCCGGCCGCGACGACCCGGCCCGCCTGTTGCAGCAACGTTGACCGAGATGGCGGCGAACCCGATGGTGCCACGTCCGGTGCCGCAGCTACCGGTGCGACGGGCAGCGCCAGGCACACGAGTGCGGATCCGGCCACCACGCCTGCCGCCTGCTTAACTATCGTCATGATCATGAGGCTAATGGCGCATTACGGCAGTCACATTGGGGTCTACCCGCTGGTTTGAGGTAGTGCTAGCCCCAGGATCGAACGTCGGGGACCTCCGAGTCGACATCAAGGCCCAGCGGCGGACCCTTCACGGGCTGGCCCGGCGGGTGGCGGTGTTGTCAGCGGAGCCCGGTCGACATCCCACCCACTCCCCTGCCGTCCGCCGGCCTCTTGCGGGCCTGTTCGCCAACTCCTCGCCGCACTGTTCGAAGATGTCGGCGATCTGGGTGAGGAGGCGGCCGCGGTGGTCAGGGTCGATGGCGGACCAGGATGGGTCGGGCGGACGCCCGCTGGGCGGCCTGCACCGCCGCGGGTTCGCGCGAGGGCGGGGCGTCATGTCGTCAGGGAGTCGGCACGGCTATGGACGTTCGTCGGGTGGGTACGCTGCGAGGAACGCCTCGACGCCGCCGTCCGCGAGCCGATCCAGTTCGGGGCCGGAGGGCATGGCTGCTTCGCCTTCGAACATGACCCGGTCGAGCGTCGCGCCGACGACGAGGAAGGCGAAGTGCTGGGCAGCCGTTTCGGCGTCGTGGATGCGTAGCCGCCCTTGAGCGGCAAGGTCGGCGAATGCTGCCGCGAGGGCCGTGAGCACGCGGCCCGGTGCTCGCCGGTGGTACTCGCGGGCCAGGTCGGGAAACCGTGCCGACTCCGCGCTGATCAGGCGGCGCAGGCGCACCACGGGGAGCCGGGTCACCGCCGCCAGGTGCCGGCGAGCCAACTCGCGTAGCGCCGCGGGAAGGTCGTCGGCTTGGCGGAGTGGCGCGATGAGCTCGTCGGCGAACTGCTCCGCGGTGGCGGTGACCCCGAGCACGATCTCGGTGAACAGCCGTTCCTTGTCGGCGAAGTTGTTGTAGACGGTCCTCTTCGACACCGCGGCCCGGGCGGCGATGTCGTCGACGCTGGTGTCGACGTACCCCCGTTCCAGGAACAGGGTCGTGGCGGCCTGCACGATAGCGGCCCGGCTGCGGAGCGCTCGCGGATCCTGCGAGCGGTCATCTCGCGCCGACCCGTCCGGCGTGGGCGCCTGGTGCGGCGGCCGCAACGACACCCGCACCAGCAGGTCGTCACTGTTCGCCTCGGAACCAGTCATGTCCTCCCCGCCCCTCGACTTCTTGCACTGATCAGTACCACGCGGTACTGTTCAGTGTAGTATCCAAGAGAGGGATGCGCCATGACCACCGAAAACGCGATCGGCTCCGCCCCCGGCACCGGGGCCAACCAGGTGTTCAACCGCCCTGCCGCCGTGACCCGCTCCCTGCTCGGTTACGGCCCGCTCGCCGGCGCCTGCTACCTGGCCTCCGGACTGGCCCAGGCGCTGACCCGCGACGGCTTCGATCTGCGCCGGCACGACCTGAGCCTGCTCGCCAACGGGCCGCTCGGGTGGATCCACATCCTCACCCTGATGCTCACCGGCCTAATGACGGTCGCCTCCGCCATCGGGGTGTTCCGCGCGCTGCCGCGGGGCCGCGCTACCACGTGGGCGGCGGGCCTGCTGGGGGCGTACGGCCTGGCGCTCGTGGCGGCCGGCATCTTCGTCGCCGACCCCATGAACGGCTTCCCGGTGGGCACGCCGGACGGTCCGCCCACCGAGGTGACGCCGCACGGCGTCCTGCACATCGCGGCCGGCGGGGTCGGATTCGCCGCTCTCGTCGCGGCCGCGTTCGTCCTCGCCCGCTTCTTCGCCCGGACCAGCCGGCGCGGCTGGGCCTGGGCCTCGCTCGGGGCCGGCCTGGTTGTGCTGGCCGGCTTCCTCGGCGTGGCTACCGGATCGGCGTCCTCCCTCGCCGTCCTCGGGCTGTGGATCGGCGTGGTCACCGGCTGGGGATGGATCGCCGCCGTCTGCATCCACCTCTACCGGCGCACACCCCACCCCAGGCAGCCGAGCGACCCAGCATGAGAGCACCGGGGTGGGCCGTCGGCGCACCCCGCCACGACCCGCTTCCCCTACCGATGACGGTCGACGAGGAGGAGAGAAAGCACGTGGAGACGACCGGACCGAACAGCGTCACGTTCGACACCACCGTGGCCGCCACCGGCAACAACACCGGCATCGTCGTGCCGGTCGAGGTGATGGAGCAACTCGCGGCCGGCAAGCGGCCGCCGGTGCTTGTCAATCTCAACGGCTACGAGTACCGCAACACCGTGGGCGTGATGGGCGGCAAGTCGATGGTCAGCATCAGCGCCGCGGTCCGCAAGGCCACCGGCCTGAAGGGCGGGGACCCGGTCCGCGTCACCCTCACCGTCGCGGACACCCCACGCGAGGTGGAACTCCCACCCGACTTCGCCGCCGCTCTCGCCGCGGACGAACCGGCGGCGACGTTCTTCGCGAACCTCTCCAACAGCCTGCGGCGCTACCACGTCGACAACATCAACGCCGCCAAGACCGACCAGACGCGCCAACGGCGCATCGAGAAGGCCATCGACCTCTTCCGCAACGGCAAACAGCGATGAACGGCCACCGAGAGCTTGCCTGACACCGGTGGACAGACCGACGGTCGAAGCGTCTGGTGGCCGGCGCTGACCGGGCTGTCGCGCCAGAGCCGTCCTGCCTCGACTCGGCCGGGTGCGTCCGCATCGTCCTCCCACAGATCCGCCAGGAACGCCACGGTGGCCAAGGGCTCCGGGGACCCCAGACCCACGGCATGCGCGGCGATGCGCGCACGCCGGGTTCGTTCTCGGGTCGCCACTGGTGATTCACGCCTGGAAGTAGTGCCCCTCGTCCAGGTCGGCGATCAGGCCGGGGTGGACCGGGGTCCAGCCGAGCAGTTCGCGGGTGATGTCCGCCGACGCCGGGTTGTCCATCTGCACCAGCGGCCCGAGGAAGCCGAAGTGGTCGTCCGCCGCCTCGGGGCTGATGCTCCGGACCGGGACGCCCAGGTTGCGGCCGATGGCGGTGGCGATCTCGGCGAACGGGACACCCTCGTCGGCGACCGCGTGCAGGCGGGACCCGGCCGGCGCCTTCTCGAGGGCCAGCCGGTAGAGGGTGGCTGCGTCGAGGGTGTGCACGGCGGGCCACCGGTTGGCGCCGTCGCCGACGTATGCGGCGTACCCGTGCCGCCGGGCGGCCGCGATGATGGCCGTGATGAAGCCCTGGTGATCGAGCGAGCTGTGCACCGTGGGCGTGAGGCGGACGATCGAGGAGCGCACGCCGCGCGAGGCGAGGTCGGCCACGAAGTTCTCCGCGTCGATCCGGTGGCCGCCCGGGAGCACGTCCCGTTCGGTGCCGGGGCGGCCGACGACGCCGCCCATGGCGAGGGTGAGCGTCCCGCTGGTGCCGACCAGCGGCTTTCCGCTGCCGACCAGGCCGTCGGCCAGCGCTTTGAGGGCGACCAGGTCGGCCTCCGCGGCAGCGGCCAGGTCGCCGGTCAGCAGGAGGTCGTGGCGGTACGCGAGGTGGATCACGCCGTCGGAGGCGGCCGCCTCCTCGCGCAGCACGGCGAGGTCGGACAGGTCGCCGCGGCGTACCTGGGCGCCGAGCTTCTCCACCGCGGGGGCCGAGGTCTCGGAGCGGGCCAGGCCGACGACCTGGTGTCCGGCGGAGAGCAGTTCCGGTACGACCGCGGAGCCGAGGTGGCCGGAGGCGCCGGTGACGAATACACGCATCGTGGTTCCTTCCCAAGGGCCGATGTCATCGTGTGACATCACCGTACACCTCTGATGTCACCATGCGACATGACCTCGCTCGTGACATGTCACTCAGTGACATCGGATAGCATTGCCCCCATGGCCCGCTGGCAACCGGACGCACGCGGCCGCCTGGAGGCGGCCGCCCTGGCGCTGTTCAACGAGCGCGGCTTCGAGCAGACGACCGTCACCGACATCGCGGCCCGCGCCGGCCTCGACAAGCGCACGTTCTACCGGCTCTTCGGCGACAAGCGCGAGGTGCTGTTCAGCGGCGGCAGCCGGTTGGAGGAGGTCCTGGTCAAGGCGGTCGCCGAGACGGACGCCGACCCCTTCGAGACGGTCGTCACCGCGTTCCGCCAGGTGGCGGACGAGATCTTCGCCGACCGCCTCGACCTGGTCCGGGTGCGCCAAACCATCATCGACGCCAGCCCCGAACTGCAGGAACGGGAACTGCGTAAGACGAACGGGCTGGCGGCCACGGTCGCCGCGGCCCTGCGCGCCAAGGGCGTCGGCGAGACCACCGCCACCCTCGCCACCGAGTCAGGCGTCACGGTCTTCCGGGTGGCGTTCGCCCGATGGGTCGCGCCCGGCAACGACGCCTCCCTCGCCGATCTCATCGCCGAGACGGCCGCCGAGCTGCGCGCGGTCACGTCGTCCCCAGCCACACCTCCGGCCAGAGTCTGACCTGGACGCCGGCGACCGGCCACACCCGCACGATCGGCAGCACCTAGATGGCCAGCGGCCGGCTCTTCTCTTTCGTCGCCCGGGCCGGAACGAAGCGCGTTCGCCCCGGTGACCTGGGCCGTCGTGCCGCTTCTCACCGCTGTGGTGGCCGCGAGGTCCCCGGTAGTCAGGTTCTTCTTGGTCGATGAACCCTCTACCGGAGACCTCGACGATGCCGATCAGGCCAGCGCCGCTTCGCCGATCGCCTGGTCGAGGATCTCCAGGCCGAGGGCTAGTTCCTCTCGCGTGATGGTGAGAGGTGGCGCGATCCGGAAGGTGCTTCCCATGCCGGGCAGCTGCACGACGTTCATATGGAGGCCGAGTTCGAGGCAGCGGCGGGTGACCTGGGCGCCGAGGGCGTCAGCGCCTTCTCGTGTCGTGCGGTCGAGGACGAGTTCGATCCCCTGCATCAGGCCGCGTCCTCGTACGTCTCCCACCACGTCGTGCCGGTCCTTGATGTCGAGCAGGCCCGCTCGCAGGACGTCGCCCAGTTCCCGTGCCCGTACGTCCATCTGCTCCTGCTGGAGGACGTCGAGCACGGTGTTGCCGACGGCGGCGACGAGGGGGTCGGACACGTGGGTGGTGTAGAAGAGGTACCCCCGCTCGTGGGCCCGTTGCTCGATCTCCGCGGTCGTGATCACCGCGGCGAGTGGGAGGCCGGCGCCCAGCGTCTTGGAGAGCGTGAGGATGTCGGGCACGATGCCGTCGCGTTGGAAGGCGTACCAGGTGCCGGTGCGGCACAGGCCGGTCTGCGCCTCGTCGACGATCAGCAGCATGCCGCGTTCGCGGCACTTGGCCGCCAGCGCGGCGAAGTAGCCCGGCGGTGGCTCGATGATGCCGCCCGAGCTGAGGATCGGCTCGACGATGCATGCCGCGAGACTCCCCGACGACTGTGCGTCGACGAGGGCGAACGCGTAGTCGAGCTGCCGCTGCCAGTCCAGCTCGCCGTCCGGGGTGGTGAAGTCGGGGCGGTACGGGTTGGGCGTGGGGATCGCGAAGTTTCCCGGCGGCGTGGGCCCGTAGCCGTGGTGGCCGGCGCTGTACGTCGCGGCGGCCGCGGCGTGGGTCATGCCGTGCCACGACCGGGCGAAGGCGACGATCTCGTGCCGGCCCGTCACGAGCTTGGCCATCCGGATGGCCGCCTCGTTCGACTCGGCGCCGGTGGTCAGCAGCAACGCCTTCTCCAGCGGCGCGGGCAGCGACTCGGCGAGCCGGCGCGCGAGGTCGACGACCGAGCGCGACAGCATGCCGCTGAACAGGTGATCCAGCCTCGCGATCTCCCGCTGCACCGTGGCGACGATCGCGGGATGGCAGTGCCCGAGAATGGCGCTCATCTGGCCTGAGGTGAAGTCCAGGATCTGCCGGCCGTCGGCGGTGTACACGAAGCTACCCGCCGCGCGGTCGATGATCTCGGGCGTGAACCAGCCGCCGTAGCGCACCAGATGGCGGTCGACGTCAGACCAGAACTGCCCAGCGGTGCTCTGCTCGGTAGTCAACGTCATGCGCCTCACGGTAGGCCCGCTTCGGAGTGCACGAAAAGCTGAAGTTTGTGGCTACGCTGTGCGGAAATCCTGCACAGGAGGGTTGCGATGCGGCTGAACACCGCACGCCTGGAGATGCTCAGCCTGCTGGACAGCCTCGGCACCATGCGCGCGGTCGCCGCGGCCCTGCACCTGAGCCCGTCGGCAGTCTCGGCGCAGCTGGCGGTCCTGGAGGCGGAGACCCGCACCGAGCTCCTGCGGCGTACCGGCCGCCGCGTCCAGCTCACGACCGCCGGACGTACCCTCGCCCGGCACGCCCGCGTCATCCTCGACCAGATCAGGGCCGCCGAGGCGGACCTGCGGGGCCTCTCCGGGCGGGCAACGGGTCCGGTACGCCTCGCGGCCTTCTCCAGCGCCATCCGCGCCGCCGTCATCCCGCTCGCCGCGCGGCTACGCACGGCGCATCCAGGGATCGCCCTCGAGGTCGCCGAACTGGACCCGCAGGCCAGCCTTCCGGCCCTGCGCCGCGGCGACTACGACATCATCGTGACCGCGGACTTCATCGACGGGTCCATGCCGCTGCACCCCGACGTGCAGACCATCCCCCTGCTCACCGACGACATCGTGCTCGTGACGCCGCGGTCGCAGACCGGGTCGGAGACGCCGGCGGACCTGGCCGACTTCGCCGAGGCGGCCTGGTCCATCGACATGCCCGGCACGTACCTGTCGAACCTGGTGACGAGCACCTGCCGGCAGGCCGGCTTCGAGCCGGTCGTGGCCGGCCGCTTCGCCAGCTACGAGGTGCTTCTGGCGCATGTCGAGGCCGGACTGTCCGTGTCACTCCTGCCCGAACTGGCCGTGGACCGCCGCTACCGCGTCACCACCCGGCCGCTGCGCCGGCCGTTGACCCGTCACATCTACGCGGCCGTCCGCAGCCGCTCGACTCTCACCGCCGCAAGCCAGGTCGTCCTGAACGAACTACGCAACCTCTCTGCGGCGTCGGCGAACACCATCTGACCGACAAGGGACGCTTCGCGGAGCCCGTCGACGCCGAAGGTGTCGAACCCAGCGGTCATCCAGCCCTCATTCCTGCTCGACCGGCCCGGCCGGTGTGTCGGCGGCCTCCGCGAGGGGCCCGCCGGCGACCTCACCGTGTCTCCCTGGCGACCGTCCGGGCTACCGGCCACTGGCACCTGGACGGCACGACGCCTGAGATACCTTCGCCGGTGTGACAGCGTCTGAGATCACCGTCGCCACCCCGGCAGACCGTGGGCGGGTCATCGACTCGTTGGTCGCCGCATTTGTCGACGATCCCGTCCTGACGTTCCTGTTTCCTGAGAAGAGCACCTATCCGCAGCATGCTGCTGCCTTCTTCGGGCACCTCTTCGACAAGCGGGTGGGCAGGGAAACGATCTGGACGATCGGGCGCGGTGCCTCCGTCGCAATCTGGGAGCCCCCCGCCGCGGTCGAGAACGGGTCGTCGGACGCGGATCTCGCCGCCCAACTCCCGGCTGACGCACTGGCGCGCGTTCGCGCCTACGACCAGGCCGTCCACGCCGCCCTGCCGGCCACCCCCTTCTGGTACCTCGGTGTCCTGGGCACCCACCCCAACTACGCCGGCCGTCGCTGGGGTCACGCCGTCATGAGGGAGGGATTGCGTCGCGCCGCCGCCGACGACCTGCCGGCGGTTCTGGAGACCAGCAACCCCGGCAACGTCGAGGTCTACCGCCGCGCAGGCTGGGAGGTGGTGCGTGTCGTAACAGAACCACTGCCAACCTGGATCATGCACCAGTCCGCTCGCCAACTGCGAACAGCGGATCTCCTCGTCGGGCAGTCGTAGACCGCGTTTGATCGACGTGCTAGTCCCGGTCGGGCGGCGGGAAGGCCGCCCGGTAGTCGCGCGGGCTGACGCCGACGACGTGTCGGAAGCACTCCCGAAAGGCGGTCGGCGAGGAGAACCCGACGAGCGTGCCGATGTGCTCGACCGGCTGGTCAGTCTGTTCCAGCAGCAGCTGGGCCCGCCGGACCCGGTGCCGGCTGAGCCAGCGCATCGGCGTGGTGCCGGTCTGGTCACGGAAATGCCGGCTCAGCGACCGGGTGCTCATCGAGGCGTACGCGGCGATCTCGGCCAGGGTGAGCGGACGGTGGAGGTTGTCGGCCATCCAGACCAGCAGTGGCTGAATGCCGTGTCCCGCCGGCACGGGTGGTTCGTACGCGATGAACTGCGCCTGTCCCCCGGCCCGTTCCAGCGGCATGACGCAGTCGCGCGCGGTGTCGGCGGCGACCGCCGCGCCGTGGTCCCGTCGGACGACGTACAGGCACAGGTCGAGCCCGGCGGCGGCACCGGCCGATGTCAGCACCGGATCATCGTCGACGAACAGCACGTCCGGGTCGACCGTGACGGCGGGATACCGGCGGGCCAGCTCGGCCGCGGCGGCCCAGTGGGTGGTGGCCCGCCGCCCGTCGAGCCGGCCGGCGGCGGCCAGTACGAAGGCGCCGGTGCAGATCGACACGAGCCGGGCTGTGCTGGTGGCCAGCGCCTCGCGAATCGCGGCGGGAAGCGTTGCGCCCAGGTCGGCGGTCCCCGGTACGACCACCGTGTCGGCCTCGGCCAGCACGGACAGGTCGTGCGGTACCCGCACCCCGACCGCGCCCGCCCGCACCTCCTCGGTGACCGCACAGACCTGCACCTGGTAGGCCGGGCGACCGTCGGCCAGCCGCGCGCGGCCGAACACCTCGATCGGCACGGACAGGTCGAACGGGACCACGCCGTCGTTCGCGACGACCACCACCCTGTGCATATGCCCATTCTGGCGAGAACCCGTCGATGGATGGCTCGCCGGCCTCTGCTCGGCGCCGGCCACCGCACCTAGATTCACCAGCCATGACCATACTCATGCCACTGCTCGTCGGCGCCCTGTACGTCTGCCTCAACTCGCTGATCCGGGAACCACACCGCCGCCGGTTCAACGCGATCATGGTCGCCGGGGCCGGGGCGGCGTACCTCAGCGGCGGCGGGCTGGCGGGCTGGGAGTTCCCGTTCGTGGCGGTGCTGGCCTACGTGGCGTACCGGGGGCTGGAGTCGTGGCGGTGGATCGGCGTCGGCTGGCTCCTGCACACCGGCTGGGACGTGGTTCACCACCTGTACGGCAATCCGATCATCCCGTTCCTGCCCGGCTCGTCGTTCGGCTGCGCGATCTGCGACCCGGTCATCGCGCTGTGGTGCCTGACCGGCGGGTGGTCGGTGCGGGACGTGCTGCGCACCCGCGCCATCCGCCGGGCAGGGCCGGCAGCGGCCAGCCGAACGAGCTGACTCCTGCCGGCCCGGCGAGGTCACCTCGCCAGCGCGCGATGGCAAGCCATGATCGGGCGGCCGGGATTCAGAGCCACCGCTGTGCCGCCTCGACGCTGTCCCCGCCACTGGTGTTGAACGCAATCGCGGCCTGGGGCGCGTGGCGCCGGACAAGGTTCACGATCTGTTCGAAGAGCGGAAGCAGCGACTCGGTCTTGCGGATCCCGGCGCCGACGACCACAACATCCCACGGCTGCTTGGTCAGCGATGCGACGAGGGTGGACTCGGCCGATTCGCCGAACACGATCAGCGTCATGTCCGCGTCGATGCCGTGCTCACCGAACCGGGCCAGCTCCGCATCGAGCGCCGCACGAAGGGCCTCTCCGTCGACGCCGGGTATCGCTTGCGGGTCGTATCCAACAACAAGTGCAGATGGCATGCAGCCAACCTACCGAGCCCCGCCGAGCATGATCCACCGGACACGACCTAGCGGTACAACCTGGTGATGGGCGGTTCGGAGCCCAGGGGGCGGGCGGCTGGGTGTCGTCGACCTCCCGCCACTCGGCGGCTCGACAACCGGGCAGGATGTCGAGCCGCCGAGCGTTGCCGCGATTCAGGGACGGACGCGGGTCATGGCGGACTCGTAGCCGCCGCCGGGCCACGCCCACGCTCCGGTGGCGCTGGTGCCCTGCGCGTCGAAGGTGCCGCGGTACCGGGCCGGCGAGCCCGGCTGGCCGAACCAGATGGTCAACTCCCGGTCGACCACTTCGTACACGTACTCCAGGATGTCTCCTGTACTGCCGAAGAAGTGTGATCTCAGGGTGCCGCTGTCTGCGTCGTATCCGATGTACTCGACGCCGGTGGTGGACCCGCCGTCCTGGCTCAGGTCGACGTGCTGGACCAGGAAGTGACCGCCCGGCATCCACTCGTAGGTGACGGTGCCGTGGTGTCCGGGCCCGGACACGTGCCACGTGCCGACCAGCACGTCGAGGGTCCTCAGGGCCGGGTGGGGGGTGTTGGCGGACGGGGCGCCGCCGAGGATCTCGTCGGTCATGGTGGTGGTTCCTTTCAGCGAATGAGGTGGGTGAGCGGTCGGGTTGTCAGCGGGTGCGGGTGACGAGTGGGCGCAGCTGGGCGCGGCGGCTGTAGACGATCACGCCGGCGACCAGCAGGAACGCGGCTGGCATCGCGGGGTTGACGCCGATGAGCAGGTTGGTGACCACGGCCCCGGCCATGAGCCCGCTCAGGCCGAGGGCGGCCAGCGCGGCCAGCCGCGGAACCAGCAGGCCGACGGCGGCGGCCACCTCGCAGACGCCGACGAGGTAGCGCAGCCACTGCCCCATCCCGATGTCGGTGAACAGGTCGACCATTCGCGCGTCGCCGATGAGCTTGAGCACCCCGCCCGAGGCGATCTGCACGGCGAGGAACACCTGCAGTACCCATCGGCCCATCGATGCGGCGCGGCGCAGCGCGGTCGAGCGGCTGGTGGAACGGGTGGTGACGGTGGCGGTCATCGGGCTCTCCTCGTCGGATCGTCGTTGCTGTGCCCGAGACGTCGGAGCCGACCACCGGCTCTCTACACGCCGGTCGAGATTCTTTTGAAGATTTTTTGCCGCTCCGCGATGACGGCCGTCGCGGTCGCCGGACGGAACCGGCTCCTGTCATCTGGTATCAATGTCCGACCGGGCGAACGCGGAGGTGGCGGTGAAGTACATGGTGATGACCTACGGCGGCCCGTCGGACTGGGAAGCGCTGGCCGGTACCGGCCCGAACGCGATGTCACCCGCGGAGATCGCCGCTCACTTCGAAGCGATGCAGGCGCTGCAGGAGGAACTGGCCGCCACCGGTGAGCTGGTCACCGCCTTCGGGCTGTCCGAGCCGGCGTCCGCGCAGACGGTCGACCTCCACGGCGGCACTCCCGTGGTCTCCGACGGGCCCTACGCCGAGACCAAGGAGTTCCTCGCCGGGTTCGGCATCATCGACGTGGCGACCCACGAACGAGCGATCGAGTTGGCAGCCCGGTTCGCCGGCGTCGTGTCCACCCGCGTCGAACTACGACCCGTGTACGGATGAGCGCCGACCTGCTGCGCGAACTGGCGCCCCAGGTCCTGGCCGCGGTGACGCGCCGCTACGGGCACTTCGACGAGGCCGAGGACGCCACCCAGGAGGCCCTGCTGGCCGCGGCCACGCAGTGGCCCGCCGAAGGCGTACCGGACAATCCGCGCGGCTGGCTGATCCGCGTCGCCTCCCGGCGCCTGATCGACCACCTGCGCAGCGAGCAGTCCCGCCTGCGCCGCGAGACGGCACTTGCGGCGCAGGTACCGCCCGCCGACTGGTTGGCTCCGGCGGCCGACATCGGCGACACGCCGTCCGACGACACCCTGACGCTGCTGTTCCTGTGCTGTCATCCCGCGCTCACCGCGGCCTCGCAGATCGCGCTGACCCTGCGAGCGGTGGGCGGACTGACCACGGCGGAGATCGCCCACGCGCTGCTCGTGCCCGAGGCGACGCTGGCACAGCGGATCAGCCGCGCCAAGCAGCGCATCAAGGACGCCGGTGCCAGATTCGAACCCCCCACCCCGGACGACTACGACCGTCGATTGCGGGCGGTACTGCACGTGCTCTACCTCATCTTCAACGAAGGCCACACGGCGAGCTCGGGCGTCGCCCTCCAGCGTACGGACCTGGCCGCCGAGGCGATCCGGCTCGCCCGTACCCTCCACCAGGCTCGCCCCGACGACGCCGAGGCCGCCGGCCTGCTCGCCCTGCTGCTCCTCACCGACGCCCGCCGGGCGGCGCGCACCGGTCCCTCCGGTGAACTGGTGCCGCTGGCGGAGCAAGACCGTGGCCGGTGGGATCGCCGCCTCATCCACCAAGGCATCACGCTGCTCACCGCCGCACTGGCGCGCCGTCGACCGGGCCCCTACCAGATCCAGGCGGCGATCGCCGCGGCGCACGACCAGGCCGCCCGCGCCGAGGACACGGACTGGCGGCACATCCTCAACCTGTACGACATGCTCCAGCGTCTCGACGACACCCCCGTCGTCACCCTCAACCGTGCCGTCGCCACCGCCATGGTCCACGGACCCCGGGCCGGCCTGGCACTGCTGGAAACGCTCGACTCCGACCCTCGGATGACGGGCAACCACCGCCTCGCCGCCGTACGCGCCCACCTCCTCGACCAAGCCGGTGATCACCAGGCAGCCGCCGCCCAGTACCACGCCGCCGCACAGCAGACGGCGAGCGTCCCCGAACGCGAATACCTGCTCCGACAGGCCCGACTCGCGTCCCGGTAACCCTGGGAACCCGGCGGCAGCCCGAGGACAGGGAGTGGCGCACTGGAGCCCATGGCTCTGCCCGCCGGGACCACTACAGGCCATCCACAACTGCCGGTGCGGTACTAGCCGACGCGGGCGCCTGGCCTTGACCGCTCGTCGCTGCGGTACGTCTTCCAGGCGAGCAGGGTCAGCCACAACCAGGCAACGACGATCATGATCCGCTGAAACAGGCCACCGAACGCTACGAGGTTCTGCGATTGGGCGAAGGCGGCGTTCGACAGCCCGAGCGCGACGAGGACGACGGCGGCGGTCGTGGCCGAGTAGAACGCCCAGCGCCACTGGTTGCCGGCGACGAACCGAAGGGTGAACACGATGCAGGCTCCCATGATTGCGATGAAGGCGAGCAGTGATACGCCGTCGTGCAGGGCCGCGTGGGTGCTGCTGTAGGCAGGCAACCGGTCCGGGCTGCCGGGTGGGTAACCGCTGACCGGGTCGGTGGTGAAGAGGCCGGCGCCGACGAGGCCGAGCGCCCACACGCCGACGAACAGCGGGCCCCACAGCCGGCCGGGTCCTCGGGGCAGAGTCCGCCGGAGCCCGACGGCGAGTACGGCGGTCAACACGCCGGCGACCAGGAACGTTGCGGTCTGCACCCAGCCGTGGTGGCCGAGGGCGAGGGAACTGACCGGATGGCGCAGCGGATCGTAACCGTCGCGGGTGGCGCCCTGGATCAGGAGGCTGAGCACGAACAGCGGGCCGGCGGCGGTACCGCAGATGAGTGGGGCCTTGGACATGGAGACCTCCAGCGTCGTCGAGGGCTGTCAGTCTGGGTTGACAAGGGGTGCTTGTCAACCCAAACTGACAGGCATGGAGGAGTCCCCACTGGTCGCGCGGTTGCGGTCGCATGATCCGGCCGTGTTGCTTCGCGCCGTCGGTGCCCTGCACCGGCTCGCCGAGCAGGTCGAGGCTGCGGCGGTGGCCCGCGCCCGAGCCGAAGGTTGGACCTGGGAGCAGATCGGCGACGCGCTCGGTGTCTCCCGCCAGTCCGCCCACACCAAGCATGGAAAGTGAGTCGCCATGTTCGAACGATTCACGGCTGGCGCCCGAGCCGCGGTTACGGTGCACGCACCGACGGAGGCGCGGAGGCGCGGCGACCGGCGCGTCGGCACGGAGCATCTGCTCCTCGGCGTGCTGCATGACGTAGAGGCGGCCCAGACGCTCGGCGTCGACATCGAGACAGCACGGTCCGCGCTCGCCGCTCTGGACGAGGCGGCCCTTGCCGCCATCGGCATCGACGCCCGTGGCGTCGAGCGGGCCACGATCACGGAATCGTCGACACGGTTGCCGTTCACGTCCGGCGCGAAGGCCACCCTGTCCAATGCTCTCACCGTGGCCCGACGCACCGGCGCGCGTCGGATCGCCGTCGTCCACCTGCTGGCCGGGCTCCTGGATAGCGACCGCACCGATCCCGCAACGAGCGTATTGGCCGAGGTGGGCGTGGACCGTGTGGCTGTCCGCGCCCGTGTGGTGCCGTAGCCGTCGCCCGCTTGGTTGGATGGCCCGCGGTTCGTCTCGGCTGGCGGAGGCCACTCCTTACCGGCCGCCCGCGACCGCACCCCGCAACCGGCACGGCTGATCATGGGCCCCATGAACGCCCGCGTCACGAGCTATACCGGTTCGGGGTAGAGGTTTGTCATGTACCCCCCGGGGGTATATGGTGCTGTGTGGAGGTGGACGGTATGAGCAACAACCACACGGCACACGAGAAGGCGAACGGCACGGGCGAGGCGGCGGTGCCACCGCACTCCCACGAGGGCCACGACCATAGGGCACCACACCACGGTCCGGCTCCGGGCCCGTCCACGCCAAAACCCCTGGCAGAGCACCACGAAAACGACGCCTCCCACGCCGGTGCGGCGCACCAGGGCCGGCGCGGTGAGGCTGCTAGCGGCAACCACCACCCAGGCCACGGCGACCACGCGGGTCACGGGGGACACGGTGGGCACGACAAGCACGCCGGGCATGATCCTGAGCAGTTCCGCCGCAAGTTCTGGCTCAGCCTCGCCCTGACGCTGCCGATCGTGGCGACCAGTCACATGGTGATGGACTGGTTCGGTTACTCCCTGGACTTCCCGGGCAGGGGCCTGGTCGGTCCGGTCCTCGGATCGGTGGTCTTCTTCTACGGCGGCTGGCCGTTCCTGGTCGGCGGCGTCCGCGAGGTCCGCGACCGGGCGCCGGGGATGATGCTGCTGATCTCCATGGCGATCACCGTGGCGTACCTGGCTTCCCTGGCCACCAGCTTCGGCGCGTTCGACCTGGACTTCTGGTGGGAGCTCGCCGCGCTGGTGAGCATCATGCTGCTCGGTCACTGGCAGGAGATGAAGGCGATCGGCCAGGCCCAGGGCGCGCTCGCCGCGCTGGCGGCGCTGTTGCCCGACGACGCCGAACGGCTCGACGACAACGGTGAGCCGCACCGCGTGCCGGTGGGCGAACTGCGGGTCGGCGACGTGGTCCTGGTCCGCTCCGGCGGTCGGGTGCCCGCCGACGGGCGCGTCGTCGACGGCGCCGCGGAGCTGGACGAGTCGATGATCACGGGCGAATCCCGCCCGGTCCCGCGCGGCGTGGGAGACCGCGTGGTGGCCGGCACCGTGGCGACCGACTCCGCCTTGCGGGTACGCGTCGACGCGGTCGGCGAGGACACCGCACTGGCCGGCATCGGGCGGCTCGTCGCCCAGGCGCAGGCCTCCAGCGGCAGGGCTCAGGTGCTCGCCGACCGGTTCGCGGCGATGCTGTTCTACGTGGCCGCTGCCGCCGCGGTGGTCACCTTCGGCGCCTGGTGGGCGCTCGGTGACCTCGACCAGTCGGTCGTCCGGACGGTGACGGTCCTCGTGATCGCCTGCCCGCACGCCCTCGGGTTGGCCATCCCGCTGGTGATCGCGCTCTCGACCGCCGTGTCGGCGAAGGCGGGCGTCCTCGTCAAGGACCGCCTCGCGCTGGAGCGGATGCGCATCGTCGATGCGGTGCTGTTCGACAAGACCGGCACGCTGACCAAGGGCGCGCACACGGTCACCGACATGGCCGCCGCGGCCGGCGTCACCGAGGACGAGGTGTTGCGCGTCGCTGGCGCGGTCGAGGCGGACAGCGAGCATCCTCTGGCCAAGGCGCTGGTGGCCGTCGCACAGGATCGGGGACTGCAGGCCACCGCGCGCGACTTCCGCTCGCTGACCGGTCGCGGTGTGCAGGCTGTCGTCGACGGTACGACCTACGCAGTGGGTGGGCCGGCTCTGCTGCGGGAAATGGCGGCGGCGGTGCCGGACGAACTGGTCCGGGCAGCGCACGTCTGGTCGGCCCGCGGGGCTGCCGTGCTCCACCTGGTCCGCCTCGTCGAGGGTGGGCCCGCGGAGGCGATCGGGGCGTTCGCGTTGGAGGACGAGGTCCGTCCCGAGGCCCGGGAGGCCATCGCGGTGCTGCGCGAGCAGGGCGTGCGGAAGATCGTCATGATCACGGGTGACGCGCGGCCGGTCGCCGAGGCCGTCGCCGCGGACCTTGGCTTCCGCCCCGGCGTCGACGAGGTCTTCGCCGAGGTGCTGCCCGCCGACAAGGACGAGGCGGTGGCCGACCTGCAGGCCCGCGGATACACGGTCGCGATGGTCGGCGACGGGGTCAACGACGCGCCGGCCCTGGCCCGCGCCGACGTCGGACTGGCGATCGGTGCCGGCACGGACGTCGCGATCGAGTCCGCCGGGGTCATCCTCGCCTCCTCCGACCCGCGTGGCGTCACCGGCGTCATCCGCCTGTCCCGGGCCTCGTACCGAAAGATGATCCAGAACCTGGCCTGGGCCGCCGGCTACAACGTCGTGGCGATCCCGCTCGCGGCCGGCGTCCTCGCCTGGGCGGGGATCAGCCTCAGCCCGGCAGTCGGCGCAGTGCTCATGTCGGTCTCCACGATCGTCGTGGCGCTCAACGCCCAGCTGCTGAGGCGGGTCCGCCTGACCCCGCAGGCCTGAACACGGTGTGGCGGCGGCCCAACCCGGGCCGCCGCCACACCTGCGCGAATGAACTGTGGACGCGTCGCTGAGAGCCCTTCGTGACGAGTGCCCACGGTTGGGCGAGGGCCACGACAGGTCGCCCGGGTTGCCCAGACGGGGGCCGGCGCCGGTGCTGGGCAGCGCGCGGCGTCCGCGGTGGCCACGAAGAACGTATCGCCGTGTCCGGTGAAGGCGGCTGGCGCCGCAGGAATGCGCCCTGTCGATCGCGGGCGCGGACGTGCTGCTGCGGCTGGATCACCCTCAGGCCAGGCGTCGCCGAATAGAACGACCAGGCCGCGCGGTGGGACACCGACAAGTACTGATCCGCCGCGACCGCTCCAGAGTCGCCGGTCGGTCGCGGCGGATCACCTCCGCTCAGCTCACGAGCTGGTAACCGGCCTTCTCGACGGCCGCGCGGACGTCGGCGGTCTCCAGCGGCGCGGCGCTGGAGACCGCGACGGTGCCTGAGGCCACGTCGATCTCGACGCCGGTCACGCCCTCGACCGTCTGGATCTGCTTGCTCACGTTGTTGGCGCAGCCGGTGCAGGTCATACCCGACACGGTGTAGGTGGTGCGTACGCCGTCGACGGCCTCAACCGCGGCCGGCGTGCTGTCGGCCGTGGCCGTGCCGCAGCCGCAACTGGTCCCAGTGGTGCACATGAACTCTCTCCTCTCGACCAAGGGGGCGCTGGCTGGCGCCCTGCCGCGCCGGACGGAACCGGCAGGCAGCCGGTTGGCCCGGGAGCCAGCGCAGCCCCAGGACGATGAATATACCCATAGGGGGTAGAGGGATCAATGAGGTGCGCACGAGAGCGCGAAAGCCTGAGGCCGGCCAAGGGTCTCCCTTGACAGGCAATACCCCTAGGGGGTACACATTCTCCCACTTACCCATACCCCCTATGGGCATTTAGGAGTGGTGGAGATGTCACAGGGATCCAAGCGCTGGTGGGGCCTCGGGCTCATCGCGCTCGCTCAGTTCATGGTCATCATGGACACCTCGATCATCGGCGTGGCCCTTCCGCGTATGCAGGACGACCTCGGGTTCTCACCCGAGAACCTGTCGTGGGTGTTCAACGCCTACGTCGTGGCCTTCGGGGGACTGCTGTTGCTCGGCGGCCGGCTGTCGGACCTGTTCGGCGCGCGGCGCGTCTTCACCGCCGGGTGGCTGATCCTGCTGGCCGGATCAGCGGCCGCCGGGCTGGCTGACAGCGTCGCGGTGGAACTGGCTGCCCGCGCCGCGCAGGGCGCCGGCGCCGCCCTGATCGCACCGTCGGCGCTGACGCTGTTGATGATGCTCTTCGGCGCCCAGCCGCGAGAACTAACCACGGCGCTCGCGCTCTACGGTGCGGCGGCACCGGCGGGCGGTACTGCCGGCGTCTTCCTCGGCGGGGTCATCACCGAGTACCTCAGCTGGCCGTGGGTGTTCTACATCAACATCCCGATCGCTCTGATCGCGGTACTGGCCACCCCGGCGCTGATGCCCGCCGGCGGCGCCCGCCGCGGTTCCCTCGACGTCGCCGGGGCGCTCACCGTCACCGCCGGTCTCGCGGCGGCGGTCTACGCGATCGTCCGGGCCCCCGAAGTGGGGTGGGCCTCCGGGCAGACCTGGCTCGTCCTGGCCGGTGCGGTCGCCGCACTGGTGGCGTTCGTGGCCATCCAGGCCGCCCGCAGGGATCCGCTGATGCGGCTGTCGATCTTCCGCACGCCGAATCTCGCCGCGGCCAACGTCGCTCAGCTCCTACTGGGGGCGGCGTGGATCCCGATGTGGTTCTACCTCAACCTCTACCTGCAGCAGGTGCTCGGCTACAGCGCCTTCCCCAGCGGCGCTGCGCTGCTTCCGATGACGGTCCTCATCATGGTGGGGATGGTCGCCCTGGCGCCGCGCGCGATCAACCGGTTCGGCCCGAAGCCGATGGTGGTGGCGGGACTCACCGTACTGGCCGCAGGGCTGGGATGGTTGGCCCTCGTCCGGCCCGGCGGCAGCTACGCCGTGGACGTCCTGCCCGCATCGCTCGTCGCGGCGCTGGGTATGTCACTGGCGTTCATCCCGTCGCTGGGCACGGCCATCTCCAGCGCCCGACCCGAGGAGGGCGGCCTTGCGTCCGGGATCGTCAACACCAGCTATCAGGTCGGTTCCGCGCTGGGCCTGGCCGCGATGACGGCGGTCGCCGCCTCGTACGGCGCGGATCGGGTCGGTGACCTGCCGGCGCTCACCGACGGCTTCTCCGCCGCCTTCGTCGGCGCCGCGGCCATCGCCGCCATCGGAGCCGTCACCGCCGCGGTAACCCTGCGCACCCGCACCTCCGATGCACAGAGCGCGACGGAGCCCGAGAACGTCCAGGTCGGCTGACATGAGCGGACCGAACCCCGAACGTCAGCCCGACATCCATCGGGACAAGTCGTCATGACGAGGCGGACACCGCCACGGCTGGGGTGCGACGCAACCTGACAGACAACGAGAACCCGCCGTCGGGCGGCCGGTCCCGGAGCCGGCCGCCCGAGGCTGTGGCGGGGCTGATGCGGCAATGCCGGCCGATCACGTATCGGCCGGCATTGAGTCGTTCTGGGCGTGCGAGGCGTGAGGCGGCCGGCGCACGCACCGGTCAGAGCTGCGCTGGCTGTCGCCCGACGAGAAGGGGAAGCGGCACAGGAGCTGACTCCCCGGGCTGGGCTGGCGTGACGGCCAGCATCCGGGCGGCCACCGGTCGATCCACCGGCGGCTGTGTCAGCCTCGCTTCATGAGCCGGCCGACGGCGGCCATCATTTCGGTGGCCATCTCGTCGGCGCGGCCCTCGGCGGCGCCTTCGTGCATGCAGTGCCGGGCGTGCCCATCGAGCAGTCCGAGGGCGACCTTGTCCAGGGCGGCCTGGATTGCGGAGATCTGGGTGAGCACGTCGATGCAGTACCGGTCGTCGTCGACCATCTTCTCGACGCCGCGAACCTGCCCCTCGACGCGGCGGAGCCGCGCGAGCAGCTGATCCTTGCTGGCGGTGTATCCGCGGATCGGAGTGGGTGTGGTCATGACACCAGGGTACCGTACCCCTCGGGGGTATGCTACGGTGCGGTGCGAGGCATACCCCCTGTAGGTACTCCAGGGGCGTCCTACCACCCCACCCACACCAATCACCTCGCACGCCACGCATTCCTCCGCGCGAGGCTGGCGATGCCGAACGCACCCACTCACGTCGGCTCGCCGGGCCGGTTTGCCGGTTTGCGTCTCAATCCGACCCGGCGGGCGGGCTCCCGAAGCTCAAGCCTCGGTCGACTCGTCGGCGGCGGCGTAGACCAGGTGGAGCACACCGCTGGCGAACGCGGTGGACGACACCAGCTTCAGGGGAACCGTGGGGCCGTCCTGGAAGAGCCGCTTCCCGTGCCCGACCACGATCGGGTGCACCAGCAGGTGAAGTTCGTCGAGGAGCCGCTGCTCGAGCAGCCAGCGCACCAGAGTGACGCTTCCGGTGACACCGATCCGGCTGTCCTGCTTGAGCTTGGCGAGCTCCTCAGCGGCGGCGTCCCCGCGAATCAGCGTGGTGTTCTCCCAGTCCGCGGACGTGAGGGTGTTGGAGACGACGTACTTGCGGGCGCCGTTCATCATCGCCGTCGTCGGATCGGCGGGGTCGGCGTTCGGCCAGTATTCGGCCATCTCGGTGTAGGTCACACGGCCGAACAGCGTGGCGTCGGTGGCCATCAACGCACCGACGGCCGCGCCCATCTCGTCGTCGAAGTACGGGAAGTGCCATGTCTCGGGAGCCTCGGTGACCCCGTCGAGCGACACGAACAGACCAGCTTTGATCTCACCCATGCGGATCTCCTGTTCAGCAGGGACGGTGTTGGCCCGGTGCAGCACCGCGAGCGCAGCCCCAGGTACCGATCAGTACTCGTAGTACTGCTTGGTACGCTAGGCGCAAATGGGCGAGCGTGTCCACCCCGCCGCCCCGGAACAGTTGGAGACCACATGGGGGCCAAGCAACGCGCCGTGCCCGACCGGACCACCCGGCAGCGCCAGGCGATCATGACTGCCGCCGCGGACGTCTTCATGCGCAACGGTTACGTCGGGGCGACCACGGACGAGATCGCCGCGCTCGCGGCCGTGTCGAAGCAGACGGTCTACAAGATGTACGGCGACAAGCAGAAGCTCTTCGCCGAGGTGATCCTGGAAACGACGCTGGGCACGGTCGAGCGGCTCGCGTCCACCGTGAGCCTGCTCGAACGGTCGAACGACGCCCGGGCGGCGTTGCGCATGGTTGCGGAGGGCTGGCTGCGCGGGCTGCTCGCGGCGGACGTGCTCCGCCTGCGACGTCTCGTCATCGCGGAGGCGGACCGATTCCCTGAGGTGGGGCGAGCCTGGTTCGAGCGGGGGTTCGATCGAGCGCTGGTGATCCTCGGCGACTCGCTACAGGAGATGGCGGGCCGTGGGCTGTTGCGGTCCCTCGACGACCCGCGGCGAGCGGCGTACCAGTTCGCGGGCCTCGTGATGTACCAGCCGATGAACCAGGCGATGTTCGCCGGGTCGGATGGCCTGCCGTCGGCGCGCGAGCTGAAGCGTATCGCCCACTCCGCCGTCGAGGTGTTCCTCGCCGCCTACGGCCCCGCCACAGCCTGAGGGTCGAGCGGGCGCCGCGCCTGCCTCCCCGGCCAGCAGTCGCAGTCGTAGTGGTCGGGGTCCGTGGCGAACCTCCCCGCGCCCTCGCGCAACGAGGCGATGACTGCCCTGGATACTGCCGCGGTGGCGCAAGCGAGCCGCGGCGACGCTATCGCCTGGTTCACTGCTCGCCGACCGCCGGGTCGTCGTGGGTCTGCGCTTCGCGCAGCGCCTCGTCGGCGGCGGCGATTTCCTGGTACCACTGCCGGTGCACCTTGTAGGTGCGGTCGAGTTCGATCTTGTGGTACAGCCCGGTCGGCTTGCCGAACCAGAAGTCACGCGGATGGCGCTGTACCTTGCCGCGGCCCACGACGAGGATCGCACGGTCGGTGACCACGATCGTCTCCGCCGGCACCGTGAAGATCCCCGAACCGGTCACCGTGATGAATCCCGTCTGGATTTGCTCGCCGGGCTCCAGATACGGCGCCGCCTGTTCGGCGATCATCTTGGTCCGTCGTTCCTTGTAGCCCACGGCTTTCCTCCGATGCCGATGCGCGTCAGGGCGGCCTGATGTCGGGCGCGGCTTGCACTAAAGATCTGACTTTATCACTGTCACCCGATCCAGCCGATAACCCCACCCAACGGTCATATCTCTGACCCTGCCGCCGCCACCTCAGGCATTACCTGGCCCGCTACTTGGTCGGCCGGGGCCTGCATGGGGCAGTTCTTCACCGCTAGATGTTGTCGTCGGTTACCACGTCGGGGGGCGACGCCCTGAGATCGCTGGGGTGGGGCGAGTGCGGTGGCTGCGCGAACCCTGGGCGACCTGCCCACGTGGACCCGGCGGGGGGTGCCCTACTCGGAGGAGGATCTGGGGTCGGCGGCACGTGGGCTGGTGGCCTTGCGATCGGTGATGACGATCGCCGCTGCGGTGGCAAGCAGCGCAACGACGTGTGCCACCATCATGACCACCATGGGGGCCGCCGGCGGCCGATCCGCATCCTGGCGCAGCGCGGTGATGACCAGCCCGGTCGCGGTGAGCGTGCACAGCGCCAGCCCGAACAGTCGCACACGTGCGCGGGTGTCCGTGCGTGCGACGTGTCCGGCGTAGACCCGCGCGCCCGGGGTGAGGGCGCGCCAGGTCCGGGCGGCCCACAGCAGCCACAGTGCAGGCGGCAGCAGCGCCACCAACGACATCCACGGAAGCATCGCGAACATGCCGAGGAAGCCGGCCGTCCAGACCGAGATGACCGCCCAACCGCCGACGCCGGCGATGACCACCCGATCCAGTTCGGTGCGTGCCGCGTGGTTTGTTGGTTCCGCGGTCAGTACCGCGCTGAGGTGTCCGGCGGCGGCTGTCAGCCACCCTCGGGTGGCGGCGATGCTAGCGAGCCCGGTGAGCGCCGCCCGGTGCTCCGGGTCGAGCGTCAGCGCGCGGCGGTACGACCGCGTGGCGAACATGTGCCAGCCGATTGAGTGGAACATGAGTGCCCGGATGTGGTGCGGGCCGGCCGACTCGGGGGCCAGATTCACCGCCTGCTTGATCGTCTGGAACGCGCGGCGCGGCTGTCCGAGGTTGAGCCGGGCGAGCGCCAGCGCGGCGTGCCCGCGCCAGTCCTCGGGCGCGAGACGGACGGCCTCGCACGCGCTGGCTCGTGCCTCCGCCGGGTTGCCCACGCCGATCTGGGCGAACGCGAGCAACACGTGGCCCTCGTGCTGTCCGGGCGCGACCGCGACGGCCCGGGCCGCCGCGTCCAACATGGCGGCGAACTCGTCCTCCGCCTGATGCGAGCGGGCCAGGACGTACAGCGCCTCGGCATTGTCCGGATCGTCGGCCAGCACGGCCGCGATCTCCCGCCGCGCGGCATCGATCCGGCCGACTTCCAGCAGGGCGCTGGCTCGTGCCACACCGGCATCGGACGCCTGCCTCGTCACCGGCCTACCCTAGCGTCAGGACGGCGCCACCTGGCTGGAGCAGGCCGGCGGCAGCCTTCGCTACCCGTCGATACCTTCCCCATCGCCCCTCCCCGACTGGCGCACTCCTGAGTACGCAGCTCCACGCCCACCTCCGGCAGGCGATCACCGACGGACGGTTGCCGCCGGGCGGGCGCCCGCACCCGCACCGCCGGCAAGCTCGCCATCACGCCGTCGAACTGTCACGGACGCCGAGCCCGGCACATCGTCGATGGGCCGTCGGGAATGGTGTCCCGGTAGGTGTCGCAGCTCTGGATCGGTGCGTAGCCGAGGCCGCGGCGGGCGGCGTCGAGGTCGAAGACAGCCGCGCTGGTCGCCGAGGTGATCGTGTACGTGCCGAACCGGATGTCGGCCCGCAACGCCAGGCGCACCGCCTGCCCGAGGTCTGCTGGTCCCAGCCAGGTGTCGCACCAGCCGCGCGTCGGCGGCACGGGCTGGCAGCCGCCGAGCCGCAGACAGACGACGGAGAAGGCACCGGAGTCCGCGTACACCCGGGCGGCCGCCTCGCCGAAGACCTTGGTGGCGCCGTAGCGGCAGCACGGGTGGGGTGGCCACGTGTCGCGGATCGGGCCGTCGTCGGGACGGGCGGACGGCGGGTGGTAGCCGCCGAGGGCGTGGACGGAGCTGGCGAGAACGACGCGACGTACGCCCGTCCGGGCGGCGGCGGACAGGATGCGGGCTGGCACGTCGAGGTTGGGGCCGAGTAGCTGGTCCCAGTCGTCGCCGGGGCGCGGGTTCGCGGCGAGGTGCACGACTGCGTCTACGTCGGTGCAGAGCCGCTCGGTGAATGCCGGGTCAGCGAGGTCGCCAAGCATCACCTCGTGTCCCTCGGCGTGTTCGGGCGGTCGCAGGTCGGTCAGCCGGAGGTGGTGGTCACCGGCGAGTTGCGGCAGTAGCAGGGTGCCGACTCCGCCGGCGGCGCCGGTTACCAGTACGCGCATTCCGGTCACCAGTTCGTGAAGGAGCCGTCGGGGCGGTGATAGAGGGGCAGGGGTGCCGGGCCGCGGTGGTCGAGCCGGCGCGCGGCGGCGAGGTCCAGTTCGATGCCGAGGCCGGGTCGCTCGGCCGGTCTGATCCGGCCGGGCGTCAGCTCGGGTCCGGCGGTGATCACGGGCGGGAGTGTCAGCTCCGGCCAGGGCTGTTCCTGCACGGACACGTTGGGCAGGACCAGGTTCAGGTGCGCGGACGCGGCGGCGGTGATCGGTCCGAGCGGGTTGTGGGTGGCCAGGTTGATGTGGTGGACCTCGGCCATCGCGGCGATCTTGCGGGCCTCGGTCAGTCCGGTGTTGGCTACGTCGATCCGGGCGTGGTCGATCAGTTCCCCCTCGATCAGCGGCCGGAACTCCCACTTCGTGCCGAGCTGTTCGCCTGCGGCGAGCGGGACGCCGGTGCGCTGGCGCAGCATGCGGTAGCCGTCGAGGTGCTCGCTGCGCAGCGGGTCCTCGACGAAGTAGGGGCGCGTCGGCTCCAGTTCCCGGCAGAGCGTCACCGCCTGGGCGGGTTCGAACCGGGTGTGTACGTCGAGCAGCAGCTCGACCTCGTCGCCGAGTACGGCGCGGAGGCGCTCCATGGTCGCGACGGTGTGCCGCAGGGCTGCGCGCTGGTCGTACTCGGCGCCGTTCGGGCCGTTCGCCGGTACCCGCAGGTAGCGCCAGCCGGCCGCGACGAGCCGCTCGGCGGCGGCGACCATCGCCTCCGGGTCTCTGACGGCGTCGCCCGGCACGTGCACGTAGCACTCGATGTGGTCGCGGGAGGCGCCGCCGAACACCTCGTAGAGCGGGACGCCCAGTGCCTTGCCGCGCAGGTCCCACAGCGCCACGTCGATGGCGGCGCGGACGGCGGCGAGCACGCCGGTGGCCGGGAAGAATCCCGACCGGGCGAGCAGCTGTCCGAGATGTTCGATGCGGCTCGGGTCGGCGCCGGCCAACTCCTCGGCGAAGTCCTCCACCGCGCCACGGACGGCGCGCCACCGCGAGCGCATGCCGACCTCGCCCACGCCGTACTGCCCGTCGTCGGTGTGCACGAGAACCAGGAGCATGGCGCTCGCGCCCTGCGGCACGGTCAGCAGCTCCAGCCCGGTGATCCTCATCCTGTCCCCCAGGTGTGCGTGGGGGCCGCGTCGACGCCGACGTCGGCGGCGAAGATGCGGCCGCTGTCCGGTGCGGCCCGGCGGGCGCCCTCGTCCAGTCCGATCCAGGCCGTGGTCACCAGGAGGGTGCCGGCTGCCAGGCAGACGGCGGTTGGTCGGGGTACCGGCAGCTGGACCCGGGCCAGTTCGACGCCGCCGGGGGTGAGCCGGCGGACGTTCCAGCCGTCCCACATCGCCACCCAGAGGCAGCCTTCGGCGTCGACGCAGAGTCCGTCGGGGGTGGCGTCGTCGAACTCGACCAGCACGCGCGGGTCTGCGGCCTCTCCGGTGGCCTGGTCGTAGCGGTAGCTGGTGAGCCGCCGTCGGCGGCTGTCCACGTGGTACATCGTCTGGCCGGCCGGGTCGAACCCGAGCCCGTTCGCGCAGCCGATCCCGGTCAGCACCGTCGCCACGGCACCGTCGGGCTCCAGTCGGTAGAGCCCGCCGGAATAGGGTTCGCCGCCGGCGATGACCTGGCTGCCGGCGAGGAACCGGCCGGACGGGTCACAGGCGCCGTCGTTCATCTGGGTGCCGGGCGCGGCGACGTCGCGGAGCGGGCGTACGTGGCCGTCGGCCGTCACGTGCCGGAATCCGCGCCCGGCTGCGACGATCCAGCCGGCGCCGTCGGCGGCCAGCGGCGCCACCGACCCGGTCGCCGCCCCGATGTCGTGGCCGGCCAGGACGTCGATGCGGTCGGCGGTGAGCCGTCCCCGCCACAACCGGCCGACGCGGATGTCCACCCACAGCAGTTCGCCGGTACGCGGGTCCAGCCGCGGCCCCTCGCCGAGCTCGTAGCGCTCGGCGGAGATCGGGCGCGCCCACAGGATGTCAGGACTTGACCGCACCCGCGATCCCCTCGACGAACGTGCGTTGCAGGAACAGGAAGATCGCGATGATCGGAAGCAGGCTGATCGTTGCCGCGGCGGCCAGACCGCCCCAGTCGGTCGCCTCCTGTCCGAAGAAGCTGTACATGCCGACGCCGAGTGTGCGCAGCTCCGGTCGGCCCAGGGTGAACACCAGGGGGATGAAGAAGGCGTTCCACGCGGCCATGAAGTTGAACAGCGCCACGGTGCCGATTACCGGCTTGGCCAGCGGCAGCATGATGCGGAAGAAGATTCGCGGATAGCTGGCGCCGTCCATGCGCGCGGCGTCCTCCAGCTCCTGGGGCATCCCGGCGAAGTACCCCATGAACAGCAGGATGGGTACGACGTGCGCGGGGCCCGCGGTGGCCAGTACCGCGCCGAGCAGGCCGTTGTTCAGTCCGAGCCCGTCGACCAGTTTGAAGATCGGGATGATCGTGTAGCCGTGCGGGATGAACATGGTGGCGATGAGCAGTCCGACGATGACCTTCTTGCCCGGCAGGCTGCCGCGGCCGAGGGCGTATCCGGAGGTGGCGGAGACCAGCAGGACGATGGCGACGGTGGTGACCGAGAAGACGACGGTGTTGGACAGGTAGGTGCCGAAGTGGGCGGTGTCCCAGGCGCGGGTGAAGTTGTCGAGGGTCCACTCCTTCGGTAGCACCGACAGGCCGCCGAGGAAGACCTCCCGCTCGGATTTGAAGGCCGTGGAGATCATCCAGACGAAGGGATAGATCCAGGCCAGGCAGAGCGGGATCAGCAGCAGGTGCCACAGGTGCATCCGGCGCATCAGCGGCTTCCCTTCAGGTACTGCCGGCGCAGCAGCGGTCCCTGCAGCGCCGTCATGACCAGCGTGATCACCCCGAACACGACGCCGGCGGCGCAGGCGAAGCCGTAGCGGGGCGCGTTCAGCTCGGGGTTGAAGGCATAGCGGTAGATGTAGGTGGCGACCACGTCGGTGGCGTAGTTGGGGCCGGCCTGCGTCATCGCCTGGACCAGGTCGAACGGGTTCATGCTGCGCTGGAAGGTGAGCAGCAGGATCACCACGCCGATCGGGGCGATCACCGGGATGGTGACGTGCCGCAGCGTCTGGGGCCCGTTCGCCCCGTCGACCTTCGACGCCTCGTAGAGGTCCTCGGGAACGGTCTGCAGCGCGGCGAGCCAGTAGACGAGGGTGATGCCGAACCCCTTCCACACGTCGATGGCCATGACCGTGGGCAGGGCGGACGACTCGGAGAGGAAGGTCACCGGCGAGTCGACGAGCCCGGTGGAGCGCAGGAGCTCGTTGATGAACCCGCCGGCGGGGTCCAGCAGGACCGCGAAGACGATGCCGACGACTGCGGTGGTGGTCACCACCGGGAGGAAGAGCAGGAGCCGGTAGAGGTTGCGTCCGCGCAGCCGACGGCTGTTGAGCAGGATCGCCACGAGCAGTGCCAGTGGCATCTCCACACAGATCGCGACCAGTGAGAAGAGGAAGGAGTTGCGGAAGGCGTGCCAGAACCGGCCGCTGGTGAGCACCTCGGTGAAGTTGGCGAAGCCGACCCACTCGGTGGCGGGGCCCACCCCGTCCCAGTCGAAGAACGAGTACCACCAGCTGGCGACCATGGGCCAGAGGGTGAAGGCCACGAACAGCAGCAGCATCGGGGCGAGGAAGACGTACTGCCAGGCGTGCCGGCGCAGTGTGCCGGGGCGGCGCCGCCGCGGGGTGGCGGGAGGGCGCTGGGGTGGTGGCGCCACCTGCTCGGTGGTGCCGCCCGGGCCGACGGTTGATGTGCTGGTCACTTCTGACTCGGGTTGAACGGTTGCAGCGGGTTCCAGGTGGGGAAGGTGAGGTCGGCGCGCGAGGCCGGTGTCCCCTTGGCGGAGATGGCCTTGGCCTGCTCGTCGATGAAGGCGTCGAGCTTGGCGTTGAGGTCGGCGGCGGCGCGGTCGAAGGGCTGGTTGCGCAGGATCGCCGGGAGCGCGATTTCGGACCATTGCAGGTCCTGCTTGCCGCGGATGGCCGACATCAGTTCCTTGCCGCCCTTGCTGGCGAGCACCGGGTTGGGGATCAGCCGTACGGTCTCCGCGGCGATGTCCATGATCGCCTTCTGGTCCGCGTTGCTCGCCGCCTTGTCCTGCCAGGCACTCTCCAGTGCGGTGAGGGTGCCGAACTTCTCGTAGTAGGCCCGGTGGAAGTCCTTCGAGGCGAGGAAGTCCATCACCTTCCACGCCTGCTCCGGGTGCTTGGACTGGGCGGACATGGACCACAGGGGACTGAAACTGGCGGTCTGCCCGGAGTAGCCGCCTCGCCCGGCGGCGGGCACCGGCACGGCCGCGATGGTCATGTCGAGCTGTGGGTTGAGCTTTCGGACCTCGTTGATCTGGTACGGCGCCGCGAGGAACATCGCCAGCTCGCCCTTGGCGAACGCGGTGTGCACCTTGCTGGCGTCCGTCCAGCTCTCCCAGCCGGGGGTCATGGTCTTCGCGGCGTGCATCCGCGTGAGCAGGTCGACGGCGGCGGCCAGCGAGGGGTGGTTGATGGCCGCCCGGCCGGTGCGCAGGTCGATGCCGTTGTCGATGGAGGACGGGCCGGCGGTGTGCTGGAACATGCGGGCCAGGTTGCTCTTGCTCCAGAGCCCGGCGAAGCCGAAGGTCCTGCCCCCGCCGGCGCGGGTGATGGCGGCGGCGGCCTGTTCCAGTTCCTCCCAGGTCTTCGGGGCGGTCGTGACCCCACCCACCTTCGCGGCGGTGTTGTTGACCAGCAGGAACCGCACCACCGACCACTTGCCCCAGACGAGCGGCAGGGTGTAGAGCTTGCCGTCGCGGTGCAGGCCGGACGTGGCAGGGTCGAGGCTGCCCTCGGGGAACCGGGACGTGAACTCGTCGGTGACGTACTGGTCGAGCGGGGCGATCCAGCCGCGGTCGAAGATGCGGTCGAAGCCGTTGTCCTGTGCCCGGAAGACGTCCGGCGGGTCGCCCTGCTGGAAGCTGAGTTCGATCGCGTTGACCTGCTGGTCGGTCGGGTTCTCGATGATCTGGACCTCGATGTCCGGGTTCTTCTCCTCGAAGCGGTCGAACTGTTCGCGGTAGAACTGGGAGGCGCCGGTCGGGTCGGGCACCAGCATGACCTTGATGCGCACCTTGTCCCCGCTGGGCTTGTCGCTGCTGCCCACCAGGTTGCAGGCGGTGGTCAGCCCGCCGACCGCGGTGGCGGCAGCGCCCACGCCGAGGATCCGCAGCAGGGACCGGCGGGTGAGTTCTGGTTCCATCATGTCCTACTCCTGTGTTCGGTCACCGGGTGGCGGTGCCGGTCGGCCAACGAGGACGAAGGTGTTGATCCATGTTTCGACGTGGTGACGAGCGTGTGAGGACAGTAAGCGTCACCGACCATGTTGTGCAATAGGCATCCGCAATGTGGGTCTGAAACGCATGCCGCTGCCACACGGACACTCGGCACACGGCGGCCGTGGCGGTGCTCTTAGCAGAAGGCTGGCTGCTCAGCGCGGGCAGGCAGGTCGCGCCCCGGCACACCCTTGACAGCGCCATCGATTGCATTAACTATCCACTTCATGGATGTGAGGCCCACACTATCGAGGCGGCATCGTTCCACACTCACCCTTCTCCTCGCCCTCGCGGCGCTGGTGCTGCCCTCCGGGGTGGCCGTCGCGGCGCCGGCAGCCCAGGACCAGGCGCCGTTCGCCACCCCGTTGCGGGAGCTGGACAAGCCCGACCTGCAGCTGCGCCGGGTGGCCAGCATCGAAGGCCGACACCATCGGATGATCTTCCATCACGCCACCTGGCGCGGCGGCGAGACCTACCTGCGCGAGATCCTGGTCCGCACCCGCGGTGGCTGGCTGCCGGTCACCGACGCGCAGCGACGCTTCGACGAGCAGTGGCTCGTGCTCAGCGGGGACGGCGGAACCCCCACCGACTACTACAGCTCCATGAACCCCGCCTGGGTCGGCTTCACCGACCTGAAGCAGGTCGACGGGCGGACGGTCGAGCTGCGGACCAGCGCGGCGGGCGCGCACGAGCTGACCGTCCGATGGTCGGTCGCGGGCGACAACCCGGAGGCGTCCTGGACACTGACCGCCCGCCGCGCCGACCACTTCGTCGTCGGCTACCAGTCCCTCGACATCACCCCCTTCGCCGACGTCGACGAGGTGCTCTGCGGCAGCCGCCAGCACGCCCGCGTCGTCTACGGCGCCGAGGCACTGAGCGCGTGGGAACTGATGGCGCCGGCCTGCCTGATGGAACGCACCGTCGCGGGGCAGCAGGTCACCAGCGGGGTGTACGCGCCAGCCGAGGCGATCCCGTTCGAACACCAACGCGACGCCGGCGCGGACGGGCAGCCGTTCGGGATGAGCCTGCGCAACGACAGTGGGGGCGTGCAGCCCACCGCCTTCGCGCCACAGGTCGGCCGGCTCTCGCCCCTGCAGACCGGGCAACGGCACCAGTTCACCTTCGGCGTCTACGCCCGCCCCGCGACGATGTACCAGGCCTACACCCAGCTGGTACGCGACGAGTACGACTACTCCGCCTACCGGCGCAACATCCACGACACCTCGCTCACCGACACCGTGCACAACCTCGTCGACCTGGTGATGCAGGACTCCGACGCCGACGACAGCGAGACCTACCAGCGCTCGCTGTCGGGTTGGTGGGACCGGGCCAAGGGCTTCGTGGACACCGAGAACGACCGGGCCGTGCGCACCGCCACCAGCGGCGTCCTGCTGGGCGCCTACTACCTCACCGGTGACCGGGAGCTCTACGACAAGCGGGCGCGACCGTCACTGGAGTACCAGGTGTCCCGCAACGGGATCGGCTGGACCCCGATCAAGGGCAACCCGGTCTACGGCGACACCAACGCCTGGCGCGTCGCAAGCGTGGCCGGGGACGCCTCCACCCTCGTGCCGCTGTACGAGCAGACCCGAGGACAGGTGGCCGGCCTGCACGAACTGGCCCTGAAGTCGATCCAGGACAACCCGCGCAAGGACAGCCGGACGCCGGTGAGCACTCCGCTGGCGGCCTGGCGACTCACCGGCGACCCGGCCTACCTGACGGAGGCCAAGGCCGAGGCGGACCGCTACATCGCCGCCCAGATCGATCCCCCGTACACGACGAACATCGCCGAGAACGGCTTCCAGTTCAACTACTCCAAGGGTTGGATCGAGCTGCTGGAGCTGTACGAGGAGACCCACGAGAAGCGCTACCTCGACGCCGCCTACACCGAGGCGAAACGGTTCGTGACGCAGACCATGGTGCGCCCGGTCCCCGAGGGCACCGTCACCGTCAACGCCGATGGCTGGATCGACGCCCAGGTGGACCGGTGGAACCCCCGCGTGACCTACGACTACCCGAAGACGGACGTGCCGGCCGAGGAGGTGCCGGCCTGGATGGTCTCCACCAACGGCATGACCTTCGAACAGCTCAGCACGTACAAGATCGCGGCGGGTCGGGAGAACCCCGGCGGCGGCCTGGTGATGAACCCCATCTGGGCGCCGTTCCTGCTGCGCCTCGCCGCCCACACCGACGACCGGCTGCTCGCGGACGTGGCGCACAACCTCGTGGTCGGCCGCTTCACCAACTACCCCGGCTACTACTACCGGGAGTTCACCGCGGCCCAGATGCGCCCGGACTTCCCGCTGACCGGCCCGGCCGGACTCACCTCCATCTACTACCACCACATCCCGGCGCAGCTCGGGCTGGCGATGGACTACCTGTTTTCCGAGCACACCTACCGCTCGAACGGCAAGATCAGCTTTCCGGCCGCCTTCGAGACCAACTACGTCTACTTCAAGTTCCACGTCTACGGACACCAGCCCGGCCAGTTCTACGGTGAGGACGGCGTCTGGCCGTACCTGCCCAAGGGCATCGTCGACGTCACCGACCCGCAACTGAACTGGATCACCGGGCACGGCAACGACAGCCTCTACGTCAGCCTGACGAACGAGGCCACGACGACCTCGCACAGCGTGGTGCGCTTCGATCCGACGATCAGCGGGGTGCAGCGCGACCGCGCGTACCAGGTCGAGGTCATCCGCGACAACGGCTCCCGGAGCGTCACCACGATGCACGGCGCGACGCTACCGGTCACCGTGGCCGGCCGGGGCATCACCGCGCTCGTCGTGCGGGGCGTGCAGGTGCCGGGCGTGACGCATCAGGTCGGCGGCGAGCAGGCCGACGTCGGCCAGGACAGCTACCGCTTCGACGACGACAGCCCGATCGGGGCCGCCCGGGGCATGCTGCTGACCCGTCCGGACGACAGCGGCTACGACGCGTACGTGCAGGCGGCCACCGAGGCCCCGGCGACCCTGCACTGGTCCACCGACGGCGGGGCCACCTGGCACCAGGTGGCTGACCGGATCTACCCCAACGAGTGGACGATCCCGGTGGACGACGCCGGCGCGGCCTTCACGTACCGGATCAGCACCGACGCCGCCGGAACGGGCGAGGCCACCCTGCGCCTGCCGCCGGCGGTGACCGGCCACTGCCCCACCGAGACGCCGGTCTGCGGCGCGGTGACCCCCGCCTCGCCGCACACCACACCGGGCGACACTCTGGGCGTCACCGTGACCGTCCGCAACGACGGCCCGGCTGCCCTGGTGGACCCGACCGTCGCCCTCCACCTCCCGGCGGGCTGGTCGGCCCGGCCGGCGGGACAGCAACCGTCCACCGTGCCCGCCGGGACCGCGGCGACCTGGCGCTACGACCTGTCGGTCGCGCCCGACGCCGCTCCCGGCACGGTCGCGCTGGCGACGACGGCGAGCTGGCGCGGCGGCGAGGTCGCGCTCACGGCGGGACGGCTCACCGTCCGGCCACCCACCCGGCTGAGCGCTCTGGTCGCGGCACCGGCGGAACTCGCCGAACCGGGTGACGCCACCACGGTCACCGCCAGCGTGCTCAACGTCGGCCCGACCACCGCCCGCGGCACGCTGCGCCTGACACCGCCGGCCGGCTGGACGGTCACCCCGGCGAGCGTGTCCTACGAGGTCGCCGCGCGCGGCGAAGGAGCGTACCGCTTCACCCTCACCTCACCCGCCACCGCCGCACGCGACCAGACGTACCGGGTGAGCGCGGCGCTGGACACCGGCGCCGAGGCCACCGCACAGGTACGGATCGCCAGCGAGGACATCATCGTCACCCCGCAGGACATCCGCCCCCGGTACACCGAGACCGGTGAGTGGCTGGCCAGCGGCCTGGCCGGGTACAACGGGATCCCGTCGCGCTACAGCGCGGAGGGCAAGCTCGGCGGCACGGCGACCTGGCGGCCGATCGTGCCCGAGGCCGGGTGGTACGAGGTCGCCGTCTGGTACCCGTCAAACAACGAGACCACCACCGAGGCCGACTACGTGGTGCACCACCGCGACGGTGACACTCCGGTACGGGTCGATCAGCAGCAGGACCCCCGCACGTGGCGGGTCCTCGGGACCTTCCCGTTCACCGCCGGCGAGGAGGGCTTCGTCCGGCTCGTCGTCGACGATCCGGCCTACCACCGGGTCAGCGCCGTCCGGTTGCGGCCGGTGGATCCGGACGCGGTACGGCCGCGGATCACCGGGCTCGCCGCCGAACCGGTGCCGGCGCCCGGCGGCAGCACCACGGTCACGGCGACCATCACCGCGTCCTCGATGGCGGGCGCGACCGGCTGCGCCACCCTCGCCCTGCCGGACGGGTGGCGCAGCACCCCCGCCTCCATCCCGGTCGCCCTCGCACCGAACGCCGCACAGCAGGTCAGCTTCACCGCGACGGCGCCGCCCGACGCCACGGTCGGCGCGCTGCACGAGGTGGCCCTGCACGGTGCCGGGGCGGTGGACCGGATCGCCGTGCCGGTCGGGACGCCCGATCCGGCGCGGGCGGTCGTCGTCGACGACGGCCAGCCCGGCTACACCGAGGAAGGCACGTGGAGTGCCAGCACGCTCAAGGGGTACGCCGGCAGCACCACCCGGTTCGCCAGCGGTGGCACGGCCGCCGTGGCGACGTGGCGACCGACGCTGCCGGCCGGCCGGTACCGGGTCAGCGTCTGGTATCCGACCAACGCCACCACCACCACGGCGGCCACCTACCGGGTCGTGCACACGACCGGCACCGCCACCCTCACCGTCGACCAGACCACCGACGCCGGGCAATGGCGGGTGCTGGGCGTGTGGGACCTCGACCCGACCACCGCCGCGGTGAGTCTCTCGGCGCAGCAGAGCGGGCATCACCGGGCCGACGCCGTCCGGTTCGAACCGGTCGCCCCGGCCGGCGAGCCGGACTGCTGAGAAGCGGCGTGGGCCGTCGGCCGGCCGACGGCCCACGCCGCTTGGCGATGTATGATCCGTAATCTGGATTGCACTCCTACGTTCTGAGGATGGGCGGAATGCCACGCTCCACCACCCGCGAAGTCGGCGGCGGCACGCAGAGTGTCGAGCGCGCCCTGTCGCTGCTGCGCGCGTTCACCGAGGAGCACCCGGAGCGGCGTGTGTCCGAACTGGTCCAGCTCACCGGGCTGGGACAGTCGACCGTCTCCCGGCTGGTCGGGACGCTCGAGGCGCTCGGCTTCGTCACCCACGACCAGCGCAGCGGCCTCTACCGCATCGGGCCCACGGTGGTCGCCCTGGCGGGCGTCGCCCTCAACCAGTCGACGGTGCACCGGCAGGCCCGGCAGGTCGCCCAGACCCTCGCCCAGGAGTTGGGCCTCGGCGCGAACGTCGCCGAACGCCACGACACCGAACTGTTCTACCTGTGCAACTTCGAAGGGCGGCTCGCGCCGCGCTCGTTCACCCTGGTCGGTCGTGGCGGCCCGCTGCACGCCACCGCCCTGGGCAAGGCGCTGCTGTCGGATCTGACCGCCGACGAGATCCGATCCCTGATCGGCAGCCAGTACCCGGCGTACACCCCGAGGACCATCGCCGACCTGGACGGCCTGCTCGCCGCGATCACCGAAGGACGCGGCCGCGGCTACGCCACCGAACTGGAGGAGCTGGCCTTCGGCCGGGCCTGCCTGGCCGCCCCGATCCGGGACCGCTCCGGAAAGGTCGTGGCGGCCCTGTCGGTCTCCGGCCCGCTGTCGGCGATGGATCTGCCCCGCCGCCAGGACGAACTCGCCATGAAGGTCATCGAGTACGCCGACCAGATCTCCACCGGGCTCGGCTACCACGCCACCGCCGCGCCGCTGTCGGCCGTCGGCTGAGCCCGGGCGGCCCATCCCACCGCCCGTCCCACGGCCAGCACCCGGCGCCGCGCGCCGCTCCCCGGCAGGGAGCGGCGCGCGGTCGTGTCATACCACCGCCGGTGCGGCCAGCGTCCAGATCGCGGTCGAGTCGGGAATCCGGCCGTAGCGAGCGGCGACGCCGGCCAGTGAGCTGGCGAACCGACGAAGAGGCGCGCTCATTCGGCTTCCCCTGCTCTGGTGACAGGTGCCGGGAGCACGTCGAAGATTCGCGCGGCGACCAGCGTGATCAGTGCCGCCGGCACGCTGGGCAGGAAGAACGGGACGGCGACCGGCACGGCGACGAGCATCGCCGCGACAAGCACGGCCACCGTCGCCCCCAACCCAACCGTCCACAGCGGAGCTTTCGCGGCCGTCAGCGCGGCGATCCGCCACGCGGCGGTGGCCGGCACGTCGAAGTGCGCCAGCACCGCGGGCAGGTAGGCCAACACCGCCAGATACACCACAGCGAGCACGGCCACCGCGGCGGCGAGCGGGGTGCCTCGCGCGGCGAGCAGGTAGAACGCGAACACCCACACGGTCAGCAGCGGGAGGCCCAGCCGGAGCTGCGCGCGTGCGAACTCCGCCCGCCAGTGCCGCCAGAAGTCGCGCCACGGCCGCGGATGCCGGCCCCGCTGGTAGTCGCGCACCAGCGCGAAGAGCGCGACGGTGGCCGGGGACAGGCCGGCGACCACTCCCCCGGCGAGCACCCCGGCCAGCCACAACAGGTTCAGCCCGGCCAGCCGGGGCGGCCAGTCCAGCAGCCGGTAGAGGCGGGCGAACCGCCCGCCGACCGGCACGTCCTTGCTGGTCACGGGGCCAGCTCGGCCAGGCGCTTGCGCAGGTCCGCCCGCACGAACGCGGCCGGTGAGGCGATCGACAGTCCCCCGTCGACCGGCAGCACCACGCCGGTGATGCCGCTGGCGGCCTCGGAGGCGAGGAAGTGCACCGCGGCGGCGACCTCGTCCGGGCGCAGCGTCCGCCCGATCGGGTAACCGCCGGCGGCGTCGGGCAGCCGCTCGCCGCCGACCATGCCCGGCGCCACCGCGTTGACCCGGATCCCCCGCGCGCCGTAGTCCAGCGCGACCTGGCGTACCAGGGCCTCCACCGCCCCCTTGGCGGCGGCGTACGCGGCCACCCAGGGGGCGGCCAGGAACGCGTTGACCGAGGAGACGGCGACCACCGCGGCACCGGGCGCCAGCAGCGGCAGCGCCGCGCGCAGCGGAAAGAAGAGGGTGTCCAGGCAGCCGGCCAGGGCGGCACGCCACTGCGCGTCGCTGGTGGCGTGGGCCGGGGCGATGGGCATCGCCCCGGCGGCGGCGACCAGCACGTCCAGCCCGCCCAACCGGTCCCGTGCCGTCTCGACCGCGGCGGCGGCGCCGTCCGCGGTCGCACAATCGCCGGTCAGGTCGGCCAGCAGGCTCGGCTCGCCGGCGGGTTCCAGACCGTAACCGACGACCCGGTCCCCGGCGGCGGCGAAGCGGGCCGCGACGGCCCGGCCGATCGGGGTCGACGCGCCGATCAGCAGGACACGCCTCATCGCGTCGTCCACGTGCTGTACCGGGCGACCGCCTCGGGGTCCACCGACACCCCCAGCCCGGGCCCGGTGGGCAGCGGGATCCCGGTCGGCGTCGCCTCGATCGGCACGGTGAGGATCGTGTTGACCAGGTTGAACAGGGTCGGATGCCACTCGAAGGCGACCAGGTTGGCGCAGGCGGCGGCGACGTGCAGACCGGCGGCGAGGGCGAGCCCGAGCCCGGCCGAGTGGTGCGGGGCCACGCCCAGGTGGTGCGTCTCGGCGTACTGGGCGATCGCCAGTCCCTCGGTGATGCCGGTGCGGCCGATGTCCGGTTGCAGCAGGCCCACCGCCCGGGCCGTCACGAACGGCGCGAACTCCCAGCGGTGCCGCAGGCTCTCCCCCAGCGCCACCGGCACGTCGATGCGCGCGGCAAGGTCCGCGTGACCGGCGACGTCCTCGAAGGCCAGCGGCATCTCGAAGAACCAGGCGTCCCGGTCGTCCAGGCCGCGGCCGAGCCGCACCGCGTCGGGCAGTGCGTAGACGCCGTGTACGTCCACGGCCACCCGCAGGTCGGGGTGGACCTCGCGCAGCGCCGACACGGTCGCCAGGTCCGCGTCGACGCCGTGGCCGAGACCCACCTTGATCCGACGGACCCCGCGGGCCACCCAGTCCCGGGCCTGAGCGACCCGGTCGGCGTCCGCGCGGCCGGGCAGCCCGGACACGTACGTCGGGACCGTGTCGTGGAAGGCGCCGCCGAGCAGCTCGACAACGGGACGGCCGGCGAGCTTGCCAGCGAGGTCCCACAGCGCGATGTCCACCGCCGCGATCGCGTCGGCCTGGTGGCCGCCGAGGTGACCGCGCTCGCGCATCAGGTCGCCGAGCTGGTGACGAAGCGGGCGCACCCGACGGGGGTCCGCGCCGACGAGCACCGGCGCCAACAGCCGGCGGACGATCTCGCCGGGTACCTCGGGTGCGACCGGAGCAAGCGCCTCGCCCCAGCCGGTCGTGCCGTCGTCCGCGGTCAGCCGGACCACGAGGGTCTCCCGGTGGTTGCCGTACACGCTGGGCCAGGGCGGCTGGGTGGCGTACGCCCGCGCTGCGCCATCTGCCCGAGGTATCGCCAGGGGAAAGACGTCCACCGAAACGATCTTCGTCATGATCGTCAGCCTCTCACGATCGCCAGGCCGGCAGGGGGGTGTGCGCCAGGATCGCGTCCAGCGCGGCGCGGCTGCCGGCGTCCAGCGGCAGGGCCGGGTCGCGGACGAAGGCGGAGTCGATGATGCCCCGGCGCACCAGCACCTCCTTGTGCACGGCCCACGCCAGGCGGGGTTGCAGTCCGAACCGGACCAGCGGCAGCAGATGGTTGAACCCGGCGTGCGCCGCCTCCTGCCGGCCGGCGCGCCAGTCGGCCAGGATCGGCGCGAGCACGTCGGTGAACTCGCAGGCGGGCATCGTGCCGACGGCGCCGCGGGCGTACTCCTCGAGCACGAAGAAGGCGTTCTGGCCGCCGAGGACGTCGAAGTCGCCGTCGGTGGCGGTCACCACCTCCCCCACCTTGGGTGCGGTGGGTTGGGTCTCCACCTTCACCGACTCGACCCCGGGCAGCTTGCTCAGCTGCACGATCAGCGGGACCGGCATCGTCACCCCGGTCGTGGCCGGGGCATCCTGCACCATCACGTGTAGTCCGCTGGTCTCGGCGAGCGTGCCGTAGAAGTCGACGAGCTGGTTGCCGGCGGGCTTGGCCAGGTAGGGAGGCAGCACCATCAGGGCGTCCGCGCCGCCGTCGCGGGCCGCCAGCGCCAGCTCGACGGCGGTGGCCGTGCTGGTGCCGTTGATCCCGGCGACGAGCGGCACGTCGGGGCCGGCGATCGCCCGGGTTTCGGCCAGGATCGTGGCGCGCTCGGCGGCGGTGAGTGCGAACCCCTCGCTGGCCATGCCGAAGACGGCGAGTCCGTCGACGCCGGCCGCGAGCTGGAACTCCACCAGCCGGCGCAGGCTCGGTACGTCCAACGCGCCGGCGTCGTCGAACGGGGTGGCGAGGATGGGGATCAGCCCGCGTACGCGGGCCCGGGGTGCGAGGGTGCTCAACGTTCCTCCGCGAGTGCGCTGACAGTGGCAAGATCCACCTCGACGCCGAGGCCGGGGCCGGTCGGTACGGCGAAACCGTCCGGACCGCCCGGCAGCGGCGCGGTGAGGATCCGCTGCCCGACCTCCGTCGTCGTGGGTTGGTACTCGAAACAACTCAGGTGCTCGACCGCCGCGCTGACATGCAGCCCTGCGGCGAGTGCGACACCGAGCGCCACCGAGTGGTGCGGCGCGGTGGGCACGTGATGCGCCGCGGCCAGCTCGGCGATCGCCATCGCCTCGGTGATGCCGGTCCTGGCGACGTCGGGCTGCACCAGGCCGACGGCGCGCTGCCGCAGCCAGGGCAGGACGTCGTACCGGTGGCGCATCGCCTCGCCGACGGCGACCGGCAGGTCCGTGCGGCGGGCGAGGTCGGCGTGACCGGCCAGGTCCTCCGGCGCCAGCGGCGCCTCCAGGAACTCGATCCCGCCGCGGGCGGTGAGGCCGCGCGCCAGCCGGGTCGCGGCGGCCAGGTCGTAGGTCCAGTGCGCGTCGACCGCGAGCCGCACCTGCGGTGCGGCGGCGCGCACGGCGTCCACGGTGGCCAGGTCCGCCGCGACTCCCTTGCCGAGATGCAGCTTGATCCGCTCGACTCCCTTCGCCGCCCACTCGGCGGCCAGGGCGGCGCGCTGGGCGTCGTCCGGACGGGGCAGCCCGGAGACGTACGTCGGGACGTGCTCGCGGAATGCCCCGCCGAGCAGCTCGTGCACCGGCAGTCCGGCCAGCCGGCCGGCCAGGTCCCACAGGGCGATGTCGACGGCGGCGATGGCGTCGGCCTGGTGCCCGCCCAGGTGCCCGCGTTCGCGCATCAGGTCCCGCAGCCGCACGCCGATCGGCCGCACGTGCCGTGGATCGGCGCCGATCAGGGCCGGTGCGAGCAGCCGGCGCACCACCTCGGCGGGGACCTCGGGAGCGACCGGCGCGAGGGCCTCGCCCCACCCGCTGACGCCCGAGTCGGTGGTCAAGCGGACGAGCAGTGTCTCGAAGCGCGGTGAGTAGATGCTGCGCCACGGGGGACGTACGGCGTAGCCGGCCGGTGGTGTCGGGTTCGCAGGCTCGTTGGTGGGGCCGAGGTACCGCTCATCGTTCGAGAGCTTGAGGACGAAGCAGTCGACTGACGTGATCCGTGTCGGGGCCATCACCTTCCACCCCTCAACCTTGTCTGCCACATTGTGGAAGTAGATTCCACACTACGGGTTAGCGGTCCGTCAATCTCGATGCGGCGCGGACGCAGGTTGGGGGTCCAGCGCCACCGTGACAGCCTCGTCGCGGGCGCGGCGCAGCACCGCATCGACCGCAGCCTGGAGGGTCGACGCCGAGGACGAGGGTGATCCCGGAAACGGCAACGAGGCCCCGGGGAAGGCCACCGCGCCGCTGCCCCGTTCGGGACGCCGCTTGTGTGGTCCCTATAGTTCTCTTGGTGGCGATTCCATCGGTGTTGCAGGAGTCATTGCACGATCCCGTCTTCTGGGCGCGCTACACCTTCGCCCACGAGGAGGGACCTGGCGCGGATCGGCTCGGTGACCTCGAAGGCCTGCTGGATGATGACGCGGATGAGGATCTCGACGACTCGTCGCTTGACGTGACATTCGAGGTCGGCAGTGGCCACCATGTCGTACTGAGTATGGACGCCTCGGCCGACTCCTACAGTCTGCTCATCGCCACCCCTGACTCGCCGGAGCCGGTCGAGCTCGGGTGGGACGACCTCGCGCACTGGCACCCGCACGCGTTGCGCTGGACGGAACTCGACCTGATCTGCCGGGCGATCGCCACGAGGGATCCACGGCTGCCGCACCCCGGCACTCCGTTGGCCCTGCTGTGCCGATTCGCCGCCGTCTTCGACGATGACGACGTGGACCAGGCCGTCGCCGCCGTTGACGAGGCATACGCCGCGTTACGCCCTCCGCAATGGGAGGGCTACTGGCCGAGCGGCGCCGACTGGCTCGAACGCGCCGACTTCCGGGGTGCGAACGTCGTCTGGCAACGGGACGAGGTCGGCAACCTGTGGGCCCATCAGGACGAGGACGCTCGCGACGGCGAACCCTTCTACAGCACCCGACTGGGGCCGGATACCGGCACGGGCGACGGGTTCCCACATGCCCCGCTCCGGGCCGTGCTGAACGCTGCCACGGTGACCGTGAGCGACGCCGGCCTCACGGGCGACAGACATACGTTCTGAGGCGGGTGATCCGCGGGGGCAGCCGACGATCCAGCCGGTATTCGTCGTGTTGGGCAGGCCGACGGGCAGCGATGGTGAGCGCGGTGGCGGCTGCAGTCATGTCGGGTGCGCGTTTGCGGGTCTCCGCTGGTCCGTTACGGCGAGAGCGTTGGCGCAGCGCGACCCGTGGGGTCTGGTGGCGGGTTCTGTTCGTTCATGGCGGCGAACATCTCATCACCGAGGGCTTCCCGTAGCCTGGCGATGATGCGGTCCACGTCGCCTCGTTCGCCGCGCGGCAGTGGGGCGCCGACCGACTCGCGTAGTGCCGTGGCCGTGACCAGTAGGTGTGCGGCGTGCGCTGCGTTCCCGGCGAGGGAATGTGCCCCCGCCAGGCCCTCGATGGCCAGAGCGACGGCCCGGGGATCGCCGATCTTGCGCGCGGAGACGAGGCTTTGCTCGTGGAGGTGTAGCGCGGATTCGGCGTCGCCGCTCTGCTCCGCGGCGAAGCCCAGCTCGGCCAGGACCAGCGCCAGGCCGGGTTCTCCGTCGACGCCCCGCAGCCAGTCCACCCATTTGGCGAGGCGGTCTTCGACCAGCTCGTACCTGCCCTGCCGGCGGGCGCTCAACGCCAGCCCTACCTCTGCGAAGTGCTCGGCGACCTTGTTGTACTGCCCGGCTGCGATCCGCATCGCCCGTTCGTGGAACTCGTCGGCGGCGGTGAAGTCTCCGGTGAGCAGGGCGATCCGGCCGAGTCCGGAAAGCCTGAACGACATCTCGCCCCAGAGGGACAGCTCCTCGGCCATCCGTACGCCCTCGCGGTGCAGGTGCGCGGCCTGCGAATAGTCGCCCCTGATCTCGGCGAGTTCGGCGAGTGTGTTGGTGGCTTTCACCTGACCCCAGCGGTCGCCGAGTTCACGAAAGCGCGCCTGGCTCTCCATCGCGTCGCGCTGCGCGTCGGTCAGTTCGCCCCGGGCCCGGCTGATCGTGGCCCGCAGGCTCAACGCGGCGGCTGTGCCCCAGTCGTCGTCGAGGTCGCGGAAGCTCTTCAGCGCCTGGTCGAGGAGGTCGGAGGTGCCGGCGAGGTCGGTGAAACCACGCCGGGCGTACGCCAGGAACCATTGGGCCCTCGCCCGTGCCCGCGGGTCGGCGATCGATTCGTACGATGCGCCCTCCGTGTGTGCGGCCGGGTCGGCACCGGCGTTGAGCATGAGTGCCATGCCCGCTCGCCAGGCGGCGGTTCGAGGGTCGGCACGGATGCCCAACACCAGATCCAGCGACCGACAGGCCTCGGTGAGGCGACCGCGCAGGACCCAGTACCAGGCCAGCGCGCTGACCAGCCGCGTGGCGCTGTCGGCGTCCGCCGAGCGCACCGCTGTTTCGAGCGCCGTACGTAGGTTGGCACGCTCACGGTCGAGACACTCCAGCCACCGCCGTTGACCGGGACCGTGGAGGTGCGGCTGGGCCCGTTCGGCAAGGTGCGTGTAGTAGCGCAGGTGCCGTCGACGGATCTCGTCGTGCTCACCCGCCTGGTGGAGGCGTTCGACGCAGTAGTCCCTGACCGACTCCAGTAGCCAGTATCGGGGGCCATCCATACCGTCCACCATGCTCACGAGCGAACGGTCCACCAGGCGGGCCAGCAGGGCGAGGACGTCGATCCCGACCTCGGCGCCGACCTGCTCGGCCGCTGCCAGCGTGCAACCGTCGGCGTGTACGGCGAGCCTGCGCAGGATCACACGTTCGGGCTCGGACAGCAGCTCCCAGCTCCAGTCGATCATCGCGCGGAGTGTCTGCTGGCGGGCCGGCCCGCCGCGCCTGCCCGATACCAACACGCGGAACCGGTCGTCGAGGCGGGCGGCCAGTTCGTGCACGCCGAGTGCACGTACCCGGGTGGCGGCCAGTTCCAGCGCGAGCGGGATGCCGTCCAGGCGGCGGCAGATCGCGGTGACCGCGGCGGCGTTGTCGGGGCCGAGCGTGAAGCCCGGCGCCGCGGCGGCGGCGCGGGTCACGAAGAGTTCCACAGCGCTGAAGCGACCCATGTCCGCCGGCTCCACGGACGGAGGGGGAAGTGCCAATGGCGGTACGGTCCACAGCTGTTCACCGGCGATGGCCAGCGGCTCCTGGCTGGTGGCGAGGATGCGCACATCCGGTGCCGCACGCAACAGCGCCTCGGCCAGCGCGGCGACCGGCTCCACGACGTGTTCACAGTTGTCGAGGACGAGAAGCAGACGCTTGGGCTGTAGTGCGCCGGTGAGCTGTTCGAGCGGGTCGCCGGCCACGTGCGAGGTCACGTCGTCGCGGATGTCGAGGACGGCTGCCACGACATCGGCTACCGCTGCTCGGGAGTTGCCGGAAGCCCGATCGAGACCGGCGAGTTCCACCAGCCTTGCGCCGTCGGGAAAGGTGACGCTGACGGCGCGGGCGACCTCGAGGGCGAGCTGGGTCTTGCCCACTCCGCCCGGGCCGGTGAGCGTGACGAGACGCCCTGACTCCAGGAGCTCGCGTACCCCGACCACCGCCTCCGCCCGCCCGACAAGGTTGGTCAGGGCCGCGGGCAGGTTGGTGCGGTGCCGCGCGGCGGTGGTGGTGGGAGCCATCGAGTCCAGTGCCGGATCGTGTTTGAGGATCGCCTCGTGCAGAGCCACGAGCGGCGGGCTGGGATCCAGGCCGAGTTGGTCGGCCAGGTGCTCACGCAGCTCGGCGTAGCCCGCCAACGCCTCACTCTGTCTGCCCGCTCGGTAGAGGGCGCGCAGGTGGACGGCGCGGAGCCGTTCCCGCAGCGGGTGGCGCGCCACCAGGTCACCGAGTTCCGCCACCAGCTGGTTGTGCTCGCCGAGCTCCAGCCGTACCTCCGCGTGCTCTTCCAGCGCGAGCAGCCGCTCCTCGTCGAGCCGGGCGGCTACCGGGCGGACGAACTGTTCGTCGGCGAAGTCGGCGTACGCCGGTCCACGCCACAGCGCCAGCGCGTCGGCCAGCAGGTCCGCTCGCACCCGAAGATCGTCTGTAGTGCGGGCCTGCGCGGTGAGGGCCTGGAATTGGCCGACGTCCGTCGCCGCGGAGTCGACCCGGAGGAGATAGCCAGGTGGTTGCGAAACCACCAACTGGCGGGTACCCGGTTCGACGCTGTCCAAGGCGCGGCGCAGCTGGGACACCCTCGTCTGCAGCGCGTTGATGGGATTGCGTGGCAGCTGCTCGGTCCACAGGTCGTCGATCAGCCGGTCGGACGACACGGCACGTCCCTCGTGCGCGAGCAGGTCGGCCAGCAGCGCGCGGACCTTCAGCTCGGGGATCCGCACGGGCCTGCCGTCGCCCGTCCAGACGGCCAGCGGGCCGAGCACCCCGAAGCGCATGACGCCAGGCTATCCGAGCAGCGTGGTGCCGATCGTGGCCGGCTGTGGGTGGCGTACGGCGCACCTGCAGCGAACCTACGGAAAACCTGAAGTGGCCCGACGCAGAGTGGGGGCCGTCAACGAAACGACCCATTCACGAAGGGGCTTGGATATGAGTGACAGCACGATGGCCAGCCGTGAGATCCGGCTCGCCTCCCGCCCGGTCGGTGAGCCTGGACCGGAGAACTTCGAGCTGGTCGAGGTCGCGGTGCCGCAACCCCGCGACGGGCAGATCCTGGTCCGCAACACCTGGATGTCGGTCGACCCGTACATGCGGGGCCGGATGGACGACGCCGAGTCGTACATGCCGCCGTTCGAGATCGGCAAGGCGTTGGAAGGCAGCGCGATCGGCGAGGTGGTCGCCTCCAACGTTGCGAGCATCCCGGTCGGCGCGACGGTGTCGCACTTCTTGGGCTGGCGGGAGCACGCGGTGTTGGACGCCGCCGAGGCGACCGTCGTCGACACCGGTATCGCCCGTCCGCAGGACTACCTGGGTGCGCTGGGGACGACGGGCCTGACCGCGTACCTGGCCGTCACCGAGATCGCCCCGGTGAGGCAGGGCGACGTGGTGTTCGTCTCCGCGGCCGCCGGCGCAGTCGGCAGCGTCGCCGGGCAGCTCGCCCGCAAGTTCGGCGCGGCCCGAGTGATCGGCTCGGCGGGCGGGCCGGAGAAGGGCAAGAAGCTGGTCGAGGACTTCGGCTTCGACGCCGCCGTCGACTACCGGGCCGGCTCGCTGACCGAGCAGCTCGCAGCGGCGGCGCCCGAGGGCATCGACGTGTACGTCGACAACGTCGGCGGCGACCACCTCGGGGCCGCCCTGGACGCCATGAAGGTGCACGGCAGGATCGCCCTGGTCGGCATGATCAGCGGCTACAACGCCACCGAGCCCCTGCCCGGCCCCAGCAACATCTACGCGGCTGCCACGAAGCGGCTCACCCTGCGTGGCGTGTTGGTCAGCGACCACTTCCACCGCTTCCCCGAGTACATCGGTAAGGCGGCGGGCTGGCTCGCCGACGGCACCCTGCACACCGAGGAGACGGTGCTCGAGGGCATCGAGCAGGCCCCGGCCGCCTTCTTCGGTGTGCTGGGCGGCGCCAACACTGGCAAGATGCTCGTCCGCCTCGCCTCCTGACCCGGCTGACATCGCCAGAAACGGAGGTCCGTCGAGGTGTCCACTGCTCTGCTGGTCGTCGCCCACCCGCGCGGCGACTCTCTCACCGCGCAGGTCGCCGGCCGTGCCCGCGTCGGCCTCGAGGCGGAGGGCTTCTCCGTGGATCTGCTCGATCTGCACGTCGAGGGCTTCGACCCACGGATGACCGTCGCGGATGAGCCGGACTGGGCAGATCGCGAGAAGGTCTACTCCGCCGAGGTGCGTGCACACATGCGACGGGTCGATGCGGCCGATCTGATCGTCGTGGTGTTCCCGGTCTGGTGGTACGGGCTGCCCGCCATCTTGAAGGGCTGGGTCGACCGGGTGTGGAACTACGGCTTCGCGTACGGCCGCAGCAGCCCGCGTCTCGCCGAGAAGCGCATGTTGTGGCTGGGCCTGGCCGGCGAGTCCGCCAGGTCCTACGCCAGGCATGGGTTGGACGAGATGCTGGAGAGGCAACTCCGGGTCGGGATCTCCAATTACTGCGGGATCACCGACGTCGCAGTTCAGTTCGTCCACGACACCATTCCCGAGGAGCCGAAGGCCGACGCGGTCGCGACGGTGCTCGCCGAGGCCGACTCCGCCCTGCGCGACTTCCTGCTGCCGAACCTGAGCTCAGGTGCGCCGGCCCGCGCCGGCACGAACGGCTGACCGGCCGATCCCCTTCCCCGTCACCCGTCGCGTGGGCCCCGCTTCCCGTAGCGGGCCCACGCGACGCTGTCTCGTGAGGCAGGAGCGGACGACGCAAGCCTTGATCTACGATCGCGCCGGCCCGCACCGCCTCCGGCTCGGCGCCGTGCCCGACCCAGTGCAAACCGCGGGGCAAGCGTTGGTGCGGGTCGGCGCGGTCTCGCTCAACTTCGGAGAGATCGCGTTCCGCGGCCTTCGGTTCATTCATGCTGCTCGGCGAGGAAGGGGCCTTCAGATCACACACGCGCCCTCGTGCGGATCCTGGAATCCGGCCCCCGTCTCTACCATGCGCTGGTAGTCGGGGCATTGGGTGAAGTCGTCCGCGCTGCACCGCATCAGGTGCTCGATCAGCGACTTGGACGCCGATATCTCCTCGAGCCGACGCTCTAGCGCCACGTGGTGCCGCTGGAGAAGTGCCTGGCGCTCGGCTTGGCCGGAGACGTTGAGTACCTCCCGGATCTGCTCCAGGCTCATCCCTGCCGCTTTGGCGCGAATGATCGTCATGACCCGGATGACATGGTCGCGGGTGTAGCGGCGGCGGCCGTTCACCCTGGCGGCGGGAGCAATCAGGCCCATCGTCTCCCAGTGCCGCAGTACATGCGGTGCGAGACCGAACTGTTCGGCGAGCTCTCCGATCCGCATGGAACCGCTTGACTTCATGTTGACATTAACTTGCAAACTGGCCTCCACGTCAAGCGATCACCCTCTCTGGAGGCACCCATGTTCGACGCTGTCATCGTCGGCGGAGGCCCAGCCGGCATGGCCGCCGCCCTCACCCTGGGGCGGGCCCACCGCTCGGTGCTCCTGCTCGATGCCGAGGAGGGGCGCAACGCCCCAGCAGAGAAGGTGCACAATCTCCTGACCCGCGATGGCACACCACCTGACCAGTTGCGCAAGCTTGGACGCGAGGAACTGGCCGCGTACCCGGCGGTTCGGATACGGACCGGTACGTGTGCGGCGGCCTACGTTCTCGACGACGGCGGCTTCCGCCTGGACCTGTCCGACGGCGGTACGGCACAGGCACGCCGGCTCCTGTTGGCCACCGGCCTGGCCGACGAGCTTCCCAAGCCGCGCGGGATCGAAGCATTGTGGGGCCGTTCCGCCTTCCACTGTCCCTATTGCCACGGCTATGAATGCACGGGCAAGCCGGTCGCGGTGATCGGCGCAGAACCGGCCCGCGTACGACTGGCACTGCAACTGAGCCGCTTCGCCGCCGACGTCGTGCTCTGCACCGACGGTGAACCGCTCGACCCCGCGTCGCGCCTGAAGCTCGAGTCGAACGGCGTCGCCGTGCGCTGCGAAGCCATCGCCCGCGTGGAGGGGACGGGCGCCCAGCTGGAACAGATCGTGTTCGAGAGCGGCCCGGCACTGGCCAGGGACGCGGTGTTCGTCGTCAATGTGCCGCGTCAGCGCTCCGATCTGGCCGTTCGCCTCGGCTGCGCCTTCCTCGCCGATGGGTCTGTCGAGGTGAACGAGTTCGGACAGACGAGCGTGCGGGGCGTGTACGCGGCAGGTGACATGGCGCGGCGGGCCACCGTACCCATGCCGCTGGCTGCGGTGGTCACCGCAGCGGCCAGCGGCACCGTCGCCGGCGCGGTCATCGACCAGGACCTTGTCTGTGCCGACTTCGACCTGCCCAACCCGTTCGCTTCGGCGGTGGGCTGAGCGTGGTAGCCGCAGAAATCCATGCCGGAGGCGGCCGAGGCCCCGTCAAGGGGCATTCCTCGGAACCGCCCGGCCCGGTGGATCAGCCACAAGTCCGACGGGTCGCTTCGTCTCCAAGCAGCCGACCGCGTCAGGTGCGGCGCGGGTCGGCGGACCGGCGCGTGGATCGCCGAGCTGGCGGTTGGCCTCGATGGCCTGCCGGTCGCCGCCCTTCCTGATACCTGTAATCTCCGCGATGGCCCTGGTCAATGGGGCGACCCGGCCACGCTGTGATCATTTCCCTCGCACGCAGAACTCGTTGCCGTCGGGATCGGCCAGCACGACGGCACCGTCCGCATCGACATCGAGCCGGGTGGCGCCGAGGGAGACGAGCCGGTCGACCTCCGCTTGCTGGTCGCCATCGACCGGGGCGAGGTCGAAGCGCTGCCGGTTCCTCACCGTCTTCGGGGCCACGGGCGGGCCTCCCCACGCCACCTTTGTGCCGCCGTGCGGTGACTGGATCGCAGTCTCCTCGTTCTGGTCCCAGATCAGCGGCCAGCCCAGCGCCTCGCTCCAGAAGAGGCCGACCTCCCGGGTGCCATCGCAGGCCAGTTCCCCGAGCAAGCCGCAGCCGGCGAGGAAGGTGTTGCCCGGCTCGATCACGCAGAACTCGTTACCCTCGGGATCAGCCAGGACAACGTGCCCCTCCTCGGGGCGCTGCCCGACATCCAGGTGGCTGGCGCCGAGTCCGAGCGCCGTCGCCACCGTGTGCTGCTGGTCGGCCTGGCTGGCGCTGGTCAGGTGAAGGTGCATGCGGCGGTTCGGCCCCACCTGCTCGGCGCTGCTCGCGACGAACCGCAGGCCGAGTTGGGTGTCGTCGCCAGGCAGGAGCACACCACCGGCGTCCTCGAGGACCTTCCGGCCGAGCATCCCGGCCCAGAACTGCGCCAGACGCGCCGGATCGTGCGCGTCGAAAGCCACCGCCAACTGTCGCGAGATCATCACTGCACCGTAGACGCGCGCCAGCACGACGACAACGCGGATTTGGAGAGGTGACGCCGGGATCGGCGGTGCCGATCGTGCTGGTCCGGGGACAACCCCTACCTCGGGTGTGCAGGGCAGTCCCCCGCCGCGTGAACGATCACCGTGGTCGCACGCGAGGGGCCATCACCCAGCCATTGAGAACATGTGCTCGTACCTGCGGGCATGGAGTGACGCAACCGGTAACACAAGCGGTCAGCCGGGTCCGCCCGGGGTGAATCAGCGCGGTGAGGGTTGGGCCGTGTATGGGGGCGATGTCAGGGCTTCGGTGAGTCGGTCGACACCGAAGCCGCTGATCAGAAGGCGTTCCTTACGGTTGCCGGTCAGGAGTTGGCTCCAGTCGACGAAGCCGCCGTCGGCGACTTCCCAGTGTTGGTCTTCCGCAGCTGCGTAGACCTTGAAGCAGATGCCCGTGTAGTAGCCGCGTCCGGTCGTTCGGTCGGGGTCCTCGTGAACGGCAACGCCTGGGAGCCCGGCGAGTTCGGCACGCACCCGTTCGATGATCGGGCGGCTCGCGTCCTCCAGGCAGGTGAGCTGGATCCGTATGCGGTGGACCCCGGCCGCGGCCAGCGCCCGGGTAGCGAACCGCAGATGTTCGGCGAGCTGCCGGTGTTCGAAGGAGCGGTTGCCGGTATCCCGCCCGGCGGTCACCAGGCCGAATATCTGGAAGTGGGCCAGCATCCCAGGGCCGTTGAAGTGCTGTGCACGGGTCACCCGCTGACTGGCCGCCAGCCGCACCAGCACGTCTGACCGAGGATCTGCGGCCAATGCCTGGGCACGTCGCACGGACGCCTCCAGGGCCAGAGCGTTCGTCGGGTCCGCGGCAACCTCGCTGCCGCGAACCGTCGCTATCACCTTGCGCGGGTCGACGGTCGCCACGGCGGAATGGGCTGCCAGAGGTAGGACGGGGGCGAGCACGAGAATGTCGACGTTGTCGGGCAACGCGGAGATCAACGCGTCTTCGGCGCGGCGGAGTGCGGTGAAGCTGATCGGTGCCGGCGCCACGAACCGATCGTTGCGGTAGCGTCGCATCACCTCTGCTGGCGAGAGCCGGTCCGCACGGCGCCGGAACACCTCGAGCAGCAGGGTGGTCAGATCGCTACCCGACATGCCGTCGGCCAGCAGGTCCACCAGCTCCGGGCCATAGCGTTCCAGGACTCGTCGCAATGCTGGGTTTTCAGGGATCTGCCGGCTGGAACCGTCAGGCTTCATGGGTTGGAAGTATCACCGGACGGATTTCGGCATGACGAGGGATTATCCTCACCGCCTGCCGTCCTGGTGGCTGGTTGACGATGCTTCACGGCGTCTCGTGCCCCTGTGCCGGCAGTGGGGACGCGGTACGCGGCGCAAGCACGGTCAACAAACCGGCCGGATCAGGCACGATGCTGCGACCGTCACTGCCGCCGCCACAGCCTGAATGCCACCACAATGCCGGCCTGGCGGCCCAGACGGCATGTCATCCAACATGGCGTACCAGGGCACCGCGGCCGGGGTGAGCCACGGCTCCCGCGAGAGCACCACGGCCAGGTAGTGGCCGGCGGCGAGGGCGCGCTACTCCTCAGAGCCGTGGCCAGGTGATCGAGGGGCGGGTTGGTGTGCCGGTTGTACCAGTTCTCGTAGCAGGTTGCGGAACTGTTCGTACCGCTCCGGTCCGATCTTCGCCGCGTAGCGGGCCTCGATGTCGGCGAGGATGCGGTCCGCGTGCGCCTGCTCGTCGCGGCCTCGCTCGGTGAGCAGGACAAGTTTGCTGCGGCGGTCGGTGGGGTCGGGCCGCCGTTCCACGTACCCGAGTTCCTCCAGCTCGTCGAGGACGCGACCGACGACCTGCTTGTGTTGAGCGGTCAGTCGGGCTAGTTCCGTCGGCCGTACTCCCGTCTCGTCCAGGTAGGCGAGCAGCGCGCCGTGGCGGGGGCGCACCAGGCCATGGCCGCAGTCCGCCAGCCGGGCGAACAATTCCTCCTCCAGTGGCCACAGGAGTCTGGCCGCGAGCATGCCGAGATCAGGATCACGCTCCGCGCGGGCGATTCGACGGTTCCTGGCCACGAGGAAGAAGTATACAGTTGGTGATCGTCACCAACTGCTTACTATCTTCCCTTGGGGGGCTGATGCAGTCATCGAGCCGAGCCCGGGCCGGGATGGGCTTGTTGGGCCTGTCATCGCTGATCACCGGCCTGGACTTCACGATCGTCTACGTCGCGCTGCCGGACATCCAACGGGAGCTGACCTTCACCGACCGGCAGGTGCAGTGGGTGGTCAGCGCGTACGCGCTCGTTTTCGGCGGATTCCTGCTGCTGTTCGGACGGCTCAGCGACCTGCTCGGCAGGCGGCGGGTGTTTCAGCTGGGGATGGCGTTGTTCCTCGTCGCCTCGCTCGCCGGCGCTGCCGCGACCGGGCCTGCGGTGCTGCTCGCCGCCCGGGGGGTGCAGGGACTCGGCGCCGCGGCGTTGTTCCCCTCGACACTCGCGCTGGTCACGTCGACGTTCCCGCCCGGCCGCCGGCGAAGCCGAGCCATGACCATCTGGGCCGCCTCCGGCGCCAGCGGACTGAGTCTCGGGGCACTCCTCGGCGGCGTGCTCGCCGAGATCAGCTGGCGCGGTGTGTTCCTCGTCAACGTGCCGCTCACAGCGATCGCCCTCGCCGGCGCACCGGCCCTGTTCTCCCGGGACACTGCCCCTACCCGCCGCGGTGGATTCGACGTGACGGGTGCCTGCACAGGTACGGCAGCCGCCGTCCTGCTCGTGCTGAGCATCACCGAAGCGTCCGAACCAGATGCCTCCTGGGCGTGGGTACTGGCGTGCACCGCCATTACGCTTGCCCTCGCGCTCCTGTTCTTCCGGGCCGAGGCCACAAACAGCAACCCGCTGCTGCCCCTCGCGCTGTTCTCTCACCGGTCGCTACGCGGAGCCCTGCTGTTGATCACGCTTTACGGCATCAGCCTGCAATCCGTCCCCTATGTCCTGACGATCCACCTCCGCGACGGTCTGGGCATGACCGCGTTGGAAGCCGGCCTCGCCTTTCTCCTGCCCACCGGCGCGATCGCCGCCGGCAACATCACCGGCGAACGACTCATGCTGCGCTTCGGAATTCGTGTCGTGCTGGTCACCGGGCTGGTCACGGGGGCGGCGGGAACCGGCCTCATGGCCGCCGCCATCGATGCCCGCTACCCCGCGCTGGCGCCTGGGATTCTGCTGGCCGGACTCGGCATGGGCCTGGTCTTCCCCGCGATGTTCGCGGCCGCGACCACCGGCATCCCTCCCGCGCACGCCGGCATAGCGTCGGCCACGGCCTCCACCGCCCTGCAGATCGGGACCGCCGTGGGGCTCGCCATCATCACCTGGATCCTCCATGCTGGCGATCAGAACCTTGTCGCCGCACTCGCCGCTATCAGCGGTATCGCCGTAGCCGCGATCCTGCCGGTGATCCTCGTCTCCCATCCCACACAGACCGGTGGCATGCCGGACGACGCACCGGTCCAGTCGTCGTCCCTGGCAGGAGACGGTGATCCGATGCCTGCCAGGGGCAGTGCGCCGCTGAACTAGGTGTCACACGAGCACCGACTCCCATGCGATTCAGGTCAGGGTCTCCCTTTGGCTCGGGACCACATGCGGCTTGCCTCGGTACCTCCACGACCACGCCACCTCAACACAGCTCTTCGTCCAGCATCGTCACGCGGACTGGCCGGCCTACCGGGGACCTGGCCCGGACGGGGCGGACGGAGGTCGAGCATCAACGGCGCACGCTGGCGGCCGTGGTCGAGCTGCGGGCGCCGACGCCGGCGTCCACGGGAGGCCGCCGAGGTCGCGCGTCGGGGACCTCGTGGCCGCCTCGGCGGCTACGAGGCGGTGCGACCGGCCTGGTGTCCAGCGGGTGGCGCCGCAGATGGGGTGGGCGGGCCCGCGGGCCCGCGCCACCCGGTGACCGGCGACGGCGTACCGTTCACGCAGCTCTCGATGAACAACCTCTCGCCTTCTTTCAGTAAGCGGGCCTTCTCATCGAGGTTCTCGACGTAGGGCATGTCGTGGCCCTGGGTCCTCCGTAGATGTGTTCGTAGGAGGCAGCGCACTCTTCCTGGTCGCCGGCGGACCCCCGGCCCTTGTCCACGGCGTGCAGCTCGGCCCCTTGTCGAGCCATCGAGCGTAGGTACTCCATCTGCTCGTCCGGCGACGTACTCCCACCACAGGCGGTGAGAAGCGCCGCGAGGGACAGGACCACCACTGCGTAGCGCTTCTCCACCTGCTGGAAAGTATCAACTGCCCTTGATGCCACACCGAACCTGTCGGTACGCCCCGGCGAGGCATCCCACCCACCGCCCTCGACGACGGGACCCATCGCCGGCAACCCCGCCCGGTAACAGCCCGCACCAACCTCACCCCCTGGCGTCCGGCCACCAACCACCCGGACACCCGCCTTCGACTATCCGCAAGACCTGATGACGCTGCGCCCACACGTCGACCTTCACGTCACACGGGGTCTGGCCGAACACGCCGTCACCGCCAGCGACCGCGCCCGCACCGTCACCGACCGCGACGAGCAGACCGCTACCAGGCGCGAATAATTGAGGGGGGTCAGTGTGTGCGGGTCTCCCAGACCGGCCGCTGGGGCTCGTCGTTGTGCACGATGATGTTGGCGTGATGGGTCGGGCGGACCGTAGCGAAGTAGAACTGTTGGGAGGGGATGTAACGCTCGCGCCAGCGCCGTTCGACGTCGGCCCGAGTTCGCACCCGGCGCTCTCGGATCACGGCGCGATCCACGGTCTTCTCGAGTGCCGTCGACACGAAGATGCGCAGGTCCCACCGATCAATCAGTTCCGGGCGCATGAGGAAGACGCCGTCGAAGACCAGCACGGCGTCGGCTGGTGCAGTCGTGACCGGCGGGGACAGCGCCGTATCCGCAGTGCGGTCGTAGACCGCGTGTTGGAAGCGTCGATCTCCGCCCGGGCCGAGCGGATCGAGCAGAACCCGTTTCAGCGCGTCGTAGTCGTGGGTGTCGAAGTAGCAGCCTTCGGCCGAGTACTCGCCGCGCGGATAACGCTGTGCCCGGGGGAAGAGGAAATCGTCGATCGTCGCGCGGATGACGTCGCGGCCCTGTTCGCGCAAGACGACGGCCAGCTCGTCGGCGAGGGTGGTCTTGCCGGCGGCGGGCGGTCCGTCGATGGCAACCCGCGTCGGATGTTCGACTGTGACGGATCCGACCGCCTCAGCCAAGCGGCCGAGCATTGCGTCGCGGGTGCCTTGGTCCATGTCCTACCCGTCCTAGAGGCCGCGGGTGTTCCACCGACGCCTACGACGCCGCCGCCGGCTGGGGTGAGCAACCGATGCCGGCAATCGCGATGGTAGTCGAACCGACCGCGTACCTGATGCTCGTCGCAGGCCTCGCCGACTCTCCCTGTCCGACACGTGCTTCACCGGACGGGGCCTGACAGGTGGTCCGCACAGCCCCAGCCTGGCGAACCTCGAACTGTGTCCTCGTCGCCTTGGTGAAGATGGCCGTAGCGCCGTTGGCAGCCTGGGCCTGAGCGTATCGATCTTGCCAGGAACCGCGCCGATGTGGACACGGGTAGCAAACACGTCGGCCAGCTCGGCGGGCGTCTGGCTAGGCTCGGCCGCGTTTTGTGGCGGGCGCACGTTGCGGCCAGCCGTCTGACGAAGCGCGATGGGGGTGCGCAGGCGTGGGTGAGATCGACGTTGCAGGGTCCGGCGGACGATTGTCCCGACGATCCCTCCTGCTGGCCGGCGGCGGTCTGCTCCTCGCCGGTTGCGGTGAGCGGGAACGGCCAACGATCGAGAGCTCCACCGATGACAGCTCAGCCAAGAGCAAGCTCCGCGCCGTACTCGAGCGGCGCACCAAGGCCCTCGCCGATGGAGACGAAAAGGCCTACCTCGCCGACCTCGATCCGTCCAACAAGGATCTGATCGCGCGAGAGAGGATGGCCTTCGCCAACCTGCGGCAGTTCGAGTTCGACGAGCTGAAGTACGTCTACGCCAGAATGGGCGAGCGGACGCAGAACGACGGCAGCACGCTGCTCCAACCGGTGATCCGGATTACGAAGTTGAGCGCTGACGCCGGGCCGGGCGACCTCGCGCCCGGCGAGTCGTTCTCGTACAGGGTCGCCGACAAGGGCGGCAGGTTCGTGGTGACCGACATCGTCCCGGCCACAAGGGCGGCCATGGACAAGCTCGGCTTCACCGGCCCGGAGGCCACCGCGCCATGGCACACCGACAAGCTGCACGTGGTCAAGACCAGTGGAAACGTCTGGCTTGCCGCGGACGACAGCGTGCGCGACCTCAACAAGTTCGTCGACGCCACCGGGCAAGAGATCGATTTCGTCACGAAGCTCTGGGGGGACCGGCCTACGTTTCCGGGCCACGTCCTCTTCTTCACCCGCGATGCCGCCAACTTCAAGCAGTGGTTCGACTTCGGTACGGCTGACAACTTCAACCCCGACGTCCTCGGCGTCCAGATGGCGCAGTACGGCGTCAAGAAGGACGGGCAGTACTACGAAAACCGGTTCGCCGGCTCCCGCATCGTGGTCAACCTCGGGTCCATCGAATCGGCCGATTCGTCGCCACGGGACACGATCCGCCACGAGCTGGTCCACGCGATCTCCTCACGGGCCAGGCTGGGCGGCGCCCTGCAGGCGCCGACGTGGGCGGTGGAAGGGTTCGCCCGCTACAGCGAGACGATCGGCAAACCGGGACGCGCCAGCGCGGTCCGGGCGGTCGTGAGCAACGGGGTGCGGGGCGGGAAGTTCCGCAACAAGCTGCCGGCCGAGGACGACTTCTACGGCAGGGACGTCGGCTACAACTACTGTCTCGGCGCGACCGTATTTCAGCTCGCGGAACGGATCGAGGGCCGCGAGGCGGCCACCGAGCTGTACGCGACGGCGATCGACACCATCGACGCCGGCGGGGAGTTCCTGAACTTCCCCCGCTTCGACTCGATCGCCCAGCGGATCTTCGGCATGTCCGGGCCGGCATTCCGAGACCGGTGGTTGCGCTTCGTTCGGAACGGAGGGTGATCGCGTCATGACCCAGCCCCAGTACCCCGTCCACCCACCGGCGCCCCGGCCCACCCCGCCCGCTGGCTTCTCGCTGCCGCAGCAACCCGCCGGCGTCCCGCAGCCACCGTCACCGCCTCCCGGTTTCCCGCCTGCTGGGCCGCGCCCGCCCGGTGGCGGCCGAGGCGGGAAGCGGTCAATGATCGTGGTCGCCGTCGCTGTGGCGGTCCTGCTCGTTTCGGGCATCTCGGCGTACGCGGTGACCACCAACTACCGCAAGGGCGACACCTCGCAGTCGTGCGACACCTACCAGTGCATCCCCCGCCTCAAGGCCGAGACGGTGGTCAAGGCGCTGGAGGAGCGGGGTCACACCTGCTCCACCGACTACAACCATCAGACCTGCAAGCTGCGGATCGGCGCCTTCTACTTCGAGGCGACGCTGCAGGTCGCGGCCGGTCTCATCACCCGGATCAACCTCCGTGTCTACCGGGAGCAGTCGGCCCCCCTGACACCGGGCAGCGTCGCCTACATCAAGTGGTTCGCCGTGCTGCCCTACCGCGACGACCCGGTGCTCACCGGGCAGATCGAGGAGTGGGTCGACCAGCAGATCGAGGCTACCGAGGACACCAAGGCCACGATCGGTGACTACGAGTACGTGTTGGCGAATCCGGAGACGTACAACGTCACCGTCGAAATCAAGGGCAAGTACTGATGAGCATCCCGCCTTCTGGGCCGGCCTTCCCGGCCGTTCCCCCTCCACCGCAGCCGGGCTCCGGCCCCAATCCGTTCACCCAGCAGCCGGCACCGTCGGTGCCGCCGCCACCGGGGTTCCCGCCGGTCGGTGCCCAACCGCCGGGAGCGTCGCCACCCGGAGGCCGGCCGCCTGCCGCTCCGCCTGGGGATAAGCGTGGCAGGTCCGGTGTCATCCTGTTGACGGTCGGCCTGGCGGTGATCGCCCTGCTCTGTGGCGGCACGCTGGGCGGCGGCACCGGTTGGCTCACCGGCAAGCCGGACGGCAGCGAAACCGTCCCGCCGTTCGCCGAGGACTTCCCCCGCGGCGAGCAGCAGTACATGCAGGGCGTCACAGTGAGCCTGGTGGCCGACGACTGGCTGATCAAGAGCAACAAGTGGGAGTGTGAGGACCGGTCCGAGGAGGACACCGATCTCGGGAAGGTCGACTACAAGACCTGCCGCCCGCCGGGCGACGCCAGCAGCGACATGAGCGTCACCATCCACTCGCAGGATGAGGACAAGGTCCGCGAGGTCAATGCGACCTGCTGGGAGGGAGTGGGCTCCAAGGCGTGCAAGAGCCTGTTCTCGACCCTGGCGGACACCGTGTTCATCCCACAGGACAACCTGCGCAAGCAGGCGTCCGACTGGGCGGCCAAGAACAGCGGCACGGAACGGTTCACCACGATCGGGCACATCCGCCTCGAGGCCAACCTGGAACCGAACGGGATGCGGGCCATCCCGGCAATCTGAGCCCGGTGGCGGTGGACGTATTCGTCCACCGCCACCGGGAGCTGGGCCGCCTTGTTCGAGCGGCGGTGGGCCCGATCGAGGTCACCGATCAGCCCGGCGGGCCCCAGGCGGTGCCTCGCCGAGCGCGCCATGAGGTTTGTCCGTGGGCAGCGGTGCGCCAGCCGCCGGGCCCAGCCGCCGACGCCGCGGAACCACCACGACCAGGCCCACCAACACGGTCGGGGGGTACGCAGATCCCAGAGGCTGCCAGCGGTGTCGAGGATGCCGGTGATGCTCCTGATCAGTTTGGTCCATCGCAACACGACACGCTGGCCGTCGGGGTGACCGGTCAGCAGCTGGATCTGATAGAGCGTCCATACGGCGTCCGTCACGAGCGCGACGACCATCCCGAGCGCTCCCGCCGCCATCCATGCCAAGGTGCCGATTCGCCGCCGTCAGAGCAGCAGCAGTCCGGCCCCCGCCAGATGCCGACTGGGCCGGCCTCCGTCGCACGTTCATCGGTGCCAGACCTGCCGGGACGGCCAGGCATACCCCGCGTCCCTCAACTTCACCGACCCTGGAGATCGCCACAGACGACAGCGCATCGAGGTGCCCGCCGTCGCCACCAGGCTGACCCTAGAGAGAAGTACGGGCAGCGGTGTCCTGTTTCCGAGGTTGTTCCAACCCGGGAGTACCTATGAGCTAGGTCACGGTTGAGGTTGACCTTGGGTCAGGGTGGAAGCTCGCCGCAGCGGCACGACGCCGACACCGACTTAACAGCTTCAAAGGAGTGGGCCACCATGTCCATCACCCTGACCAACCAGGACAAGATCACGTTGCGGACCGCCGCGCACGGCGCGGTGACGTTGATGGCCGCCACCGGCACACCCCATGAGGCTGCCACGAATGCCTCCATTGTCTTGACGTCGGCGACCGGGCTAGTCGGGCACGTGCTCGATGTGACGTCGAAGGACATCGACCTGAACGGCAAGACTGTCGCCGCACTCGCCGACCAGGTACTGCCGGCCCTGACCGCAGCGGTGCTCCTGCTGAAGAGGCAGGATCCGGCCGAGGCCGACAACTTCCGCAACACCGTCCTCGTTGCGATCGACGCAGCCACCCAGCCCCACGGCGGCCAGCCCAACCCCGCGGCAGCCGAGATGGCCCGTAAGATCACCGCGGCCCTCAACGCCGCCGGGGTGGCCAGTGCCGGCAGCGGAGACGCACCGGCAGATGGGCTAGACCGGCCCGAGCTGCAGCGGGCCCTCGAAGACATCGTCGAATCCGGTATCACCGGGATCGCACTGCGCGTGAACGATGAGCGAGGCGAGTGGGTCGGCAGCGCCGGGGTGAGCAAGCTCGGCGACGCCGCTGAGCCGCCTACCGATGGGCATGTCCGGATCGGCAGTAACACCAAGATGTTCACTGCGGCCCTGGTACTGCAACTGGTGGCCGAGGGCAAGATCGGGCTGGACACTCCGGTGACGGACTACCTGCCCGAGTTCGGACTCGACAAGCGGACCACGGTGCGGATGCTGCTGCAGCACACGAGCGGAATCTTCAATTTCACCGGCGAATACTACGACGACGGGACGTTCGTTCCAGGGATCCCCGCCACCACGGCGGGCAAGGAGTGGGTGGACAACCGATTCATGACCTACGAGCCGGAGGACCTGGTGCGGCTGGCGTTGTCCAGACCGGCACGGTTCGAGCCGGGGGCTGGCTGGAGCTACTCCAACACCAACTACGTGCTGGCCCGGCTGCTGATCGAGAAGGTCACCGGCCGCGCGGTCGCCCAGGAGATGCAGCGGTTGATTCTGGGGCCGCTCGGGTTGACGGGAACCGTGGCACCGACGACCCAGACCGAGGTCCCCGAGCCGCATGCCCACGCCTACTACCGCTACGAGGACGGCGGGCAGGAGACGATTGTCGACGTCACCCGCCACAACCCCTCCTGGATCTCCAGCGGCGGTGACATGATCTCAACCACCCGGGACCTGCACACCTTCATCTCCGCGCTGATGAGCGGCAAGCTCCTGCCGGCCGAAATGCTGGCCGAAATGCTCACGCCGTGCCCGACGCCGATCCCGAACATGGGCTACGGCCTGGGGGTGTTCGTGCAGGACACGGGCCGCGGCCGCACCATCGTCACCCACAACGGCGGCGCCGCAGGTCACGCGGCCATGATGTTCAGCACGCCTGACGGCACCAAGACCCTGACCGCCACGCTCAACTATGTTGACGACGCCACGCTGTCGCTGGCCGCGCCGTTCCAGAGCGCGACGCAGCGGCTCGTCAACGAGGTGTTCTGCGGCGGGCAGGCCGATCCAGCGCAGCCGAGGTGCTGAGCACGAACCGGGGCCGCGCCGAACCTGCCGGGTTCGGCGCGGTGCGCCCACATACCCGGCCGCAGTGTGCGAATTCGCGACCGACTTCGAGCGCAAGGCAGGTGAGCAGGTGAGATTCGGAGTCACCATCGGGCAGGCAGCGGCGTTCGCCGGCGTTACGGTCAAAACGGTGCGGCACTACCACAAGCTCGGCTTGGTCGAGGAGCCCGAACGTGACAGCTCAGGCTACCGACGGTACGGATCGGCCGAGTTGTTGCGGCTGGTGCAGGTCCGGACCCTTGCCGGCGCAGGCGTGCCGTTGGCCGAGATCGGCCCCCTGCTCGACGCCGACACTGCGTCGTTCACCGCTGCACTCGCCGACGTCGAGCGACAGCTCACCGAACGGATCGAGGAGTTGACCGCGCGGCGTGGCACACTGCATCGGCTCGCCGACGGCAACCGCGCCCTGCTGCCCGACCGCGCCGTGGCGCTGCTGGAACGGATGCGCGGCCTCGGCTTCTCCGCAGACGAGGTAGCCGCCGCCCGGGAAGGCTGGGTGCTGGCGAAGGCCCTGGTCCCAGAAGGCTTCGACGACTACCTCACCCACGTTGAACACGCCATCGAAGACCCCCGGTTCGTCGCCCTGAGCAGGCGGGCCGCCGAAGCCGGGGCCTGGCAACCGGACGATCCCCGCATCGCCGAACTCGCCACCGCCATGGCCGAGCACTACCTCGCGAATCCCGCACAGCTGAAGATCGTCACCGGCCTGCAAGCCCGCACGGAGGCCGCGACACGGTACAACCTGATCGCGCGCCACAGCACAGAGCAGGCACCAGCCGCGGCCCGGCTGGCCGCGCTCGTCGAGACCAAGCTGCGCGCCGCCGGCATCCATCTCCCCAGACCCGACCCCCACTGACATACCCTGCGCTGCTCCGGACCGCCCACGATCTGCCGGAGCAGCTGTACGGGTGGCGGATCTCTTGCTGTTGCCAGGGGAACGACGGTCGATTCAGAGGGCCCTTCGATCGGGTGGCAGATTTCGATCGATCGCGGTGGCGGCGAGTTGCGTGCGGCTGGTGGTCCCGAGCTTGGTGAAGATGTGGGAGAGGTGCGTCTTCACCGTTCCCCGGCTCATGAGGAGGCGGGCGCCGATTTGCGGGTTGGTGAGGCCCTCGGCGACAAGGCGTACGACTTCGAGTTCGGTTGGTGTGAGGCTGGCCCAGCCGGTGGCTGGTCGACCCCGCCGGCCCCGGGCTCGGCGTGCGTACTCGACGGCCTGGTCGAGCGTGAGCCGCGCGCCTTCGGCCGCTGCCCGGTCGAACACGGTCGCCCCGAGCGCTCGGCGGAGCCTGGCGCTGGTGGTGTCGTACGCCCGTTGCAGGTCGAGCCCGCGTGGAAGGCCGGTGTTCGTGCGGGCCGATTCGGCCGCCTGCAGGATGCGTACATCGTCGGGCGTCGGCTGGATGGCCGCACCGACACGGGCAAGAGCTTCAAGGCTGTCGAGTTGGGCGCTACGCAGCCGATGGTCGACGCGGATGGCCAACGCCGCATGGTGGAGTTCGACGGCCCGGGTGAGCCCGTCCGGGTCGCCGGCGGCGAGTTCGGCCTGCGCGGCGTACGCCTCCGCCAGTGTCCCGGGCATTCGCAGGCGTTGCGCGACCTCGACCGCCCGGTCGAGCGCGTGCTGTGGGAGGTGGCCAACGAATCGTCCGGTGACGGCACGGTGACCGATGAGTTCGCCGCGTTCCTGGGCATGGACAAGGCACCGTCGTGGGGCGACTCGACCGATTGGCAATACTGGGTCATCGATACGGTCAAGCGGCACGAGGCAGCGCGTGGCTACGACCCGCACCCGATCGGCATGACCATGCAGTTTCCGGTGGCGGATCAGACCAAGGTCAACGATCCGCTCCTGGGCGGCCACGCCGAGTGGATCTCGCCAGGCTACGACGACGAGATCTTCGCCGGCGGCGGCCACCCGATGACGCCCGGCTCTCCACCCTCGCGCTGGTACGCCGATCCCCCGGTCGCCGACGGCGCCAAGGTGGTCATCAGCGATACCGATCACTACGCACCCGGGCAGGGCGACGCGCTCTGGGCGTGGAAGTCATTCCTGCGCGGCCACCACCCCATTCTCATGGACTACGGCCTCATCGCCGGCCTCGAACCCGCGGCCGAGTCTGTCGGCGGCCAGTGAATACTCCCCGTAGGCGGCCATATGTCGCCCCGCTGGTGGCCAGGGATCTCCCCGTGGATGGCCAGATACCTCCCCGCTGACCAGGTCAGAGTGCCGGTCGGCGAGGGT
>NZ_RAQQ01000029.1 GCF_003610785.1 Micromonospora globbae
CCCGTACGGCACCAGCACCGTCTGGAACCGCATCGGCACCAACCGCTGGGTCTCCGACGCGTACGTCCTGACCGGGCACAGCGGATACATCCCGGGCGTGCCCCGCTGCTGACGACGTCGGGCGGTCAGGTGGTGGTCCGGACGATCGCCGAGCACTCCCGGTCGACCTGGTCGGCGCTCGTGCAGGCCCGGAAGCGCACCTCGCTCCCCTCGTACATGTTCTTGTTGCAGTAGCCCCAGTCGCCGTGGTTGTTGACGCACTTGCCCTGCCGGTAGAGCGCGCCGCCGCGGTAGTTCCACCACCAGCCGACGGCCTGGGAGCCGTAGCTGAGCACCCAGACCACGTCGCCGTACGGTTCCCAGCAGGCGAGCGCGCTGTTCGTCCAGTCGAAGTCGCCGCAGACGACGTCGTCCGGCGGCGTTCCGGGGGTGGTGAAGTCGATCTCGTAGTCCACGGCGGCGGCCGCGGCGGCGCCGGGCGCGGAGCCGGGGACCGGAGCCGTCGCGGCGGTGGCCCCGACGGTGGGAACCGGGGCCGCGGCGGCCGGGGCGGTCCCGGCCGCGGTGAACGCCAGCAGGCCCGCCAGCACGGTGGCGAGGGAAGCGGTGATGATCCTTCGGTCGGTCATGGCACGAGGGTGCGGCGGGACTGTTTGGCCCGCGTTCGCGGCGGTGTTTGGCCGGGACGGTCAACCGGCGACGCGGTGGCGGAAACGCGGATGGGCCTCCCGCAGCAGCGCCTCGATCAGCGGGGTCCACGTGTCCTCGCCGGTCGCCGCGCCCAGCACGACGAGGGCGCGAGCCTGCTCCAGACGGCAGCCGAGGCGGTCGAGCAGGTCGGCGGCGCCCCGGGCGAGCCGGGCGGCGGCCGCGCGGTCCCCGAGACGGAGGGCCACCTCCGCGAGCACCGTCACGGCCATCCCCTCGTAGGGCCGGTAGCCGCACGCGCGGGCGAGCGTCGCGGCCTCGGCGGCGCTGCCCCGCGCGCGCTCCGCGTCGCCGGCGGCCAGGTACGCCCGGCCGAGGCCGAGCAGGGCGAGCGCGCGTCCCTGCGCCGCCTCCGCCCGTTCGGACAGGTGCCGCGCACGCCGGAAGTGCAGCACCGCGAGCCGCCGGTGACCGAGTTCGAGGCGTACGGTGCCGAGGCTGTGCAGCACCAGGGCCTGCGCGAACGGATCGGTCACCGTACGCAGGGCGGCCAGACCGGCGACGGCCGTGCGCACGGCGCCGGTCAGGTCGCCCTGGTACAGGCGGACCAGCGCGAGGTGCCCGGCCGCCGCCGCCCGGCCCTCCACGTCACCCAGCTCCTCGTACCGGGCGGCGGCCTGGCTCAACTGCCCGTGCGCCTGCTCCAGGCGACCCCGGTACAGGCTCAGCACGCCGAGGTTGATGCGCGCGGAGGCGGCCCCGCGCCTCGCCCCGGCACGCTCGTGCCGCCGCAACGCCGCCTCCAGGTCGGCCTCCGCGGCCTCCAGCCGCCCGGTGAGCAGCCGGATGACGCCGAGGTTGTTGAACGCCACCGCCACCTGGGCGGTGTCCCGGCCGCCGTACGCGGCGAGCGTCTGCGCCAGCTGGCGTTCCGCGGCGCGGGTCCGGCCCGTACGGGACAGCTGCACGGCGATCAGCGAGCGGGCGGAGAGGTCGCCCTCCGCCCACCCGATGCGGCGGCTGAGCCGCCGGCTCCGGGCCGCGTGCGCGATGGCCTCGCCGGGATGGCCCTGGAGCACGTGTGCGATGGCGAGGCTCAGCCGCAGCGCCGCGACGGCCCTGACCTGCCCCTCCGCCTCGGCGGCCCGCAGCCCGGCCCGGGTCACCGCCAGCCATCCGGCGATGTCCCGCGTGGCCAGGAACTTGACCCGGAGCCCGAGGGCCAGCCGCCAGGCCAGGTCGGGCGCGCCCCGGTCGGCCGCCGTGAGGGCCAGCGAGCGCAGGTGGTCGTACTCGCCGTCCAACCATTCGACCGCCTCGGCCGGACCGGCGAACACCGGCGGCGGGTCGTCGGTGTCGACGCGGAGCAACTGGGGTGCCAGGAGCCGGCTGGCGGCCCACACCCGGTCGAGGTACCAGCGGTGGACGCGCCGGACCGCCGCCTCCCGCTCGCAGGCGGGGTCGCGCTCGGCGGTGAGGTTCGCGGCGTACTCGTGCAGCAGGTCGTGCAGCACGAGACGCCCGCCGGGGCCGACGGTGAGCAGGTGCGCGTCGACCAGGCGGAGCAGCAGCGGCTCGACCTCGCCGGCCGGCCGACCGGTCAGCGCGACCGCCAGGGAGCGGTCGAACTCGCTCACCGGGAGCAGCCCGAGGAACCGGAACACGCGCTGGACGGGTGGCGCCAGCCGGCTGTACGAGTGGTGGAACACCGCGGTCACGCCGCTGGCGCTGTCGTCGCTCGTGTGCAGCAGCGGCAACCGCGACTCGCCGGCGAGCTGGTCGGCGCGGGCGGCGACCGGACGCGCGGCGGCGGGCAGGTCGACGGCGGCGATGCGCAGCGCCAGGGGCAGCAGCCCGCAGCGGCGGGCGAGGGCGCGGGCCGCGTCCGGCTCGGCGGCGACCCGCTCGGGGCCCGCGATCCGGCCGATCAGTTCGACGGCGTCGGTCTCGTCGAGGGCGTCGATCTCGACGCGCTCGGCGCCCTCGCGCACGACCAGGCCGAGCAGCCGCTCCCGGCTGGTGACGAGGACGCGCGTGTGCGGCCCGCCCGGGAGCAACGGCCGCACCTGTTCGGCGGTGCGGGCGTCGTCGAGGAGCACGAGCAGGCGCAGGTCCGCGGTGAGGGAGCGGAAGAGCGCGGCGGCCTGCTCCACGTCGGGTGGCACCTGGCGGGCCGGCACGCCGACGCCGGCGAGCAGGTGGCCGAGCGCGTCGCGCGCCGTCAGCTCCGGATCGGCGCCGTAGCCGTGCAGGTGCACGTAGAGCTGCCCGTCGGGGAAGGCGTCCGCGGCCGCGCGGGCCGCCCGTACGGCCAGCGTCGTCTTCCCGGCTCCGGCCATGCCGGAGATCACGGCGATCGCCGGGCCGGACGCCGGGCCGGTCAACAGGCGCGCGATGCGGGCGAGTTCCCGTTCCCGGCCCACGAAGTGCTGACCGACGGCGGGCAGTTGCCGGGGCCGGGGCGCCGGACCCGGCGGGACCGGGGGCGCGGTCACCGGCTCCGGCGCGGCGGCCGGTGGCGCGGCCGCCGTCACGGGCGCCGGCGGGGCGGCCAGCGCGGGATCGCCCGCGAGGATCCGCTGGTGCAGACGCTGCAGTGTCACGCCGGGCTCGATGCCCAACTCGGTACGCAGCAGCCGGCGCCCGCGCGTGAACACGTCGAGCGCGTCGGCGCGCCGGTCCGCCCGGTGCAGGGCGAGCATGAGCTGGGCCTGCAACCGTTCGTCGAGCGGCCGTTCGGCGGCCAGACGGTTGAGCTCGGGGAGCAGGTGGACGTGCCGGCCGAGCGCCAGGTCCGCCTCGATGCGCGCGGCCCGCGCCGCGGCGCGCAACTCCTCCAGGGCCGGGCCCTCGGCCGCGGCCAGCTCCTCGGTGACGTCGGCCAGCGCCGGTCCCCGCCACAGGCCGAGCGCCTCGTCCAGGAGCGCGGCGGCCACCGCCGCGTCGCCCGCGTCCAGCGCCGCCCGGCCCGCGGACGTGAGCGACCCGAACCGCACCGCGTCGACGGTCTCGCCGGGCACCTGGAGCACGTAGCCGGCCGGCCGGCGGACGATGACACCGGCGGGGAGGGACCGGCGCAGCAGCGACAGGTACTGGTGCAGCACCCGCCGGGCGGTGGGCGCCGGGTGGGTGCCCCAGGTCAGGTCGATCAGACGGGCGGCGGGGACCGGCCTGTTCGCGGCTACCGCCAGGGCGGCGAGCACCGTCCTCGGTTTGGTGCCCGACAGCGGGAGCCGGGTCCGGTCGTTCCACACCTCCACCGGACCGAGGATCCGAAACTCCACGCGCCAATCCTGGCACGGTCGTCGATGCCCAACCAGTTGATCGACGTCGTCGCAGGCAGGGGACCAGCGTGGGAAGATCTAAACAACCGGTCGCACACCACCGCAACAGTCCGCCCGCATCGTCCTTCCGGAAACCCCCTCCAGGAAGGCGACGACATGCACCGAATGCTCCACAGGGGACGGCGCGGCCACCTCCGGCGCCGCGCCGTCCTCGCCGCGCTGCTCGCCCTGACGTCGATCGGCGTGACGGTCACCATGGCCGCGCCGGCCCAGGCGGCCGAGCCGCGCGGCACCCGGATCAGCCGCGCGGAGATCATCGTCCGGGCGTACGACTGGTGGCAGCGCCGGATTCCCTACGACCAGGAAGCCTCGGCCACCGACGTCGAGGGCGTCCGCTACCGCACCGACTGTTCCGGGTTCATCTCGATGGCCTGGCGGCTGTCCAGCAGCCGGACCACCGACACCCTCGACGACATCTCCACCCCCATCTCGAAGGCGAACATGCAAGAGGGCGACATGATGATGTGGGACGGCGCTGGCACCGATGGGCACGCGGTGCTCTTCGAGAAGTGGGCCAACGCCGAGAAGACCCGGTTGTGGATCTTCGAACAGGCGAGCACGGCGGAGGACATGAACCACCGTGAGGCGGCGCTGTCGGAGTTCTCCCACATGACCGCCTACAAGTACGGCGACGGCGACGGCGCGGCCGACTCGCGTAACGAGTCGTTCAACCAGGTCGCGGGCACCGAGGTGCCCAACCCGGGAATCTCCGCCCCGGCCTGCAACTCACGGACGCTGCCGCTGTTCCGGCTCACCGGCTACCGCAACGTCGAGATGAGCTACCACAGCTGCATCCGGGCGGAGTCGTCCACCACGTTGACCGGGTGGATCGCCGTCTCCTGGCGACCGTACTCGGGCACCGACGACGACAGCACAGTCACCGTCGGCACCAAGTTCGACGGCTTCGGGATCCATCCGCAGTTGCAGGTGGACGACATCACCAAGAAGGAATGGGAGTGCTGGGTCGGCGGTGACATCAACGCGGCGGCCTCGGGCGTACGCGGCTGCTCGTTCTCCGCGACCCGCCCGACCAGCGGAACCGTCACCGTGGACGGGTTCCTGAACTGGGACGAGAACAACGACGGTCTGTTCGCGTTCGGCCCGCACTACGTCTACGGCAGCCCGGTCCTCTGACCGGCTCCCACGAGTGGCCGGGGTCCCCGTGGACCCCGGCCACGCCGGCTCCACCCGTCGTTCCGGCTCAACCCTTCTGCTTCTGCTGGCACGGCACGCAGAACCGGGCGTGCGGCAGGATCTCCAGCCGCTCGGTCGGGATGTCACCCTGGCAGCGCTCGCAGACGCCGTAGGTGCCCTCGGCGATCCGCCGCAGCGCGCCGGAGATCTGCTCCAGGCTCTGCCGGGTCGCGGCGATGAGGGCCGACTGGGTGTGGGCCTGGTTGGGGTCGCCGGTGTCCGCGGTGAGTTCGGTCAGTCTCGCCGTCTGGACCTCGAACTCCTGGCTGAGGGACGCGTGCAGGTTGTCGAGCCGGTCCTGGTCGGCCCGTCGGTGGGTGCCGGTGCTCATGATGGTTCTCCTTGTCCGGATAACGAAAAAGGGCCGAAGCTGTGAAGCTTCGCCCCTGGCGTCCGTTGCGTGATGTGACGGATTCGCCGGTGGGCCACGACCCGGAACGGGGCTCGGCAGCCCCTGGGTGACCGGGGTGGGCACGATGCGCGCACCGGCGCAGCGGCCCCCCGGCAGCGCGGCCCGGACCGGCCGGTGGGCAGCCGGCATCACCGTCAGCAGCGTGACGGTTGCGGCATCCTCACGGACCGGTGGCATCCGACCACCATAGGTGGCCGCCGCGAGAATGCCAACCGGCTTCGGCGGTATCACCCGGCCAGGGCCGGGATCGGCTCGGCCGGACGCAGCCGGCCCCGGGCCACCAGCTCGACGGTGATCACGACGGCGACGGCCTCCACGGCGAGCAGCCCGACGAGGACGAACAGCTGGGTCACCCCGGCCTCGACGGGGCTCGCACCGCCCAGCAGGACCCCGACGAACGCTCCCGGCAGGGTCACGAGCCCGACCGTACGGGTCTGGTCCAGCGCCGGGATCAGCGCCTGAGCGGCCGCGTCGCGGCACACCAGCAGCACCGCGTCCCGGGGCGACAGTCCGAGCGCGAGGGCCGCCTCCACCTCGCCCCGCCGGCCGGTCACCTCGTCGAGCGCCCGGCGCCCGGCCAGCGAGGTGGCGGTCATCGCCCCGCCGATCAGGATGCCCGCCACCGGGATGATCGCTATCCCGCGCAGGGGGACGAGGCCGGCGGCCAGCAGCGCCGCCACCACGGCGAGACTCCCCGCGACGATCGGGACCGCCGCCCACCAGCCTCTCGTACCGCTCGTGATCCGGCGGGCCGCGGTGCCGGACGCGACCGCGCACATGAGCACGACGAAACCGGCCGTCGCCGGGAGGGAGGCCACGATCGCGGCGATGAGCAGCGACACGGCGGTCAGTTGGGCGGCCGCGCGGACGGCGGCGACCACGATCTGGCGTCCGTGCCCGAGCCGGCCGATCCTCGCCACGGCCGCCGCGGTGGCGGTCAGCGCGGCGAGCGCCACCCAGAGCTTCGGCCCGAGCACCAGCATCGTCGAGGACATGGGCACGAGTCTTCCGGCCGCCGAGCGGCACTGCACGGGTGGGTGCGGCGTGACCCGGCCGGCGTAGGTGGTGGCGCCACCCGCGCGCGGGGGTCAGCCGACGGAGAGGCCGGTGGGCAACGGCAGCGTGGGAAGGGACGGCAGCGGCAGGGACGGCAGGCCGCTCGGATGCAGGGGAAGCGACGGGAGAGGCAGGATGTGCGGTGATCCGGGCGTGGACGACGACGGTGCCGGCGGTGGCCCGGACGGGGCAGGTGGTGCCGGGGCGGTTCCGGTGGGGTCGGGTGCGGGGGCGGTCGGCGCCGAGGAGCCCGGAGCGGGGTCACTGGCCGGAGTGCGCGGGAGAGCGGGTACGGCCGCGACCAGGTCGCGCTCCAGCGCGTCGAGTTCGGCGCGCAGCCGGGCGGCGACGGCCGGATCGTCCACGCCGGCGAGGTCCCGACGGGCCTGGACGAGCAGCGCGCGCGCCTCGTCGAGGCGGCCCTCCGCAACGGCCGTGCGGGCCTGGGCCAGCGTGTTCTCCACGCCGCGCACCTGCGCCTGCTCGGGGTAGAGCACGCGGGTCAACGACCACAGTGGGCTGGAGGGTCCGGCGTTCCGGCTGCCCAGGCCGAGCCCGGTGGCGACCGCGAGCAGTGCGATGACGGCGGCGGCGACGCGCAGCGCTCCCCGACCGACCGGCGCCGCACCGATGGCGGGCAGCGGGGCGGCCGCCTCCGCCCCCGCGCGGATCAGCCGCTTCTCGGCGTCGCTGTCGACGTCCGTGCGCCAGGCGGCCAGCATCGCGGCGACCTGGTCGCCGGCCGGCGGGGGCTCGCCGCGGCCGAGGGCGTCGAGGAGCGCGTCGTCCCGGGCGATCGTCGCCAGGTCCAGCTCCTCACCGCCCTCGCGGTGCTGCCGCTCCGTCATGCCGCCACCTCGCCGAGTGTGTCGCCCGCCAGCGTACGGAGGCGGGCGAGCGCGCGGGACTGGGCCACCCGGACCGCGGCGGCGGACATGCCGACGATCGCGCCGACCTCCTCGGCCGGAAGACCGACCGCCACCCGGAGGACCACGATCTCCCGCTGTGTCTCGGGCAGCTGGTCCAGTAGGTCCGAGAGCCGGCGGGCCAGGTCGGTGGCCACGGCCCGCTGCTCCGGCCCCGGTTCCGAGTCCGCGGTCTCCGGCGGCGGCTCCGTGGTGGTGACCGAGGCCGCGCGGACCGCCGCCCGCTGCGCGTCGGCCACCTTGTGCCCGGCGATGGCGTAGACGAACGCGGAGAACGGCACGCCCTGCTCCCGGTAGCGGGGCAGTGCCCGCAGGACGGCGAGGCAGATCTCCTGGGCCACGTCGTCGGCCGTGGTGTACGCCCCGCCGACGCGGCCCAGCCGTGCGCGGCAGTAGCGCACCAGGCCGGAACGGATGTCGGCGAGCAGCGTCGCGGTGGCCGCCCGGTCACCCTGGGCGGCCCGGTGGACGAGTTGGGGCTCGATGGTGGTCGTCATCGCGTCGGGGGGCACCTTCGTTACCGGCCGGTTAACGGGCACGCTATCGAGCCGCCTGCCGATTTGCCTAGCGCACGGTCGGTGACGTCGCGGTGTCGGAAAGAAGTGTGTTGCGTCCGGACGGTCCGCCGCGATGTCACCAGTAGCGACGGGAGGAGGCGACCATGGGCGTCGAGGTGGCCGTGCGGGGGCTCACCAAGTCCTTCAATGGCCAGCCCGTCTGGTCCGACGTCAGCCTCACCCTGCCGGCCGGTGAGATCTCGGTGCTGCTCGGCCCCTCCGGCACCGGCAAGTCGGTGTTCCTCAAGACCCTGGTCGGGCTGCTGCGCCCCGACCGTGGCTCGATCCTCATCGAGGGGCTCGACCTGCCCCGGCTCTCCGAGCGCGCCCTCTACGAGGTCCGCAAGCTGTTCGGCGTGCTGTTCCAGGACGGCGCGCTGTTCGGCTCGATGACCATCTACGACAACGTCGCCTTCCCGCTGCGCGAGCACACCCGCAAGACGGAGGCGGAGATCCGCGCCGTGGTCACCGAGAAGCTGGACATGGTCGGTCTGATCGGCGCCGAGCGGAAGCTGCCCGGGGAGATCTCGGGCGGCATGCGGAAGCGGGCCGGCCTGGCCCGGGCGCTCGTCCTCGACCCGCAGATCATCCTCTTCGACGAGCCCGACTCCGGGCTGGACCCGGTGCGTACGGCGTACCTCAACCAGCTGATCATCGATCTCAACCAACGGACCGAGGCGACGTTCCTGATCGTCACCCACGACATCAACACGGCCCGCACCGTGCCCGACAACATCGGTCTGATCTACCACGGTCACCTGGCCATGTTCGGGCCCCGGGAGATGCTGCTCTCCAGCACCGAACCGGTCGTGCGGCAGTTCCTCAACGCACAGCGGATCGGTCCGATCGGCATGGCCGAGGAGAAGGACGCCGAGGAGCTGGCGGCGGAGGCGCAGTCCGGGGCCGAGCTGCCCCCGCTGCCGCCGATCCCGCTCCAGCTACCGCCGTCCGACGGGCGGCCGCGCCGGGCCGAACGACCGCCGGGGCAGTGGTGCCGTGAGCACGGGGTCACGCCGCCACCCGGCTCGTTCGCGGACGGGGCGGGGGCGTCGCCCCGCGCACGCGAGCCCGAGCCCGCGGGTGGGCCGGCCGGTACGGGAGGTGGGGCCCGGTGAGCACCGCGGTCGACGTCGTCCGCCGGTCCGGCGAGTTCTTCGCGTTCTGCCTGGACACCCTGCGTGGGCTCGGCCGCAGGCCCGTGCAGGTACGGGAGTTCGTGCAGCAGGCCTGGTTCATCAGCTCGGTGTCCATCCTGCCCGCCGCGCTGGTGTCGATCCCGTTCGGGGCGGTCATCGCGCTGCAACTCGGCTCCCTGGTGCGGCAGCTCGGCGCGCAGTCGTTCACCGGCGCCGCCTCGGTCCTCGCCGTCGTCCGGGAGGCCGGGCCGATCGTCACCGCGCTGGTCATCGCCGGGGCGGGCGGCTCGGCGATCTGCGCCGACCTGGGCGCTCGGAAGATCCGCGAGGAGCTGGACGCCATGCAGGTCCTCGGCATCGACCCGATCCACCGGCTGGTGGTGCCCCGGGTGCTCGCCTCGATGCTGGTTGCCGTACTGCTCAACGGGCTGGTGAGCGTCGTCGGCGTCAGCGGCGGGTACGCCTTCAACGTGCTGTTGCAGGGCGGCACACCGGGCGCGTACCTGGCGAGCTTCCAGGCGCTCGGCCAGCTGCCGGACCTGGTGGTCGGCGAGGTGAAGGCGCTGCTGTTCGGTGCCGCGGCGGCGCTGGTCGCCTCGTACAAGGGGATGACCGCGAAGGGTGGGCCGAAGGGCGTCGGCGACGCGGTGAACCAGAGCGTGGTCATCACGTTCATGCTGCTGTTCGCGCTGAACTTCCTCGTCACGGCCGTGTACTTCCAGGTCGTACCGCAGAAGGGAAGCTGACGTGGCGCTGCTGCGACTCCTCGACGGGCTGGGCGGGCAGCTCGCCTTCTACCTGCGGGCGTTCGCCTGGAGCCCGCGCACGCTGCGCCGCTACAAGCGCGAGGTGGTACGGCTGCTCGCGGAGATCAGCTTCGGCAGGGGCGCCCTCGCGGTGCTCGGCGGCACCGTCGGGGTGATCTGCTTCCTCACCTTCTTCACCGGCACCGAGGTGGGATTGCAGGGCTACCAGGCGCTCCACCAGCTCGGCAGCAGCGCGTTCACCGGATTCGTCTCCGCGTACTTCAACACCCGGGAGATCTCGCCGCTGGTGGCGGCGCTGGCCCTGTCGGCCACCGTCGGCTGCGGGTTCACCGCACAGCTCGGCGCCATGCGGATCTCCGAGGAGGTGGACGCCCTCGAGGTGATGGGCGTGCCGTCGCTGCCGTTCCTCGTCACCACCCGGATGATCGCCGGCTTCATCGCCGTCATCCCGCTGTACGTGGTGGGCCTGCTCGCCAGCTACCTGGCCACCCGCACCATCGCCGTCTTCTACTTCGGACAGTCCGCCGGCACGTACGACTACTACTTCCACCTCTTCCTGCCGCCCGGTGACGTCCTCTGGTCGTTCGGCAAGGTGCTGGTGTTCAGCGTGATCGTCGTGCTCGTGCACTGCTGGTACGGCTACACCGCGAGTGGCGGCCCGGCCGGCGTCGGCGTCGCCGTCGGGCGGGCGGTCCGGCTGGCCATCGTGGCGGTCAACGTCGTCGACTTCTTCCTGTCCCTGGCCATCTGGGGCGCCACCACCACCGTCCGGATCGCGGGGTGAGCATGAGACATCGTGTCCTCGGCATCGTGTTCATCGCCGTGCTGACCGCGGCGCTGACCGCCTCGGTGCTGCAGTACCGCAAGGCATTCACCCCCGTCGCCTGGGTCACCCTGCACGCCGACCGCGCTGGCCTCCAGCTCACGGAGGGCGCCGACGTGAAGGTACGCGGCGTGCTCGTCGGCGAGGTGCGTTCGGTGCGCGGCACCGGCCAGGGCGCCGTGCTACGGCTCGCGCTCGACCCGGCCCGCACCGGCCGGATCCCGGCCGACGTGACCGCCCGCCTGCTGCCCAAGACTCTCTTCGGCGAGCGCTACGTGGAGCTGGTCCCGCCGGCCGGCACGGACGCCGGACCGATCCGCGACGGCTCGGTCATCGGCCAGGACCGCAGCCGCACCGCGGTGGAGCTGGAGCGGGTGCTGGACGAGGCGCTGCCGCTGCTGCAGTCGATCCGCCCCGACCAGCTCGCCGCCACGCTCGCCGCGCTCGCCACCGCGCTCGAGGGACGCGGCGAGCAGCTCGGCGCGACCGTCGAGCGGCTGGGCGCCTACCTGCGGGAACTCAACCCGGCGATGCCCACGATCACCGAGGACGTACGGAAGCTCGCCACTGTGCTGGACAGCTACGACGCCGCGCTGCCGGACCTGCTCGCCCTGCTGCGCGACGTCACCGTCACCGCCACGACCGTCACCGACCAGCGCACCCAGCTCGCCGCGTTCCTCGCCGACACGACCGGAACGGCCGAGGTCGCCGAGGGCTTCCTCGACCGGCACGGCGACCAGCTCATCCGGCTCGGCGCGGTCAGCCGGCCGGTGCTGGAGCTGCTCGCCACGTACGCCCCCGAGTACCCGTGCCTGGTCGACGGACTCGTCGCGCTGCAGCCACGGGTGGAGGAGGTCTTCGCGGGCGGGCGGATGCACATCACGCTCGAGGTGACACGCGACGGCGGGCCGTACGAGCCGGGCCGGGACGAGCCCGTGTACGGCGCGCGGAACGGGCCCCAGTGCCACGGTCTGCCGCACCCGCCGGTACCCGCGCCGGAAGTGCCGGTCACCGACGGTTACGACTACTCGGGCGACCGGCCGCACCCGCTGCTGCACGTCGGTGTGCCGACCCGGGAGCCCGCGAAGCAATCCGCTGCCGCGCGGCCCGACCTGCCCGCCGACGGCAGCCTGCCCGTCGAGATGGGCCGGGCCGGCACCGACGAGGAGCAGGCCCTGGTCAAGCCGCTCGTCGGCGCGCTCACCGGCCTTCTGCCGGAGGAGGTGCCGGACGTCGCGGTCCTGCTGTGGGGGCCGCTGCTGCGCGGAGGGGTGGTGAACGCCCGATGACCGGGAAGACCGTCGCCCCGCTGGTGAAGCTGCTGATCTTCGCCACCGTCACGGTGCTGCTGACCGGGCTGCTGGCACAGACCCTCGGCGCGTTCCCCGCCGGCGGCGTCACCTATCGGGCCCGGTTCACCGACGTCACCGGCCTGCTTCCCGGCGACGACGTCCGGGTCGCGGGGGTGCGGGTAGGCAAGGTCACCGACATCCGCGTGGTCGACGACAGCGTCGCCGAGGTGGCCTTCACGGTCAGCGCCGACCTGCCGGTGGCCACCAGCGTCCGTGCCAAGATCCGCTACCGGAACCTGGTGGGCCAGCGCTACCTCGCGCTGACCGAGGGGCCGGGGGACGGCCGGCCGCTGCCCGCCGAGGGCCTGATCCCGCTCGCCCAGACCACTCCGGCGCTCGACCTCACCACACTGTTCAACGGGTTCCGGCCGCTGTTCACCGCGCTGGACCCGGACGACGTCAACAAGCTCGCCTACGAGATCATCCAGGTGTTCCAGGGCGAGGGCGGGACCGTGTCGAGCCTGCTGCAACGCACCGCCTCGCTGACCAACACCCTCGCCGACCGGGACGCCGTCATCGGCCGCGTGATCACCAACCTCAACCAGGTGCTCACCACCCTCGCCGGCCGGGACGCCGAGCTCGACCGGACGATCAGTCAGGTGCAGCAGTTCGTCTCGGGTCTCGCCGCGGACCGCACCGCCATCGGCGACGCGCTGACCAACCTCGGCGAACTCACCGACGTGACGGCCGGGCTGCTCCAGGACGCTCGACCCCCGCTCGCCGCCGACGTACGGGCACTGGGCGAACTCGCCGACACCCTCGACCGCAACGCCGCCGTCATCGACGGCACCCTCGGCCGGTTGCCGGAGCGGTACGAGTCGCTCACCCGGGTCGCCTCGTACGGCTCCTGGTTCAACTTCTACCTGTGCGACTTCGACGGGCGGGTGGCGGTCGCCGGCCACGCCCCACTCAACCCGGCGACCTTCAGCGCCCCGGCCGCCCGCTGCAGCTCCGGAGGAAGCCGGTGAGATCTTTCCGCGAACGCAATCCCGTCGTCGTCGGCGCGGTCGGGCTGACCGTGGTCCTGGCAGCCCTGCTGGGAGCCTTTCAGCTCGACCGGCTGGCCGCGCTCACCGGCCGGACGTACCAGGCCGCCTTCCGTGACGCGAGCGGGCTCGCCACCGGCAACGAGGTGCGGGTGGCCGGCGTACGGGTCGGCACGGTGACGGCGGTGGAACTCGCTCGCGGGTCGCAGCCGTACGTGCGGGTCCGGTTCCGGGTCGACGACGACGGCGTACGGATCGGCCGGGACACCGCCGCCACCATCCGCATCAAGACCGTGCTCGGTCAGAAGTACCTGGCCCTGGCACCGGCCGGACCCGGCCGGCTGCCCGAGGGCGGGCAGATCCCGCTCGATCGTACGGCCGCTCCGTTCGACGTGGTGCAGGCGGTCACGGGGCTGGCCGACACCCTCGACCGGGTCGACACCGACCAACTGGCCACCGCGTTCCGCACGCTCACCGACACGTTCGCCGACACCCCCGCCGGCGTCCGCTCGTCCCTGACCGGGCTCTCCCGGCTGTCGCGGACGGTCGCCGAGCGGGACGCGGAGCTGCGGTCCCTGCTCGGCCGCGCCCGTCAGGTCACCGACGTGCTCGCCACCCGCGACGAGGAGTTCCGCAAGCTGGTCGCCGACGGCGAGGCGCTGCTGGCCGAGGTCAGCCGGCGCCGGGACGCCATCCACCGACTGCTCGTCGGCACCGACGAGCTGGCCCGGGAGCTGTCCGGACTGGTGGCCGACAACCGCGCTCAGCTCGAACCGGCGCTGCGCAAGCTGCGCGACGTGGTGGCCGTCCTGCAGCGCAACCGCGACGAGCTGGAGCGGACCGTCCAGCGGATGGCCCCGTTCGTCACCGCCTTCGCCAACGTGGTCGGCAACGGCCGCTGGTTCGACTCGTACGTCAGCGGTCTGTTGCAGCCCTACGCGCCGACGGGAGGACGCTGATGCCGCACCCGATCCGAGGCTGGCGCCGGCCGGTGGCCGCCGCCACCGTGCTGGTGACCGCGCTCGCCGTGGGCGCGGTGCTGTGGCAGCGGCAGGAACCGCAGCGGCGGGTGGTCGCCTACTTCACCCGGGCCGTGGGCGTCTACCCCGGCTCCGACGTGCGGGTGCTCGGCGTCCGGGTCGGCGAGGTGGAGGCCGTCACCCCGCAGGGGCGGGTGGTCCGGGTGACCATGCGCTACGACCCGGCGGTGGCCGTTCCCGCCGACGCCCAGGCCGTGATCGTCCCGCCCAGCGTCGTGAGCGACCGGTACGTCCAGCTCACGCCCGCGTTCACCGGTGGCGCCGCGCTTCCCGACGGCGCCGAGATCCCGGTCACCCGCACCGCCGCCCCCATGGAGATCGACGAGATCTACCAGGCGCTCGACGACTTCAACCGGGCGCTCGGCCCGCAGGGCGCGAACGCGGACGGCGCGCTCTCCGACCTGCTCGCCGCCGGACGGGCCAACCTGGACGGGAACGGCGACGACCTTCACGAGACCCTGGACGGGCTGTCCCGAGCGCTCGACACGCTCTCCGACGGACGACAGGACCTGTTCGGGTCGGTGGCCAACCTGCAGCGGTTCACCACTGCGCTCGCGCGCAGCGATCAGCAGGTGCGGGGCTTCCAGCAGCAGCTCGCCGACGTGGCCGAGCAGCTCGCCGGGGAACGGGACGAACTGGCCGCGGCCCTGCGCAACCTCGCCGCCGCGCTGGCCGACGTCACCGCGTTCGTCCGGAGCAACCGCGACGAGCTGACCGGCAACGTCGCCGCGCTGGCCGACGTCACCGGCGTGCTCGTACGGCAGCAGAAGGCGGTCATCGACATCCTCGACGTGACGCCGCTGGCCCTCAACAACCTCGCGCTGGCGTACAACCCCCGTTCGGGGACGTTGGACACCCGGGACAACGTCATGGGCCCGTACGACCCGGCCGGCTTCGTCTGCTCCCTGATCGTCGACCAGCTCCCGGGCACCGAGGTGCCCGAGACCTGCAGGGCGCTGGCCCAGACCCTGCACGCCCGCGGACTTCCCATGACCGACCAGCTCCGCGGGCTCCTCAAGCTGCCGCCCGGCACCAGGTCGACCGGCTCGACACCACCGGCGAATCCTCCGGTCAGCTCCTCCTCCGGTGGTGCCGGCCCCGACCTGGTGCCGGGCGGCCCCGGCATCACCCGTGATCTCACCCTCGGCGGCATCCTGCGAGGTGCGTCGTGAGCGCGACGAGCAAGCTCGCACGGCGCGTCGCCGGGAACCGACGGCTGGCTCGCCCCCGCGCCGGGAGGGACAGCGTGAACCGCGCGGCGGCGAACGGAGGGCGGCGTGCGGTCGGTGCCCGGGTGCGGCGGGCGCTGACCGGCGCACTCGCGGCGCTGCTGCTGCCCGCCGGGTGCGGCCTGCCGGAGCTGGCCGACCTGCCGCTGCCCGGCGGCGCCCCGGCCGGCGCCGGCTACACCGTCACCGCCGAGTTCAGCGACGTGCTCGACCTGGTGCCGCAGGCCGCCGTCAAGGTCGACGACGTGACCGTGGGCAGCGTGGAGAAGATCTGGCTGGCCGGCTGGACCGCCCGGGTCCGGCTGCGGATCGACCGCGCGGTGCGGCTGCCCGCCAACGCCACCGCGGCGGTGCGCCAGAGCAGCCTGCTCGGCGAGAAGTACGTGACGGTGGACGCGCCGCCCACCGGGGCGTCCGGTCGGCTCGCCGACGGCGACGTCATCCCGCTGTCGCGCACACAGCGCGGCGCCGAGGTCGAGGAGGTGCTCGCCGCCCTCGGTCTGCTGCTCAACGGCGGTGGGCTGGCCCAGCTACGGACGATCAACGAGGAGTTGGCCGGGGCGCTGGACGGGCGGGAACCCGCCGTCCGCGACGCGCTGCGGCAGCTCGACACGTTCGTGGGTGGCCTGGAACGGCAGAAGGCCGACCTGGTGCGTGCCATCGAGGCGCTCGACCGGCTGACCGACCGCCTGTCCCGGCAGCGGCAGGTGGTCGGCGAGGCGCTCGACTCGCTCGCACCGGGGCTGACCGTGCTGGCCGACCAACGCGCCCAGCTCACCGCCGCGCTGACCGCCCTCGGTGAGCTGGGCCGCGTCGGCACCCGGGTCGTCAATCGCAGCCGGGACGACACGCTGGCCGGCGTGAGGGCGCTGCAACCGATCCTGGAGCAGCTCGCGCGTGCCGGGGACGATCTGCCGAAGTCGCTGGACTTCATGCTGTCGTACCCGTTCCCGCCGAACGTCACCGGCGCGATCGTCGGCGACTTCGTGAACCTCTCGATCACCGCCGACCTCGACGCCGCCACCATCCTGGCCAACCTGGTCGTGGCGGGGCCGCCACCGGAACGTGCGACGGCGCGGCCGTCCGCGCCCGGCTCCCGCCGGCCGCCGTCCGGAGGGAGCCCGACCGCCCCGCGTCCACGACCCGACGGCCCCGATGACGACGAGAAGCCCGCGCCCGAGGTGCCGCCGTTGACCGGGTGTCTGCCCGACCTGAAGCACTTCCCGTCCACCTGGACGCCGCCCACCGACTGCCTGCTGCCGAAGGGCTGCAAGCTGCTGAAACCCGGCTCGGAGGTGCCGCTCGGCGGGTTGATCCTGCCCAAGGGTCTGGTGCCGCCCGGCACCGCGTTCCCGGCTGGGACGGAACTGCTCCCCGGGACGGTGCTGACCGCCGAGTGCCTGCTGCCGGTGACCGGCGCGGTGACCGGGCTGATCGGTGATCTGGATGACGTGCTGGGTGGAGGGTTGCTGCCGTGATCGGACGTACCACGAAGCTCCAGGTCCTCGTGTTCGTGCTGGTGAGCCTGCTCGGTATCGGGTACGTGGGCGTCCGCTACGTCGGGCTCGGTGACCGGCTGCTCGGCGCCGGGTACCTCGTCCACCTCGACCTCGCCCGGGCCGGCGGCATCTTCCCCCATGCTCCGGTCACCTACCGCGGCGTGCCGGTGGGTCGCGTCACCGCCGTGGAACTGCGCGACGGGGGTGTGCGGGCCGACCTCCGCATCCAGCGCGGCGTACGGGTCCCCGTGGCGCTGCGGGCGGTCGTCACGCAGCGCTCGGCCGTCGGCGAGCAGTACGTCGACCTGCGCCCGGACCGGGACGGCGGTCCCTACCTCACCGACGGTGCGGTGATCCCGGCCGATCGCACCGGCGTTCCACTCGCCCCGGAGACGCTGCTGACGAACCTGGACGCGCTGGTGCGCTCAGTGGACCCAGAGGACCTGACCGTGGTCGTCAGCGAACTGGGCGCGGCGTTCGAGGGCAACGAGCAGGCCCTGGCCCGCATCCTCGACGCCGGCGACGCGTTGCTCGCCGACGCCGCCGCGCGGCTGCCCGAGACACTGGCTCTGATCCGCGACGGGCGTACCGTGCTGACCACCCAGGCCGAGTCGACCGAAGCCCTGCGCCGCTGGTCGGCGGGCCTCGCAGCGCTCGCGGCCACGGTCCGCTCCGCCGACCCGGACCTGCGCCGGCTGCTCGCCGAGGGCCCGCCGGCCGGCGCGGAGCTGCGGGCGTTGCTGCGCGGGCTGGAGCCGACGGTCGGCACCCTGCTCGGCAACCTCGTGACCACGGGCGGGATCGCCGCCCGGCGTCTGCCCGGCATCGAGCAGCTGCTCGTGGTCTATCCGATCGCCGTGGCCGGCGGCTTCACGGTCACCCCGGGCGACGGCACGGCCCACCTCGGCCTGGTGCTCAACGTCAACGACCCGCCCTCCTGTGTGTACTCCGACGGCGAGAAGCGGTGCACCGACCGGGACCGAGCGGCCGGCGGAAGCGTGCGCGGCGCCGGCAACGCCCCCCGCCCGGGCGGCCCGAAAACTTCTCCGGCATCCGGTGCCGCTGGACCGTCGCCGGCCGCCGTCGTCGGGTACGACCCCGCGAGCGGCCTGGTGCTCGGCTCGGACGGGCGACCGCTGCAGTTCGGCGGCACCGGCGGGCAGTACCGCACGGCCGGAGACCAGTCGTGGAAGCAGTTGCTGCTCGCCGGGGTGACACCGTGACCGGCGACGACGAAGGAGGTGACGGCGTGCCGACCCGCAGGGAGCGGACGTTCAGAGTGATCAAGGGGGCGAAGGCCGGCACGCCCGGCCGGCCCGTGCGGCGCCGGATCGTCACCCGGACCCCTCCGGTCCCGGCCGGACGCATCGAGGATGTGCTGGAGCGACTCGACCAGGAACCGGTGGAGGACCCCCTGGAGGCCGGTGACCTGACGGTTGTCGGGGACCCGGCCGAGATCGAGGACCTGCCGGACCCGACCGTCGGCGACGGTGACCGCGGACCCGCGGCCGATCGGGACGTGTCGGCCGTCGACGGCGAGGCCGCGACCGACCCTGCCCCGGCCGGGCGGACCGCCGGTGACGGCCGTCGGGGCGCCGGCTCCGGTCGCCGTCGCGCCCTCGCCGGCCTGCTGCTGGTGCTGCTCGCCGCGACCCTCGCCGCTGCCGGGGTGTACGGGCATCGCTGGTACTCGGCACGGGCGACCGAGCAGTCCCGGCAGGGCGCTCTCGCCGCCGCCAAACAGGCGAGCGTCAACTTCGTCTCGGTGAGCGCGGCGAGCGTCGACCGTGACCTCCAGCGGATCACCGCCGGCGCGACCGGTGAGTTCAAGGAGGAGTTCACCCGCGGCCAGGCGCAGGTGCGCACCGCCGTGGTGGAGAACAAGGTGGAGTCGCAGGGCACCGTGCTGCGCGCCGGGCTGGTGTCGGGTGACCGGCGGCGGGCGGTGGTGCTGGTCGCCGTCGACGCCACAGTGAAGAACGTCAAGGCGCCACAGGGCCGGCCGTCGCACTACCGGATCCAACTCGACATGGTCCGCGACCGTGACTCCGGTGACTGGCTCGTGGCAAAACTGCAGTTCGTCGGTTGACGCGGAGGAGGTCCGTCATGCGTGTCCCGCGCCTCTCGCGGCGAGCCGGTGCCCCGCACCGCCGCCGGGTCCCCCTCGTGGCGGCGCTCGCCGTCGCGACCGTGCTCGCGGCGGCCGTCGCGGCCCTGGGCTGGTACGGCGACCGGACCGTCGCCCGACGCGACGAGGCGGTACGGCAGGCACTGGCCACCGCGCCGGCGGCGGCGAAGGCCATCTTCTCGTACGACTACCGCACGTTCGACGAGAGCGTCGCGAACGGGCGGACCTTCGCCACCGGCGCCTTCGCCGACGAGTACGCCAGGACCACCGCGACCCTCAAGGAGACGGCCGGCAAACAGCAGGCGGTGGTGCTGGCTGAGGTGTCGGCCACCGGGGTGGTGAGCGCCGAGGCAGACCGGGTGGAACTCCTCGTCTACCTCAACCAGTACCGGCGTAACGTCAGCACGGCGGGGGAGAAGGTCGACCAGAACCGGGTGGTGCTGACCCTGGTGCCGGTCGGTGACGAGTGGAAGGTCGCCCAGGCCACGGCGATCTGAACCGGGCTGTCGCTTCCCGCCGGTCGGCTCAGCCGCCGCGGCGACCGTCGTACCGGCCAGCCGAGTCGGTGAGCTGCCAGAAGTCGGCGGGAAGCTGGGTGATCACGTCGTCGTACGCGCCCGGCGGGATGGCCTCGCGCAGCGTGTCGAAGACCGCGCGCACCCCGTCCCGGGCCGTCGAGTCGTCCACCTCGGCCCGGCCACGCACCTGGTTGATGAACGAGGTGAAGCTGAACCGGCCGGTCTCCCCGGCGGGCCCGTGGGCGTACGCGCGCAGTTCCTCGGGGAGCTGGGCGGCGAGATCCTTCGCCTCCCCGCTCTCGATCCGCTCGGCCAGCGTGGTGAGCGTGGCGCGCGTGATGGCCGTCGCCTGCTCGGGCGAGGTCCGCAGTCGCTTCGCCACCGAGTCGATGAACTCGCTGTTCTCCACCTTCGCGGCCTTTCTCTCCGACGGACAGCGGCGACTACCCGCGCGCCGGGGGCCGCAAACCGCGGCGCGGGACGTCCGCGGTGCGGGGCGGGCGCGACCCGCCCCCGTCAGCCGGACGCGTCGACACGCCGGACGGCCAGGACGGCGACGTCGTCCGCGGCGGCGGCCTCGGTGAGCAGGGCCGCCATCGCCCTGCTGCACATGGCGTCGGCCGGCTGGCAGGTGAGCGAGCGGCGCAGCAGGTCGACGCCTTCGTCCAGTGCCCGGGTGCGGCGTTCGATGAGGCCGTCGGTGTAGAGGAACAGGCAGCCGCCGGGCGCCAGTTCGGCGCGCGTGGTGCGGCGGGGCGTGTCCCGGTAGGCGCCGAGGGGGAGGTCGGGGACGACCTCGATGATGCGGGTCGGCTCGCCCGGCTCGGCGACGAGCGGCGGCAGGTGACCGGCGCTCGACATGACCATCGTCCGCAGGCTCGGGTCGAGGACGGCGTAGATCACGGTGGCCATGGCGCCCGGCTCGAAGAGCTGCACCTTGCGGTCGAGGCGGGTGAGGACCTCGGCGGGGTCGTCCGTCTCCAGCGCGTACGCGCGCAGGGCGCTGCGGATTCGGCCCATCACCACGGCCGCCCGCAGGCCGTTGCCGGCCACGTCGCCGATGGTGATTCCGATGTGCCCGGACGGCAGGGGGAAGAGGTCGTACCAGTCGCCGCCCACGCCGACCTCGGTGCCGGGCACGTAACGGGCGGCCACGTCGAGCCCGGGCACCGCCTGCGGACGTGCCGGCAGCAGGCTCCGCTGGAGAGCCACGGCGGCGGCGCGGTCGAGGCGCGACATCCGGGCCTGCGTCGCGAGGCTGGCCCGGTCGGCGACCAGCCGGAGCAGCTCGACGTCGTCGGGTGTGAAGCGCCGCGGGGTCAGCGTGCCGACGTGCAGGACGCCGATGACCTGCGCGCCGTTCAGCATGGGCACGCCGAGCACGGAGACCACACCTCGGGTGACCAGGATGGGGTTGAGCACGGTCGTGTCGTCGACCCGTTCGATCATGACCGGTTCGCCCCGGGCCGCCACCGTGCCGGCGAAGCCGCGGCCGACCGGGAGCCGTACGCCCTGCCGGACCTCCTGCTCGAGGCCGCTCGCGGCGGTGGCGACCAGCTCGGTGCCGGTGGGGTCGACAAGCAGGATCGCGGCGGTGTCGGCTCGGAGGAGGTCGCGGGTCCGCTCCAGCAGCTCGTCGAGCAGGTCCTCGAGGCCGAGCTGGGAGAGGGCGGCGTCGGTCACGCTCTGGAGCCGGCGAAGCTTCTCCTCGCTGCCGGCGTGTGAGATGTCACCGTTCATCACCATCGCATCCTCGACCGCCCGTCCGTCCCTGCCGGAGGCGTTCCGTCCCGGCGCGAAGCCGCCCCTTCCTGCCGCAATGCGTTACCCGCCCTCGGGTGCGCAGAGATGGTCCCACACCCCGGTCATGCGCAGGAGTTGGCGGACGATCCCCTGGGCGTTGGTGACGTGGTAGGGCTTGCCGTGTTCGTCGGCGAGCCGTCGCCCCCGGAGCAGCACGTTGATCCCGGCCGAATCCAGGAAGGTCACCTCACCGAGATCGACGGTGACCGCCGTGGAGTCGCCCCGGACGGCGGCCTCGACCTCCCGCTGCAGGTCGTCCGCGGTGGACAGGTCGACCTCACCGCGCGCCATCACCGTGACGACACCGGTGTCACGGTGTTGGGAGAACGACAGCGCCACGCCGCGCTCCTCCTCTCGCTGCCGATGCTGGGCGAACGTGCTGACTTTATAGTGAGGCACCGGCAGCGCGCCGTCTCCGGCGCGTGACGCCGGCGGCGGTTAATCTCCGGCGATGAGGACGTTGTGGATGTGACATCACCCGGAACACCCCGTCCCGGTGCGGACGGGGCGACGCTGCACGGCGTCACGGCGCCCGGTGTCGCCGCCGTACGACACCGCGTGACGGACGCGGCACTGGGCGTGGGGCTGGCGCCGGAGCGGGCGGAACAGTTCACCATCGCCGTGAACGAGGTGATGATCAACGCCATCCAGCACGGCGGGGGCAGCGCCGACGTCACGGTCGAAACCAGCCCGGGTGCGGTCGTCGTCACGGTCCGGGACCACGGCGCCGGGATTCCGGGTGACCTCTCACCCCGCCTGCCGTCACCGCAGACGCTGGGCGGCCGCGGGCTCTGGCTGGTGCACCACCTGTGCGAGAACGTGACCATCGACACCTCCACCGCCGGTACCGTCGTCACCTTGAGCGCCGCCGTGTCCCACCGTGTGACATCCGACCGCCCCGTCGACACCCGCTGATCGCCTCCGGGTGAGTGGCCGGCCAGGTCAGACGTCCGTCGGCCGGGCGACCGCGCTGGGCGAGGCCGGTGGGCGGCGCCGGACCGCGCCGGGCGAGGCCGGTGGGTGGCGCCGGGCGACGCGCCATGCTGGCCCCTCCCGCGTACGCAGAAGGGGCCCCGCGGCGCGGTGCCGGCGCCACGGGACCCCGTCCGGGTGGGGGTTTCTCAGTGGGACAGGGACGCCGTCCGGGCGGCCTCCTCCTGGGCCCGCCGCTCCTCACCGCTGAGGGTGTGCAGCGGCTTCTCCCGGATGAAGAAGACCACGACCATGGCGAGCAGGGCCAGCGGCGCGCCGATCAGGAACAGCTCGGCGGTGGCGGTGCCGTAGACCTCCTGCACGACGCGCAGCACCGGTTCCGGCAGCAGGGAGAGGTCCGGCACCTCGGCGGTCGAGCCTCCACCGGCCGCGGCCGGGCCGAGCTTCTCGGTCATGAGGTCGGTGACCCGGTTGGCGAGGACGGCGCCCAGGGCGCTCACGCCGATCGCGCCGCCCATGCTGCGGAAGAACGTGAGCACCGACGTGGCCGCGCCGAGCTCGTGGGCGGGCACGTCGTTCTGCGCCGCGAGGACCAGGTTCTGCATGAGCATGCCGACACCGATGCCGAGCACCGCCATGTAGATCGACAGGACGACCAGGCTGGTCCCCGCGTCGATCGTGCCGAGCAAGACCATGCCGACGGTCATGATCGCGGCTCCGGCCACCAGGTACGCCTTCCAGCGACCGTACTTCGTGATGAGCTGCCCGGCGACGGTCGACGAGACGAGCAGGCCGAAGACCATCGGGAGGCTCATGAGGCCCGCCACCGTCGGCGACTTGCCGAGCGAGATCTGGAAGTACTGGGACAGGAAGACGGTGCCGCCGAACATCGCGAGGCCGACCAGCACGCTGGCGATGGTGGCCAGCGAGACCGTGCGGCTCCGGAAGATCTCCAGCGGGATGATCGGCTCGGCGGCCCGGGACTCCACGTACACCGCCACCGCGAGCAGGACGACGCCGCCGATGACCATCAACGCGGTCCAGCCCGACGCCCAGGCGAACTTGTTGCCGGCGAGCGACGACCACACCAGCAGCACGGAGACGCCGGTCGTGATCAGCGCGGCGCCGAGCCAGTCGATGCGGACCTCGCGGCGGACGACCGGCAGGTGCAGCGTCCGCTGGAGCAGGAAGATCGACAGGAGGGTGAACGGCACGCCGATCAGGAAGCACCAGCGCCAGCCGAGCCAGGACGTGTCGACCAGGACGCCGCCGATCAGCGGGCCGGCGATGGTGCCGACACCGAAGACGGCGCCGAAGATGCCCGCGTACCGGCCCAACTCCCGGGGCGGGATCATGGCGGCCATCACGATGGTGGCCAGGGCCGTCATGCCACCCGCGCCGATGCCCTGGACGATCCGGCTGACGAGCAGCACCTCGACGTTCGGGGTGAGACCGGCGATCAGCGAGCCCACCACGAACAGGGCCAGGGACAACTGGATGAGCAGCTTCTTGCTGTAGAGGTCGGCCATCTTGCCCCAGAGCGGCACGGTCGCCGTCATGGCCAGCAGTTCGGTGGTGACGATCCAGGTGTAGACGGTCTGGCTGCCGTTCAGGTCGGCGATGATGCGTGGCAGCGCGTTCGCCACGACCGTGGACGCGAGGATCGACACGAACATGCCGACCATCAGGCCGGAGAGGGCCTGGAGGACCTCGCGGCGGGACATGCGTGCCGCGCCGACCTCGGGAGCGTCGGCGGGCGCGGTGGGTAGGGACATCAACTTCCTCACGTTGTCGCAGCGGCAGGTTGCGGGGTGGCGGTGCGGGGGTCGGGCAGGCCGGCGGCGAGCGCCTCGAACACCTCGTCGACCAGTTCCGCCAGCGAGCGGGCGCCGCCGGCGGCGGCCCAACGGAGCATGGCGGTGCGGAACGCGGCGCCGGTCACGGCCACGAGCAGGGCCGGAAAGCCGTGGTCCGGGGGTACGCCCACCCGGGCGGCGACGGCCTCGATCATCGCGCGTTCGACCTCGGCGCCGGCGGTGACCAGGCGGGGCAGCAACGAAGGGTTGCGCTCGATGACCACCATCCGCAGCAGCCAGCTCTCCCGGTCGGCCTGGATCCGTTCGATGACCCCGGTCATGGCCGCTCGGACGGCCGCGAGGGCGGGCACGTCGGACGGCACCTCGGCGAGGTCTGCCACGAACCGGGCGCTGTCGACGGACGGGTCGGCGATGAGCGCGTCGTCCTTGGACGGGAAGTAGTTGAAGAACGTCCGCGAGGAGACGTTCGCCGCGGCGCTGATCTCCTCCACCGTCACGTGCTCGAGACCGCGCTCGGCCACGAGGCGCAGCGCGGCGGTGGCCAGCGCCTCCCGGGTCTGTCGCTTCTTGCGGTCCCGTAGCCCGTCGGCAGGGGAGGGCGGGGAGGTCACCGGGCAACGGTACGGACGATCTTTCAGCTCGCGCAAACTTTCACCCAGTGAAGTGACCATCACCACCCCCGGGGGGCGCACACCCTCCCGGGCCCGCACCCTCCCCGGTGATCATGAAGTTGTTGCCATCGGCATCGGCGTGTCGTGGCAATAACTTCATGATCAACGCGGGTCTGGGCCCCCGGGGGGCGGGGGTGTCACTCCTCGTTCAGGGCGTTTCGGAGGTGGTGGCGGGGACCGCGGCTGACCACGAACTCGGTCACCGCGGTGACCGTGCAGATCACCGCGAGCCACCCGAGCGCCGCCAGGGCGGAGATCCGGGCGGTTAACGGCACCATCACGAGCAGGACCAGCACCGCGACGAGCCGCGGCCAGACCACCGGCAGGACGAGGCGGTTCAGCCGCAGCTGGAACATGGCGTGGGCGAGCAGGTACAGCGCGACGCCGCCGTACATGGCGTACCGGCCGAACGCGTCGAGCGGGTCGCCGCGATGGTGGGCGGGCGCCGCCCCGACCAGGGCGGGCACGTGCTTCAGGCCGGCCGCCAGCAGGATGATCCCGGCGATCATCGGCAGGTGCAGGTAGCTGTACGCGTCCCGGGCGAGGCCCACCCGGCCGTGCTGGTCGGCGTCCCGCAGCGCGTGCTCGCCCACGAGCGCGGAGAGGTCGAGGTAGATCCACTCCAGTGCCGCCGCGACGACGACGGCGAGGGCCGAGGCCTCGATCAGGCCGCGTGAGTTCGGGATGTCGGCGCCGGCGATGCCGATCGACACCAGCACCTCGCCCAGCGCCACGATGATGATCAGGCTGTGTCGTTCGGTCCAGTGCCGGGCCGAGAAGATGGCCCGCTCGGGTACGGGCAGCGCCAGGGCGGCGCCGTAGTCGACGCCGATCGCGAGCACCCAGAGCGCCACCTGTCCCCAGCGCACCGTCGCGTCGTCCAGCCCGGATCCGGGCAGCCGGGCGGCGATCAGCAGCAGGCCGACGGCCAGCAGCATCGGCACGGTGAGCGCCACGGCGTCGCGGGCCCGCAGTGGCGTGGACGCGTAGAGGCGCAGGGCGAGGTAGAAGAGCCGCAGGACGAAGAACGTCGCCACGAACACGGTGGGGGTGTACGGGCCGCCGCCCGGCGCGTCGCGGAACGCCTCCCGGGTGTTGACCGCCAGCACGAACATGACCGGCACCGTCGCGAGCAGCACCAGCCGCACGCAGCCGTAGTTCGCGCGTACGCGGTTGCCCAGCCAGGCGAAGAGCGACCACGACCACCACAGCATCGTCAGGACGAGCAACCCGTGCAGCACGCCCAACTCGTTCGTCCCGCCGGTCATCAGCGTGGTGACCTGGATGAAGGCGAAGACGAAGACGACGTCGAAGAAGAGTTCGGCCGTGGTGACCCGGGTCTGCTCGGTCACCGGCCGCAGTCCGCGGCGCAACGGTGCGGTCAGCGGGGTGGCCCCGCCCGGATCAGGTCCGCCCACCGGTGACGTGCGGGTGCGATACCGGAACGGTCACGGACGCCTCCTCGCTCTGCCGGGCTGCTCGGGCGCGCGTTCCCGCCGGCCCGCCCGGCAAACCGCCGGGCGCCGTTCCGCCGCCCGGCAAACCGCCGGGACCGGTCAGGACTCCTCCGTGGGCGCCGTGTCCCGCGCGCGGGCGTCCTCGTCGGTCATCGCGTCCTCGTCGGTCTCGGCGGGCTGCTCGGGTTCGCGGCGCTCCGCCCGCTCCGGCCGGTCCGGAACGGGCTCGTGCTGCTCGTCGGAACCCTGCGACATCCGCCCCTCCGCTGCCGTGTGCCGCCCGCGGTGCGCGGGCCCGCTCCGGATACCCGTGACCGCCCCGCCGACACCCGAGTTGCCGGCGACCGGCGACACCGCGGACCCGCCGGTTGTGTGGGACGCACTCATATGGACTGTGATGCATGTCTCGGTACCGTCGGCGCACGCCGGGCGTTCCCGGCGTCGGGCGACAGGAGTGCATCATGAAGCTTCGCTGGAAGGCCCTGGCCGCCGCCGTCGGCCTGCTGCTCGTGCTGCCGCCGGCGGGCGCCGCGCGCGCCGCCACCCTCTACACCGTCCCGCCGGTGCCGGGTCCGCTCCCCACCTACCACGTCTCCTCGGTGTACGTCGCGGGCGTCTCCTCCGGCGGGTACATGGCCACGCAGCTCCAGGTGGCGTACTCGGGGCGGATCCGCGGGTCGGCCGTCTTCGCGGCGGGCCCCTACTACTGCGCGCAGAACACGGTGACCCAGGCGCTCTACGCGTGTGGCGACAACGTCTACCCGACCTACCTGCCGACCCTCGAGGCGTACACCCGCACCTGGGCGTCGTACGGCTGGATCGACCCGGTGGGCAACCTCGCCGCGCGCCCGGCGTACGTCTTCCACGGCAACTCCGACGCCACCGTGCGCACGTCGGTCACCGACGACCTGGTCCGCTACCACCAGCACTTCGGGGCGAGCGTGCAGTACGACAGCGGCTCGGCGGCCGGCCACGCCTGGGTGACCCCGTACGGCACGGGCGGCTGCACGGTCACGGCCGCACCGTTTCTCAACAACTGCGGCACGGACCCGCAGAACGCGTTCCTGCGCAAGCTCTTCGGCGCGGTGCAGGCTCCGAACACCGGGCCGCTGCGTGGCACGCTGATCCGCTTCGACCAGAACAGCTTCGCGGTCAACGGATGGGCGCCGGGCCTCAGCATGGACACCGCCGGTTTCGCGTACGTGCCGCCGTCCTGCGCGGCCGGCCAGTCCTGCCGGCTGCTGGTCGCGCTCCACGGCTGTCTGCAGGGTTACGGCCGGGTCGGCACGGCCTTCGTCGACCGGGCCAACCTCAACCAGTACGCCGACACCAACAACATGATCGTGCTCTACCCGCAGGCCGTCACCTCGGCCGTGAACCCGAACGGCTGCTGGGACTGGTGGGGCTACCTGGGCGGCACGAACTACCCGATCAAGGGTGGCGCCCAGGTCGAGACGATCATGAACATGGTCCGCCGGCTCGACGGCTGAACCGCCCGTCGACGGGGACGCCGTCCGACCCGCGCCGGCCCGGCCAGCCGTGGCCGGCGCGGCCGTGTCACCGCTCGGGGTGGCGCCGGACGAAGTCCTGGTACGTCTCGTTGGCCAGCTCGATCTCCCGGATCTCGGCCTGGCGCAGCTCGGCCGCCGCCCGGGCCTGCGCCAGCCGCAGCTCGTGACGCCGGTCGCGGGCGCGGGCCCACCCGCGCGCGAGCCCCCAGGCGATCCAGCCGCCGCAGGCCACCAACCCGGTCAGCGCGAAGGCGAGGAGAAAGTCCACGGTGGCACCCCTTCCGGTCAGCCGACGTCCCGCCGTGCCGTGAGCCAGATACCCAGCCCGAACGTGACCAGCACGTACCCCAGCAGGACGGCCACGGGGAGCGCGGCGTTGCCTGATTCGAGCACACCCGGCGTGCCGCCGTCGAACTGCGACCGCGCTCCCAGCGCGCCGGCCAGCGCGCCCGAACTTGGGGCGAGCAGCAGGTTCCGCACCGCCGTGAGCGGGCTCAGCACGAGGGCGAGCCCGCTCACCGCGTTCTCCAGCACGAGCGTCCAGACCAGGCCGACCGCGATGGCGGTGGCGGTGCTGCGGAACGCGATGGCGAGCAGGAACCCGAGCGCGGCGTGCGCCGTGCAGATGAGCCAGGCGGCGGCCACGGCGGCGGCCAGCCTGCCCGGCGACGGCAGGCTCGGGGCGCGCCCCTCGACGAGCGCGATGACGGTGGTGACCGCGGCCAGCGCCGCGAACGTGAGGACGGCCAGCAGCAGGGTGAGGACGCAGAGCGCCACGGCGTGGCCGGCCGTCACCTGCCACCGGCGGGGACGCTGCGTGAAGATCAGGTTCAGCGTGCCCCAGCGGTACTCGTTGCCCACCACCAGGGCCCCGAGGATCACCACGATCGCGCCGCCGAAGAGCGGGAAGAGCCCGATCCCCGTGGTGACGAGTTGGCCGGGCAGTACGCCGTCCAGCAGCGACGCGGCGGCGTCGGCCTGCTCCGGGTCGCCGGCCAGCGTGAGGTGTACGAGGTAGGGGACGCCGATGCCGAAGACCAGGGCCAGGGCCGTCCAGGTGAGCGTGACCGTCCACACCGCCGGCCGTTTCCGGTCGGCGAACCAGGCCGCGCGTACCGAGGCGATCATCGCGTGCCTCCCGTCGTCGTCGCGTCCGCCAGGACCGGCTGGTCCGGGCCGGTCAGCTCCAGGAAGGCCTCCTCCAGCGAGTGCCGCACCGGCCGGAGTTCCGTCACGTCGACGCCCGCCTCCACGAGCCGGCGGTTGAGCTCCGCCGCGAGCGTCGGGGAGGCGGTGACCCGAAGCCGCCCGTCGACGACCTCGACGGCGCGGACGGCGGGATGCCCGCGCAGGCAGGCGACCGCCTGGTCGACGGGGTCCGCGCCGATCAGCAGCGACCCGTCGCCGAGGACCGCACGCAGGTCGTCCGGGCTGCCCTCGGCGACCAGCCGGCCCCGGTTGATCACGCCGATCCGGTCGCAGACCTGCTCCACCTCGCCGAGCACGTGGCTGGAGAGCAGCACGGTGCGCCCGTCCCGGCGCAGCGAGCGGAGCAGTTCCCGCATCTCCGCGACGCCGGCCGGGTCGAGGCCGTTCGTGGGTTCGTCGAGGATCAGCAGGTCCGGTTCCTTGAGCAGCGCGGCGGCCACGCCGAGTCGCTGCTTCATGCCCAGCGAGTACGTCCGGAACGCCGAGCGCGCCCGCCCGGTCAGCCCCACCTCGGCCAGCGCGCGGTCGGCCGCGGCGTCGGGCACGCCCGCGTACCGGGCGGCGAGGCGCAGGTTGTCCACTCCGGACAGGTGCGGATAGAACGTCGGCGACTCGATCAGGGCGCCCACGCGGGCGAGTTGGCGCGGTGTGCCCGGAGGCTGGCCGAGGACCGACACGCGACCGGACGTCGGCCGGACGAGCCCGACCAGCATCCGCATGGTGGTCGTCTTGCCGGCGCCGTTGGGCCCGAGGAACCCGAAGACCGCACCCTGCGGGACCCGCAGGTCGAGGTCGTCGACCGCGGTGATCCCGCCGGGATAACGCTTCGTGACCTCGTGCAATTCGATGGCGAAACGGTCATTCCCCAACGGACTGCCGCAATCGATCGAAGGTGCGCACTGGCTCGTCGACGGGATTTCGTGCACCGTTCATGCGAGAGTCCTTCAAATTCCGGCCGCGGACGTTTATTGCGTACCGTCAATTAACTGTGGCGACAGCGTCGAGTGCCGGCGGACCCGCACCGACGCCGGAGGGGTGACGTCACCCCGGTGTCGCGCCGGCCCTCGCGAGACAACGATGTAAACGCTCCTGACCTGCGGTGGCGCGGACGACGCCCACAGGGTAGCGGAGGTTGATCGGCTCGGGAAGGGCCTTCGGCTATCGACGGCCGCAGTTCCTGTCTTAGCCGCAGCTCACTGCCGTGCAATTCACTTCTGCCACTATCCGACTCGAAACAATCTGTTGACGTACCAATCGATCTTGGGCAGCATGAAGGCACTTTCGATTCGATGACGATCGTTGGCCGAGGAGCCCGGATGAGCCTGCCACCGGACGGTGCACGGACCTTGGAAATGCGGCCCAAACTGCGCCACGACGTGGTCTTCCTGGACGCGCCCGCCGGCGCGTACCTCCGGGGTCCGGACACGGCGTTCCTCATCAAGGGGCGCTCGGCGTTCCGGTGGCTGACGACGCTGAGCCCCTACCTCACCGGCGAGCACACGCTGGCGCAGCTCACCGCCTCCCTGGACCAGGGGCAGCGGCAGACCGTCGTCAGCCTGGTGCGCGCCCTGCTCGACCGGGGCTTCGCCAAGGACGCCGGGCGCCGCACCGATCTGCCGGAGGCGGTGGCCCGACGGTTCGCCCCGCAGATCGAGTTCGTCGACCACTTCGCCGACGACCCCACCGGCCGATTCCAGCGCTTCCACACCGCCCGGGTCGTGCTCGGGGGCGGGGGAGCGGTGCTGCTCGCCGCGGCGGGCGGCCTGCTCCGCAACGGGTGCCTGCACCTGGACCTGCACCCCGACGACGACCCCGCCCGGTACGCCGACGCGCTGCGCGCCGAGGTGGCGGAGCTGCGCGCCGACGGGCTGGCCGCCGAGGTCCGCGTCCACGACGGACCGGTCGACCCCGGCGGTGCGGACGCCGTGCTGCTCTGCACCGACCGGGCCGGGCTTCGCGGGCTGGCCGACCTGGCGCGCACCTGCCACCGGGACGGTCCGCTGCTCGTCCCGGTGGTCGTCGACGACGACCGTGCTGTGCTCGGTCCGGCGGTGTCCGCCGGGACGACCCCGTGCTGGTTCTGCGCCCAGCTCCGGCTCACCGACGGCGCCGACCCGGCCGCGGCCGCCGAGTTCTGGCGCCAGCTCGCCCTCGGCGCCGGTCCCGACCGGCCCGCGCCGCTGCCCGAGGTGACCGCGCGGATGGTCGGCAACGCCGCCGCGTTCGAGGTGTTCCGCGCGCTCACCGGGGCGCTGGCGGCGGACACCGCGGGTGGCGTGCTGCTGCTCGACCGCTCCACCCTGGAATCCGTCCGCGAGCCGGTGCTGCCCCACCCGGCCTGCCCGGTGTGCCGTGACGTCGCGGTCGCCGGGCCGGTCGAGCCCGCCGGCTCCGAGGAGGAGACCTACCAGCGGGCGCAGGCCCTCGTGTCACCGAACGCCGGGGTCTTCACCCGGTTCGTGGACGACCCGCTCGAACAGGCGCCGCTGAAGACGGCCCGCCTGCGGCTGCCCGGCCGGCGCGGGCCCCGCGAGCTGACCGCGTTCGACGTGCACACCGTCATGGGCGCCCGGCTCGCCGCCTACCGGGTGGCCGTGCGGGACCACGCCCTGCGGTACGCCGACCCGGACACCGGCGTCGTGGCCACCGCCGCGCAACTGGCCGACCGGGGCGAGCACCCGGTGCCGTGGACCGAGCTGGACACCGCGACCGGCGCGGTGGCGTACGACCCGGACCGGCCGCTGCGCTGGCTGCCCGCGACGGTGCTGGGCGGCACGGGCACCGTCTGGGTGCCCGCCGGGGCGGCGCTGCCGACCTCGGCCGCCGACGGCGAGGGTCTCACCGAACCGACGGTGGCCGGCGCGGTGGCCGCCGACAGCCTCGACGACGTGATCGACCAGGGGCTGGCCGACGCGCTCGCCTACCGCGCGCTGACCGCCGCCCTGCGCGGGGCCTCCGGCCTCGTCCGCCTCGCCGACGAGGAGCTGACCGGCGACGACGACACGGCGTTCGTGCTGAAGGCGGCCCACCGGTTCGGCCGCCAGGTCGCGGCCTACGTCCTGCCGGGCGCCGCGCCCGCGTACGCCGTCCTCGCCGTCACCGAGGAGCCGGACGGGGGCCGGCGCGACTGGCGGCTCGCGGCGAGCTTCGACCCGGTGACCGCCCGGCGGGCGGCCCTGCGCGAGCTGGTGGGGCTCATCCAGGTGCGGCACTTCGAGAACACCGAGCCCGATCTCGGCGCGCCGGTCCTCGCCGACCTCGACCCGGTGGTGCTCACCGCCACGGCGGCCGAGCCGTCCGGGACCGCGCCGGCGGCGGGCGGTCGCACCGACCGCGCGGCGGTGCTGGCCGCGCTGGCCCGGCGCGGGACGAGCGCCCTCCTGGTCGAGACGACCACCCGAGACGTCCGCGCCACCGGGGCCTTCCGCAGCGGCGTCGTCCTGCTGCGCACCGACGGCCGTACGGCCGCCTGAGCCACCACGTCAGTGGTCCGAGCGAGGCACGCACCCTGGAAGGAGGTGGACACATGCCGATCACCCTGAACGACGAGCTCCGCGAGCTGGAGACCGAGACCTTCGAGATCGAGGAGGTCGAGGACGGCGGCGAGGCGCTCGCCGCCAGCAGCTCCAGCTGCTCGTGCTCGAGCTGCTGCAGCTGCAGCACGTCGAGCTGCTGCAGCACCAGCACCAGCACCTCCAGCTGCGGCTGACCGGGTGACCGGGGTCGAACCCCGACGCTGACGAGACCCGGTCCCGGTGGGACCACCGCACGACGCACCATCCGCCGCCGGCCGACACCGGCGAGTAGCCCCGCGCGCCTCCGCTGGAACCACCGTGGTGGTGCGGACAGGACCCGACCGGAACCGGCACCGACCGCGGCTCAAGGAGAGGCCCGTGACATCACCCCTGGCAGCCGTCACACTGCCCGACTCGGTCCGTAGCGAACTGCGCGACCTGCAGGCCGAGACGTTCGAGGTCGAGGACATCGCGGATCTGACCGCCGACCTCATGGACATCTGCAGCAGCAGCACCAGCACCTCGAGCTGCTCCAGCTGCAGCACGTCCAGTTGTTGCAGCTGCACCTCGTCGAGTTGCAGCAGCACGAGCTGAGCCACGACCCCGCACGGCCGATCCGGACGGACGTGCGGTGGCGGGGCCCGGACACCCCCGGAGGGAGGTAGACGAGATGCCCGAACTGACCGAGGAGCTGCGCGCACTGGAGAGCGAGACCTTCGAGATCGAGGACGTCGACGCGATCGACGCCATGGTCATGGACTGGTCCAGCTCCAGCTGCTCGTGCTCGAGCTGCTGCAGCTGCAGCACGTCGAGCTGCTGCAGCAGCAGCACCAGCACCGGATGCGGCGGCGGCTGACCGTCCCACCGCAACCGTCCCCGCCGGCGAGCCACGCCGGCGGGGAGCCCCGGTCCCCACACCCCGCACCGCAGCGACCAGACAGGTGAACCCGCATGATCGTCGACGTCCGGACCACCTCCACCGCCTGGGACGCCAGTCTCAAGCAGCTCGGCGAGGCGTTCCACGAGCGACTCCCGGACCGCGCGGAGCGGCCGTCCGACCCCGACACGCCGCCGGCCGGGGTCACCGTCCGCATCGCCGCCCTGGGGCTCGCCGACGCGTACGCCGACACGGGCGACGGCCTCACCGGCGACGTCGTCCCCATCTGGCTGCACGGCGCGACCGCGCTGGTCGGCCCCCGCTGGTCCGGCGACACCGACCGGCACCCCGGCCCGTGCCCGCTCTGCGTCCAGCGCCGCTGGCAGGCCATCCGGCTCCGCGAGGAACGACACGCCCTGGAGCACGGCGCCCGCGTCGGCGTGGTGGCTCCGCTGCCACACCTGACCCCGTTCGCCGTCGAGGCGCTCTGGGACCTGCTGCGGCAGGCGTGCCGGCCGGCACCCGTCCGGCCCGGAGTGGGTCGGGTCCACCAGCTCCGGATGGACACGCTGGAGACCAGCGTGGTCGAGGTGCTCGCCGACTCCGAGTGCCCGGCCTGCGCGCGCCCGCGCCCGGACACCGCCGAGGCGGCGGTGCTCACCCTCACCCGCCGGCCCAAGCCCAGCCCGACGACGTACCGGCTGCGGGCCGCCGACGAGCTGGACCTGCCGGTGGCCGCGCTGGCCAACCCGGTCGCCGGGGCGCTCGGCGGCAATGCGCTGCGCGCCTACAACGCCACGGCCACCGCGCCGGTGAGCGGGTACTTCCGGGTCCGCAGCCGCTACGACCTGCACGAGATGTGGTGGAGCGGACACGCCAACAGCTACGGCGGCAGCGAGACGTACGCCCTGCTGGAGGGGCTGGAGCGGTATGCCGGCCAGTTCCCGCGGGCCAAGCGGACCGAGGTCTTCGACAGCTACGCCAACCTCGCACCGGACGCGCTGGACCCGGCGGGCCTCGGCTACCACCCGGCGTTCTACCACGGCCACGGGCTCTACTACGCCCCGTACTCGCCGGACGAGCCGATGCACTGGGTGTGGGGGTGGTCGCTGCGCGACCGCCGGCCGAAGCTCGTCCCCGAGCAACTCGTCTACTACCTCGACCGCCGCACCGACCAGCGCAAGTTCGTCCAGGAGTGCTCCAACGGCTGCGCCAGCGGCAGCTGCCCCGAGGAGGCGCTGCTGCACGGCATGCTCGAACTCGTCGAGCGGGACGCGTTCCTGCTCGCCTGGTACGGCTCGGCGCGGCTGGCCGAGATCGACCCGGCCAGCTGCCGCGACGAGCGGGTGCACTTCATGCTCGACCGGGTCGACCTGCTCGGCTACGACGTACGCCTCTTCGACACCCGGGCCGACCTGCCGGTGCCGGTCGTGACGGCGGTGGCGGTCAAGCGCGGCGACGGTCTCGGGCAGCTCTGCTTCGCCGCCGGCGCGAGCCTCGACCCCGACGACGCGGTCCGCGCGGCGCTGTGCGAGACCGCCTCCTACGTGCCGGGCTTCGACGAGCGCGTCGCCGCCAGCGAGCCGGAGCTGCGGGAGATGGTCCGGGACTACACCAAGGTGACCGAGCTGAGCCACCACGCGCTGCTCTACGGCCTGCCGGAGATGGCCCGGCACGCCGCCTTCCTCTTCGACGACCCGCCCCGGCGCTCGATGGCCGAGCTGTACGGCGACTGGCTCGCCACCCGCCCGGCCCACGACGACCTCCGCGCCGACACCGAGTACCTCGCCGGGCTGATCGCCGGCCTCGGCGGGGACGTGGTCGCCGTGGACCAGACGTGCCCCGAGCAGGAGATCGCGGGGATCCACACGATGGCGGTGGTGGCGCCGGCGCTGGTGCCGATCGACTTCGGCTGGCAACGGCAGCGGGTGCTGTGGAGCGACCGGCTGGAGCGGTACCTGGCCCGGGGCCGGCACGGACCGGACGGGCTCGGCGCCACCGGCCGCAACCCCCACCCGCACCCCTTCCCCTAGGAGCACCGACATGCAGCAGGAGGCCCGCGAGGTCGTCCGGGACTACACCGAGGCGGTGTTCCGCCGCGCCCGGGTTCCCATGGAGCCCCTCAACTACGAGGTGGACTGGGCCGACCAGCCGTCCCGGCACAAGAGCTACCCGGGCGCGCCCCGGCTGCCGCTGCCCGCCGACCCGCCGGCGCTGCCCAGCCTGCGCGACCTGCACACCGGGGAGCACCTGCCGCCGGTCACGGGCTGGTCGCTGCCGCGGCTCGCGGCGCTGCTGCGCCTGTCGTACGGGGTGCTGGACCGGCGCCTGGCGGTCAACTGGAACCAGGACGCGGCCAAGCGGGCGCACTTCGAGCACGCCGTCTGGGGACGGGGCACCGCGTCCGGCGGTGGCATGTACCCGGTGGAGCTGTACCTCGTGAGCGGGGCGGGCGGGCCGCTGCTGCCGGGCGTGCACCACTACCACACCGGGGCGCACATGCTGGAACGCCTGCTCCCCGGCGACCTGACGGGCACCGTACGCGCCGCCCTGGACGTGGCCGGTGCCGACGGGGAGGCACCCGGGCCCGGCGCGAGCTACCTGCTGGCCACCATCCGGTTCTGGAAGAACTCGTTCAAGTACAACAGCTTCTGCTACCACGTGGTCACCCAGGATCTGGGCGCCCTGCTCGGCTCCTGGGACCTGCTGGCCCCGGCGCTCGGCGCCTCCGTACGCCGGCTGCTCCGCTTCGACCCGGCGCCCCTGGACCGGCTGCTGGGGCTCGACAGCGACGAGGAGAGCGTCTTCGCGGTCGTACCGCTGGACTGGGCCGGCGGCACGCCGGCGCCCGGGTCGGCCGCGGCCACGGCGCCCGAGTCGGCCGCGGCCACGGCGACCGGGCCGGCCGCGGCCACGGCCGCCGGGCCCGCTGCTCCCACGGCGACCGGCGGGTCGCGGGCCCGGGTCCGGTACCACGCCTTCGAACGCTCCCGCCGGGTACGGGAGTTCCCCGCCGTGACCGCCGTCCACCGCGCCGCGGCGGCGCCCGCCGCACCGGGCACGGTGGACGCGGCCACGCCGCGCGACCTGCCGGGCGAACCGGTCGCCCTGCCCGAGGCCCGGCTGGACCGGCTCGACCGCCCGCTGTCGACGGTGCTGACCACCCGGACCAGCAGCTTCGGCCGGTTCCGCCGGCCGCCCGAGCTGACCGCCGCCGACCTCGCCACCACGCTCGCCTTCGCCGCCGCCGGCCGGCGCTACCCGGCCGACGTCAAGGGTCCCGACGGCGGGCCGGCGCTCACCCGGCTCTGGGTGTTCGCCAACCACGTCGACGACCTGCCCGCCGCCGCCTACGCCTACTGCGCACGCCGGCACGCCCTGCTGCCGGCCGGGCCCGAGCCGGACGAGGGCATGTCGGCCTTCCTGCAACGGCAGTACTTCCTCACCAACTACACGATGGACCAGGTCGGCGCGGTGCTCGCCATCTCCGGCCGCCCGGACGCGGTGCTCGACGCCCTCGGCCCGCGCGGCTACCGGGTCCTCAACGCCGAGGTGGGGACGGTCGCGCAGCGCGTCTACTGCGCCGCCACCGCCCAGCGTCTCGGCTGCGGGGCCGTGCTCGGCTTCGACAACGTGGCCATGAACACCGCCCTCGGGCTGGACGGCACCGACGAGCGCACGGTGCTCTTCCTGCTCCTCGGGCGGCATCCGGAAACCGCCGCCGACCTGGTGTACCGGCTGTGAACGCCCACCGCCGACGCGGGGCAGCGGGCGCGCGCGGCCCGGTACGGCCCCCACACCCCCGACCCGTGACCCCGCGACGAAGGAGAGACCCGTGACGGTGTCCCTGCCCGCACCCCCGGCGACCGCCGTCTCGTGGCGCACGCCCGAGGTGTTCATGCTGCGCACCGCCGGTCTGCCGATCGAGGTCGCCGACCGGTTGGCCTTCCCGCGCAGCGCCGAGTGGGCGCGCCGGGTGCTCGACCTGGAGGAGCGGCTGCGGACGGGCGGGCGGGAGCTGGCCGACGCGCTGGAGACGGCGGTGGCCCGCAACCTCACCGACGACCGGCTCCGGCAACGGCTCATCCGGCTTCGCCGGGACGTGTTCAACCTCCGCCCGCCCCGCCCGGCCGACCCCACGCAGTGGCCGGTCGAGGCGCTGGGCGCGCGGACCCACGCGGACCTGGCGCACTGGTTGGAGACGCTCTCCGTGTACCACCGGGAGCTGGCCGCCGGCCCGGCGGTGCTGGCCGACGAGCTGGCGCGGCGCCGGGAGGTGCTGCGCGGCCTCGCCGACGACCCGGACCTGCGTGGCGGCATCCTGCTCGCCTCCCCGTCGCTGGACCGCTACCTCCCCGGCTACCTGGCCGGAACCGGCCCGCTCGGCAAGCGGGCCCGGCGGGTCGAGCGGTCGCTGCTGGAGTACGCCTACCGCACCGCCACGAAGACCAGCCCGTTCAGCCGGCTGACCACCGTGAACCTCGGCACCTTCACCGACGCCGGCACCGGCTCGCTGCTGCACGTCGTACCGGCCGGCGGCGCGGCGGCGAAGCGGGCCCGCGCCCGGCTCAACCTGGCCGCGCTGGGCCGGCTGTCGGCCATCGTGCTCGCCGACGAGACGCTGCGCGCCGACCTGCCCGTCACCGTCACCAGCGGCTGGCGGATCAGCCACGGTCGGCTGCGCTACCTGCGGCGGCGCCGCACCAGCTCCGAGGACGGCGACGCCGCGATCACCCTCGAGTCGATCCACGAGTCGCTCTTCGTGCTGCCCACCGGCCGGGTGCTGCACGACATCCTGGCCGCGCTCGACGGCGGCCGGGTACGCCGGCTGGCCGACCTGGTCACCGAGCTGACCACCGACGCCCGCCCCGCCGACGAGATCGCCCAGTACCTGCACCACCTGCTCCGGGTCGGCCTGCTCGTCGTGCCGAACCTGCACCTCGACATTCACGCCGAGGACCCGGTCGAGGAGTACCGGGTGGCGCTGCGGCGGATCGGCCGGGAGTGGGCCGACCGGCTCGCCGCGCGGGTGGACGCGGCCAACCGGCTCGCGGCCGGCTTCCCGGACCTGGACGTCGACGGACGCCGCCGGGCGCTCGACGGGATCCGCGACGAACTGGTCGCCGCGCACGGGGAGCTGGGCCGCCCGGACGTGCCCGCGCCGCGGACCCTGCTCTACGAGGACGCCACCCTGCGCACCGGGGCGCCGGTCACCGCCGACCGGACGCGCTGGGAGCGTGACGTGCTGCCCGGCCTGCGGGCGCTCGCCGCCGTCATGCCGGTGTTCGACGTCAACCTGCCCCGCCGGCTCGCCACCCGCGGCTTCTTCCGGGCCCGCTACGGCGACGGCGGACGCTGCGACGACGTGCTCACCTTCGCCCACGAGTTCCAGCAGGACTTCTTCGAGCACTACACCGGCCGCATGATGCGCCGGCGGGCGTTCGACGCCGAGAACCGGTACGTCCGGCAGGAGAACTGGTTCCGGCAGGAGGAGATCACCGCGCTCGACGACGCGCGGATCGAGGTGGCCCGGCGGATGAACGAGGCGTACCGGCGGCTGCCCTCCGGCGCCGAGGAACTGGTCCTCGACCCCTCGTTCCTCACCGACGTGGCCGCCATGGTGCCGCGGACGCTCGGCACGCTCGACCCGCGGTCGTTCTTCCTCCAACTCGCCGACCAGGGCGGGCGGCACCGGGTGGTGGTCAACCGGATCTACTCCGGGATGACGCTGCTCTTCTCCCGGTTCGCCCACCTCTTCGCCGAGGAGGACCTGGCCGGGACGCTGCGCGCCGAACTCGCCCGCCTCCAGCCGCCCGGCGCGGTGCTCGCCGAACTCAAGGGCGGCTACGACGCCACCAACCTGAACCTGCACCCGGCGGTCACCCCGTACGAGCTGGTCTGCCCGGGCGAGATCAGCTTCCGGCCCGAGGCCGAGCAGATCCACATGGACGACCTGAGCGTCGTCCACGACCCGGTGGCCGACCGCCTGCTGCTGCGCTCGCGCCGGCTCGACGCCGAGGTCATCCCGGTCTACCTCGGCTTCCTGCTGCCGATGGCGCTGCCCGAGGTGCAGCAGGTGCTGCTCACCTTCGCCTACCTCGGCATGGCCCAGCCGGACCTGTGGGCGGGCACCGAGGTGCCGCTGCCCGGTCGCGGCATCGTGGGCTACCCGCGCGTCGTGCACGGCGACCTCGTGCTGCAACGGCGGATGTGGAAGCTGCACCCGGACTGCCTGCCCACGCGTACGCCCGGGCAGGGCGACGCCGACTGGTTCCTGGCCTGGCAGCGGTGGCGGCGGGAGCACGGCCTGCCCCGCCGGGTCTTCGCCACCCCGGAGGGCACCCGGCTCGCGCCCGCCGAGAAGGAGGGGACCGCACCGGCCGCGGCCGGCGCCCGGCCCGACCACAAGCCCCTCTACGTCGACTTCGACAGCCACTTCTCGGTGCAGTTGCTGGACACGACGGCCCGCGCGGCGGGCAGCCGCCTCGTGCTCACCGAGATGCTGCCGGGCCGCGACGAGCAGATCCTGCACGGCGCGTCCGGCACGTACGTCACCGAACTCACCGTCGAACTCAACGGTGTCGCCGATGGGAGCGGACGATGACCGAGTACCCCTCGCCGGTCGACCACGGCTGGCTCAGCGTGCACGTCTTCTACGCCAGCAACGCCAACCCGATGCTGGTCGAGGGCGTCCGGCCGCTCGTGGACGCGCTGCGCGACGAGGGCCTCATCAGCCGGTACTTCTTCATCAAGTACTGGATGGAGGGGCCGCACGTGCGGCTGCGGGTGCTGCCGGCGCCCGGCGTCGACCCGGACCTTGTGCGCGCCCGGGTGGACGACGCGGTCGCCGCGTTCCTGCGCCGCCGCCCCGCGCTGTACGAGGTGGACAGCGACGGGCTCGGCGACCTCTACAAGCAGATGTTCCTCGCCGAGTACGGCCAGGCGCGCTGGGACGAGGAGTACGGCCCGGACGGCGTCATGCCGATGCGGGCGAACAACAGCTTCCACCACATCCCGTACGAGCGGGAGTACGGCCGCTACGGCGGGCCGGCCGGCATCGAGATCGCCGAGTGGCACTTCGCACACTCCAGCGACGTGGTCCTCGACCTGCTGGCCACCACGAACGTGCACGTCCGGCCGGTGCTGCTCGGGCTCTCCGCGCAGCTGACCATGATGATGTGCGCGGTGTTCCTCGACGACGACCGGCGCATTGCCGACTTCCTGGAGCAGTACCGCCGGTTCTGGGAGGTCTCCTACTCGGAGCCGAGCGACGAGTACCACGCGAGCTTCGACACCAGCTATCGCCGCATGGACGCCGCGCTGCGCAACCGGCTCGCGGACATCCGCGCCGCCGCCCGGGGCGACGCCGACGTGAGCCCCGGCGGGGTCGAGGGCCGCTGGCGGGCCCACTGCCGCGAGCTGCGCGACCGGGTCGAAGCCGCCACGCTCCGGGGCGAGCTGGTCTTCCAGCGCGGCGACTCGCCCCCCGCCGCGGTCACCGACCTCGACGCGGCGCTGCCGATCCTGCTCAGCTCGTACGTGCACATGACCAACAACCGGCTCGGGGTGAGCATCCTCGACGAGATCTACCTCGCCTACCTGATGTCCGCGGCCCTGCGCGACGACGCCCCGGCCGGTGCGCGGTGACCACCGTCGACGCGACCTGGGCCCGTCCCCGGCTGCGGGCCGACGTGGTGCTCGGCCCCGGCCAGTGGCGGGGCGGCCGGCTCGTGCACCACGTCAAGGACCGGGAGACCGGGTGGTTCTACCGGATCGGCCCGCGCGAGCACTTCCTGCTCTCCCGGATGGACGGCACCCGGACGCTGGACGACCTGGCGGCCGAGTACGCGGAGGCGTACCGGCGGCGCCTCGGGCCGGAGAACTGGCAGCAGCTGTTCGGCATGCTGCACCAGCGGCAGCTCCTCGACGGCGCCACCGACCCGGCGGCCCTGGCCCGGCTCACGGAGTCGGCGGCGCAGGGCGCGGCCCGCCACCGCCGGCGTCCGCTGTCGGCCCGGTTCCCGCTCTTCGACCCGGACCCGCTCTTCGACCGGCTGCTGCCCCGGCTCCGTCCGCTGTTCGGCTGGGGGTTCGTGGCGCCGGCGCTGGCGGCCGTGCTCGCCCTCGTCGGGTACGTGGCGCTGCACCTGCCGGAGCTGGTCGACGGGGTCGGCCGGGGCCACCGCCCGCTCGCGGCGATCGTGGCCGCCGTCGTGATCACCTGGGTGATCGTCTTCCTGCACGAGTGCGCCCACGGGCTCACCTGCCGGCACTTCGGGGGCCGGGTCGGCGAGATCGGCGTGATGTGGCGGTTCCCGCTGCTCGCCCCGTACTGCAAGGTCGACGACATCGTGCTGTTCACGCCGCGGCGGCGGGTCGCCACCGCGTTCGCCGGCGTGTTCGTGAGCCTGCTCGCGCTGGTGCCGTTCGCCGCCGTGCGGATCTGGGCCGGTCCCGGGGTGCTGTACGACCTCGCCGGCACCATGCTGCTCTTCGGCACCGCCACCGCCGCGCTCAACCTCGTGCCGTTCCTGCGCCTCGACGGCTACTACATGCTCAGCCACGCCCTGAACCTCGCCGACCTGCGGGCCGACACGTACGCCTTCTGGGGCCGGCTGCTGCGCGGCGGCCCGGCCGCGGTGGCCGGCTACCGCCGCCGGGACCGGCTGGTCCACGCCGTCTACGGGATCGCCTCGGTGGTCTTCGCGGCGACCGTGCTGACCCTGCTGGTCCGGTTCTGGTACGCGTCCCTGGCCCGCTGGATCGGGCCGGGGCCCGCGGTGGCGGTGCTCGTCGCCGAGGCCGTCCTCCTGCTGGCCCTCGCCGCCGTCGTCGCCCGCCGCTCCCGCCGCCACGCCACCCAGGCCGAGGCCTGACCCGTGCTCCCACCCCGCTGGTGTGCGGGTTTCGGCGGGGGAGAGGGGGGAAGGCAGGCGCCCCGGTGGGCGTGGCGCCTGATCCGGGCACCGCCCCGGTGGGCGTGGTGCCCGGATCGCGGCCGACCCGCACCGACCCGGGACACGCGCGGGGAGGTGCTCATGGGCGGCGGCGGACACCTCGATTCGGAGGAGGGTGGTTTCGGGCGCCGCCTGGACGAGCACGAGCACGGCCCCGGCGGGCACCGTCCGGGCGAGCCACCCGTCCGGCCGGGTGGCCTCGTCGACAGCGCCGTCTACACGCGCGGTCTGCGGTACGCCTCGCCCACGACGCTCGCCGACACGTACCGCTGCCTCCAGGAACTCGGCGACGCGATGGCCTGGATCGGCCTGCACCGGCCGGACCGGGAGCAGATCACCTCGCTGGCCCACGAGTTCCGCCTGCACGACCTGGCCGTCGACGACGCGATCAACGCCCACCAGCGGCCGAAGCTCGAACGCTACGGCGACACCCTGTTCGTGGTGCTGCGCGCCGCCCGCTACGTCGACGCGCTGGAGGTGGTCGAGTTCAGCGAGGTGCACCTGTTCATCGGCCCCGGCTTCGTCATCACCGTCCGCCACGGCGAGGCACCCGACCTGGCCGCCGTCCGGCGGCGGCTGGAGGGCGAGCCGGAGATGCTGGCCCGCGGCCCGCAGGCGGTCCTCTACGCGATCCTCGACCAGGTGGTCGACGGGTACGCGCCGGTGGTGGCCGGGCTGGAGCACGACATCGACGAGATCGAGACCGAGGTCTTCGGCGGCGACCCGAACGCCAGCCGCCGCATCTACGAGCTGAGCCGCGAGGTGATCCAGTTCCAGCGGGCGGCGCGTCCGCTGCTCGGCGTGCTCGACGCGCTGGCCGCCGGCTCCGGCAAGTACGGCAGTGACGAGGAGCTCCAGCGCTACCTGCGGGACGTCACCGACCACCTCACCCAGGTGGTGGAGCGCGTGGACAGCTTCCGGCACCTGTTGCAGAACATCCTCGCCGTGAACGCCACGCTCGTCACCCAGCAGCAGAACGAGGAGATGCGCAGCCTCACCGCGGCCAGCTACGCCCAGAACGAGGAGCTGAAGAAGGTCTCGTCCTGGGCGGCGATCCTGTTCGCCCCCACCCTGATCGGCACCGTGTACGGCATGAACTTCGTCCACATGCCGGAGCTGCACTGGCGGTTCGGCTACCTCTTCGCGCTCGGCCTCATGGCGCTCGTCTGCGGCGTCCTCTACCTCGTCTTCAAGCGTCGCGGCTGGCTCTGACCCCCGGCACGGGCAGCGGCCATCGGCGGGTCGCGGGCGCCTGCCCACCCGGGATCCGTCGGGAGCCCCCGCGCCTACTCGAAGCCGCGCAGGATGTGCCGCTCGTCCTCGATGTCGTCCTCGTCGACGCCCATGCGGCCGTGGAGGGCGGCCGCGGCCCAGATGGCGAGGGGGGTGGACGGGCCGGTGGTGCCGGCGATCTGCACGTCGTCGCTGGTCGGGCCCAGCTCGACCGGTGGCGCGCTGCGTTGAGCCTGCATGGCGATGCCTCTCTCTTGCAGCCGTGACCGTCCGATGCCCACCGGGAACGGTGAGCGGCAGGTGGGCGATCCCGCCCCCTTGCGGCCCGCACGCCGGCCTGTGACACGGCTCACTCGAACGATCCCACGTCAGGGAGCGTCCGCACACGCGGTTTTCCCATTACCCGACTCCCGGCGGCACCAACCTCGCCGCCGGGACGCTCCCCGAGCGCCCTGCGTGAGCGGGCCGGCGCCGTCCGCGAGCGGCTGGGTCGGTCCCCAACCGGCCCCTCGCCGGGCGGGCCGGCGCCTCTGCGGCCGGGCTGGCGCCTCTGCGGCCGGGCCGGCGCCCTCCCGGGGGCGGGCCGGCGTCGGTCAGGACAGGGGACGGGAGATACCGCGGGCATGGTCGGTGAGCGCCGCCCCGACCACCGTCGCGTCCATCGGCAGCACCTCCAGGCACCGGCGGACGGCGGCGGCCATCAGCGCGTTCGGCACCCGCATCGACAGCGTGCAGTGCGGCACCCACCGCCCCGGCCGGTAGTGCGCGAGCAGGTCCACGCCGGCCGCGGTGAGCCGGGCGTGCACCTCCCGGTGGTGGGCGAGCAGTTCGGCCGTCGGGACGGGGCCGAGCCAGAGCACCCGCCCGACGAACTGCCCGGCGTGCGCGAACGACAGCCGCAGCGGCGCGGCGACGACCATCCCGTGCAGCGCGGCGGCCACCCGGTCCGGGTCGAACCGGGACGCCACCGCCAGCGAGACGTGCGGGCGGTGCCGCCGCTCCAGCAGGGACCGCATGCTCTGCACACCCTCGGACTCCAGGGCGTCCCAGAGCACGCGGATCCGCCGGGTGGCGTCCGTGTCCAGGTAGAGCTCCAGCGCGGCGACCACATGATCACGGTAACGGGCTGGTCCGGCCGGGCACCGGAGGCCCACACCGGGCCGGTACGGTGTCCCGGGAGGCGTGACGACGTGGACGTGAGTGACCTGCTGATCGAGACGTACGACCGACTGCCCGGCCTCGTGCGCGCGGCCGTCGACGGCCTGACCCCGGAGCAGCTGCGACGCGCGCCGGGTGCGGGGGCCAACCCGGTGGGCTGGCTGGTCTGGCACCTGACCCGGGTCCAGGACGACCACGTCGCCGACCTCATCGGGACGGAACAGCTCTGGGTGACCGGCGAGTGGGCCGGCCGCTTCGGGCTCGCCGCCGATCCCCACGACACCGGGTACGGGCACACCCCGGAGCAGGTCGCCGCCGTCCGCCCGGAGAGCGCCCAGGTGCTGGTCGACTACTACGAGGCCGTCCACGCCCGCACCCGCGACTTCCTGGCCGGCCTGCGACCCGGCGACCTGGACCGGGTCGTCGACACGTCGTGGGACCCGCCGGTGACCCTCGGGGTCCGGCTGGTCAGCGTCGCCGAGGACGATCTCCAGCACGTCGGGCAGGCCGCCTACGTGCGGGGCCTCGTCACCGCCGCCTGACCGGCCCGCGGCCGGCGCCCTGGCTGACGGAGGTGCCGGCCTGCCCGTACAGGGCGCATCGCCCCGACGACGGCCGTGGGTCACGGCACGATGACGGCGCGTCCCTCCAGGGATCCGTCCCGCATCTTCCGGTAGGCGGTGAGCGCGTCGTCGAGCGTGAACCGGGTCGTCTTCGGCCGGACCAGCCCCCGCGCGCCCAGGTCGAGCACCTCGATCAGCTCGGGCCGGCTGCCCCAGTAGGTGGTGGCCACGCTCATCTCGTACGGCACCGAGAAGTACGACACCGGCAGCGTGCCCCCGCCGATGCCGACGATGGCGAGGTCGCTGACGGTCCGCGCGACCGCGGCGCCCAGACGCAGCGTGGCGTCCACCCCGACGAAGTCGAGCACCAGGTCCGCGCCCCGCCCGCCGGTGGCCTGGCGGATCTCCTCGGCCGCCGTCTCACCGGACATCACGGTGAGGTCGGCGCCGCACTCCTGCGCCAGCGCGAGCGCGTCGGCGCGGGTGTCCACGGCGATCACCCGGGCGGCCGACGTGGCCTTCAGGATCTGCACGGCCACGTGCCCCAGGCCGCCGATCCCGATGGCCACGGCCGTGCTGCCCGGGGCGAGCCGGTGCCAGGACCGGCGGATCGCGTGGTACGGGGTGAGGCCCGCGTCCGTGAGCGGCGCGGCGTCCACCGGTTCCAGCCCGGCGGGCAGCGGGACGACGTGCCGGGAGTGGGGGACCAGCTCGTACTCGGCCATGCCGCCGTCCAGGCCGAGGCCACCGCCTCCGCCGGGCACCGGCGCGCCGGCCGGGTTCTCGCAGTACGGGTCGACACCCACGCGGCACCGGGCGCAGGTGCCGCAACCCCACGGGCCGTAGACCGCCACCGGCTGTCCCACCTCCAGCCCGGTCACGCCGGCGCCGAGCGCGTGCACCCAGCCCGCGTTCTCGTGCCCGAGCGTGAACGGTGGGTTCCACGGCACCGAGCCGGGCTCGAACTCGTCCATGAGGTGCAGATCCGAGTGGCAGGCGCCGGCGGCGCCGATGCGCACCACCACCTGCCCCGGACCCGGTGTCGGCTCGGGCATCTCCACGAGTTGCGGCTCGGACTTCCACTCCTGCAGGCGCAGCGCACGCATGACTCATCTCCCGTCGGTGGCGTCTGGCGCGCCTGCCCGATCCGGGCCGGGTCAAACGACCCGTCGGTCGACCCGCGCGGCGGGTTCACCCGATGCGGGTGAGCCGGTCTCACCCGCACCGCTGCGACGGTGTCCTGCGGGGAAGCCGGTGGGCGGTGTCCGGCGGAGGGGGGATCGGAACCGATGGGCACGACCGCGGCGGACTATTTGCGAGAGCTGGGATCCGGCCGGCGTCCGGACCTGCCGGAGACGACCACGGGGACCGTGCGGCTGGACGTGCGGGAGGACGGACGGACCGAGCACTGGCGTCTGGACATCGCCGACCAGCACGTCGAGGTGACCCGCTCGGGCGAGGACGCCGATCTGGTCGTCCACGGCGACCGCGACGCGTTCGACCGGGTCGCCGCCGGCGAGATGCACGTGTCGGCGGCGCTGCTGCGCGGCGACCTCACCGCGTCCGGCGACATCTGCCTGTTCATGATGCTGCGCCGGCTCTTTCCCGGCCCGGCGAACGCCCGGCATCCCCGCGAGGCCGCGCGGGCCGTCGCCGAACGGGGTGGTCGCCCATGAGGCAGGAGCGCGTGTACGTGACCGCGGGGAGCGCCTTCGCGCTGAGCGACTCGCGGGGTGACATGGTCGTCGACCCGCACGCCCCCGTCGGTCTCTGGTCGTTCGACACCCGCTTCCTGTCCCACTGGGTGCTCCGCGTCGACGGTGAGCGGCTCAACGCCCTCTCCCGGGACGACATGACCTACTTCGAGACCCGGTTCTTCCTGGTGCCCGGCGCCGCCAGCCACTACGTCGACGCCGACGTCTCGTTGATCCGGCACCGGTCGATCGACGACGCGTTCCACGAGCGGATCACCGTGCTCAACCACTCGGCCGAGCCGGCCGACTTCACCGTGCGGCTGGAGATCGGCAGCGACTTCGCCGACACCGCGGAGATCCGGCAGCCGCGCGAGCGCCCGGTGGAGGTCGTCGCCGACCCGGCCCGCAACCAGCTCCGGCTGCGCTACGCGCGGGGCCGGTTCGCCCGCGAGACCACCGTGACGAGCACCGCTCCCGTGGACGTCGACGAGGGCGGGATGACGTTCCGGATCCGCGTGGAGCCGGAGGGCGAGTGGATCACCGACCTGCACGCCGTGGCCATCATCCGGGGCGCGGGCGGTCGGGACCTGCGCGCCGACCTGGCGCAGCACCGGCACCACGTCCGTCGCGGCATGCGCGACGAGCTTCGGCAGTGGCTCGACCGGGCGCCCACGCTGGCGGCCGAACGGGGCGCGCTGGAGGCGGCGTACGCGCGGTGCCTGGTGGATCTCGCCTCGCTGCGGTACCTGCCGCTGGTGAACTTCGGCGCCGTGCCGGTGGGCGGGCTGCCGTGGGCCATGACGCTGTACGGGCGGGACGCGATCATCACCTGCCTCCAGACCCTGGCGTTCACGCCCGAGCTGACCCCGGCGACGCTGCGCATGCTCGCCGCCTTGCAGGGCGGTCGGCTCGACGACGAGCACGACGAGGAGCCGGGAAAGATCGTCGGAGAGCTGCGCTACGGGGAGGCCGCCGCGTTCGGCGAGAAGCCGACCGCCCTCTACTACGGCGCCGCCGACACCACCCCCCTCTTCGTCGTCCTGCTCGACGAGTACGAGCGCTGGTCCGGTGACGCCGACCTGGTCCGGGAACTGCGGCACCCGGCCCGGATGGCGCTGGACTGGATCGACGAGTACGGCGACCTGACCGGTGACGGCTACCTCCGCTACCTCACCCGGAACACCCGTGACGGCACCGTCAACCAGGGGTGGAAGAACTCGCCGGACGCCGTCGCGTACGCCGACGGGCGCCTCGCGGGCTTCCCGCGCGGGACGTGCGAGCTGCAGGGCTACGCGTACGACGCCAAGCGGCGCGGCGCCCGCCTGGCCCGGGAGTTCTGGGGCGACCCGGCGTACGCCGACCGGCTGGAGCGGGAGGCGGAGGAGCTGAAGCGGCGCTTCAACCGTGACTTCTGGCTGCCGGAGCGGGAGTACTACGCGCTGGCGCTGGAGCCGGACGGCACGCCGGTCGACGCGCTCACGTCCAACATCGGGCACCTGCTGTGGAGCGGGATCGTCGACGACGACCGCGCGGAGGCCGTCGCCGCCCACCTGGTCGGCCCGCAGCTCTTCAGCGGCTGGGGCGTCCGGACGTTCGCCGCCGGGCAGCGCCGCTACAACCCCGTCGGCTCCCACCTCGGCGCGGTCTGGCCGTCGGACAACGCCCTGATCGTGGCCGGGCTGCGGCACTACGGGCGGGACGTCGAGGCGGCCCGGATCGCCGCCGGCATGTTCGAGATGGCGTACCTGCTCGGTGGTTCGATTCCGGAGATGATCGCCGGGTACGGCCGCGACCTGACGAAGTACCCCGTCCAGCTGCCGGCCGCCGGGCGGCCGCAGGCATGGTCCTCGGGCGGGCTGCTGATGCTGCTCGGCGCCCTGCTCGGGCTCCGGCCCAGCGGCGACAACCTGCTGGTGAACCCGGCGTTGCCGCCCCACTTCGGCCGGGTGGAGCTGCTCGACGTGCCGGGCCGCTGGGGCCAGGCGGACGCCTACGGGCGGGACCGGGCCGCGTCCGGGTTGGCCCGCCGGCCGCGGGTGCGTTGAGGGTCGGCGTTCGGCCTCAGCGTCCGCGGCGGGACGGTGGGTCGGCGGGGACGCGGGGCGCGTCGCCACGCGGGGCACCGTCGGGACGGTTCCCCGGCCCGTCGGTCACGGCACCGGCCGGCTGCGCGCTGGCCGTCGGGTGGACGCGCTCGGGCGGCGTGGCCGGCGGACTGGCGTGCCTGGGCGGTGCGGTCGGCGGACTGGCCGTCAGACGGGCATGCCCGGGCGGTGTGGCCGATGGCGTGGACGGGTGCCTGCCGGACTGCGACGGGTGCGGCGACCGGCCCGGACCGTACGGCACGTCGTCGGCCAGCACCTCGTCGCAGTAGCCCGGCACCCGGTCCCGGCCGCCGGCGGCCGCGACGAGCGCCGCGAAGGCTTGGCCGTCGAGGGCACGCGCCGGATCGTCACCCGTACGCGCCCGGAAGGCACGGCAGAGCCCGGGCAGGGCGGCGTCGGGCACGCCGCTGTCCGTGCCGGCGTGCCCCGTCGACGGTGGCGTGCCGGGGGTCACCCCGGTGGCCGGGGCGGACGGCGGTGTCGTGGCGGGCGCGCCGGGCGGCGGCGCCGGCGGCCGCGTGCCGGGCAGCGTGCCCGTGGCGGCCAGCGCGACGCCGCCGGTGGTGGCGACGGTGAGGGCCACGAGACCGACCCGGGCTCCCGTGCGGGTGAGCCTGCCCCGCCCCTCGCCGGCGCGTGCCGTGATCGCGGTGACGGCGCCCCACAGCCGCGACGGCGCGCCGGCCGGCTCGGTGGCCGGGACCGGGCCCGGGTGTCCGGCGAGGGCGCGGCGGTAGGCCGCCACGGCGGCCGCCTCGCCGGCGAACTCACCGGGACGTGGCGCGGCGCGAAGAGCGCCCAGGAGCAACACGAGAGGGCCGGCGTCCGCCGGCCCGGCATCCGTGGGACCGTCGAGGAGCCACTCGGCCGTCCTCCGGTCCATCCGGTCTGTCTTCATCTCGTGTCCCTCAGCGCCACGCGCCGGCGGGACGTCACATCCACCCGTTCCCGGGGGCGGCGTCAACCCATCGTCTTGGCGCCGTCGATCGCCTCGCGCAGGATGTCGGCGTGCCCGGCGTGCTGCGACGTCTCCGCGATGACGTGCAGCAGCACCCGGCGGACGGACCAGCTCACGCCCGGCTCGAACCAGGGCGCGACCGGCAGCGGGTGCGCCGTGTCGAGGTCGAGCGTGGCGACCAGTTCGTCGGTGGCGGCGGCCACCCGCGCGTACGCGTCGAGCAGCCCGCCGAGCGTCTCGCCCTCCAGCATCCGGAACTGGCCGGCCCAGTCGACCGGCTCGCTCTCCATCGCCTCGGCGCCCCCGACGGCGAAGAGCATCCAGTGCTTCTCGGTGACCGCCACGTGCTTGATGAGACCGCCGAGGCAGAGCTCGCTGACGGTGGTGCGGGCGGCGGCCTGGGCGTCGGTGAGGCCGTCGACGGTCTGCCGCAGGAAGCCACGGTGCCGGCGCAGTGCGTGCACCAGGTCGGCCCGCTCGCCGGTGAGGACCTGCTCGGAACTTGTCATGACAACTGCCCTTCCGTCGGAGGTGGACGGTGCGGCCGAGGTGGGCCGTGCCCAGGCTAGGCGGAGGCACCGACATTTCCGGGCGTACGGGCGGCCCTCGGCGGTTGTCGATCGGTCTGTCCGGGTACCGGAATGACATGGGTGTGATTCGAGTGGGCACGTCGTCCTGGGCCGACCAGGACCTGTTGCGGTCCGGCTGGTACCCGCGGTCGGTGAGCACGCCGGCCGCCCGCCTGCGCTGGTACGCCGAGCGGTTCCCGCTCGTCGAGGTGGACACCTCGTACTACGCCGTCCCCGCACCGGAGACCACGCGCGGCTGGGCCGAGGCCACCCCGGACGGGTTCACCTTCGACGTGAAGGCGTTCAGCCTCTTCACCGGGCACCCGACGCCGGTCGCGGCGCTGCCGCGCGACCTGCGCCCGGCCGCCGGCCCCGCCCGGGTGCGCCGCCGCGACCTGCCCGCCGGGGCGTACGACGAGCTGTGGGCCCGCTTCCGCGCGGCGCTGGACCCGCTCGCGGCGGCCGGCCGCCTCGACGCCGTGCTGCTGCAGTTCCCGCCGTGGCTGGTCCGCGGCGCCGCCGCCCAGCGGCGCATCGCCGAACTGGCCGAGCGGTGCCGCCCGTGGCGGGTCGCCGTGGAGCTGCGGCACGGGTCCTGGTTCGAGGAGCGGGCCGCCCTGGACACCCTGGACTTCCTCCGCGCCAACGGACTGGCGCTGGTCTGCGTCGACATGCCACAGGGACACCCGTCCTCCGTCCCGCCGATCCTCATCGCCACCGCGGAGCTGGCGATGGTCCGCTTCCACGGCCACAGCGACGACTGGGCGACGGGCGACAAGCGGGAGAAGTTCCGCTACGCGTACGGCGAGCGCGAGCTGCGCCACTGGTCCGTGCTGCTCGCCGAGCTGGCCGGGCAGGCCGACGAACTGCACGTGCTGTTCAACAACTGCTGTGCCGGTCAGGCGCAGCGCGACGCCGAGCGGATGTCCCGGCTGCTGGCACGCGCCGGGAACCCGGCGGTGGCCGGCGCCGCGGGCTGACGCCGGGCCCCGTCCTCAGGCCGCCGCGCGGACGTCGAGGAGCACCCCGCTGTGGGGGCGGGTGGGGATGCGGGACAGCGGGATGCGCAGATCCTGCGGCGGCAGGGTGCAGTCGAGCCGGGCCAGGCGGACGACGAGGTCGCGCAGCAGCGCCACGGTGATCATCTCGCCGGGGCAGCGGTGACCGGTGCGCGGGTCGCCGCCGCCCTGCGGCACCAGCTCGAAGGGCCCGATCTCCCGGCCCACGAACCGGTCCGGGTCGAAGCGGTACGGGTCCGGCCAGATCCGGGGGTCGTGGTTCTGCCCGTAGATGTCCAGCAGCACCATCGCGCCGGACGGGATCCGTACGCCGCCCCACTCCAGGTCGGCGACGGCGCGGCCGCCCACGAACGGCGCGAACGGGTAGAACCGCCGGACCTCGTGCGCGTACGCCTCGGCGAACGCGGGGTCGCCCGCGCGCAGCCGCTCCCGGTGCTCCGGCCAGCGGTGCAGGGCGTGCCCGGCGAACGCCACGAACCAGGTGACCGCCACCGTGGGCCGGAGGATGTTGAGCAGCTCGACGGCGGCGGTGCACGGGTCGAGCCGGTTGCCGTCGACGTCCCGGTGCTCCGCCACCTCCCGCACCGCCGAGCCGGCCGGCGCCACCGCGTCCCCCCGGCGTACGCGTTCGACGAGACCGGCGAGCCAGTCCTCCCGGCGGGTCCGGGCGCGGCGTGCCCGCCAGTGCCGTGGCGCCGCGGTGGCGAAACCGTCCACCATGGCCACCAGGTCGGCGGCGAGGGCCGGCAGATCCTCCGGAGCGACGGGAACCCCGGTCCAGTCGGTCACGGCCCGGGTCAGCACCCGGCTCACCTCGTCGAAGAGCACCACCGGCCCGCGGCGGTCCGCCCAGTCGCGGGCCGCCGACTCCCAGGCCGCGCCGGCCCGCGTGACGAGGGTGTCGATCCCGCCGTCCATGAGCAGCGCCACGAACAGCGCCTTGCGCACCCGGTGCGCCTCCCCGTCGAGAGTGTGCACGGCGTGGTGCCCGAACAGCGTGCTCCGTACCGGGCCGGGGATCGCGCCCTGCCGGCGGACGTGCCGCTCGTCGTAGAAGAAGCGGGCGGCCTCCGGCCCGTGCAACGCCACCGCGCGCTGGCCCAGCACCCGCGTGCGCAGCGCGTCGGCGCCGCCGCGCCGCAGCCGGTTGGGCAGCCAGGCGAAGCCCTCCAGGGCCAACGCGAGGGTGTTGTCGAGATGGACCGTACGCCGCGACATGCGCACACACGTGCCCACGCGGTCGTCTGGCAAACCACCGGGGCGTGGGTCAGGCGGATCTGCGGCCACGGCTGCGGAAGGCGCCCTGCGCGCGCTCGTCGATGTCGGCGTCGTCGGGAAACGGCCGGCGTGCGGGCGCCGGGTCCGGTGGCGCTCCCGGACCGGCCTCCGGCGCGCGGGTGGGCTCCACCGACCCGAATCCGTGCCGCCCCTCAGGGCCGGACGGCCCGGACGGCGCGCCGGCCCGGCGCTCGCCCCGGCGTCCCTCGGGCACGGCCGTCTCCTCGCCGCCCTCGTCCATCGGGTCGTTCTCGTCGACGCCCCAGGGCGGTTCCGTGTCGTAGATGTCCCGGGTGCCCCACGGGACCGTCGCCTCCGGATCGCGCGGGGCCTGACCGCCGCCGCGTCCCTCGTCCGCCGTCATGTCCACCTCGCTGCTCGTCGGGCGGGTACCGGCGCTGATTGCCCGCCAGCAGGCCCGTCATGCCCACGGGCGCTCTCCGCGAGGGCCGCGCCGGGGCGAGTGCGGGTCCCACGGGGGCTCTCCGGTGGGGGCCGTGCCGGGGTGCGGGGCGAGTGCGAGCCCCATGGGCGCTCTGCGGCGGGGCCGTGCCGGGGCGCGGGGCGAGTGCGCGCGAGCACGGTGCGACTCCTGGTCCCATGACCGCCGCCGGCCCCGGCTGACGTGCCGGGGCGCGCGATCGCACCGCGACAACTGGCCGAGCCGCCGCCAGCGGTCGGCACCCGGACACGCGACCGGCGCCCCGGCCGAGGAGTCGGTGGGGCGCCGGGCGGGTTTCGTCAGCGGCCGGACATCGCCATCGGCCGCCTCATCGCGCTCCTGCCCATGCCACCGGCCTTGTGCATCCCGGCCATCTTCCCCATGCCGGCCATCTTGCTCACTTCGGCGATCTTGCTGACGCCGGCGATCTTGGCCATGCCCTTCGGGGCGCTCATCAGACCGCCCGCGCGGCCGATCAGGCCACGCCACATCTGGCCGGGCTTCTGCTGCTCGCTCATGTACGCGGTCACCACGACCAGCGCGCCCGTCAGGGCCGGGACCGCCCACTGGAGCATCTTCATCTGGCGCTGGCTCGCGGCGACCTGCGCCGGGGTCTGGTGGTTCGGCTCGGTCACCCCGTCGACGGGCGGGCCACCGGCCTTCTGCAGCCGCATGCCGAGCAGCCGGCTGTAGCCGGTGACCGCGAGCGCGCCGACCGTCAGCGCCGTCTTGATGGCGCTGGCGCGGGCGACGCCCGCCTGCGCGGCCACCCGTGGACTCTCCGTCACCAGCTCGCCGACGGCCCCCGCGAGGTGCGCGCCGATCGCCGCGGCGTTGACGGGGGTCCACCGGGACCAGCCGGCGGATGCCACCGGAAGCCGCTGCGTCGCATCATTGATCTTCGCCGCCGCGCCGTTGACACCGAGCGCCCCCATCAGGGACCCCCCGAACCAGGCCGCCAGGCCCAGATCGTGCATCGAACGCAGGGCGGTGTGCCGTTCCGACATCTGATCCCCTTCCACCGTGTCGGGCGGTGCGGCTTACCCGCCGCCCGGGCGGCTAACCCCGTCGGTCATGGGTGGATCCCTCCGGTCGGGGGACGGACCGGACGGGCGGTGCCGAGCCCGCGCAGTCTCCCCGCGATCTTGCACTTTCCGCCCCGACAAAAGTGCGTTATCGGGTCATTCCGAGGGCACAAACTGCAAGATCGACGGGGCGGGGGCGGGGCGGGGAGAGGGGGCGGGAGAGGGGGCGGGAGGAGTTGACCTGGGCTGTGGGGGTAGAGCAGGGGGCGAACACGAGCGAGCAGGAGCGCTGCAGGAGTGCTGCAGGAGCGCGGCTGGAGCGGAGCGGGAAGGGGTACGGCGATGACGCAGCCGGACGAGAGCCGGGAGAAGACGGCCGACACCGACGCGGTGCTGATGCACCCGGGCAACGACCCCAACCGGACCACCGCCGAGGTGCCGCCGCGGCGGGACCCGGGCGAGGTCCGGGTGGAGCGGGACGGGGAGATGGTGCCGCTCGAACCCGAGGAGTGACTCAGCGCGGTGGCAGGCCGGCGGCGAACCCGGCCACCCGGGCGGCCAGCGGGGCCGAGGCGCGTACCCAGGTGAAGTGGTCCAGCGGACCGCCGGCCGCCGCCACCGTGTAGTGCTCGCGGACGACGGGAGCCGCCGGCAGCTTCGCGCAGAGGTGGTCCGTCGTCGACTCCGGCGTGTACTGGTCGTCCTCGACGCTGACCGCGAGCACCGGCGTGCGGACCGTGCGCAGCGCGGCTTCCGCGTCGACGCCGTCGAGGACGGGGAACCGGCCGGTGCGGGCGGTGTACGCCCAGTCCCGGATCACGCCGTGCGCCTGCCGGCCGCCGAAACCCCACCCGGGCCAGACCCGCAGCAGCGCCGCCGTGGCACCGATCCACTGGGTGTACGCCAGGATCTGGTACCGCGCGCGGCCCGGGTACACGCGCCAGTAGGGGAGGCCCACGGCGACCAGGGCCACCCCGTCCACCGCGTCCCCACCGGACAGGGCGAGGTGCAGCAGCGCGGCCTGACCGCCCAGCGAGTGCCCGAGCAGCAGCCGGGTGCGCCCGTCCAGGCGGGGCTTGAGGGCCTCCAGCACGCTGCCCACGTCGCCGGCCAGTTCGGCGTAGCCGTAGCGGGACCGGCGGCTCGGGGCGGGCGTGCTCGTCCCGGTGCCGCGCAGGTCGGCGACCACCACGGCGAGCCCCTTGGCGCGCAGCGCCGCCGCGAGCGGACGGTAGTAGCGGGCGCGGACCCCCATCGCCGGCCAGATGACGACCACGGGCGCGCCCGGCGCGTCCGGCTCCGGGTAGACGTGCAGCCCGAGCCGGCCGCCCTCGACGTCGACGAACTCCTGCGCGTACTCGGTCGCCTCACTCATCGGCACAGCCTACGAGCCGGCGGCTACCGGCGGGTAGCCACCGGCGCGCCGGCGCGCCGCGGTGACGGGACACCGGGCGACGCCGCACGCTCCACGCGGTCCACGGCGGCGAGGACGTCCGGCACGTCCAGCGCCGCGAGCGCCGGGTGCGGCACGTCGTCCGGCCCGTCCGGCTCGCGCGGCCCCACCCAGAGGGCCTCGTGCCACGGCCGGTCCGGCGGCGGGCCCCACTGCGCCGGTGGCGCCGGGCCGAACAGCAGCACGGACGGCGTGGCGTACGCAGTGGCCAGGTGACCGATCCCGGTGTCGCCGCAGACCACGAGCCGGGCGTGGGCCACGAGAGCGGCGAGGTCGCGCAGGTCCGTCCGGCCGGCGAGCACGGCGTCGCCGGGCAGCCCGGCCAGGGTGGCGACCCGGTCGGCCAGCTCCCGCTCGGCGGGGTTGCCGGTCACCACCATCCGGTGCCCGCGCCGGGCCAGCTCGCGGGCCACGGCGGCGAAGCGGGCCGGCGGCCACCGGCGCTGCGCCGCCTTCGCGCCCGGGTGCACGATGCTCACGCCGGTCGGCAGCCCCGCGGGGTCGGGCCGGCGCAGGGCCAGGTCCGTCCGGTCGGCGGCGACGCCGTACCAGGCCAGCAGCCGGCACCAGCGGTCGACCTCGTGCTCCTCGGCGCGCCAGGGCGGCCCGTCGCCGAAGCCGGCCCCGGCATTGGCGAACGCCAGCAGCCGCCCCGGCCGCAGCCGCGCGAGCATCCGGTGCGACTGCGGGCCGCACCCGTGCAGGTTCACGGCGACCGCCGGGGCGGGACCGGGCCAGGCCAGGCGGCCCAGCCCCGGCGCGTCCACCAGCCGGTCAACGCCACCGACCAGGTCGACCAGGGGCGCCAGGGCGCGCGGCGCGACCAGCGCCAGCTCCTGTCGCGGGTACGCGGCCCGCAACGCCCGCAGCGCCGGGACCCCGGTCGCGAGGTCACCGACGCCGAGCGCGCGCAGCACGAGGATCACGGGTACGACGACTCCTGCTCGGCGCAGACCACCATCTCCCGTACGGCGCAGCCGGGCGGCTGGGACAGCGCGAACAGTACGGCGGCCGCGGTGTCGGCCGGGTCGTTCAGCACGGCGTCCGGCCCCGGCTTGTACCGCTCCTCGCGGTCGTCGAAGAAGGCCGTCCGCATGCCGCCCGGGACGAGCAGCGTCACCCCGACCTGACCGGCGAGTTCGGCGGCCAGGGCGCGGGTGAAGCCGACCACCCCGAACTTCGCGGCGCAGTACGCGGTCGCGTCGCTGACCGCCTTGACGCCGAGGGTCGAGGCGACCGTGACCACCGTGCCGTGCGAGCGTTCCAGCCACGGCAGCGCGGCCCGGACCACCGCGGCGGTGGCGAGCAGGTCGACGGCGACGATCCGGTCCCAGGTCTCGCCGGGGACGTCGGCGAGCCGGCCGGGGACGTCCATACCGGCCGCGGTCACCACCCCGTCGAGTCCTCCGGCCTGCGCGGCGAGCCGGCGCGTGGCCTCCTCGGCGGCCCGGGTGTCGGCGAGGTCGCACTCGACCCAGGGCACACCGTCGGCGGGCTCCCGCCGGTCCAGCACGTACGGCCGGCCGCCGGCCTTGGCCACGGCGGTCACCACGGCGGCGCCGAGCCCGCTCGACCCGCCGCTGACCAGGATCGCCGATCCGTTCAGGTCCCTGCTCATACTGCTCCCTTCACGAGGTCGTCGCCGCGCGAGCGCGCGGCGGAGATGGTGGCGGTGGTCGAGCGTCCCGCCAGGTAGGGCACCGTCACGACCCGGCCACCCCAGCCGCGGACCAGCTCCGCCTCGGGCAGCTCGGGGGCGCCGTCGCCGGCGTAGTCGCCGCCCTTGACCCAGACGTCCGGGCGGAGCCGGGACAGCACCGCGTGCGGCGTGGGCTCGTCGAAGACGACCACGGCGTCCACACAGTCCAGCGCGGCGAGCAGCCGGGCGCGGTCGTCCTGCCCGTTGACGGGGCGCTCCGGGCCCTTGAGCCCGCGGACGCTGCGGTCGCTGTTGAGGCAGACCACCAGGGCGTCGCCGAGCCCGCGGGCCGCGCGCAGGGTGGCGAGGTGACCGGCGTGCAGGATGTCGAAGCAGCCGCCGGTGGCCACCACGGTGCCGCCGGCCGTGCGCACCCGCGCGATCAGCTCCAGTGCGGACGTGGCCGGGTCGGCCGGCGCCGGGGGAGGGCTGGCCCGCAGTCCGGCCGCCCCACCGGCGGCCACGTAGGCCGACGCGGCGGCGACGGCCTCCCGCACCGCCTCGGAGACCGGGGCCCCACCGGCGAGTGCGGTGGCCGCGGCGGCGGCGAACCGGTCGCCGGCGCCGCAGGTGTCCTCCACCCGCTCCACCGGCGAGGGCGGCGGCACCACGAGGGGTGTGCCGCCGGAGTGGCACAGCACCGCACCGTCCGCGCCGGTCGTCACCGCCACCGCGGCGGCCCGCCAGCGGCGGCGCAGCTCGTGCCCGGCACGGGTGGCGGTGGACAGCGGTGAGCCGGTGCCGGCGTCACCGGTGAGCTGCCGCAGCTCGGCGAGGTTCGGCGTCGCGAGCCGGACGCCGGGCACCGCGGCTGGCCCGCGCGGGTGCGGGTCCCACACCACCGGGGCGGACACCTCGGCGAGCGCGGCCCGCAGCGTCGGCTGGCGCAGCAGGCCGCGCCCGTAGTCGCTGGCCAGGATCGCCGCCGCGCCGCGCAGCGCCGCGAGGGCGGCCTCCGGCGGTTCGGCGGGTGGTTGCGGATCGCCACCCCGGTCCAGCCGCAGCAGGGTCTGCCCACCGGCCCGCAGCCGGATCTTCTCGGGGGTGGCGCCGGGCAGGCGTACCGGGTGGACGGTCACCCCGGCGGCCGTGAGCAGCTCCGCGAGCCTCGCGCCCCCGGCGTCGTCGGCGAGGGCGGTGACGAGCGTGACCTCGACGCCGTGCGCGGCGGCGAGCAGGGCGGCGAGGCCGGCCCCGCCGGGCCGGTCGGTGGCCGACCGCTCGTCCAGCACGGGCGCGGGCGCGTCCGGGCAGATCCGGTTCACCGACCCGGTGACGTCCCGGTCCAGGAGGGTGTCACCGACCACCACCAGCCGCGCGCTCACGAGCCGCTCCCGTCGCCGGTACGCCCCGCGGGGCCGTGGCCGTCGACCCGCCCGCCACCGGGATGACCGGCCGCACCGTGCCCGTTGGGGCCGTGCCCGCCAAGACCGTGCCCGTTGGGACCGTGTCCGTTCGGACTGTGCCCGTTGGGACCGTGCCCGTTCGGGCCGTGCGCCATCCCGGTGCCGCCGACGACGGTGAGCGCCCGGCCGTCGCGACCACCGCCGCCACCGACCGCGGGCGCGGTCAGCCGCGGCAGCTGGCGGACCAGCGGCAGCGCCTGGTCGACGTACTCGCAGAGCAGGTGGGTGGAGACGAGGTGCAGTTCCTGCACCACCTGGCTGTCGGGGGACGGCACGGCGAGGGCGTCGTGGCAGGCGTCGGCGAGGGGGTTGGGTGCGGGGCCGGTGAAGGCCCAGCAGCGTAGGCCGGTGTCGTGGGCGGCCTGGGCGGCGGTGAGGAGGTTGGGGCTGGTGCCGCTGGTGGACAGGAGTAGGAGGATGTCGCCGGGTCGGCCGTGGGCGCGGACCTGGCGGGCGAAGACGTGGTCGTAGTCGTAGTCGTTGGCGATGGCGGTGAGGGCGGAGGTTTCGGCGTGCAGGGCGATGGCGGACAGGGGTTGGCGGTCGTCGCGGAGTTTGCCGACGAGTTCGGCGGTGAGGTGTTGGGCTTCGGCGGCGCTGCCGCCGTTGCCGGCGACGAGCAGCCGACCACCGGCCGCCAGCGTCCACGCCAGCTCGGTGCCCCAGCCGCTGAGCCGTTCGGCGGCCCGCCGGTAGGGCAGCAGCGCGGCCGCGAGCCCCGTGAGGTGCGTGTCGACGATCGAGTGGGCGCCGGTCATCAGGCCACCGCCGGAGTGGGACGGCCGACCGCGCTCACGGCGGCGTAGACGGTGCCGAGCTGCTCGGCGGCCCGCTTCCACGAGTAGCTGCTGCGAATCCGGTCCAGTGCCGCCGTGGCGTACGCGAACCGGCGCAGCTTGTCGGCGAGCAGCCGGCGGATGGCGGTCCCCAGCGCCCGTGGGTCCCGTGGTGGCACCAGGTCGCCGGTCAGTCCGTTCACCACCGTGTCGGCGATCCCGCCCACGTTGGTGCCGATCACCGGCACGCCGCAGGCCATCCCCTCCAGGGGCGTGAGCCCGAACGGTTCGTACCAGGGGGCCGCCACCAGGACGTCCGCGGACCGGTACCAGCGGCCCATCTCCTCGCGCGGCACCGCGCCGACCAGGCGGACCCGGTCGGCCACCCCGCACGCCTTCGCGAGCGCCCGCAGCCGCTGGGCGAACGGCTCGGCGGGAAGGCGGTCGGCGGGCGGGCCGCCCACCAGGACGCACTCGGCGTCCGGCACGGCGGGCAGCGCCCGGACGACCTCCTGGAAGCCCTTGCGTTCCACCAGCCGGCCGACGGTGAGGATCCGGGGTCGGGCCGGGTCGCGCGGGGCCGCCGGCGCGTCCGGCCGGAACATCTCCTGGTTCACGCCCGAGGGCACGAGCGTCATGCGGCTGCGCGGCACGCCCATCCGCACCAGCTCGCCGATCTCGTCCTGGCACTGCACGATCACCCGGTCGGCCGCGCGCCCGAGCGCCCGCTCGTAGCCGATCCGGCCGGCCGGGCTGGTGTCGTTCGCGCCCTGGTGGCGCCGCTTGACGGTGCCGAGCGCGTGGTACGTGAGCACCATCGGCACGCCCGTACGCCGGCCGGCGTGCAGCGTCGCGAGGCCGCTCATCCAGAAGTGGGCGTGGGCCACGTCGGGGGTCCAGTCCCCGTCGCGCCAACGTCCGGCGAGCCAGCTCCCGAACTCGCCCATGAACGGCAGCAGCTCGTCCTTCGGCACCCGCCGTGCCGGCCCGGCCGGTACGTGGACCACCTCGTAGCCCTCGGCCGCGCCGACCGTCTCCGGCAGGGTGGGGGAGTCCCGGCGCGTGTAGACGCGCACCTCGTGGCCCTCGGCCGCCAGCGCGGCGGCCAGTTCGGCGACGTGCGTGTTCTGCCCGCCGGCGTCCTCCTCACCGAGAACGGCGAGCGGGCTGGCGTGTTCAGAGATCATCGCGATGCGCATGTTTCCTCCTCCAAGAGCCGGTCCCAGTCGGCGAGGAACCGGTCGAGCCCGAACCGTTCCTTGGCCACCTCGCGTGCCCGCGCGCCCATCCGGTACGCCGCGTCGCGGTCGTCCATGAGCCACCGGGCGGCCTCGACGAGCGTGTCGACCCGCGTCGACAGCACCCCGGCGTCGGGCGGTACGGCGTCCACCGCCTCGGTGGTGGCGAGCGCGACGACCGGCATGCCGATCGCCATGGCCTCGATGAGGCTGAGGCCGAGGGAGGTCCAGCGGCACAGGTGCAGGTACGCCCGCCGCCGGGCCAGTTCCTCGTGC
>NZ_RAQQ01000030.1 GCF_003610785.1 Micromonospora globbae
CGCCCTCATCTGCCTTGCCCGACGCCGCTGCGACGTCCTATTCGCCATGCTCCGCCACAAGACCCCCTACCAACCACGCCCGACGGCCCCCGTCGCTGCTTGACGAAACCCATAGGGACACCCCCCCCGGGCCCCCCGCTCACCCCGGTGATCATGAGGTTGGCGGGCGGATCCGTCCGGATCCGGCCCGCCAACCTCATGATCAACCAGGAGTGGTCGCGTGGTCAGCCCACTATCGCGTCGGACGGGGGCGTGAACTGCCGGGTGGGTTTGCCCTTCAGGGCGTCCCGGAGGGTCTCCGCCACGGCGCTGATCGGGATCTGGGACTGGCCGTCACCCACCGCGTTGAACGGGTTGTCGGGGTCGGAGATGAAGCTCGCCGCCGCCAGCTCCGGCGTGTAGCCCACGAACCAGGCCGACCGGGTGCTGTCCGTCGTACCCGTCTTGCCGGCCACCGGCCGCCCCACCGTGCCCCGGACGCTGTCCGCCGTCGACCAGCCGCCGCAGCTTCCCCGGGCCGGGGTGTCGCCGGTCGGGCAGCGGGCCGCGTCGGTGGCCGCGCGGGCGGCGTCCGCGCTCACCACCTGCCGGCAGCGGGGCTTGGCCACCTCCCGGGTGATGCCGGACGCGGTCGTGTACGTGGTCGGCGTACCGTCCCGGTTGTAGATCGCCTGCACCGGCATGGCCTCGCAGTACCGGCCGTCGGCGGCGATGGCCGCGTACGCGTTGGCCATCTCCAGCGGGGTGGCGTCGGAGACGCCCAGCGTGAAGGCCCCCCACTTCTTCACCTTCTCCGGTGAGGCCTGGTCGCGGTCGACGTCGGTGCGCCAGCGCAGCCCGAGCTGTTCGGCGAGCCGGACGCCCGCCTCGGCGCCGATCTGCTCCTCCAGCCAGACGAAGTACGTGTTGACCGACTTGCCGAAGCCCGACCACATGGTCTGCAGGCCGGACATCGCCCCGCTCGCGTTGGACGGCGCCCACCCGTCGAAGACCTTCGACTGGTACCGGTACGGGGCGTTGAACGAGGTGGACAGCGGCATGCCGGCGTTGAGCGCGGCCAGCATCGGGAACATCTTGAACGTCGATCCGGCCTGGTAGCCCGGCAGGTCGCCGCCGCCGAGCAGGGGCGCCACGGTGTTCGGGTAGTTGGCCTTCACGTTCGGCCCGGCCTCCGGGTTGGAGCTCTGCGGGTTCTCGTTGAGGTCCAGGGAGTAGGTGCGGTTGACGGCCATCGCCTTCACCCGCCCGGTCCCGGGCTCGCTCACGACGATCCCGTTGGCGAACGGGCTGCCGGTGCCGGCGCCGAGGTTCTTCTCCGCCGCTTCCTGGATCTTCGGGTCGATGCCGAGCACGATCCGGTAGCCGCCGCGGCGGAGCTTGTCCATCCGCTCCAGCCGGTTCGCCCCGAACGCGGGCTGCGCGCTCCACCAGTTCTTCAGGTAGTCGCAGATGAAGCCCCAGCTGTTGTACTTCTTCGGGACGGCGGCGCAGTCGTTCGGCGGGTCGGTCAGCTTGAGCCGGATCGGTTCGGCCTTGGCGGAGGCGGCCGCGTCCGGCGAGAGGTAGCCGAGCTGCGTCATCCGGTCCAGCACGTAGTTGCGCCGTGCCGTGGCGTCCTTCTGGTCGGAGGTCGCCGGGTCGTACTGGCTGGGTGACTTGACCAGGCCGGCCAGCGTCGCCGCCTCGACCGGTGTCAGGTCCTTCGGCGTCTTGGAGAAGAAGATCTCGCTGGCGGCGTAGATGCCGTACGCGCGGTGACCGAAGTACGCCGAGTTGAGGTACCGCTCGATGATTTCCTCCTTGCTCAGCTCCTTCTCCAGGTCGAGCGCCAGCCGCATCTCCTTGATCTTGCGCAGGCTGGTCTGCTGGGTGGCCTCCTGCACCTCCTTCGGTGTCGTGGCGCTGTCCCGCAGTGCCATGCGGACGTACTGCATGGTGAGCGTGGACGCGCCCTGGGAGACGCCGCTGGAGCGGGCGTTGGCCACGAACGCGCGGACGACGCCCTTCGGGTCGACGCCGTGGTGCTGGTAGAAGCGCGAGTCCTCGGCGGCCACGATCGCCTGCTGGATGTGCGGCGACATGTCCGACAGCTTCGTGTACTGCCGGTACTCCTCGTAGAACATCGTCAGCACGGTCTTGCCGTCGGGCAGGTAGAGGTAGGAGGTCTCGGCGGGCAGGGCCTTGGTCAACAGTCTGGTCTTGTGCTCCGTGGCGTGCGCGGTGGCCTTCGCGCCGAGCCCGGTGAACGCGACCACGGGGTAGGCGACGGCGGCGATCACGATGCCCGCGATCAGTCCGGCGCGAAGGAGAGGAATGGCACGACCAGCGGTGGCAAGGGGTCGGTTGCTCACAGGGTCAAGCTATGACATTTCCGATTCGGAAATGAGAAAAATTCATAAACGGGCGGACGGCAATGGAGTGGTGACGCGGCCCACGTCGTGATCGGCTGTCCCGCACGCCGCCTTCCCGGCAGGATCGCGGACATGCGTGGTCAGCCGATGGGGACGCCGCCCGGCGCCGGAGCGCCACCGGCCCCCGCGCCGCCCGCGGACGACGGGCCGGACCTCGGTCACCACGGCGACGCCGAGGTCGGGGAAGGGCTCGTGGACCTCGCCGTCAACGTCCGGCACGCCGCGCCGCCGCCGTGGCTGGCCGAGCCCATCGCCGCCACCCTCGGCGACCTCGCCCGCTACCCCGACCCGGCACCGGCCCGGGCCGCCGTCGCCGCCCGGCACGGCCGCGCCCCGGACGAGGTGCTGCTCACCGCGGGTGCCGCCGAGGGGTTCGTGCTGATCGCCCAGGCCCTGCGCGGCGTACGCCGCCCGGTGGTGGTGCACCCGCAGTTCACCGAGCCCGAGGCGGCGCTGCGGTCGGCCGGTCACCAGGTCGAGCGGGTGCTGCTCGACGCCGCCGACGACTTCCGGCTCGACCCGGCCCGGGTGCCCGCCGACGCCGACCTCGTGATGATCGGCAACCCGACGAACCCCACCTCGGTGCTGCATCCCGCGGACGACCTCACCGCGCTGGCCCGCCCGGGCCGGGTGCTCGTGGTCGACGAGGCGTTCGCCGACACCACCACGGTCCCCGGCCGCCCGGGCGAACCGGAGTCCCTCGCCGGCCGGCGGGACGTGCCCGGTCTGCTCGTGGTGCGCAGCCTCACGAAGACGTGGGGGCTGGCCGGGCTCCGCATCGGCTACCTGCTCGGCGCCCCGGAACTACTGGCCCGGCTCGCCGCCGTCCAGCCGCTCTGGGCGGTCTCCACGCCCGCGCTGGCGGCCGCCGCGGCCTGCGCCAGCCCCGTCGCGGTCGAGGCCGAGCGCGCGATCGCCGCGCGACTGGCCGCCGACCGCGAACACCTGGTGGCCCGCCTCGCCGGCCTGCCGGGCGTACGCGTCGCCGGCCGGCCCGCGAGCGCGTTCGTCCTGATCCACCTGCCCGGCGCGGCGGCGGTCCGCGCCGCCCTGCGCGAGCGGGGCTGGGCCGTACGCCGCGGCGACACCTTCCCCGGCCTCGGGCCGGACTGGCTGCGGGTGGCGGTCCGCGACCCGGCCACCACCGACGCGTTCACCCGGGTACTGGGCGAGATCCTGGAGGCATGATGCTGGAGAGCACGATCGCGGCCATCCGACCGCTGGACGACGCCGCGATGGCCGCGGCCCGTGAGCTGCACGGGCGGCTCACCAAGCCGGCCGGTTCACTCGGCGCGCTGGAGGAGCTCTCGGTACGGCTCGCCGGCCTGGCCGGCGCCTGCCCACCCCCGCTGCCGGAGCGGGCGGCGGTGGCGATCTTCGCGGGCGACCACGGCGTGCACGCGCAGGGCGTGAGCCCGTGGCCGCAGGAGGTCACCGCCCAGATGATCGCCAACTTCCTGGCCGGCGGCGCCGTGGTCAACGCGTTCGCCCGGCAGGCGGGCGCCGCGGTCACCGTGGTGGACGTCGGGGTGGCGACCCCGATCCCGACCGCCGGCACGGAACCGCTCGACCCGGCCGGCGGCGCGGTGCTCGATCCCGCCGGCAGCGCGCGGGTGCTCGACCCGGCCGTGCCGCGCCTCGTCGACGCCAACGTCCGGCCCGGTACGGCCGACCTCACGGTGACCGCCGCCCTCACCCGCGACGAGGCCCGGGCCGCGGTGGAGACCGGTGTCCGCGTCGCCGACGAGCTGATCGACGCCGGCGCCGGGATCCTGCTCACCGGGGACATGGGCATCGGCAACACCACCCCGGCCGCCGCGCTCATCGCGGCCTTCACCGGCGCCGACCCGGCCGCGGCGACGGGTCGCGGCACGGGCGTGGACGACGCCACGTACCAGCGGAAGGTCGACGTGGTGCGGGCGGCGCTGGAACGCCACCGGCCGGACCCGACCGACCCGCTGGGCGTGCTGGCCACGGTCGGCGGCCTGGAGCACGCCGCGCTGGCCGGGCTGATCCTCGGTGCGGCCGCGCGTCGGGTGCCGGTGCTGCTCGACGGGGTGATCGCGGGCTCCGCCGCCCTCGCCGCCGCGGCGTTCGCCCCGGACGCGGTGGGCGCCATGGTCGCCGGGCACCGGTCGGCCGAGCCGGGCGCCACGCTCGCGCTGCGGAAGCTCGGCCTCGACGCGCTCATCGACCTCGGCCTGCGCCTCGGCGAGGGGACCGGCGCCCTGCTCGCGCTCCCCGTGGTCACCGGTGCCGTGCGGGTGCTGCACGAGGTCGCGACGTTCGACTCCGCCGGCGTGGCCGAGAAGTGACCGTGCCCGTCGGCCTCACCCTCCGGCCGCGCCGCACCGCGCCCGTCCGCGCCGCGACGGCGGGCGGGGCCGCCGTCCCTTCGGGGAGTGTCGCACCGTGAGCGGTCGCGTCGAGCCGTCGGGCGGCAACCCGTACCCCCTGGGCCTGCGCCTGCGCGGCCGGCGGGTGGTCGTGGTGGGCGGGGGGACGGTCGCCACCCGGCGCGTGCCGGCGCTGCTCGACGCGGACGCCGACGTCCTGCTGGTGGCCCCGGAGCTGACCCCGGCGCTGCGCGCCCACGTCGACGCGGGACGGCTGCGCTGGGAGGCACGCCGGTTCGTCCCGTCGGACCTCGACGGCGCGTGGCTGGTGCAGGTGGCGGTGGACGACCGGCGGGCCGCCGCGGCGGTGAGCGCCGCGGCGGACGAGCGGCGCGTCTTCTGCGTACGCGCGGACGACCGGGACGCGGCGACCGCCTGGACGCCGGCCGTCACCCGGCACGGTCCGGTGACCGTGGCCGTGCTCGGCGGCGGTGATCCCCGCCGGGCGATGAGCGTGCGCGACGCCGTCCGGGCGCTGCTGGAGGCGAGGCCGGGCCCCCTGTCGACGGATCCGGCAGAGGAGGCGGGCCCTGTCCACGCCCCCGGCGGCCGGGTCGCCCTCGTCGGCGCCGGGCCGGGCGATCCCGAGCTGATCACCGTGAAGGGCCTGCGGATGCTCACCGAGGCGGACGTGGTGGTCGCCGACCGGCTGGTGCCCGGGCTGCTGCTGGACGAGCTGCGCGCCGACGTGGAGCTGGTCGACGCCTCCAAGATCCCGTACGGGCCGGCCCGGACGCAGGAGGAGATCAACCGGATCATCGTGGACCGGGCCCGGGCGGGGCGGTTCGTCGTACGGCTGAAGGGCGGCGACCCGTACGTCTTCGGCCGTGGCGGTGAGGAGCTGCTGGCCTGCGCGGAGGCCGGCGTGCCGGTGACGGTGGTGCCCGGGGTGACGAGCGCCGTGGCGGTCCCCGCGGTGGCCGGCATCCCCGTCACGCACCGGGCGGTGGCCCACGAGTTCACCGTGGTGTCCGGGCACGTCGCGCCGGACTCCCCGGCGTCGCTGGTGCGCTGGGACGCGCTCGCCGCCCTGCGCGGCACGCTGGTGATCCTCATGGGGCTGAAGAACCTGGCGGCGATCACGGCGACCCTCGTCGCGCACGGACGCCCGGAGGGAACCCCGGCGGCCGTGGTGCAGGAGGGCACGACGGGCGGGCAGCGGGTGCTGCGCTCGACGCTCGGCAGGGTCGCCGCCGACGTGGCGGCCGCCCACCTGCGCCCACCCGCCATCGTGGTGGTCGGCGAGGTGGTAACCACACTCCCGCCCGGCTAACCGACCCCCGGCCCGCCCCGGGGCCAGGGCCGTCGATCATGAAGTTGTCGTCACGACACGCCGTGCCGGACGGCGATAACTTCATGATCAACGGGGTCGGGCGGGGCCAGGCGGGGCCAGGCGGGGCCAGGCGGGGCCGAGCGCGGGGGCCTCGGGGCGCCCAGACGGGCGCCCCGAGGCCCCCGCCGGTCACTGCTTGAGCATGTTGTCCAGCAGCAGGGCGCAGCGGATCAGGCCGAGGTGGCTGTACGCCTGCGGGTGGTTGCCCAGGCCGCGCTCGGCGAGCGGGTCGTACTGCTCGGGCAGGAGGCCCGTCGGCCCGGCGGTGTCGATCATCTGGGCGAACAGCTCCTCGGCGTCACCACGCCGCCCGGTGCGCAGGTACGCCTCGATGAGCCACGCCGTGCAGATGTGGAAGCCGCCCTCCCGGCCGGGCAGGCCGTCGTCCCAGTGGTAGCGGTAGACCACGGGGCCGCTGCGCAGGTCCGCCTCGATCTTGAGCACGGTCGAGAGGAACCGCGGGTCGTCGCCGGGCAGCAGGCCGGACAGGCCGATCCACAGCGACGAGGCGTCCATGTCCTCGTCGCCGTACGCGACGCTGTACGCCTCGGCGTGCTCGTGCCAGCCGTACTCCAGCACGTTGTCGGCGATCCGGTCGCGCAGGTTCACCCACTCCGGCCGGTCCTCGCCGCCGTGCCGGCGTACGACGTGCAGGGCCCGGTCGACGGTCATCCAGCACATCACCTTCGAGAAGATGTGGTGCCGCGGCGGGAGGCGCGCCTCCCAGATGCCGTGGTCGGGTTCGTGCCACCGGCGGCTGACCGCCTCGACCATGGACTCCAGCACCCGCCACTCCGTCTCGCGCACCGAGCCGCGCAGGTCGGCGACGGCGGCGATCAGGTCGGCGACGGGCCCGAAGACGTCGAGCTGGAGCTGGTGGTTGGCGAGGTTGCCGACCCGGACGGGCCGGGAGCCGGCGTAGCCGGGGAGGGTGTCGATGACGGCCTCGGCGCCCAGCTCGTACCCGTCGACCGTGTAGAGCGGGTGCAGCCGCTCCGGGTGGCCGCCGGTGCGCTCGACGACCCCGTCGATCCACCGCAGCAGCGCCTCGGCCTCCTCGGTCGAGCCGAGGTCGACCAGCGACCGGGCGCTCAGCGCCGCGTCCCGCAGCCAGCAGTACCGGTAGTCCCAGTTGCGTACGCCGCCGAGCTCCTCGGGCAGCGAGGTGGTGGCGGCGGCGAGGATGGAACCGGTCGCCTCGTGGCAGAGCCCCCGCAGCGTGAGCGCGCTGCGGATGACGAGGTCACGGGCGGTCGTGGGCAGCCGGAGCGAGGCCACCCAGTCCTTCCAGGGCTGCTCGGCCGCGGCCTGCCGCTCGTGCACGGGCACCCGGTGGTGTTCGAGGCTGTGCGTGCCGAAGCGCAGCTCCAGCACGACCTGCCCGCCGGCCGCCCGCAGGTCCACGACCGCCTTGGCGCTCTCGTAGACGCCGTCGCTGACGACCTCCCACTCCACGCCGGGGGAGTAGAGGGCCACCGGCTCGTTGGAGCCGAGCACCAGCAGCCCGTCGTCGAGCGGTTGCAGCTGTACGGCCACCTGGCCGAACTCGGGCCGGGGTGCGAACTCGATCCGGGCCCGGGCGGTGCCGCTCAGCACCCGGACGAGCGTCGAGTCGCCGCTCATGACGGCGGGACCGTCGGGCGTCGTCTCCCGGGCCGGCTTGTCGAGCCAGTCGGTGACGGTGAGACCGGACCAGCGGGTCTCCACGGTCATGGTGCCCGGACGGTAGCGCTGGCCCAGCGGGATGCCGCCCCGCTCGGGCGAGACGGTGAAGTGGCCGGCCGGGCTGCCGCCCACGAGGTCGGCGAAGATCGCCGCCGAGTCCGGCTTCGGGTGGCACAGCCAGGTGACCTTGGCCGCCGGCGTGAGCAGCGCGACGGTGCGGCCGTTGGCCAGCATCGAGTGCCGCTCGATCGGCACGGCCCGCTCGCCGAAGAGCCAGTGCCGGCGGGTCTCCAGGAGCAGCCCGAGGGCGCGGGCGGCGTCGAGCGGTTCGGCGACCCGGTAGTCGGCCTTGGTGTCGCCGGGACCGATCTTGATCCCGACGTCCGGGCCGTGCAGGTTGCCGAAGGCGTTCTCGTCGGTGACGTCGTCGCCGATGAACAGCACGGCGCTGGCGGAGAGCTGGGTGCGCAGCTGGTCGACGGCGGTGCCCTTGTGGGTGGCGACCACCGACAGCTCGATGACCTCCTTGCCCTGGGTGACGGTGACGCCCTCCCAGGTGGCGGGGCCGCTGCGGACCGCCTCGATGGCGGCGGCGGCGATCTCCGGGTCCACCCCGCGGGTGTGCACGGCGACGCTCGCCGGCTTGCGTTCGAGGCGGATGCCCGGGTGGGCGGCGGCGATCTCGCGCAGCGCGTCGCGCAGCCGGGTGCGGATCGCGATCAGCTCGGGGGAGAGGCGCTCCACGAAGCCGATGTCGAACTCGGAACCGTGGCTGCCCACCAGGTGCACCTCGCTGGGCAGCCGGGAGAGCGCGGCCAGGTCGCGCAGCGCCCGGCCGGAGACCACCGCCACGGTGGTCTGGGGCAGCGCGGCGAGCGCGCGTACGGCGGCCACGGCCTCGGGCAGCGGCACGGCCTTGCTCGGGTCCTCGACGATCGGCGCCAGGGTGCCGTCGTAGTCGCAGGCGACCAGGAGCTGCGGCACGCGGGCGATCCGGCCGATGGCGGCACGCAGCTCGGGGTCCATGACGTCGGTGAGGACGGTGGACCCGCCGGGGACGGGGGTGGTCACGCGGCCTCCGCCTCCGGGGCGCCGAGCTCGGTGAGGAAGGACTGGGCCCAGTGGCCCACGTCGTTGGTACGCAGATGGCGTTGCATTGTCCGCATGCGGCGGCGGGCCTCCGGCTTCTCGACATGCACGGCCCGCAGCAGGGCGTCCTTGACCGCGTCCGGGTCGTGCGGGTTGCACAGGAACGCCTGACGCAGCTCGGTGGCCGCGCCGGCGAACTCACTGAGCACGAGCGCGCCACCCTGGTCGGCGCGCGATGCCACGTACTCCTTGGCCACCAGATTCATCCCGTCTCGCAGCGGGGTCACCATCATCACGTCGGCAGCGACGTACAACGCGGCCAGCTCGCTGCGACTGTACGACTGATGCAGATAATGCACCGCCGGCACGCCCACCCTGCCGAATTCGCCATTTATCCGACCAACTTCGCGTTCTACCTTGACGCGGAGTGCCTGGTAGTGCTCCACCCGCTCCCGGCTGGGCGTGGCGACCTGCACCATGACCGCGTCCGGAACGCTCAGCTTGCCGTCGGCGAGCAGTTCGCGGAAGGCCTTGAGACGTAGCTCGATGCCCTTCGTGTAGTCCAGCCGGTCCACGCCCAGGATGATCGTCCGCGGGTTGCCCAGCTCCTCGCGGATCTCCTTGGCCCGGGCCTGGACGGCCGGGTCGGCGGCCATCCGCTCCATCTCCTTCGTGTCGATCGAGATGGGGAACGCCCCGGCCTTCACCTGCCGGCCGTCGACCTGGATCATCTGCCCCTCGTAGCGCAGGCCGAGCAGGTGCCGGGCCAGCCGGACGAAGTTCTGGGCGGCCAGGCGCTGCTGGAACCCGACGAGGTCCGCGCCGAGCAGGCCGCGCAGGATCTCCGTGCGGAACGGCATCTGCATGAACAGCTCGATCGGCGGGAACGGGATGTGCAGGAAGAAGCCGATGCGCAGGTCCGGCCGCAGCTCGCGCAGCATCGCCGGCACGAGCTGGAGCTGGTAGTCCTGCACCCAGACGGTCGCGCCCTCGGCCGCGACGTCCGCCGCGGCCTCCGCGAACCGGGCGTTGACCAGGCGGTACGTCTCCCGCCAGCGCCGCTTGTAGACCGGCGTCTCGACGGCGTCGTGGTAGAGCGGCCAGATCGTCGCGTTGGACTGGCCCTCGTAGTAGCGCTCCAGCTCGTCGGCGCTGAGCGGCACCGGGTGGAGCCGGATGCCCTCCAGGTCGAACGGTTCGGGGGCGGCGCCGGTGCCGCCCGCCCAGCCGACCCACGTGCCCTTGTGCGCGGCGAGGACGGGGTGCAGTGCGGTCACCAGCCCGCCCGGGCTGCGCCGCCACTGCCGTCCCTCGGGTGTGCTCACCTCGTCGACCGGCAGGCGGTTCGCCACTACGACAAAGGAGCTGCGGACGGTCACGTTCGGCCACCTCCGGTGCTGACGGGTCAACCGCATGAGCGTACTGAGCGTAGCTGCGGCGTCTGGACCCCCGTGCCGGAGTTCCCTACCCGTCCCACGCTCGCCGAATCCCAGATCGTGATCTTGTCAACAGCCGGGGCCCGGGGCGCGACCGGGGGCCCCGGTGCGCGGGCCGGCCGCGACGCGGACGTACGCCCGGCGGGGTGATGTGGGCGCTGCGCCGCGTACCTGTCAGGATTGACGATGGCGTGCGTGCGGCCGGCCCCGGCCGGCGGCCCCGGAGGCACCCGTCGCCCGGGCCCATCGCCCGCCGGCTCCCAGTCGAAACCTACGGAGGTAGCCCGCACCGTGGCCCAGTTCATCTACGTCCTGGAAAAGGCGCGCAAGGCGCACGGCGACAAGGTCGTGCTGGACAACGTGACGCTGAACTTCCTGCCGGGGGCCAAGATCGGTGTGGTCGGGCCGAACGGCGCCGGTAAGTCCAGCCTCCTCAAGATCATGGCAGGGCTGGACCGGCCGAGCAACGGCGAGGCCCGGCTGATGCCCGGCTACACCGTCGGCCTGCTGGCCCAGGAACCGCCGCTCAACGACGCCAAGACCGTCCTCGGCAACGTCGAGGAGGCGGTGGCCGAGACCAAGGCCAAGCTGGAGCGGTTCAACAAGATCGCCGAGCAGATGGCGACCGACTACTCCGACCAGCTCATGGAGGAGATGGGCCGGCTCCAGGAGGAGCTGGACAACGCCGACGCGTGGGACATCGACTCGAAGCTCGAACTGGCCATGGACGCGCTGCGCTGCCCGCCGCCGGACGCCGACGTCACGACGCTCTCCGGTGGTGAGCGTCGCCGGGTCGCGCTCTGCAAGCTCCTGCTGGAGGCGCCCGACCTGCTCCTGCTCGACGAGCCCACCAACCACCTGGACGCGGAGAGCGTGCAGTGGCTGGAGCAGCACCTGGCCAAGTACGCCGGCACCGTCATCGCCATCACCCACGACCGGTACTTCCTCGACAACGTGGCCAACTGGATCCTCGAGCTGGACCGCGGCCGCACCTACCCGTACGAGGGCAACTACTCCACCTACCTGGAGAAGAAGGCCGCGCGGATGGCGGTCGAGGGTCGCCGCGACGCCAAGATGAAGAAGCGCCTCGCCGAGGAGCTGGAGTGGGTGCGCTCCAACGCCAAGGCCCGGCAGACCAAGTCCAAGGCCCGTCTCGACCGGTACGACGAGATGGCCGCCGAGGCGGAGAAGACCCGCAAGCTGGACTTCGAGGAGATCCAGATCCCGCCGGGCCCCCGCCTGGGCAACACGGTCATCGAGGTCAAGAACCTCACCAAGGCGTTCGGTGACCGGGTGCTGATCGACAACCTGTCGTTCTCGCTGCCGCGCAACGGCATCGTGGGCATCATCGGTCCGAACGGCGTCGGCAAGACGACCCTGTTCAAGACGATCGTCGGGCTGGAGCAGCCGACCAGCGGCGAGGTGCGCATCGGCGAGACCGTGTCGCTGTCGTACGTCGACCAGAACCGGCAGGGTCTGGCCGGCGACCGGACCGTCTGGGAGACGGTCTCCGACGGGCTGGACCACCTCATGGTCGGCAAGGTCGAGATGCCGTCGCGCGCCTACATCGCGGCGTTCGGCTTCAAGGGACCGGACCAGCAGAAGCCGACCAAGGTGCTCTCCGGCGGCGAGCGGAACCGGCTCAACCTGGCGCTGACCCTGAAGATCGGCGGCAACGTGATCCTGCTCGACGAGCCGACCAACGACCTGGACGTGGAGACCCTCGGCAGCCTGGAGAACGCGCTGCTCGAGTTCCCCGGCTGCGCCGTGGTCATCTCCCACGACCGGATGTTCCTGGACCGGGTCGCCACCCACATCCTCGCGTGGGAGGGCGACGACCAGAACCCGGCGAAGTGGTTCTGGTTCGAGGGCAACTTCGAGGCGTACGAGAAGAACAAGGTCGAGCGGCTCGGCGCCGAGGCGGCCCGCCCGCACCGGGTGACGTACCGCAAGCTGACCCGTGACTGAGGACGGCCGACCGGTACCGCGCCATGAGTGACCGTTTCGTGTACCACTGCACGCTGCGGTGGTCGGACCTGGACGCCTACGGTCACGTCAACAACTCGCGCTTCCTCACCCTCTACGAGGAGGCGCGGGTGGCGATGATGTTCGCGGGCGCCCGGGCGTGGGGGGTCGACTCGTTCGCCGAGGGGGTCGTGATCCGCCGGCACGAGGTCGACTACCTGCGCCCGGTCGACTACTCCCTCGACCGGGCCACCGCCGAGGCCGCGCCCACGGTGCGGATCGAGTTGTGGGTGGAGGAGATCCGGGCGTCGCGCTTCACCGTCGCGTACGAGCTGTACGACGGCGAGGTGCTGGCCGGGCGGGCCCGTTCCGTGCTCGTGCCGTTCGACCTGGGTCGGCAGGTGCCCCGACGGATCACCGAGCGGGAGCGGGAGTTCCTGCTGAACTACGCCCCCTCGGGCGGGCCCGCGTGACCCGCCCGGGGGGCTCGACCGGCGTCCCCGGCCGGACCGGTCCCGGCGGGGGTTCGTCGACCGGCCCCGGCCGGGCCGGTCCCGGTGGCCGCCCGACGCTGCCCGAGCAGCCGGGCGGGGGCGCGGCGCCGGCCGGCGGCCACGGGATCGTCGGGGTGGCCGACGCGGGCGCCTTCCTCGCCCGGCTGGTCCGCCTGGACCCGGCGGCGCCGGTCCGGTTCCGCCCGGCCGGGCCGGACCGGACCGCGCTCTGGGCCCGGCTGCCGTGGCGCGTGCTCGTGGTGCGGACGGTGGCGGGCGCCGGCCCGGGCGACGCGGCGGTCGCGGCGGGGGAACTCCTCGCCGAGCTGGAACGCTCCGGTGCCGCGCTGCCGCCGCGCCGGGACGCGTTGTGGCGCTGGCCGCTGCCGCCGGCCGCGAGCCGGCCCGTGGAGACGCTGCCCGCGGACGACGTGTGGCGGATCGCCCGGGCGGCGGCGGGCACGCTGCGCGTCGCGAGCGAGCAGGGTGTGGCCGGGCGGGCCGTCGGGCAGCGGGCCCTGCGCGACGCCCTGCTCGACCACGTGGCCGTGCTGGTGACGCCCGAGGATCCGCCCGGTCCTCCGGTGGAGGTGCCCCAGCGGCTCGTGCAGGGTCTGGTTCGGATGGGCTTCCTGGGCTCGCCGGACGCGGCCCGGCCGGCGGCCGACGTGCAGGTGCGCGTCGTCGGTCGATGGGTCGGTCTCGTGGGACCGTACGGAGCGGCCTGGTTGCAGAAGGGCACCGATCTTGCCCTGACGCCGATCGCACCTCGTCCGAACGGATGACCACCGGTCATCCTTCCGGTTTGGGGCGGCCGTTGGGGGGATGCTTCAACCCGGCTGTCCGGGTACCGTCCATCCTCGGATCCAACGCACGGTAGGCGGCTGGATCCGCTGGGGAGTGAGGTGCGCGTGCGATGCCGTGGTGGTCATGGCGCCCCGGTCCCGCCAACGGCGGCGACCCGGAAACTCGAAGCGGGATCACAGTGGAGGGCACCGTCCGGGTCGGAGCGCCGACCCCGCGCAAGCCGGGAGACGACTGCACGGGCAACGAGCGGCCCGTCCTCGCCGAGATGCCGGCCACCGTCGCGCCGGTCACCCTGAGCCGGGTCTGCGACGCGCTCGACCTGCTCGACGTCCGCTACCTGGCCGACGGCGACGGCAACCTCCTGGCCATGTGGGAGCGGCACGCCGTACTGGTCACCCTCGAGGGCCCCGAGGACGAGATCCTGGTCATGCGGGCCCGTCCACACGCGACGGTGCCGCCGGACTGGGCCGACCGGGCCTACCGGGTGGTCAACGAGTGGAACCACACCCGCCGGTTCTGCAAGGCGTACGTCGGCGACCCCACCGAGCGCGGGCAGTTGCCGATCTACGCCGAGCTCCAGGTGCCGCTGGGCGCCGGGACGCACGACGCGCTCCTGGTGGAGATGCTCGACTGCGGCGCGGCCGTGGCCACGAGCTTCGTCGACTGGCTGCACGACGAGGGCGCCCTGCTCTGAACCTCCGGCGTGGGGTCCGGCCCGTCAGGCCGGGTCCTCCATGACGTTGACCATGAAGTACGCGGCCCGCTCCAGGTAGTCCCACAGCACCGTGGCGTGCTCCTGCGGCAGGTCGAGCCGGTCGACGGCCCGGCGCATGTGGCGCAGCCAGGCGTCGCGCTCGGCCGCGCCGATCCGGAACGGGGCGTGCCGCATCCGCAGCCGCGGGTGCCCCCGCTGGGCCGAGTACGTGTTCGGGCCACCCCAGTACTGCATGAGGAAGAGCGTGAGCCGGTCGGCCGCCGGGCCGAGATCCTCCTCCGGGTACATCGGCCGCAGCAGCGGGTCGGTGGCGACACCGGCGTAGAACTCGTCCACCAGCTTCCGGAAGGTGGGCTCGCCTCCGATCGCCTCGAAGAGGGTCTTCGTCGGCCGGGAAGTGTCGGATTCGCCTGCGGGATTCACCGTTCCATCCTGCCAGGCGCCCCCGCGGGTGGCGGTAGGCAGGAGACCCGCTTCGCTGTGCGGCCGGTCACGAGGGCCGTCGGAGCGCGCCGAGGGCCCGGCCGTGGGGGAGCGCTCAGCTGACCGCGTGCCGTGGCCGTCCGTCGCGGGAGGGGCCGCCGACCGGATCGGCGGCCGGGCCGGGGTCGTCGCCCGCGCCGGCTTGGGCGGGACGGGCGGCCGCGGCCACGGCCGCGGCGATCGTCTCCCGACTCGGCCAGCTCAGGCTCACCAGCAGCATCAGCAGGACGCCCGCGATGCTCCACAGGCCGACGACGGACGGGATGGCGAAGCGGTCGGCGAGGACCCCGGTGATCAGTACGGCGGCGCCCTGGATCACCTGGATCCCGGTGGCCATCACGCCGAAGGCCCGAGCCCGGAAGGCGTCCGGCAGGGCCTGGACGAAGAGGCCGTTCGCCGTCGGGATCATGCCCGCCACGGCGAAGCCGCAGGCGGCCGCGAGCAGCGCCACCACCAGTGGCGACGGGTCGAGCAGGGCCGGCACGAGGGTGAGCGGGGCGAGCACGGCCAGCGGCCGCATGAGGGCCAGCCGGCGGGCCGGGCCGAACGCGCGGCCGATCAGCAACCCGCCGAGGATGAAACCGACCGGGTTGGCGGCCATGATGATCGCCTGCGCGACGCCCGTGTCGAGATCGTCACCGGCGCTGGTCTTGGCCCAGCCCGCCGCGAGCCCCTCCGGCACGATCGAGAAGAGCATGGCGCTGAACACCAGCACGGCGATCGCCCGCAGCACGGGGGCCCCGAACACGAACCGGACCCCTTCGGCGGTCTCCCGCAGCAGTCGGGTGCGGTGGGCCTCGCTGAGCGCCGGTGGCCGCTCGTGCACGCCGAAGCGGACCAGCACGGCCGAGACGCCGAACGTCGCGGCGTTGATCAGCAGCGCGATCACCGGGTTGAAGCCGCCGATCGCTCCGCCCAGCAGGTAGCCGACGACCTGGGCGGCCTGGCCGGCGCTGGCGTTGAGCGACAGCCCGAGGACCAGCCGGTCACCGGTGAGGATGTGCGGCAGCAGCGCCGACTTGGCCGCCTGGCTCGGCGGGTTGGCCAGCGTGGCGAGGAAGAGGAGCGCCAGCAGGACCGGCACCGGCAGGCTGGGGATGGCGATGAGCAGCATCAGCACCATCCGGATGAGGTCGCACGCGACCATCACCCGCCGGTAGGGGTGCCGCTCCGCGAGGGCGGCGAGCAGCGGCCCGCCGACGAGCCACGGCAGGTAACTGACCGCGAAGGCGGTGGCGGAGAGGGCGACCGAGCTGGTCTCCTGGTAGACGAGCAGGGTGACGGCCGCCTTGGCGAGGTAGTCGCCGACCCAGGAGAGCGCGCCAGCCGCGAAGACGGCCCCGAACTCCCGCTGGGCGAAGACCTCGCGGAAGGTTGCCGGCCCTTCCGGAGAGGGTCGCTCGTCGGACACCGTCGCCTCCATCGTTCCCCAGGGCGGGCCACTGATGGCGGCGCCAGCCCGGGAACTCTCGTCAGATCTGCGGATCAGCGAGGACGCAGCACGCTTCTGGCGGGAACGCGTGCCCCGGATTCTGCCCGATCGTCTGACAACTGGCTAGGGCGAACGGATAGATCGTCGCATCTCCGACTGAACGAACGGACGATACCTGAGGGGCCGCGCGGCTCGCGACCCCTCGATCCTCGGTCAGCCCCGGTGTCAGGTCGCGCCGCTCTGTCCCGTCCCGCCGTCGGCCGGCGGCCGGGCCGGCGCCACGGGGTAGAGGCGGGCGGCGGCGATCTGCGCGGTGATCCCGGAGTTCTCCAGCGCCTCGGCGAGGCGGCGTCGCAGTTCCCGGCCGACCGCGAACTGCCCCTCGGCGGTCGTCTTCACCACCGTCCGGATCACCGCGCCGTCCACGGTCATCTGCTCGACGCCCAGCACCTCCGGCGCCTCGACGATCTCCGACGACAGGTCCGGGTCGACGGCCACGGAGGCCGCCGCCGTCCGCAGCACGGCCGTCGCCTCCTCCGTGGGCGCGAAGCCGATGGGCAGGTCGACGACGACCAGCGCCCAGCCCTGGCTCTTGTTGCCGACCCGGACGATCTCGCCGTTGCGGATGTACCAGAGGACGCCGCGCCCGTCCCGGACCGTGGTCACCCGCAGTCCGACCGCCTCGACCACACCGGTCGCCTCGCCCAGGTCGACGGTGTCGCCGACGCCGTACTGGTCCTCGATGAGCATGAACAGGCCGGCGAGCAGGTCCTTGACGAGGCTCTGCGCGCCGAAGCCCAGCGCCACGCCGGCGATCCCGGCGCTCGCCAGCAGCGGCGCCAGGTCGAAGCTGAACTCGCGCAGGACCATCAGCAGCGCGATGCCGAACACGAACGCGGTGGTGAGGCTCCGCAGCACCGACCCGATCGCCTCGGCCCGCTGCCGGCGCCGTTCGGGGACGAACTCACCGGGCTCGGTGGCGGCGGTCGGGATCCGCTCCCGCAGCGGCCGGAGCATGGTGGGCACGCCGGCGTCGCTCGTCGTACGCACGAGCCGGTTGATCGTACGGTGTACGGCCCATCTCGCGACCACGGCGAGCAGCAGGATCAGCGCGACCCGCAGCGGCTTGACCAGGATCCAGTAGCTGCCCTCGGCGAACCAGACCGAACCGGTGAGCTTCCAGACGGCGTTGCAGACCGCTTCGTTCAGGCAGTCCGGGCTGGGGCTGTCGCCCTGTCCGGGGGCGGCCGCGAGGAGCGTCAGAGCGGAGGCAGTCACCCTGTCTTCGTACCGCAACGGGCCGGGCGGGCCGCCGCCGACCCACCGCCGGGTGACGCGACGGCGGTGCGGCCCTGGCCGGAGGGTGAACGCGCGGGGCGAAACCGGTCATCTTGTCACGGTCGGAAATCGCTTCACGAGGGACCCCGGATTAGTACGTGCAATCGCGGGTCCGATCAGGGACGATTGGCGCAACGGACGTCGGTGATCCGGCCGGCGTCGACCCTGGTGGCCGTCGTGCCCCGATCCGGGTCGGCGGCGCGCGAGGTGGCCGCTGAACCGGGAGGGTGAGCGCGATGCCTGACATACGACCCACGGTGGGCTCCGGTGCGCTGGTCCTGAATGCCACCTACGAGCCGCTGTGTGTCGTGTCCGTGCGTCGTGCCGCGATCCTCGTCCTGTCCGCCAAGGCCGTCTGCGTCGCCGACGGCGACGGCATCCTGCACAGCGCCCGGGAGGCCCTTCCGGTGCCCTCGGTGGTCCGCCTGACCCGCTACGTCCGGGTGCCCTACCGCACCCACGTGGGCCTCTCCCGTCGGGCCGTCTTCGCCCGGGACGGGTGGCGCTGCGCCTACTGCCGCGGCCCGGCCGAGACGATCGACCACGTCTTCCCCCGCAGCCGGGGCGGCCGGCACGCCTGGGAGAACGTGGTGGCGGCGTGCGCCCGCTGCAACCACACGAAGGGCGACAAGACCCCGGCCGAGATGGGCTGGCGCCTGCACTCGCTGCCCGCCGCCCCGAAGGGGACGGCCTGGCGGGTGCTCGGCCACCGGACGCCGGACCCGCGCTGGGCCGACTGGCTCGACCTGCGCGAGCCCGAGGCCGCCTGACCCCGGCCCGCTCACGTCCGGCGGGCCTTCACGAGGGACGCGAACACCACCACGTTGTCCGCGTAGCCGGTCTCCCCGCCGACCCAGCGTCCGCCACAGGTGATGAGGCGCAGGTTGGGCCGGCTGAAGTCGCCGAAGACCTCGTCCACCGGCAGCTCGTCCTTGTCGAACCGGTGCAGCGAGTTCACCTCGAAGACCGCCACCGTGCCGTCCTGCCGGGTCACCTCCACCCGGTCGCCGGCGCGCAGCTCCTTGAGCTGGTGGAAGACCGCGGGCCCGGTCGTCGTGTCCACGTGCCCGACGATCACCGCCGGCCCGTACTGGCCGGGCGTGGGGCCCTGGTCGTACCAGCCGGCCTCCTGCGCCCGGGCCGCGTCCGGCACCCCGATGCTGCCGTCCGGCGCGATGCCCACGTTGTGCACCGGCGCGCGCAGGTCGATGGTCTGGATCGTGAGTTCCACCGGCTCGCTGGCCGGCAGCACCGGGAACTTCTTCGGCGGTGGCCGCAGGCCGGCGCCGAGCTGGTCCGGCAGGACGTCGAGCCCCGTCACGCGCTCGACGCCGAGCATCGCGACGATCAGCACCATGAGCGAGGCGACGAAGAGGACCGGCAGGCCGGGGCCGGCGCCCGCCCGGCGGCGGACGACGCGCCGCTGCCGCCGCGCCGGCAGGGGCGGCGCCTTCGGGTCGGTCGTGGCGACGCTCGCCGACATCGCGTGGTGGGCCACCCGACCCAACCGGCGCGAGGTGGACGCCGCCCACCGGCCGGACGCCCGCAGCGCGGTCCGGGTGGCCGCGCGGACTCGGCCCGGATCCGGCCGCCTCCGACGTGCGGTTGCGCGGGCCATGGCGCTCCCGGATCAGGAACCGGCCCCGGTCCGCCGGCGGCCGCCCGCCAGGCCGAGGGCCACCGCGGCGCCCGCCGCGGCCAGCCCGCCGATCAGCAGCATCCTGCCGGTGCCGCCCATCGCGGTGCCCCCGCCGCCGGTCGCCGGCCCCTTGCTGGGCTGGGCCATGTTCAGCACGGTGAGCGTCGTGGACGCCGTGTTGTTGTTCGGGCAGCGCAGGTTGACCGGGTAGTCGCCGGGCTCCTTGTTGGCCGGCACGGTCACGGAGCCGGTCAGGAAGCCGTTGTCGGGTCGTACGGTGACGCGCCCGAACGCGTCCGACTCGACCTGCGCCTGCCGATTGTTGTTGTTGTCGCAGCTGGCGCGGATGTTGACCCGGCTGCCGGCCTGGACGCTGTTGGGCGTCACCTCGACGAAGACGTTCTCACCCGCCCGGGCCGGCGCGGCACCGACCAGGACGAACGCCACGAACAGCGCAACGGCGCCGAGCATCCGCACGATGGTCGACGGGGCGGAAAGCGCGCCACCGTCCGGTCGCAGACCCCGCATGATCCTCCCTCCCGGCACCGGTGCACCGGTCCTGCTGGGGCGACCCGCGGTGCTTTCCCCCTGGTCTGCCGGCTAACCCGGCGCCCGTCGGGCGGGAGCCCCCGGCCGGCGCCCCGCGCCGCCCGCCGTACCGCGCCACGCCGACCGGCGCCGGGTCAGCGGCGCCGGTCGGTGTCCGGTCCGGCGGGCGGCAGCGGGGTGACCGGGTGCCAGTCCAGGGGAGTGGAGAGGACCATGGTGCTGGAGGGCTGGCCGTACGGGGCGAGACGGTCGATGACCCGCTCGAACGCGTCGATCGAGCCGGCCGCGACCTTCAACATGCTGCACGCGTCCCCGGTGATCCGGTGGATCTCCAGGATCTCCGGCCAGCCGGCCACGTCCGGGTCGTAGAGGATGCAGCGGGAGCCGTAGCAGGACATCCGGATCAGGGCCACGACGCTGCGACCGGCCCGGCTCAGGTCGACGTGGGCGTGGTAGCCCGTGATCACCCCCGACTCCTCCAGCCGGCGTACGCGCTCCGCGACGGCCGGCGGCGAGAGGTGCACCCGGCGCGACAGCTCGCTGAAGGAGAGGCGGGCGTCGGCCTGCAACTCGCGCAGCAGGGCCCAGTCCATGTCGTCCATGAGCAGACCTTACTTTCCTGAACCGGAATCGCCTTCATGGCTTCCGATCGGTAGGTCGATGCCGGCCAGTCCCGTTGATCGGGCATTCCGCCGGGCGATCCGCCCGCGACATCATGACGTGATCCGGCTCATGGAGGAGACGACGGTGGAACAGACGGAGCTGCGGGGCCGCACCGTGACCGCGGCGCTACGTCCGGTCACGCCCAAGCAGCGGGAGGCGAAGGCGGCGCGCACCGGCGGCGAACCCACCCTGGAGTTCGACGGCCGAACGCCCTACGACGTGTACGTGAACGCCAGCACGTTGCACCGGCTGCAGCAGCCGATCAGCGACGACCCGGGCGAGATGTCCTTCCTGATGGTCAGCCAGATCATGGAGCTGTACTTCGGGCTGACCCGCTACGAGCTGTTGCAGGCCCAGCGGATGCTGCGCGCCGACCGGGTGTGGGACGCCCTCGCGCCGCTGCGCCGCGCCGGCCTGCACCTCGAGGCGCTCAACGCCGCGTGGCGGGGGCTGCGCTGGATGACTCCCGCCGACTTCAACCGCTTCCGCGACCTGCTCGGCGAGGCGTCCGGCTTCCAGTCCGCCATGTACCGCCAGCTCGAGTTCCTGCTCGGCCTCCGCGACCCGGCGCTGATCCGGCCGTTCCGCCGCCAGCCGGACGTCTACGCGGAGCTGCGCGAGACGCTCGCCGCGCCGAGCCTGTGGGACGACGTGATCGCCCTGCTCGCCCGGCACGGCTTCGACATCCCCGCCGACCTGCTCGACCGGGACGTCTCGGTCGAGCACGAGGCCCACCCGCGGGTGGAGGCGGCCTGGGTGCGCATCTACGCCGACGACGGCCCGGAGAACCAGCTCCGGCTGCTCGGCGAGGCCCTCACCGAGGTGGCCGAGCAGTTCGGCGACTGGCGCTGGGAGCATGTCAAGGCGGTGCAGCGGACCATGGGGGCCAAGGTCGGCAGCGGCGGCTCCGCCGGACTGGCGTGGCTGCAACGCAGCATGGCCCGGGTCGTCTTCCCCGAGCTGTGGTCGGCCCGCACCAGCATGTGACCCGGAAGCGAGACAACTGCATGAACGCCCCTCACCCCCCACCGCACGGGCTCGACGAGGCCCAGGCGCTCCGGCTGGACGCCGAGGACCCCGGGCACCGGGACCTGTTCCACGTGCCGCCGGCCGACGGCGGCCGCTATCCCGACGCCGCGTACCTGGCCGGCAACTCGCTCGGGCTGCAACCACGGGCCACCCGCGACGAACTCCTCGCCGACCTGGACGCCTGGCGCCGGCTCGGCGTCGAGGGGCACCTCGAGGCGGAGCGGCCCTGGCTGCCGTACCACGAGCTGCTGACCGGGCCCGCCGCGCGACTGGTCGGCGCCCTGCCGTCGGAGACCGTGGTGATGAACTCGCTCACGGTCAACCTGCACCTGCTGATGGTCAGCTTCTACCGCCCGTCCGGCCGGCGCACCCGGATCGTCATCGAGGACAGCGCCTTCCCCTCGGACAGCTACGCGGTCCGCAGCCAGGCCCGCTTCCACGGCCTCGACCCCGACGAGACGGTGGTCCGGCTGCGTCCCCGCCCCGGCGAGGACACGCTGCGCACCGAGGACGTGACCGGCTACCTCGCCGCGGAGGGCGACCGGGTGGCCCTCGTGCTGCTCGGCGGCGTCAACTACCTCACCGGCGAGCTGATGGACATCCCGGCCGTCACGGCGGCGGGCCGGGCGGCCGGCGCCATCGTCGGCTGGGACCTCGCCCACGCCGTGGGCAACGTGCCGCTGGCGCTGCACGACTGGGACGTGGACTTCGCCGCCTGGTGCTCCTACAAGTACCTGAACTCCGGGCCCGGCGCGCTGGCCGGCGTGTTCGTCCACGAGCGGCACCTCGGCGACCCGTCCCTGCCCCGCTTCGAGGGCTGGTGGAGCACCGAGGCGGCCACCCGGTTCGAGATGACGCCGGTGTCCCGGCCGCCCGCCACAGTGGAGGCCTGGCAGATCTCCAACCCGCCGATCTTCGCGATGGGGCCGGTCCGTACGTCGTTGGAGCTGTTCGACCGGATCGGCATGCCGGCGCTGCGGGAGCGGAGCCTGCGCCTCACCGGCTACCTGGAGCGGCTGCTCGACGAGGTGACCGCCGACCGGCCGCTGACCGTCGTGACCCCGCGCGACCCGCAGCGGCGCGGCTGCCAGCTCTCGGTGCGCATCGGCGCCGGCAGCGCGGCCGAGCTCACCAAGCGCCTGCGCCACGAGCACGGGGTGATCGCCGACGCGCGGGAGCCGGACATCGTGCGGTTCGCACCGGTGCCGCTCTACTCGACGTACCACGACTGCTGGCGGGCGGCGGACGCGCTGGCCGCGACGGTGGCGGTGGCGCGGTGAGCGCGACGAGCGGGCCGCGACCCGCGCGGACGGAAGGCGGAGCGGGGCGATGAGCACCGGACGTGACGAGATCGCGGTGGTCGGCGCGGGACTGGCCGGTTGCCTGCTGGCCTGCTTCCTGGCCCGCCGCGGCTACCGGGTGGCGCTGTACGAGCGGCGGCCGGACCCGCGCACCGGGCGGGTCGAGCGGGGCCGCTCGATCAACCTGGCGCTGTCCGAGCGTGGCCTCGACGCGCTGCGCCGGATCGGCCTCGACGAGCAGGTGATGGCCGACGCGCTGCCGATGCGCGGCCGGATGATCCACCCGGTGGCCGGCGAGCCGCAGTTCCAGTCGTACAGCGCCACGGGCGACCGGGCGATCAACTCGATCAGCCGGGGCGCCCTGAACAACGCGCTGCTCGACGCGGCCACCGCGCTGCCGGGCGTGCGGATCGCCTTCGACCACCGGCTGGTCGGGCTCGACCCGGCCAGCGGCGAGATGACGTTCGAGACCCCGCGGGGCAAGGTGACCGCGTCCGCGCCGGTGGTCCTGGGCGCCGACGGGGCCGGGTCGGCCGTACGCGGGCAGCTGCTCGCGCACGGGCTGCTCACCGAGAGCCTGGACTTCCTCGACTACGGCTACAAGGAACTCACCATCCCGCCGCTGGGCGGCGACTTCGCGCTGGAGCCGGACGCGCTGCACATCTGGCCGCGCGGCACCTCGATGATGATCGCGCTGCCCAACCCGGACCGGTCCTTCACCTGCACGCTCTTCTGGCCGACGCACGGTACCGCGGCGTTCGCGTCGCTGGGCAGCCCGGCGGCGATCGAGCGGCACTTCGCCGAGCAGTACCCGGACCTGATCCCGCTCGCGCCGAACCTGGTCGACGACTACCAGCACAACCCCGTCGGGGTGCTCGGTACGGTCCGCTGCGCCCCCTGGCAGGCGAACGGAGTCGTGGGCCTGCTCGGCGACGCGGCCCACGCCATCGTGCCGTTCTACGGCCAGGGCGCGAACTGCGCCTTCGAGGACGTGGTCGAGCTGGACCGCTGCCTCGACGACTGCGACGACGACTGGGCGGCCGCGCTGCCGCTGTTCGAGCGGCGGCGGCAGCAGAACGTCGAGGCCATCGCCCAGATGGCCCTGGCGAACTTCGTGGAGATGCGGGACAAGGTGGCCTCGCCGCTGTTCCAGCTCGGCCGCCGGGTGGAGCACGCGCTGGAGCGGGCGCTGCCCGGCCGGTACGTTTCCCGGTACGAACTGGTGTCCTTCTCCACCACGCCGTACGCCGAGGTGGTCCGCCGGGTCCGCCGGCAGCACCAGGTGCTCGGTGCCGTCGCCGCGGGAGCGGCGGCGCTGCTGGCCGGCGCGGTCGGCACGGTGCTCAGCCGAGGGAGGCGTCGATGACCGTCACCTGGGACCCCCGCCTGATGACCGGCCGCGCGCCGGACGGGCCGGGGCTCCTGCGCAACTTCGTCGCCGGCGAGTTCGTCGCCGCCGGTCAGCGCTTCACGAAGGCCAGCCCGGTGACGGGCGAGCCGGTCTTCGAGGTCGTGGAGGCGGACGCATCCGCTGTGGACGACGCCGTGGCGGCGGCCCGGGCGGCGCTGCGCGGCCCGTGGGGCCGCATGGGCGAGCGGGAACGCGCCGAGGTGCTGCGGCGGATCGCCGACGAGCTGGAGCGCCGCTTCGACGACCTGGTCACCGCCGAGGTGGCCGACACCGGCAAGTCCATCTCGCAGGCCCGTACGCTCGACATCCCGCGCGGCGCCGCCAACTTCCGGGCGTTCGCGGAGATCGTCGCCACGGCGCCCACCGAGTCGTTCACCACCGTCACGCCGGGCGGCGGCCGGGCGCTCAACTACGCCGTCCGCAAGCCGGTCGGGGTGGTGGCCGTCATCGTGCCGTGGAACCTGCCGCTGCTGCTGCTCACCTGGAAGGTGGCGCCCGCGCTGGCCTGCGGCAACACCGTCGTGGTCAAGCCCAGCGAGGAGACTCCGGCGTCGGCGACGCTGCTCGCCGAGGTGATGGCCGCGGCCGGCGTGCCGGCGGGGGTGTTCAACCTCGTGCACGGCTTCGGGCCGGGTTCGGCGGGGGAGCACCTCACCCGGCACCCCGGTGTCGACGCGATCACGTTCACCGGCGAGTCGGCCACCGGCAGCGCCATCATGCGGGCCGCCGCGGACGGCGTGAAGGCGGTCAGCTTCGAGCTGGGCGGCAAGAACGCCGGGCTGGTGTTCGCCGACGCCGACCTGGACGCGGCGGTGGCCGGGTCGGTGCGGTCCAGCTTCACCAACGGCGGCCAGGTCTGCCTGTGCACCGAACGCATCTACGTGCAGCGGCCGGTCTTCGAGGAGTTCACGGCGCGGCTCGCGAAGCGGGCCGGTGAGCTGGCGTACGGGTGGCCGACCGACGAGGCCACCGCCACCATGCCGCTGATCTCGCACGGTCACCGGGCCAAGGTGCTGGGCCACTACGACCTCGCCCGCGCGGAGGGCGCGCAGGTGCTCACCGGGGGCGGCACGCCCCGCTTCGGAGACGCCCGCGACGGCGGCGCGTACGTGCAGCCCACCGTGCTGACCGGGCTCGGCCCGGACACCCGGACCAACCGGGAGGAGATCTTCGGCCCGGTCGTGCACGTGGCGCCGTTCGACGACGAGGACGAGGCGTACGCCCTCGCGAACGGCACCGAGTACGGTCTCGCGGCGACGGTGTGGACCCGGGACGTGGGTCGGGCGCACCGGGCCGGCGCCCGGCTCGACGCGGGCATCGTCTGGGTGAACACCTGGTTCCTGCGCGACCTGCGTACCCCGTTCGGCGGGGTGAAGGCGTCCGGCATCGGCCGCGAGGGCGGCGTGCACTCCCTGGACTTCTACTCCGAACTCACCAACGTCTGCGTGGACCTGTCATGACCGGCATCTCGATCGACCTCGAGGCGGCCAACCGCGAACTGGCCGAGGCCCGCACCAGCGGGAAACCCTGCCCGCCGTTACGCGGGCGGCTGCTGCCCGAGGGGGACGTCGAGTCGGCGTACCGGGTGCAGCAGCTCCAGACGCGCGCCTGGCAGGGCCGCGGCGAGCGCCGGGTGGGCGCGAAGATCGGGCTGACGTCCCGGGCCGTGCAGGAGAGCCTCGGCGTCTTCCAGCCGGACTTCGGGGTGCTCACCGACGCCATGGCGGTCGGCGACGGCGTCGAGGTGCCGATACGGCGGCTGCTCCAGCCCCGCGTGGAGGCGGAGGTGGCGTTCGTGCTCGGCGCGGACCTGACCGACGAGCGGGTCACCACGGCCGACCTGATCCGCGCGGTCGACCACCTGCTGCCGGCCATCGAGATCGTCGACTCCCGCATCGCCGGCTGGGACATCTCCATCGTGGACACGGTGGCGGACAACGCCTCCAGCGGGCTGTTCGTGCTCGGCACGACGCCCCGTCGCCTCGCCGACGTGGACCTGCGGCTGTGCGGCATGGTGCTGGAGCACGCGGGGGAGCCGGTGTCGGTGGGCGCCGGCGCCGCCTGCCTGGGCAACCCGCTGCACGCCCTGGAGTGGCTCGCGCGGACGCTGGCGCGCACCGGCGACCCGCTGCGGGCGGGTGACGTCGTGCTCTCCGGTGCGCTCGGTCCCATGGTGCCGGTCACGCCCGGCGCCGCGTACGAGGCGCGCATCTCCGGTCTCGGCTCGGTGCGCACCTGCTTCTCGAAGGAGGGTGAGCGATGAGTGTCGGAGTGGCGGTGCTCGGGTCCGGCAACATCGGCACCGACCTGATGATCAAGGTGCTCCGGCTCGGTGACCGGCTGCGGATGGTCGCGATGGCCGGCATCGACCCGGACTCCGACGGTCTGGCCCGGGCGCGCCGCCTCGGCGTGGCCACCACGGCCGACGGCGTGGACGGGCTCGTCGCCATGCCGGAGTTCGCCGACGTCGAGGTGGTCTTCGACGCCACCTCGGCCGGGGCGCACCGGCACAACGACGCGGTCCTGGCCGCGCACGGGCGGACGGTCGTCGACCTGACCCCGGCCGCGATCGGCCCGTACGTGGTCCCGCCGGTGAACCTCGACGAGCACCTGCACGAGCGCAACCTCAACATGGTCACCTGCGGCGGGCAGGCCACCGTGCCGATCGTCGCGGCCGTCGGCCGGGTCACCCCGGTGGCGTACGGGGAGATCGTCGCGTCGATCGCCTCGAAGTCGGCCGGCCCGGGCACCCGGGCCAACATCGACGAGTTCACCGAGACCACCGCCCGGGCCATCGAGGTGGTGGGCGGCGCCGAGCGGGGCAAGGCGATCATCGTGCTCAACCCCGCCGACCCGCCGCTGCTCATGCGGGACACCGTCTACTGCCTCTGCCCCGACGCCGACGCCGACACCGCGGCGGTCGCCGCCTCGGTGGCGGAGATGGTGGCGACCGTGCAGGAGTACGTGCCCGGCTACCGGCTCAAGCAGGACGTGCAGTTCGACCGGGTGGACACCTACCTGCCGTCGCTGGGCCGTCGCGTGTCCGGGCTGCTGGTCTCGGTCTTCCTGGAGGTCTCCGGCGCCGGGCACTACCTGCCCGCGTACGCCGGCAACCTGGACATCATGACCTCGGCCGCGCTGCGTACCGCGGAGCGGCTGGTGGCGCTGCGCGGCCAGGAGGTGACCGCGTGACCGACCTGTACATCCAGGACGTGACGCTGCGCGACGGCATGCACGCCATCGCCCACCGGTACACCGTCGACCAGGTCCGCACGATCGCCGCGGCGCTGGACGCGGCCGGGGTGGCCGCCATCGAGGTGGCGCACGGCGACGGGCTCGCCGGGTCGAGCGTCAACTACGGCCCCGGCGCGGCCAGCGACGCCGAGTGGATCGCCGCGGCGGCGGAGGTGCTCACGAGCGCGAAGCTCACCACCCTGCTGCTGCCGGGCATCGGCACCATCGCCGACCTGAAGGCCGCGCGGGCGCTCGGCGTGACGAGCGTACGCATCGCCACCCACTGCACCGAGGCGGACATCGCGGCGCAGCACATCTCCTGGGCCCGGGAGAACGGCATGGACGTCTCCGGGTTCCTCATGATGTCGCACATGAACGACCCGGCCGGCCTCGCCGCCCAGGCCAAGCTCATGGAGTCGTACGGCGCGCACTGCGTCTACGTCACCGACTCCGGCGGCCGGCTGCTGATGTCCGACGTGGCGCAGCGGATCGACGCGTACCGGCAGGTGCTGGAGCCGGAGACGCAGATCGGCATCCACGCGCACCACAACCTGTCGCTCGGGGTGGCGAACAGCGTGGTCGCCGTCGAGCACGGGCGGATCCTCGGTGACGCGCCGGCCGGCCCGGACGCCCCGCACGGGCGGACGGTGCGGGTGGACGCCTCGCTGGCCGGCATGGGCGCGGGCGCCGGGAACGCGCCGCTGGAGGTGTTCGTGGCCGTCGCCGAGCTGCACGGCTGGAAGCACGGCTGCGACGTGTTCGCGCTCATGGACGCGGCCGACGACCTGGTGCGGCCGTTGCAGGACCGGCCGGTGCAGGTCGACCGGGAGACGCTCTCGCTCGGCTACGCCGGGGTGTACTCGAGCTTCCTGCGGCACGCCGAACGCGCCTCGGCGAAGTACGGCGTGGACGTCCGCTCGATCCTCGTCGAGCTGGGCCGCCGCCGGATGGTCGGCGGCCAGGAGGACATGATCGTCGACGTGGCGCTGGACCTGGCCGGCCGGCGCGACCAGGACCCGGCGGGCGACCAGCTCCCGGTGGGCCGGGGCGACCGGGAGGAACGGGCATGATCGGACCGGACGTGGCGGGGATCGCCGAGAAGCTGGGCGCGGCCGCCGACACGGCCACGGCCATCGGCCAGCTCGCCGCCGAGACCGGCCTCGACGTCGACGCCGCGTACGCGGTGCAGACCGCGCTGCTGCAACGCCGGCTGGACCGGGGTGAGCGGCTCGTCGGGCTCAAGATGGGGCTCACCAGCCGGGCGAAGATGGCCCAGGTCGGCGTGGACGAGGTGATCTGGGGGCGGCTCACCGACGCGATGCGGGTGCCCGACGGGGGCGCGGTGGACGTCGGCGCGTACATCCATCCGCGGGTGGAACCGGAGGTGGCGTTCCTGCTGGACCGCCTGCCCGGCCCGGGCGAGCCGGTCGGCGACTTCACCGACGCGGTCCGCGCGGTCGCCCCGGCGATCGAGCTGATCGACTCCCGGTACGCCAACTTCACGTTCTCGCTGCCCGACGTGATCGCCGACAACACCTCGGCCGCCGCGTTCGTCATCGGCCCCTGGTCGCCCGTGCCGGACGGCCTGGACAACCTGGGTGTGCTGCTGGAGATCGACGGGCGGGTGGCCCAGGTGGGCTCGACGGCGGCGATCCTCGGCGACCCGCGCCGCGCGCTCGACGAGGGGATCCGGCTGGCGGGCCGGCACGGGGTCCGGCTGCGCGAGGGCTGGGTGTTCCTGGCCGGGGCCGCGACCGCCGCGGTGCCGCTGCGCCCCGGCGCGCACGTGCGGGCCGTCGTCGAGAAGCTCGGTGCCGCGTCGCTGCGGGCGGCGTCGTGACCCGCGCCGGGCGGCCTACCCCGCTGCGGGCGGTCGGGCCTGACGCCTCGACCCGGCCGCCGGCCCGCAACGCCGGGGGGCCCGCCGGGAACCTCGTCGTGGTCACCGTCCCCGCGTCGGAGGCCGGAGGTGGTCGACGTGGGTGACGGCGCGAAGGTGGTGCCGGGCAAGGCCGTGCCGCGCGGCGCGTTCCCGCACGTCAAGGTGGCCGGCGGGTTCGTCTTCGTCTCCGGTACGTCGTCCCGGCGGCCGGACAACACGTTCGCGGGCGTCGAGGTGGACGAGTTCGGCACGACCAACCTGGACATCCGGGTGCAGACGCGCGCCGTCATCGAGAACGTCCGGGACCTGCTGCGCTCGGTCGGCGCGGACCTGTCCGATCTCGTCCAGGTGACCACCTACCTCGTGAACATGAACGACTTCGGCGGCTACAACGAGGTGTGGGCGGAGTTCTTCGACGCCACCGGACCCACCCGGACCACGGTCGCCGTACACCAGTTGCCCCACCCGCACCTGCTCATCGAGATACAGGCCGTGGCCCTTCTTCCCTCAGGAGGTCAGTCGTGAGCGAGATCGCCGAGCCGTTCAGCTTTCCCGGGTGGATCGCCGAGAACCAGCACCTGCTCAAGCCTCCGGTCGGCAACAAGGAGATGCTGCCGGGCAGCGACGACTTCATCGTCATGGTGGTCGGCGGGCCGAACCAGCGCACCGACTTCCACGTCGACCCGTACGAGGAGTTCTTCTACCAGGTCAAGGGCAACATGCACGTCAACCTGATGCTGCCGGAGGGGCCGCGTACGGTCCACATCCGCGAGGGTCAGATGTGGATGCTGCCGCGCAACACCCCGCACTCGCCGCAGCGGCCGGAGGCCGGCTCGATCGGGATGGTGATCGAGCGGGTCCGCGAGGAGGGCACGCTGGAGAAGTTCCAGTGGTACTGCCCCGAGTGCCACCACAAGGTGCACGAGGTCGAGCTCCAGGTCCGGGACATCGCGGCCGACCTGCCCCCGGTGTTCCAGGCGTTCTACGCCGACGAGAAGGCGCGCACCTGTGACAACTGCGGTGCGCTGCACCCGGGCAAGGGCTGATGGGCGCACCGGTGGTCGACGTGCACACGCACGTCGTACCCAGGGGATGGCCGGACCTCGCCGCGGCGTGCGGCGGGTCCGGCTGGCCGTGGCTGCGGATCGACTCCGAGCGTGCCGCCATGATCATGGTGGGGGAGACGGAGTTCCGGCCGGTCGGCGCCGAGTGCTGGGACGCGCCGACGCGGCTGGCCGACATGGACACCGACGGCGTGGACGTCCAGGTCGTCTCGCCCACCCCGGTCTTCTTCAGCTACGACCGGCCCGCCGACCAGGCCGTGAAGGTCGCCCGCGTCTTCAACGACCTCACGCTGTCGGTGACCGCCGCCGGTGGCGGCCGGCTGGTCCCGTTCTGCCAGGTGCCGCTCCAGGACCCGGACGCCGCCTGCGCCGAGCTGGACCGGTGCCTCGCGGCCGGCCACGTCGGCGTGGAGATCGGCAACCACGTCGGCGACCGGGACCTCGACGACGCCGGGATCGTGCAGTTCCTGACCCACTGCGCGCAGGTGGGCGCCCCGGTCTTCGTCCACCCCTGGGACATGCCGGGCGGGCCGCGCCTGGACCGCTGGATGGCCCGCTGGCTCACCGGCATGCCGGCCGAGACGCACCTGTCGGTGCTGGCGCTGATCCTCGGCGGTGTCTTCGACCGCGTGCCCGACACGCTGCGGATCTGCTTCGCGCACGGCGGTGGCAGCTTCCCGTTCTGGCTCGGCCGCGCCGACAACGCCTGGCACCGTCGCGGCGACCTCGTCCGCGGCGCCTCCACGGCGCCGCCCAGCGCCTACGTCGACCGGTTCCTCGTCGACTCGGTCGTCTTCGACCCGGCGGCGCTGCGGCTGCTCGTGGACACCATGGGGGAGGACCGGGTGCTGCTCGGCAGCGACTACCCGTACCCGCTGGGGGAGCGGCCGGTCGGGCAGGTGGTCCGCAAGGCCGACTTCCTCACGCCGGACCAGCGGGAGAAGCTGCTGTCCCGCAACGCCCTGCGTTTCCTCGGCCGGTAGCGCGGCCCGGACGACGTGTCTTTCCCGCCGGCCGGCCCGCCGGCGGGCAGGATGGGGGCATGGCCGAGCCGCACGACCTGACCGCGCTGGAGCAGGCCGCCGCGATCGCCCGCGGCGAGCTGTCCAGCGTGGAACTCGTCGAGCATCACCTGCACCGGGTGGCGGCGCTCGGCGACACGGTGGGCGCGTTCGTGACCGTCACGCCCGACGCGGCCCGCGCGGCGGCCCGCGACGCCGACGCGGCGCCGGCGGACGGCCGCGGGCCGCTGCACGGCGTACCGACCGCGTTCAAGGACCTGACCCTGACCGCCGGTGTGCGGACGACCTTCGGTTCGGCGGCCTTCGCCGACTTCGTGCCGCCCGTCGACGCCGACGTGGTCCGGTTCATGCGGGCCGCCGGCATGGTCAGCCTCGGCAAGACCACCACGTCGGAGCTGGGCTGCTCGCTCTACTCGGAGGGCCTCGTGGCGCCGCCGGCCCGCAACCCGTGGGACCTCGCGTACACGGCGGGCGGGTCCAGCGGAGGCGCGGCCGCGGCCGTGGCGGCCGGGCTGGTGCCGGTGGCACAGGGCTCCGACGGCGGCGGGTCGGTGCGCATCCCCGCCGCACTCTGCGGCCTGGTCGGTTACAAGCCGAGCCGCGGCCTGGTGTCCGGCGGCCCCCTCGGGTTCGGCGCGTTCGGCCTGCCCACGCCCGGCCCGATCGGGCGTACGGTCACCGACGTCGCGGCCCTGCTCGACGTGATGGCCCAGCCGGTGCCCGGGGAGCCCTACCTGCCGCCCGTCGCGCCGCCGGACGGCTATCTCGCCACCGCCCGCGCAGCCTCGCCGGGCCGGCTGCGGATCGGCCGGTTCACCACCCCCATGCTCGCCGAGGAACCGGTGCACCCGGACTGCGTCGCCGCCGTGGACCGCGCCGCCGCGCTGCTCGCCGCCGCGGGCCACGAGGTGGTCGACGTGCCCGCGCCGCTCGGGCCCGCGGCGTGGCCGCTGTTCGAGGTCGTCTGGTACGTCCTGGCGCTGTCCCCGGTGCCGCCCGAGCGGGAGAGCGAACTGCTGCCGCTCACCCGGTTCCTCCGGGCCCGGGGCGCACAGATCTCCGCCGGCACGCTCTCCGCCACGCTCGGCGAACTCCAGGCCCAGGTACGCCTCGGCGCCCGCCGCACCGCCGACTGCGACCTGCTGCTCTGCCCCACCCTGGCCGCACCGCAGGCGCCCGTCGGCTGGTTCACCGCCGACGGCGACCCGGAGGCGGATTTCGACCGCCAACGCCGTTTCTCCCCGTACTGTGCCATCTTCAACGTCACGGGCCAGCCGTCCGTATCGCTGCCGATCGGGACGACGGGGACCGGCCTGCCCGTGGGAGTGCTGCTCACCGGCCGGTACGGTGACGACGCGCGCCTGATCGCGACCGCTGCGGAACTCGAGAACTCCAGTGGCGGATGGGATCGCCACCCCGCGATCTGGCGGGCCGTGGACTCCGCTAACGTGAATGGCAGCGGAGTCGGGCGGTCGACGCCTTGAACCTGTCCACCCGACCTTGATGCCTGAGGTCTCTTCTTCCGCCTGGGGGCGTTGGGATTGTCTGTTACCGACACGTTGCTGGTCTACGTCGGCATCCCGGCGGCGGCCGTACTGGTGATCGGCGGCCTCGCGTACGCGGCCAGTCGCGGCAATGGTGGGCGCGGCGCGAAGCGCTACCGCCCGGGCCGGCCCTTCGACTTCACGCCGGTCTGGTTCCTGGCCCGCCCGGAGCACCTGGCCGACTCGGCCGGCACCGCCCTGGCAGCGGGCGCGCAGGCACCCGCGCTGACGAGCCGCAAGCAGGAGCAGGCCGGCCGCGAGGCGCCGGCCGGGGGAACCGGAGGCGCAAGTGACCGTTGGTGAGGTTCAGGCTGGCACGGGCAACCCGCCGGAGGTGCTGGACGGCCCGTTCTCGACCCGCCAGCTGCTGCGCATCGACGAGGCGCTCCGCCTCGCCGACCAGGGCACCGGCCTGGTCTTCTCGGTCTTCGTGGGCGGCCTCGACGAGCCCGTCCGGGAGCACGCCGAGCGGCTGCACCGCCAGCTCGCCGACCCGGACCGCTCCGTCCTGATCGCGGTCTCGCCCAACCAGCGACGCCTGGAGATCGTCACCGGCCGCCACGCGCGCAAGCGCATCCCGGACACGTACGCCAAGCTGGCGGCGCTCTCCATGGTGGCCTCCTTCGGCGGCGGCGACCTGGCCGGCGGCATCATCAGCGGCCTCGACCAGCTCGCCAGCCACGCCGGCCGGGGCTGACCCGCTCGCGTACGACGAAAGCCCGGCCCGCGCGCACGCGGGCCGGGCTTTCGTCGTCCTGACGGGGCGGATCGACCGGCCAGGACCCCGGCCCCCTGCCGGGCGCGGGTGCTCGGGTCCCGACGGAACCGCGGGCGGGCCGTCGAGCGCACCGGCCGAGGCCCGGCGGCGGTCCGGGAGCGCCATGGAACCGTGCGTCGGAGGCGACGCCGTCGCGTCCCCGCCGGACGAGGACGGCCCGGGCGGGTGCGGGCCTGCGCCCACGCCCGCCCGGGCCGCGTCCGATCCTTCGCGTCAGGCGCTGCGCGCGTCCCTCTCGCGGGCCCTGAGGGCGCGCACCACGCCGTCACGCCCCTCGGCCACCAGCCGGCGCAGCGGCGCCGGGTTGCCCTCGGCGGCCAACCAGGCGTCGGTGGCCGCCACGGTGTCCTCGTCCACCAGGTACGCCGGGTACGCCAGCTGGGCGAACTCCTGCGCGGGCTCGCTGTCGCGGCTGGCCCAGACCTGGCCCACCGCGGCGAAGTACCGCTCGCGGTACGGCGCCACCAGCTCGACCTGCGTCGGGTGGGTGAAGCCCTGGAGCAGGGCGCGGTGCCGCCAGTTCGGCAGCGCCTCCGGGCCGGTGAGCTGGGCCCACACGGCCGCCTTGTTCTCCGCGGTGGGCACCAGGGCGTGCACGTACGCGGCCTCCCGCTCGCCGCTCGCCGTCCGGTCACGGGCCAGCTCGGCGTCCACGTCGGCCGGCCCGGCCGCGCCGTTGGCCACGAGCGCGGCGAGCAGGCCCCAGCGCAGCTCGGTGTCGATCGTCAGCCCGTTCGGCACGTCCGTGCCGTCCAGCCAGCCCCGCAGGATCGCGAGGTCCTCGCTGGAACGGGCCGCCGAGGCGTACGCCCGGGCCCAGGCGAGCTGGAAGCCGCTGCCCGGCTCGGCGGCGGCGAGCGCGGCCTTCGCGGTGCGGGCCAGCTCCGCCCAGCCGGTCGGCGCCCAGGCCGGGTCGGCGTAGAAGGTGAGCGTGGTGGTGGCCTGCCGCAGCGTCGCCGTGACCAGGTTGATGTCGCCCTCGGCGGGCAGCCCGGCGAGCACCAGCGCCACGTAGTCGCGGGCGGCGAGTTCCGCGTCGCGGGTCATGTCCCAGGCGGCGGTCCAGCAGAGCGCCCGGGCCAGCGACGACTCGAAGCCCGCGATGTGCTGCACGACCGTGGACATCGACCGCTCGTCGAGGCGGAGCTTGGTGTACGTGAGGTCGTCGTCGTTGAGCAGCAGCACGTCGGCGGCCCGGACACCGGCCAGGTCGCCCAGCTCGGTCCGCTCCCCGGCGACGTCCACCTCCCACCGCTCCCGGCGCACCAGCCGGCCGTCGGTGAGGTCGTAGAGGCCCACACCGATGCGGTGGGTGCGCAGCGTCGGGTGCCCGGCCGGGGCCTCCTGCCGGACGACCACCTGCTCGTAGGTGCCGTCGGGGGCGATGGTCACCTCCGGCCGCAGCGTGTTGACCTGGGCGGTCTCCAGCCACTGGGCGGCGAACTTGCGCAGCTCCCGACCCGAGGCCGCCTCCAGCTCCGAGAGCAGGTCGTCGAACGTGGCGTTGCCCCAGGCGTACTTGCCGAAGTACGCCCGCAGGCCGGCCAGGAACGGCTCCTCACCGACGTACGCCACCAGCTGCTTGAGCACGCTCGCGCCCTTGGCGTACGTGATGCCGTCGAAGTTGACCTCGACGGCCTCCAGGTCGGGCATCTCGCAGTAGACGGGGTGGGTGGAGGAGAGCTGGTCCTGCCGGTAGCCCCAGTTCTTGCGGATGGACAGGAACGTCGTCCAGGCCTCCCGGAACCGGGTCGCGTGGGTGTTGCACCAGTGGCTGGCCCACTCGGCGAACGACTCGTTGAGCCACAGGTCGTTCCACCAGCGCATGGTGACGAGGTCACCGAACCACATGTGGGCCATCTCGTGCAGGATCGTGTTGGCCCGCTGCTCGTACTCGAAGTCGGTCACCTGCGAGCGGAAGATGTAGTGCGACTCGGCGTGCGTGACGCAGCCGAAGTTCTCCATGGCGCCCGCGTTGAAGTCGGGCACCCAGAGCTGGTCGTACTTCGGCAGCGGGTAGCGGACGCCGAACTGCTCGTGGAAGAAGTCGAAGCCCTGCTTCGTGATGAGGAAGAGGTCGTCGGCGTCCATGTACTGCGCCATCGACGCCCGGCAGAAGACGCCCAGGTCGATGCCGTCGTGGCTGTCGCGCACCTCGTGGTACGGGCCGGCGCAGAGCGCCGTGATGTAGGTGCTCATGCGGACCGACTGCGCGAAGTGGACGGTCTTGAGGCCGTCGCCCGCCGGCTCCTCCCGCTCCACCGGCATGTTCGACACCACCCGCCAGTGCTCCGGCACCGTGGCGTGCCACGTGTAGACGCTCTTCAGGTCGGGCTGGTCGAAGCAGGCGAAGACCCGCTGCGCGTCGGCGGTCTCGAACTGGCTGTACAGGTACGTCTCACCGTCGACCGGGTCGACGGTGCGGTGCAGGCCCTGGCCGCTGCTCGAGTACGCGAAGTCGGCGTCGACCACGAGCGTGTTCTCGCCCTTGAGGTCGGTCAGGGCGAGCCCCTTCTCCGCCGACCAGTCGGACAGGTCCACGGGGGAGCCGTTGAGCGTGGCCGAGCGCACCGACTCGGCGGCCACCTCGATGAACGTACTCGCGCCCGGTTCGGTGCAGCGGAACCGGACCTCGGTGGTGGACCGGAAGGTGCGACCCTCGGCCGCCTGCACGGCGGTCGACAGGTCCAGGCTGATGTCGTATCGGGTCACCTCGAGCAGGCGGGCTCGCTCGGTGGCCTCGACCTGCGTCAGGTTGCGCACTCCCGGCACTGTTGTCTCCATCCCATTCGCTTCACGCCGCGGCGGCGCCGCTCGCCGACCGGCTCGTGGTGGTCGGCCCGGAACGAGTCTTCCATGCAGCGGCAGCCCGCGGTGGCCGAGGTCACGCTCTCATTCCACTGCCGCTCCCCGCATCCCGGGGTGAAGATCGGGTGGGACGCCGCACGGTACGGCGTCAGCCGTCGTGGAGGGACCGCGCCGATGAGCGAACGCGTAGCCGTTGACATGTGGTTCGATCCGATCTGCCCGTGGGCCTGGATCACGTCCCGCTGGCTGCTGGAGGCCGAACGGGTCCGTGACCTGGACGTCCGGTTCCACGTCATGAGCCTGTCGGTGCTCAACGAGGGTCGCGACCTGCCCGAGGAGTACCAGGAGCTGATGCGGACCGGCTGGGGCCCGGTGCGGGTGTGCATCGCGGCCGAGCAGCGGTACGGCGGCGACGTGCTGCGCCGCCTCTACACGGCGCTCGGCACGCGCATCCACCTCGGCAAGGAGAACCGGGGCCCGGAGCTGTACGCCGCCGCCCTGACCGACGCCGGCCTGGACCCGGCGCTCGCCGCGGCCGCCGACAGCACCGAGTACGACGAGGCGCTGCGGGCCAGCCACGAGAAGGGCATGCGCCCGGTCGGCCAGGACGTGGGCACGCCGGTCATCCACGCTCCCGGCCCAGACGGCGGCACCGTGGCCTTCTTCGGCCCGGTGATCACGCCGGCGCCGAAGGGTGAGGCGGCGGGGCGGCTGTGGGACGGCGTCCTGCTGGTCGCCGGCACGCCCGGCTTCTACGAGCTCAAGCGGACGCGGGAGCAGGACCCGATCTTCGACTGAGGTGCGGACAGGGGCCCCGTCGACGCGGTCGGTCGTAACAGGGGCCCCTGTTAACACCACGCCACGTACCGTCACCGCCCCGCCTCCGACCTCGTTTGGCCGGATGTCCGCCGCAGCCAGTCGCAACCCGCATCTCGCAGCTCGTGGAGGCATCCCGATGGCCAAGCACCGCCGCGTGTCCGGTGACGATCCGCTGAACCAGGAGGAGGCGGCCGAGACGGCCGCGTACTGGTCGGTCGACGACTCCCGCTGGCCGACGGTCCGGCCCGACCTGCCCACGGACGTGGCGGACCTGCTGGCCCCGCCGATCGTGGTGGGCGTCGCCCGGGTGGCGGCGACGTCCCGGCTGACCCCGCCCGGGGCCACCGCGGCGTCCGCCCGGCTGACCCCGCCCGGGGCCACCGCGGCGACGTCCCGGCTGACCCCGCCCGGGCCTACCGCGGCGCCCGCCCGGCGGAACCAGCCCCGCCCGGCGGCTCCGCCCGTCCCGGCCGCCCGCCCGGCGGGCCCGCCCGCGGCGGGCGCCCGTCCGGCGGCTCCGCCCACCCCGGCCGCCCGTCCGGTGCCCCCGCCCGTGTCGGCGACCTCCGGCGTCCGCCCGGTCCTTCCGTTCCCCCCGGGTGTCCGCCCGGCCGGGGCGCCGGTCGGCCGGCACCGCCGCTCGGCCGAGCAGAGCCGCTGAGCCCTCCGCACGATGACCGGACGTGCCGGGTCGCCGCTTTCACCTGGTGGACGGCGGCCCGGGTCCACGTCGCCGACCGGTACGGCGACGGTAGCGTCAGCGGGCATGACGGTCGTGCATCCGATCGCCCGGGCCTGGATCACCACTGGCGGCACCGGCGCGCAGAACTACGACGAGTTCGCCGACGACGCGGAGATCACCGCGATCATCGAGGCGAACCCGCACAGTGCCCTCGGCATCGAGATGCCGCACCGGGCGCCGGGCAGCCTCGGGAAGTCGTTCCTCGACGCGCTGCCCGACGCGGTCGCGCGGCTCGCCGAGGCGAAGGCCGACGGCAGCTACACCCCGGCCGAGCGGGTGGTCGTCCTCTACCGGATCACCGCGCCGGGGGAGGAGCCGGCGTACGGGCTCTTCGCGATGGTGGACACCGACCAGATCTCCACCCGCGCCGACGAGCCGGGCCTGGTGATCCGCAACGAGGACGTCTTCATCGCCAAGGTGCGAGAACGCGTCGCCCTGGCCGAGGCGCTCGGCCACCTGCTCTCCCCGGTGCTGCTGCTCCAGACCGGGCGGGGCGAGGAGCTGCACGAGGCGCTCGCCGCGGCGACCGAGTCCGCGGGCGCGCCCGCGGCCACCGACACCGACCAGGCCGGGCGGACGCACGCGATCTGGCTGGTCGGTCCCGGCCCCGAACAGGACCGGCTCACCACTCTCGCCGGGGGTGGCGAGCTGGTCGTCGCCGACGGCAACCACCGCAGCCTCGCCGCCCAGACCGGCAACCTGCCGCGTTTCCTGGCGGTGGTCACCACGCCCCGGTCGGTCGCCATCCAGCCGTACAACCGGTTGGTGAGCGAGCTGACCACCAGCGGCGCCGAGCTGCTGGACCGGCTCCGCGCGGCCGGCGCCGAGGTCACCCCGATCGACGGCCCGGTCGAGGTCCCGGCCGCCGGCGGCACCGTCCACCTCCGGCTCCCCGGCCAGGGGTACGCCGTCCGGCTGCCCCACGTCGACGGTGGGCCGCTCGACAACCTCGACCACACCCTGGTCGAGCGCCTGCTGCTGCGCGACGCCCTCGGGCTCGACCCGGGTGACAAGCGGATCACGTACGTCGGCGGGGACTACCCGGCGAGCTGGCTGACGGGCGAGGTCGACGCGGGACGGGCCGAGCTGGCCATCCTCATCGCGCCGGTGACCGTCGACGACTTCGTGGCCGTCAACCTGGCCCGGGAGAAGATGCCGCGCAAGAGCACCTGGTTCACGCCGAAGGCGCGCGGCGGCCTGGTGGTCGCCGAGCTGGCCGGCTGACGCTGTGACGAATCGCCCCGGTGACGCCGCCCGCGCGTCGTCACCGACGGCGGCCTGACAGACTGCGCGGTATGCGCGTCTACCTGGGATCCGACCACGCCGGCTACGAGCTGAAGGTGCACCTGGCCAGCTACCTGGCCAACCAGGGCTACGAGGTGGTGGACGTGGGGCCGCACGTGTTCGACCCCGACGACGACTACCCGGCCTTCTGCCTGCACACCGGTGACCGGGTGGTGGCCGACGCGGGCAGCCTCGGCGTGGTCATCGGCGGCTCCGGCAACGGCGAGCAGATCGCCGCGAACAAGATCGCGGGGGTGCGGGCGGCGCTCGCCTGGAGCGTCGAGACGGCGCAGCTGGCCCGCGAGCACAACGACGCCAACATCGTCGCCGTCGGGGCGCGCCAGCACACCCTGGACGAGGCGACCGCGATCGTCGAGGCGTTCCTCACCACGCCGTTCTCGGGCAACGAGCGGCACGCGCGGCGCATCGGCCAGGTCGCCGCGTACGAGGCGAGCCGGCAGCTGCCGCCGCTGCCCTGACGGGTCGCCGACGCGCCGGGTGACGTGCCGCGGGGCGAGAGTCAGTGGCGCGGGAGTCAGCGGGGCGAGCGGGGGAGTTCCTCGCGGGGCACCCAGTTGCGCCGTACGACGACCACGCGGGCCTCGGCCTCGGCCAGGTCCCGCTCGGTCGGTCGGGCGGCGTCCCGGGCCCGCAGGGCGGCGCTGAGCCCCACCTGTGACGAGCCCGAGCCGACGAGGCCGCGCAGCCCGCGCTCGCCGTCGCGCTCGTCGGCGGCCGGGCCGCGGCGTCGGGGCGGGTCGCCGTCGTGGACTCCGGACGTCGTGGCCGACCCGCCGGTGCCGCCCCGCCCGGGCCCGTCGTCGCCGTGGTGCCTCAGCCGTCGTCGCCGTCGCTCCGCATCGCCCACCCCCCGACCGTACCGCCCACCCCCGCCTCTCCCCGCGATCTTGCACTTTCGGCCCCAGGTTCGGGGCTTTTGTCCGGTACGCCGGGGCGTAAAGTGCAAGATCGCGGGCGGTGGTGCATTTGCCGGGTGGCTACCCTCGGACTCAGGCGGCGGTGAATGCCGCCGGTCAGGGGGAGGAGAGAGATGGCGGACCAGACCCAGCCCTGGGCGGAGCGGACCGTCGAGCCGGGCCAGACCCAGCCCTGGGCGGAGCGGACCGTCGAGCCGGGCCAGACCCAGCCCTGGGCGGAGCGGACCGTCGAGGTGCCGCCGCGGCCCGGGGGCGTGCCCCAGCAGCGGGACGGCTTCCGCCGGGGCGTCGCCTCGGTCGGCCAGCCCCGGGCGCCGCGAACCGAGCCGTTCCCCGCCGTCGGGCAGGAACCGACCGGCATCGGCTGGCCGGGCGAGCCGGCACCGCGCCGGCCGATGAGCTGGCACCTGGCGCAGCTGCGGCGCGGCGGCGAGTGGAGCGCCGCGGGGGCGCTCTTCGCGTTCGTCTGCTGGGGGATCTGGGCGATCTCCGGGCAGGGGAACCTGACCGGACCGTTCCTGATCCTCGTGCTGAGCCTGCTGGTCGCGGTGGGCCTCTTCGCGCTCTCCCGGCTGGTCGGTCGCGTGATCCTCGAACGCCAGCTCGGCCGGGTCCGGCGCAGCGCCCGCGGCGCCCACCTGATCACGGCCGTCTTCCTGGTGGGGCTCGGCGTCGCCTGGTTGCAGCAGACCGACTGGGTGGTGTCGGCCTGGAACTGGATCACCGGCCACTGACGCCGCCCGGGATCGACGCGAGAAGCTGACCGCGGGCGGGCGGGCCACGCCCGCCCGCCCGCGCCCGGTCGCGGAGTCGCCGCGACGTCGTCGTCCTCCACCAGGCTGGGCCGCTGCTTACCCGGACCGCCGCGGTTCATCCACGGCAGGAGACCGGGCACGCCGGCAACTGCGCGCGGTCAGTGCCCGCCGGCGCCGCCCTCCGCGTCGGCGCGCGGCGACGCCACGCGGGCGGCCGGGTCCTCGACGCCGGGCTCGCCGCCGCCGGGGGCCACCATCCCGTCGTACGTGTAGACGGTGCCGCCGTCGTCGTGCCGCTTCGTGGTTCGGATGTACCGGTGGATCATCCCGTCGATCTCCAGCTCCAGCAGGGCGCTGTCACCCGCGTCGTGGGTGCTGCCGTCCCGGGGGCCGCCGACGAGGTGCGCGGTGTCGTTCGTGTCCATGTCGAAGCCGTACCCGGGCCGGGTACGCGCAAAACGGACGCGGCCCGGGACGGGCCGGCCGGGTCGTCCGGCCGGCCCGCCCCGGGCACCCGGGTCTCGGGGCGGCGGCCCGTCAGCCCTCCTGGGCGGCGGCGTAGTCGCGGGCCACCCGGACCATCTCGACCAGCCCGCCGGCGTACTCCTGGGACTCGGCGTGCGCCTCCTCGAACGGCGGCTGGAAGCCGACGCCCTCCCACTGGCCGGTCTCGTCGTTCCAGCGGTCGTTGCCCACCTCGAAGTCCCACGCGAAGATCCCGAGTTCGTAGTAGAGCTCGTCGGCCGAGTTGCCGGCGGCCGAGTAGAGCACGTCGGCGACCGGACCGGTCTGCGACGGCCAGGTGACGGTGCCGCGTTCCTGCGCGATCGCGCCCACGATCCGCCGGGCGCTGTCGAGGAAGAGCTTCGACTCGTCGATCGACGGCCGCGGCAGGGTGACCCGCCCGTCGGCCTTGTACGCCCCCGGCGGCCACATGAAGTACCCGCCGTAGGAGTGCACGTTCATGGCGAACCGGATGTTGCGGTGCTCCCGGGCCAGCGCGATGACGTTGCGGCTCTCCGCCTCGGACAGCTCGCCGGAGCCGGCGTACGTGCCGGAGAGGCAGTTGCCGCTGCCGCCCACGTACCCGTCGAAGTACGAGCCGACCGTGTAGTTGCGGTTGAGGTCCACGCCCCACGCGTCCCGGTTGCGCGGGTCGCGGCTGGTCCCGGTGCAGTGGTTCACCAGGTTCTTGCGCTGGAAGTTGAAGTCGTGGAACGAGTAGTTCGCCCCGTCCGGGTTGACCGTCGGGATGACGAAGATGTCCACCTGCTCCAGCAGCTCGCGGGTGGCCGGGTCGGTGCGGGAGTTGGCGAGCATCCGCTCGGCGAACTCCAGCGTGACCAGCGGCGTGGCCCACTCCCGGGCGTGCTCCTGGGAGTACGCCAGGACGCCGATGCGCGACCCGTCGCGGTGCTTGCCGATGCGCAGCGCCTGCACCGTCCACGGCTTCGTGGGCACCTCGGTGCCCTCCAGCCCGTCGTCGAGGCGGACCGGTGCGACGACCGGCATGGGCAGCCCGGCGGAGCCGTCCTCGACGAACGCGCGGAACCGGTTCGGGAACCGGGCGTTGATGACGGCGGCGACGTCGTCGGTGGTGCTGACGACCGCGCCGGAGCGGTCGGTGGCGAGCGAGACGGTGAGCACCCGGTCCCGGTAGGTGGCGGTGAGCGGGCGGTTGCCCCGGCCGGGGTCGACGGTGCGGACCTGGACGCCGTTCATGCCCTGGTCACCGAAGCGCACCGACTCCACCACGACGGCCGCGGCGGCGGGGTCGCCGAGGTACGCGGTGGCGGTCCGCCGGTAGCCCTGCGTCTTGTACGGCAGGTCGATGACGTCCACCAGGCCGCGGTACTGGCGGGCCAGCCGCTTGATCCGGGCCTGGATGTCCACGGGCGTCAGGTACGCGTCGATGAAGTCCTTCTGGTAGCCCTCCGGCAGCGGCGGCGGAGCGGCGTTCGGCCACAGCGCCGGCGTGACCGGCCGGCTCACCCCGCCGAGGCTGGAGGTGGCCGTCACCTGCACCGGCCGGCTCGGCACCGGCACGGGGAGCGTGTAGTGGTACTGGTACTCGCCCGAGTCCTCGAACCGGGTCAGCGGGAACGAGCCGGTGGCGCCGTCGGCGGCGCGCCAGCTCACCGTGATCTCGACGTCCGGGTCGTCGGTGGCGGTGGTCGCCACCTGGGTCTGCACGAACGTCCGGCCACCGGTGGTCCACCAGTACGCCTGGAGGAACTGGAGGGTGTCCACGGCCGTCGCGGCGCTCGTCGTGCGCTGCCCCGCGGCCGGGGCGCAGAGTCCCGCCGCCGTACGGGCCTGCGCGGCGCGGACGCTCTCCGCGAAGTGCCGGGCCCCGTCGCCGGCGCGCTGCACCACCTGGACGGCGGTGGCCCCCTGCGCGGTCAGCTCGGCGAGCTGAGCGCCGGTCAGCACCAGGTCCGCGAGGATCCGCCCGTCGGCGGACCGGGGGCGGTTGGCGAGGTCCGCTCCGCGGGCCACGAGCTGGTCGAGCTGCGCCTGGTCCCGCAGCTGCACCCGGACCAGCGCCGTCTCGTCGCCGGCCAGGGTGACCGCGGGCCGGGGCGCGGGGGCCGGCGCGGCGGCGCCGGAACCGGGATGGGACAGGACCGCGCTGATCAGGATCGCTGTGGTGGCGGCGGCCGTCCACCGTCGTCGGACGATCATGTGCCCTCCTGACGGACGTCGATGTCTCCGGCCCTCCACACCAGTCCACGGATCGATTTCTGTCAAGAAGGCTTCCCGTGGTGCGCCGGTGTTTGGCCCGGCGGGGCCCCGGGAACCCGGGGAGGCCGGGAAGCCGGCGGGCCTGGTGGGGCCCGGGAATCCGGCGGCGCCGGGGAGGCCGGGAAGCCAGGCCGGGTTGCCGCCGGCCGCTCGGGCCGGCAACGCCGCCGATCACGTCACAGGCCGGGAGGACGCCGTGGCACTGCCGACCCGGGAGGACGGGCGCGTGACGCCGGTCGTCGCCAACGACCGCGTCTGCACGGGGGTCACCACCGTCGACGGGCGCATCTTCGTGAGCTTCCCGGGAGCGGACGAGCCCGGGGTGCAGGTCGCCGAGGCGCTGCCGGACGGTCGGCGGGTGCCGTGGCCGGACGAGTCGTGGAACGCCGTCCACGACGAGCCCCGCCCCGACGGCGCGTACGTGCACGTCAACGGCCTGCGCGCCGGCCCGGACGGCCGGTTGTGGATCGTCGACTCCGGCGCGCCCGGGCTCGGCCGGCCGCAGGTGCCCGGTGGGGCCCGGCTGATCGTCACGGACCCCGGCTCCGGCGAGGTGACCCGGATCTACGACCTCGCGGCGGCCGTCGGGGAGCACAGCTACGTCGACGACGTACGGTTCAACGGCGGCACGGCGTACCTCACCGACGCGGGCGTGGGCGGCCTCATCGTCCTCGACCTGGCCTCCGGGCGGGCCCGCCGGGTGCTCGACGGGCATCCCAGCACGCGGGGGCGGCCGCTGGTCGCCGACGGGGAGGTGCTGCGCGGCCCCGACGGCGCCGAGGTCGTGCTGCACGTCGACCAGCTCGAGGTGTCGCCCGACGGGCGGTACCTGTACTACCAGCCGGCCTCCGGCGGCCTGTCCCGCATCGAGACGCGGTGGCTCGACGACCCGTCGGTCACCCCCGCGACGGTGGCCGCGCACGTCGAACCCTGGCTCGACACCCCGACGACCGGCGGAACGGCCATCGACGCGGCGGGCACCATCTACCTCGCCGACGCCGAGCGGCGGCGGATCCTCACCGTCTCACCGGAGCGCGAGGTGGCGACGCTGGTGGCCGACCCCCGCCTGGCCTGGGTGGACGCGATGTGGGTGGACGCCGACGGCGACCTCTGGATGCCGGCGGCCCAGCTGCACCGGACCCCCGGGCTCGCCCGCGGAGAGCAGCGCGTCGAGTACCCGGTCTGGATCTACCGGATGAGCGTCGGCGTCCCGCCCGCGCCCAACGACCACGCCTGAGCCGGGCGCCGGCGGCGCGGCCCGGGTCAGCCGCGCGACGTGGCCTGCGCGGACCGGCCGGCGAGCCACTCCTCGCGGGTGATCGCGTACTCGACCTCGCCCTGCTCGGTGCCCGGCAGCGGGTCGTCGAAGTCCTGGTGGAACGTGCGGACGTACCGCAGCCCGACCGAGGCCATCGTGGCCCGTGACGGCGTGTTCACCGTCATCGTCTCAGCGAAGATCCGGGTCAGGCCGAGATCCTCGAAGCCGTGCCGGATCAGCTCGCGCGCCCCCTCGCTCGCCAGCCCGCGACGCCAGTACCGGCGCAGGAGCCGGTAGCCGAGCTCGGCCTGCCCCTGGACGGGCCCCTGGTCGGGGCGCTGCGGCGGTTCGAGGATCCACCAGCCCACGAAGTCGGAGTCCACGAAACCGGCCCAGAAACCCAGGCCGGGCACCTGGTCCGCGACCGCGAGCCGGCGGCGGTGGAACTCCTCGACCTCCGCCCGGGTACGCGCCGGGCCGAGGTACCGCATCACCTCGGGGTCGGCGTCGAGTTCGACCTCGTGGTCGAGGTGCTCGTCGGCGAGCGGCACCAGTCGGATCCGGGCGGTGTGCAACGTGGCCTGGGACATGGGCGGGATTCTCACCCGCCGGTCGCGCATGGTCAGCCGAATATCGCCCGGCCGGGCGGCCCATATTGCGGTGCCGCCGGCGCCGGCGCTGCCTACCATGCCGTCCATGGTCCCTGAGCACTGGATTCCCCACCGACGGCAGGACGACGGTGAACTGCTCGGCTACCTCGTGCCGGTGGAGGAGGGCGTCTTCGCGCCGGTGACGGTCTTCGGCCACCCGCTCGGCGAGGCCGGCGACCGGGAGGACGTGGAACGCACGCTGGACGCGGTCGGCCTGAGCTACCTCGCCGACCGGTGGATGCTCCAGCTGCCGGAGCGCGACGAGCCCATCGCGGTGCAGCTCGTGGAGGCGAGCCCCGAGCGCCTCGTGGTGCAGAACGTCGACTTCGGCTACGAGGGTGACTACGGGACGCGCTTCCACCTCGACGTACCCGAAACCGGGCGGCTGCGCCGCGCCTGACCGCCACCGCGCGACGTGGGGGCCGCCGCTATCGTCGCGGCATGCCGGAGCTGATCGCGCCGACCGTACGCCTGCACGCCGCCTGGCTCGCGGCGCACCGGGAGTGGGGCCCGGGCCTGCACGAGGACGGTTTCGGGCTGCGGCCCTCCGACGAGGTGACCTCGCCCGCCGGGTTCGCGGCGTGGGTGGCCCGGCTGACGGACCAGTCGGACCCGGCGAAGCCCCTCGACGGTCGCGTGCGGTGCACGTACCGGTGGATCGTCGAGGGGGACGAGGTGCTCGGCGGGATCGCGCTGCGGCACGAACTCGACGACTTCCTGCTGCGCGTCGGCGGCCACATCGGCTACGGCGTCCGGCCGTCCGCCCGCCGGCGCGGGATCGCGAGCTGGGCGCTCGGCCGGATGCTCGACGAGGCGCGGCGGCTCGGCCTGGACCGGGTGCTCGTCACGTGCGAGGTCGACAACGCCGCCTCGGCACGGACGATCATGCGCAACGGGGGCGTGCTGGAGGACATCCGGGACACCGAACTCGGCACCGTGCGGCGCTACTGGATCACGCTCTGAACAACGTCCCGTCGCCTCGGCGAGCATCGGATCATCGTGCCGTCTGCCGCTGTCGTCGTGGTTCCGCTCGACGGGCGGTGGACGGCGAAGACCCGTGGGGGAGCATCTCCTCCTCGGGCAGCTGGCAGCCCTGGTGGTGCTTCGTGGGTGGAGCGGGCGACGGGAATCGAACCCGCACCGTCAGTTTGGAAGACTGAAGCTCTGCCATTGAGCTACGCCCGCGTACGCCCCGACACACGCGGGGCGCGCCCGACAGCCTACCCAATCTCCCCGCCGGCCGCGCAGCCCCACCCGCGGCCCCGGCCCCGCCGCCGCCGGCCAAGATCCGCACTGTTTCCGGGAAGTTGTGGCCTCCCCGACGCACGGAGACAGCACTATCCACGATGTTGTCCCCTCGGAACCCCCTCGGAACGCCCTCGGAACGCCCGCGCGGCGCCCGCCGGCGCGGGTGGTAGGGGATGAAGTGTCGGGTTGGCCGTGCCCCGAGGCCCGGGCCGGGGCGCGACGGCATACACTCTTCGACGCCACGGGGTGTGGCGCAGCTTGGTAGCGCACTCGCTTTGGGAGCGAGGGGCCGTGGGTTCAAATCCCGCCACCCCGACTGTCGTCCGCGGCCGGGTCGCCTCCCGGGCACCGCTCGATTCCGGGCGGTCCCTGGGCGCTGCCGGAGGGCCGGGCCGGCTCGCCTACACTCGATGGGCTGAATCCACGCCCAGACTCAACTGAGATCCGTCAAGGAGTACGCCTGTGAAGAGCACCGTCGAGACTCTGAGCCCGACGCGCGTGCGGCTCGCCATCGAGGTGCCGTTCGTCGAGCTCGAGCCGAGCCTCAAGAAGGCGTACCGGGAGATCGGCCAGCAGGTCCAGGTTCCCGGCTTCCGCCGGGGCAAGGTGCCGCCCGCGGTGATCGACCAGCGGGTCGGCCGGGGCACCGTCCTCAACGAGGCGGTGCAGGAGGCCATCCCGCAGAACATCCTCGCCGCGGTGCGCGAGCACGACCTGAAGACGCTCGGCCGCCCCGAGGTCGAGATCACCGAGTTCGCCGACGGCGACTCGCTGAACTTCACCGCCGAGGTCGACGTACGGCCGGAGATCACCCTCCCCGACCTCGCCACCGTCGAGGTGACCGTCGACGAGCTCAAGATCGACGAGAGCGAGATCGACGAGCAGGTGAAGAACCTGCGCGAGCGGTTCGCGACCCTCAAGACCGTCGAGCGGGCCGCCCAGGAGGGCGACTACGTGCAGATCGACCTGCACGCCACCGTTGACGGCGAGGACGTGCCGGGCGGGTCGGCGACCAACATCTCGCACGAGGTCGGCAGCAAGCAGCTCCTGCCGGGCCTGGACGAGGCTGTGGTCGGCCTCGCGGCCGGCGACAGCACCACGTTCAGCACCCAGCTCGTGGGCGGCGAGTTCGCCGGCCGTGACGCCGAGGTCTCGGTGACGGTGCGGACGGTGAAGGAGAAGGAGCTGCCGGAGCTGGACGACGAGTTCGCCCAGATGGCGAGCGAGTTCGACACGATGGACGAGCTCCGCGCCGACCTGCGGGAGCGGGTGAGCCGGGGCAAGCAGGTCGAGCAGATCTACGCCGCCCGTGACAAGGCGCTCGAGCAGCTGGTGGCGGCGGCCGAGGTGCCGGCCCCGGAGGGGGTCGTCCGCGAGGAGGTCGCGAGCCGCAAGCAGGCCATGATCGACCAGCTGGAGCGGATCGGCGCCACCCTGGAGGACTACCTGGCCTCCGAGGAGAAGACCGAGGAGCAGATCGACGCCGAGCTCACCGAGGCGGCGACCGAGGGCGTGAAGATCCAGCTGCTGCTGGACACCCTGGCCGACGCCGAGGACGTCCAGGTCTCCGACGACGAGTTCGGCCACGAGATCGTGCACCGGGCCCAGCGCGCCGGGATGGCCCCGCAGCAGTACTACGACCAGCTGGTGCGCTCCGGCGCGGCGCCCGCCGTCTACGGCGACGTCCGGCGGGGCAAGGCGCTCGCCTCCGTCATGGAGCGGATCACGATCAAGGACACCGCCGGCAACGAGGTCACCCTCGACGCCCTGCGGGCCGCCAACGAGGCCGAGCACCAGCACGACCACGAGCACTGATCGTCGGGTGAGGCCGCCGTCCGCCACGCGTGGCAGACGGCGGCCGAAACCCTTTTCCGGGTACGTCCCGAGGGTGGCTGCGCTGTGAGCGAACAGTGCCACGACCGGGACTCTGCCGCCCGGCCGAGCGGTTAGGGTCGGGTAGGACGGTACGGAGAGCGAAGGGCTGCCATGACCGACATGCACATCCCACCGAAGCCGCTCCGGGCGATCGACGCCCGAGGTGGCGACAACATTGGCAACCTCGACGACTCGGTCTACAACCGGTTGCTCAAGGAGCGGATCATCTTCCTGGGCAGCGAGGTGACCGACCAGGTCGCCAACCGCATCTGCGCGCAGCTGCTGCTGCTCGCCGCGGAGGACCCGGACCGCGACATCAACCTCTGGATCAACTCGCCGGGTGGCTCGGTCTACTCCGGCATGGCGATCTACGACACGATGCAGTTCATCGACAACGACGTCTCGACCGTGGCGATGGGCATGGCCGCCTCCATGGGGCAGCTGCTGCTCTGTGCGGGCACCAAGGGCAAGCGTTACGCCCTGCCGCACGCGCGGATCATGATGCACCAGCCGTCGGGTGGCGTGGGCGGCACGGCCGCCGACATCGCCATCCAGGCGGAGCAGATGCTCTACACGAAGCGGATGTTCCAGGAGCGGGTCGCCTTCCACACCGGTCAGACCCCCGCGCAGATCGAGGCGGACTCGGACCGCGACCGTTGGTTCACGGCCCAGGAGGCCGTCGACTACGGCTTCATCGACAAGGTCATCACCGGAGCCGCCCAGGTTCCGGAAGGTGCCGGGACTCTGAGCTGAGGAGCTGACGATGACCGACCTGAGCTTGCCGCCCCAGTTCGCGGCCGTGCACAACCGTTACGTGCTGCCGTCGTTCGTCGAGCGCACGTCGTACGGGGTGAAGGAGTCCAACCCGTACAACAAGCTCTTCGAGGACCGGATCATCTTCCTCGGCGTGCAGGTGGACGACGCGTCGGCCAACGACGTGATGGCCCAGCTGCTGACGCTGGAGGGCACCGACCCGGATCGCGACATCATCATGTACATCAACTCGCCGGGTGGCTCGTTCACGGCCATGACGGCGATCTACGACACCATGCAGTACGTCCGGCCGGACATCCAGACCGTCTGCCTCGGGCAGGCCGCCAGCGCCGCCGCCGTGCTGCTCGCGGCGGGCACTCCGGGCAAGCGGATGGCCCTGCCGAACTCGCGGATCATCATCCACCAGCCGGCCACCGAGGGCGGCTACGGGCAGGGCTCGGACATCGAGATCCAGGCCCGGGAGATCCTCCGGATGCGTACGCAGCTGGAGGAGATGATCTCGCGGCACGCCAACCAGTCGATCGAGAAGGTCCGCAAGGACATCGATCGTGACAAGATCATGACGGCCGAGGAGGCCCGTGAGTACGGGCTGGTCGACACGATCCTGACCAGCCGCAAGAAGGGCCTGCTGGCCGCCAACGCCGCCAGCTGACCAGTGCCGGGTCGGAGGTCGGTCGGGACGGCGATCCCGGCCGACCTCTGACACACCCGTTTTGGGGGTCGGAGAAAACTCCGCCAGCGGGTAACGTCGGGTCTGTACCGCTTCGCTGGTCGGACCGGCGGGGTGAACAAGACGGCGGGGCGCAGCCGCCGCGGGTCATGGCCGGGTCCCCGGCCGGTTGAGTGCAGGGAGAACGTAGGTGGCACGGATCGGTGACGGCGGCGACCTACTGAAGTGCTCCTTCTGTGGCAAGTCGCAGAAGCAGGTCAAGAAGTTGATCGCGGGCCCCGGGGTCTACATCTGCGACGAGTGCATCGATCTCTGTAACGAGATCATCGAGGAGGAGCTGGCCGAGTCCGGCGAGGTGAAGTGGGAAGAGCTTCCGAAGCCGATGGAGATCTGCCAGTTCCTCGACAACTACGTCGTCGGGCAGGACCAGGCCAAGAAGGCACTCTCCGTAGCGGTCTACAACCACTACAAGCGGATCCAGGCCGAGGCGGCCGGCGGGCCCGGCTCCGACGCTGTCGAGGTGGCCAAGTCCAACATCCTGCTGCTCGGGCCGACCGGCTGCGGTAAGACGCACCTGGCCCAGACCCTCGCGCGGATGCTGAACGTGCCGTTCGCGATCGCCGACGCCACCGCGCTCACCGAGGCGGGCTACGTCGGCGAGGACGTGGAGAACATCCTCCTCAAGCTCATCCAGGCCGCCGACTACGACATCAAGCGCGCCGAGACCGGCATCATCTACATCGACGAGGTCGACAAGATCGCCCGCAAGTCGGAGAACCCGTCGATCACCCGGGACGTCTCCGGCGAGGGTGTCCAGCAGGCGCTGCTCAAGATGCTCGAGGGCACCGTGGCGAACGTGCCGCCCCAGGGCGGCCGCAAACACCCGCACCAGGAGTTCATCCAGATAGACACCACCAACGTGCTCTTCATCTGTGGTGGGGCCTTCGCTGGTCTGGAGCAGATCATCGAGGCGCGCACCGGGCACGGTGGCACCGGCTTCGGCGCGCGGCTCCGGGCCGTCTCGGACCGCTCGACCGACGACATCTTCAGCCAGGTGATGCCGGAGGACATGCTCAAGTTCGGGCTGATCCCCGAGTTCATCGGCCGGCTTCCGGTGATCACGAGCGTGCGGAGCCTGGACCGCAACGCCCTGGTGCGGATCCTCACCGAGCCCCGCAACGCGCTGGTCCGGCAGTACCAGCGCCTGTTCGAGCTGGACGGGGTCGAGCTGGAGTTCGAGCCCGCCGCGCTCGAGGCCATCGCCGACCAGGCCATGCTCCGCGGCACCGGCGCCCGCGGACTGCGGGCGATCATGGAAGAGGTCCTGCTCTCCGTGATGTACGAGGTGCCGAGCAACCCCGACGCCGCCCGGGTCCTGATCACCCGCGAGGTCGTCCTCGAGAACGTCAACCCGACGATCGTGCCTCGCGAGTTCACCGGCCGGCGCGCCCGCCGGGAGCGCGAGGAGAAGTCCGCCTGACCGGGGCGCCGCAGGCACGGGTACGCCGCCGCGAGGCGAGTGAGGGCGGCACGTCCGTCCCTGTCCCGGTCGGCTGCGTCCCCGTACGCTGAGGCTCATGCGTGTCGCCGTCTGCCAGCTGAACGCGCGGGAGGACCGCAAGGCCAACCTCGCCGCCGCGGAGTCGTTGCTGGAACGCGCCGCCGTCGGCGGCGCGGACCTCGCCGTCCTTCCCGAGTACGTCGACTACCTGGGTCCGGCGGCGGGCATGCCCGAGCCGGAGCCGGTCGACGGCGAGGTCGGCACGTTCTTCGCCGGCGTCGCGCGCCGGCTGGGCATGTGGCTGGTCGCCGGATCGTTCCACGAGGCCGGGCCGGACCCGGAGCACACCTGGAACACGTCGCTGGTCTTCGACCGCACCGGGGCGCTCGCCGCCAGCTACCGGAAGATCCACCTGTACGACGTGGAGATTCCCGGCCGGGTCTCCTACCGCGAGTCGGCGACGGTGGCCCCGGGCGACCAGCCGGTGGTGGTGACGGTGGAGGGTGTCCAGGTCGGGCTGTCGATCTGCTACGACCTGCGCTTCCCGGAGCTGTACCGCCGGCTGGCCACCGACGGCGGCGCCCAGGTGCTGGTGGTGCCCGCCGCCTTCATGTTGCACACCGGGCGGGACCACTGGGAAGTGCTGTTGCGTGCCCGTGCCATCGAGAACCAGTGCTACGTGCTGGCCGCCGGCCAGATCGGTGACCACGAGCCGGGGCGGACGTGCTTCGGGCGGAGCATGGTCGTCGACCCGTGGGGCACCGTCCTCGCGCAGGCGCCGGACGAGCCCGGCGTCACCTTCGCCGAGCTGGATCTCGACCGGCTCGCCACGATCCGGGCCGAGCTGCCCAGCCTCGCCAACCGGCGGCTCTGACGCGGCGTCCGTCGTCAGCCCTGCAGGAGCACCCCCACGACCGCGAATCCGACGATGGCGGCGGCCGTGACGAGGAGGGCCGTCGTCATGCGGGACCGGCCCCGCCGGGCCAGCCGCCGCACGGAGAGCAGCAGTACGACGAGGACGAAGGCGCCGATCACCAGCTGCCAGAACGGCAGAAGGAGCCCGAGCAGCGCCTCCTCGGCGAGTGGGGCGGCCGGCAGCCGGTGGACGTCATCCATGCCAGACACTGTGGCACGCGGGAGCGCCCGGTGCGCAGGCCCGCGCCCGCGAACGACCAGCCCGGCGGGCGGGAACAGCCTCGCGGGCTGTGGCGTTGGACCTTCGCGACCGGTCGCACCAGGGCCGCGGGTCGGACGTGCCGCCGGGGACCGCGGGCGGTCGTCCGGGCGGGCAGGGACCGCCGGACACCCGCCGCCGACAGTGCGCGGCGTGCCGCCGGCGGTCTGGCAGACGGGTCGCGTACCTAGCAGTGACGGACGTTGATTTGCCTTCTCCGGGCCGTCCGCGTAACTTTCTCTCTGCACGCGGGAGGCCGGGCAAACCGGCCGACAACGGGCACCAGGCTCGGGGCGGAGACGCCGACCGAGGCTGGACCGGGCGGTGCGGGGCAGTTCCGAGAGATTCGGGGTTGCGGCCGCGAAGCCGACCGGGTAAAGTTCTGGAGCCGGCAGGAGCCGGGCGGGTGGCCGCGAAAGTGGTGCCGGCCGGTCTGCGGTTCTCCCACGACAGCAACGACCGCCGATTCTCGGCGTGCGTCGGCGTGGGATCCCGAACCAGTCAGTTCGATCACCCCACGCGGGGTTGGCGTTCCTGACCGGGACGGGTAAGTTCGAGCGGTTGCCCCGAGAGGGGTCTCGCAGCGCGGGGCCTTGATCGGTGTGTGGTTGTTCTTTGAGAACTCAACAGGGTGCTTGATAAGCCAGTGCCAATTTGTTTTATACCCCCCGTGCTGGTCGGGCCTTTTGGTTTGGCTGGTGGGGATTCCTTTGGCAACTTTTGTTGCTGGGATGATTTTCCAAGTTTTTGTTGGAGAGTTTGATCCTGGCTCAGGACGAACGCTGGCGGCGTGCTTAACACATGCAAGTCGAGCGGAAAGGC
>NZ_RAQQ01000031.1 GCF_003610785.1 Micromonospora globbae
GAGTCTGTAGTCGTGACCGCCGGCAGCCAGGCCCGGCACAGCGCAGGATCCTCAGCCGAAGCTGAGTCATCTGCGCGGACCCTTCAGGCGAAGAGTTGTAACCCTATTAGGGAGTCTGGAACTGTCACCGCCGGTCACGAGGGACGGTCACCGGCGGTGTGCTGCGCTGACAGCCGCCTTCAGCCGTTGCGCGGGGTGCGACGGTGGTGAGCGGGTGGTGAAGGACGGTGAAGCCCCAGACGAAGGGGTCACCGAAGCCCCAGAACGAGTCGCCGGATGGCCGCTCGCCGACGATCTCTCCGCGCCCCTCACCTGCCAGCCGTCGAGCGCCGCCTTTGTGGGCCGTCATCGACGAGCCCGACGCCGACCTCCCGGGCCCAGTCGGCCCGCGTGGGTTCGCGGTCCGGCCTTGCGGGCGTCGCGTGGAAACTTTCACGTCCTCAAACCGGCTCCTGTCAGCTCTGGCGAACGCCCGGGCGTCTAACAACGATCTGACCCGGCTCCGACAAGGGCAGCCGCCGGGTCTGACAGAGCAGCTCAGCGGGCATACGCCCGTCAAGCGCCTTGGGGAGGCCGGCCGCTGGCGTTCAGGCGTTTCCGTCACGCTCGGTGTCCGGCGGTAGCGTCAGGGTCCAGCCGCGATGCTCTGACATCTGGCGCGCCCGCCCGCCGAACCGGTGAGATCGGCGTGCGAGGCGAGATTCTCCTGCCAGGGCTGTCAGGGCAGCCTCGCCGCTGTTAGAGGTCTGTTAGATCAGGGGGCGTTCGCCTGAGCTGACAGAGCCCGTTTTGAGGGTGTCAGCGAACAACACGGCGCGGACGGCCTATCCCGTCCAGCCGGGGTTGGGTGAACTCCAATGGCGGGAACAGGGCGTGGGCGATCTAGGGCGCGGTCAGCACGCCGTGGTCGGCAGCCAGCCGAGCGACGTGGTCGCGGACGGTCAGCGTGGATTGGGCGCGAAGCAGATGGTTGGACATGGTCTGGGTCTCCCGCTTGGGTAAGGGAGAGACCGGAGGGTCTTTGTCGGCTGGGACGGATTCGATCACCGGCGGCGTGTGCTGCGGTGACAGCCGCGCCGGGGGTCCGTTTCGGGGTCAGGTTCAAGGGCGACCCAGCAACGGGGGCCGACACCGACGCCAACGCGGGCCCCGGGCACGGGTCGCCGGGCCGCTCGACCTCACGCCAGGCCAGGGAGGAACGCCTCGTGGACGACCTGACGGCCAGGCGCAGTGAGGTTGGCGGGCACCGGGTCCGCCGACGCGCTGGCACGCGACGCCGCTGCCGGGCGGCGACGGCGCCAAGGGCGATCTTCAGGGGCGGTCAACGGAACCGGGCACCCTACCGTGCTCCCATTTGTGAACCGTCGTTTGTGTGCTCTGGCGAACGCCTGCCGAACTCACAGCCACTCACAGCGGCCTGCCGCGCCGCGCGCGTCAGCGGTCAGTGGGATCTCCCATCTGCGCCCTGAGCAGGGCTGTGAGTGCGAGCGGACGCGGAACCTGTCACCTAAGGAGGCATGCCCGAGGCGAGCACGGCCTCACTGACACCGGGCCCCTCGCGCCGCTCACAGCCGCCCACAGTGGCTCACAGGGACTCACAGCGGCTCACACGCCCACCAGCCTGGTCGGCGACGGCCGGCGCGCGGCATCCCCCTGTCTGCCTCCGGCTGCTGTGACACGGCGGCGGACGTTGCCATCGTCGGCGCCTTCCCACGCAGTGGAGCACCGAGCGCCACCGCCGCGGGCGTGACGGACACGTGGTGCCGCCGCGCCATGTCGGAGAGGCCCATCGATTGATGTGGGCGTGATGACATGACGGCCATGGCGCCGCCGTCCCAGTTCGCCGGCCGCATGCCCGGACACGCACCCAATGTCAACGAAGAAGGCCGATTGACACCGTGGCCGTTGAGCGGCAACGGCGGTCGCGCGGAGGTGTCCGCGGCACGGGTCGCCGGCGATCGTGACACCCGCCGGCGCGCCCTGGCCTCGTGTCCGGAACACCACCCACGTCATCGACGCCGGTCGTTGACATTTTGTCTGGCAGGGCCGTTGAGCAGGGCGGTGACATGCTCGCGGACACCTGCCACGAGCGCTGGACGCAGTGCGGGTGGCCACGCTGGACACGTCCTTCGCCGACGTGGCCATCGCGGTCGTGACAGTCGACCCTGGCCACGCGGCGCGGACACCACTGCGCCGTTGACACCGGCGGCCACGGTGCCGTGTCACGGCACCGTGGCCATGTCCGGCGTCACTGGCATTTTGTCCATCCACCGGGTGAGTGTCACGCACGGGGCTGCCGCCGACGTGAGCGGAGTGACATGTCCGGCGATGACATGTTCGGCGGCCACCGCTGGGCCATGTCATCGACGGATACCTCTGTCGCTGCGCGCCGGTGGCGGTGGCCCGTCGGCGGGAACAGGCGTGGGCTGGCGCGGGACCCAGCGACACGAGACGCGAGAGGCAACTCCGCGAGCCGTTGTGAGCCGTTGTGAGTCGCTGTGGGTGGGGCAGGCGTTCGCCAGAGCACACAAACGCGGGTTTAAGAGTGTCAGCGCGTCGCAGGCGCGACGCGACCACCAGATAAGCGAGCACGGCCGTATCAGCGGGGGCCTTCACCGGGTCTCGGGTCGGCCGGACCCTGACCGATCCGGTTGCCGGGCGATCCGCCCCGCCGTGTGGCGCGCCGTCGGCCCCCGGGCGGCGTCCGCTGCCGTATCGGCGTCGGGTCGGGCCTGCGGCCTCACCATGTCCGCCCGTATCCAGCCGGGCGACCTCTCTCTTGATCACCGGAAGGACCACTTCGCGATGACCACCCCTGAACACCACTCCAATGACGTACCTCCTGCCGGCCCGTCCTCCGACGGCTCCGACGGCACATGGACCGCGCAGCGGATCCGCGCCCTGGGCCCGGTCACCGACCTGGCCACCGCGGCGCGGATCTTCGGGCTGTCCCGGTCTGTCGCCTACGACCTGGCCAAGCGCGGCCAGTTCCCGGTCGCGGTGTTGCGTTTCGGCAGCCGCTACCGGGTGCCGGTCGCTGCCATCCTCCACGCCCTGCACCTGCCGGCCACCGACGACCCCGAGCCGATCACCCCACCGCCCGACGACGGCGACTTGATCGCGGGTGGAAGGCACGCGTCGATCACCCCGCACCGAATCCGCAGCCACCGGCTGCCGCACACCCCGACCGAAGGGAACACCTGATCATGGCGGACGGATCCGTCTTCAAGCGCTGCTCCTGCCGCGGCAGCGACGGCCGTAAACTCGGCAACCGCTGCCCCCAACTCCGCCGCACGGGCGGAGCCTGGAGCCCCACCCACGGCCGGTGGGCCTACCAACTCGAACTGCCCACCCACCCCGGCCAGCCGCGCCGGCAACTACGCCGCAGCACCTTCGACTCCCGCGACGCCGCCACCACCGACCGCGACCACGCCAAAAGCCTCCTCGCGCTCGCCGGCGACGACCCGGGCGTCGCCGCCGAGATCGCCGACCTGCTCCTCGCCGTCGCCTCCGGCGCCCCGCTACCGGACCGCGACACCATCGCCAGAAGGGTCAGGGCAGGGCTGCCCGCCACCGCCGCGACGACCGTCGGCGAGTACCTCCACTCATGGCTGGCGGCACGGCGCGGCATCGAACCCGCCACCGTCATGACCTACGCGTCACACATCCGCATCCACCTGGTCCCGCACCTCGGCGACATCCCCCTGGTCAAGTTGCGGGTGGAACACATCGAGGCGATGTTCACCGCCATCGCCGACCGCAACACCGCCATCGAGATCGCCCGACAAAGCGACGACCCCGCCATCCGCGACAGCGCCCGCGGCCTGCGGCCTACACGACCGTCCACCATGCACCGCATCCGCGCCACCCTGCGCAAGGCCCTCAACGACGCCATCCGCAGAAGCAACAACCGGCTCATCGACTTCAACCCCGCCGCCCACGTCGAACTACCCTCAGCGACACGGCCCAAAGCCAGGGTGTGGACCGCCAACGCCGTACAGAAATGGCGCGGCACCGGCGAACGGCCCAGCCCCGTCATGGTGTGGACCCCGCAACAGGCCGGCGAGTTCCTCGACTACGCCGAGGACCACGACATCGTCCTCTACCCGCTGTTCGTGCTCATCGTCCACCGCGGCCTGCGCCGCGGCGAGGCCATCGGACTCACCGACACCGCCGTCGACCTCGACAACGCCTTGATCAGCGTCACCCAACAGCTGACCACCCACGGCTACACACCCGTGATCAAGAAGGTCAAATCCGAATCCGGCAACCGGGTGGCGTCCCTGGACAGCTTCACCCACGCCGCGCTGCGCGCCCACCACGCCCGCCGCGCTCAGTGGAAACTGGCCTGCGGCGCCGCGTGGCCCGACACCGGACTGTTCTTCGTCCAGCCCGACGGGCAGCCCTGGCACCCCCACGCCGTCACCGACCGGTTCGAAGCCCTCGTCCGCGACTCCGGACTACCCCCGATCCGGCTGCACGACCTACGACACTGCGCCGCCACCTACCTCAAAGCAGCCGGCGCCGACCTCAAAGACATCCAGGAACTCCTCGGCCACTCATCCCTCGCCATGACCGACATCTACACCTCCGTCATCGCCGAACTCGACATCGAACGCGCCAAAGCCGAAGCCGCCGCCAAACTCGTCCCCCGCCGCCAACGACGCGGACAAGCCGCGTAACGCGCGTACACAACTCGCCTTCGCCGATGGTGAGCGACGCCGGATGCGGTCGACACGCCAGAACGGGTCGATCGCATCCGGCCGGCCACCGCGCACAACCCAGACAGCCAGCACCGCGTTCACCTATCGCCGGAGCCGCCCCTGGGCGCTCCGCCCCACCCACCCAACACCGACGCCACCAGGTGGCCTGGCCGAAGGGCAGCGGTGGCCCACGCCGTCGCTGCCGAGTGCGCCGCCCGGCGGCACCGGGCCGCGCTCCACCAGCGGCGGCGAGCGACGTCGCCTGGCGTCATTCCATCGGTGGGTGCTCGGTGGGTGCTCGCACACCAAGGCCCCAAATCCGACAAATGCCCACGCCGAGAGCGGAGAGAAACAGTGATGCCCGACTATTTTCCCAGTTCAAACGTGGGCCGCCGGGGACTCGAACCCCGAACCTAAGGATTAAAAGTCCTCAGCTCTGCCAATTGAGCTAGCGGCCCGCCGAGCCACAAGGCTACCCGAGCCCGTGCCCGCTCGGCGCACGGCTTTCCCAACGCCCTGCCGGGGGCCAACCCCTGCCTCGTCTCTGCTGGTCACCGGTGCGGCGCGCATCGTGGTGGGACGGCGGCACGAACGGGTCAACGATGGTGTGACCTGACTTCAGTTCGACACCTGGCACCACCGGATGCGTGGACGACCAACGTGACGGCGGAAGTAGCCGGAGCCAGCCGAATGCCCCGACGATTACCGGGAGGAGCCGTGACCGATGCTTTGCCTGCTACCGCTACTACGACAGGAAGCCGTCCTTGGCGCCTCTCAGGAAGCTCATCCAGGCCGTGCGGCTGAAGACGAGGGCCGTACCGGTCGGATCCTTGCTGTCCCGCAGGGCCACTGCGTCGGCGAGATCGGCGACCTCGACGCACTGGCCGTTCCCGCTCGATCGGCTGCTCTTCCTCCATCGGGCGCGGGACAGGTCGGCGGGGGTCATCCCGTACCTCCTTTCTGGCCGATCGCGGCGGCTTGCTCCTCGATCAGCTTGATCGAGTTGGCGGGGTCCAGCGCGGTCGCACGAAGGTGTTCGAACGTGGTGGCGTAGCGGCGAACATCTGCCTCACGTTCGAGGAACAGGTCGCCGGCCATGCTGTCGACGTACACCAAGGCAGGGTCGGCCGGGTCGGGGAAGTCCATGACGACGAACGACCCGGGCATGCCGGCATGTGCGCCGCTGGTGAACGGGATGACCTGGAGAGTGATGTGCGGCTGGTTGGCCGCCCCCACCAGCGCCTCAAGCTGTTCGACCATGACCTCCGCCCCACCGGTCAGCCGGTGCAGGACGGCTTCGTCGAGGATCGCCCAGACACGCAGCGGGTCGGCCTTGCGGAGCGACTCCTGGCGCTGCATCCGCGCCTCCACTCGGGCCTGCACGTCCGCGTTGGTCGCGAACGGCAGGACACCGCGGATCACCGCGCGGGCGTAGTTCTCGGTCTGGAGTAGGCCGGGGACGAAGAGGGATTCGTAGTTGCGTACCGAGCGGGCTTCCGCTTCGAAGCTGATGTACGTGGTGTACAGCTCCGGCAGTTCTGACTCGTACGCCTGCAGCCAGCCGAGCTGCGCGGCCTGGCGCGACAGGGCGATGAGTTCGCTGCGCTTGTCCTCGTCGGTGACGCCGTACTTGTCGAGCATCGCCATCAGGGTGCGCCGCTGCGGGCGGACCTTGGCCGTCTCAATCCGATAGAGCGTGGCGGGGTTGATGCCGGTCTGCTCGCTGACCTCATCGCGCGTGAGGCCGGCTGTGGTTCGCAGTCCGCGCAGCTCCGCCGCGAGCCGCCGGAGGCGCACGGTGGGTGGCTGCCGTCGAGCTGACAACTCCATGTCCCTTCGCTCCTGTCGTAGTCAGAGTGTGCCTGCCGTGCGGATGCAATATCCAGGCAGGCCGAGCAGGTGACCTACATGCGAATGCAAGCCTTGCATTATCCCTAATGCGTGGGCACTATATGCATGAGCATGTCAGGCCGGCGCGGCACACGAAAGCCGCGCGGTACGGCGGCGGCCCGCGCTCCCAGGGGCTCGCCGCTCGTCCGGCCTCGGATGCCTCTTGATGGGACGCAGTCCGGAACCCGAGGCGGGCTGCGTCCCCGAGGGGCCGAGTCAGGGAGGTAACACGTAGTGGTCCCGTCCCTTGTACTGGTGGTGGTCGCGGCGCTCGGCTTCGCCGCCGGACTGCTCCTGTTCAGGGTCAAGTCCCGGTGGTGCCCGCGGTGCGGCTCGGTACTGAACTGCCCTGACTGCGGCGGGCGCAGGTCCCGTCCGTACCCAGGCCGGGCTCGCTGGACGGGCTGGCTGTGACCCCCACACCGATCACACCCCACGTGACCGTCTCACCCGGCGACGTCGTCCACCTGCGCGAACGCGACTACCAGCACACCACCGGCCCGCTACGGCTGCGCATCACCTGCGTCCGTCTCGACCTCAGCATCTGGTACGACGGGCAGTGGGTGTGGCTCGAAGGCGTCGAGATCCGAGCAGACGGCCAAGCCGGACCCCACCGGCACGTACTTGCCCACGTCGCCGCCCTCCCGAAGCCGGAGGCGTGACATGGCCGCCACCGTCTACCTGTCCGCAGCGGTCATCGATCAGCTCACCGCCGCCCAACGAGTGCTCGACGAGCACGTCACCTCCAGCGCCTCCGGCTACTGCCAGCGCTGCCACCTCGCCGGACCCTGCCCCGCCAACGAACAGGCCGCCGCCGCATTCGCCCGCTACGGCCGCCTCCCCCGCAGGACACCCGGCGCCACCCGCCCCGAACTCATCAACGCCCGCCGGTTCGCCGTCCGACCCGACCGCGCTACCGCTCCCACATTCGCACCCATCCGGAGGTAGGAATCATGACCTTGCCCGGCATTGCCGCTGCCCTGCGCGACGTCCACCTCTCGATCAGCCAGCAACACGAGCTGACCAAGGTTGTCATCCAGAACGCCGAGAGCGCCCGAGCCGAGTTCCGAACCCTCACCGCTGGAGCCGCCAACCCCCTGGTCAATCGCGTGCTGGGAAACTACGCCCAAGGGATCGTGAAACTCCGGGACGGCTCCTGGCTGCTCGCCGAAGCCGGCGGGATCCTGGCCGAATACGCACGGGCAATCGGCGTCGACATCCCAGCACACCAGCCCTCCGACGACCGGCGCACCCTCAATCCGGTCCCCGACGGGCGAGCCGAACCCCGTCCCGGCCTGCCCGGACAGCGGGCCGCCCAGAAAGACGAGCCGTCAAGACCCGACGCGCAGAGCTGACCCCAGCGGGTCCCACGGCATCACGGCGCTCGTGGCGACGGCCGGGGAATCAACCGCCGGTCGTCGCCACCGCCACCAGATGCCGGCCGACGAGATCCTGCGCCTGCTTGGCCTCGTCCACGCCCTCTTCGAGGCGGACGGGTGCCTGCCGACAGGCGCGGACAGCACTATTCAGCAGGTTGTTGCCACCGCCCCTGCTGACCTTTTGGAAGTGGGCCTGGGCCTTGTTCACGGAATCGACGACCTCGGCGATGCCCCGACCCACCTGGTCAAGCGTCTGCAACACCATGCTCAGCTCCGCCATCACCGAACCGATCGGCCCCCCACTGCGGCCGGCGGCGATCCGGTCCAGTCCCGCGTTCATCGCACGGCCGACCAGCCCGCCGACCTTCATTCCGGCGTAGGCGGCGCCGACCGCGATTAACGGCGACGGGTGGTAACCAGCGGCGTCGACCGCAGCTGTCGCCGCCACAGCCATCCCAGCACCAGCCGCCTTGCCGACCTTCTCACTGACGTTCTTGATCCCGTCCCGGGCTGATTCCACTGCCGTGTCCATCAGCGCGCGTCCGGCCGACCGTCCAACATTCCCGAGCCGGGAGCCGGATGTCCCGGCCCGGTTCGTCTGCCGCCGCCAGCTCATCGCTACAACGTCTTGTCGAGGACCGCACAGCCTGCGGAAATGAGCAGCGGCAGGTTGCCAGCGATCGCCTTCGCGGCCTCGTCCGGAGTAAGCGAATCGATATCCTCGCCCTGAGCTCGGCCTTGCTCGGCATCTTCGGCCAGGCCTGAGCATGCGGCCCACAGCGACTCCTCCGTGATGGAGAAGGCCCAGATCCCGTAGACCGTCGCGCTCACTTTCAGTAGAGGTTGGCCGTTGTGGCCGATCCGTTCCCACCCGGGCTCGTCGGCGGTGTTGCCCATGCCCTCCGCCGTGGGATAAAGCTTGAGCTGGCGAAAGGCTGTCTCAAGCGAGCCATTTGGATCGAGCTCGAGAAGGAGACCGCGTTCCAGCAGCCGGTCGATGACCTGCATTGGTTCGGCGGGTCCCTTCCCGGCCGCGAGAACGTCGTCGCGAAGCGTCCTCCGATTGATCTCCAGCCGAGCGTGACGTTGGGGGTCGAGGAACGCCCGTCCCCAGACCTGGAATTCGTCGGCGCTCAGCTGTTCGTACTCCTGACCGAGCCGGACCCGGTAGAACTCTGGCTCCGGATCAGGTGGGGTGACGTACCGGTAGGAGGGGCCGAGGTTGAGGCCGACGGGGACGATGACGGTGGGCATTGGAAGGACCTTCCGGGGTTCGGTGTCAGAGGACGGCGTTGTACTTCTCGGTCTGGGCGATGGCGGCCTGGATCAGGCCGGCACCCTCGCCGAACTTCTGCTTGGCGGCGCTGAGCTTGCCGATGGCACCCATGACGGCGGGCTGCTGAGTGCCGGCAGCGAGGGCCTGGAGCACGGCGATGGCCTTGTCGACCTGGGCGTTCACGCCGGCGAGTTGGGCGAGCGCCTTGTCGGCCTCGGACTTGCCGTGGGCCAGGCCCGCCTTGATGTCTCCGATGGTGGCCAATGGATGTTCCTCCCCTGATTCGTGGTGTCCAACGCCCCGCCGCCGGTGGCAGGTGCGTCTGCGGGTTCAGCCTCGGGTCGCGGCGATGAAGATGAACCACAAGATCGGCATGCCGACAAAACAGATCACTCCGCCTGCCCGCGCGGACCGGGTGCCGCCACCGCCGATGCGGGGTTGCCCGACGAGGCTGATGGTCAGGTAGCCGGCGAAGAAGGCCAGGGCGGGCAGCCCGCACAGGGACCAGGGCACGAGTTGCCAGGGGATGCGGCCGAGGTCGGCGTCGGGGCTGACGGCGAACATCAGCAGCGAAGCGAGGGTGCCGAGCGTCGCCGCGGCGGTGTAGACGAGGGCGTTGCGGGCCAGAGGTGTGAGGCTGGGCAACAGCGGTGGTTGCGCGGCCCGCCGGTGGGCGTGCTCGGCGGCGGTGTCGGCCGCGTCGGCCGCCGCTGTGGCCCGGCTCAGGGCTTCCACAGGGTCGGGGACCGGGCTGGGCGCGATAACGCCGGCGTGGGGTTCGGGCAGCCGGAGGGTCACCGCCAGCTGCTGCAGGTGTTGACGCTGCGCGGTGAGGCGGTGGGTGATCTGGTCGAGGGCGGCTTGCCCACTGCGGCTAGCCGCAGCCTGCTGCTCTGCACGGGCGCGTTCCTCGCGCAGCAAAGCTGCCAGGCGGCGGGCGTGGTCGGTGTAGGCGGCCCAGCCGCCGTCGCGGGGCATCGGGGTGACGGGGTGGTCGGTCATGCGAGGTCGTCGATCTGGTCGAGGGTGCCGGGACGTACGTAGGGGACGATGAGGGTGCGGCGGTTGTCGTGCCGGTCGATCAGCAGCGCCCGATTGGGGCGGGCCTGCCATTCCGACGCGTAGTCCCCGACCAAGGCTCCGATGTCGTTGCCGGGGAGGTTGAGGGCGACGAGGCAAGCGACCTCGCTGCCGCCGGTCGGGCCGAGGTCGTCGGTGAACCGGCCCACGGTGCGCCACCAGCCGAGCAGGTGGACGCCGTGGGTGGGTCCGCTGGCGAGGACGTCTCGCAGGTCGTCGCGCCCGGAGCGGTAGGTGGTGGGGTCGCTGGCGGCGAGGAGGCTGCTGGCGCTGTCGGCGCCGAACACCACCAGGTATGTCGTCTGTCCGGCTGCGGGGGCGGTCGACTGTGCGAGATCCGCCAGCCGTGCCCGGAGTTGTGCCGAAGTGATCGCCTCGCAGGGTTGCCCGGCGGAGGTGACCGCCTCGACGGTGGCATCGGCGGCCTCGTCGGCTGCGGCGACCAGCGGTGCGACCAGGAACCGTGCGGCGCCGGGGGCGTGCTGGCGGGCCAGCCCCGCGGTGGCCGCGTAGAGAATGTCGGCGCCAACTGGTGAGGTGCCGAGCACGGCGAGGTGGCTGCCGGGGGTGGCGTCCAGGGTGAACCCTGCAGTGGGCAGGCCGACGTCGACGGCGCGGCCCACCAGCGCTCGTCGTCGCCGTACGTCCGGTGTCAGGCGGGCGAAGGTGGGGTCCTGGTCGGGGTGCTGTTCGGCGTAGCCGGCGAACACCGCTGGTGGCGCTTCGCCGGGTGGTCGGGCGTTCCACAGCAGGTGCCGCTGCGCGGTAACCGACTCTGCGTCGGCGTTCGGGAACCGGATGACCCGGTTCGCGCCCGCTATGCCGGCTGACGCGTTGATGACCGCGCCGCCGATCGGCAGGGTGTCTGCGCCGTCGTTGAGCTCGTCGAGGACCCCACCTCCACCGGCGAGCGCCACCCGCAGCGGAAACTGCCCGAAGATCGACTCGGTCTTGGTGAACAGGGCCTCCACCCCGGCGATGGTCTGCGACGCCAGGATCAGGTGAATGCCGTACGAGCGGCCTTTGCGGGCCAACTCCTCCAGCAGGGCCACCGCCTGTCGGGCCACCGCGTCGTTGCCCTCGAACAGCACGTGGAACTCGTCGATCACCGCCAGCAGCCGAGGCATCGCCACGTCCGGCCGCCCGGCCCGCAGGTCGGCCAGCTTGGTCACCCCGGCCCGCTTCAGCTCACCCGCCCGGCGGGTCATCTCCCGCGACAGCGTGCGCAGCACCGCCAGCCCGTACTCCCGGTCCGACTCGATGCCGACGGTGCGGGCGTGTGGAATCCATGACGGGTCCACCGCGGTCGGGGTGAACTCCGCGAACGACACGCCCTCCTTGAAATCGAGCAGGTACAGGCCCAACTCGTCCGGCGAGTACCGCGACGCCAGCCCGTAGAGCACGTCGAGGAGGAACACCGTCTTGCCCGACCCGGTACGACCACCGACCAACCAGTGCGGCGTCGCATCGTCCAACGCCAGAACGCAGTCGGCGCGGCCCTCCCGGCCCACCACGGTCCGCAGCCCGTGCACGGACGACTCCTGCCAGATCTCCCCTGGCATCAGCGCCGCGAAGTCGGTCGACGCTTGCACCCGCGCCGTCTTCGCCAACCTGCGGCAGACCGCCTCCACCAGGTCGTCTGGCGGCCCGGCATCCAGCCGCAACGGCACCGCCAACCCCGTACCGTCGGCGCTGAACCGGTGCGGACCCGGCGGATCCGACACCGCAAACAACCCTCCGCCGGCCGCCGTCAGGTGTGTCGTCCGCTCCAACCGTGGTGCCGCCTCCAACCCGGGATGCTGCGGGGGCGGATACCCGGCGAGCAGCAGGAACACCCCTGCCGCCGGTCCGGCGTGCGCGATGGCTGCCAGCCGCGACCACTCCGTACGCCCCGCGCCCTCCGGCAGCGCCGCGACACACACCAGCAGCACCGACGGATCCGACTCGCCGGCCTGGACCCGCTCGATCCGCTCCTCCGCCTCCGTAAGCACCTGCTGGAAACCCGGCAGATCGATCGCCGGCCGCCGCCACGCCTCCGCATCCACCATCGCCCGGAACGGACCGAACACCGCCCCCAACGTCGCGCCGTCTACTGCAGCCACTCGCAGCGCGCCGTCGGGTAGAGCGGCCAGCACCCGCAACAAGACGCCGCGAAGCCACCGAGCGACGACCGGGTTGCGAGCATCCACGTCGGTCGCCAGGTGACCGGCGCCGACGAATGGCACCACCACGGAGAAGCCGGTCCCGGAGGCGGGCGAGGCGTCGCCCAGTCGGATTGGCATCGGGCGACCTACGGCAGCGCCGACCCCGGTGGCCAGGTCGACGGCTGAACTGTCCAATCGGCAACTCAGCCAGCCCGGCGTCAGCGCCACGGCGAGCTGGCGCATTCCGGCAGACAACCGATGAACCTCTGCGCCCGCCTGCGGCGACAAGCCGGCCTCGCCCTCGCGGTCACGCAGCCTCGCACGAGCAGCCTCCACATGCGAGACAGCCTCCCGGTGCGCCGCTACCGCCCGCCCGAACGCCGACGCCACCGACTCCACGCACGTCTCCCCAAACCCATGGATCACGGTCACTCGCGCAGACCCTACCCAAGGCCGCCACTCGCAGTCAGCCCCGAGTTGCTCACCGTGGCACATCTTCCGAGCGATACGGCAACCCCGACTCGGGTCAGCCCCAAAGTCTCTCCGCAGCGACTGGCCCGGCACCGTCCCGCCGAGCGATGCTCCGCCGTGCGCGTCGGACCTGATACCACCCGCCCCGTATGGATGGGAATAGGGTTCCACGAGCCGTATGGGGGCGTAGGTTCGCCGGTGTGGTCGACCTGCCGCTCGCGTCCGCGTTCGTGGTCTTCGACGCCCAGGATTCCGGGTGTCTGTCCTACGGTGTCGAGGCCGGCGGGCGCCGCTGGTTCGTCAAGAAGGCCACCGCGCCGCAGGCCCGTCTCTCACTGACCCGAGCCAGCCAGTTCCACGCCGCAGTGCGGCACCCGGCGATCGTCCGCCCCGAGCGGATCCTCGACGGCCCCGACGGGCCGACCCTCGTTTACCCGTGGCACGACGGCAACGTGCTCAACCAGGCCACCACACACGGCTCGGACCGCAGCACGTTGGCCCGGTTCCAGCAGCTACCCCGCCCCGAGGTCGAGGCGGCCATCGACACGATCCTCGACGCGCACCTGGCCGTCACCACCGCCGGCTACATCGCCGTCGACCTCTACGACGGCTGCTTCCTCTACGACTTCACCGCCCGCCGGATGCGGCTGATCGACCTGGACGAGTACCGGCCCGGCCCCTTCATTCTCGACACCGACCGCCTCCCCGGCTCCCGCCGATACATGGCCCCCGAAGAATTCGCCCGCGGCACCGTCATCGACCAGCGCACCACCGTCTACGCCCTTGGCCGCACCATCCAGCACCTGCTGGACTCCCCAAACGGGGGGCGAGGATCCCCGACCCAAAACCAGATAGCGGCCCGCGCAACCCGCGCGGCACCCGCCGAGCGGTATCACGATGTGACGGGATTGGTCGAGGCCTGGCGCACCGCGCTGAAGTCGTAAGGCACACCCCATAAGCTCGGCCGTCTTGCTCTACACGGCGGTTCATCCCTGATGTGTCTGCCGATCGGTCAGTGTTGAGCGGTGCCGGCCCGATGAAATGGCGATCTGGCGCAGCTGGTACGCCGCCTCGCGAATAGTGTCGCAGGGCCGGGCTAAGGGCCGTCTCGTAACCCGGTGAAGGCGTTGCCCGGGACCGGGTTGGTGCTCAGCTCGCGAGGGTGATGTTGTGCAGGTTGGCGATGCCGGAAGCGGCGTCGGCCAATGTGTGGGCGGCGCGGCGGTAGTCGCGCAGGATTTTCCAGTTCTTCATCCTGGCCAGGGTGTGTTCGACCCTGGCCCGGATCGTGCGGTGCTGGGCGTTGAGGTCTTCCTTCCAGGGCGGCAGGTCGCTGCCGTCGGCGGGCTTGCGGTACGGGATGATCACTTCGGGGTTGCCGCGGTAGGCGCCGTCGGCCATGACTGGCCGCCCGGCCAGTTTCTGGTCGATACCGGAGGTGCGGTAGACGACCGTGTCGTTGCGGTTGCCCGGCTGCGGGTCGCCGACGGCGATGACCAGGCGGGTGCTCGCGTCGATGGCGACCTGCAGGTTGGTCGAGTACCGGTAGTTCTTGCTCCGCGCGGCCTGGCGGGTGGTCCCGGGTCGGTATCAGCGTGCCGTCGACGATCGCGATCTGGTCGACCGGCCGCCGCCGCGCCGGGGCGAGGGCCAGCAGCGGTCCGAGAGTGTCGATGACCCGGTGCGCGGCGGAGTGCGACACCCCGAACAACGGCCCGATCTGACGCATGGTCAGGTTCGTGCGCCAGTACGCGGCCACCAGTAGCACCCGGTCCGGCAGGTCCAGGGCCCACTGCCGGCCCGGCCGTCCGTCGGCGATCGAGTCCCCGCCGCGCTCGGCGACCAGACGGACCAGCCGGCGGAACTGGGCGGGAGTCAGTCCGGTGAACGGAAAGATCCACTCGGGCCGCGCTGCGGAGATCACCTGCACCCAGGCATCATCAACGACCGTCCTCACCGGACAGACATCGGGGTTACGAGACGTCCCTTAGATTCAGCCGTGTGCGGTTGCTCAGGGGCTGCCAGATCAGTTGCGACGTCGAGGAGGGCCGGTGCGGCTCACACGGGTTTACGTCCGGTTTTTCAAGTCGTTCAACTTCGACTACGAGCGCCGCGCGAAGGAAAGCGCCCAGCGCCACGAATGGGAGATCCTCCCTGAAGGCTGGTATCCGCACGTACGTCTCGACGTGGATCCGCAGGTCACTGCGGTGGTCGGGGCGAACGAATCGGGCAAGAGCCATCTGTTGGATGCGATCGAGTGCGTCATGGGCAAACGACGGGTGACTCGTAGCGACTTCTGTCGTTACTCACAGTTATACTCGGTGGAGACCGATCAGGTACGCCTACCCGACGTTGGCGCCGTCTTCACCGTCGGGCAGGAAGCCGAGTCCGCGCGGCTGGCCGAGTTGGGTGTGACCTGCGCAGTGGACGAGACATTCTTGTTCATGCGACCCGGTGATGGGCACCCGTTCATCGTGTGCGGCGAGACGACAACCGACCTCAGCGACAGCGAGCAGGTGAAGTCTCTTGAGGCGATTCTGCCGCAGGTGCTGCGCTTCTCCACGAGCATCGCCGTTCCCGACAGCGTGCCGATCGCGTCTCTGTGGGGTGGCCGGCTGGGAAGCCTCGCCGACCGACGTGTTCGCGGAGAGTTTCTTGATGCCGCAGAGCAGGCGGAGCCAGAAGCCGACGAAACGACCTGGGCCCAGATCAGCACGAAGCTGTGGTCGTTTGTCCGCCGTCCCGCAACCTCGGCCGAGACGGAGGAGGAGCGCAGGAAGCGCGCCGAGATGGCACTGGCCCGGCAGCTGTTGGTGGACGTCGCGCGGATCGACGAGAACGTCTTCAAGGAGCTGCAGAGGGCCATAACGAACGGCAAGGAAGGCGAAGTCAGCGGCCTTGAAGGAAAGATCAACGAAAGCCTGGCGCGCCACCTGAACCTTTCCCGCTGGTGGAGCCAGGACACCGACTTCAAGCTACGCGTCACGACCCGAGAGCGTGAGCTCGTCTTCACCATCAGGGACCGAACGGGAACCGAGTATTCGTTTGGCGAGCGCAGCCGTGGTCTGACGCACTTCCTCGCCTATTTCGTCCAGTTGCGCGCCCACCGGCCTTCGGAAGAGCGGAGCGAGATCCTGCTCATGGATGAACCGGACGCCTACTTGTCGAACTCAGGACAGCAGGACCTCCTTCGCGTTCTGGAGAACTTCGCCGTTCCAGACGACGGCCTGCGCGCCGATCAGGTCGTCTACGTGACACACTCCCCTTTCCTGATCAACAAGAATGCTGCCTCCCGACTTCGTGTTCTCGACAAGGGCGCGCAGGAGGAGGGCACCCGCGTCGTCAAGGACGTCGTACGCACCCACTACGAACCCCTGCGGTCCTCGCTGGGTACCCATGTGGCGGAGACCGCGTTCATCGGCGGCAAAAACCTCATCGTCGAGGGCACGGCCGACCAGGTCCTTCTGGCCGGAATGTCGAACGCACTCCGTGCACGCAGGCCGGAGGCAGCCCGCCTGCTGGACCTCAACGAGGTCACCATCGTGCCTGCGGGAAGCGCCGACAGCGTCCCGTACATCGCCTACCTTGCGCGTGGCCGCGACCCGATCAAGCCTCCGTGCGTGGCGCTGCTCGACGGCGACGACGACGGCAGGAGGGCCGTCGGGAAGTTGAAGAGGAGCGAGGCGAACCGGAAGCCAGTCTTGGACGAGAAGTTCGTCGTTTGTCTCGATAAGTGGGCCGAATCGACCCGTGCGAAGGCTAGCACTGGTGCGGGTTCAGACGCCGACGGCGGTATCGCCCCAGTCGCATCGACCAAGTCCGGCATCGTCACCGAGATTGAAGATCTCATCCCGCCGCGCATCGCGGTCCAAGCCGCAAGGTCCTACGCCAGCCGGCTGCTTGGACTCGACTCCGAGGAGACCGACAAGATCAAGGAAGGCGATCTCAAGAACCGGCTCGACTCGGGCGGGCCCCTCTGGGACGCGATCCGAGACCTGTTCACGGACACCCTCGGCGAGCACATCGACAAAGTCGGGTTCGCCCGCGAGGTCGTCTCCTACCTGAACGCGCTTCCCCGAACCGGCTCACGTCCATCTGGCGTGAAAGCGCTCGAGGACAACTTCATCAGTCTCTTGAGCCACCTCACCGACCTACTCGACGAAGCTGCGGCGACAGAAGCGCACCGCCGCCGCGAGAAGCGCATGGGGCGCATCGTCCGCGGATTCCTGGACGACTACCAGACCGGCGCCACCCGCACGCTCGCAGACAGCCGATTGCGCGAGATCGAAAGCAGCCTGGACGACTCCGCCGCGCACGATGTTTTTAGGCTTGGCGTCGCGAGACTGCGCCGCGACTTCGCCCTTCGGACAGACCCGACGAAGCCCATCGACGACTTCCCCAGCTTCCGGCAGCGACTGGAGGACCTGACCCGCCAGGAGCGTCTGGAGAGCCAAGAACCTGAGGAAGAACACGCTGGTCCCGGTTACTGACCGATACTCGGAGGGCTTCGTCCGGCCCTTGGTCCGATCTCCCTGCACGTCCACGCCCACCGGCTGGCAGCTCATCAGCTTGGGCACCAACATGGCGCTGTCGGCGATCGCGAAGCCGCCGATACACATCAGGTGGTCCAAGCTAACTGCAACAAGATCCAGTCTTAGGAAGCCCAGGGCGGCGGGTTGCATCCGATGGAGCACTTGCTATCGCCGATGCCGCCCTACGCTGCTGTCGTAGGCTCGGGGGAATCGTCCCTGCTGAGCGTTCCACCAGCGACCAGCAATCGCGAAGCAGAGCGCAGTCCTATCCAGCCTGCCCGGGATGAGCCGCTGTGGACCGTGCAGGGCCGGCCCGTCAATCACGCCTTTGAGTTGGGCACGAGGTAGTGCGGGCCTACAAAGCCGACGTGGACGCGGCCAGTGACCCCATCGGTGTCGTCGTAGAAGTAGATGCGGGGTGCAAGGTTGCCCCCGCCCTCGCTGACCTTGATGTGCGCTTCCATGAACACCCGTGGCCCGACACCGACTCGGGGATCGATCGGGAACATCCGCGACTCGGCGTGTTTGCCGTTGCGGAGGGTTTCCGACTCTCGCATCGCAAGCCGTTTGCTGGTGGCTGGCCACCCGCGTGGTTCTCCGCGTTCGCACCACGACCAGAAGTTTCCGCTCACGCCCGCCTGCTTTGCCCGCGCGTACGCGGCGAGGGCCTGCAAGCCGCGCCATGCCTGGTTACCCAGGGCGAAGGCATTCGGGCTGGTGTCGATACCCTGTAGCTCGCGCGGCGCGCTTGCGGGAACGGTCACCGCGTCGCTTAGGTGTTCCTGCGCTGCAGCAACGGCTTCGGAAACGTCCTGAACGGTCTCCGGCACCTCCGTGGCGTCATCGTGCCCCGCAGGCTGCGACGACGTCCAGTACAGATCGGCGAGCCCCCGAGATTCCAGCGTTCGCCGCAGTCGATCGAGGTGGCCGTTTGCCCGGGCAAGATCCCGTTGGACATCTGCGAGTTCCTCGTGAGCGAGATCCACCTGGAACTGCAGCTCCTCGCGAAGCTGCTCTACCTCGGTCGGATCGACCGTGGCCTGCTCGTCGTCCGTGAATACCCGCAGCTCTGCTGGGATTCTCCGCCGGGTCGATAGCTGAGCGACGGCGTACACAGTCCGGTCGATGGCGGCATGCCGGCCAGGGCCGGCAAGCGCGGCTGCCGGGACGTACCGATGCCGCCACCCGTCAGCGTCGGTCTCCAGCGGTGCGGGAACATACGTCCGGATGGCGCCGCCCCAGACCGCCAGCGATCCAAGCGCCTGCCGGAACGCCGCCGTCGCCGCCGGGTCCAAGGCGATGACGGTCGCGATTCCACGCACGCGGTGGGCGATCTGGGATGCGCGGGCGCGCCCTGTGTCCTGGTCACCTGCTGGCGACGACACGACGATGAACGGCAGGGTCCGATCAGGGTCTCGAAGCACGTCGGCCAGCACGGGAACACCAGCCACTTCGATGGGGACCGCGTCGGTGGCCAGGTTGCTTTTCCCCAACGCCGGCCGCTGGAAGAGGACGAGTAGGTCTTTGAGCAGGCCAGGGCCCGCGACGGCGATTCGCTGGCTTGGAGAGTCTGTCTCCATGTCCACGTCGACCCACGCATGCACGCCGATGTCTGTGGCCAGGAGACGCATCCGGACCGACCACACACCCGAAGGCAGGTCCTCCCGCGAGCAAGCCTCGACGCCATAACCCCGGTCATCGTCGATGAGCTTCACGGTTACGGACTTGCCATTGATGATCGTCTCGCCGCTTCCCAGCCTGGCCGCAGCCGGATCGCCGGTGGCCCACCGGCTGAAGCACTCACGCGCCAGATCCACCACCGCGCGTCGGTCAGGCTCCGTCGCGTCCTTCCAGACCGCGCGATACAGCAGGCTCACGTGTCCACAACCTCCCCCGGCCTCAGCCGTATCTGATCGTAGAAGCACCCGGCCGTACGGTCACATCACGCCCATTCGAAAGCTGCCCCAGGCAGCCCGCTACCCGAGACCTTCAGCCCGCCCTCGTGCACGGTCAGCGCCCCGGGCGGTGGTGCAATGCCGGAGGCGGGGGAGGAGTGCGGGTGGGGCGGCCCGTTCGTTGGTAAGGCTGTGAGTGTCCGTGATGATCTGGTGACCGACGTCGAGCGGCGTAGGCGAAACCGCGAGCAGCGGCGGGAGATTCGCCGCCGGCTGGAGGAAGAGGCGGCGGGACCTCCGCCGTTCGGGGTGACCCTTGCCCAGGCTCGGGCCAAGTGGCCGGAATGGGAAGCGGCGCACAACGATCGACGCGAGAAGGGCCGCCGTGTCGCTATGGACAAGGTCGGTCCGGTCGTCGCCAACTTCCTCCTCGACATACACCTACCGGAACTGCCGGCGCCAACAGAGGTCGTTGCCTACGCGCTGGAAATCGAATGCGGGCACGAGGACTTCTGGCTGGTCAAGCGCACCGACGTGTCCAAGCCGCCACCCGAGCGGACCCCGTGCCCGATCTCCTGGTCATGCCAGCTCAACGACGGCAGGACAGCGGTCCGCTATATCGAGCCGGGTGAACCCAAGCCGGAGCACGCCGGGTTCGGCATGACACGATGGTCGGTCACGCTAGCCTGCGGGCACGAGAGCGAGGTGCTGCGCACGGAGGACGAGAAGTCCCGCGTCGGTGACTACATGGTGTGCCGCATGTGTGCGCCGGACGACCCAGACTTCGACGTCGAGATCGTCGCGCTCGGCGAACGCCTTCCCGACGTGATGGTCCAAGACTGGGAAGTGGAACTGAACTGTGGGCACCTCGGCACCGATCACTTCATCCCGGTCAGCTTCCGGCATGATCCGGCCGCGTACCGAGCGCAACATCCCCGCCGCAAGGGGCTCAGCTGCATCGATCGAGCGTGCGACGAGCGAGAAGTGCGCAATGTCCGCCGGCTTGGGGTGGTGGGGAAGATCCGCACGCCGAAGCCGACTCCCGCCCGGTTGGACCCGGTTGCTGTGGCCGCCAGTGACCTGCGGCGACGCTTGACCAGGCAGGAGCGGCAAGCCCTCATCCGCGAGCTCCAGGAGGATGCTTAGCGGCGACATGCCGAGGCCCGGCATCCTCGGGTGGCACCCCGTGGTAGGCGCCGGACGTGGCTGGTGGGGAGGCGCTGACTGAGTAGGTTCGCGCCTCGTGCCGGTTGGCCGGATCCGGCCTGGGCTAGGTTGCAGCTTCGCCAACGTCGAGTTGTGCTGGGGCTTGCCGGGTCGCTGTCGTGGATCGGCCGTCCGGTGGGTTGAGTGCTTGGTCCAGCAGCCTGGCCAGGTTGGCGGCGCGCGTGGGGTGGTGGTGTGCGATCCAGGCGACGCGTCCGGTGAGGTGTTCGGCGAAGGCGGGGTGGCCAGTGTGGTTCTGCGCGTCGAGGCCGGTGCGGGCGGCGTTGTGGAGGATCGCGCGGAGCCGGTCGTATTCGTCGCGGGGTGCGGCGGGCCGGTGGTTGACGACCAGTCCGGCGAGGAGTTGCTGGTCCGCCTGGCCGCGGACGCGGATCTTGTCGGGGTGGATTCGGAAGCCCTCGTCGCGCGCGATCGTGGTGACGGCCGCGGTGAGGTCGCTGGTGCGCTGGTTGGTGAGGTCGCCGGAGAAGGCGAGGTCGTCGGCGTATCGGGTGTAGGTGAGCGCGAAGGCGTCGGCGAGGCCGGTCAGGCGTCGGTCGAGGCGGTAGGCGCACAGGTTCGCCAGCGCGGGTGAGGTCGGCGCGCCCTGCGGCAGATGACCAGCCCGCAGGGCCGCGAGTCGCGCCGACCGGTGTGGCAGGTCGGCGGGTGCCTGGCGCAGGACGGTGTGCGGGGTGCGGGTGGTGCACAGTCCGGTGAGGGTGTGGGCGACGGGTTCGGGGTAGCCGGCAATGCGTAGCAGCCCGTACACGCGGCTGGCGGGGATGTGGGTGAAGAAGGCGAGCAGGTCGATCCGGACGACGACCGGCTGCCCGGCGTGGGCGGCGGCGAACGTGTGCGCGCTGCGGCCGGGCACGAAGCCGTGCGCGGCGGGATGCACGGGGATCGGGCCGAGGACCTCGGCCAAGAGTTGCCGCTGTAGGGCACGCAGCCGGGGTTTGGGCGCTTCGATGAGCCGGCCTCGGTTGGTCCATCGGTAGCCGTAGTGGTGGAGCCGTTGGTCGGTGGCGCGGCGGTTCATGGCGCGCCGGTCGGCGTACCAGTCGAGGTGTTCGATGCTCAGGTCGAGCATCGCGGCCAGAGCGCCGATGTCGTCGATGACTGGGGTGTGCCAGGGGTGGCGTACGGTGCGGATCGGCGCGACGGGGCGGGCGCGGATGACGATTGGCCGGCCGTGTTGTCGGGCGGCGGTGACCGCGCCGCGAAGCGGTTCGAGGGTGGCGAGGAAGGCGGCCAGATCGCGGGGCCGGTCCCGTGGTGGGTGCGGGTAGGCGACCAGGACCGCGTCGGCGATCGGCCACAGCCAGCGCCGCCGGACGCCGAGGACGAGCCCGCCGCGGTTCACGAGATCGGGGCGGTGCCAGTCGCCGTCGGCGAGGAACGCGTCGGCGAGCGCGGTGGTCAGGGCGCGGACGGTGGTCATGGCCGGGCCGGGTGCGGTGGCGGCGTGTCCCGACGATGCCCGGTCGTGCGGGTGCCCAGGCTCGCGGAGCGTGCCGACGCACCTGTGGTGTGGTGCCGAGGTGAGTGTGACGTCCCCGGGGTTACCCCGGAGAGACCGTGACCGCGCCCCACGCGGGGACGCAGCCTGGCCAGCTCGGGACACGCCGCCATTCGTGCAGCCTAATGATTCCGAGCGGTTATCGGTGGCCACGCTGGGCCTGGCGTCGTCGAAGAGAACCGTTTCGGACAGTGATGCGTCCTAACCTTGCGTAATGGACGTGGGCGATGGGAAGCTGACGCGCCTCATCGGTGAGGGGAACCGGCGGGCGTTCGACGTGTTGTATGCGCGTCACGCGCCGGTGCGCAGTCCGGCAAAAATAGGCCACGGACGGGCCGCGTGGGGGCCCTCGGCTCTCCGGCGCTGCCGGTCACTGCGATCGGGATCAGCGGGTCGTGGATCGCAGCCCCCGTTCCACGAACGTGGGATCAGCCATGCGCACCGTAGGTGGAGCCGTGATGTCGCGGCGGCGCACTTGGCTGCGCCCGTGCAACGGCCTCCGGTTGGCTATCGTGCCGGGCATGCAGTCGCTGGCGTTGTTCGACCTCGACGACACGCTCGTGGATCGCAGCGCGGCGTTCCAGGCGTGGGCCGAGGAGTTCGTCGTCACCCACGGGCTCGGCGAGGCGGCGCTGACCTTTCTGCTCATGGCCGACGCGCACCACTCCGGGCCAATGGACAGCTTCTTCACCACCGTCTGCCAAACGTTCGACCTGGCCAGGCCGCCGGAGCAACTGTGGGAGCAGTACCGCCGCCGGATGCCTGGGCTGGCGTCATGCCGCCCCGAGGATCTGGATGCGTTGAGGCGGCTGCGCCGGGCCGGATGGCGGATCGGCATCGTCACCAACGGAATGACCGACAACCAGCTCGGGAAGATCCGGAACGCCGGGTTGGACAGGCTCGTCGACGCGTGGTGTATCTCAGACGAGGTCGGCATCCGCAAGCCCGACCCCGAAATCTTCCGCCTCGCCGCTGATCGCTGCGGCACCAACTGCGGCAGCGGTGGATGGATGGTCGGCGACAGCCTCGTCCTCGATGTCGCCGGTGGCCACGCCGCTGGGCTACGCACAATCTGGCTGCAGCCGAAACGCCGACCCGACTCGTGGTCTTTCGTCGGGCCAGTGCCAGACGCCGCAGTCGACTCGGTTGCCGATGCCGTCGAGATGCTCCTCGAAGCGTAGTGACCCCTTGTGCCGCGACCGCGATTGTCCTACCCGAAAGCGTCCGGACGGTCTGGCACTGCTCTACCGGTGGAACGACGGCAGGGTGCTCAAACCGTGCCCACTTGCCGAGGCTCCCGTTCGACCTACTGGCCAGGCCGCTCCATCTGCTCACCGACTGATGCCTGCCGGTTACCGGCGCCGGGCGTCTGGGGTGCGAAGGCGCCAGCGGATCCAAGACCAGCTATCCCCCAGGCGATGAAGCCGCCGACGGTACTGACCGTGACGCCCCACCAGGTCAGCGACGGCCAAAAGTAGACGATAAAAGCCGTGCCGCACACCGGCACCCAGATTGCCCGGTCAAAGTATTCCAACGATCTCCAGAGCATGAAGCCCATGAGCAGCAGCCACGCCAGAGCTAGCTCCCACCACGACTGTCCGTACCGATCACGCTCGGCCCGCTGCGAGAAGCGCTCGAAGCCAGCCGGCAGCGCCCTTAACGCCCGCACCACCGAACTACCCGTTTCAGTCTCGGTACCGGACACAGTGCTCGGCGGCGTGGCAGTGACCGTCGGTGAGGCGGTCGGAGCGGTGGCAGCCGCCGGTGCGACCGGCGAGGCAGGCGGAAAGTAGTAGGCGTAGATGCCCCAACCCAGGGCGAGAAGCGCGATGACCGTGCTGACCACGGTCGCACGGTCCGACTTCGGTCGTGACAAGTCCACTCCACACTCTGGGCACCAGCACCCCAATAATATCGAAGCACTTCACACAGTGCCGAACTGGTGACTGCGAGGCTTCCGTGGCGGACCGAACCGACACGTCAACAGGGATTCCTCGAACACTGACTACGGGGGTTGGTGATCCTTGCCCGAGCCGAGTGGCCCTCCGACGCATGAACGCCTCGCGCTGCTGCGACAGGCGAAACCGCTCGAGCAAGTGACGTGGCCCTGCCGGTCCGCGTGGGGCCGAACAACGGAACCTCGAGCAGACGCTCAGCCAGATGCAGCAGTCGGCCAGCGGGCAGCACGGCGTGCACGCGCTGGCCGACAGGTCCAACCAGTCCGGGGGCGAGAGTGGTTACCTTGGGACGCCAGGGTGAGACGGTCGCCTACAGAGGGATGTCGCCGCCGTGCTTCACGATGAATCCCTGGGTTGCGTTCGCTCGCCCGCACCGGGGGCAGCGCCACTCCCACTTCGTGTTGTCCGCGCTGGCGCGGGTTTCCACCTCGTGAAAGTCGAACGTTTCGGCGCAGGCCGGATTGCGGCAGGTCAGCGTGGTCGGGATGTCACTGCCATCGGGAGCATCCATATCTTGAACGTAGCGGGGCCGTCCGGCAGGCGGAAGGGCAGTACACCGAACGAAGCGCCCACGCTCCGTCGCGGCGGCCGGGCGCTGGACCAGGCTCCACCAGAGGAGGTTCTCTCCGCAGCCCACATGGGTTGCCAACCATTTTCAGAAGCCGGGTTGCCCGGTGTCGCGGCCAGCCGCACGACGAGATCGAGAAGGTTCGGGCTTGGCGGCGTTGCGCCAGGTGTTGGCGAGGAAGGCGAAGTCGTTCATGATGCCGACGGACCCAGGGCCGACAGCGCGGGCTCGCACTGCATCGCCGTGAACGGCGGACTCGCCGGCGGCGGGCGAGACCGATGCCGCAGTCAGGTTCAACGGCGAAGCCCCGGCATCAGCCGAGGCTTCGCGACGTGCACGACAAACATGAGCGCAACGACAGCGGCGCCCTCATGCCCCGAGCATCAACTAAGGGTCACCCGTTCGCCGTCGAACTCGGCAACGAACTCAGCCTTGCCGCCAAGGGCAGCGATGTACCGGGCAACCGTGCCGACCTCAGCCTTCGGCAGTTCGCCACTCTCGATGGCGGCGACACGCGGCTGTGAAACGTTCATGCGGTCGGCAACCTGCTGCTGAGTCAGCCCGCGCTTCTCACGCATCTCACGCAGTCGCGCTGCGCGCACCTCGCCGCGCATGCGCTCCTTGTGCTGCTCAACCTTGGCCTCGTCGAGGTTCATGCGGGAGCGGACATCCCGCCAGCTACGCGCCATCAGTGCTGTCCCTTCAGCTCTCGCAGATGGTCGGCAAACTTCCTGTCGGCTTCGAGAATGCTGGTTTCGTACCAGCCCTTCCAGTTGCCGCTCTTGTCACCCGCCACCAACAGGATGGCTTCCCGCTGAGGGTCGAAGGCGAACAGGATACGGATCTCGGTTTCCCCTGCCGAGCCTGGCCGCAACTCCTTCATGTTCTTGTAGTCCGAGCCCTTGACCCGGTCAACGAACGGTCGACCGAGCGCCGGGCCCTCAGCGGCGAGCAGATCTATCGCCGCAGCGACCTGGTTAGCGGAGTCGGGATCAGACTTGGCCAGGTCAAGCAGCCAGTCCTCGACGTCTTCGGTAAGGCTGACCTCCCACTCGCCCACACACCCACTATAGCCCACGAATAATGTCAGCGTTATACGGACGTGGAGCTCGGACGGAGGGCGAAAGCGGATGCCAGGGACGAAACCGCCCGCTTCCCGCCGATCACCAGACGCCAAGTGGGTGGATCGGTCAGCGTCCAAGGAAGCGGGGCCGACAACGCCCCCGTCAACGCCGACTCACAATCGGTGGAGTGGCCAACGAGCGGGCGGCGCCCGCGGTCAGGGTGCTCCCCGGGTGCTCGGAAGTTCCGATGCCGGACGGACTCACGGCGCGACTCCTGGATTCGCGCCCCTACCGGCCACTCATCGCCGTGCCATCCAACGTAGGCGCCGCGCGGACCAGCACCAACGCGGCCGGACGACGCGCCCGGAATCCGGACGGCGGATAAATGATGGCACTCTGTCCTCTTCTGGCTACTTTTAATCCATAGGTTCAGGGTTCGAGTCCCTGGCGGCCCACCGACCGCACCATTGTGCGAACCGGTGGCTCTTTCGGGTTGCCCCCGTCCGTTTCGGGCGGGGGCATTGTCGTGTCGGTGGGGATCTTGAACACGGGTACGACTCCCTGGTCGGTGAGTTGAACTTCGGCGATGAGGGCCTCGATCGCGGCCTTGCGTTCGGTGGCGCTGCCGCTGGCCATGATGGTGCTGAGGTGGTCCCGGATCCGGGCGACGGTGCCGGGCGACGGGAGCGTGGGCTGGGCGGTCAGGTCGGCTTCGAGTTCGGTGTGCCGGGCCTGGAGTTGGGCCAGCCGTTGGCGGAGTTCGCGGATACGGGGCCCGGCGGTGGCGTCGTCCATGGTGCCGTTCTCGAACGCGGTGTGATAGCGGGCGATCGCGTTCTCGGTGCTGGTGATCTGGTGGGCGATGGCGGCGTGTTCGGCGCGCCGGTCGTCGCTGGTGCTGTCGCGTTGGGTGCGGGCGCGTTCGATCATGGCGGCCAGGACGGGTTCGGCGGTGGTGTAGAAGTCGTGCAGGGCCCGCAGGATCATGCGGTCGAGGTCGTCGGCGGGGAGCCTGGGTGCGGTGCAGGTGGCGTGTTTGCCGTAGCGGGTGCGGGTGAAGCAGGTGTAGTAGCGGTAGCGGCGGGTGCGGCCTTTGGCGGACGTGCCGATGTAGCGTTGTCCGCACTGCGGACATGTCAGGAGGCGGGTGAGGTAGTAGTCCGAGTCGGACATGGCCCGCTGGGTTTGGACGTCACCGCGCGCTGCGGCGATCTCCTGGGCGCGGCGGAAGGTGTCCCGGTCGATGAGCGCCTCATGGGCGTCGGGGACGAGGATGTCGCGGTAGGCGATGTCCCCGACGTAGGCGGGGTTGTCCAGGATCCGGTTGATGGTGTGTCCGGACCACTTCTTGCCGGTGCGGTTGGGCACGCCGCGGGCGTTCAACTCGGTGGCGATGGCGCGGGTGCCGTGTCGGTCGCGGGTGTAGAGGCGGAAGATGTCGCGGAGGATCGGCGCCTCGTCGGGGTGGGGGACGAGGCGCTGGGTGTCGGGGTCAACGTGGTAGCCGTAGGGGCGGGTGCCGCCGGCCCATTGGCCTTTGCTGGCTTTCGCGGTCATGCCACTTTTCACTCGGTCGATGATGATGTTGCGTTCGAATTCGGCGAACACGGCGAGGAGTTGCAGCATCATGCGGCCGAAGGGTCCGCCGGTGTCGATGGGTTCGGTCGCGGAGGAGAACCGCACGTTCGCGGCTTCGAGGACTTTTATGAGGTCGAGTAGGTCGGCGACGCTGCGGCTGAATCGGTCGAGTCGGTAGACGAGCAGGACGTCGTACATTCCGGCTTTCGCCGCGTCGAGTGCTTTCTTTAGCCCGGGGCGGTCGGTGGTGGCGCCGGAGGCGTCATCTTCGAATTCGCAGACGATGACCCAGCCGGGGTGGGCCTTGACGTACTTGTCCAAGGCGGCGCGTTGGGCGAGCAGGGAGAAGGGCTGGTGTTCGTCGTCGGTCGAGCGGCGGACGTAGAGGCACACCCGGCACGGTCCGGCCGGCGTGTCCGGCGGGGTGGGGGTGGGGGCGCGTCGGCCGCGTCGCTTGGGTGGGCTGGTGGGGGTGGGCTTGCCTGTCATCAGGCGAATCCTCCGTAGCGGTCGGGGTGGGTTGGCCGGGGGCGGCCCACGCTGGTGGGCCGCCGCACGGCGTTGGGCGAGGGTTCAGGCGGCGAGGTTGGGGTGCTCGCGCCAGAAGTGGTTGAGCAGGACGGAGAGGGCTTCGGCGGCGTTGTCGAGGTCGTCGGCGGTCATGGGAATGGTGTCGACGCGTGCGATACGCATCGGAACCGTCGTTTCCTTTCCGCCGGTCGAGGTGGTTTTCGCACCGCCACAATTTGTGGCGGTACCAGGATGCGGGTCGTCAGGATAGCTCCGGACGGTGTTTTCGTCGTGGTGGGGTGCGGTGGCCACGGTCCTCCGAAAAGCGTGTGAAGCTGCTGGGGTCGGAGTCCTTCGTTCATGCGGTTTCCTCTCTTGCGCGGGATCGCGCGATCGATCCGATTAATGCGGAAAAGCTGTTTAATGCCATTGGCCTCCTGACCTGATGGGGCGCGGATGATAGCTCTGCGGGCTGTCACCAGGAAGGGATCCGAACTGTCAGCAACTCACGGGAACTCACCAAGAGGCGCCGGAGAGCGGCTGACAGACGCGGACCCTTGCTGTCACGGCGGGCAGCGAGGTATCGTCCGCGCCCTCACCTGCGCCGGCTGGCGTGGTGCCGTCACCGCCCGCCCGACTGCGGGCCGCCTGGCGCGACGGGTAAGGCGGCTCCTGTTCCCGCCCGTGTGGGGCACAGCCGCGCAACCGGGGCGGTCGGTACTGACCCGCTCAGGCGGCCCGTCGGGTGCCGCTGTCGGCGGCTGGGAGGTCGGCCAGACGCACCGGCGCCCGATCGGAGCGGTACTGCCACCACACCGCCTCGGCAGGATTAATGCCGGTGGCCTCGGCGTGTACGGCGGTGGCCACCGGGTAGCTGATCCCGGCGGCGGCGAGTTCCAGGTGCAGGTGCCGCTCCCGTGCGGGGGACGGCAGCCAGAACAGCACCGGCCAGATCCGGCCGGTGACGTGGGCGAGTTCCCGGTAGCCGTGGAGTTTGGCGACCAGCCGGGACAGCGGCCGTTCGGTGCCCAGGTCGTACTCCAGGAAGAACGGCACCCTCCGGTCGCCCTCGACCCAGATGCCGTGCCCGTCCGGCCGCGACCTCGGCGCATACACGCGGACCGAGATGTCATCGTCGGGCTCGGCGAAGGCACCGACCTGCTGGCAGCGCGCCGGCGGCCACCAGCGCACCAACTCGCTGCCCGGGTGGGTGCGGGCGTGGCCGGCGAGGGCGGTGAAGAAGCCGTTGATCCCCAGCAGGTGCGGCAGGTTCGCCCGCCTCGTCAGGTGCCAACGCCTCCTGCGGGCCTGGTCCTTGCGCGGCAGGTCCTCGCCGCGCTGCGCGGCGACGACCTCGACGCCGAGCTGCGCCAGCACGTAGTGGTAGGGGTAGGAACCGCCGTCGGGCTTCTGCGGCCGGAACCGATCCACCACCCCCAACTTCTGCGTCAAAGCCCGCAGGCGCTCCTGCGCGTAGTCAACCGACGGGAACAGAGCGTGGGCGATCTGGAAAGAGGTGAGCACCCCGTGGTCGGCCAGCCAGCCGAGCAGCACGAGGTCGCGGTCGGTGAGCTGGGACTGCACCCGAAGCAGCGGATCAGGCATGCGCCAGCACCTTCCCTATGGGGAGAGACCCAGTCGGAGGGTCAGTCGCAGCACGACAGGCCGTGCTGATAGCGGCCCTGACCTGCGCTGTGAGCCGGATCAGAGGGTCCGGTTGGGGGTCCTGTTCAAGCGGGACGCCAAGCGGGAGACCCGCCGGGACGCCTACCTGGAGGTCAAGGCCGAATCCGTCAGGTTCGGGGTTCGCGAGCGCAAGGGCCGATGCGCTTCGCACGGAAGAGAGGTGATGCGTGGTCACGGTGTACTCCATGAGTGAGATCAGGGTGACTGGAGGTCGGCCGCCCGCCTCCCCGCCCGCTGGGGGCGCAGAGGGCAGGCGGGTACTGAGCCGGGTAACGCCAGGCAAGGCGGATCCATGCGAGACGCAGGGATCGACGTTCATCGTGGACAGATCAACGGACTGGCCGGCCGCCGCTTGCGGCAGATCAAGGGGTAACTCAGGTTCAGACGGGCCCAGAATGCAAGCGCGCGGGTGACGGCTGGGCCGAGGGGGCGTAGTCGAGCAAGGAGGTGATCACACGTCGCCGGCAGCGACAGGATCTTCTCGTTCGTGACTCAGCACGGCGGGCGCGGCGCCTACGCGATGCGGCTCAACTCGCCGGTCTGTAGTCAGTAGCCAGCGGCCCTCCCATCACTCGCGTCCAAGCCAGCGAGTGCGTTGTCCGCCGTGCATCTCCGTCCACCGGAACTGGCAGGCGTTTCTCCTTGCCAACCGTGATGGAGAGGTCGAAGGTCGGTGGGGTGCAGAGGTGGGATCCGCTCAAGGAACATCAGCTGCTGCTCCTACGTCGAATCGCTGATGGTGACGACCTGAGCGGGCCCGATGGAGTGGACCAGCGGCAGTCGGCACGGGCCCTGCAGACTCGTCGCCTCGTTGACGTCAGCCGCTGCGGCGGGGTGTGGCGAGCCCAGATCACCGAGGCCGGGCGGTTCTACCTCGAACACGGAGTCCACCCCGACCATCCCGACCGGCTCCGCGACGGCGTGCCTCGGCCGCGCTCACAGAGGCGGGCTACGAGCGAAGCCGCCCCCTCGCGCGTGCCGGCAACGGCGCCACGAACCCGCGACACACCGGGCCGCGGGTTCGGCGCCAACTGCGACAACGGTGGAGAGCGCTCGTCAGCTCATTGAGCGGCTGCAACGCGAGGGCGGAACGGTGACGATCGAGAGCCCCGATCCCGAGGAACGCGCCCTCTACCGCAGGGTCATCCACGCCGCCAAGCAGCACCAAGTCGTTCCCGCCGGTTTCCACCTCAGGCACACCGGCCGCGCGGCCGGCGACCTCGTCATTCGCCTGTCCAGCGATGAGAAGCCCGACGACACGGACTGGAACCGGATCCGCCTCAACACCCGTCGCGTCACCACCGACCCCGACCTCGTCTTCGCCGCCCTTGAGAAGGACCCCGCCGGTCTTGAGGTCACCCAGGCATCCATCCCGCGAGCCCTGGACCTGGGCCGGGCCTTGGCCGCCGAAGCTCGCCGCCGAGGCCACCGCGTCGGGGTGAACACCAAGACCAAGCACCCCTCGGTCTACCTGCAGATCGACAAGACTCGCCGTCGGGTCAAGCTGTACGAGGAGTACGACGAGGTGCCGCACGTGTCGACCGCTCAAGAGGCGCGGGATCTGCGGCGCAAGCCGTGGATGGTGCTGCCGAAGACCGACAAGGTGCCCTCCGGGCGCCTGCGCCTGGAGATCGCCCGCGACGGCTGGGACAAGCACGACACCTGGACTGACGACAAACGCACCACCCTGGAGAAACGCCTTCCCCGGATCATCCGCGACGCCGAGGCCGGGATCGCCGCCGATCAAGAAGCTCAGCTGGCCCGCCAGCGCGCCCACGACGAGTATGTAGCCGAGCAGGAGAGGCAGCGTAAGGAGGAACGACGTCGCTGGCGGGCCGCGCTCGACGAGGCCCGGCCGCAGGCCGTGGACTTGCTCAGGAAGAAGGCCTTCCGCGGGGCCTACGACTCGTGGGCCGCGGCGACGGAGATCCGCGCCTTCTGCGACGCCCTCGAGCAGGCCACCGCTGAGGACGGGACCGACCTGGAGAACCGGAATCGCTGGATCGCTTGGGGCCGCGCCGCGGCGGACCGCCTCGATCCCACCCGAGGCGACAAGAGCCTGCCCGAGGTCGACTTCGACATCGAACCCAAGCCGGACGACCTACGCCCCTTCATCGGCGACTGGAGCCCGCACGAGCCCCACCGCGAATACCGCTCCGAGCGCACCCAGCAGGCTGTCGACGCGGCCCGGCTCCAGGTCGACGGCTGGCACCATGGGATGCGCGGACGACCAACCTGGTGGCGCAAGTAGCCAGAGGTCCATAACTGCCCCGGCGGCCAACCCGGATGCCTTGCTATGACGTCGTGATGCCGTTCTTCGCCCCCGCCAAGAACCTCGTCCACGCGTCCCGCTCGAAGAGGAGCACCGGCCCCGAAGGGTCCTTGCTGTCCCTCAGTGCGACGGTGGTGTGGAGGTCGGCGACCTCGACGCACTGGCCGTTCCCACTCGATCGGCTGCTCTTCTTCCAGCGGGCGCGGGACAGGTCGACTCGGTTCATCCCGTACCTCCTTCTTGGCCGATCATGGCAGCTCGCTGCTTGATCAGCTTGATCGAGTTGGTGGGGTCCAGCGCGGTGGCGCGGAGGTGTTCGAACGTGGTGGCGTAGCGGCGTACGTCCGCCTCGCGTTCCAGGAACAGGTCACCAGCCATGCTGTCGACGTACACCAGCGCGGGGTCGGCCGGGTCGGGGAAGTCCATGACGACGAACGAGCCCGGCATGCCGGCGTGAGCCCCGGCGGTGAATGGGATGACCTGGAGGGTCACGTGCGGCTGGTCGGCTGCCCTCGCCAGGGCTTCCAGCTGCTCGGCCATGACCTCCGCGCCACCGGTTTGCCGGTGCAGGACGGCCTCGTCGAGGATTGCCCAGACACGCAGCGGCTCGGTCTTGCGCAGCGACTCCTGCCGCTGCATCCGCGCGTCGACCCGGGCCTGCACGTCAAGGTCGGTCGCCAACGGCAGAACGCCGCGGATCACCGCGTGGGCGTAGTTCTCGGTCTGAAGGAGGCCCGGGACGAAGAGGGACTCGTAGTTGCGGACCGAGCGGGCCTCGGCCTCGAAGCTGATGTACGTGGTGTACAGCTCGGGCAGCTCCGACTCGTACGCCTGTAGCCAGCCCAGCTGCGCGGCCTGGCGCGACAGGGCAATCAGCTCACTGCGCCTGTCCTCGTCGGTGACGCCGTACTTGTCGAGCATCGCCATCAGCGTGCGCCGTTGCGGGCGAACCCTGGCCGTCTCGATCCGGTAGAGCGTGGCGGGGTTGATGCCGGTCTGCTCGTTGACCTCTTCGCGGGTGAGGCCGGCCGCGGTACGCAGTCCACGCAGCTCCGCCGCGAGCCGCCGGAGGCGCACGGTGGGTGGCTGCCGCCGAGCTGACAACTCCATGTCCCTTCGCTCCTGTCGTAGTCAGAGTGTGCCCGCCATGCGGATGCAACCTCCAGGCAGGCCGAGCAAGTGAACCATATGCGAATGCAAACCTTGCATTATCACTAGTGCATCGGCACTATATGCATGAGCATCTCAGGCCGGTGCGGCCCGCGAAAGCCGCGCGATCTGACGGCGGGTTCGCGCTCCCAGGAGCCCGCCGTCCGTCCGGCCTCGGACGCCTCTCGGCGGGACGCAGCCCGTCACCCGAAGCGGGCTGCGTCTCTCGAGGGGCCGAGTCAGGGAGGCAAACGCAGTGGTCCCATCCCTCGTTCTGGTGGCGGTCGCGATGCTCGGCTTCGCTGCCGGACTGTTCCTCTTCAAGGTCAAGTCCCGATGGTGCCGACGGTGCGGGTCGGCACTGAACTGCCCCGACTGCGGGGGCCGCAGGTCCCACCCGCATCCGGGCCGAACGCGCTGGACGAGCGGGCTGTGACCTACTTGCCGATCACGCCCGAGGTCGCCGTCGTACCCGGCGACGTCGTGCACCTACGCGAACACGACTACCAACACAGCTGCGGCCCGCTCCGGCTCCGGATCATCCACGTCCGCCTCGACCTCAGCACCTGGTACGACGGCCAGTGGGTGTGGCTCGAAGGCATCGAAATCAACACCGACGGCCGAGCCGGGCGCTTCCGGCAAGTACTCGCCCGCGTCGCCGCCCTCCCGCAGGCCGAGGCATGACGTGGCCACCACCGTCTACCTGTCCGCAGCGGCCACCGATCAACTCACCGCCGCCCAACGAGCGCTCGACGAGCACGTCACCTCCAGCGCCACCGGCTACTGCCTGCGCTGCCACCTCGTCGGCCCCTGCCCCACCAACGAGCAGGCCGCCGCCACCTTCACCCGCTACGGCCGCCTACCCCGCAGAACCCCCGGAGCCACCCGACCCCAGCTCATCAACGCCCGCCGACTCACCGTCAGCCCCGATCCCGCAGCCGACCCCAACCGGAGGTACCAACCGTGACCCTGCCCGACATCACCGCCGCGCTACGAGACCTGCACGTCTCCATCAGCCAACAGCAGGACCTGACCAAGGTCGTCATCCAGGACGCTGAGAACACCCGAGCCGAGTTCCGTACCGTCACCGCCGGAGCCACCAACCCACTGGTCAACCGGGCACTGGGCAACTACGCCCAAGGGATCGTCAAGCTCCGAGACGGCTCATGGCTGCTCGCTGAAGCCGGCGGCATCCTCGCCGAGTACGCCCGAGCAATCGGCATCGACCTTCCGCCGCAGCAGCCCTCCGAGGGAAAGCGGAAGGTCGAACCGGATCACGACGAGCAGAGCAACACCAGCCCTGGCTGCCCCGGCGCCCAGCGGCTTCCGCAATCCGACGAGCCGGCACCGCACGATCCGCTGGCCGGCTGACCCTCCACGTGCTCGATGACGTGTTGGCATGCGGCGACGACCAGCGGTGCTTAGCCGCCGGCCGTCGCCACCGCCACCAAGTGCCTGCCGACGAAGTCCTGGGCCTGCTTGACCTCGTCCACGCCCTCTTCGAGGCGCACAGGCGCCTGCCGGCACGCGCGGACCGCGCTGTTCAGCAGGTTGTTGCCTCCGCCCCTACTGACCTTCTGGAAGTGGGCCTGGGCCTTGTTCACCGAGTCGACAACCTCGACGATGCCCCGGCCCACCTGATCGAGCGTCTGCAGCACCATGCTCAACTCCGCCATCACCGAACCGATCGGACCACCACCCCGCCCGGCGGCGATGCGGTCCAGCCCAGCATTCATAGCGCGGCCGACCAGGCCACCCACCTTCATGCCGGCGTACGCCGCGCCCACCGCGACCAAGGGAGAGGGCTGGTAGCCAGCGGCATCGACTGCCGCGGTGGCCGCGACAGCGATCCCAGCCCCGGCCGCCTTACCCACCTTCTCGCTGACCTTGTTGATGCCTTCCCGCGCCGATTCCACCGCTGTATCCATCAGCGCACGTCCGGCCGACCGTCCAACGTTGCCGAGGCGGGAACCTGCTGTTCCGGCCCGGTTAGTCTGCCGACGCCAGCCCATCGCTAGGACGTCTTGTCGAGAACAGCACAGCCCGCGGCGACGAGTAGCGGCAGGTTGCCGGCTATTGCCTTTGCGGCCTCGTCCGCCGTCAGCGAGTCGAGCTCCTCGCCCTCAGCCCTGCCCTGCTCGGCATCCTCGGCAAGGCCAGAGCAGGCAGCCCACAGCGACTCTTCCGTGCTGGAGAACGCCCAAATCCCGTAGACCGTCGCGCTGACCTTCAGCAAAGGCTGCCCGTTGTGGCCGATACGCTCCCACCCTGGCTCGTCCGGCGTGTTGCCCATGCCTTCTGCGGTGGGAAAGAGCTTGAGCTGCCGAAACACCTTCTCGAGCGAGCCATCCGGGTCGAATTCAACGAGCAAGCCCTGCTCCAGCAGTCCTTCGATGACCTGCTCCGGCTGCGCTGGACCGTTCCCGGCCGCAACGACGTCATCGCGCAGCGTCCCCCGGTTGACCTGCAGCCGGGCGTGACGCTCGGGATCAAGGAAAGCTCGTCCCCACACCTTGAACTCGTCGACACTTAGCTGCGCGAACTCCTGGCCGAGCCTCACCCGGTAGAACTCCGGCTCTGAGTCAGGTGGGGTGACGTACCGGTAGGAGGGGCCGAGGTTCAGACCGACGGGAACGATGACGGTGGGCATTGAGGGACCTTCCGGGGGTTCGGTGTCAGAGGACGGCGTTGTACTTCTCGGTCTGCGCGACGGCGGCCTGGATCAGGCCGGCGCCCTCGCCGAACTTCTGCTTGGCGGCGCTGAGCTTGCCGATGGCGCCCATCACGGCGGGCTGCTGGGTGCCGGCGGCGAGAGCCTGGAGTACGGCGATGGCCTTGTCGACCTGGGCGGTGACGCCGGCGAGCTGCGCGAGTGCCTTGTCGGCCTCGGACTTGCCGTGGGCCAGGCCCGCCTTGATGTCTCCGATGGTGGCCACTGGATGTTCCTCCCCTGATTCGTGCTGTCCAACGCCCCGCCGCCGGTGGCAGGTGCGTCTGTGGTTCAGCCTCGGGTCGCGGCGATGAAGATGAACCACAAGATCGGCATGCCGACAAAACAGATCACTCCGCCGGCCCGCGCCGAGCGGGTGCCGCCACCGCCGATGCGCGGCTGTCCGACGAGGCTGATGGTCAGGTAGCCGGCGAAGAACGCCAGCGCGGGCAGCCCGCACAGGGACCAGGGCACGAGTTGCCACGGGATGCGGCCGAGGTCGGCGTCGGGGCTGACGGCGAACATCAGCAGCGACGCGAAGGTGCCCAGCATCGCCGCGGCGGCGTAGACAAGGGCGTTGCGGGCCAGCGGCGTGAACCCGGGCAGCAGGGGTGGCTGCGCGGCCCGCCGGTGGGCGTTCTCGGCGGCGACGTCGGCCGCGTCGGCCGCCGCTGCGGCCCGACGTAGCGCCTCGGCGGGGTCGGGTATCGGGCCGGGTGCGATCCCGCCGACGTGCGGCTCGGGCAGGCGCAGGGTGGCGGCGAGTTGATGGAGGTGCTGCCGCTGAGTCCCCAGCCGGTGGGTGATCTGGTCGACGGCGGCTTGCCCGTCGCGGCTGGCGGCGGTCTGTTGCTCGGCGCGTGCGCGTTCGTCCTGCAACAGGGTCGCCAGGCGGCGAGAATAGTCGGTGTAGGCGGCCCAACCGCCGTCTCGGGGCATCGGGATGGTGGGGTGATCGGTCATGCGAGGTCGTCGATCTGATCGAGGGTGCCGGGGCGCACGTACGGAACGATGAGGGTGCGGCGGTTGTCGTGCCGGTCGATCAGCAGGGCCCGGTTGGGGCGGGACTGCCATTCCGTTGCGTAGTCGCCGAGCAGGGCTCCGACGTCGTTGCCGGGGAGGTTAAGGGCGACGAGGCAGGCGACCTCGCTGCCGCCGGTCGGTCCGAGGTCGTCGGTGAACCGGCTCACGGTGCGCCACCAGCCAAGCAGGTGGACGCCGTGGGTGGGGCCGTTGGCCAGTACGGCTCGAAGGTCGTCGTGTCCGGAGCGGTAGGTGGTGGGGTCGCTGGCGACGAGGAGGCTGCTCGCGGCGTCGGCGCCGAAGACCACCAGGTAGGTCGTCTGGCCGTCTGCGGGTGCGGTCGACTGCGCGAGGTCCCCCAGTCGTGCCCGGAACTGAACCGAGGAGATGGTGTCGCACGATTGTCCAGCGGAGGTGACAGCTTCGACGGTGGCGTCGGCGGCCTCGTCGGCTGCGGCGACCAGCGGCGCGATGAGGAAACGGGCAGTGCCGGGCGCGTGTTGGCGGGCCAAGCTCACGGTCGCCGCGTAAAGGACGTCGGCCCCGACCGGCGAGGTGCCGAGTACGGCGACGTGGCTGCCTGGGGTTTCGTCCAGGGTGAACCCTGCGGTGGGCAGGCCGACGTCGACGGCGCGGCCGACCAGGGCCCGCCGTCGCCGTACATTCGGCGAGAGGCGGGCGAAGGTGGGGTCCTGGTCGGGGTGCTGCTCGGCGTAGCCGGCGAACACCGCCGGCGGGGCGTCACCAGGTGGGCGGGCGTTCCACAGCAGGTGCCGCTGCGCGGTCACCGACTCCGCGTCGGCGTTCGGGAAGCGGATGACCCGGTTCGCCCCCGGTATCCCGGCCGCCGAGTTGATGACGGCGCCTCCGATGGGCAGGTTGTCCGCGCCGTCGTTGAGCTGGTCGAGGACACCGCCGCCCCCGGCGAGCGCGACCCGCAGCGGGAACTGCCCGAAGATCGACTCGGTCTTGGCGAACAGCGCCTCCACACCGGAAATCGTCTGCGACGCCAGGATCAGGTGGATGCCGTACGAGCGGCCCTTACGCGCCAACTCCTCCAGCAGCGCCACCGCCTGCCCGGCCACGGCGTCGTTGCCCTCGAACAGCACATGGAACTCGTCGATGACCGCGAGCAGCCGCGGCATCGCCACGTCCGGCCGCCCGGCCCGCAGGTCGGCGATCTTGGTCACCCCGGCCCGCTTCAGCTCCGTCGACCGCCGGGTCATCTCCCGCGACAACGTCCGCAGCACCGCCAGCCCGTACTCCCGGTCGGACTCGATGCCGACCGTGCGGGCGTGCGGGATCCACGACGGGTCCACCGCCGTGGGCGTGAACTCCGCGAACGACACCCCTTCCTTGAAGTCCAGCAGGTACAACCCCAGCTCGTCCGGGGAGTATCGCGACGCCAGGCCGTAGAGCACGTCGAGCAGGAATACGGTCTTACCCGACCCGGTCCGACCACCCACCAACCAGTGCGGCGTCGCGTCATCAAGGGCCAGCACACAGTCGTTGCGGCCTTCCCGGCCCACCACGGTCCGCAGCCCGCTGACCGACGACTCCTGCCAGATCTCGGCCGGCATCAGCGCGGCGAAGTCCGTCGACGCCTGCACCCGCGCTGCCTTCGCCAACCTACGGCAGATGGACTCCACCAGATCGTCCGACGGGCCGGCATCCAGCCGCATCGGCACCGCCAACCCGGAGCCGTCAGAGCTGAACCGGTGCGGGCCTGGCGGGTCAGACACCGCAAACAGGCCTCCGCCGGCCGCCGTCAGATGCGTCGTACTCTCCAAGCGAGGTGCCGCGTTCAGACCCGGATGCTGCGGCGGCGGATAACCGGCAAGCAACAGGAACACCCCGGCCGCCGGACCGGCATGGGCGATAGCCGCCAGCCGCGACCACTCCGTACGCCCCGCACCCTCAGGAAGGGCGGCTACACACACCAGCAGCACGGAGGGATCCGTCTCGCCGGCCTGGGCGCGTTCGATCCGCTCCTCCGCCTCGGACAGCACCTGCTGGAACCCAGCAAGGTCGATCGCCGGCCGGTGCCACGCCTCCGCCTCCACCATCGAACGGAACGGACCGAACACCGCCCCCAACGTCGCACCGTCCACCGCCGCCACCCGCAGCGCCCCGTCCGGCAGCGCGGCAAGCACCCGAAGCAGCACGCCGCGGAGCCAGCGGGCCACCATCGGATCACGGGCATCACTGTCGACCGCCAGGTGACCGGCGCCCACGAACGGCACCACCACACTGAACACGCTTCCGGCGACCGGCGACGCCTCACCCAGCCGAACAGGAAGTGGACGCCCCAGCACCGCATCAACGCCCGTCGGCAGGTCCACGGCGGCACCATCCAGCCGGCAACCGAGCCAACCCGGCGTCAGCGCCTCGGCGAGCCGCTGCATACCGGCAGCAAGCGACCGGGCATCCTCGCGGGCCTGCTCTGAGACGCTGCCCTCACCGGCACGATCAATCAACCGCGACCGGGCGGCCTCCACATGCGACACAGCCTCCCGGTGCGCCGCCACCGCCCGACCGAACGCCGACGCCACCGACTCCATGCCAACGTCTCCCCAGGACCGATGGACCGCGATCTCTGGCGGTGACCCTACCCAACGACACCACCAGCAGTCAGCCCCGTGTCGCTCAGCGTGCTGAACTCGCTTACGCCTGCAGCGCCAACTCAGCTGCAGTTGCAGACAATCAAGTACTTGGGCGGATCGATCTTCAGAACAAATCTTGCGTTATCGGCGAATCCAGCGGATCTGGTCTCGCCAGCCCTGGGCCTGAGACTGCGCGCTGCTCCAGACCGTTGGGTCCACATCCGCCCTCTGGAGCGCGGCTGCCAGGTTCCTGGCCAACCGCTCGCCTCCATCGACTTCCTCGGCTACGTCCCGCAGCGCAATCGCGATCGCGACAAGGTCCGCCTGTCCATTTACGTTTGTCATGGCCGGCAGTCTGCCACTGCGGACCACGTCACGGGCGGACGGTTCGGAGGGGAGGACGCTGAAACGTTGGTCCTGGCACCGATCCAGTCGGTGTACGTGTCCCACTGAGCGTCGGGCACGGGCTCAACCGGGGGGCGCAACCGGCCGACGCGACCGGTACCGTGTCGACAATGAGCAACAAGCCCTCGTGCGCGACGTCGAGGGCGGTCGCTGGCGCCCAGCCGTGAACGGCTCTCGACCCGGGACTGCCCCTGTCGGCGACAGCGCTGGCCCGCCGGACGGAAACTCGGGCCACCGCTCCTCCGGCGAGCAGGCCGACTTCGGAGCCAGGCGGGTTCGGGTTCGCGTACTCGGCCCACCGACCATCCTCGGCGTCCCCGCCGGCCAACACGTCCGGCACGCCGCCACCATGTTCGCCGCCCTCAAAACGGCGATCGCCAAGCTGCTGGAGTTCGGCAAAGAGATCCGCGCCGACAAGCTGGCGCCTGTCGCCGCGGAGGCAACCACCATCTGGAACACCCTGCGGCAGGACAGCAACGTCCAGCTTGGCGCGATCAAGCTGGCCGGCACCGGCACCACCCGCCGGGTCGACCTCGACGTGGAGGTCGACGGCGTACCGGGAGCGGCCCTCAGCGTCATGAGCCAGGGCGAACTGCACTCCCTCGCCCTGGCGCTGTTTCTTCCGCGCGCCACCATGCCCGAGAGCCCGTTCCGGTTCCTCGTCATCGACGACCCGGTGCAGTCCATGGACCCCGCCAAGGTCTATGGCCTTGCTCAGGTCCTCGCCCAGGTCGCGAAGCACCGGCAGGTCATCGTCTTCACCCACGACGACCGGCTCCCCGCCGCCGTCCGGCATCTGCAGCTCGACGCCCGGATCCTGGCCGTTAGCCGCCTCGCCCGCTCCCAGGTCACCCTCAGTAGTGACCGCGACGGTGACCCGGGACAGCGCTACCTCTCCGACGCCCTGGCCATCACCCATGACGAGAACATGGCCCGCACCGTGCAGGCCACCATCGTCTGCAACCTCATCCGCGATGCCCTTGAGTACGCCTGCCACGAGCGGATCCGGATCCGCGGCTTCCGCGCCGGCACCTCGATCACCGATACCGAAGCCGCGATCAGCGAGGCCGAGGGACTGCGCTCCACGTTGGCCCTGGCCCTGCTGGGCGATCGCAAGCGCGTTCGTGAACTGAACGGCGAGCTGAGCAAGCTCGGTCCTACCGCCGCTCGTGTGGTCAGTGCGGCGAACAACGGCTCCCACGGCGGCGCCGCTAGTGACCTCGCCGTCCTGATCGAGGACGCGCGCCGCCTGGCAGGGAAGCTGAGTCGCCCATGACCCCCGAGCTGCTCCTCGACGAAGCCGCCACCCTGCTGAGTCGTCCCAGCCGGAGCATGCGCCGCTGCTGGCAGCGCGGGTGTGCCTGCCTCACCCGCCTCGCTCTGGAACAAGGACTCTGCGGCTACTGGAATTGCGTCGCCCCGACCCTCACACGATGCCCGATGCGGCACCAACTGCTGGCCCTGCCCGCCTTCGTCGATGCCTCGACGACCTTCCTCGCAAGAACTGCCTGGCACGGTCTCTCACGCGCCATGCACCACCACGTGTACGAATTGGCACCCACTCACGCCGAGCTGCGCTCCTGGCACTGCGACGTGGTGGCCCTGCTCGATGAACTGAGGCGGCAGAGCGACAGCGCCGCACAAGAAGCTGAATGTTGCTGATCGGTGTCCCCACGTCGACATCGCTGTCGAAAATCCGACGCATAGACGGACATGTCCTACGCCCTATCCTGGAGGGCTTTGCCTCGGGCCGACGGCCCGGCGGATCAGCACTGGCGTACGTCGACTGACTTGGAGACGAGATGCTGTTGACCCAACCGGATGTGCTCAACCTCGTCCAGCAGGCCGCCGGCCGGTGGGCAGACCAACTGATCGACTTCGGCCCGCGCAACACGCTGCTCTACTTCAAGGAGCGACAGACCACCACCCTCGATCTCGCCGATGCGGCTGCCGGTGCGGTCGCCGATCTGCTCGGTGGGCAGAAGGTTCGCCTGCGGACGCTGTTCCCGGACCAGGATCGGCACAACACCGCCTGCAACACTGCCCGCAGCCTCCGTCGGAAGCTGGTCGAGCTGGAGGAGGAGCAGGGCATCCAGGCCGGTTGGGTGACCCACGGTCTGCTCTGCATGGTCGGTCCGTACACCCGCGGGTCCGTGCCGATGCAACCGCTGCGGGCGCCGCTGATCCTGCAGCAGTTGGCGCTGGACAGCAGGACGGCGACTGAGAACGACTTCACGCTGGAGCTGTCGGAGTCACCCGAGATCAACCCTGTCCTCCTGTACGCGCTGGAACGGCAGTACGGCGTGGAGGCGGACATCAGCGCGCTCGGCGACAAGCTGAGCGCGATGTTGTCCGAGATCGCTGACCCGGACCAGCAGTTGAGTGCCGCCTATGAGCTGATCGCCGAGGCGGTAGCTCCCAGCGGGCTGTCTCTCCGGCTCGAGCCCGCGGTGGTTGCCGGTGTTTTCAGCTTCGACAAGCTGCCCATGGTCGAGGACCTGCGTAACTCGGCCGAGCTGCTGGCATCACACCCGGTGATCGGCGCGATGGCGGGCGACCGCGACGCTCGGCAACAGTTACGCACTGAGCAAGCTCAGGGGTCCAGCTCCGGTGCCGATCGGATCGATCCGGCCAAGGAGTTCCTGGTTCACGACGCGGACTCGTCTCAGCAGGCGGCGATCGACGCGGTGCTGTCCGGCCGGCATGTGGTCATCGAGGGTCCACCCGGCACGGGGAAGAGCCAGACGATCGCGAACATCATCGCGTACATGGCCGCGATGGGCCGCAGCGTGCTGTTCGTCTCGGAGAAGCGGGCGGCGATCGAAGCGGTGATGAACCGCCTTGGCGACGTCGGGCTCGACAATCTGGTGTTTGACCTGCACGATCGCAAGATCAGCAAGCGGCAGGTCGCCCAGCGCATCGCCAACGTCCTCGCCCAGGCCGGCGCCGAACCGCCCGTCGACACTGACGAATTGCATCGCCGTCTGATCAGCCGCCGGGCCGCGGCGAAACGGCATCCGGCCGAGCTGCACGAGGTACGGCAGCCCTGGGGTGTGAGCGCTTTTCAGGTCATCGAGCAGCTCCTCGCGCTTCCGGCTTCCGACGTCACTGGCTATAACCTGCGCGCATCCGAGCTGCGGAACCTTGACCGGTCGAGGCTTGAGTCCGCGCGGGAGGACCTTCGGACGTTCGTGGATCGTGGCGGCCTGAGGATCTGGCGCGGGGAGTCGCCGTGGGCGAAGGCCGCCATCCGCACCCCAGACGATGTCGGTAAGGTGCTGGTGCATCTCGATGAACTCGCGGCTGGTGCCCTGCAGGGCGCACAGCGCCAGATCCGGGACTTGGTCGACCGGGCGGGGCTGGACGTGCCGGACGACCTCGCTGCGTGGAGGGATCTGTTCGACCTGCTCAGCGAGGTCGACCGCACCATTGCCAGCTACGGCGAGCAGGTCTTCGGCTCGGATCTGGACGACTTCGTCTACGCGACAGCGCCAGGGCGATCGCGGCCGCGCCGGGCGGAGCCGCTCGGGATCTTCCGCCGGTTCCAACTGCGCCGCGAGCTGCGGCGGACTTGTCCAGCCGCTCCCCGGAAGCGATCCGAGATGTATCAGGGCCTGGTTGCCGCGGTGGACCAGCGTGAGCGGTGGCGGAAGCTCAGCCGTCAGGACAGCGCACCTACTGCTCTGGCGGGCGCCGACCTGTGCATGTCGTCCTTCATGCAGGTGCGTAACCATCTCGCTGCGGTGGCGGCATGTGCCCGGATCGACGGCCTTGAGCGTGGACCCGCTACCACCGCGGCCAACACCCTCGCCGAGTTGAATGCCGACCGCGAGACGTTGTTTCTGATGCCCGACCTGAACAAACAGCAGCAGATGTTCCGCTCGTTGGGGCTGAGTCACATGCTCGATGACCTGGCCACCCGGCAGGTCTCGAGCGACGAGGCAGCCGACACCCTGTTGCGCTCCTGGTTGCAGGTGGTCCTCGACGAGATGCGCATGCGGGTCCCGTACCTCGGTCAGTTCGTGGGGCAGCAGCATGCCGCGGTGGTCCAGGACTTCCGCGCTGCGGACAGCCGGCACATCGAGATGGCCGCCCGGCACGTGCGCCGCAACGTGGCAGTGAACCTGCGGAAGGTCCGAGACGCCTATCCCGACCAGAATGGCCTCGTCCGGCGGGAAGCGGCCAAGAAGAGCCGGCACCTCTCTCTTCGGAAGCTGCTCAGCAGCGCGCCGGAGGTGCTCCTCGCCGCGTTTCCGTGCTGGGCCATGTCACCACTGGTGGTCAGCCGCATCCTGCCGCCCGAGCGGTCGTTCGACGTGGTGATCTTTGACGAGGCGAGCCAGATCGAGCCGCACGACGCGGTCGCCTCGATCATGCGTGGCACCCAACTCGTCGTGGCCGGCGACCCGAAACAGCTCCCACCCACGCCGTTCTTCCGGCGCCTCGTTCAGCAGAGCCCGGCTGGCGAAGACGATGATCTCGGTGACGAGAGCCTCGAGGACTACGAGTCCGTTCTTGATGTTCTCGGTGGTCTGATCTCGGACCGGTACCGCTTGACCTGGCACTACCGCAGCCGAGACGAGCGTCTGATTGCGTTTTCGAACGTCGAGATCTACAACCGGTCCCTCGTCACGTTCCCTGGGGTGCAGGTCGACAGCCCGTTGCGCTTGGAGACGGTGGACGGCCGTGTCGCCCCCGGACAGAGCGGCTCATCAACGGAAGAGGTCAACCGGGCGGTCGAGCTGATTCTCGAGCACGCCGAGCAGCGACCGAACGAGAGCCTCGGCGTCATCACCATGGGGCAGAAGCACGCCCTGCGGATCGAGGCGACCCTACGCAGCCGACGCCGCGAGCACGAGCACCTCGACGACTTTTTCTCGCAAGACCGGGCCGCGAGCCAGCGGTTCTTCATCAAGAGTTTGGAGAACGTCCAGGGCGACGAGCGGGACGCCATCATCCTGAGCATCGGCTACGCCAAGACCCGAGACGGTCGACTTCCACTGCGCTTCGGACCGCTCAACCAGGAGGGCGGTGAGCGGCGCCTCAACGTGGCGGTCACCCGAGCGCGGAGTCGGATGACCGTGGTGAGCGCCTTCTCCCACCACGACATGGACCCGAACCAGACCGCGGCGACACGGAACCGCGGGCCCGAACTGCTCCGCCGCTACCTGGAGTTCGTCGACCTCGGCGGCGACCTCGGCGCGCGCCAGCACACCGGGGTCGAGCTCAACGGCCTCGAACGCAGCGTCCTGAAGGCTCTCCAGCAGCAGGGCATCAACGCCGTGCCGCAGTGGGGCGTATCCGGCTACCGCATCGACCTGGCACTCGCCCATCCGGACCAGCCCGGCCGCATGGTCCTCGCCGTGGAGACTGACGGTCACTCGTACCACCAGGCACACAGCGCCCGGGACCGCGATCGGCTGCGCCAGCAGCACCTCGAGCGACTGGGGTGGGAGTTCCACCGGATCTGGTCGACCGACTGGTACGTGGACCCGGCAGGCCAGACAGCCCGACTCGTCGCCCGCTGGAAGCAGGCGGTCGACCGCGCCAACCACGCCGCGAGGAGCCGCCCCGTACCGCCGGCCCGCCGGCCCGCTCAGCCACCGTCGCCGCCAGCGACCCGCCGTGGCCCGCGCCCCGACGTGCCAATCGGACTGCGCATCACCGACTACACCCGGGAACAGCTAATACAGATCTGCACGTGGCTGGTGAGCGACCAGCTCCAGCGTGATCGGGATGAGCGCCTCCAAGAGGCCATGACCGAGCTCGGCTTCCGCAAACGGGGCTCAATCATCATCCAGCGCCTGACCGAAGCACTCGACACCGCGCAGCAGCGCGCCGACCGGAAGGTGTCCTGATGGTTGCCCTCGACCTGCTCACTCTGGAACGCGTCGCTCGCCTGATCTGCGACATCGATGGTCCCTACGAGCGGACCGGTACGCAGGTCGAGCGGTTCCTGCACCGGGTCCGGTGGCCTGGCGATCCGCAGTACGACGGCTCTCCGCGGATCCCCTGGCTGACAGAAGTACTCAGTTCCCATGCCGACGATGCCGCCGCCCTTGACCGGCTGCTCTGTCGCATCGGTGATCCGCTGGAGTACGACGGCGGCGTCGAGGCCGCCGAACCGATCGCGCAAGAGCTGAACCGCATCCTGGCTCCCGAGCAGCTCACCATCACCTACATCGGCGGGCGCCCCGTGCTCGGTCAGCTCAGCCAGACCAGCGACGTTCCCCTGTACGGGCCGCCGCCGGACCTCCACGAGCGGGTGCGACGACTATCCAGCAACAGCAAGGCGGTCGACATCCTCATGGCGCGCGCCGACGAAGCGTCGATCTGCCAGAACAACGGAGCCTACGCGCTGGCGATCATCGGCATCGGTAGCTTCGTCGAAGGTCTGCTGCACATCGTGGTGACTGACCGCGACGAAACCGTGCGAAGGAACGGCCTGGTCGGCCGTGGCGGCCGACGGATTCCCGCCGAACGAGCGGGCCTTCACCTGCTCCTCGAGTACGCGCACCGACAGAAGTGGGTCCAGACCGACGCCAAGGACTTCATGGAGAAGGTCCGGGACTACCGCAACTTCGTCCACCCCCGCCACCAGATCGACTACGGGCTCGTGCCCGACCTGGACACGGTGCGGATGTGCTGGGCGCCTGTACACGCGCTCCTCAATGACCTGGAATCCGCACCCTGATCAGCGACTCACCTCCGGTGACCACCGAGCAGGTGGATTGACCCTTCCTTGTCCAGATGCTGGCCTCGACACCACCGCTGCTACTCCAGCTTCCGAACCAGAACCAGGTGCAGGAGTAGCGGGCGGAGTTCAGCGGGGCCGCATCGAGCGAGTACGGCGGCGCGTTCGGCGGAGCCCTCTCGCCTGTAACCCTCGGGACGGCGCAATGCTCGGTTTCAGATCTGTGTTCACGACCCACCACGAACGGAACCATCTACAGCCACTGGTACGGGAACAACTCGACCGTTGGATCGCGGACCCCAAGGGCTGGGATCCCTCTGCGCTTGATGAGAACCGGTGGACGACCATCGGCGACAACGTCAGGGCCCTGCTACTGCAGCACGAAGGGCAGGATGGATCGACCTCAACACGCGTACGAATCGTCGAGACAAAGCCGGACGGAGAGTGGATCACCCAGCTGACCGTACATGCGCCCAACGCGAGAGAGCGTGCGGCGTGGGCTTGGGTCGACATCGAATCCCCCGACCCCGACAGCGAGGACCCACGCAGCCGCCCCCGCCGCGCCGGCACCCCCCGCTTTCTCGCCCCCACGCTCGAAATCATCGACGCCTGGGACGGTGCCGCACGCCTCACGACGCGGCCAATCGTCATCCGGGGCGACGAAGTCGACGAGGTCTACCGAGCGCTCATCGACACCGAGCGACGAGGTGTCGTCTTCGTCGCCGGCAATGACGACTCGCTGCCGTCAGTCCCATGGACGAACCGGATCGCCAACCTGACCCGGTTCACCATCGGTATGGCCTCGTGCTACGTGCTGGACGGGGAGGCCACACAGTTGCTCAACGACCGGCTCGGCCAGGCCCACGCCGTACTGCCCGGCCGGCTTCGGACCTATCGCTCTCAGGTTCAACCGGACTCCGTCGTCGACGGGCTGCGGCACCGGGTCCTGAGCGCCGAACGGATCGCCGACGACAGCGAACAGCCCCGGCTCGCGCGTATCCTCGCCTCCAACGCCCAACTTCAGGCTCTCGAACAGCCGCTGCCTGCATCGGTGGCGCGGGTACACCGGATGCTGGAACGTATCGCCGACGACATGTTGGTGCACCTGCTCGGCGACGTCGGTTCGAAGCGGCCATCGCTCGTTCCGTCGCAGCCCCGGGCGGCGGCCGTCGAGACGCGAGAGAGTGATCGCCGGCAAGGCGACGTCAGCGCGCAGCAAGGCATGTTGCTGGACTACCTGAAGATCAAGGTAGGGATCGATGATCTAACCGTCGACCGGATCGACGAGATCGTGCGTCTGATCGAGGTCGGTCGGTCATCGCAGGAGGCACAGAAAGACATCGCATCCCGACTCGCACAGCTCCAGGCCGAACTCGATGAGACACAGAAGGCGTATCACGACGTCAAATGGCAGCTGGATGATGAGCAGATCGAGAACCGGGACGCGGTCGACCGCCTGACCCGGTCCGCGGAGACTGAACGGACGCTACGCCACCGGCTGGCCTCTATGGGGCAAGCAGAGGTGGCCTGGACGGCGCAGCCATCGGAAGCGGACGTCTCCCGGCCGGACAGCTTCGGCGAGTTGCTCCGTTGGCTGCCAAGGCTCCAGCACGTCGTGTTCACGGGCGATCCTGACCACGCTGAGGAACTCGACAGCAACGACCCCCTGGGCGCCTGGGCTTCGAAGACCTGGGACGCCTTGTTGGTGCTCCAGGACTACGCAGCGGCGAAGGCGGACGGACGCTGGGATCGAGACGTGCATGGCTTCCTGGAGAACACTCCGGATGGCTGCCACGAGTGGCCGACACGACGACACGCCCGTGACGAGAGCGAGGAGGTCCGAACCAACCCGGCGTTCTGGAGGAAGCGGGTTCTCCCCGTGCCGGCCTCCGTCGTTCAGGCGGGCAGGATTTTCATGGGTGCGCACTTCAAGATCGCTCAGTTCGCGATGATCAGCCCCCGCATGCACTACTACGACGATACGGCGCAGAGCGGACGGATCTATGTCGGCTACATCGGCCGGCACCTACCGACCGGACAGACGAACTGACGGCCACCGAAGGTGATCGCTGAGCCACGGCATCGAGGGCTGCAGTACCTACGGCTGGCTCGGGTCGTGCACCAATCAGCCGGTAGCGCGGTAGAGCTGCACCCCGCCGCTGGCATCCGGTGGGCTCGCGACTGCGGCGTGTTCGTTGACGAGCCACGGTGTGAGGCCGGGAGCCGTTTCCCGGTCCTCGCCAGTGCGGGCGTCGAGGATGACGGGGCCGTTCGCCGTACGGCCGTAAACGGCTCCGTGCCAAGCGGTCGTGACGGTGGGAGCGATGCGGTTTGCCTTCTTGTCGGGTAGTTCCCAGAGCCACTTCCCGCTGTCGTCGAAGGCGCCCGCCCAGTCCTGGCGTTGGTCCTGGCAGATCGTGACGCTGCGGCCGTCGTGGAGACAGGTGATGTTGTAGGCGGTGCTGCTGGAAGCCGTTGACTCGTCCAGCATGCGGCCGGTGGCGGCATCGAGGAGACGGAAGAACTGCTTGCGCCCTCGCGACGCTCCGGTCGCGGTCACGATTTTCGGGCTGCCCGGCTTGATGGTGATCGTCTCTGCGGGCTCGGTGTGCCAGCGCTCGGTGCCGCTGTCGATGGCGAGCGCACGTGCCACTGCGGTTTTGGCGTCGGTACCGACCGCCACGTCGCCGGCGACGGCTCCGAGAGTAAAGTCGGGACGGCGCCAGATCTCGCGTCGATCGTCGAGGTTCACGGCGACGGCATCGGTGCCGACCTGGGCGACGACCACGGTGCCGCGCGCGCCGATGACGACCGGGTGCTTCCGGGTCAACGCGTGCTGGTCGTCGTCGCTGGGCTCGATCTCGATGCGTTGAGCCTCACGCCCGGTGCCAGCATCAACGGCGAGGATCTCGATGACGGGGCGCGGCGGTGTCGTGCCTTGACCGGGCGCGGTGGCGGCGAAGGCTGTCACCACCCGGCGCTGCGCACCGGTTTCGGCCAAGATCGGCGGCTGGGCCGGGTTGCCGCCGACGAACGGGTTCAGCGTCGGCGGGGACAGTGCAGGCTCGTGTTCGGGTCGCAGCCTGGCGGTGACCGTACCGGACGTAATGTCAACGATCTCCAGTCGGTCCACCGACGAGATCCAAACGCGCTTCCCGTCGAGTAGCACTGGCAGTGGCTCGACACGTTGTCCACCCAGATTGATCTTCGAGAGCGACGCGGTGTCCGGTAGCGGCATGGGAGCGGACATGTCGAAAGTGCGCGGTGGGTCGAAGGTGGGCCGCTCGCTCGGTGCTCCAGTGGTCGCTTGGGCTGGTGGCTGTTGCGCCTCCGGTGTGGTCCCGCAGCCGATAGTGGCGGCAAGTACGCCCAGGCTGATGCCGAACACGCCCAGCTTCGCGTTGCGCACCACGTCACGCCTCCCCGTCGCCGTTAGGTACAGCCGGGGAGTGTAGCGACTTGGGCCCACTCTTCGTGTCCCGCTCGTCGCAGCCCGAAGCCGCAGGGCGCTTCTGTGCGGTCCTGCGGCTTCGGGCCCGCTGTCTGCGTGGCTACGCCTCCGACGGAGGCTGCTCATCGTCGGGCATTGAGCGTTCGGCAGCAAAGTGGACGATGTCCTCAGCCACGGCGGTGACCTCGGCGGCGATCTCGTAGTCGGCTACCCGGGCGTGTAGAGCGACGAGTCGGGCAGCGGCTTGTCGTAGCCGTTCCGCTTCCACGCTGAGGGCAGCGAGCAACTCGGGGTCGTCGATCCACCGCTGAATCCCGTCCACTTCGTCTCGCCCGTCGAGGTCATCGAGCCTCCTGGCGCCGATGGACTTGGCCATCCAGGTCAGGAGTCTGACCTGCGCTTCTAGGGCTATGCATGGCTCGCCGACGGCGAGGGCCTCGACGGCGCGCTCGTAGGCGGGTGCCGGGACGGCTGCCACCGACACGCCGAGTGCGTTCCCGGCGACCACGACCGCGCCCAGTTCGACCGCTGGAAGGATCGCGGTGATGTCGTCGAGTTGATCACCATCATCGGCGTTGACGGGCGTGTCGCTGACCGGTGCCACCCGGGCGATAGTGATGGTGCGAGTTGGTCGGTAGTCCGTCGGCAGATCTTGGTCAATGTGGGTGGTGCCCGCGACGGTGATCGGGGTGTCGGCAGGCAGCCGGTCCATCAGCCTCGCAAGCTGGCCGGCGGTACGGATTTCGATGGTGTGATCGCGGAGAGCGTCGCGTGCTGCCGCGAACGCTGCCGCTTGCTGTTCCTGATTCTCATCCCGGTCGCTAAACATGATCTTCCTCCAAGTGGTTGTCAATGCGCGTTCTCGCGGATTCGTGACATGAGCGGTCATCCGTGAAGTGGTGACCTGCCAGCGGCGAGGACGGCACGTCCCGCTCCGGTCACGCCGGGGTATGCCGCGATGTCTGCCCGGAGTCGTCGTGAGTTGATCAGCGGACACCGGAGGCGGCCGTGGCGAAACTGGGGGGTCTGCTGGCCGACCACTGTCTCGGTCGTGGGCAGGCTCGGTCCGCTCGCGTCGGCTGACGGATCGTCGTCACCAACGTCGGGAGCCGCCGACCAATGGGAACCGCGCGCGTCCGCCGGCGCCGCGACGGAGGCGTAGCGGCTTGTACCGTGTTAGCAATGAGCCTTGGGGCTTCCCGCGCGAGGATGGGTTGTGCCACCGGTGTCCAGCCGTGAGCGCTTCCCGTTCCGGAAATTTTCCCGCAGCCGTTGAACCGGCTGATCGGGAAGGCGCCCAATGCCTCTCGGCGTCATCGCGGCGAGCAAGCACACGTCGGTGCCGGGCGGGTGCAGGTCCGCGTACTCGGCTCGCCGGCAATCCTCGACGTCCCCGACGGGCAACACGTCCGGCCGCAGGCAGTCGAGTTCCTCGTCTATCTCATCGTGCGGGGCGGGTCGGCGTACCAATACGAGGTCATCGACGACCTCATGCCCGAGCCGCCGCGCCGGCTGGCTGCCCAGCGCCTACACACCTACACCTACAACCTGCGCCGAATCTGCACCCTCATCGGCGGCGAGAACACCTACCTGCAGCTGAAGCGACACCGCTACACCCTCAACCGCGACGCCTTCGACATTGACCTGTGGACTGTGCGGGACGCCATCACCGCAGCGCAACGCGCCACCGAGCCAGCCGTCCGCGTCGCCGCTCTACGGCGGGCAGTCGACGTCTACCGCCGACCACGCCGGGTACCTGTGGTTCGCGCCGCACCGCGACACCGTGACGCGCGAGTTCGTGACCGCAGCCCTGACACTCGCGGACCGGCCTGCCGAAGCCAGTAGCGTGCTCGACGCCGCCGCGCTACACCACCCCGACCATGAGCTCCTCGCCGCTGCGCTTCCGGCAACACGCCCTCGACCGGGCTGAACGCCTGCCCGCGTGGGACTGCAGCACCGAAGCGACGAGAAATCTCTCGCACTCCTAAACCGGCTCCTGTCAGATTCTACGAACTCCCCGACTTCGTGATCTTGCAAAATTCAGCCGAAAGGCTGATGGATGAAGCATTAGGAAGGTGTACCAAACCGACACTCGGAGTCCGTTTGGCCGCCAATACCTTCAGGAACCATCTGCTGGTTGTCCCGTGTTCTCAGGCTTGACCGCAGCAAGGCGTCGGACATGACGTTCGGGCACGCCGGCGGCCAGAGCCACCTCCGCCAGGCTGGCCTGCGGACGCTCGGCTCGCAGCCGGGCTACGACATCTGCCGTCCGCTCCGCGCGCCTCGTCACCCGCTTACGTCGCGCGTTACGCCACCGCAGTGACGCCGATACCTGACACGTCGGAATCTCGGCGACCCCGGCGTGCTGCGCTTGCTTCACCTCAGTCACGAAGTCCGACGGGTGCGACTTCAGTGGTGGCGCAGACGCAGCTTCGAAGGCCGGCGGTTGCTGCGGGCGGGCGGCGTCTGACGTTCGATGGTCGTTGCGTGAGGCCGGCTGCGATTTGGTCAGCTTCTCCACGACCAGCAGCAACGCCACGGCCGGCCACGCCGCCACGATCCGCGCTGCGAGGTTTGGCTCGGCGGCGGCGATGTTCGCCGCCACGCTGGCCGCCCGCCATCCCGACCGCGAAGGCCGTTCGGGCTGACCAGCGCACCCTCCGACCGGCGTGCTTGTTCTCGATCATGGCCATCGAGGCGACGACGAACATCCCGTCGACCGACAGCGGCAGTACGTAAGCGACCTCGGGACGCTCACCGAACCTCAACGCCACGGCCACCATGTGACTCCACGACTACCAGGCAGCAATTTCAGCCACCGCCACCGTGCTCACGTCTCGGGCGATCCGGGTCGGCGTCATCGGGCCACCCCCGGCCCGAGCCGTCGCTCGACGGCCTGGACCTCGACGGGATCCACGGACGAACGTCCGCCGATGCCAGCCCACCGCGGCGGACAACGCCAGCTCCGTCAGTGCGTCAGCGCGACGGAATACCTGTCGTGTTGCTGACCGGGCCGTATCGTACGCCGCTGTGCGCTCTTAGGGGTCCTAACAAAATGATCTCTGGATGTCGCGTCCCTTGTAGAGGTTGATCTACGATGTCGGGCCGTGAGGCGTGGCGAGCAGCCGCCGTGGATCGTGCCTGACGGGCTGTGGCAGCGCATCGAG
>NZ_RAQQ01000032.1 GCF_003610785.1 Micromonospora globbae
TAATCGTCCGCCCTGAACCCCACAGATGCTCCAACACCTGCCGATGCCCGAACGTCAACACACCCGGCCTCGCCACCAGCACCCCCAACCCAACCAAGATCAGTTGCACTGAAGCCTAGAAACCACCAGATCGAATCGCCCGCCAACCTCATGATCGACGCGCCACGAGCGCGGGGGCCGCGGTCGGGTGGGTCAGGCCGGGGACAGGGGGCCGCCGCCGGGGGCGGCCGGCGGGGCGGCGGTGGCGACGCTCGCCGAGGCCGCGTCCCGGACGATCTCGCGGGGCACGAGCCGGCCCGAGCGGTAGCCGATGCCGATCCCCGCGATCAGCACGAAGATCGCACCGAAGGTCTGCAGCGAGCCGACCAGCGCGCCGCCGAGCCCGAGCAGCGGCGCCGCGATCATCAGCATGACCCCGTCGCCCATGCTGAAGGCACCCGAGCGGGCCACGGCCCAACCGGTGAGGAGCCAACCGACGCTGTAGCAGGTCGCGCCGACCAGCACGAGCGTCCGGGCCGTGGTGCCGAAGACCGGCGTCTGCTCCTCGAAGCCGGCGAAGGGCAGCATCAGCACGGTGCCGGCGATGCTCACGAGCAGCCCGGCCGCCGCGGCCCGGCGGCTGCGGGTCGCGGCGAGCAGCCCGGTGAGCGCCAGCAGCGCGAGCAGGCCCAGCCAGACCGCCGCCACCCAGCCCACCAGGTAGAGCGGCCGGCCGTCGGCCGGGTACGGGTCGTTGCCGACCCCGCCGTCGCTCGCCATCGCCACCGCGCCGTAGCAGATGGCGTACGCGGGAAGCAGCCACACCGCCGCCCGGGCGAGCCGCCGCACCGACCAGGCCCAGCTGGCGTTCGTCGCCGGCGCGCCGGGGGTCGGTTCACCGACGAAGGGCAGCACCCCGAATCCCCCGCCCGTACGCCGGGTGCCGAGCGGGCCGGTCGGGTCGTGCGCGCCCTGCACCGGTTCCGAGGACCATATGCGCTTCGCCGGATCCTTCATGCGCCACCTCGCTCCTCCACGAGCGGTGCGGGACGCGCCGGGGCGCCCCGATGCCTGGTCACCACCCGTCCTCGGACCGATGGTGGCAGGCACCGGAGCGCCCCATGAGTCGTTTTCGCATTTACCGTGGGCCGGTCCGGGCGCCGACCTGGTCAGCCGGCGCCCGGCACCCCGGAGGTCAGCCGCGTTCGCGCTGGTCGGCCGGGTCGTTCACGAGGCTCGCCGGGGAGACCGGCTCCGGCGCGGGCAGCCCCTGCGGCGTACCGCCGGTGGCCTGCGCCTCGGCGACGCGTACCTCGTCGTGGATCTCCTGGGCGGCGCTGGCGGCGGCCTGAGCGGCCTCCGCGGCCTCGCGCTCGACCTCGCCCGCGCCCTTGCTGGCCTCCGGCGTCGGCGCGTCGCCGACCATGCCGGCCAGGCCACCCAGCGCGCCGCCCATGCCCTCCAGGGCCTTGGTCAGCTCGGCCGGCACGATCCAGACCTTGTTGGCGGAGCCGTTGGCGATCTGCGGCAGCGCCTGGAGGTACTGGTAGGCGAGCACCTTCTGGCTCGGGTTGGCCTGGTGGATCGCGTCGAAGACGGTACGGATGGCCTTCGCCTGACCCTCGGCCTGCAGGATCCGGGCCTGCCGGTCACCGTCGGCGCGGAGCACGGCGGCCTGCTTCTCACCCTCGGCCGTGAGGATCTGCGACTGCTTGAGACCCTCGGCGTTGAGGATCGCGGCGCGGCGGTCCCGCTCGGCGCGCATCTGCTTCTCCATCGAGTCGCGGATGCTCGGCGGCGGCTCGATGGCCTTGATCTCGACCCGGGTCACCTTGATGCCCCACCGGCCGGTCGTCTCGTCCAGCACGCCGGAGAGGTGCCGGTTGATCTCCTCGCGGCTGGTGAGCGCCCGCTCCAGGTCGAGCGAGCCGATCACGTTACGCAGCGTGGTGACGGTCAGCTGCTCGATGGCCTGGAGGAAGTTCGAGATCTCGTACGTGGCCCGGACGGAGTCGACGACCTTGAAGTAGAGCACCGTGTCGATCGACACGACCAGGTTGTCCGAGGTGATCACCGGCTGGGGCGGGAAGCTGACCACCTGCTCACGCATGTCGACCTTGGTGCGCACCGCGTCGATGAACGGCACCAGCAGGTTGAGCCCCGGGTTGAGGGTGCGCTTGTACTTACCCAGCCGCTCCACCACGTCCTGGCGCTGCTGCGGCACGATGCGCACCGCCTTGGCCAGCGTCACCACGGCGATCAACGCCACGGCGATCACCAGCACCGTTATCGCTGTCATCAGCTTCACCCTCTCGCTTCCGGCAGTTCGCCGGTGGACGACACCTCGTCCTGCCACACCAGGGCCGTCGCGCCCCGGACCTTTATGACCCGCACCCGCTGACCCGGGTCGTACGACTGCGTGGCGTCGTACGGTCGGGCACTCCACATCTCACCATCGATCTTGACGAGGCCGTGGTCGGCGTCCACCCGTTCCAGCACCAGCGCGGTGGCACCCTCTATCGCCTCCACCCCGAAGGGCTGCTCGCCGCTCTCCAGCGCCGAGAGCCGGTGCCGCTGGATGACCGGCCGGACCACGGCCACGGTCAGCGCCGACACCGCCGCGAACACCAGTGCCTGCACGGCCGTCGGCGCACCGAGGGCCGCGGCTCCCGCGGCGGCGAACGCGCCGGCCGCGAACATGATCAGGAACAGGGTCGTCGTGAAGATCTCGGCGACCGCCAGCACCACACCCAGCACGATCCACAGCACGGCGTCCACGTAACGATCGTGACACGCGAATGCACGCGCGTCTCCCCGCGATGATCAGTAAGCTCGGCGGCGCCCGCGTCGGACGGCCCGCGAGGGCCCGGTGGCGCGCGCGCCGGACGAGCCCCCGAGGGCCCGGTGACGCGCGCCGGACGAGCCCCCGAGGGCCCGGCCGGCGCTCGCGCCCGGCCGGGCCGAGGGGCCGGGCGCCCGCCCGACGACCCGAGAGGGTCGCCGACCCACCCCCGTGAGCCAAGGAGAAGCCGTGTCCCTGCTGCCCGGCACCGCCCGTCACGTCGATGTCCTCGTCGCCGAGGCCCAGGCCGCGGGGCGTACGCCGTCACTGGTGATGGCCGTGGTCCGCGACGGCCGGCTGGCGCACCTGGCCACCGCGGGCGAGCACCCGCGACCGGACGCCGACCTCCAGTACCGCATCGGCTCGATCAGCAAGACGATGACCGCCACGCTGGTGATGCAGGAGCGCGACGCCGGCCGGCTCGCCCTGGACGACCCGCTGGAGAAGCACCTGCCCGGCACCGGCGTCGGCGCGGTCACCCTGCGCCAGTTGCTGGGCCACGCGAGCGGCCTGCAACGGGAACCGGAGGGCCAGTGGTGGGAGCGGGCCGAGGGCGCCGACCTCGCCACGCTGCTGAGCGGGGTGAGCGCCGCGAAGATCGCCTACCCGGCGCACCGCTCGTACCACTACTCGAACCTCGCGTACGGGCTGCTCGGAGGCGTGCTGGAACGGATCACCGGCACGCCCTGGGCGCGGCTCCTGCGGGAGCGGATCCTCGAACCCCTGGGCATGCACCGCACCACGTACGCGGCCACCGAGCCGTTCGCCCGCGGGTACGTGGTGCACCCGTGGCACGGCACGCTGCGCGAGGAACCGCGGACCGACACCGGGGCGATGGCCCCCGCCGGGCAGCTCTGGTCGACGATCGAGGACCTGGCCCGCTGGGCGGCGTTCCTGGCCGACCCGGCGCCGGGCGTGCTCGCCCCCGGCACGCTCACCGAGATGTGCGCGCCGGTCGTCATGAACGACCTCGACTCGTGGACCGACGGGCACGGACTGGGGCTGGAGCTCTACCGCGACGGCGACCGGGTGTACGTGGGGCACGGCGGCTCGATGCCCGGGTACGTGGCCGCCCTGGCCGTGCACCGGCGCAGCCGTACGGCCGTGGTGGGCTTCGCCAACGCGTACGGCTTCGGGATCGGCAGCCTCGGCCGGCGGATCCTCACCGCGGTGCTCGACGCGGAACCGCCACTGCCCCGGCCCTGGCGGCCGGCCGACGCCGCGCCGCCCGCCGGGGTGACCGAGGTGGCGGGCCGCTGGTGGTGGATGGGCGTACCCCTCGACGTGAGCTGGGACGCGGCCGCCGGCGAACTCGTGGCCCTGATGCGTGGCGAGCGGCTCAACCGCTTCGTCCCGGAGGGGACGGACCGCTGGCGGGGCTGCTCCGGCCCGGAGAACGGCGAGATCCTCTCGGTGCTGCGCGACGCGACCGGTGCGGTGACGGCGCTCGACATCGCGACGTTCGTCTTCACCCGCCACCCCGACGAGGAGCCCTGACCCGCCCGCGCGCGCTCCCGCGCCCGCGCGCTCCCGCCCCCGCCCCCCCCCATCCCCGCGATCTTGCACTTTCGGCCCCTAACTTGTCCCGTTTCGCGGCTTTTGCCGGGGCAGAAAGTGCAAGATCGCGGGGGGCAGGGCGGGGTGAGCGCGGGGGGCACGGGCGCGGGGGCGGGGTCAGGAGGGGTCGGTCACGAAGTCGATCAGGCGCTCCATCGCGTTGATGAGCGGCGTCTCCACGTCGGTGTAGCTCTTCACCCGGGACAGGATGTGGCGCCACAGGTCGGCGGGATCGGCCACGCCGAGCGCCGCGCACACGCCCTCCTTCCACGGCCGCCCCGGGGGCACCACCGGCCAGGCCGCGATGCCGATGGCGGCGGGTTTGACCGCCTGCCACACGTCGACGTACGGGTGCCCGGTCACCAGCACGTGCGGCGACGTCACCGTCGCCACGATCCGGCTCTCCTTGCTGCCCGGCACGAGGTGGTCGACGAGTACGCCGAGCCGCCGGCCCGGCCCGGGAGCGAACGCGCGCACCTCGGCGTCAAGGCGGTCGATGCCGTCCAGCGGCTCCACCACGACGCCCTCGATCCGCAGGTCGTCGCCCCAGATCCGCTCGACCAGGGCGGCGTCGTGCACGCCCTCCACCCAGATCCGGCTCGCCTTGGCGACCTGCGCCTTCACGCCGTCCACGGCGATCGAGCCGGAGGCGGTCCGGCGGCGGGGCTCCGGCGCCGGGGCGCGGACGGGGCGGCGCAGCGTCACCGGCTGCCCGTCCAGCAGGAACGCGGCCGGCAGCAGCGGGAAGTTGCGGCGCCTGCCGTGCCGGTCCTCCAGGACGACCGCGCCGGACTCGAAGCCCACCACCGCGCCGCAGAACCCGGAGTCGGCGTCCTCGACCACCAGGTCGGGCTCGGCGTCGACCTCCGGTACGACCCTGCGCCGCCGCCAGTCCCCCGCCAACACGTCGCTCTCGTACCGCCGCGCCATGTGGATCACGCTAACGGCCGCCCCGACCCGCGACACGCCGACGCGCCGTCCGATCCCGCCCGGGGCCACCGACCCGCGCCGATCATGCGGTTGTCGTGCCGGACGAACAGGGCGAACCAGGACCGACCGCCCACCACAAGTCCATGATCGACGAGAAACGGCGGGCGGGTACGGAGGCGGCGAAGCGGGCAGTCCGGGGCAGGCGACGCCGCCGCGCCGGCAGTCGAGACACAGCCGGTGGTGACCACGTACCCTTTCGGCATGTCCACCCCCGCAACGGGCGCGGCGACGCTGGCGCCCCGCCGGTCGAGCCGGTTCGTTGCCTGGGTACGCGCGTGGCGCGCCGGGCTGGTGCCCTTCGACGAGGTCGCCGACGCGATCGCCGGTGACGAGGAGCACCTGGTCGCCGACGCCCCCGGCACCTGGACCGACGTCCCGCTGGGCGAGGCGCTGCCCGTCCTGGCCAAGCTCTCGCCCGACGAGATCCGCCTGGTGCTGCCCGCGCCCGGCGACCCGCGCGGGCTGCCGGGGCCCGGCGACTTCGCCGGCGCGGCGCTGGACGTCGGCGAGGCGGTGGTGGCCGGCTCCCTGGGGCTGATCCCGCAGGTGCGCACGCACACCTCCGGCTCCGGGGACACGTTCGAGACGGTGCTCTGGCGGGTCTACCCGCTGCCCGCCGACGCGCCCGCCGCGTCGCTCGTCCTGCCCGGCGCCGCCGAGGCGGAGGCGGAGCTGGCCGCCGCGCTGGCCGAGACGACCGCCGCGCTGACCCGCCTCGACGTCGCCCAGTGGCGGCCCGAGCTGGCCGGCGCGCTGGAGGCGCTGCGCCGCCCGGACGGCACCACCGACCTGCCGCCCGGCTTCGACCCGCGGGCCCGCCGGCTCTTCGCCCGGGCCGCCGTCCTCGACCGGGTGCTGGCCCTCGCGGGGCACGCCGCACCGGGTGGCGCCATCAACAACTACGAGGCACAGCAGCGTGACGCGGCGCTGCGCCCGCTGACCACCGCGTGCCGGCAGGCCCTGGTCGCCGCCTGCAACGCCCCGCTACGCCCCTGACGTCGCTGGCCCGCGCCCGTCGGGGCCCCGTCCCAGTCGCGGGCCCCGCGCCGCCGGCATCTCAGCGAGCCGCAGAACGGGACGGCACACCCACCGGCACGATCGGCGGGAGCGGAGCGCCGGTCAGATCTCGTCGATCAGGTCGGCCACCGACTCGACGATGCGCGACGGGCGGTACGGGTAGCGCTCGGCCTCGGCACGGGTGCTGATGCCGGTGAGCACGAGGATGGTCTCCAGCCCCGCCTCCAGTCCGCACAGGATGTCGGTGTCCATCCGGTCGCCGATCATGGCGGTGCTCTCGGAGTGCGCGTTGATCGTGTTCAGCGCCGACCGCATCATCATCGGGTTCGGCTTGCCCACGAAGTACGGCTCGATGCCGGTCGCCTTCGAGATCATCGCGGCGACCGAGCCGGCGGCCGGCAGCGCGCCCTCGACCGACGGGCCGGTGACGTCCGGGTTGGTGCAGATGAACCTCGCCCCGTCGTTGATGAGGCGGATCGCCTTCGTGATCGCCTCGAAGCTGTACGTGCGGGTCTCCCCCAGCACCACGTAGTCGGGCGCGAAGTCGGTCAGCACGTAGCCCACCGCGTGCAGCGCCGTCGTGAGACCGGCCTCCCCGATGACGTACGCGGTGCCGCCCGGCCGCTGGTCGGCGAGGAACTGGGCGGTGGCCAGGGCGGAGGACCAGATCGCCTCCTCCGGCACGTCCAGCCCCATCCGGGCGAGCCGGGCCTGCAGGTCCCGGGGCGTGTAGATCGAGTTGTTGGTGAGCACGAGGAACGGCTTCCCGGAGGCGCGCAGCCTCTTGACGAACTCGGGCGCGCCCGGCACGGGCTGTCCCTCGTGCACCAGCACGCCATCCATGTCGGTGAGCCAGCTCTGCACGGGCTTGCGGTCAAGCATCGGTGCTCCCAGGGCGGTGTCGGGGCGGGTCGGTGTCACGGGCGGCGGGCCGGGACGCAGCACACCGCGGGGCAGGTGTCCCAGAGCGGCAGCTCACCGAGGCGCCGGCGCAGCCGCGCGCCGTCGGGGTCGATCCGCTCGGCGACCAGCTCGCGGACCATCGCCACGAAGCGCGGGTCGGTGCCCGGGGTGCCGGCGCGGACGAAGTCGAGCCCGAGCTGCTTGGCGGTCTGCCGCGCCTCGGTGTCCAGGTCCCAGACCACCTCCAGGTGGTCGGAGACGAACCCGATCGGGCTCACCACCACGCTCGTGGTGCCCGCCTCGGCCAGCGCGGCCAGGTGGTCGTTGACGTCCGGCTCCAGCCAGGGCACCTGCGGCGGGCCGGAGCGGCTCTGCCAGACGAGGTCGTACGGCAGGTCGGGCGCGGCGGCCGCGGCCACCAGCCGGGCCGTCTCGCGCAGTTGCGCCTCGTACCGGCCGCCGTGCGGGCCGGCGTTGGCGGCCATCGAGACGGGCACCGAGTGGGCGGTGAAGACCAGCCGGGTGGTGTCCCGCCGCGCGGGGTCGAGTTGGTCGAGCGCGGACCGTACGGCGTCGGCGTGCGGCTCGACGAACCCGGGGTGGTCCCAGAACTGGCGGAGCTTCTCGATCACCGGGGCGTCCGGGCCGACGGCGGCCCGGGCCGCCGCGATGTCCTCCTGGTACTGGCGGCAGGAGGAGTAGCCGCCGTACGCGCTGGTGACGAAGGCGAGGGCCCGGGTCACCCCGTCGTCGCGCATCTGCGTCACCGTGTCGGCGAGCATCGGGTGCCAGTTCCGGTTGCCCCAGTAGACCGGCAGGTCGAGGCCGTTCGCGGCGAAGTCCGCGCGGATCGCGGCGAGCAGGTCACGGTGCTGCTGGTTGATCGGCGACACGCCGCCGAAGTGCTGGTAGTGCTCGGCGACCTCGGCCAGCCGCTCGGGCGGCACGCCACGGCCCCGGGTGACGTTCTGGAGGAACGGCATCACGTCCTCGGGCCGCTCCGGTCCGCCGAAGCCCAACAGCACCACCGCGTCGTACGCCATGGCTCCATTCTCCCCCGCGGCCCCGGTCACCCTGGCGAGGCCCCCGTACGGCGGGGGTGAGGGGCCCCTGCTCCAGCGGAAGCGTCGAGGGAGCCCCTCCCCACGGCTCAGGCGCCGAGGGCGTGGTAGCCGCCGTCGACGTGCACGACCTCGCCGGTGGTGGCCGGGAACCAGTCGGAGAGCAGCGCCAGGCAGGCCCGGGCCGCCGGCTCCTGGTCGGTGAGGCTCCAGCCCAGCGGGGCCCGCTCGGTCCAGGCGTTCTCGAACTGCTCGAACCCGGGGATCGACTTCGCGGCCATCGTCCGCAGCGGGCCGGCGGAGACGAGGTTGCTGCGGATGCCGCGCTTGCCGAGGTGCAGCGCCAGGTAGCGGGAGGCGGACTCCAGCCCGGCCTTGGCCACGCCCATCCAGTCGTAGACCGGCCACGCCTTCGTGGCGTCGAACGTGAGGCCGACCACGGCCCCGCCCGCGGACATGAGGGGCAGCGCCGCCATGGCCAGCGACTTGTAGGAGTACGTGGAGACGTGGATGGCGGTGGCCACGTCCTCCCACGGCGCGTCGAGGAACCCGCCGCCGAGGCAGCTCTGCGGGGCGAAGCCGATCGAGTGGACCACGCCGTCCAGGCCGTCCACGTGCTCGCGTACCTTGTCGGCGAGCCCGGCGAGGTGCTCGGTGTTGGTCACGTCCAACTCGATCACCGGGGCCGCCTCGGGCAGTCGCTTGGCGATCCGCTCCACCAGGGAGAGGCGCCCGTAGCCGGTTAGCACGACCTGCGCCCCGTTCTCCTGGGCGAGCTTCGCCACCGAGAAGGCGATCGAGGCGTCGGTGATGACGCCGGTGACCAGCAGCCGCTTACCGGCCAGCAGTCCGGACATGCCGGGGTTCCTCCGTCCTTCGAGTGGTGATGCGCTCAGTGGCCCATGCCCAGGCCGCCGTCGACCGGGATGACGGCGCCGGAGATGTAGCCGGCACTGTCCCCGGCCAGCCAGGTGACCACCGCGGCGACCTCCTCCGGGCTGGCCATCCGGCCCGCCGGGATCGACTTGAGGATCTCCGCCTTGCGCTCCTCGGACAGCACGGCGGTCATGTCGGTGTCGATGAAGCCGGGCGCGACCACGTTGGCGGTGATGTTGCGGGTGCCCAGCTCGCGCGTGATCGAGCGGGCGACGCCCACGAGGCCGGCCTTGCTCGCCGCGTAGTTGACCTGGCCGGCGCCGCCGGAGAGGCCGACCACCGAGGAGATGAAGATCATCCGGCCCCACCGGGCGCGGAGCATCTTGGCCGAGGCGCGCTTGGCGCAGCGGAACGCGCCGGTGAGGTTCGTGTCCAGCACCCGGGTGAACTGCTCCTCCGACATCCGCATGAGCAGCGTGTCCTCGGTGATGCCGGCGTTGGCGACCAGCACCTCGACCGGCCCCAGCTCGGCCTCGATCGCCGCGAAGCCCGCGTCCACGGACTCGGCGTCGGTCACGTCGCACCGTACGCCGAAGAAGCCCTCGGGTGCCTCGCCGCTGCGGTAGGTCACCGCCACCCGGTCGCCCTGCTTGGCGAAGGCCTGCGCGATGGCCAGGCCGATCCCCCGGTTACCTCCGGTAACCAGCACTGTTCGAGACACCGTGGTTCCTCCAAAGATCGCTGCGGCATGGAGACTAGGCGCTACCGCACGGTAATCACTAACCAGGCCCACGTCATACCGTGGTACGGGCCACCGGATCACCCCGCGGGAGCACGACCTCGACGCCCCGCCGAACTAGTGTGCGGGGGATGGACCGCACACCTGTCCGCGCCGCGCGGGCCGCCCTGCGCCGTGTCGTGGCCGGACCGGACTACCCCGCGGTCGGATCGCCGCTGCGACGCTGGCCGCGCGTGGCCGCCGTGGCCCGGACGGTCGGGCTGCTGGCACTGATCGGGCTGGCCCTCGTCACCGCGCAGTTCCTGCTCGACTCGCGGAAGCTACCCGTCGCCACCGCCTGGCTGATCGCGCTGCTGACCGTCGCGCCGCTGCCGTTCCTGCTCGCCCGACCGCTGTGGGCCTGGCGGATCATGTTCGTCGGCCAGCTGTTCGGGACGTTCAACCGGCGGCCCACGGAGGACTGGCCGTGGAGCCCCACCCAGGTCCTGGTCATCCTCGTCGTGCTGGTCACCGTGGCCGCGCGGGTCGACCGGGCCGTGCTCGCCTGGGTCGGGTTGTTCAGCCTCCTCCCCGTATGGATCTTCGTGGCGCCGCGGAACCAGGTCGGCATCACCCTGCTGTTCGTGGTGCTGCTCGTCATCGGCGACCTGGTGCGGCGCAACGTGCTCACCCGGCGGGCCCTCGCCGAGCAGGCCGAGCGCAGCGAGCTGGAGCAGGCCCGGCGGGCGGTGCTGGAGGAACGGACGCGGATCGCGCGGGAGCTGCACGACGTGGTCGCCCACCACATGTCGATGATCGCCGTCCAGGCCGAGACCGCCCCGTACCGGCTCGGCGAGGTGCCCGCGCCCGCGCAGGCCGAGTTCGCGGCCATCGCCGGCTCCGCGCGGGCCGCGCTGACCGACATGCGGCGGCTGCTCGGGGTGCTGCGGAGCGAGTCGGACCAGGCCCGGACCACTCCGCAACCCGGTCTCGCGCAACTGCCGGAGCTGGTGGCGGCGGCCCGCCGGGCCGGCATGACCGTCGCGCTGGACAGCGACGTGCCGGCCGATCCGCCGGCGCCCGTCGGGCTGGCCGCGTACCGGATCGTGCAGGAGGGACTGGCCAACGCGGCCCGGCACGCGGCCGGCGCCGCGGTGCGGGTCACGGTCCGCGTCCAGGGCGGCGACCTGGCCGTACGCGTGGTCAACGACGGCACCGGCGCCTCCCCGGAGGGGCGCGGCGGCGGGCACGGCCTGACCGGCATGCGGGAACGCGCCGTCGCCCTCGGGGGTACGTTCACCGCCGGGCCCACCGACGGCGGCGGTTACGCGGTGGAGGCGCTGCTGCCCTGCGACGGAGAGGACGGGACCACATGATCCGGGTGCTGATCGCCGACGACCAGGCGATGGTGCGCCAGGGCTTCGGCGCGCTGCTGGCCGCCCAGCCGGACCTGGTCGTGGTCGGCGACGCGGCCGACGGCGCGCAGGCGGTCGCCGCGGCCCGCCAGCTCGACCCGGACGTGGTGCTCATGGACGTCCGGATGCCGGTGCTCGACGGGCTCGCGGCCACCCGCAAGCTGCTCGGCGACCGGCCCTCGGCGAGGCCCCGGGTCCTCATCCTCACCACCTTCGACCTGGACGACTACGTCTACGAGGCGCTGCGCGCCGGGGCGAGCGGCTTCCTCCTCAAGGACGCCCCCGCCGCCGACCTGGTGCACGCCGTACGGGTGGTGGCGGCGGGGGACGCCCTGCTCGCCCCCGCCGTGACGCGCCGGCTCATCGCCGAGTTCGCGGCCCGTCCGGAGCGGCACCGGCCCCGCCCCACCGAACTGGCCGCGCTCACCCCGCGGGAGACCGACGTGCTGCGGCTGATCGCGCGGGGCCGGTCCAACCAGGAGATCGCGGCCGACCTGGTAGTCGCGGAGCAGACGGTGAAGACCCACGTCAGCCGGATCCTCGCGAAGCTGCACCTGCGGGACCGGGCGCAGGCCGTGGTGCTGGCGTACGAGACGGGGCTCGTGGCCGCCGGCGAGTAGCACCGGCGTAGCGGGCACGGATCGCTCCCCGGCGTGACGCCCGCGGCCCGGCCCCGGGCGCACTCTCTCCACCTTCGACCTGGAGGGAGATCGCGATGCGCTGGAGCCCACCCACCCGTACGGCGCTGGCCGTCCTGCTCGGCGCGGGCCTCGTCCTGCCCGGCCGGCCGGAGCCGGTGGCGGCGGCCGCGTACGTCGACGCGTACCCGCTCACGGCGGCCGCGATGCGGGCGGCCGGCCCGCCGTACGCGGACTGGGCCGCGCGGGGGCGACGGTTCCTGCTGTTCGACCCGCACGGCGACGGCCGTGCCGTCGAGGTCCTCGGCGACCTGGCCACGGCGGACCGGATCGTGGTGCTGGTGCCCGGGGTCGGCGCCACGCTGCGTGACTTCGACCGGGGCCTGGGCGGGGTCGCCCGCCGCGCGCCGGCGGTGCAGGCCCGCGCCCTGTACCAGGCGGCGCGCACGGTCGACCCGGGGGCGCGGGTGGCGGTGCTCGCCTGGCTCGGGTACGACGCGCCGGACGGTGTGCTCGCCGCCGCGGGTCCGGCCGACGCCCACCGGGGCGCCGCCGCGCTGCGCGGGACGCTGCGCCTCCTGGCGGGGCACCGCCCGTCGGCCCGCGTGACCCTCGTCGGGCACAGCTACGGCGCGCTCGTGGCCGGCCTGGCGGCGGTGGACGCGCCGGCGCAGGTGACCGACGTGGTGACCCTCGGCGGGGTCGGGGCGGGCGTGGACCGGGCCGCCGGGCTGGGCGCCGGCCGCCGGGTGTGGGCGGCGGAGGCGCCGGACGACTGGATCCGCCGCGTGCCGCCGGTCCGGCTGCCCGGCCTCGGGCACGGCCGGCGCCCCGCCGACCCGGACTTCGGCGCCCGGGCCCTGCCCGTGACGGGTGCGCGCGGACACGACGGCTACCTCGTGCCGGGCAGCGCCACGCTGGCCGCCGTGGCGTCGGTCGCGCTCACCGGGGCGGTCGCAACCCCGCTGACCGGGGCCGCCGGCGCGGTCCTCGCGGCTGCGGGGGTGGCCCGGTGAGGCGCGACCCGGCGATCGACGCGCTGCGCGGGTACGCGGTCGCCGGCGTGGTGCTCGGGCACTGGCTGGTGACCGGGCTCGTGCTCACCTCCGACGGGGCGCTCGCGCAGGCCAGCCCGCTCGCCGCGATGCCCGCCCTGGCCCCGGCCACCTGGCTGTTGCAGACCCTCGGCCTGTTCTTCTTCACGGCCGGGTACGCCTCGGCCCGCTCGGCCGCCCGGCACCGGGGCGGTCCGGGCCGTTGGCTCGCCCACCGGCTGCGCCGGCTGGTGCTGCCGACCGTCGCGCTGCTCGGCACCGGGGCCGCGCTGCTGCTGGCGGCGACCGTGGCCGGCGCACCGGACGACACCCTCGCGGTCGCGCTGGACCTGGCGGCGAGTCCACTGTGGTTCCTGCTGCCGCTCGGCGCGCTGATCGCGTCGACCGGGCCGCTGCGCGCCGCCGTACGCCGGTGGGGCCCGTGGTGGTGCGCGGCGCCGGCGGTCGCCGCGGTGGCCGTGGCGGACGTGGCCGGCGGCCCGCTGCCGGTCAGCCTGCTGGCCGCGTGGTCGGTGCCCTACCTGCTCGGGTTGGCGCACGCCGACGGCCGGCTGTGCGGACGCCGCCCGGCGGCGACGCTCGCCGCCGGTGGCGCGGTGGCGCTCGCCGCGCTGGTCGTCGCCGGGTACCCGGCCAGCGCCGTGGGTGTGCCCGGTGCCGCCATGTCGAACCTGAACCCGCCGTCGCTCGTCGCGGTCGCCCTGGCGGCCGCCCAGATCGGGGTGGGGCTGCTCGCCCGCCCGGCGCTGCTGCGGCTGACCCGGCGGCCGGTTCCGGCCCGGGTGGTGGGCGCGGTGAACCGGCACGCGATGCGGATCTACCTGTGGCACCAGCCGGTGCTCGTCGGGGTCACCGCGCTCGCGGCGCGCGTCGCGGGGCCGCTGCCCGGCCTGCACACCGCGCCGGACGGCCCGGCGTGGCTGGCGGCGCGCGTCTGCTGGCTGCCCCTGCTGCTCCTGTTGCTGGCGGCGCTGGTCACGCGCCGGACGGTGCCCGCCGGGATGGACGGGAGCGTCCGGGTGTACGATGTTGCGCGTTCCGAGCCCCGCCGACCGCAGGAGGTGATCGCTGTGCGAGATAGCGATCCTTCCAGTCGTGGCCGGGCCGATCGTCAGCCCCGCTGAGCCACGGCTGCAGCAGGTGAGCTGACCCCGCTCCGCTCCCCCACGATTCACACCCCCGGCAGTCCGTCGGGGATCGTGTCGCGCGCCGCCCCGGTCGGGGCGGTCGGGGAGCCGCCCGGTCGCGATTTCGTGTGTGCGTCCTGACCCACCCGACGGCCCCGCGCTGCCCGCGGGCCGTCCAGTCGCCACCCGGAGCCGTCCATGAGCCGTTACCTCGCCCCGCTGGGGTTCACCCTCGCCACCATCTGGGTCGCCGTTCTCTTCGTCCTGGCCGGTCACTGACCGGCCGGCGACCCGCCGCGCTCGCGGCCGGCCGGGGCGTCCGCCGCCGGCCGGCCGCGAGGGCGGCCGGACGTCACAGCATCCGCGACGACCAGAGCAGGCTGAGCGCGCCGGCGCAGAGCGCGAGCAGCAGCGCGACACCCGCGTACCACTGGGTGATCTCGCGCGGTTGCGTGCGGTACCCGATCGAGCTGCCCATGTCCTGGTAGACCTGCTTCAGCTCGTTCACCGACGCCGCCTCGTAGAAGTAGCCCTCGGTCGTCTCGGCCAGCTCCGCCAGGGCCAGCCGGTCCACCGGCACCCGTTGCAGCTGCCCGCCGATGTCCACCTGCCCGGCGTCCGTGCCGAACGCGATGGTCGAGACCGGCACGTTGGCCGCCTGCGCGGCGGCGGCCGCCTCCTCCACCGATCGCCCCGCCGTCCGGTAGCCGTCCGACAGCAGCACGATCCGGGCCGGCGGGATCTCGGCCGCGCCGTCGGCGGGCACCGACCGGATGGCCTCCAGGCAGGTGAAGACCGCCTCGCCGGTGGCCGTGGCCTCGGCCAGCACCAGCCCGTCGATGGCGCTGGTCACCGCCGACCGGTCCTTGCCCGGCGGCACCAGCACGTTCGCCGACTTGGCGAACGACACCAGCCCGAGGTTGTAGGTCTCGGGCAGCTCGTCGACGAACTGCTTGGCCGCCTCCTGGGCGGCCTCCAGCCGGTTCGGCGCCACGTCGTCGGCCTGCATGGACAGGGACACGTCGATGGCGAGCATGATCGTGGCCCGTTCCAGCGGCTCCTTGGTGTCCACGGCCGGCCGGGCGAGCGCCGTGGAGAGCACGAGCAGGCACAGCAGGAACGCGGTCGCCGGCACGTGCCGGCGCCAGCCGAGCCCCTTCGGCGCGAGGGTGCGCAGCAGCTCCACGTTGGTGAACCGCATCGCGTACGCCCGGCGGTGCAGCTGTCGCCACACGTAGAAGGCGGCGAGGGCGAGCACCGGCAGCACGGCCAGCAGCCACCACGGTTGCAGAAAACGGATCATCGTGTCGTCCCCCGGGTGCGGGTGTGCCGCTGCGCGGCCACGAAGCGCACCATGTCCAGCAGCCAGTCTCGGTCGGTACGCAGGCGCAGGTGGGCGGCGCCGGCGCCGCGCAGCGCGGCGGAGATCTCCGCGCGCTGGGCGGCGGCCGCCTCGGCGTAACGGCGGCGCAGCCGCGGGTCGGCCGTCTGCACCTCGTGCAGCTCACCGGACTCCGGGTCGACGACCGGCAGCACACCCACGTCGGGCAGTTCCAGCTCGCGCGGGTCGACCACCTCGACGGCGAGCACGTCGTGGCGTACCCGCAGCTTGCGCAACGGCCGGGCCCACTGCGCGGGCGGGGCGAGGAAGTCGGAGATCACGACCGCGACGCCGCGCCGCCGGGGCGGCCGGTTCAGCATCTCGACCAGCGCCCCCAGGTCACCCCGGCCCGGACGCAGCTCCGTGCCGGCGATGGCGCGGAGCAGCCCCTGGGCCTCCCGCCGTCCGGACCGGGCGGGCAGCCGGGTCAGGACCCCGGGGCCGGCGGCCGGCGGCGCGCCGCGGCGGCGGCCGGCCGGTGGGGCGCCCCCACCCGTGCCGATGACCGCGCCGACGCGGTTGCCGCCGCGCACCGTGAGGTGGGTGATGGCGGCCGCCGCGGCCACCACGACGTCCCGCTTGAGCCAGCGGCCGGTGCCGAAGTCGAGACTCGCCGAGAGGTCCACGGCCAGCCAGGTCTCCAGTTCGCGGTCGGCGATCGTCCGCCGGACGTGCGGGGTGGTGGTCCGGGCCGTCACCGGCCAGTCCATCCGGCGTACGTCGTCGCCGGGGCGGTACTCGCGCGACTCCCCCGCCTCGCTGCCGGGGCCGGGGAGCAGCCCCACGTAGTCGCCCTGGAGCAGGCCGTCCAGCTTCCGGGTGACGAGCAGCTGGAGGCGGGACAGGACGGCGTCGGAGCGGTCGGCGGGTGCGGGGCGAGGGGTGGCTGAGGTCACGGGAGCTGCCCGGGCCACCCGGCGCCCGGCGGCGGGGCCACCGGCGGTGGTGTCGCCTGCTGCCGGGGCGCGACCGACGGCAGCGGGATGGTCGACATCACCCGGTGCACGACGTGGTCGGCCGGCACGTCGTCGGCGAGCGCGTCGTAGCTGAGCACCAGCCGGTGCCGCAGGATGTCCGGGGCGATGTCCTGCACGTCCTGGGGCAGCGCGTAGTCGCGGCCCCGCAGCAGCGCCAGCGCCCGGGTGGCCCGGACCAGGCCGAGCGACGCGCGGGGGCTGGCGCCGTACTGGATCAGCTGCGCGACGTCCGGCATGCCGTGCTCGGCCGGGGCGCGGGTGGCGAGCACCAGCCGGACCGCGTAGTCGACGAGGGCGTTGTGCACGAACACCTGGTCCGCCTTGCGTTGCAGGGCGACCAGGTCGGCCGTGGAGAACACCGGCGACGGCTCGGGCGCCGCCACACCCATCCGGTAGACGATCTCGCGTTCCTCGGCGTCGGTGGGGTAGCCGACGACGATCTTCATGAGGAAGCGGTCCCGCTGCGCCTCCGGCAGCGGGTAGACGCCCTCCTGCTCGATCGGGTTCTGCGTGGCCATCACGAGGAACGGGTCCGGCACCCGGTGGGTCTCGCCGCCGATCGAGACCTGCCGCTCGCTCATCACCTCGAGCAGCGCCGACTGCACCTTGGCCGGTGCGCGGTTGATCTCGTCGGCCAGGAGGAAGTTGACGAAGACCGGGCCGAGCTCGACGTCGAACTTCTCGCTGGACTGCCGGTAGATGCGGGTGCCCATGATGTCGGCGGGCACCAGGTCCGGCGTGAACTGCACGCGGGCGAAGCTGCCGCCGACCACCTTGGCCAGGGTCTCCACCGCCAGGGTCTTGGCCACCCCCGGTACGCCCTCGAGCAGACAGTGGCCGCGCGCGAGGAGCGCGACGACCATCCGCTCCACCATCCGGTCCTGCCCGACGATCACCCGCTTGATCTCGAACAGCGCCCGTTCCAGGAGGGTCGCGTCCTCGGCCGGCGTGGTCACCGGCGCGGGCGTCTGCGGGGCGGCGCCGTTCGGCGTCGGGGCGTCGGGCGTGGTCGGCTGGGCCACCGGTCCTCCACAGCATGATCGGTTGTCGCGGCGTGGTGCGTATCAAGACTCGCATGCCCGGCTGAGTACCGAGGTGGGGAGAAGCCGATTTTCGCCACGCCGTCCGCACCGACCGAATCGCCAGACGCGGGGTGGACAGGAACGGCCCCGGCGTGTGTACGATTCACCCGTCGCCGGGCGGCTCCCCCCGTGGTCGCCCGGCGCTCACACTCTCCCTAGACTTGCCGGGATGAGCACGCCCTCCCCCGCCGACGAGCCGCTGATCTGCTCGGCCAAGGGATGCCGGGCACCGGCGGTCTGGGCGCTGCGGTGGAACAATCCCCGGCTGCACGACCCCGACCGGCGCAAGACCTGGCTGGCGTGCGACGTCCACCGCGAGACGCTCGGCGACTTTCTCGACGCCCGCGGGTTCCTGCGTGCGGTCGCACCGCTGTCCGGATCACCTACGCTCGAAGCGTGAGCGCGCGAAACGGAACGCCCCGGTGAGCCCCGCGGAGTCCCCCCGGCCGCCGTCCGCCGCCGGGCAACCGTCGCCGCCGGCCACGGAACAGACCGCCCCGCCGACCGGCCCGCCGCTGGTGTCCGGGGCTCCGGGAGCGACGCCCGGGCCGTTCGAGGGCCGACCGGGGGTGCCGGCCGGGCCCCCACCGGCCTGGCCCCCACCGGCCGGGCCCCCACCGGCCGGGTCACCGCCGCAGGCGGGCCCGCCGTCGTCGGCCGGTCCGTTGGAGCCCTGGCCGCAGACCGTCCGTTGGCAGCCGATCTCCCGGGACCTCATCTGGGTGGAGCTGCTGCGACTCGGCGCGGTGCTGGTGGTCGTCGTCCTCGGGGTGGCGATCGGCTGGGCGCTCAGCGGGCACTGGCTGTTCGGGCTGGGCCTCGCCGTCGTCCTCCTGGCCGGTGCCGTGCGTGCCGTCTCGATCGTCCGCGCCGTGCGCGCCTGGGGGTACGCCGAGCGTGAGGACGACCTGCTGGTCCGCCACGGGCTGCTGGTCCGGCGGCTGTCCATCGTCCCGTACGCCCGGATGCAGTTCGTCGACGTGAGCGCCGGGCCGCTGGAGCGCGCGTTCGACCTCGCGACCGTCCAGTTGCACACCGCCGCGGCGGCCAGCGACGCCCGGGTGCCGGGTCTGCGCCCGGCCGAGGCGTCCCGGCTGCGCGACCGGCTCACCGCGCTCGGCGAGGATCGGGCGGAGGGCCTGTGACCGGCCGGTCCCCGGCGACCGCGGAGCCGGCCCGATGACCGACGGCCCCCCGGCCGAGCCGGGTACCCGCCCGCCGGTGCCGCCGGCCGGGCCACCGCCTGGCGACACGCCCGCGCCGCCACCGCAGACGGGCGCCCCGCAGCCCGTGCCGCATCCACCCGCCGCGGGGCCTGGTCCCTACCCGCCCGCACCGCACGGCCCCGGGCCGCAGGCACCCGGCCCCGGGCCGTACGCTCCCGGGTCCTACCCGCCGCCCGGACCGTACGCCCCCGGGGTCCACCCGGCCGGGCCGTACGCCCCCGGGGCCTACCCGCCGGGGGCCTACGCTCCGCCCGGGCCGCACGCTCCCGGGGCCCATCCGCCCGGGCCGTACCCTCCCGGGCCCTACCCGCCCGGGCCGTACGGTCCACCGGGCCTGCCGCCACCGGGCGAAACGGGCGAGCCCCGGCAGCGGCTGCACCCGCTCAGCCCGGCGCTGCACGGCGCCAAGTCGCTGGTCGTGGTGATCGCCGGCCTGTCCTGGTCGACGCTGTCCCGGGTCGGCTTCGGCTGGTTCGCCGCCATGGTGGTCGTGCTGGCCCTCGGCGCGACCGTCCTCTCGATCGTCAGCTGGTACAACACCGGCTACCACGTGGTCGGGCGCGAACTGCGGGTCTACGAGGGGCTGCTCTGGCGCCGGACCCGGGCCATCCCGCTGGAGCGGTTGCAGGCCGTCGAGGTGGTCCGCCCCCTGCTCGCCCAGCTCACCGGTCTGGCCGAGCTGCGCCTGGAGGTGGTCGGCGGGGGCAAGACGGAGGCGCCGCTGGCGTACCTCAGCGTGGCCGACGCGGTCGCGCTGCGGGAGCGGCTGCTCGCGCTCGCCGGCCGGGCCGCGCAGCCGGTGGCCCCGCAGGCGCCCGCCGCGGGGCCGGCACCGGTCCCGGCCGGGCTGCCACCGACGGCCACGGCGCTGCCGCCCGGCCGGCCGCTGCACGCGGTCCGCAACGAGGACCTGCTCGTCAGCCAACTGCTCACGCCGCAGGCGTTCCTGCTGCCGTTCGGCGTCGCCTTCGTGGTGGCGCAGTTCCTCTCCGAGGGGTCCTGGTCGTTCATCGCGGTGGCCAGCACCCTCACCGCCATGGCGGGCGTGGTGCTGCAACCCGTGCGGCGGGTGCTCGACGACTGGAACTTCCGGCTGGCCCGCGACGGCGGCACGCTACGCGTCCGCAACGGCCTGCTGGAGACCCGGGCGCAGACGGTCCCGCTGCACCGGGTGCAGACCGTACGGGCCACTTGGCCGCTGCTGTGGCGGATGAAGGGCTGGCTGCGGCTGCGACTGGAGGTGGCCGGCTACTCGGTCGGCGAGGGCGACGAGCGCAACCGCCCGGACCGGCTGCTGCCGGTCGGCGACCTGCCCACCGCCGAGCGGATCGTGGCCGAGGTGCTGCCCGAGGTGCCGCTGAGCGGGGTGGGGCTCACCCCACCGCCGTCCCGGGCACGCTGGCTGCACCCCCTCGGGCGGAACGCGCTCGGCGCGGGCCTGCACGAACGGGTCGTGGCGGTACGCTCCGGGCTGCTCACCCGGCAGCTCACCCTCGTGCCGTACGCCCGGATCCAGAGCGTGCGGGTGGTGCAGGGCCCGCTCCAGCGGCGGCTCGGGCTGGCCACCGTGCACGTGGACACGGCCGGCGGGGCGGGCGCGGCCGCCGAGTCGCGCGACCTCGGCGAGGCGTGGTGGCTGGCCGCCGAACTGATCGCGCGGACGCACGCCGCCCGCCAGGTCGGCTGAGCGCGGACGCACGCCGCCCGCCGGGCCGGCTGAGCGCGGACGCACGCCGCCCGCCGGGCCGGCTGAGCGCGGACGCGCGCCGCCCGCCGGGCCGGACGGAGCGGTGGCGCGCCGGCAGCGGGTCTCGGCGACGTCGACCGACGACGGCCGGGTCAGCCGGTGGCGCGTACCGCCGTCGGGTCCCCGGCCGGCTCGGGCGTGGGCTGGTCGACGGGCTCGTCGGTTGCCGGCAGCGGCCGACCGGCCGCCGAGGGGGGTTCGTCCGCCGGTGCCCGGCGGGCCCGGTGGGCCGCCCACCACCGTTCGGCGAGGCCGACCACCAGGAAGGTCACGCCGACGTACGCCCAGCCGACCAGCACGTCGATCACGTAGTGCTCGCCGGAGTAGACGAGGGTGAAGGTCATCGCCAGGGGGTAGGCCAGCAGCAGCGGCCACCACCGGCGCCGGGTGGCCCGCAGGAAGAACAGCACCACGAAGAGGGCCCACGCGGTGTGCAGCGACGGCATGGCGGCGACCGGGTTCGAGGCGATCTGCCCGGCGTTGAGCAGGTTGCCCGCGCCGTGCATGCCGAACTCCTTCCACCCCCGCGTGGAGATCCGGGCCACCTCCTCGATGAGCCCGTTCTGGGCGGCCCACCAGGGCGGGGCGGCCGGGTAGAGGAAGTAGGTGGCCAGGCCGGCGGCGCAGAGGAAGCCCCACCGCCGCATGTACGCGCCCCAGCGCGCCCGGTTGCGCAGCCAGAGCACGGCGGCGGCGGCGAACGTGACGACGAAGTGCGAGAAGTAGACCCAGCTGACGAGCACGTCCCACCACTGCACCTCGGGCCGGTAGAGGTGCTGCTGCAACCACACGGTGGGCACCTGCCCGCCGGTCGCCCACCCGAGCATGAACCGGTCGGCAGCCACCAGCTCGTAGGCGTGCGGGGTCGCGCCGTTGTCGGCGAAGCCCCGCGAGAGGTTGTACGCGGCGAAGAAGAGCACCACCGGCAGCCAGTCCCGGCCGAAACGCAGGTGGCTGCGCCAGGGCCGGGACGAGTTCCAGGCGATGGTGGCCGTCCAGATCCAGATGAACGCGTACACCGGGTCGGTCGGCAGCCCGATGACGAGCCAACCGGCCACGAACGCGATCCCCCAGATCGTCATCGCGGCCAGGCGGCGGCGACCGCCGTCCGGAGGTGCCGGCGGGTCGGTCCGGGCGGGGGGCTGGGGGTCAGTCACGACGGCCATCGCGGTCAAGGTTAACGGCGGCCCGGACATCGACCGACGACACATGGCCCACCGGGCGTCGAGCACCTAGGCTGTGGGCCATGCAGGAGCAGCCCGATCCCCCGTTCACACCGGGGCTGACCGCCCGGGTGGAGTTGACCGTCACCGACGCCGACACCGCGCAGGCGATCGGCTCGGGGGACGTGCCGGTCCTGGGCACGCCCCGCGTCCTGGCGCTGGCCGAGGCGGCCACTGTCGCCGCCACCGCGACGGCCCTGCCGGCCGGCATGACCACCGTCGGGGTCCGGGTCGAGCTGGACCACCGCGCACCCACCTCCATCGGGCGGACGGTCCGGGCCGTGGCCCGGCTGGCGAAGGTCGACGGCCGGCGGCTGCTGTTCGAGGTACGGGTGGCCGACGGCGACGACGTCGTGGCCGAGGGGCGGGTGGAGCGGGTGCTCGTCGACCGCCACCGCTTCGTGGAGCGCGCCGCCACCGCATGACGCCGCGGTTCGTCGAGGTCACCGACCGGGTGTACGTGCTCACCGAGCCGCTGCTCGACGTGAACGTCACGCTGGTGGTCGGCGACAGCGCGGCGCTGCTCGTGGACACGCTCTCCACCGCCGGGCAGGCCGCCGAGCTGGCGGCCGCCGCCCGGGCGGTGACCGCCGCGCCGTGGACGATCGTGAACACCCACCACCACTTCGACCACTGCTTCGGCAACGCCGTCCTGGCCGCCGACCCGCCCCGCCCGGTCCACGCCCACGAGCGGGTCACCGCGGCGCTGCGGGACCACCCCGACCGGCTGCGGCGGGAGGCGTACGCCGAGGTGGTCGCCCACTGGCCGGCGCTGGCGCCCGGGCTCGCCGCCACGGCGCTGCTGGCCCCCACCCACTCCGTCCGCACCGAGGCCGTGCTGGACGTGGGCGGCCGGCGGGTGCTGCTGCGCCATCCGGGACCGGGGCACACCGACGGCGACCTCGTCGTGCACGTGCCGGACGCCGACGTGCTGGTCGCCGGGGACCTGGTCGAGCAGAGCGGGCCGCCCGACTTCTCCGACGCCCACCCGCTGAGCTGGCCGGACGCGGTCGCCGACCTGCTCCGGCTGACCACGCCCGCGACGGTCGTGGTTCCCGGGCACGGCAGGCCGGTGGACGCGGGGTTCGTGCGGGCGCAGCACGCCCGGTTGGCGGAGCTGGCCGCGCTCATCCGGGCCGGGCACCGCGACGGGGTGGCCCCCGACCGCCTCGCCGCCGACGCCCCGTTCGGCCCGCGTACGGCGCGGACCGCGATCCGGCGCGGCTACGCGGAGCTGGACGCGACCTGAGACGCCGCCCCGGCCCGTCGACCCCCCGGTCACCCGGGTTCGCGGAGCAGGGCGGTGAGTCGCTCCAGGTGCGGCACGGCGGCGGTCACGGCGTCGCGGGCGGCCGGGTCGAGCCGGGACAGCGCGTCGGCGAGCAGCGCCGTGCGGTGCCGTTCGTGGTCGGCCATCCGCTCGCGGGCGGCCGCGGTGACGTGCAGCCGCGCGACGCGACCGTCGGCGGGATCCCGCTCGCGCCGGAGCAGCCCGGCGTCGACGAGGTCGCGGACCAGCGTGCTCACGGTGTTCGGAGCCGTCCGCAGGCACGCCGCGGCCTCCTTGACGCTCACGCCCGGGTGCGCCCGGACGAGGAGCATGAGCTCCGCCTGCGCGTCGGGCAGCTCGGTGCGGTGGGCCCGGCGGACGGCCGAACGGCGCAGCAGCCGGTGCAGGTCGCCCACCAGCGCGCCCAGCCGCGCCACACTCTCGCTCGACATGACCTCGTCCACATCGCCGTGCAATACCTCTGCCTACAGAGCTAAGGTACCCGCTGAGATCGTGCTCGTGGGGAGACCATCCGTGGCGCAGACCGCGCGACCATCCGTACGCCCGGCGCCGGACCGGCGCACGCCGACCGCCGAACCGAGGCGGGGCGGCGCGGGCCTGCTCGTGCTGCTCGGCCTGCTCACCGCGTTCGGGCCGCTGTCGCTCGACATGTACCTGCCGGCGTTCCCCGAGATGACCCGGGACCTCGGGGCCGACCAGGCGCAGATCCAGCTGTCGCTCACCACCTGCCTCATCGGGATGGCCCTCGGCCAGCTCGTCACGGGCCCCCTCAGCGACCGGTGGGGACGGCGGCGCCCCGTGCTGGCCGGCGTCGCCGCGTACGCCGTGCTGTCGCTGGTCTGTGCGGTCGCGCCGAACGCGCCGGCGCTGGCCGCCGCGCGCTTCGCGCAGGGGTTCGCCGGCGGGATGGGCGTGGTGGTGGCCCGCGCCGTGGTCCGCGACCTGCACTCCGGGCGGGCCGCGGCCAAGTACTTCTCCCGCCTCACCCTGGTGTTCGGCGTGGCCCCGGTGGCCGCGCCGGGGGTGGGCAGCCTCGTGCTGCGGTTCGGGTCGTGGCGCGCCGTCTTCGTCACGCTCGCGGTGATCGGCGTGCTCCTCGCCGCGGCGGTGGCGTGGCGGCTGCCGGAGACGCTCCCGGCCGACCGGCGCAGCGGCGGCGGCCTGCGGGACACGCTGCGCACGATGCGCGCGCTCACCGCCGACCGCGTCTACGTCGGCTACGCGCTGACCCAGGGCCTCGCGTTCGCCGGCCTGTTCGCCTACATCTCGGGGTCGTCCTTCGTCTTCCAGGACGTGTTCGGCCTCTCCGAGGGCGCCTACAGCCTGATCTTCGGCCTCAACGCCCTGGCCCTGGTCGCCACCGGGCAGGCGAACGCGCGGCTGCTCGACCGGTTCGGCACCCGGACCCTGCTGACCCGCACCCTGGTCGTGGGCGTGGTGGCCGCCGCCGGGCTGCTCGCCGGTGCGGCGGGCGGGAGCCCGTGGGCGGTGGCCGCGTGCCTGTTCGTCTTCGTCGGGTCGCTGGGCATGGTGACACCGAACAGCACGGCACTCGGACTCGACCGGCACCCCCGCCACGCCGGCACCGCCGCGGCGCTCATGGGGACGATCCAGTCGGTGGTGGGCGCGCTCGCCGCCCCGCTCGTGGGCCTCGGCGGGGACGGCAGCGCCGTACCGATGGCCGCGGTGGTCGCCGGCGCCGTGGCGCTGTCCCTCACCGCCGTCCTGGCGCTCACCCGCCCCACCGGAACCGACTGACCCGCCCGTGCTCAGCCGGCGAAGCGGGCCAGCACCTCGGCGCGGGTGGGCATGGACGTGGCGCCGCCCGGCGACTCGCACACGAGGCCGGCGACCCGCAGCGCGAACGCCACCCGCTCGATCCAGCCCGCCGGCTCGCCCGGTTCACCGGCGACCAGCAGGTCGGCGATGAGCGCCGCCATGACCGAGTCCCCGGCGCCCGTCGTGTCCACGGGGTTGACCTTCGGGGCCGGCACCCGCACCGGGTCGGCGTCGGCGGCGGCCAGGACCGCCCCGTCCGCACCGAGCGTCACCACCACCGTGGCCGCCCCGAGTTCGCGCAGGTACGCGGCCACGCCCTCGACGGGCTCGCCGGGATAGAGCAGTTCGGCGTCGGCGGAGCTGAGCTTCACCACGTGGGCGCCGGCGGCGAACTCGGCCACCACCTCGCGAAGCCCGGCCAGCGCGGCCGGCCCGTCCAGCAGGCGCGGGCGGACGTTCGGGTCGAAGACCCGCAGGCCGGCGGCGAGCGACCACGCCCGGCGCGCCGCGGCCAGCACCGTCGGGCGGAGCAGCACCACCGAGCCGCAGTAGAGCACGTCGGCGCCCTCGATCACCCCGACGTCGAGATCGTCGGCGGTGAGCAGGCCGTACGAGGGCGGCTCGCCGTAGAAGCGGAAGTCGGGTTCCGCGCCGGCGTAGGACACCACGGCGAGCGCGGTCGGCACCGGCGCCGTGACCGCACCGTCGAGGCCGACGCCGACACCGGTGAGGAAGTCACGGATCCGGCTGGCCAGCACGTCGTCACCGAGGGAGCCGACGAACTGCACCTCGCCACCGAGCCGCGCCACCCCGACGGCCACGTTCAGCGGTCCCCCGCCGATCGCCTGCCGGTAGGCCGGCGTGCCGTCGTACTCGGTCTCGAGCAGGTCGACCAGCGCCTCCCCGAGCACCACCGCGTATCCCATCCCGGTCCTCTCCTCGTCGCCCGCCGGCGGGGCGTCCCCGTACGGGGAAATCGTGTCGCACCAGGCTGGCACAGTGCGCGGCGTGACAACTGCCGAAGACACGGTATTCGCGTACTGGGACGCCTGCGAGGCCCGGGACTGGGAACGGTTCGCCGGGCTGCTCGCCGACGACATCGTCTACCACCTGCCGCAGACCCGGGAGCGGATCCGGGGCCGCGACGCCTTCCTCCGGTTCAACCGGGAGTACCCGGGCGACTGGCACATCTCGGTGACGCGGGTGGTCGGCGACGGCCGGCGCGCGGCCAGCTGGGTCACCTGCGCCGTCGACGGCGAGCACGTGCCGGCGGTGAGCTTCTTCGACCTCGACGACGACGGCCGGGTCAGCGTCGTCACCGAGTTCTGGCCCGAGCCGTACGAGCCGCCGCCGGGCCGGGAGCACCTCGCCGAGCGCTACCCGGCCGGCACGGTCGTCTGACCCTGGGGCCGCCGCGGGCCCCGGCGCGCGCCCCGTCCACCGTGCGGCCACGCCCCGGAACCGCGCGCCCACTGCCGCCGCCGGCGCGGGTGGCGTTCAGCCGGCGTGGTGGATCGGGCCGGCCAGCTCGGCCAGCGGTCGGCCCGTGCCGCCCCAGCGGCCCGCCACGATCTGCGCGGCCACGCTCACCGCGGTCTCCTCGGGCGTACGCCCGCCGAGGTCCAGCCCGATCGGTGCGGCGAGCCGGGCGAGCTGCTCCGGTGTCACCCCCGCCTCGCGCAGCCGCTTGCGGCGTTCGTCGTGGGTGCGCCGGGAGCCCATGGCCCCGACGTACGCGAGCCGCTGCCGCAGCGCGAGGTCGAGCACCGGCACGTCGAAACGCGGGTCGTGGGTCAGCACGCAGACCACCGTGCGGGCGTCGACCCGTCCCGCCTCCAGTTCCCGCGCGAGGTAGCGGTGCGGCCATTCCACGACCACCTCGTCCGCCTCCGGGAACCGCCGGGCGGTGGCGAACACCGGCCGCGCGTCGCAGACGGTCACGCGGTAGCCGAGGAACGCGCCGATCCGCGCCACCGCGGCGGCGAAGTCGATGGCGCCGAACACGATCATCCGCGGCGGCGTGGCGTACGCCGCCACGAAGAGGCTGACGCCGCTGCCGCGGCGCTGCCCGTCGTAGCCGTACCGGAGGATCCCGCTGCGGCCGGCGGCGAGCAGGCCGAGCGCGTCGTCGGCGGCCGCCGCGTCCAGGCGGTCGCTGCCGAGCGACCCGACCACGCGCCCCTCGGTGAGCACCAGCCGCCGGCCCAGCCGCCCGGCCGGGTCGGCGCGAGCGGCCGTGCCCGGCGGCTGTCCCGCGTCCGCCGCCACGCAGGTGACCACGGCCACCGGCCGGCCGCCGCGGCGCGCGTCGACGACCAGGTCGAGCTGCGGGAAGCCGTCGGCGTCGACCCGCTCGACGAAGACGTCGAGCACGCCGCCGCAGGTCAGGCCGACGGCGTACGCGTCGTCGTCACTGATGCCGTAGCGGACCAGTTCGGGGACCCCACCCGCGAGCACCTGGCGCGCCCGCTCGTAGAGGTCGGCCTCGACGCAGCCGCCGGAGACGCTGCCGGTGACCGTGCCGTCGGCGGCGACGAGCATCGCCGCGCCGGGTGGTTGGGGCGCCGACCGCCAGGTGTCCACGACCGTCGCCACCGCCACCGGCTCACCCGCCCGCCAGTGGCGGTGCAGCTCGTCGACGACGTCCCGCACGTGTCCCGCCCTCCCACCCGGCCCCTCGCCGGGATCCCGCCGGACGGGTCGAGTCCGGCCAACCGTCACGAATCGCGCTCATCGGGAATATATGGTCGGGCCGGAACCGAGGGGGTGCGAGTTGGTGAAGTCGTACCAGGCGACCCGGACCGCGCCGGCGCCGGACAGCGCGGTGGTCCGGGGGCCCGGCGAGGTGGAGGTCCGCCTGCGGGTGAACGGCGAGGTGCGCCGGATGTTCGTCGAGCCCCGCGTCAGCCTGCTCGACGCGCTGCGGGACCGGCTGGACCTGCACGGCACGAAGAAGGGCTGCAACCAGGGCGCCTGCGGAGCCTGCACGGTCTGGGTCGACCGGCGGCGGGTGCTGGCCTGCCTCACGCTCGCCATCAGCTGCGAGAACCGTGAGGTGACCACCATCGAGGGACTCTCCGAGGGGGACACCCTGCACCCCATGCAGCAGGCGTTCCTGGACGCCGACGCGTTCCAGTGCGGCTACTGCACACCCGGCCAGATCATGTCCGCGGTGGCGCTGCTCGACGAGGGGCACGCCGGCGACGACGACGAGATCCGGGAGTGGATGAGCGGCAATCTCTGCCGCTGCGCCGCGTACCCGCACATCCGCTCGGCGATCCGCCGCGTGCGCGACGAGCAGGAGGCCGGCCGTGCGGCCCGTTAGCTACTCCCGGGTGGCCGACGTCGGCACCGCCATCGGCACGGTCACCGCCGACCCGGAGAGCACCTTCCTGGCCGGCGGCACCACCCAGATCGACCTGCTGCGCATCTACGTCGAGCAGCCGGCGCGCCTCGTCGACATCAACGACCTGCCGCTGAACGGGATCGAGGAGCTGCCCGACGGGGGGCTGCGGCTCGGGGGGCTGGCCCGGATGAGCGACGTGGCCGCGCACCCGGCGGTGCGCGAGCGCTACCCGGTGGTGTCCGAGGCGTTGCTGCTCGGCGCGTCCCCGCAGCTGCGCAACATGGCCACCGTCGCCGGCAACCTCATGCAGCGCGTCCGGTGCAGCTACTTCCGCGACACCGAGGCACCCTGCAACAAGCGCGCGCCCGGCACGGGCTGCGGCGCCCTCGACGGGGTGAACCGGGGGCACGCGGTGCTCGGCACCAGCGACCGCTGCATCGCCACCCACCCGTCCGACCTGGCGGTGGCGCTCGTCGCCCTCGACGCGGTCGTGCGGACCGAGGGCCCGGCCGGCCCGCGCAGCATCCCGATCGACGACTTCTTCCTCCTCCCGGACCGTACGCCCGAACGGGAGCACCCCCTGACCCACGGCGAGCTGGTGACCAGCATCGACCTGCCCGCCCTGCCCGTCGCCGCCCGCTCCCGGTACGTCAAGATCCGCGACCGGGAGTCGTACGAGTTCGCGCTCGTCGCGGTCGCCGCGGCCATGTCCGTCGTCGCCGGCCGCATCGCGGAGATCCGGCTGGCGCTCGGTGGGGTGGCCACCAAACCGTGGCGGGCCCGGGCGGCCGAACAGGTGCTCGACGGGGCGCCCGCGACGGCCGACTCGTACCGGCGCGCCGCGGAGGTCGAGCTGGAGCCGGCCGTGTCGCACGGGATGAACGAGTTCAAGATCGAGCTGGCCCGGCGGACGATCGTCCGCGCGCTCACGGAGCTGGCCGAACGGGAGGCGGCGGCATGAGCCCGGCGATCGGCGCGACCCTCAACCGGGTGGACGGCCGCTTCAAGGTGCGCGGCGAGTCGCGCTACTCGGCCGAGGTCCCGGTGACCAACCTGACCCACGCCGTGCTGGTGAACGCGAAGATCGCCAACGGCCGGATCACCGACATCGACACCAGCGAGGCGGAGCGGGCCGAGGGCGTCCTGGCCGTGCTCACCCACCGCAACCTGGGCCGGGTCGCCACCGTGCCGCGGCTGCTGCCGTCACTGGCCGGGCTGGCCGCGCCCGGCCAGACGTTCTTCCCCCTCCAGGACGAGAACGTCCACTACGCGGGACAGCCGATCGCCGTCGTCGTGGCCGACACGATCGAGCGCGCCGACCACGCCGGCACCCTGATCCGGGTCGCGTACGAGCCGGCGCCGGCCACCACCCTGCTCGACCAGGGCCGCGACCGCGCGTACGTGCCGGAGCGGATCTTCGGGGGCCTGCTGCCCGGGCAGGCGTCCCGGGGCGACGTGGAGAAGGCCCTCGCCGAGGCGGACGTCCGCGTGGAGGCCAGCTACCGGTTCGCGCCCAACCACCACAACCCGATCGAGCCGGGAGCCAGCACCGCCGTCTGGGAGGACGCCGACCGGCTGACCATCTACGACTCGACGCAGGGCCCGAGCGCCGTCCAGTTCACCGTGGCCGAGCTGCTGGGGCTGCCGCCGATCTCGATCCGCGTGGTGAGTCACGCCGTCGGCGGCAGCTTCGGCTCGAAGGCGATGGTCTGGCACCACCCGGCGCTGGCCGCCCTCGCCGCCCGGCACGTGGGCCGCCCGGTGCGGCTGGTGCTCACACGGGAGCAGATGTTCACCTCGTGCGGGCACCGGGAGGAGCAGGAGCAGCGCATCACCATCGGCGCCCGCGCCGACGGCCGGATCACCGCGCTGCGCCACCACAAGATCTCCCTCACCTCGCCCTTCGACGACTGGGCGGAGCCCTCGCTGCAGAGCGCGTCGGTGGCGTACACGAGCCCGAACTACGAGGGCGTCTACCACCTGGTCCGGGGCAACACGATCACGCCCACGTTCATGCGCGCCCCCGGCGAGGCGAGCGGGATGTTCGCCCTGGAGTGCGCCATGGACGAGCTGGCCGAGCGCATCGGCGTCGACCCCCTCGACCTGCGGATGCGCAACTACTCGGAGACCGACCCGGAGAGCGACCACCCCTGGTCGAGCAGCGGCCTGCGGGAGTGCTACGAGCGGGCGGCCGAGCTGTTCGGCTGGCACGAGCGCGACCCGCGGCCCCGGTCGCGGCGCGAGGGCCAGTGGCTCATCGGCACCGGCCTGGCCAGCGCCCTCTACCCGGTGACGCAGCCGGTGAACCCGCAGCGGGCCCGGGCCCGCATCTACAACGACGGCACGGCGGTCGTCGAGGCCGGCGTCTCCGAGTTCGGCACCGGGGTCTTCACCGCGATGACGCAGGTCGCCGCGGACGCGCTGGGCCTTCCGGTGGAGCGGGTGCGGTTCGTGGGCGGCAGCAGCGACCTGCCGAACATCACCGCCGCGGTGGGCTCGGCCGGCACGAGCGCCGTCGGCTCCGCCGTACACCTCGCGGCGTGCCAGCTGCGCGACGAACTGATCCGGCGGGCGGTGGCCGACGACCACTCGCCGCTGCGCGGCGCCGACCCGGCGCGGGTGGAGGTCCGCGACGGGAAGATGGTGCTGTGCGACCGCCCGGACGTCGGTGAGACGTACGCCGACCTGCTGCACCGCACCATGACCCCGGACGTGGAGGTGCTCGGCACGTGGAACCCGCCGCCGCAGGACGCCGGGTACGGCGTGCACACCTTCGGCGCGCAGATGGCCGAGGTGGCCGTGGACGCCGACCTGGGTGTCGTCCGGGTCCGGCGGATGGTCGGTGTGTTCGCCCCGGGGCGGGTGCTCAACCGCAAGACCGCGCACAGCCAGCTCATGGGCGGCATGCTCTGGGGGCTCGGCCAGGCCCTCATGGAGGCCACCCGGATGGACCCGCGGCTGGGCCGCTGGGCGAACGCGAGCCTCGCCGACTACCTGGTGCCGGTCAACGCCGACGCCCCGGACGTCGTGGTCGACACCGTCGAGGTGCGCGACGACGTGGTGAACCCGATCGGGATCAAGGGGGTCGGTGAGATCGGCGTGGTGGGCGCCGCGGCCGCCATCGCCAACGCCGTCCACCACGCCACCGGCCGCCGGCAGTACGAGCTGCCGATCACCCTGGAGAAGCTCCTCTGAGGACCGTTCCGCGCATCGAGGAACGACTATTGCGCCCGGGCGGCGCGGCGTGATGGGATGACCCGTGCCGGGAGGCGTGGGGGCTGCCACGCCACCGGCTGCCGGGTTTCTTGTCACGCGAGGGCACCGGCCCGCGAGGCGGGCCGCGGGCGGCGCTCGCCCTTCGGGCGGCGCGCCGCGACCGTCGTTTCCGCACGTCGTCAGCGGGGCGGTCGGGCCACCTCGTGTCCTGGGGCGGCCCGCAGGGCACGCCGCCGCGATCCAGGAGCGGGGCCGGCCGGCAGGGCGTGCGCCCCGCGAGTCAGGAGACCTTCGTGAAACGTTCCCGTACGGCCGCGTTGCTCACCGCGGCCGCGACCCTCCTGGTGGGGGCCGTCGCCCTGGTCAGCCGCCCGGATCCGGCCGTCGCGCACGGCGCCGCGATGACCCCGGGCAGCCGGACGTTCCTGTGCTGGAGGGACGGCCTCACCGCCACCGGCGAGATCCGGCCCAACAACCCCGCCTGCGCCGCCGCGGTGGCGCAGAGCGGCGCCAACTCGCTCTACAACTGGTTCAGCGTGCTCCGGTCCGACGCCGGCGGCCGCACCGTCGGCTTCATCCCCGACGGGCAGCTGTGCAGCGGCGGCAACCCCGGCTTCACCGGCTACAACCTGGCCCGTACCGACTGGCCGGTGACCCACCTGACCGCCGGCGCGCAGATGGAGTTCCGGTACAGCAACTGGGCCCACCACCCGGGCACGTTCTACTTCTACGTCACCAAGGACAGCTGGAGCCCGACCCGGCCGCTGGCCTGGAGCGACCTGGAGGAGCAGCCCTTCCTCACGGTGACCAACCCGCCGCAGCGCGGTGCGGTCGGCACCAACGACGGGCACTACTACTTCAACGGCACCCTGCCGTCGGGCAAGAGCGGCCGGCACATCATCTACTCGCGCTGGGTCCGCTCGGACAGCCAGGAGAACTTCTTCGGCTGCTCCGACGTGGTGTTCGACGGCGGTAACGGCGAGGTGACCGGGGTCGGACCGGATGGCACGGTCCCGCCCGACCCGACCACTCCCCCGCCGGACCCGACCACGCCGCCGCCGCACACCGGTGACTGCATGGCCGTCTACCGGGTGGTCAACGCCTGGCAGGGTGGCTTCCAGGCCGAGGTGGAGATCATGAACCACGGCAGCACCCCGTTCGCCGGCTGGACGGCGAGCTGGACCTGGCCGGGCGGGCAGTCCATCAGTCAGATCTGGAACGCCACCCAGACCACGTCCGGGTCGTCGGTGACGGCCACGAACGTCTCCTGGAACGGCACGGTCCCACCGGAGGGCACCACGACGTTCGGCTTCCTCGCCAACGGCACGAACGCCCTACCCACCATCACCTGCGCCCGCCGCTGACCCTGTCCCCGGACCCGGCGAAGGTCGGGTCCGGGGGCCGCGCGGTGGTCAGGAGGTTCGCGTGGCCGGAGGCCGTCCGGTGCCGCGAACCTCCTGACCGACGGGACGCCGGGGCCCGCGACCGCCGTCAGCGGACCCCGGACCTCCTGACCGACGGGACGCCGCCCGCGACCTCGGTCAGCGGACCATCGAGCCGACGACCGGCTTCGTGAGCAGGGCCGACTGGTTGCGCTGGATGCCCGGGTCGAGGGTCTTGGCCACGAAGATGGCGTGCCAGACGCAGAAGATCAGCACGGTCCACACCTTGCGGGAGTGGTCCGCCTCCTCCCGCTTGTGCTCCTCGAGCAGGCGCAGCGCGTACGACAGGTCGAGCAGGTCACCGGCGCCCGAGGTGGCCAGCACGTGCCGCGCCCACTCGTACATCTCGCCGCGCAGCCAGACCCGGGTCGGGGTCGGGAAGCCCAGCTTCCGGCGGTTGACGATCGCCGGCGGCACCACGCCCTGCAACGCCTGGCGCATGGCGTACTTGGTGGCGTCGGAGCGCGGCGGGAGCTTCAGGTCGACCGGGATCTTCGCGGCCACGTCGAAGACCTCCCGGTCGAGGAACGGCACCCGCACCTCCAGCGAGTGGGCCATCGAGATGCGGTCGGCCTTCACGAGGATGTCGCCGCGCAGCCAGGTGTAGAGGTCGACGTACTGCATCTTGGTGACGTCGTCCAGCTCCGCGCACTCGGCGTAGATCGGCGCGGTGACGTCGGTGTAGCGCACCGAGGGGTCGTACCGCCGCAGCAGGTGCTGCTTCTCCTCCTCGGTGAACATCCGGGCGTTGCCGTAGTAGCGCTGCTCGATGGGGGTGGTGCCGCGTTCGAGGAAGCTCTTGCCCTTCACGCCCTGCGGGATGGCCTTGGAGACCGCCCGCAGGCCCTTCTGGACGCCGCTGGGCAGCCCGTTGACGGTGCTCAACGACAGCGGCTCGCGGTAGATGGTGTAGCCGCCGAAGAACTCGTCCGCGCCCTCGCCGGAGAGCACCACGGTGACGTGCTCGGCGGCCTTCTTCGCCACGAAGTACAGCGGCACCAGCGCCGGGTCGGCGACCGGGTCGTCGAGGTGCCAGACGATCTTCGGCAGCGCCTCCATCATGTCCTGCGGCCCGATCTTGGTCGGGATGGTGGTGACGTCGAGGTGCCGGGCCGACTCCTGGGCGACGTCGATCTCCGAGTAGCCGGGCACGTCGTAGCCGACGGTGAAGGTGAGGATGTTCGGGTTGAACTCCCGCGCCAGCGCCACCACGGCCGTCGAGTCGATGCCGCTGGAGAGGAACGAGCCGACCGGGACGTCCGAGCGCATGTGCATCCGGACGCTCTCCCGCAGCGTCTCCCGGATCTCGTGGTAGAGGCGCTGCTCGTCGTCCACCGGGCTGGGCCGGAACACCGGCCGGTACCAGCGGCGCACCTCGATCCGCCCGCCGGGCGTCCAGGTGAGGTACTCCCCCGAGCCGATCCGGTTGATCCCCTTGTGCAGGGTGCCGGGCTCCGGGACGTACTGCAACGTGAGGTAGTGGCTGAGGTTGGCGGTGTCGATGCCCGCGTCACCGGCGTAGTTGGAGTGCGCGAAGGGCAGCAGCGCCTTCTTCTCCGAGGCGAGGTAGAGCCCGTCCTGCGTCTCCAGGTAGTGCAGGGGCTTGATCCCGAAGTAGTCGCGGGCGCCGAACGCCCGCCGCTCCTGCCGGTCCCAGATGACGAAGGCGAACATGCCCCGCAGCCGGGTGAGCACCTGCTCGCCCCAGTAGTGGTAGCCGGCCACGATCACCTCGCCGTCGCCGGCGGTGGCGAACTGCGCGCCGTAGTCCCGGATGAGCTCGTCCCGCAGCTCGATGTAGTTGTAGATCTCGCCGTTGAAGGTCAGCAAATAGCGGCCGCCCGCGTAGGGCAGCGGCTCGTGGCTCGAGGCCACGTCGATGATCGCCAGGCGCTTGTGCGCGAACACCGCGTCCGCGTACCGGCCGGACGCGTCCCCCACGAGTTCGACCCCCGTCTCGTCGGGACCGCGGTGGTGCAGGCATTCCAACGCGCCGGCGATGTGGTCGCGGTGCGCGCCGGCGTCACCGCGCGCGCTGAAGAAGGCCAGGAGTCCGCACATGGTCGTCATCTTTTCACGGGCGACGAACGGCCGTCGCGGCCGTCCGGCGATCCGGATCCGGGCTCCCGGGGGCACCGGCGGGCGCGGGGCGGCGAGTACCGTCGGCACCAGCAACGACGCGAGAGGGAGCGGAGCATGACCGAGGAGCGTGCCAACGGCAGGCCGACCGACGGTACGGAATCACACGATCCGGACTTCCCGGAGGCGTTCCTGTCCTTCATGCGGGAGGGCTGGCGGGACACCGAGCTGCCGGTGACCCCCCGCCCCGAGGTACCCAACTACGCCAAGCGCCGGGCGGCCCTCTCGGCGGCCTTCCCCGGCGAGACGCTGGTGATCCCCACCGGCAACGAGAAGGTCCGGGCCAACGACACGGCCTACCCGTTCCGGCCCGGCAGCGACTTCGCCTACCTGACGGGCGATCTGGAACCGGACAGCGTGCTGGTCATGCGGCCGAACGGCTCCGGGCACGACGCGACGCTGTACATGCGGCCCCGCTCGTCCCGGCAGACCGACGAGTTCTTCCGCAGCCGGCACGGCGAGCTCTGGGTCGGCCGGCGACCCACGCTCGGTGAGAAGTCGACCGAGCTGGGCCTGCCGACGGCGGACCTCACCGACCTGGACGCGGCCCTGGCCGACCTGGCGCCGGGGCGTACGCGGGTGCTGCGCGGCTTCGACCCGCGGGTGGACGCCGCCGTGCGCCCGTACGACGGCCCGCGCGCCGAGGGCCAGCCGGCCCGCGACCGGGAGCTGGCGATCGCCATCTCGGAGCTGAAGCTGGTCAAGGACGAGTGGGAGATCGCCCAGCTCCAGGACGCCATCGACGCGACCGTGCGCGGCTTCGAGGACGTGGCGCGGGCGCTGCCGGCCGACCGGGGCGTCTCCGAGCGGCTGCTGGAGGGGATCTTCGCGCTGCGGGCCCGGCACGACGGCAACGACGTGGGGTACGGCTCGATCGTCGGCGCCAGCGAGCACGCCACGATCCTGCACTGGGTGCACAACCACGGCACCACCCGGCCGGGTGACCTGCTGCTCATGGACATGGGCGTGGAGAACCGCAACCTCTACACCGCCGACGTGACCCGGGTGCTGCCGGTCAACGGCCGCTTCACCGCGCTCCAGCGGCAGGTGTACGACATCGTGTACGCCTCCCAGCAGGCCGGCATGGACTTCATCAAGCCGGGGGTGAAGTTCCGCGACGTCCACCTGACCTGCATGCGGGTGCTCGCCGAGGGCCTGGCCGACCTGGGCCTGCTGCCGGTCAGCGTCGACGAGGCGATGGACGAGAAGTCGACCGTCTACCGGCGCTGGACCCTGCACGGCTTCGGGCACATGCTCGGCATCGACGTGCACGACTGCGCGAACGCCCGCAAGGAGACGTACCGCGAGGGCACCCTCGGCGAGGGCTACGTGCTCACCGTCGAGCCCGGGCTCTACTTCCAGCCCGAGGACGAGCTGGTGCCCGAGGAGCTTCGCGGCATCGGCATCCGTATCGAGGACGACGTCCTGGTCACCGCGTCCGGCGCGGTGAACCTCTCGGCCGGGCTTCCGCGTACCGCGGACGAGGTGGAGACCTGGCTGGCCGCGCAGCGGGAGGCGGGTCCGCGCCTGCCGAGCTGATCAACAGGTACGACCGGGGCGGGCCCCGCCGCCGGCCGGTGACGTTGCGACGTCCCGTGCCCGGCCGCGGGGCCCGTCCGTGTTCGTGCTGGTCGGGGTGGTTCCTGTCCGGCCGTTGCGGCCTGCCCGCCCGACGCCCGATGTGAGGTTAATGCGGGGTTTTTTCAGATAAGTCCTCGTCGCGAGGATCCTTCTCATACGGTGGCCATCAGGGGCTGCAACCGATTTGTAGCAGGTCGCACCGCCTTCGACCGGTGCGACCCCGTCTGGTAGCAGGAAAGGGCGGAACGCTCTGATGTCCAATGACGTAACGACTCCCGACGGCGGGGCCGCCCCGGCACCCCCGCCGAGATCAGGACGACGGAAACTCTGGGTGGCCGCCGGCGTCGCCGGCCTGACCGGCGTGGTCGGCCTGGCCGCCCTCGGTGGCATCGCGGCCCGGAACGACAAGTCCGGCGAAGCGGACCGGGTCTCGGACGCGCAGGCGTCGACCCCGAAGCAGAACGTCAGCGACGCGGGCAAGGCCGACGACGGCGGGAAGGCCGACGAGACCGGCGGGAAGAAGGTCGACACGGACGAGTGGTCCGGCGGCGACTGGAGCGGGAAGGGCGAGAGCCGCAAGCACGACGGTCGGGTCAAGGACGTGCCCTGCGACACCGACAAGCTGATCCAGGCGATCACGTTCGCGAACGAGAAGGACGGCGCGATCCTCAACCTGGCCCGGCACTGCACGTACGAGCTGACGCGCCACGAGCACGGGAACGGTCTTCCCGTGATCAAGAACGACATCGTCCTCAAGGGCGACGACACCAGGATCGTGCGGGCGGCCACCGCCGAGTACTTCCGGATCCTCAACGTGGGCCGGAACGGCCACCTGACCCTGAAGGACGTGACCGTCAAGGGTGGTCAGACCGCCCCCGACCTGGTCCCGCAACCGATGACGGCACCGGGCGCCGCGACCGCGGAACCCGGGACCGCGACGGCAGCCCCCGCGAAGCCGGCGACGAGGGGCGCGGCGACCACCGCTCCGGAAACGGCCGCTCCGGCCGGCGCCGGCACCGTCCAGCTGGCCACCGGCCACGCGTACAGCGACGGAGCCGGCATCCTGGTGCAGCGCGGCGGCAAGGCCGACATCGAGCACAGCGCGATCGTGCAGAACCAGGCCGGGGCGAGCGGCGGCGGCATCGCCAACTACGGCACCACCAACCTCCGCACGTCGTCGGTCGAGCGCAACAGCGCCGCCGGCTTCGGCGGCGGCGTCTTCAACGCCGGCGTCCTGCGCATCGAGGATTCGAAGATCGGGTCCAACAGCGCCGGCCTGGCGGGCGGCGGCATCTCCAACGGCTCCGCGCCCAACGGGTTCACGGGCGAGGGCGGCACCGTCTGGGTGTGGAAGACCACCGTCGAGCACAACCGGGCCCGCGTCGGCGGCGGCCTGTACGACCGCCAGGGCACCACGACGCTGACCCAGAGCCAGGTCACCGGCAACACCGGCACCGACTACGGCGGCGGCATCTTCGTCGAGGCCGGCAGCAAACTGCACCTGGAGCAGGTCGTCGTGGCCGGCAACTTCACCGAGGGGATGGCCGGCGGCATCGGCGTCCAGCAGTCGACCGCCGTGATCGAGCGCAGCGTCGTCAAGGAGAACGAGTCGCGGCAGAGCGGCGGCGGCCTCGGCAACTTCATCGGGTTCGTCACTCTGCGGGACAGCGAGATCGTGGCGAACCGGGCGACCGGCCCGGGCGCCGTGGCCGGCGGCATCTACAACGTGGGCGGCGCCGTCAAGCTGGTCGGCACGAAGGTCGTCCACAACATGTCCGCCGATCCGCCCGGCGGCGTCTACACCACCAACGACGGCGTCGACATCGACAAGAAGTCGGCCGTCAAGGACAACCGGCCCACGAACTGCGTGGGCAGCCCGGTCGTCCCGGACAACTGCTTCGGCTGATCAACCCGAGTGCGACACCACATAGAAGGGGGCTCCTCCGCACCGCGACGGCGGCTGCGGAGGAGCCCTCGCCGTCCGCGCTCGTCCCGACTGGCCCGTCCCGCGCCGATCCGCCTCGTCTGCGCCGGCTGCGTCCCCTGGCCGTCACTGCGGCGCATACCGGCGCCCCTGAGCCGATGGACCCGTGCCGGGCCGTCCGGCCCTCCTCATCCGCACCCGTACCGAATGCGGGGTTATTTCGGATACGCACCCGAGGCGAGGAAGATTCTCATACGGTGCTTCTGGGAGCTACAACCGATTTGTAGTAGGGGACGCTCGCCTGTGGCGTCGCGGCCCCGTCTGGTACGAGGAGAGGGCAGAGAGCTCCGATGTCCAACTACCTAGCTAAGAACACCGCCGCCGGGCCGGGGGCGACGCCGAAGCGGCGGCGCAAGCTCTGGCTCGCCAGCGGCGTCGCCGGTTTGACCGGCGTGGTCAGCATCGCGGCCGTCGGCATCGCAAGCGGCGCCGGCGCCGTCGGCGTCAAGGATCTGGCGTGGTCGACGGCCCAGGTCACGAAGGACGGCGAGCGGGCCGCCGACGAGGACCGCTCGAAGGAGAAGGACCACGGCAAGGACCGTGAGGACAAGCGCGACCACAAGGGGTACGACAAGGACCGCGGGAAGGAGGTGCCCTGCGACTCCGACAAGCTGATCCAGGCGATCATCTTCGCCAACAACAACCACGGCGGCGTGCTGGAGCTCGCGAAGAACTGCACCTACACGCTGACCCGCACCGACGAGCACGGCAACGGTCTGCCGGTGATCAAGGAGCGCATCACGCTCAAGGGTCACGACACCAAGATCGTCCGTGACTCGCAGGCCGACTACTTCCGGATCCTCAACGTCGGTCGGGGCGGTCACCTGAAGGTCGAGGGCCTCACGATCAAGGGCGGGAAGACCCTCGAACTCGAGACCCTCGGCGACACGCCGGCGGCCGTGTGGTCGCGGTTCTCGAACTCCGCCGAGGCGGGCGAGGCCGCCAAGGCCGGCAAGCCGTACCTGCCGCTGCTGCAGGCCGAGCCGAAGGGCGCGGCGCTCGACACCGCGCAGGCGGCGAAGCTCAAGAGCCAGCCGAGCGCGTCCCTCCTGCTGGAGCGGAACGTCAACGACGGCGCCGGCGTGCTGGTGCAGGAGGGCGGCACCGCCGAGTTCGAGAAGACGTACATCGAGCACAACCAGGCCGGTGGCGTCGGAGGCGGCATCGCCAACTTCGGCAAGACCAGCCTCTTCCACACCACGGTCGCCGACAACCACGCCTTCTTCTACGGCGGGGGCATCTTCAACGCCGGCATCCTGAAGGTGGCCGAGTCGACGGTGAAGAACAACGACGCCGTGATCGGCGGTGGCGGCATCGCCAACGGCGCCGAGTTCATCTTCCGGCCCGACATCGAGGCGGGCACGGTGTGGGTCGAGAAGACCGAGATCACCAGCAACGAGGTGGTCGGCTTCGGCGGCGGCCTGCTCGACATCGGCGGCGACACCACCGTCAAGCAGTCGAAGATCACCGACAACACGGCCGGCCTCGCCGGTGGCGGCGTCGCGGCGGCTCTCCGGAGCAACCTCGACCTGAAGGAGGTCAAGATCGCCGACAACGACACGCTCGGCGTCGGCGGCGGCATGGCCCTGGCGCTCGGCGCGATCGCCAACGTGGAGAAGAGCGCGGTCAACGACAACAAGGCCGGCCTCTTCGGCGGCGGGGTGTTCAACGCCCTCGCCGCGGTCACCTTCCGGGACAGCGAGATCTCCGGCAACTGGGCCGGCATCTCCGGCGGCGGGATCTTCAACGTCCTCGGCAGGGTCGACCTGTACAACACGAAGGTGTCGCACAACCGCTCTACCTTCGAGCCGGGTGGCGTGTTCAGCTTCTTCGGCGAGGTGAACGTCGACGACAAGTCCGCGATCAAGGCGAACGACCCGACCAACTGCCTCGGCATCCCGGACGAGATCGACAACTGCTTCGGCTGACCCCGGTCGGGAACGGGCGTCCGACCCGGTCCCGCTGGAGACGCAAGCAGAGCCGGCCCCCTTCCGCACCGCGGAAGGGGGCCGGCCCCGTCGTGCGTCAGCGCTGGACGAAGACCGCCACGCTGCGGGCGGGCACCGTGAACGTGCCGGTCGCCCGGTCGAACGACGCGGTCCGCAGCACCGGGTCCGCCGACGTGCGCAGCACCGGGTGCAGCGACACGTCCGCCCCGCGCAGCCCCGACACCCGCTGCGTCGCCGTCTCCGGGGTCCCGTTGAAGACCACCGTCACCGACGTCCACCGCTCGTCGAGACCGCGTCCGTCGAGCGTCATGGTGAGCACGCCGGGCGTCTCGCCGGGACCGGACAGGGGGAACGCCACCCGACGCTGCACCTGCTCCGCGGTGGTCAGCCCGAAGACCGGCGAGGAGGCCCGGATCCGCAGCAGTTCGGCGTAGCGGGCGTCGGTGGTGTCGATCGCCGCGCAGTCGGGGACCAGCGCGGGATCGGCCAGCAACGGCCGGGCGTACGGCCACTTGTCCTGGTTGTCGGCCGCCGGCGGCAGCCCGGCGCCGAACCCGTTGCCGCGGGTGCAGTCCCACCGGATCTGGTTGAACCAGTCCCCCGAGTTGTCGGAGTGACCCTGATTGTCAAACCGGGTAGGATGCCGGTCATGACAACTCCCCTGGTCAGAGGCTTAGGCGTTATCCGGCTTAGCAAGCACAGTCTTAACCCTGATGATCCTTCGACTTCTCCTGAACGGCAAAAGGAACGGATCGAAGGCATAGCTCAGGCAAAGGGCATCACGATTGTCGGTTGGGCAGAAGATTTGAACGTGTCCGCCAAGGTTGCGCCGTGGGATCGGCCAGAGCTAGGGAAGTGGCTTAGAGAGCCTGAGTCCTGGGATGCCCTCCTCATGTGGAAAACGGACCGGCTAGTCCGGTCAACCAGGGACTTCGTGAACCTGATTTCGTGGGTAAGAGGCGAGGCTACAGACGCGCCGCTGCCTCGTGTAGACAGGCCTAAAACGATCATTACAGCCGACGGCGACCTTGATCTTTCTTCCCCGATGGGAAGGGCTGTAGCTACGATTATCGCCGCCATCAACCAGGCAGAGCTAGAAGTCATCCGTGACAGGACTCAGGATGGCCGAAAGGCACTCCGTCAGGGTGGCCGTTGGCCTGGCGGCACGGTTCCTTATGGCTGGAAACCTCAGCGGCTTTCTGAGGGTGGCTGGAAGCTCGTTTTGTCTGATGAAACTGCACCTATCGTGCGAGACATCATTTCTCGGGTTATCGATGGGGAAGCACAGTCAGCCATTGCCGTAGACCTTAACCAGAAAGGGATTCTCTGTCCCCTTAACCATGCTCGTATGGTCAAGATTCAGGCAGGCGAACCTAGTAAGCCGGTAAACCCCGAGAAGGTCTGGACTCACCCAACTATTACTAAGATTCTCCGTAATCCTCTTCTCATCGGCCGAATGACTCACAACGGAGAGGTAGTCAAATCTACCGACCGTTTGCCGATCGAATATGCAGAGCCGATGATTGACCAGAAGACCTGGAATCTTCTACAGGAAACCCTGGACGGCAAGGCTAAGCCTCAGGACAGGACCAGGACGCAAACACCTTCGTTGCTTCTGAACGTTGCTAAGTGTTGGGCTTGCGAATCGGACATGTATATCCGTACTCAGAGGGTTAAGGGTAAGGATTACAGGTACTACATTTGCTCTGGGAAAACCCATCCTAAAGACCCTGCTAAGAAGTGTTCCGCTAAGAATATCCGGGCTGATCTTCTGGATGAAACCTTCGAGTCTCTTCTAATGTACCGGCTAGGTGATCTGGAAATCATGCGCCAGGAGAAGATTCCTGCCGTAGACCACACGGCAGAGATAGCTGATATTGATACAGCATTAATGGAGTTGGCAGAGGACCGGGCTAATGGTCTTTACCGTGACTCAGGCGGACCAGCCCGTTATGCGTCCATCGTTAATCGCCTTCTAGACAGGAAGTCTCAACTAGAAGCAATGCCGGTGACAGAAGCTTCTACCCGGCTTGTAGGGACAGGGGTTACCTACCGACAAGACTGGCAGGCTAAAGACAACACACAGCGTCGGCTAATGCTTCTCCGGTCGGATATCTCTTGCTACGTCCTGCGGAACGTAGAGGATCTAAAGAACCTTGACAAGATCAGGTTTGGTCCTGGTGCAGAAGGTGTGGCGGCCATCCAAGAGGATCGGCCCGTAGTGTGGCTGAATCTCCCTCTGGAGATTGAGCGACGGCTACAGCAGTCGTAAAGCTTCTGAGAAAGCCCGTAGGATCGATCCTACGGGCTTTTCTCGTCTCTACGCATGGTCAAGCATCCCCTTGCCCTCTCGGACGCTTAGAATCGATCTGAGGCGGTTTAAAGCCGCAATGCTCTGCTCGTGTACGTTCCTCTTCGCTCGACTATCTAGAGCGTTGCTGTATCTGATCTTGATAAGTGTCTTCTCAGTCTCGTCTAGTTCGGTAAAGCCCTTCTCTAGCCTCTCCGAAGGTTCGCCACCGTTAGCCCAGTAATAAAGTTCTGGGTCTAGGTCGTACCGGTCTAACCTTCCTAGTTCTTCCTTCTCTACGGCTCGTAGAGCCTTCTTTACCCTACGGTCGGAAACCTCATCCAGGTCTACGGCTGGAATCTGTGAACCTAAAAGGTTGCGCTTAAAGCGCTCATAGCTCATGCCCTTGTAGGTGTGAGCAAACCTGCGGTCTACCGAAACGCTCGGCAGAGCAAACGGCAGAGAATCAGTTTCAGGATCAACCTTCTCTAGCAGTGCGTCTAGCGAGACTTCGGAGAAAATTCTCCGGTCCGAATTGTTCTGAACGGACGGCAGGATTTCTGACAGCCGCTTAATCCCATCACTAACCGCCTGTCTTCCTACTTCGGTTGCTGACTTACCTTCCAGGTACCGACCTTCCAGAGCCTTACGCCACGGATCATGCATACGGTCTGAGGCTAATGCTTGCTCATACTCTTCCGGTAATCCAACAGAATTCCAGCCCTTTAGGGTCTGCTTTACCTCGTCCTTCTCTACCGGCAGAACGAGAGATTTGGACGCCTGTAGTTCCTTCTCACGCTTCAGTCGTTCGGCTTCTCGTTTGATATGAGTCTTGGCTGAATAGTTCCTGGTCGGATCATTGGGGTTTCGTCCTGCCTTTTCGTGCGTAGCTCTGATCTGGTCTACGTCCCAAAGAGAGCGGTTGTCGGGGAGATAGTCTGCCCAGATATCCTGGGCAATCTCATCGGCTAAATCCTTGTTACCGTCAGCCGTCTTTCTGGCGATGGACGAAACAACATCAACCGCCCTTTCCCCTGAGATCAGGGTTTCTGCGGTTAGCTTCTGGCTGGCTTCTGTAGGAACTTCACCATTAACGATCGCACTAGACAGTATTGCGTCTGCAATCCTGCTAAGTGTCCACGTCGCGCCGGGAACGTGGTTGCCCTCCACATCATCCCATAAGTCACTCTGTTTCTCGACATAATCCGACAGCCGGTTAACGACCATCGGCAGATATTCGAGCCGACCGGCATTGCGGCATCTTAGTTCCGCCATATACTGAATTACTTCACTTGCTGCCTTACCGTTGATGGTAATTACGTCAAGTAAATTCCTCTCTAGAGTCATCATTTGGTTCCTGCTTTCTGTTTTGCACAGCAAAAAGCCCCTGCCGATCCCGGCAGGAGCAAGGGCTGTTTGGTTGGTTGGCTAGTTAGGTCTTACGCGCCAATATGGCGTCTAGTTTCCGGCAGTCTGAGTCCAGGTCGCGGAGCGCAACCTAGAACCTGTTCGTATCTCTCAGCCGTACGGCAAGAGAGGCACATTTCGGTATCTCGACTCCCGTTGTCTTTGTCTACGTACGCGTAATGATAGATGTGTAGACGTTCCTTGCATCGGCTACAAGTCACAAAGTCATTGACAAAGTTTTCAGACATTAGTTTTCCTCCTTGATATTTGCCCAACTGACCCTGCGCTTAATACGGCTAATCTGCATCTGCGAAACTCCATACTCGGCAGCAAGGTCTACCTGTCTTTCACCAGCCGCAAGTCTGCGGCGGATTGCTAGGACTTCTTCCTGTGATAGTTTTCCGTACATTATTTCTCCAAACTTTGCTTGCAAGCTGACGGCTCCCTGTTGGGTGCCTTCACCTTATTAATAGCGTCCTAACGTTTACACCCAGGATTAAACCTGTGACCCATGTCACAACCAATACCGGCATTGTTGGCCTGACCAGGCAAGATACCGTCGTTATCATTTCGTTACCAAAAAAGTTGGGCCACTGGCCCGAAAACCCTCAAATGTCGAGTCTTAAAGAAGTAGAGAGATAAAGATATACCCTCCCCCCAAAGGGAGGGTATGAATAAAGGTTTAAGGATAAGTCTATTCTCATCCCGTACAAAGGTACGGTAGAAGAATCTCCTATAGTTTTCCTGGATAGTTAGTCCAAGAGTCCAGGGATTCTCTCCCTGGACGATTATCTAAGATAAGAATTGCTAGATAATTATGCTCAATCCTTGTCAGGATTTCGCAGGGGTCTAGGTCTTTCATTCTTGACCGATACTTCAGGGCTACGCCCGTTCCGTATCGTCCTCATTCTTGACCGGTATAGGGAAGCTCTGCTTCCCCTGGGTTGTCCCCAAATCTTTGACCGGTGCCAGGAGCACACCGCGTGTGCGACGGCTGGAAAAAAGTTTGAACTTTCTTTGCCGTACCGGCCGGAAACGGCCGATAGTCGAGTCTTATATAGGTAGAGGCATGGTTGGTTCCCGTGCTTTCTGTTCGTTGGCTAGTTCATGAGGCAGGCCGGATGGTTGCCGGCCCTGCTTCCTAGCCCATCAAAAACATAGTCTTCCCTGCCGAATGGCAGGTTTTAAGAGAAGCTGACAATATCCATCTTCGGCACTCTCTTACTTCAAGGGCAGCCTCGGTTGCCCTCCTTAATCTCCCTGCTACACGCCGCAGCAGGGTTGACCCTCTATTAGCACCAGAGGGTAACTCGTAATGTCATGTATGCGGGATCAGGGCCGGTTCTTTCCATAGCCGGCCCTTTTCCGTTTCTCAGACTTTTCTCTAGTCCTCTTGGCTCACGCATGAGTCCCATAGACCGGAGGCCAGCAAATATGGGGCTCGCTGGCCTCCCCTTTTCTTTTCCTCTGACACCCCCAAGGAGATACACCATGAGAGAGCGAGTAGACCTGTCTCTATTCTCGGAAAGAGACGAGAGATATCAGGTGCTTTACCTTGCCGATCTCGGAAACACAATTGTTGAGATTGGGCACACTGATAATGTCAAGGGGACCATGTACAGGTATGTCTATACCGAAGATGGTTGCGAGGCTATCTGGCTCTCTCAGAGTTTCGATGCCAACCCCACGACCGTTGATCCTCGGCTGCCGGCAGAGTTGCAGTCAGGTATTCCGGATTGGGAATGGGCATACTGCCAGCTTTTAGACCTCGCCAACCGCGCTGCGGTCAAGATGACGGAATCCAGATTTGTCGGTCTGTCCCTTGACGTCTACAAAGCCTATGCAAGGCAGATCAACATTCCGTCGTATAAAACATACATCCTTAGCTGAAGGGAGGCACTCCCCATCCATCCTAGTGTCCAGCTAGACCAGGAGCACAGCAGGATCTAGGACGTAGAACGCGCTGAGAGCGCCTGTAAGCCTCTAACGGCTTGTCTTACGTGTCTCTCCATACCTCAGACCTTCCCAGGCCGTCTGACACTATCTCAGCAGGAATCAGCAGACATATAGCACAGACAACCATCATGGATTTACATGCACATGATTTATTGCCTGTCTGTCTGTGCTTATTCTTTCGTTGCATTCTTTCGTCATCCATCGTTGCACCTTCTTTGGTGCTGATCTGATTCAGAAGGATTTGTTTATGCGTACGAACAATGGATGATCTTAGGCTGAATGCGAATGCATAATTATGCATTGATCTTGAAGGGGGTAGGGGGTATACCCGATGATCATTTGGGGTAGACCGGTAGAGGGGCTGGGCTTAAGCTTCTGCCCGGTCTAGAAAGTTTTTTGATATCCAGCCCTATACGGGATTCCTGCATAAATATGCACAACAAAAAGGAGGTGAAACCATATGGCTCTGACCAGACCTGCAAAAGACACCGGAAATGCACACAGAAAGCCGGCATTTGAAACCACGTTCTTAGCCCGTAGGGACGGGACTCTGATTGGTCCCGAGCTACCGGATTGCCAGGAATGGAACCAGCAGGCTAGAGACTGGTATGACATGTGGCGACGCTCAGAAATCGCCACCATGCTTGAGCCTTCGGACTGGTTCCATCTTCAGAATGTTGCGGTTTTGGTTGATCTTTTCTGGTCGCCTGACGTTAGACCGTCATCCAAGGTAGCTATTCATGCTGAGATCAGAAAGTGTGAAGCCGGCTACGGCGCAACCTACTTTGACCGGCTAGTACGACGTATTAAGTTTGTTGAGTCTAAGGAACCTTCTACCTCAGCGCCGGCTAAGAAGGTTGATTACTCGTTCCTAGAGGCCGACGCTGCATAGCGTCGTATCTAGCCGACGCTGCATAGCGTCGTATCTAGCCGACGCTGCATAGCGTCGTATCTAGCCGACGCTGCATAGCGTCGTATCTAGCCGACGCTGCATAGCGTCGTATCTAGCCGACGCTGCATAGCGTCGTATCGCGTGATGAAAGACCCCTATGAGACACAGTAATGCAAGGAGTTTTGAGCAATGCGTTTTATTCACTTCCGCTGTGCGGATTCACATAAGCAGGTTGCGCCGGTACTAGGCGTAGACAATAAGACTTTTGCAGACCTAACAGTCGATATTTTTACCGGTCCGCTAATGCGCGGCAAGGTCGCCGGTCTGCTCGAAGGTGTCAACAAGGTTGAAGTAGGCGAGTCAGAATCCCCGCTTGATCCTGACAGCATTACCACATGGGTAAGCCTTCCCGACAGATTTTGGCGCGGCTAATCCCGCCAAAGGTACTGGCTCATTTCCTCGGGCAAGACGCATAGCGTCTTTAGCCTTCAGCGCTGTAGACAGCCTTCCTGGTCCTGGTGGCCGATAGAGACGTTAGCCAGAAACCCCGTAGTTTTCCTCTCCTTACCGTCGAGAGGGATACGGCACACACTGTGCCCTCTTATAGCGACGGCTGGTCCGCGCTTCTTTCCGACCTTGCACGGGATCTAACGCCATTACGGCTAAACCGCGTAGCGGTTTCTAAAGCCGTAGGCTTGCTACCGGAGTAGATCCCTGGTCAAAAAACGTGCCTAGAGATTGAGTCTCATATTAGGCAATCCCTGGTGGATTAGTTCGCAACTTTCTACTAATCCGAAAGGGGATAAGTAAATGGCTTATCTTGGAAACAACGACATTATTAGTCGTGCAAATAATGAGCCATTTTCATCGTGATCAAGGGCGGTTGAGCAGGCAGGCGAGCGTGGCGTGTCGCTGCTCCGGATAGGACGAAGCTCCCGGTAGGACAGCAGTCGACCAAGACGCACTGCCCAGCACGGGA
>NZ_RAQQ01000033.1 GCF_003610785.1 Micromonospora globbae
CAAAGGCAGCTACGACTTCCGCACCATCGACCAGACCGGCCTGGACGAGGTCGCCCACGAACTGAACACCCGACCCCGCCAAACGCTGGGCTGGGCCACCCCAGCCCAGCGACTAGCCGAACTCATCACGCCCTAACAATTGCACTCACCACTTGACGCCACCCCGATCAGGCGGGCGACAACGTCATGATCAACCGTTTGGGACGGGTGGCCGGGGCGGCGGGTGGGGGAGTTACAGGTCCAGGAGGAGGGTGCGGGGGCCGACGTTGACGCTCTCCACCAGCATGTGCGCGCGGAACCGGCCGGTCTCCACCTTGGCGCCGCGTTCCCGCAGCGCCTCGACGACCGCCGTCACGAGCGGTTCGGCGACCTCCGCGGGGGCCGCGGCCGTCCAACTGGGGCGGCGGCCCTTGCGGGCGTCGCCGTAGAGGGTGAACTGGCTCACCACCAGGATCGGCGCCCCCGTGTCGGCCGCCGACCGCTCCTCGTCGAGGATGCGCAGCTCGTGCACCTTGCGCGCCATCGTCCGGGCGGTCTCGACCGTGTCGCCGTGGGTGACCCCAAGCAGGACGAGCAGGCCGTCGTCGATCGCGCCGACCACCTCGCCGTCGACCGTCACGCTGGCCCGGCCGACCGTCTGCACCACGGCCCGCATCAGCGCACCTCCCGTTCCGCCCGGACGTCCCGCCGCCCGCCTCCGCGGAGCCGCATCAGTCCATCACCGGCTCGATGATGCCGCGCTCCACGAGATGCGCCACGATCGGCCCCGCCGCCTCGGCCAGCTCGTCGACCGCCACGTCGTGCGCCGCCGCGAGCAGGGCGAGCTGGTCGCGCAGGGGCAACCGCCCGTCGCAGCCACCGACGAGCGCCAGCACCAGGGGGTCGATCTCCTCGGTCCAGCGCAGTCCGCGGGGCATGGCGAGCACCTGCCGGTCCACCGCCCAGCCCTCGTCGCCCATGGTCGCCTCCTGCCGCAGCTGGAGCCCCTCGGCGGCCCGGTAGCGCTCGGCGAGCAGCGCGTCGGCGTCGCGTACGCGCAGGAAGTCCTGGCGGTCGAACCAGGCGGCGATCCGGTCGCCCATCGGCGGCTCCACGCGTTGCCGCAGCTCCTCGACCCGGACGACGGGGTCGGCGTGCCCGGCGCGGCGCAGCGTGACGATGCCGAACCCGATCGCCTCCACCTTGTGCGCGTCGAACCAGTCGAGCCACTCGGCCATCCGCCGGGGGTCGGCCGTCTCGCCGACGTCGGTCAGCCACAGGTTGACGTACGCCATGGGGTCGGCCACCTCGCGCTGGATCACCCAGGCGTCCAGGCCGGTGCCGGCGAACCACCCGGCCACCCGCTCGTCCCACTCCTCGCCGGCGACGTGCACCCAGTTCGCCAGGTACTGCATGGTGCCGCCCTCGGTGAGCAGGTCCGGCGCGGCGGCGGCCAGTTCGGAGCCCATCGTGTCGCCGACCCGGCCCGAGTCCCGGTAGACGTGCGTCGTGGTGCCGGGGCCGACCACGAACGGGGGGTTGCTCACCACGAGGTCGAACCGGCGTCCGGCCACCGGCGTCACCATGTCGCCCTGGAGCAGCTCCCAGTGCTGGCCGTTGAGGGCGGCCGTGGTGGCGGCGAAGCGCAGCGCCCGGGGGGAGACGTCGGTGGCGGTCACCGAACGGGCGTGTGTGGACAGGTGCAGGGCCTGCACGCCGGAGCCGGTCCCCAGGTCCAGGGCGGTGGCGACCGGACGCCGGATGGTCGCGCCGATCAGCGTCTGGGTCGCCCCGCCGATGCCCAGCACGTGCTCGGCGTGCAGCGGGCGCCCCGGGCGGGCGCTGGCCGGCACGTCGGCGAGCACCCACCACTCGTCGCCGTACGGCTCCAGGTCCACGCCGGCGCGCAGCCCGTCGCCGTGCCGCTCGACCAGCCCGCCCGCGAGCGCCTCGGTCACGTCCAGCGGCGCGAGTGCGGCGGCCACCACGTCCTCGGGCTCGGTCTGGTCGCAGATGAAGACGCGGATCAGCGTGGCGAGTGGGTCGCGGTCCTCGGTCGCGCGCAGGGCGGCGCGGTAGTCGTTGCGGGCCACCCCGCCGGTCGCCTGCGGCCCGAGCCGGTCGGCGATGCCGTTGGAGGTGAACCGGGCTCGGGTGAGCGCGGTGCGGAGCGCCTCGACCCCGGCGGGGGAGAGCAGCATGTCGTGTTCGGCCACGTCGCCATCCTGCCTCGTGCCGCCGCGGCGGACGGGCCCACCCGTGACATCCGTACCGGCGGGGATATCAATAGAGAGTTATCTCTTTCAAGTTCATCGATGTGATGGCTACCATCTCCTCCACCATCCGTCGAGGGTGCGACCGTACGGCCGACCGGCCGGGGCGGCGCACCGTAGGGAGGCACACGATGCCAGCAGGGTCCGTTCCGCGGCGGCGTCTTCTCCGGACGCTCGCCGTCGCCGCCGGCGCGGCGGCCGTCGTCGCGGCCGTCACCACCCCCGCCACGGCGGCGCCCACCGGGGAGATCCGCGGCGCCTCGGCGCCGAACGCGATCAGCGGAAGCTACCTGGTCGTCCTGAAGGGTGACGCGGTCGGCGCCGCGGGCACCGCCACCGCCCGCGCCGCCGTGCCCGAGCGCGCCGGCGCGCTGGCCAAGCGGTACGGCGGCACCGTCGGCGACGTCTACAGCGCCGCGCTGACCGGCTTCAGCGTCCGGATGAGCGACGCGCAGGCCCGCCGCCTGGCCGCCGACCCGGCGGTGGCGTACGTGGAGCAGGACCAGGTGCTCACCGTCCAGGCCACGCAGACCAACCCGCCCTGGGGCCTGGACCGCATCGACCAGCGGACCCTGCCGCTGAGCGGCACCTTCACCTACCCGAACACGGCCTCCAACGTCCGGGCGTACATCATCGACACCGGCATCCGCACCACGCACACGCAGTTCGGTGGTCGCGCCACCTGGGGCACGAACACCGTGGACAGCAACAACACCGACTGCAACGGTCACGGCACCCACGTCGCCGGCACCGTGGGCGGCTCCACGTACGGGGTGGCCAAGCAGGTGCGGCTGGTCGCCGTGAAGGTGCTCAACTGCTCCGGCAGCGGCAGCACCACCAGCGTGGTGAACGGCGTGAACTGGGTCACCGCCAACGCGGTCCGGCCGGCGGTCGCGAACATGAGCCTCGGCGGCGGGGCCAGCACCGCCATCGACAACGCGGTGGCCAACTCGATCCGGGCGGGGATCACGTACGCGGTGGCGGCCGGCAACTCCAGCGCCAACGCCTGCAACTACTCGCCGGCCCGGACGCCCACGGCCATCACGGTCGGCTCCACCACCAACACCGACGCCCGCTCGTCGTTCTCCAACTACGGCTCCTGCGTGGACATCTTCGCGCCCGGCTCGGGCATCCTGTCCGCGTACCGGACCAGCGACACCGCCACCAGCACGCTGAGCGGCACCTCGATGGCCTCGCCGCACGTGGCCGGCGCCGCCGCGCTCCTGCTGTCGGCGAACCCGGGCCTGACCCCGGACCAGGTCAGCAGCTCGCTCACCAGCAACGCCACCACGGGCCGGGTCACCAACCCCGGCTCCGGCTCCCCGAACCGGTTGCTCTTCGTGGTCAACTGACGGCCGTGGCGGCCCGGCGGCGCCGCCGCCGGGCCGACCCACGCCCAACCGGCGGGCCGGTCGCGCACCGCCGGGCCGACCCACGCCCGCCCGGCGGGCGCCGACGTGGCCGGACCGGCGCGGCGCCCGGCGTGGGCCCGTTCCGCCACGGCGGGGCGGCTGTCTGGCAGCATGGCGCCATGGCGCTCACTCTCCCCATCGACCCGGCGGCGAACGACCTGCTCAACCGTGACGCGTTGGCCCGGGTCCTGGGCATGGTGCTCGACCAGCAGGTGCCGATGGAGAAGGCGTTCTCCTCGCCGTACGTGCTGGCGCAGCGGCTCGGGCACGACCTCGACGCCCGGGAACTGGCCGACTACGACCCGGAGGCGCTCGTCGCCCTGTTCGCCCAGCCGCCCGCCCTGCACCGGTTCCCGAAGGCGATGGCGGCCCGGGTGCAGGAGGTGTGCCGGGTGATCGTCGACCGGTACGACGGCGACGCCGCCCGGCTCTGGTCCGGCGTGACCGACGGCCGCGAACTGTTCGGCCGGATCGCCGAGCTGCCCGGCTTCGGCACGCAGAAGGCGCAGATCTTCCTCGCCCTGCTCGGCAAGCGCTTCGACGTCCGGCCCGAGGGCTGGCGGGAGGCGGCCGGCGGCTACGGCGACGCCGAGGCGTACCGCTCGGTGGCCGACGTCACCGACGCCGACTCCCTGCGGCGGGTGCGGGAGTACAAGCAGCAGATGAAGGCGGCCGCGAAGGCCCGGTCCACCCAGGGGTGACCCGCGGTGAGCCCGGCCCCGACCAGAGGGCCGGGCCGGGTCAGGCGGCGGTCGGGTGGGCCAGGGAGGCGAGCGCCCGGCGGACGTCGGCGAGCGACACGGTCGCCGAGTCGTCGAGATCGGCGAGGCCGGCCTCGATCCACTGCCGCATCAGCGTGGTGACCCCGATGCCCCGGGCCTCGGCCGCGGCGCGCACCCGCTCGTACGTCTCCAGGGGCAACCGCACCGACCGGCTCACCATCGGCACGTCGGTGTCGGGGGTCGGCAGCGGCGCCGCGGGGCTCTCGTCGATCAGCTCCGCGAGCCGGTCGTCGCCGCTGTGGAACTGCTTCATCGCGTCGTCACGGTGCATCGTCACCGCCTCCTCATCGGCGATCTCTCCGCACGGCCTCGTCGTAGCGCTTCGACTCGACGTCGCTCAGCTCGCGGGCGGAGAGGATGTCCCAGTCGTTGTCGGTGCCGTCGGCCTCGGCGAGCAGCACGGCCAGCCGGCGGCCCCGCCGGGCGGCGGCGTAGACGACCATCACGTCGTCGCCCAGGTGGCGGATGACCCGCCGGGCGCTGTGCAGCGCCTCCCAGACTTCCCCCGGCGTGACGTCGTAGACCTTCAGGTTGGCCAGCGCCTCGTCGGTGAAGCTGAACCTGCTGCCCACGGCGGCAGCGTACCACGCACGTAACACGAATGCCGACCGCGCGGAAACTCGCTGATCACGGTCCCGGAGTGACAGGATGAGGCGTAATCCCCTCGAGGAGGTCGTGGTGAAACGTCAGGCGTACCAACCGATCCTGATCACCGACGCCTCACGCAGCCAGGACGATCAGCTCACCAGTCGTCAGCGGCGGTACGTGCTGATGATGGGCATCCGGGTGGCCTGTCTGGTCGTCGGTGCGATCCTGGTCGGCGCGCAGGCCCCCATGCTCTGGCTCTGGCTCCCGCTCTGCGTCCTCGGCATGGTGCTCATCCCGTGGCTCGCCGTCCTGCTGGCCAACGACCGGCCGCCGAAGGAGGAGCACCGGTTGGCGAACCGGCTACGCCCGCAGCACCGGGACGAGACGCCGCCCATGAGCATCACCGCCGAGGAACGCCCCCACAAGGTCATAGACGCCGAACTCTGACCGCCTCCGCTCAGGGCGCCGGACGGGCGCCGAGGGTGGAGACCGCCACCGCGCCGAGGTCCCCGGCCCGGGCCAGCGCCGCGTCCGGCGTCGCGCCGGACAGCCAGGCGGTCAGCAGACCCGCCGCGAACGCGTCCCCCGCGCCGGTGACGTCCACCACCGCGACCCGCCGGGCCGGCGCCGAGGCGAGCGTCCCCGTCCGGTCCGCCCAGACCGCGCCCGCGGCGCCGCGCTTCACCACCACCCGGTGAGCCGCCGCCGACAGGGCCCGCGCCTGGGCGGCCGGCTCCAGGCCGCCGGCCAGCACGGTCGCCTCGTCGGCGTTCACCAGCAGCAGGTCGACGTCGCGTACCCAGGCCAGGAACGCCGCGGCGCCGACGCGCCGCAGCGGGGCCGCGGACGCCGCGTCGACGCTCGTGGTGAGGCCGCGCCGGCGGGCGCCCGCCAGCGCCCGCAGGCCGGCGCCGCGCGACCCGGCGTCCAACAGGGTGTACGCGGACAGGTGCAGATGCCCCGCGTCGGGCACCGCCGCGAGGGCGTGCTCGACGTGTGCCACGCCCAGCCGCAGGTTCGCCCCGCGCTGGCTCACCATCGTCCGCTCCCCGTCGGTGGCCAGCACGATGACCGTGCCGGTCGGGGCGCCCTCGACGCGTTCGACCGCGCAGTCGACGCCCGCGGCCTCCAGCTCGGCCACCCGGTCGCGCCCTTCCGGGTCGTCGCCGACGGCCGCGACCAGGGTGACGGGCGCGCCCTGGGCGGCCAGCCAGGCGGCCGTGTTGGCCGCCTGACCGCCGCCGCTCACGCGGATCTGGGCGGGGGTGTCCGAGCCGGTGGCCAGCGGCCCGGAGAGCGCGGCGACGACGTCGGTGATCACGTCGCCGACGACGACGATCCGGGGGAGGGGGCTCATTCGGGGGAGTCGGCCCGGCGGGCGGCGGCGGCCACCGCGATCCGCGCGGCCAGGTCGGCGTTGCGCAGGATGATCCGTACGTTGACCGCGAGGCTGGCGCCCTCGGTGGCCGAGTGGAAGTGGGCCAGCAGGAACGGCGTCACCGCCTTGCCGGTCACCCCGTCGCGCTGGAGCAGGGCCAGGCCGTCGGCGAGCGTGCGGTCGTGCAGCTCGGGGTCGAGCTGCTCGTCGACCGGGAGCGGGTTCGCCACCACCAGGCCGCCGCCGTGCAGGCCGTGCTGCTCCCGGGCGGCGAGCACGTCGGCCACCTGCTCCGGGGAGTCCACCGACCAGTCGAGGTCGAAGCCGCCGTCGGTGAGGTAGAAGCCGGGGAAGCGGCGGGTGCGGTAGCCCACCACGCTCACGCCGAGCGTCTCCAGGCGTTCCAGCGTGGCGCCCACGTCGAGGATCGACTTGACGCCCGCGCAGACCACGGCGATCGGGGTGCGGGCCAGGGTCGTGAGGTCCGCCGACTCGTCGAACGTCTGCGCCGCCTCCCGGTGCACCCCACCGAGACCGCCGGTCGCGAACACCCCGATCCCCGCCGCGGCGGCCACCGCGCTGGTCGCCGCCACGGTCGTGGCGCCGTCGGCGCCGGTCGCCGCGGCGACGGCGAGGTCGCGGACGGAGAGCTTGGCCACCCCGTCGACGGTGGCGAGCCGGGTGAGCTGGGCGTCGTCGAGCCCGACCACCAGTTCGCCGCCGACCATGCCGATGGTGGCCGGCACGGCGCCGGCGTCGCGGACCGTCGCCTCGATCCGGCGGGCCACCCGCAGGTTCTCCGGTCGCGGAAGACCGTGCGAGACGATGGTGCTCTCCAGGGCCACGACGGGACGCCCGTCGCGCAGGGCGTCGGCCACCTCGGCGCCGTAACGGATGTGAAAGTTGGTCACGGTGATCACCGTACGGCCCGCCCCGGATCGGGGTGAAGTGGACCGCACCGCGGTGAGCTGCCAAACTTGTCGGTCGGAGGTGCAGACGTGAGTACTCAGGTTCTCGAGCGTCCCGAGCTGAAGGACGCCGACACCGGTCCAGAGATGTTCCACTACGTCCGCAAGGACAAGATCGCCGAAAGTGCCGTGATGGGCACATTCGTCGTCGCGCTCTGCGGCGAGACCTTTCCGGTGACCAAGGCCGCGAAGCCGGGTTCGCCGGTGTGCCCGAAGTGCAAGGAGATCTACGACTCCTGGGACGACTGAACCAGGGCAGCCGTCCGGGTCCCCCGCGTAGCCTTCGGCGGTGACCACCTCCACCGCCCTGCTCATCGCGGACCTCGTCGGTGTCGCGGTCTTCGCCGCCTCGGGCGCCTCCGCCGCGGTGGCCAAACGCCTCGACCTCTTCGGCGTCGTCTTCGTGGGGTTCGTGGCCGCCCTGGGCGGTGGCATCTTCCGTGACCTCGTCGTCGACGAGGTGCCGCCGCTGGCCTTCGCCGACTGGCGCTATGCCACCGCGGCGGCCCTCACCGCCGCCGCGGTCTTCTGGCTGCACCCCCAGCTCGCCCGGCTGCGGACCACCGTGCTCGTGCTGGACGCGGCCGGGCTGGCGCTCTTCACCGTCACCGGCACGCTCAAGGCGCTCGACGCGCACGTCCCGCCGTTCGGGGCCTGCGTGATCGGCATGCTCAGCGGCATCGGCGGAGGGCTGGGCCGCGACCTGCTCACCGGGGAGATCCCGGTGGTGCTGCGCCGGGAGATCTACGCGGTGGCCGCGTTCGCCGGGGCGGTCATGGTGGCGGTGCTGCACGGCGCCGGGCAGGTCGGCCCGCTGCCGCTGGCCGTGGCGGCGGTGCTGATCTTCGTACTGCGGCTGGTGGCGCTGCGCCGGCGCTGGGCGGTGCCGGTGGCCACGCTGCGACCGCCACGCACCGGCGACCCGGGAGCCGGGCCGCGATGGTGACGATGGCAACGCTGTGCCGCACGTGACCGTGGCGTCGCCTGTGGCCGGCGGTCCCGCTGGTTATGCTGAGTCGGCCTTCGCGGCATCTTCTGCGCGGAGGCGTTTTCATGGGCGGTGCGGCCCGGTGGCCCTTCGCACCGGGTCCGCCTTCGTGCGGTCGGAGAGGAGCCTTCGCGTGGCAGCCCCGTTGCCGGCGATCGAGACGTTTCCGGCACTACGCGCCTGGCAGCGCAAGGCGCTGGTGGAGTACCTGCGCCGGCGCTCCGAGGACTTCATGGCGGTGGCCACCCCCGGCGCCGGTAAGACCACCTTCGCGTTGCGGATCGCCGCCGAGCTGCTCGTCGACCGCACGGTCGACGCCGTCACGGTGGTCGCCCCGACCGAGCACCTGAAGAAGCAGTGGGCGCAGGCCGCCGCCCGGGTCGGCATCCAGCTCGACGCGGCGTTCCGCAACGCCGACGTGCACTCGTCGGCCGACTTCCACGGCGCCGTGGTCACGTACGCCCAGGTCGGCATGGCCCCGCAGGTGCACCGCCGGCGCACCATGACCCGGCGCACCCTCGTCATCCTCGACGAGATCCACCACGCGGGCGACTCCCGATCCTGGGGCGACGGGGTGAAGTCGGCCTTCGAGCCCGCCGTACGGCGCCTCATGCTCACCGGCACCCCGTTCCGCTCCGACGACAACCCGATCCCGTTCGTGACCTACGAGCGGGGCGAGGACGGGCTGCTGCGGTCGCGCGCCGACTCCGTCTACGGCTACTCCGAGGCGCTGCGCGACGGCGTGGTCCGGCCGGTGCTCTTCCTCGCGTACTCCGGGGAGACCCGCTGGCGGACGAACGCCGGCGAGGAACTCGCGGCCCGGCTCGGCGAGCCGATGACCCAGGACCTGATCGCGCAGGCCTGGCGGACCGCCCTGGACCCGGCCGGCGACTGGATGCCGCAGGTCCTGCGGGCCGCGGACGCCCGGCTCACCGTGCTGCGCAACGCGGGCATGCCCGACGCCGGCGGGCTGGTGATCGCCAGCGACCAGCAGGCCGCCCGCGCGTACGCCAAGCTCATCGAGCAGGTGACGGGCGAGAGGGCGGCCGTGGTGCTCTCCGACGACGCGGGCGCCTCCGCGCGCATCGCCACGTTCGCGGCGTCCGAGCAGCGGTGGCTGGTCGCCGTGCGGATGGTCTCGGAGGGGGTGGACATCCCCCGCCTCGCCGTGGGCGTGTACGCCACCAGCGCGAGCACCCCGCTCTACTTCGCCCAGGCGATCGGGCGGTTCGTCCGGGCCCGCCGCCCCGGGGAGACGGCCTCGGTCTTCCTGCCCAGCGTGCCGCACCTGCTGGGCCTGGCGAGCGAGATGGAGGCCGCCCGCGACCACGTGCTCGGCAAGCCGAAGGAGCGCGAGGGCTTCGACGACGACCTGCTCGAACGGGCCCAGCGCGACGACCAGGCCAGCGGTGAACTGGAGAAGAGGTTCGCGGCGCTCTCCGCCACGGCGGAGCTGGACCAGGTGATCTTCGACGGCGCCTCGTTCGGCACCGCGGCCCAGGCCGGTACGCCGGAGGAGGAGGAGTACCTGGGCCTGCCCGGCCTGCTCACCGCCGACCAGGTCGCCATGCTGCTGTCGAAGCGGCAGGCCGAGCAACTGGCCGCCCAGCGCCGTAGGGCGGCCGCCAAACCGGCCGAGAGCGCCCGTGACGCGGCGGCCGCGCCGCCGGCGCCGATGAGTGCCGCCCAGCGGCGGGTGGCGCTCCGGCGGCAGCTGAACGCGCTCGTGGCCGCCCGGCACCACCGTACGGGCCAGCCGCACGGCAAGATCCACGCCGAGCTGCGCCGGCTGTGCGGCGGGCCGCCGAGCGCGCAGGCCACCATCGAGCAGCTCGAGGAGCGCATCGCCACGGTGCAGACCCTCTGACGGGTGGTCCCGGCCGGGCCGGTCGGCGTGTGGAGACCGGTCCCGGGAGCCGACGCGGACCTCCTGGTCACGCCGGACGGGATGGGAAGCACGGGAGGACGACGAAGCCGGCCGGGGCCCTTTCGGGGCCCCGGCCGGCTTCGTCGTTATGTGTGGTTACGGGTTTCAGTTCGCCATCAGATCGGCGCCACGCCAGGTGAACTCGGGATCCGTCGCGTACCGCACCGTGATCTTCACGAGATCCTCGGCGTACTTGTTCGCGTGGTGCCCACAGAACACCAGCTCGCCCCCGCCGGCCAGAGTGATGCGGAGCTTGCCGGCAGCATTGCAGCGGTCGCACCGTTCATCGGCGGCCGGGGGGCTCACCGTCTCGGGCGGCGGCGTGAGGGTCGGGGTCATCGCCTTCCTCCTCTGGTCGTCACCGATGAACAATCTCTTCGGTCGTTGCTCACCTATCCTGCAACATCCTTGTCGCGCCTGGCCTTCCCTGTGTGCCCGCGGGGGACCGAGGTCACACATGACAGGCACAGTGTGCCGTGCCCCAAGGGTGCCACGTCAACGATCACAATCGTGCAACCGGCGGATCACCATCAGGTGTTGCACAGCTGGTGATCAAAACGACACGCCGGGTTGACGATTGAGGGTCAGTCCAGGTAATCCCGGAGGACCTGCGACCGCGACGGGTGGCGGAGCTTGGACATGGTCTTCGACTCGATCTGCCGGATCCGCTCCCGGGTCACCCCGTAGACCTGGCCGATCTCGTCCAGCGTGCGCGGCTGGCCGTCGGTGAGGCCGAAGCGCAGGCGTACCACACCCGCCTCACGCTCGGAGAGCGTCTGGAGCACCTGCTGGAGCTGGTCCTGCAGCAGGGAGAACGAGACCGCGTCGACCGCGACCACGGCCTCCGAGTCCTCGATGAAGTCACCGAGCTGGCTGTCACCCTCGTCGCCGATGGTCTGGTCCAGCGAGATGGGCTCCCGGGCGTACTGCTGGATCTCCAGCACCTTCTCCGGTGTGATGTCCATCTCCTTGGCCAGCTCCTCCGGGGTGGGCTCGCGGCCCAGGTCCTGGAGAAGCTCACGCTGGATCCGGCCGAGCTTGTTGATCACCTCGACCATGTGCACCGGGATGCGGATGGTGCGGGCCTGGTCGGCCATGGCGCGGGTGATGGCTTGGCGGATCCACCAGGTGGCGTACGTGGAGAACTTGTAGCCCTTGGTGTAGTCGAACTTCTCGACGGCGCGGATGAGGCCGAGGTTTCCCTCCTGGATCAGGTCGAGGAAGGCCATGCCGCGCCCGGTGTAGCGCTTCGCGAGCGAGACGACCAGCCGCAGGTTGGCCTCGAGCAGGTGGTTCTTGGCCCGCTCGCCGTCGCGCGAGATCCAGAGGAGGTCGCGCTCCATCTCGCGGCTGAGCTTCTCCTCACCCTCCTCGGCGGCGCGCAGCCGCTCGGCGGCGTAGAGCCCGGCCTCGATCCGCTTGGCGAGCTCCACCTCCTGCTCGGCGTTGAGGAGGGGAACCTTGCCGATCTGCTTCAGGTACGCCCGGACGGAGTCGGCGGAGGCGGTCAGCTCGGCGTCGCGCCGGGCCTGCTTGAGGGCCTCGGACTCCTCGTCGTCCCACTCGAAGTCGTTGTCGCTGGCGGAGTTCGCCGCGTCGGCCTCGGCGGCCTGGGTGAGCTCGGCCGGCTCGTCGACGACCACGTCCTCGATCTCGGCGGCGAGGTCCTCCGGATCGATGTCGCCCTCGGCCTCGTCACCCTTGGCCTTCGCGGGCGCGGCCTTGGCCTTGCCGGCCGCCGCGACGGTCGCCTTGGTGGCCTTCGTGGCCTTGGTCGCCTTGGCCGGGGCCGCGGCCTTGGCCACCTCGGCGGTGGTGCCGGCGCTCTTGCGCGCGGCGGCCTTCCGCGGGGCGGGGGCCGGCGCCTCGTCGGCGGCGGGCGCCTGCTTCGGCGCCGGGGCGGCGGCCTTCTTGGTGGTCTTGGCGGTGGTGGCCCGGGACGCCGGGGTGGCGGAGCGGGCGGCGGCGACCCGGCGGCGGGTGCTGGCCGATCCGTCCACGACCACGGTCACTCCCGCCTCGGAGAGCGCCCGCAGGATCTTCTTGGCCTGGGCCGGAGTCACCTCGGCGGACTCGACGGTGCGCGCGAGCTGGGCCGACGTCAGCTGGCCGCCGGCGCTCTGCGCGTGGGCGATCAGGGTGTCGGTGAGCGAGCGTACGTCGGCGCCGGTCTGGCGGGGTTCTGTCACGAATGACCTTCCGGAGGCGAAGAGCGAGCACGGCCGGGTCGTCCGGCGCAGCAGGGGCCACCGCGCCGGGCGATGTGGTTGAGGAACCCCCGTGTCCCGGGCCGGCCGGTCACCGGGCGGTCCGTGGCGCGTGGGCAGGGGTGAATTGTAACGCCGTCTGCGGCGATCATCCTGCGCCGCACGGCGTATCGGGTTGCCGGGACCGCCGATTCGACGCAGATGTGGACTTTGTAAGGATGATACCCGCGCGTGAGCCGGAACGTCCCGGTCGTGCGGGAAGGGGACGAGGGGATGCAGGGTACGGCGCCGTCACCACGGGAACTGCTGGAGATCGCGGTCGAGGTGGCCCGCGACGCCGCCGCGACGGCGCACCGGATGCGGGCCGAGGGCGTCTCGGTGGCCGCGACCAAGAGCACGGTCACCGACGTGGTGACCGCCGCCGACCGGGCGGTGGAACGGCAGGTCCTCGACACGCTGCGCCGGCTGCGGCCCGCCGACGCCGTGCTGGGCGAGGAGTACGGGGCGGGCGCCACGGAGGCGGGGCCCGGCGGCGTGCGGTGGATCGTCGACCCGATCGACGGCACCGTCAACTACCTCTACGGGCTGCCGTACTGCGCCGTCTCGCTCGCCGCCGAGGTCGACGGGCAGGTGGTCGCCGGGGTCGTGCGCAACGTGGTCACCGGCGAGGAGTGGACGGCGACCGCCGGCGGCGGCGCGTGGCGTGACGGCGAGCGGCTGCGCTGCTCCACCGAGACCGACCTGGGCCAGACGCTCGTCGCCACCGGCTTCGGCTACGACCCCAAGCGCCGGGCGCACCAGGCGCGGGTGGTGGCCGAACTGATCCCGCACGTCCGCGACATCCGCCGCTTCGGTGCCGCCTCGCTGGACCTCTGTCTGACCGCGGAGGGCCGGTTCGACGCCTACTACGAGAAGGGGCTCAACGCCTGGGACCACGCGGCCGGCGGACTGGTCGCCACCGAGGCCGGGCTCCGGGTGGCCGGGCTCGGCGGCCGCCCGCCCGGGCCGGACCTGGTGATCGCGGCCCCGCCGGCGCTCTTCGCGCCGCTGCACGACCGGCTCGCCGACCTGGACGCCTCCGGCGGCCCGTGACCCCGCTGCGCGGCGCGGCTGCCGGCGCCCGCCGTGGACGGGCCGGTGCGGGACGGGCGGCGGGGCGCGCTACTGGTCGACGGGGGCGGGGCAGGTGCCGGGGGGCGCCTCCGGCGAGCCGAGGTCGCCGAGGGACTGGTTCACCTCGGTGGTGGTGGCCAACTGCTGGAAGGCGCCGCCGAGCACCACGTCGACGGTGTCGTCCTTGCGCTCGACCTGGAAAACCAGCTTGGCGTTGTCCAGGAAGTACGCGCGCAGCAGGTGGGCCGAGCCGACGCCCTTCGGGCCGTACCGCAGCACCGCGATGTTCTCGATCGGGTTCTTCTCGCTGGCGACCTTCTTCACCTGGAACTGCCGGTTGGTGAACTCGTCGGCGACCTGGCGGGCGAGGCCGGGCTGGTCCGTGCCGTTGAGCACGTTGATCTTCACGTCCTTGCGCTCGCGGAGCGTGACGTCGGCGAGCGGCCAGCCCTCCGGGCAGCCCTTGGCGCCGCCCGCGTTGCTCTGTGTGTCGCGTACCAGCGCGACCACGACGAAGACCATGGCGAGGACCGCCAGCAGACCGACGACAACGAGTGCCCGCACTCGCGCAAAACTCATCTGGGCGCTCCCCGGACTCCAGGTGGGTGGCGGCGGCCGCCGGCGTCCGCGCCGCCCGCCGGCCGTCGGGTACGCCGCTGAGGTTAACGGTTGTCCGACCGTCGCGTGGAAACAGCCGGACATGCCGGCGCGCCATCGGTGAACCGGGTACTACTACCCCTATCTTCGTGTCGCCTGAGTCACATTGGGAACAACTTGCCGTGCGGGGGCGTACATCTCTGCCACGAGGGCGGTATACATGCCTCGCCCGAAGGGGGGGTAAGGTACCGCGCTCGCTGGGGGAGTTTCCTGGCGGGCCCGACCGGCGGGTGTTGTCGGGTCGGGTGACCGACACAACGGGTGGCCGGCCAGCGGAACCGAAACAGCGTCGTCCGGCGTTACAACCGTACGACCACATCGATATGGGAGAGTGAAACCGATGGCCACCGACTACGACGCTCCGCGTCGCGACGAGGTCGACCTCGGCGAGGACAGCCTGGAAGAGCTCAAGGCCCGGCGGGTCGACTCACAGTCGGGCGCCGTGGACGTCGACGAGGCCGAGGTGGCCGAGAGCTTCGAGCTGCCCGGCGCCGACCTGGCCGACGAGGAGCTCACCGTCAAGGTGCTGCCCATGCAGCAGGACGAGTTCCGCTGCGCCCGCTGCTTCCTGGTGCACCACCGCAGCCAGCTGGCGGTCGAGCGCAACGGCGAGCTGATCTGTCGCGAGTGCGTCTGACCTCGGTCCACCCCAGCGGCGGCCTCCCGATCGGGGCCGCCGCTGTCGGCGTCGCCATGCGGCGCTGGTGTGGAACTGCTTGACTCGCAACGGGGGGCGAGTCGGCGATCCGGGAGGACGAGGGCATGGGCGAGCGAGGCGACGCGTCGGAGGAGCTCGGCGCCACCGTGGCGGCGCTGACGGCCGACGACCTCGCTCCGAAACGTCGCCGTCAGCTGCTCGGCCGGCTCGTGGGGCAGGCCCGGGCGCGCGGGCTGGGTGACCTCTTCAAGCCCCGGGCCGCCGTCCGCTGGATGGTGGACACGGTCGCCGAGATCGCGCCGCACGTGCCGGTCCGCGACCTCGCCACCCTGCGGCGGCACTTCGAGGGGCTGGACGACGAGGCCCTCGCCGAGCGGCTGGTCCGCAACGCCGCCCGGGCGACGGCCGGGGTGGGCGCGGCCGGGGGCGGCGTCGCCGCCGTCGAGTGGGCCGCCACCCCGACCCTGCTGTCCGCCCCGGTGCTGCTGGCGGCCGAGACGATCGCCGTCGTGGCGGTGGAACTGAAGCTCATCGGCGAGCTGCACGAGGTGTACGGCGTCCCGCTGCCCGAGGGCCGCGGCCAGCGCGCCGTCGCGCTGGTGCACGGCTGGGCCACCCAGCGCGGCGTGAACCCGATGATGCCGGGCGCCGGCATCGGCGCGGTGCTCGGCACGGCCGCCCGCCGCGAGCTGCGGGACACCCTGCTGCGCCGTTTCGGCCGCAACCTCACCACGTTGGGGCCGTTCCTGACCGGGGCCGCCGTCGCGAGCTACCTCAACCGCCGGGCCACCCGGGCACTCGGCGACCAGGTCCGCGACGACCTGCGGCGCAAGCGCCGGGCGCTGCCCGGTCTGCCACCACGGTCACTGCCCGACGCGCCCTGACGCGCGCGGCGACGGTCAGCGGGCGGCGTCGCGGGCGGCCAGGATCGCCTCGGCCAGCTCGACGGGGCGGCGGGTGCTCACCACCCAGAACGGGGTGGGGTCGGCGGGATCGTCCAGCACCACCTGCACGGCGCCGCTGATCCACGGACGCTGCACCACGAACGCCAGCGGGTCGGCGCCGACACCGAGCACCTCGCGCCGCCCGGCGGCGTCCAGCGGGACCACGTCGGCGACGTACCGCACCGGGAGCCGGGCGTCGTCGACGAGCAGCTCGCCGTCGCGGACCGCGACCCGGATCCGGCCCAGCCACCACAGCCCCGCCGCGGCGGACGGCAGCAGCACCGCGAACGGCAGCCAGGAGCGCAGCCCCGGCGCGCCCATCCACAGCTCGGCGGCGAGCAGGCCGGCGGCCGCCAGCCCGGCCAGCCACAGCCACCAGGACAGGCCGAGGCGCTCGGCGTACGCCGGGCGGGCCGCAATGGGGGGCGCGGACGAGGGCGAGGACGGCGACAGGCTCACAGTCCGAGGGTACGGCGGACGGCGGGCCGGGTACCCGGCAGGATGGCAGGGTCACCGCCGTACCGGACGGAAGAGGGGAACCGTGACCGACGTCGTACCCGTGCCCGTACGGCAGCTCGATCCCGAGCTGCCGCTCCCGGCGTACGCCCATCCGGGCGACGCGGGGGCCGACCTGATGGCCGCCACGGACGTGGAGCTGCCGCCCGGCGGGCGCGCCCTGGTACCCACCGGGGTGGCGGTCGCCCTGCCGGAGGGGTACGTGGGCCTGGTGCACCCCCGGTCGGGTCTCGCGGCCAGGCTCGGTGTGACGGTGCTCAACGCGCCCGGTACGGTCGACGCCGGCTACCGGGGCGAGATCCTGGTGAACCTGATCAATCATGATCCGGTCGCTCCCGCCAAGATCTCCCGGGGCGACCGGATCGCCCAGCTCGTCGTCCAGCGGGTGGCGCGGGCCGAGTTCCAGCCGGTGGCCGAGCTGCCGCCGTCCCGGCGCGGGACGGGCGGGCACGGCTCCACCGGCGGGCACGCCGGTCTGGTGCCGCCGCCGGCCGACCCGCCGGGTGCCGACCGGCGCAGCGAAGAGGTGACAGGGTGAGCGTGAACAGCGGAGGGTGGACGCAGTGATCTTCTCCCGGAAGCGGGCCGCCGGGCGGCACGCCCGCGACGAGCGGACCACCGAGGTCCTCGACGACAACCAGGCCGAGGAGGCGAGCCCGCCGACCCTCACCCGCGGCCCGTACGACATCTCCGAGGCGCCGTCCGGGGTGACCCGGCTCGATCTCGGCAGCCTGCACATCCCCGCGGTCCCCGAGGTGGAGGTGCGGGTGCAGGCCGACCAGCAGGGCGTCATCCAGCAGGTGGTGCTGGTGCACGGGCAGAACGCCCTGCAGCTCGGCGTCTTCGCCGCGCCCCGGTCCGAGGGGATCTGGGACGAGGTGCGGGAGGAGATCCGCCAGTCGCTGTTCAACGACGGCGCGGCGGCCCAGGAGGTCGAGGGCGACTACGGCACCGAGCTGCGGGCCCGGGTGCGTACCCCCGACGGCACGACCGACCTCCGTTTCGTCGGCATCGACGGCCCTCGGTGGATGGTGCGCGGCGTCTACCAGGGCGCCGCGGCGGTCGACCCGGCGGCGGCCGGCCCGCTGGCCGCGTGCCTGGAGGGGCTCGTCGTCGACCGGGGCCAGGAGGCCAAGCCGGTGCGCGAGCCGCTGCCGCTGCGGTTGCCGCGGGAGATGGCCGACCAGGCCCGGCCGGAGCCGTCCCCGGACGGCGGGCGCCCGGCCGAGCCGCGGCAGGTCTGACCGCGGGTCACCGGACCGCCGGGACCGCTCCGGTCGGCGTACGCTGGCGGGACGGTCCCGGCGATGTCGGGGCCGGGCCAGCGCCGGCTCCGCCGGCCAGCGAGGAGAGGACGACGCGGAGGTCATGACCACCGACGAGAGCCGGGGGTCGCTGCGGCGGATCCTGCACCGGCTCACGGCGAGCGAGGCCGAGATCGAGGCGCAGGAGCTGCAACGGGAGAGCGCCGAGTGCGGCGGTGTCCCGGCGCGGCAGTGCTCCCGCGGGCAGGTGGTGTCGGTCAGCGGGCGGCTGCGCACGGTCGTCTACACCCCCCGCACGAACCTGCCCACCCTGGAGGCCGACCTCTACGACGGCAGCGACGTGGTGACGCTGGTCTGGCTGGGGCGGCGGCACATCGCCGGCATCGAGCCGGGCCGGCACCTGACCGCACGTGGCCGGATCGCCGTACGGGACGACCGCAAGGTCATTTACAACCCGTACTACGAGCTGGACCAGCCCAAGTGACCGCGCGGACGAACGGGAGCCGATGACCACCGGACAGCACCGGGCCGCCCAGCCGGAGATCGAGCCACCGGACGAGGAGCAGCTGCCCACCATCGCCGAGCAGGTGGCCGAGCAGCTCGGCGGCTTCCGCGGCCTGGCCGAGTCGAGCATCCCCGTGGTGGTCTTCGTGATCGCCAACATCATCGGCGAGCTGCGCCCCGCGGTGATCGCCTCGGTGGCCGTGGCGCTGCTGATCGCCGCCGTGCGGCTGGTCCAGCGCCGCCCGATCCGGCACGCGGTCAACGGCCTCTTCGGCATCGCCATCGGCGCGGCCATCGCCTGGCGGACCGGCGACGAGCGGGACTTCTACCTCCCCGGCATCCTCTACGGGGTCGGCTACGGGCTCGTCCTGCTGCTCTCGGCCGCCATCCGTCAGCCGCTCGTGGGGTGGCTCTGGTCGGTGCTGGTCGCCAAGGGACGCTCGGAGTGGCGGGACGACCCACGGCTGGTGCGCACGTTCACGGCGCTGACCGTGCTCTGGGGTGTCGTCTGGCTGGCCAAGGTCGGCGTGCAGGCCGGGCTGTACCTCGCCCACCAGGACACCGCGCTCGGCGTGGCCCGGCTGGTGCTCGGCTACCCGCCGTACGCCCTGCTGCTGCTCATCACCGTCTGGACGGTGCGCCGGGTCACCCGGGAGCCGGAGCCGGAGCCGCTGGCCGGCAGCTGACGCCCGGCGCGTCGGGCCGCCCGCCCGTGGCGCGGGCGGGCGGAAGCCGTGAACGTCAGCGCTCCTCGCGGGTGCGCTCCACGCTGTCCGGCCCGAGGACCACGGCCCGGACGGCGTCCTCCACCTCGGCGGTGCACACGAAGATCAGCTCGTCGCCGGCCTCGATCGGGTCGTCGGGGCTGGGCACCAGCACCCGCTTGCCACGGAGGATGGCCACGAGCGCCGAGTCCCGGGGCAGCGGCACCGCGTGGAGCGGCTGGCCGACGTACGGCGCGGTCGGCGGCAGGGTGATCTCCACGAGGTTCGCCTCGCCCTGCCGGAAGGTCATCAGCCGGACCAGGTCGCCGACCGTCACCGCCTCCTCGACCAGCGCGGCCATCACGCGCGGCTTGCTCACCGCCACGTCGACGCCCCACTGCTCGGTGAAGAGCCACTCGTTCTCCGCCCGGTTGACGCGGGCCACCACGCGGGGCACCGCGAACTCGGTCTTGGCGAGCAGCGACGCCACCAGGTTGACCTTGTCGTCGCCGGTGGCCGCCACGACCACGTCGCAGCCGGCGAGGTCGGCCTCCTCCAGGCTGGCCAGCTCGCACGCGTCGGCCAGCACCCAGTCGGCGTCGGGCACCCGGTCCGGCCGCAGCATCTTCGGCTGCCGCTCGATCAACATCACCTGGTGGCCGTTCTCGATCAGCTCCTGGGCGATCGAGCGCCCCACGTTGCCGGCGCCGGCGATGGCGACCCGCATGGCTAGTGCCCTCCTTCCGGCGGCGCCGACGCCACCGACGTGACCGTCGCCACGATGTCGTCGGTGACCAGCATGAAGACCTGGTCACCCTCCTGCACCACGGTGGACGTGGTGGGCAGCGTGCCGATACCGAAGCGGATCAGGTAGGCCACCCGTGCCCCGGCCGCCTCCTCCAGGGCGCGCACCGGCCGGCCGATCCAGTCCTTGTGCACGGGCACCTCGACGATCGACACGGTGCTGGTCGGGTCGCGGAAGATCTCCACGTTCCCCTCCGGCACCAGGTGCCGCAGCATCCGGTCGGCGGTCCACCGGACGGTCGCCACGGTGGGGATGCCGAGCCGCTCGTAGACCTGGGCCCGCCGCTGGTCGTAGATGCGGGCGGCGACCCGGGACACGCCGAACGTCTCGCGGGCCAGCCGGGCGGAGATGATGTTCGAGTTGTCGCCGCTGGAGACCGCGGCGAACGCGTCGGCCCGCTCGATGCCGGCCTGGCGCAGCACGTCACCGTCGAAACCGGCACCGGTCACCGTGATCCCGGCGAAGTCCGGGCCGAGCCGCCGGAAGGCGTCGGCGTCCTGGTCGATCACCGCCACCGAGTGCCCCCGGGACTCCAGGCTGTGGGCGAGGGTCGACCCGACCCGCCCGCAGCCCATGATCACGACATGCACGCTTCCCTCCCAAGGTGCGTACCCGTCCGCGCGGACCCGTCGGGTGCGAGCCTGCCACGTCCCCGCGGGGAACGAGGACCGACGGTACCGCGCCGGTGCGCGCGGCGATGATCGCCCACCCCGGCACCTCCGTCCCCCTGGACGTACCCTTGGCGTTCGTGGCCAGTCCCACCTCGCTGCTGAAGCGGCTGCTCGTCGGTCGACCGTTCCGGTCCGACCGGCTCCAGCACACCCTCCTGCCGAAGCGCATCGCGCTGCCCGTCTTCGCCTCCGACGCGCTGTCCAGCGTCGCGTACGCCCCCGACGAGATCCTGTTGACCCTGTCGATCGCCGGGGCCTCGGCGTACGTCTTCTCGCCGTGGATCGCGCTCGCGGTCGTGGTGGTCATGCTGACGGTGGTGGCCAGCTACCGGCAGAACGTGCACGCCTACCCCTCCGGCGGCGGCGACTACGAGGTGGCCACGGTCAACCTCGGACCCAAGTTCGGCATCGGGGTGGCCAGCGCGCTGCTGGTCGACTACGTGCTGACGGTGGCCGTGTCGGTCTCCTCCGGGGTGGCCAACCTCGGCTCGGTGGTGCCGTTCGTGGCCACCCACAAGGTCATGATCGCCGTGATCGCCGTGGTGCTGCTGACCGCCGTCAACCTGCGTGGCCTGCGCGAGTCCGGCACGGCGTTCGCCATCCCCACCTACGGCTTCGTGATCGTGATCGGCGGGATGCTGCTCACCGGTCTCATCCGGGTCTTCGTCCTCGGCCACGAGCTGCGGGCACCCAGCGCCGACCTGGTCATCCAGGCCGAGCACAGCGTGACCGGGTTCGCGCTGGTCTTCCTGCTGCTGCGCACGTTCAGCTCGGGCGCCGCCGCGCTCACCGGCGTCGAGGCGATCTCCAACGGCGTACCGGCGTTCAAGCCGCCCAAGAGCCGCAACGCGGCCACCACCCTGCTGCTGCTCGGCGTGATCGCCGTGAGCATGCTGGTCGGGATCATCTGGCTGGCCCGGTTGACCCACCTGCAGTTCGTCGAGGACCCGGCGGCGCAGATCGTCTCCGGCCCGGCCGGGTACGAGCAGAAGACGGTCACCACCCAGCTCGGCGAGGCGGTCTTCGGCTCCGGGTCGATCCTGCTGTACGTGGTGGCCGGGATCACCGCGCTCATCCTCTTCCTGGCCGCGAACACCGCGTTCAACGGGTTCCCCGTGCTCGGCTCGATCCTCGCCCAGGACCGCTACCTGCCCCGACAGCTGCACACCCGCGGCGACCGGCTGGCCTTCTCCAACGGCATCCTCTTCCTCGCCGCGTTCGCGATCGTGCTGATCGTCGGCTTCCAGGCCGAGGTCACCCGGCTCATCCAGCTCTACATCGTCGGGGTCTTCGTCTCGTTCACCCTCTCCCAGGCCGGCATGATCCGGCACTGGAACCGGCACCTGAAGATCGAGCGGGACCCGGAGGCGCGCCGGCGCATGCACCGGTCCCGGGCCATCAACGCGTTCGGCATGGGGCTGACCGGGACGGTCCTGGTGATCGTGCTGATCACGAAGTTCCTGCTCGGCGCCTGGATCGCCATCGCCGCGATGGCGGTGATCTACCTGCTCATGCTGGCGATCCGCCGGCACTACGACCGGGTCGCGCGGGAACTCGCGCCGCCGGACGAGGGTCGGGCCGTGCTGCCCGCCCGCAACCACGCGATCGTGCTCGTCAGCAAGCTGCACCAGCCGACGCTGCGGGCGATCGCGTACGCGCGGGCGACCCGGCCCGACACCCTCACGGCGGTCACCGTGAACGTCGACGAGAAGGACACCCGGGACCTCCAGGAGGAGTGGGAGCGGCGGGAGCTGCCCGTGCCGCTCACCGTGATCGACTCGCCGTACCGGGAGATCACGCGGCCGATCCTCGACTTCGTGGCCAACACCCGCCGGGAGTCCCCGCGCGACGTGGTCACCGTCTTCATCCCGGAGTACGTGGTCGGCCGCTGGTGGGAGAACCTGTTGCACAACCAGAGCGCGCTGCGGCTCAAGACCCGGCTGCTCTTCGAGCCGGGGGTGATGGTGACGAGCGTGCCGTGGCAGCTCGCCTCGACCGCCAACAAGGACCTGTCCCGGCTGGACGCCACGCTCTCCCGCGGCCCGGCGCGCGGGCCGCGGGTGGCGCCGCGCAGCACCCTGCCGCCGACGGTCCCGCCGGTCGTGTCGGCGCCGCCGGGCGAGTCCGGGCCGGGCGACGGCCGTGGCTGAGCCGGCAGCCACGTCCGGGCTGGCCGAGGCGGAGCGGGTCGAGCTGACCGTGGGCCCGGTGGCCCCCGGCGGGCACTGCGTGGCCCGGGTGGACGGGCAGGTGGTCTTCGTCCGGCACGCCCTGCCCGGTGAGCGGGTCGTGGCCGAGGTGACCGAGGTGCACCGGGGGTTCGTCCGCGCCGACGCCGTGACGGTCATCGAGGCGTCGCCGGACCGGGTCGAACCACCCTGCCCGTACGCCCGGCCGGGCCGCTGCGGCGGATGCGACCTGCAGCACGTGGCGCCGGCGGCGCAGCGGGAGTGGAAGGCCGCCGTGGTGCGCGAGCAGCTGTCGCGGCTGGGCGGCCTCACCGACGCCGAGGTGGACCGGCTCGGCGTCCGCGTCGAGGCGCTGCCCGGCGGGCCGCTGGGCTGGCGCTCGCGCGTCCGGTACGCGGTGGACGCCGCGGACCGCGCCGGCCTGCTGAAGCACCGCTCGCACGAGGTGGTGCCGATCGACCGCTGCCTGATCGCCCACCCGGCGATCCAGCGGCTGCCCGTGCTGCCCGCGAGCGGGGCCCGCTGGCCGGACGCCGAGGCCGTGGAGACGGTGGCCTCGACCGGCGGCGACGTGGCCGTGTCGACGGTGGCCGGCGGTGTGGCCACCACGGTCGAGGGGCCGGCCACGGTCCGCGAGGTGGCCGCTGGCCGGGAGTGGGCCCTGCCCGCGTCCGCCTTCTGGCAGGTGCACCCGGCGGCGGCCGACACGCTGGTCGCCGCGGTGCTGGAGCTGCTGGAGCCCCGCCCGGGGGAGGTGGCGTGGGACCTCTACGGCGGTGCCGGGCTGTTCGCCGCGGCGCTGGCCGGCCGGGTCGGCGACGCCGGGCGGGTCACCCTGGTCGAGGCGGCCGCCCAGGGCGTCGCCGCCGCCCGGGACAACCTGCGTGACCTGCCCCGGGTCGAGGTGGTGGCGGCCCGGGTGGAGACCGCGCTGGCCCGGCGGCGCATCACCGGCCCGGTCGACGTGGTGGTGCTCGACCCGCCGCGTACCGGTGCGGGCGCCCGGGTGGTCCGCGAGCTGGTCGCCGCCGCGTCCCGGGCGGTCGGCTACGTGGCCTGCGACCCGGCCGCCTTCGCCCGGGACGTCCGCACCTTCGCCGGGCTGGGCTGGCGCCTGGCCGCCCTGCGCGGGTTCGACCTGTTCCCGATGACCCAGCACGTCGAACTGGTGGGGCTGCTGCTGCCGCCCGAGCGTTGACCGGGACCCGTTCCCTACCGGATCCGTCAAGAAGGGCCCTTCCGTGAAGATCGTCGGGTTGATGTCGGGGACGTCGTACGACGGGGTGGACGTGGTCGCCGCCGAGTTCACCGTCGAGGGGGACACGCTCTGGCTGCGGCCGCTCGGGCACCGGGGCCTCGACTACGACGAGGAGCTGCGGGAGCGCATCGGCGAGCTGCTGCCACCGGCGGCAACCACGATCGAGGCGGTCTGCCGCCTGGACAACCGGCTCGGCGAGGTCTTCGCCGAGGCGGCGGCGGTCGGGCTGGACCTCGCCGGCGGCGGAGTCGACCTCGTGGTCTCGCCCGGGCAGACGGTCTTCCACTGGGTGCAGGACGGTGTGGCGCGGGGCACCCTCCAGCTCGGCGCGGTGGCCCGGGTCGCCGCGCGGGTCGGCGTACCGGTGCTCAGCGACCTGCGGTCGGCCGACATCGCCGCCGGCGGGCAGGGCGCGCCGCTCGTGCCGGCCTTCGACGCCCTGCTGCTGGCCCCCGACGAGGCCGCGGCGGCCGGGGGCGCGCCGCGGGCCGCGCTGAACCTCGGCGGGATCGCCAACCTCACCGTGGTCGCACCGGGCGCGCCGGTGCTCGGGTACGACGCCGGGCCGGCCAACGCGCTGCTCGACGCCGCGGCCCGCCGCCTCCTCGGGCAGCCCTGCGACCGCGACGGCGCCCGCGCGGCGGCCGGTCGGGTGCACCCGGGGCTGCTCGCGGCGCTGCTCGCCGAGCCGTACTACGCGGCTCCCGCCCCGAAGTCGACCGGCAAGGAGCTGTTCCACGCCGGCTACCTCGACGAACGGCTCGCGGCGCTGGGTGAGCCGGTCGCGGCCGACGACGTGCTGGCCACGCTCACCGAGCTGACCGCCCGGGTGGTGGCCGCCGAGTGCGACCGGCACGGCGTCGTCGAGGTGATCGCCGCCGGCGGCGGGGTGCGCAACCGGACGCTGTGGGAGCGGCTCGCCGCGCTGGGCGCCGGCCGCTGGCGGCTGCGGACCACCGACGAGCTGGGCGTGCCGGCCCAGGCCAGGGAGGCGTACGCCTTCGCCCTGCTGGGCTGGCTGTCCTGGCACGGTCTGCCCGGCGCGATCCCGTCGGTGACCGGGGCGGCCCGGGCGGCCGTCCTCGGCTCCTTCACCCCCTCCGGGCCCGGCCCCCGGGCGACGCCGGTGCCGCCGCCGCGCCGGCTGCGGATCCGCCCCTGAGCAGGCGCTGGGGTCGTCGGGTCGGGCGGGGGGAACGTCGGGCCGGGCTGCGGAGTACCGGATGGCCGATAGACTCTGCGGTCATGAGTGTTGAAGAGGGCACGGCCGACCACGGCCGGCTGCTGGCCACGGTGCGAAGTCCGCAGGACGTCAAGCGGATGTCCACCGAGCAGCTGGGCATCCTCGCCGCCGAGATCCGTGACTTCCTGATCGCGAAGGTGTCCCGCACCGGGGGGCACATCGGGCCCAACCTCGGTGTGGTCGAGCTGACACTCGCCCTGCACCGGGTCTTCGACTCGCCCCGCGACCGGCTCCTGTTCGACACCGGCCACCAGGCGTACGTGCACAAGATCATCACCGGCCGGCAGGCCGGGTTCGACCGGCTGCGCCAGCGTGGTGGTCTCTCCGGCTACCCCAACCAGGCCGAGAGCGAGCACGACCTCATCGAGAACTCGCACGCCTCGACGGCGCTGTCGTACGCCGACGGCCTCGCCAAGGCGTACGCGCTGCGCGGCGAGCACCGCGCCGTGGTCGCCGTCGTCGGTGACGGCGCGCTGACCGGCGGCATGTGCTGGGAGGCGCTGAACAACATCGCGGCCGCCGGCAACCCGCTGGTGATCGTGGTCAACGACAACGGCCGCTCGTACGCGCCGACCATCGGCGGCCTCGCCGACCACCTCTCGTCGCTGCGCCTCAACCCGGGCTACGAGAAGGTGCTCGACACGGTCAAGGAGGCCCTCGGTTCCACCCCGCTCGTCGGCAAGCCGATGTACGAGGTGCTGCACGCGGTCAAGAAGGGCATCAAGGACGCGGTCGCCCCGCAGGCCATGTTCGAGGACCTCGGCATCAAGTACGTGGGTCCGGTCGACGGGCACGACGTGGCCGCCGTCGAGTCGGCGCTGCGCGCGGCGAAGAACTTCGGCGGTCCGGTGATCGTGCACGCCGTCACCCGCAAGGGCTACGGCTACCGCCCCGCCGAGGAGGACGAGGCGGACTGCCTGCACGGCCCCGGCGGCGCGTTCGACGTCGAGACGGGTCAGCTGGTCGCCGCGCCGTCGGTGAAGTGGACCCACGTCTTCGCCGACGAGCTGGTCGCGATCGCCGACGAGCGGCCCGACGTGGTGGGCATCACGGCCGCGATGGCCGAGCCGACCGGCATCGCCACCCTGGCCCGGAAGTACCCGGAGCGGGTGTACGACGTGGGCATCGCCGAGCAGCACGCGGCCACGTCGGCGGCCGGCCTCGCCATGGGCGGCCTGCACCCGGTCGTGGCCGTCTACGCGACGTTCCTCAACCGGGCCTTCGACCAGGTGCTGCTGGACGTGGCGATGCACAGGCTGCCGGTGACCTTCGTGCTGGACCGGGCCGGCGTCACCGGCCCGGACGGGCCGAGCCACTACGGCATCTGGGACATGTCCGTCTTCGGGGTGGTGCCGGGCCTGCGGATCGCCGCACCCCGGGACGCCGCCTCGCTCCGCGAGGAGCTGCGCGAGGCGATCGGCGTCGACGACGGCCCCACCGTGATCCGCTTCCCCACCGGTACGGTGGCCGCCGACCTGCCCGCCGTACGCCGGATCGGGCCGGTCGACGTGCTGGCCGAGTCGACGCGTACCGACGTGCTGCTGGTGGCCGTCGGCGCCTTCGGCCACCTCGGCATGGAGGTCGCCGCCCGGGTCGCCGAGCAGGGCTACGGGGTGACCGTCGTCGACCCGCGCTGGGTCCGGCCGGTCCCCGCGGAGCTGGTCGAGCTGGCCGCCGGGCACCGGCTCGTGGTCACCGTCGAGGACGGTGTGCGGGTCGGGGGCGTCGGTGACGCCCTCGGGCAGGCGATGCGCGACGCCGACGTCCGGGTGCCGCTGCGCGACCTCGGCGTGCCGGCGGACTGGCACCCGCACGGCACCCGCGCGCAGATCCTCGCCGACCTCCGGCTCACCGCGCAGGACGTGGCCCGGGACGTCACCGGCTGGATCTCCGGGCTGGACGGCGTGCCGGTGGACCCGGTGCGGGTCACCGCCGACGACACGGCCGCGCAGAACTGACGCGTACGGCGGCGGGCGGTCCCGGTCGGGGCCGCCCGCCGTCGCGTACGGCAGCGGTCTGACCCGGTCGCGGCGGGTGGGTCGCCCGCGGCCCGGTCTGGTGGCGGCCGCCCGGCGCCGGTCAGCGGCCGCCGACCGACCGGTAGTGCGTCTTCTCCGCGGCGGCCAGGCTGACCGTCAGGCGGCGCTCCGGTTCCAGCAGCACCGCGAGCCCCGGCCGTTGCAGCACGAGGGGGGTGCCCGGCGGCACCGACAGCGAGCTGTCGCGGGCGGGCCGCCAGGTCAGCACGATCAGCGGCTGGTCGGGAACCGGCAGCCGGTACGCCTGGAGCGCGTCCACCCGGTCGGCGGGGGAGACCACCGGGGCGCCGCCGCCGGGCGGCCGGTAGACCACGGCGGTCATCGTGTCGGTGGCGCTCTCCCAGGTGAGCTGCTGAAGGTCGCCGGCCTCGCCCCGACCCAGGGTCAGCTCGCCGAGCGACCGGAGGGTCACCTTCGCCATCGGCCACGACTCCGGGACCGAACCCGGCGCGTCCCGGTCGCCGATCCGCCGGGGCATGCTGCCGAACGGCCCCTCCTCGCCGGCGAGCGCGCACGTGTCCAGGCCGGCCAGCGCGCGCCGGCCGGCGCCGCTCTCGTCGCGGACCAGGGGGTAGCGCGGGTCGGTGACGCCGGTGCCGAGGTCGAGCAGGCGCTCCGCGGCCCGGCCCCCGGGCACCGACTTGGTGGAGCGGAGGGTGGCCGTCACCGGGACGGCCCGGCACTCCGGCACGTCGGCGGGGTCGCTGATGCCGTCGGTGGTCGACAGCGCCCGGCCGTCCGGGCCGAGCAGTCGTTGCACCCGGTTGGACACCAGGTAGCGGCGCCCCGCCGAGGTCCACACGGGCAGCACGTCGGAGTAGACGAGGTAGCCGGGGTCGGTGTACTCGGCGGCGCGCGTGACCGCGTACCGGCCGCCGTCGCCGGTGAGCTGGAGCAGCCAGGAGGCGGCGTGGCCGGGCACGTCGGCGGCCACCAGGGCCAGCGGGGCGCCGTCCACCTCGCCGGCGAAGAGGATGCCTGAGGTGGGCAGGTGCACGCGGTCGTCGGTCGGTGAGCGCCAGTCCCGTACGGCGTCGGTCACGGCCGCCGTGACCGACGCGTCGCCGGCCAGGCCGCCGCGGGGCGGCCAGACGGGGAGCGAACCGTCCAGGCTGTCGTAGCCGACGCGCAGGTCGCCGGGCTGCCGGTCGGCGACCGGACCGCAGGCCGTCGCGGCCAGCAGCACGGCCAGCAGTGCGGTGGTCGTCCTAGCGCTCCGGCGGACTGGAGCCACCTGTACGCCCCCGATCGTCGCGTGCCAGTCGGAAGCGTCATAGTACGAGATGTCCGACGAGTGCGGCCGAGCGCCGCCGGACCGCCGCGCGCGGGACCGGCCCACAAGGGACCGACCGCACGGTTTTCGTGCTTTATCACCTCTCGGGTAGACTCCGCCGACTGTGACGCCTGCCGAGTCCCGCGCCGCATCCGCCCTGGATACCGACGCCGTCGCGGGCGTCCGGACGGAGCCCGTGGTGGACGCCGCGAGCGACGGGGCAGCCACGGTGGTGTCCACCGTGGACCGGCCGCCGGCCGCGTGCGTCGCCGGGTCACCGGCCGGTGCCACCGAGTCCGCGGATCCCCCCGCGACGGTCGTCGACGCCCCCGCCCGGCGATGGCGGTGGACGCGCCGCCGCCTGGACCTCGCGGTGTACGGCCTCTTCCTGCTCGCCGCGCTCTGGGTGACCAGTCGGATCTGGATGGACCCGGCCGGCCGGGTCGCCTCGCTCTACAGCAGCGACCCGGCGCAGGTGCAGTTCTTCCTCGCGCACTCGGTACGCGTGGTGCTGCACGGCGAGTTCCCGTTCTACACCGACCAGTTCAACTACCCCGACGGGGTCAACCTGATGGCCAACACGGCCATCCTGGCCCTCGGCATCCCGATGGTGCCGGTGACCCTGCTCTTCGGACCGGCGGTCTCGTTCGTGCTGCTGGTCACGCTCGGTCTCGCCGGCACCGCCGCGGCCTGGTACCGGATGCTGTCCCGGCACGTGGTCCGCAACCCGCTGGCCGCGGCGGTCGGCGGCTGGTTCTGCGGGTTCTCGCCGGCCATGCTCTCGCACGCCAACTGGCACCCGAACATCATCAGCCAGTACCTGCTGCCGTTCATCGTGTGGCGGGTGCTCGTGCTCACGCGCTCGCGACGCCCCGTCCGCGACGGTGTGCTGCTCGCGCTGCTCGTCACCGTGCAGGCGTTCATCAACGAGGAGATCCTTCTCTTCACGGCGCTGGCCTGCGGGGTGTTCCTGCTCGCCGTGGTCGTGCAGGAGCCGGCCCGCTGGTCGGCGGCGTGGCGGCCGCTGGCCGTCGGGTTGTCGGCGTGCGCGGTGCTGGCCGGTGCGCTGCTCGCGTACCCGCTCTACATCCAGTTCGCCGGCCCGATGGCGTACCACGGGCTCAGCGACGCGGTACGCGACTACGGCAACGACATCGCCGCCTTCTTCGCGCCCGGCTCACCCACCCTCGGCGGGAACGAGCGGGCGAACGCCAACCTCGCCCCGAACTACTCCGAGGAGAACGCGTTCTTCGGGTGGAGCCTGGCGCTGCTCGCCGTCGGCATCGTGCTCTGGCTGCGCCGGGAGGTGCTGGTCCGCGCCCTCGCGGCGACCGGCGTCGTCTTCGCCGTGCTCTCCCTCGGCGAGCGGATCTCCTGGTGGCACCGGGAGGTGGTCACCGGCCCGTGGGAGTGGCTGGTGCGGCTGCCGTTGCTCGACGCGGTGGTGCCGACCCGGTTCGGCCTCATCACCTCGGTCATGATCGGCATCCTGCTGGCGCTGGCCGTCGAGCGGGCCTGGTCGCTGCCGCTGGCCGACCGGCGTACCGTGCGGACGCTCACCGTCGCCGGCCTGGTGCTCGCGCTGCTGCCCATCGCTCCCATGCCGCTGCGGGTGGTGTCCCGCCCGCCGGTGCCGGAGTTCATCACGGCCGACCGGTGGCGGGCGTACGTGGGCCCGGACCAGACGCTCGTGCCGATCCCGGTGCCCAGCATGGGCAACACCAACGGCATGCGCTGGGCGGCCGCCACCAACCTCGACTTCAAGATCCCGGGCGGGTACTTCCTCGCCCCCCGCAACGGCAACACGGGCGACCCGGGCCGCTTCGGCGGGCGCCCCAGCGGCGTGGGCCGGCTGCTGGAGGAGGTGGCCACGACCGGACGTACGCCGGAACTGGACGACCGGCAGCGGCGCCGGTCGCTGGACGAGCTGCGGCGCTGGCGGGCGGCCATCCTCGTGCTGCCGGTCGGTCAGCAGAACGCCGAGCCGCTGCGGCGGACCGTCGAGCAGCTGGTCGGTCCCGGTCGCCGCGAGCTGGACGTGTGGGTCTGGGACGTGCGGGCGCTGACCGGCCGTCCGTCCTGATGGCGACCGGCACCGCCGCGCCCGACCGTCGACACGCTGGCCGAACTGGAGGCTGACCCGCGCGGGTCAGCCGACCAGCGGGCGGACGTCCCAGAGCCAGACGTCGTCCACCCGCTGCGGCGGGCCGAGCAGGCCGGTCATCAGTTCCCGCAGCACCGTCTCGTCCGGGTGGGCGCCGAGCACCACCACGGAGGCCCGCCACCACCGCAGGTCCTCGATCGCCTGCCGGCGGTTCTCGTCGGTGAGCGCCGGCACCGTGCCGGAGTCCATCGTGGAGTAGATGAGGCTGCTGGTGGGGCGGTTGGGAGCGCCGAAGACACCCTCGCCGCGCTCGTTGGGACCGATGAAGTACCCGCCCGGGATCGGGAACTCCTGGCCCGCGAGGACGCTCCACCGCAGCGTCGGCAGGCCGTGCACGTTGCTCGGGATCGGCACGGGCACCAGCGTCCGTCCGGCGGGGACGTACGGGCGCCAGCCGCCCGCCGTGATGAAGTGCGGTGGCGGGTCGACGGGTTGGGCCGGCAGCGGTCGGGGGAACAGCGGCAGCACGGCGAGCGCGATGGCGGCGTACCCCACGGGGCGCCGCCACCGGCGGACGGCGGTCTCCGCGCGGCCGGGTTCGCCGCCGCGCTGGACGGGCACCAGCCCGCCGGCCGGGGAGAGCGCGTCCCAGGCGAGGGCGAGCAGCACGCCCACCGCCGCGGTGACCACGAGGGCGAGCCGGGTCGGCATCATCATCTCGACCAGCGGCAGGTCGTCCGGGATGTAGTGCCAGGGACCGTTCACCGTGGTCTCCTCGCCGTTCAGCCGGATCCGCGGGCCGAGCGCGGCGACGGAGAAGACCACTGTCAGCACCGCGAGGATCCGCGCCACCAGCGACCGCCGGACCAGCAGCACGAGGGCCACCACGGCGACCAGCACCAGCGGCCACCCGAACCAGGTGTTCTGCTCGGTCAGCCCGATGGTCTGCTCGACGGCGGGATCACCGGCCAGCGTGTCGCGGGGGAAGGTCACGAAGGCGGCCAGGTCCTCGCCCCAGTTGTGGAACACCCCGCCCTGCAGGCCACGGTAGGACTGCGGCCCGTTGAACTGGAACCAGATGGGGTACGCCGTGAGCAGCAGCGCCAGCCCGCCGGCCACGCCCAGCCCCGCGGCGAACCGCCCGGCCACCGCCCGCGCCGCGGCCGGCCGCTGCACGGCGTACGCGAGCACGACGACGAGGCAGGCCAGCGCCGTGAGCAGGAGCATCTCCTCGTTGATGAAGATCTGGTACGCGACCAGCAGGCCGAGCACCACCCCGTTGCGCCGCCACCGGCCGGGTTCGCCGAGGCGCAGCACCCGCACCACGATCAGCGGAAGCAGGAAGTTCGAGACGAAGTTGGGCTGGCCGTTGGCGTGGTGCACGACGCCCGGTGCGAAACCCAGGAACGCCCCGCCGACGAAGGCCGCCGCCCGGGAGCGCACCAGGTGCCGGGAGAGCATCCAGTAGCTGGTGGCCGCGGTGGCCGCGAGCGCGCCGCCGAGGTAGAGGGCGTACATCACCTGGGGGCCGAGCAGCATGGTCAGCGGCGCCAGCGGCAGCGTCACCCCGAGCAGCGACGTGTTCGCCATCATGTTCACCCCGAGCGGGGCGTTCTGACGGGTGGTGAACAGCGGGTTCTCCAGGTGGCGCACCGAGTACGCCCCGTGCGTGAACAGCCACTCGAACCAGCTGTGGTCGGTGGGCAGGTGCGAGGACACCCGCCCCTGCACGTCCCCCCAGTAGTGCAGGCAGACGAAAACCCCGAGCACCACATAGGCTCCGAGGGCCAGCACGTCGGCACGGGCCGGTCGGCGCCGGGCCCGTCGCGTCGGACCGACCTCGGTCGGGTCGGTGTCGGCAACGGGACTCAGCGAGGGTTCTACCACCGGCACGGCCACGACGCGCCATCGTACAGGCCGGATGCGGGGCATTTGCCGGGCCGGTGCGGCCACGGCCGGTTTGCCGGACGTGCGTCTCCGTCGCGGCGGGGGTGACGGGAGGAAGGCCATGGTGGTCATCGACCTCGGCGAGGTGCGCGACGGTCCGCTCCCGGACGAACCCCCGCCCCGGTCGCGGACGCGGCCGGCTCGACATCCTCTGTGGACGGCACTGGTCGCGCTGGTCGTGGCGGCGGGGCTCGCCGCCGACGGACCGGCACCCGCCCGCATCGCCTCCGTGCTGCCCGGCTCGCCCACCGGCCAGGTGTTCTTCGCGGACGACCTGATCCTCGTCGTCTCGCCGGTCTCGGGCCCGGGCAGCCCCCGTGAGGTGGTCGCCTACCCGCTCCCCGAGCACCCGACCGGTGCCGCCCAGCGACCCGAGCCCCGCTGGCGGACCCCGCTGCCGATCACCGGCGACCTCTGGCGGGCCCAGACGAGCCACGGGTCGATCCTGTTCACGAGCAGCAGCGACGACCACCCGATCGGCGAGACGACGATGCTGGACGCCCGGACGGGGCGGCTCGGGTGGCAGCTGCCCGGCGCCGGTGAGGTCGACGGCGCCGGGCGGCTGCTGCTCGCGGATTCCCCGTACCTCCCGGACCGCACGGTGCGGGCGGTGGACGTCGTCAGCGGGCGGACGGTCTGGTCGGCGCCCGCACCCGACAAGGGCGTGCTGCACCACCGCCGGCCCGGTGCGGTCGACCAGGTGGTGCTGGCCGGGCCCGACGGTGCCGTCGAGGTGCGCGACGCCGCGACCGGCGAGGTGCGGCACCGGGCCGACCTCGGGCCGCTCGACGTGGACGCTCCGCTCCAGGTGATCGGCGACCTGCTCGTGCACGTCGACAGGCGGGCGGCCACGATGACCGCCCGGGACCTGGACGGGCTGGGACGGCGCTGGTCGGTCCCGCTGCCGTGGGCCGTGTCGTACGTGGACGACTGCGGGGCGCTGGTCTGCGCGGTCCCGGAGTCCGGCGGCGGGCTCCAGGCGTTCGACGCGACGACGGGTGCGCTCCGGTGGACGTCGGCGGAGTCCGAGACGCTGGTCACGCGCTGGTGGGGCGGGCCGCATCGGGCGGACCGCCTGCTCGTCCTCTCCAGACGGGCGGGCCCCACCACGTTCGCGGTGCTGGACGCCGCCACCGGTCGGCAGCTCGCTCAGCTGGACGCCGGCCAGCTGGTGCCGCCGGCCGACCCGGGCGGACCCTTCCTCGGCCTCCGGCGCACCGCCGACGACCGGTTGGTCGTCGTCGAGCTGGACCTCGCCGCCGCGCGTACCCGCACCGTCGACGTGATCCCCGGCGCGGCCGGCGACTGCCTCACGGGGCCGGACCTCACGCTGGTCTGCCGGCGGCCGGACCGCTCGTCGTTCGGCGTGTGGAGGTTGCCGGCATGAGCGAGCGGATGATCGACCTCGGTGAGGTGCGGCACGACCCCGGTGAGCCGGACCCGCTGCCGCGCCCGCCCCGCGCCGTCGGCCGGCCGCTGCGGTGCGCGCTCGTGCTCCTGGCCGCGCTGGTCACCCTGACGGCCGGTGCGCCGGCCGCCCGACGTGAGGTGGTCGTGCTGCCGGCGCCCCTCGGCGCCCAGGCGATGGTCGTCGAGGACCTCTTCCTGGTGATCGACCCCGCCGATCCGCAGGGCCGGCAGGGGCTGCTGCGCGCGTACCGGCTGCCGGGCGGGGAGCGGGAGTGGCAGATGCCGCTGCCGGTGCAGGGCCGGTACTGGGGGATGTCGGCGCACGACGACCTGCTGCTCGTGACCGGCTACCAGGTCTTCGCCGACGAAGGGCCGGGTCCCGTCACCATCGCGCTCGACCGGGCCAGCGGTGCGCGGCGGTGGCAGCAGCAGGGGAGCGCACTCCCGCTCCCCGACGGGTCGCTGCTCCTGGAGACCGGCGACGACGAACGGGGCAGGCTCCTGCGGGTCGTCGACGCCTGCTGCGGCACCGCCCGGTGGCAGCTGGACCTGCCGCCCGGGCAGCTCGACTACCGGCCCGACGAGGCGTCCGGCGCCGACCGGTTCGTCTACAGCAGGCCGGACGGCCGGGTCGAGGTGCGCGACCTCGCCACCGGCGCGGTACGCGCGAGCGCCGACCTGTGGGGGCCGGCCGACGCCGGCCAGATCATCGCGCAGGTCGTCGGCGACCTGGTGCTGACCGTCGACCGCACGACCGCCACGGTCACCGCGTACGACCTGGACGGCTTCGGACGGCGCTGGCAGATTCGGGTCGACGAGCTGCTCTACGTGTCGAACTGCGGCCCGGTCCTCTGCCTGCAGGGCCGCGGGGCCGGGGTCGTGGCCGTGGACCCGGCCTCCGGGCGCCGTCTCTGGGCGGACACCCGGTGGGGCGGCGTCTGGCCGAGCGGCGACCGCCTCGTGGCGAGCGTGGTGGATAGCCACGGCGCCGGCTCCGACACCGAGCAGATCGCGGTGCTCGACCCGAGGACCGGCCGGGTCCTCGGGTGGTGGGGACGCTGGCAGCTGGCGCTGCCCGGCACGCTCGGCGACGGGTTCGTCGGCGTTCGGCCGTATCCGGGAGGCGGGCTTCTCGTCGCCGAACTGCACGACACCGACGGCACCGTCCGCCGGCTGGACGTGCTGCGGGACGCCGCCGGGGAGTGCCAGCTCGGCGGAGCCCTGCTGATCTGCCGGCGCATGGACGGCACCTACGGGCTCTGGCCGCTGCGCCGGTGACCCTCCGGCGGGCCGCCGTACGCCACGGCGTCGGTGTCACCAGTTCGGCTGGCCGGGCGCCGGGGGCAGCGGCACGTCCGGCGGGCGGATGACGTACGCCATCCCGCCGCTGCCGCGCTGCCAGGCGGCCTCGAACCGGTCCCGGGCGACGACGCGGCGCACCGCCTCGTCGTCCGGCGCGTAGGGGTCGTTGAGCACCGGGTCCCCGCCCGCCGTGAAGCCGGCCAGCACGATCAGGTGGCCCCGCGTGTCGTAGTCCAGGCCGGGCACGTCGCCGACCCGGAAGGCCGCCGAGACCACCAGGGGGATCCCCGCGGCGATGAACGCCTCCGCCTCGGTCAGCGAGCGCAGCCGGGTGACGAACGCGTCCATCCCGTGCAGGCCGGCGTACGCGGTGTTGAACGGCCAGTTGCCGGTGCCGTCGTAGGCGTGGTCGTAGCAGTGCCGGGCGGCGTGCACCACCACCGGGCGCGGTCCGGGCGGGTCCACCCACGCGTACCGCTCGGGCGGTGGCGCGGCGTCCCAGAAGGCGAGCACCATCGACGTGCAGGTCGGGCTGCACCAGGCGTCGCCGCCACCGCCCCAGCGGGGTTGGGGGCCGTGCCGCCGCTGCGAGTAGCGGGGGACGTCCAGCACGACGCCCCGCGCGCCGCGGCCGTCCGCCGCGTCGGCCGCGTCAGGGCCGTCCGGCGTGGCGGGCGCGTCCGGTGGGCCGTCGGCGGGGGATCCGCTGGCGACGGCGCCGACCGTACGCAGCGCCGGGCCGAGGTCGCTGCCCGCCGGCCGGAGCAGGGTCACCCGGACCTGCCAGCCCGTGACGGTGGCCTCGCCGACCACGAGCGTGTCGGCGTCCACCCGGGCCGCCGGGTCGCGCTGCCCGGGCACCGAGGCGCGGCGTACGGTCCGGTCGTCGGCGGCCCAGCGGCCCAGCGTGTACCAGCCGGTGGCCGGGGCGTCCCCGTGCCAGCCGCGCAGCTCCACCTCGATCCAGCAGCCGTCCGGCGTGCGTGCCGTCCAGGAGGGGACCACCTCCGCGACGGGGAAGCCGGCCGGCACCGGAGGGGACGTCCAGCGTCCCCACTCGTACCGGTTGTCGTCGCCGTCCGGACCGGGCCGGACGCCGGCCGGCTCGGTGAGCACCAGCCCGGTCGCGCCGGCGCGCAGCCCCACGGCGGCTCCCCGTCCCTCGTCCCCGGGGAAGCGGAACCCGCGGTAGGCGATGTCCCGTGTCCGGGGCGGGGCTGCTGTGGTCATGGCACGTCCGTCCGTCGCTGTAGCCGAATGCCGGAAGCATCGCGTACGGCGAAGGTTTCCGGCAACGGCGGGGCGGCGAGGGATGCTGGTTTGGCGGCCGCCACTAGGTTGTCGGGTGGTCAGCAGCGAGGAGGCCGGCATGCGGGTACTGGTGGTGGAGGACGAGCGCAACCTCGCCGACGCGATCGCGCGCGGCCTGCGCAAGCGGGGCATGGCGGTCGACGTCGCCTACGACGGTGACGCCGGTCACGAGATGGCCTTCGTCACCCGCTACGACGTCGTGGTGCTGGACCGCGACCTGCCCGGCGTGCACGGTGACCAGATCTGCGCCGAGCTGGCCGCCTCCGACACGCTGACCCGCGTGCTGATGCTCACCGCGAGCGGCACGGTGGCCGACCGGGTGGAGGGGTTGCAGCTCGGCGCCGACGACTACCTGCCGAAGCCGTTCGCCTTCGACGAGCTGGTCGCCCGGGTGCAGGCGCTGGGGCGGCGGGCCACGCCGGCCACCCCGCCGGTGCTCTCCCTGGCCGACCTGGTGCTGGACCCGGCCCGGCGGGTGGCGACCCGTGGCGGGGTGCCGGTCGACCTCACCAACAAGGAGTTCGGCGTGCTCTGCGAGCTGCTCAAGGCGCGCGGCGCGGTGGTGTCCAGCGAGGAGCTGCTGGAGCGGGTCTGGGACGCCAACACCGACCCGTTCACCACGATCGTGCGGGTCACCGTCATGACCCTGCGCAAGAAGCTCGGCGACCCGCCCCTCATCGAGACGGTGGTCGGGGCCGGCTACCGCACCGCCGAGGTGGCGGCGTGACCCCCGCCGGCGTCGCCGCGGCCCGGCTCGCGAGGACGGGCCGTCGGCCACGGCTGCGCCCCACCCTGCGCCTGCGGCTCACCCTGCTCAACGGCGTCCTGCTGGTCGGTGCGGGCGCCGTCCTGGTCCTGCTCGCCTGGTTGCTCGTCCGCGACGCGCTGCGCCCCAGCGACGAGCTGCTGCCCGGCACCACCGTGGTGCTGGCCGACGGCCGGTCGCTCGACGCCGCCCAGTGGCAGCGGCAACTGGTCGACTCGGCCTCCGGCGAGCTGCTGGCCAAGGGTCTGGTGGCGCTGCTGGCGATCGGGATCGTCGGGGTGGCCGGCGCGTACGCGGTGGCCGGCCGCGCGTTGCGCCCGCTGCACCAGGTCACCGCCACCGCCCAGCGGCTCGGCGAGGCCACCCTCGACCAGCGCATCGGCTACTCGGGCGCGGACGACGAGGTGGCCGAGCTGGCGAAGACGTTCGACGCGATGCTGGACCGGATCGCCGCCGCGTTCGAGACGCAGAAGCGCTTCGTGGCCAACGCGTCCCACGAGCTGCGCACCCCGCTCGCCGTGATGCGTACCGAGATCGACGTGACGCTCAGCGACGACGAGGCAGACATCGCCGAGTACCGGCGGATGGCCACGGTCGTACGGGACGCCTCGGAGCGCGCGAACGGTCTCGTCGACGCGCTGCTGGTGCTCGCCCGCAGCGAGGCGCAGGCCGGCCGCCAGCTCGGCCGGCGTACCGAGTGCGACCTCGCCACCGGCACCGCGAACGCGCTGTCGGCGGTACGCCGGGAGGTCGAGCGGATCGGCCTGCAGGTGCAGACGTCGCTGGAGTCGGCACCGGTCGTCGGCGACCCGGGGCTGCTGGACCGGCTGGCCGGGAACCTCGTCGAGAACGCCGTCCGCTACAACCACCTGCACGGTCGGCTCTGGGTGCGTACGGGCACCGACGGGCGGCACTCCTGGCTGGTGGTGGGGAACACCGGCTTCGAGGTGGACCCGGCCGACGTGCCCGGGCTGTTCGAGCCGTTCCGGCGCGGCGGGCGGGAGCGTACCGGCGCTCGCGGCTCCGGGCTGGGACTCTCCATCGTGCGGGCCGTCTGCGACGCGCACGGCGGCACCGTGCACGCGGTCGCCCAACCGGGCGGCGGCCTGGAGGTGACCGTCCGGCTCCCCTCGGCCGACGTCGCGCCGGCGACGCCCGGCGAGGGGCGATCCGGCGCGGCCGGGTAGGCGCTCGGCCACGGCGAGCCGGCGGCACGGCGGTAGCGGTGACGCCGTTGGGCCCGCGCCGGGCTTGCGGCGCGGGGCTTGCGGCGCCCGGCTTGCGGCGCGGGGCTTGTGTGGCGACGCCGTAGGTGTGAGGATCATGCCGTCAGCCCGACGGACGGAAGGGGGTGTGGTCGATGTCCACCATGACCAGTCCCGCGCCCCGCCCCGGTCTCCGCTGACATCGCCGACAGGCGGGCGCGCCGACCGCTCGAAGGAGCGACCGTGAGCGCACGCATCCACAACATCGCCGTCGACTGCCACGACACGTACGCCCTGGCCGGCTTCTGGGCCGAGGTGTTCGAGTGCCCCCGCCAGCCGGAGGACCTTCCCGGCGACCCGGAGGCCAGCCTGCTGCCGCCCGGCGGCCCGATGGTGCTCTTCCTCGCCGTGCCCGAGGGAAAGACCGTCAAGAACCGGCTGCACCTCGACCTGTCGCCGACCGACCGGACCCGCGACGAGGAGGTCGCGCGGCTGCTCGGCATCGGGGCGACGCACGTCGCCGACCACCGCCGGCCCGACGGGTCCGGCTGGGTGGTGCTGGCCGACCCGGAGGGCAACGAGTTCTGCGTCGTCCGCAGTGAGGCCGAACGGGCCGCGTCAGCGGCACCGGCCGGCGCCGCGCCGAGCGCCTGAGACGGCGGGGCCCCGGCCACCACGTCCGTGGTGACCGGGGCCCTCCCCGTCGCTCAGCGCTTCTCGATCTCGCCGCGCATCGTGACGAACTCGCTCGCGACCTCGTCGGCGGACTTGAAGAAGACCACGATGGCGCCGACGCTGCCCTTGTCGGCCCAGACGCACACCCCGACGGGAGTGGCGCCGGCCTTCCCGTCGCCGCAGCGGGCGTCGCCACCGAGCGGCCCGGGCGACACCGTGTCCATCTTCGTGACACCGAGCTCGGACGAGAACCCGGCGATCGCGTCGTCCAGCTCCTTCTTCGGGTCGGCCATGATCCCGGAGGCGGCGACGACCATCACCAGGTCCTGCTTGGCCGGATCCCCGTAGAAGGCGCCCACGGTGCTGGTCTCGCCCGTCGCGGTGCTCTTCACGTCGTTGACCATCTCGTCGGCGAGGGCCTGCAGCTCCGAGTCGGTGATCTTGGGGCGGCCGGCGAGCGTCTCCGGGGCGACGACCCGGGTGCGGGCGGCGTTGACCCCCTCGCTCACGTCGTCCTTGACGGCGAACCACGTGGCCAGGCCGCCACCGAGGCAGAGCACCAGCACCACGACGGCCACGATGCCGATGATCTTGCCGGCGCTCGACTTCTTCTTCGGCGGAACGGGGTTCAGCTCACCGAAGGACTGCCCGCCCTGGGCCGGTGGGAAGCCGCCCGGCTGCTGGGGCGGGTAGCCCTCGCTCTGGGGCGCCGGCGGCTGCGACGGGTAGCCCGACCCGCCCGGCTGCTGCGGAGCCGGGTAGCCGCCCGACTGGCCCGGGTACCCGCCGCCCTGCTGCGGGGCCGGGTAGCCACCCTGCTGACCGGGGTAGGCACCGCCCTGCTGGCCCGGGTGGCCGCCGCCCTGCTGGGGGTAGCCGCCCTGCTGCGGGTAGCCCCCGCCCTGCTGGCCGGGGTACGCGCCGCCCTGCTGGGGCGGGTATCCGCCGGGCTGCCCCTGCTGCTGGTGACCGCCCTGCTGGGGCGGCGGGTAGTTCCCCGGCTGCCGGGGCCCGGGGTGGCCGCCCGGGGGCGGGGGATAGGAACCGTGCCCCGAGGGCGGGGGGTAGGAATCGGCCGGCGGATACGACATGGGTCAGCTCCAGGTGAGTAAAGCGGAACACGCGATCTTATCCAGCTCGACCTGGGCTTCGCTGCCCCCGAACGGTCGGCGGTACTGCGCGTAACGGTAGCGGTGCGGCGCACCGGAGCCGGCGCGCCCCACAGAGACGATCGCGGTGACCGGCCGCGTCCGGTGTGGACGCCGCCGGCCACCGCGACGCGGGGGAGCGGGGGTGTGGTCAGGCGGGGAGGCTGGCGACCCCGCGGGGCAGGAACCGGCGGCCGGTGACCCGCTCGGAGGTGCCGGTCCGGTCCAGGTACGGCGTGACGCCACCCAGGTGGAACGGCCAGCCGGCGCCGAGGATCATGCACAGGTCGATGTCCTGCGCCTCGGCGACGACGCCCTCGTCCAGCATCAGCCGGACCTCCTCCGCGAGCGCGTCCAGCGCGTTCTGGCGTACCTGCTCGGCGGTCAGCGGGGAGTCGCCGACCACCAGCAGCTTCGCCACCTCCGGGTTCACCTCGTCGTCCACCACGATGGGCTGGCCGCTCTCGGCGATCCGCTTGAGGTTCTCGCTGACGCCGAACCGGTCCGGGAACGCGGCGTGCAGGGTGCCGCCCACGTGGTACGCCACGGCCGGGCCCACGAGCTGGAGCAGGGCGAGCGGGCGCATCGGCAGGCCCAGCGGGTCGAGCGCGCTGTTCGCCACGTCCAGCGGCGTGCCGGCGTCCACGGCCGCGAAGACGGTGCCGAGGAACCGGGTGAGCAGCCGGTTGACCACGAACGCGGGCGCGTCCTTGACGAGGACCGAGGACTTCTTCAGCTGCTTGCCGACCGCGAACGCGGTGGCCAGCGTGGCGTCGTCGGTCCGCTCGCCGCGGACGATCTCCAGCAGCGGCAGCACGGCGACGGGGTTGAAGAAGTGGAAGCCGACCACCCGCTCCGGGTGCTCCAGGTCCTCGGCCATGGCGGTCACCGACAGGCTGGACGTGTTGGTGGCGAGCACCGCCTCCGGCTTGACGATCTTCTCCAGCTCGGCCCAGACCTGCTTCTTCACCGCCAGGTCCTCGAAGACCGCCTCGATGACGAAGTCGGCGTCGGCGAACGCGCCCTTGTCGACCGAGCCGCTGACCAGGCCGTACAGCTTGGCCGCGGTGCCCTTGTCCATCCGGCCCTTGCTGACCTGCTTCTCGATCTGGGTGTGGACGTAGCCGACGCCCTTGTCCACCCGGGCCTGGTCCAGGTCCGTCATGACGACCGGCACCTGCAGCCGGCGCGCGAAGAGCAGCGCGAGCTGGCTGGCCATCAGGCCGGCGCCGACGATGCCCACCTTGGTGACCGGGCGGGCCAGCCCCTTGTCCGGCGCGCCCGCCGGCCGCTTGGCCCGTCGCTGCACCAGGTCGAACGCGTACAGGCCGCTGCGCAGCTCCTCGGAGAAGACGAGGTCGGCCAGGGCCTCGTCCTCGGCGGCCGTGCCGGCGGCGAAGTCCGCGTCCTTCGCGGTGTCCAGCAGGTCCAGCGCCCGGTACGCGGCCGGGACCGCGCCGTGCAGCCGCTGGTCGAGGGTCTGCCGGGCGAAGTAGAGCACGCCGGCCCACATGTCCCGGTCGACCTCGGGCCGGGTGACGGTGACCTGTCCGCGTACGACGCCGGCCGCCCACTCCAGCGAGCGCTCCAGGAAGTCGGCCGGCTCCAGCAGGACGTCGGCGATGCCCATCTCGGCCGCCTGCTTCGGCTTGAGCATCCGGTTCTGCATGAGCGGGTTCTGGATGATGACCTGGGTGGCGGCCGGGATGCCGATAAGGTTCGGCAGCAGCTGCGTGCCGCCCCAACCGGGCACGAGGCCGAGCGAGACCTCGGGCAGCGCGAGTGCCGCGGCCCCGCCGGAGAGCGTCCGGTAGTGGCAGTGCAGCGCCAGTTCCAGGCCGCCGCCCATCGCCGCGCCGTTGATGAACGCGAACGTGGGCACGGCGCTGTCCTTGAGCCGGGCGAAGACCCGGTGGCCGAGCCGCCCGATCTCCAGGGCCTGCTCCCGGTCGGCCAGCAGCGGCAGGCCGGTGATGTCCGCGCCCACGCAGAAGACGTACGGCTTGCCGGTGACCGCGACGAACGCCGGGTCGGCGGCGAGGGCGGCGGTGATGGCCTCGTCGAGGCTGGTCAGGCCGCCCGGGCCGAAGGTGTTCGGCTTCGTGTGGTCGAAGCCGTTGTCCAGGGTGATCAGTGCGGCGGGCCGGTCCAGCCCCGGTACGTTCACCTGCCGCAGCAGCGCCTTGGTGACGACCTCGTTCGGTGCCGCGAGCGCGCTCACTTGTTGCCCTCCCAGTGGGGGTTCTCCCAGATCACGGTGCCGCCCATGCCGATGCCGATGCACATGGCGGTGAGCCCGTAGCGGACCTCGGGGTGCTCGGCGAACTGCCGGGCGAGCTGCGTCATGAGCCGTACGCCCGAGGAGGCGAGCGGGTGGCCGATGGCGATCGCCCCACCCCAGGGGTTCACCCGCGGGTCGTCGTCGGCGATGCCGAAGTGGTCGAGGAACGCGAGCACCTGCACGGCGAACGCCTCGTTCAGCTCGAACAGGCCGATGTCGTCGATGGTGAGGCCGGCGATGCGCAGCGCCTTCTCGGTCGACGGGACCGGGCCGTACCCCATCACCTCGGGCTCGACGCCGACGAAGCCGTACGACACGAGCCGCATGGCGACCGGCAGGCCCAGCTCACGGGCGGTCTCCTCGGCGGCGATGAGGCTCGCCGTGGCGCCGTCGTTCAGGCCGGCCGCGTTGCCCGCGGTGACCTTGCCGTGCGGGCGGAACGGGGTCTTGAGCGTCGCGAGCTTCTCCATCGAGGTGTCCCGCGGCGCCTCGTCCACCGTGGCCAGACCCCAGCCGCCGTCCTCGTCGCGGATCGCGACCGGCACCAGGTCGGCCTGGAGCTTGCCGTTGGCGTACGCCTTCGCGGTCTTCTGCTGCGAGGCGAGCGCGAACGCGTCGGTGCGCTCCTTGGTGATGTGCGGCAACCGGTCGTGCAGGTTCTCCGCGGTGGCGCCCATGACCAGGGCGGACGGGTCGACGAGCTTCTCCGCGATGATGCGCGGGTTCGGGTCGACGCCCTCACCCATCGGGTGGCGGCCCATGTGCTCGACGCCGCCGGCGATCGCGACGTCGTACGCGCCCATGGCGATGCCACCGGCCACGCTGGTCACCGCGGTCATCGCCCCGGCGCACATCCGGTCGATGGCGAAGCCGGGAACCGTCTTGGGCAGACCGGCCAGCAGGGCGGCGGTCCGGCCGATGGTGAGGCCCTGGTCGCCGATCTGGGTGGTGGCGGCGATGGCGACCTCCTCCACCCGCTCCGGCGGCAGCTGCGGGTTGCGGCGCAGCAGCTCGCGGATGCAGCGGATCACCAGGTCGTCGGCGCGGGTGTTGGCGTACATGCCACCCGCCTTGCCGAACGGGGTGCGGACGCCGTCGACGAAGACGACATCCCGAACTTCACGGGGCACTTGAGAGCCTCCTTTTCGACCACGCTCCGGCCCCGCGCCGACGGGCGGCACTCCGGGCCGGACGACGGTCGCCGGCACTGGCGTTTCCCTCGGATGCTACTCGCCAGTAACCGGGCGGGGCACCGCGCCCCGTGTGGCCCACCCCACACCCGGGCTCCTCCCCCGGGGCGGGGGACTCCCGTTGATCATGAAGTTATCGCGCCGACACGCCGGGCGGCGTCAAGTGGTGAGTGCAATTGTTAGGGCGTGATGAGTTCGGCTAGTCGCTGGGCTGGGGTGGCCCAGCCCAGTGTCTGGCGGGGTCGGGTGTTCAGTTCGTGGGCGATCTCGTCCAGGCC
>NZ_RAQQ01000034.1 GCF_003610785.1 Micromonospora globbae
ATCCCGACGGGCCTCGACCGCCAACCGGGTCGCACGCTCACGCAGCTCATCGTTGTACTTCTTCGGTGCAGGCATCGCTGGTGTTCCTCCCAGGTTTCGATGTCTCCATCAAACCCGGGGCGGGACACGCGTGGCTGACATCTCGGCTCTTCAAGTGAAGCGACATCCCGGCTGGTCGGCGGAGGATCGCAGGAAAATCGCTGGCTACCTCAACCAGCTCGACCTACTGGAACGGGCCAAGCGCAGCCCGCTTCAAGCACCCCGTTTCACCGCCGCTTACCGCTACCGGTGCGCAGACCGTCATTGCCGCGGTCATCAGCAGACTCTCTGGGACTGGGAGTTCGTTGCCCTACAACGCCGTCTGGGCCAGCTCACCGACGCGGAGGCCGCGGAGCAGTTGAGACACAAGTTCCTCACCCAACTTTGCGCCGCTGACCGCGACGTCGCCTTCTACGTAGGTAACCAAGCGGCAAGGCCGCAGTCCTTCAGCATCGGCGGTGTCTACGCACCGAGACGGCCCACTGCTCGGTACCGGCCGCGCGTCAACCGATGATGTCCGCCAGCACGTCGGCATGGCACGCATCCTCGACGCGGCACCAGCACGCCAACTGCTTCCCCGTGAGTTCCCGCCGCGCCCGGTCAACAAGGGCCGGCTGCCCCACAAGCCACTGCCGATAGAGACGTAACGCCTCAGCCCGATCGTGCTTTCGCAGGCTAAACGGATTGGCCCAGGGAGAACGCCGCAACCCGAACCCCTGCCGCCCCACATATACGGCACCGGGCGGCACCACCGGGTGATAGAGATCCCCCTGCACACGAATCCGAGGCTGTCCCCCCACGCCGCCAGCGTAATCGCCAACGACCGGCTCGGGCGTGGCTGCCCGAAGGAAGCCCGTTGCCCCGTGCGAGCGGATGCGCCAATGACCCCCAAGGGCCCGATGCGGGCCGGCCACCTCAGAAATGACGATGAGCGCAGGCGTCCACGGAACAACGATATGTCCCAGCAACGCCGGCCCGGTCCAACGGCTTCCGAGCACCCACCGAGCGACCATCCACCAGCGGCGTACACGAAAAAGGCTCCGGCCGGGTGGAAACCACCAGGCCAGAGCCCTTATTGCTGGTGCGCCGCCAGGGACTCGAACCCCGAACCCGCGGATTAAGAGTCCGCTGCTCTGCCAGTTGAGCTAGCGGCGCTCGTTGGCAACGGGGAGAACCTTAGCACGGCCGCCGAGCGGGGTTCCAATCCGATACCGGGCTCCACCCTTCGGGCGAGCTTAACGCGCAATCCGGTCAAACCGCCCATTCGCTCGAGCTTCGGGTCCTGCCCGAGCGCCAGGATGATGCACGATGTGCGCCAGGCACGCGAGAACAGAGGTGGGGATGGGCAGGTTCACGCGGTCCGGGGCGGTGGTGGGCACCCTGGCCCTGGTGGCGTCGCTGGCGCTGACGGCGTGCGGCGACGAGCAGCAGAAGCCGGCGTTCGTCACGCCGAGTGCGAGCACGAGCGTCGACGCGGCGTCCGGCACGGCCGCGCCGGCCACCCCGTCCGGGCCGCCGCTGCCGGTCAGCCCGGCGGACGGGGCGAAGAACCGGCCGGTCAGCACCGAGATCAGCGCGGACCTGCCCGAGGGCGCCACGGTGTCGGAGGTCACGCTGACCGCCGCGGGCGGCGCCACGGTCGCGGGCAAGATGCGCACCGACGGCTCGTCGTGGGTGCCGAACAGCCCGTTGAAGTACGGCACCACGTACACCGCCACCGTCACCGCCAAGGGCCCCGACGGCGCGACCCGCACGGGCACCAGCACCTTCACCACCATGAAGAAGCCGCGCTCGACGATCGGCTCCGGCCTCTACCTCTTCGACGACAAGACGTACGGCGTGGCCATGCCCGTCGTCGCCGAGTTCCATCCGGGCATCCCGAAGAAGGACCGGGCCGCCGTGCAGAAGCGGATGTTCGTCCGGACGGACCCGCCGCAGCCCGGCGCCTGGCACTGGGTCAGCAACGGCACCCAGGCGTACTACCGGGCGCCGGAGTACTGGAAGCCGGGCACCACGCTCAGCGTCCGGATCGCCCTGGCCGGCATCCCCCTGAGCAACGGCCGGTACGGCGACGTGGACCGGAAGGCCACCGCCAAGATCGGACGCGCCTTCGTCATGAAGGTGGACAACGCCGACAAGCAGATGAAGGTGTACGAGGACGGCAAGCTCGTCCGGACGATGCCGGTGAGCCTCGGCAAGAAGAGCACCCCCTCCTCCAGCGGCACGATGGTCGTGATGGAGAAGAAGGAGAAGACCGTCTTCGACACCCGGGACGACCCCGATCCGGCGAATCGCTACGTCACCGACATCGAGTTCGCCCAGCGGTTGACCTGGGGTGGCGAGTACATCCACGCGGCGCCCTGGTCGGAGCACGTGCAGGGCCGGCAGAACGTCTCGCACGGCTGCGTGAACGTCTCCACGGCCAACGCGCGGTGGCTCTTCGAGCGTACGAAGATCGGCGACCCGATCACCGTCAAGGGCACGGAGCGTAGGCTGGCCGCCGGCAACGGTTGGACGGCGTGGAGCCTGAGCTGGTCGGAGTTCGTCAAGGGCAGCGCGCTACCGGTGCCCAAGAACGGGTCCGGCCCCCTGCTCTAACCCACCCGCCCAACCCCCTCCTCCCCCGGCCCCTCTCCTCCCCGGCTGGCACTCAGCCCGGTGATCATGAAGTTATTGCCGACAAATCGGATGCGGATCGGCAGTAACTTCATGATCACCGGCGCAAGCGCGGCCGACCCGGGGCGGACCCGGCGGGGTGGGTGGGACTGGTGAGGTGGATTCGCAAAACGCGAATTCTAGCAACAATCCGACAAGTTGTCGCCGGGTGTTTCGTTTCACCCCTGGCAACGGGTACCAGTTCTGGTGCGTCTGTGAGAGACGATGGCTTGTGCGGGGACCACGACTGTGAGGGAAACATGCGAGCTGACCAGGACCAGCTGACCCGGCGCCGCGGTGGGCGCGCCGGTGTGCGGCGCCGCGCTCTCGCCGCGGGGGTGATCGCGGCCGCCCTGGCGCTGACGTCCGCGTGCACGAGCGGAGGCGGCGACAAGCCGTCCTCGTGGCGGGGCGGTACGGAGACCCCGCCGCCGAAGGCCGCGGCCACGATCAGTGAGCCGCAGGCCGACGCCAAGGACGTACCGGCCTCCACCGCCATCACCTTCAGCACGAAGGAGGCCGTGGAGACCACCGTCCAGTTGAAGGACTCGGCCGGCGAGACGGTCGAGGGCACGCTGGCCGCGGACGGCAAGAGCTGGTTGCCGTCCGGCGCGTTGAAGTACGGCGAGACGTACACGGCCACGGTGACCGCGACCGGCGACGACGGCCGCCCCGCGACGGCGACCAGCACGTTCACCACCATGGCGAAGCCCACCAAGCAGATCCGGGTGAGCAGTTTCCTCGGCGACGGCCAGACGGTCGGCGTCGGCATGCCGCTGATCGTCAAGTTCAGCCGGGCCGTTCCCGAGGACTACCGCGACGACGTGCAGCGCCGGATGACGGTGACCTCCGTGCCGGCCCAGGAGGGCATCTGGCACTGGATCAGCCCCACCGAGATCCACTACCGCCCGAAGCAGTTCTGGAAGGCGGGCAGCAAGGTCAAGTACCGGGTGCAGGCCGGCGGCCTGCCGATGGGCGATGGCTGGTACGGCCGGGCCGACCTCACCGTGGACATCAACATCGGCCCGGCGCTGATCATGACGGTCGACAACAAGACCAAGCGGATGACCGTGACCCGCAACGGCAAGGTGGTCAAGACCATCCCGGTGAGCCTCGGCAAGAAGAGCACCCCGTCGTCGAGCGGCACGATGGTCGTCATCGAGAAGCTGCGCAAGACGGTCTTCGACACCTTCGAGGAGCTGGGCCCCGAGGAGGGCTACCGGACGAAGATCGACTACGCCCAGCGGCTCACGTGGGGTGGCGAGTTCATCCACGCCGCCCCCTGGTCCGAGGGGCAGCAGGGCAGCGTCAACGTCTCGCACGGCTGCGTGAACGTCTCGATGGCCAACGGTGCCTGGCTGTTCAGCAACACCCGCATCGGTGACCCGATCACCGTGAAGGGCACCGAGCGCAAGCTCCAGAACGGCAACGGCTGGACCGACTGGAACATGAGCTGGGAGGAGTACGTCAAGGGCAGCGCCCTGCCGTACGACCCGGACGCCGGTACCGACGCGGACGCGGACACCGACGCCGGGACCGACGCCACGCCGGACCCGGACGCCAGCGCGAGCACCGGCACGACCGACTGACGAGCCCGGAACGACGAAGGCCCCCCTCCGCGAGGAGGGGGCCTTCGTGTGTGGGGTGACTGATGGGAATTGAAGCCGAATAGACCTCAAGATCAGGAGCCCGTCAGCGCTATGACCAGCAGGTGAGGGGCATGGTCGGGTGTCAACGGGTACGGCCGGGCATCCCGATTCCCCTAGATTTGCCCTAGATTTGCCCTAGAGATGATCCAGAGGTGGGCAAGTCCGGCTCGGCCGGCGGTCGGCGATGATTCATCACTTCTTCGACCGCCGATCGCCATCTCCCGTCGACCGGTGGCATCTCTGCCAGGGCTGCCGCCTCTGTCGCGAGCGCCACGGGCATTCCCGGGTAAGGATCTTCGATGGGGCGCCGCCGCTCGCGGGTGCGCCGGCGAACGTCGTTCAGCGCCGGACCCGCGACATAGTGCCGACCGCGCCTTTCACCGCGCGCCTCGAGCAGACCTTGTTCGGTCAGGCGGGCAAGGTCGCGGGTGGCGGTCCGCTCCTCGACCTCCGCGAGCTTGATGTACAGGGGGCGACGGACCCGGTATCCGAGGACGGCCTCGTAGAGCAGCCCTGTGACCCGTTCGGGCAGCTTCTCGTCCGCCACAAGCGCGTCCAGCTCCGACCAGATGGCAGAAGCCTCCTGGAAGCGCCTTGCGACGGTCTGGGCCTGCATGTGGTGGGCGCGCAGGTTGAACGACACCCACAGGTGCGCCGAACCTTCTGGGTTCCACCGCCCTCTGCCCGTAATAGCCAGCACCCGGTAGTAGTCCTCGGTGTTGCTGCCCAGCCACTCCTCGATGCTGGAGAACGCCGGCTCAACGATGGCGTCCCGGGACAGCACGAGGGTCTGCAGGGCACGAGCCATGCGGCCGTTGCCGTCCCGGAAGGGATGGATCATGACGAGGTTGAGATGCGCCATCGCACCCTTGACCACCGGATCGATCGGCTCGTCCGACCGCAGGTGGGCCGCCAGCTCCTCCATCAGATCGGGGACGTCGTCGGCGTCCGCGCCCTCGTACACCCGCCGGTCGGTCCGCTCGTCGTGCACATAAATCGGTCCGGTCCGGTACTGCCCTGGGCTCTTGGAGAGGTCGTGCGACAGCATCATGTAGTGCATGCCGCGGATGATCGACGTGTCGAAGCGGAAGTATGGGTCGCCAGCGCTCTGCAGTACGTACCCGAGCGCCTGGCGGTAGCCGCGGATCTCGGCGAAGGTCCGCTCATCAGCACTCAGCGGCTCCTCGTCGTCGAGGGCGGCAGCGGCGTCGTCCTCGGCCACGACGTAACCCTCGATGCTGTTCGATCCGAGGATCGCCCGCGCGAGCATCGTCTTGCGTAGTCCGCCCGTCCACCGCCGGGGGGTCCGAAGCACGTCAACCAGGGAGTTTCTCATCTGATAGATCTCGGCTAGGACAGACCGGTCATGGCTGGTCAGTTCGGGTGCTATGTAGATGCCCATCGCTGTCCTTATGTCTCTTTGAATGAGACAACGGTAGCGGCCGGGCGGGGTTTGTCGCAAATAAAGAGACAAAGAGACACGGAAACAGGAGGAAACCACGGAAGATGGCTCCCGCTGCACTCCCCCTCACTGAAGGGCTTGCCACGAAGAAGCCAAGATCAGTTACCCAGACGCTGTCGCGTCGCGGACAACGCCGAGTCCTCCCACGCCTAACCTTTCCCCTACCACGCCCCTAAACGGCTCAGGCCCCCTCCGGAGAGGGGGCCTGAGCTGCGGTGGAGTAGATCCACTAGTCGGGTGACTGATGGGAATTGAACCCACGACAACCGGGACCACAACCCGGTGCTCTGCCAACTGAGCTACAGCCACCACGCCGCCGCGCCCGGTCGAACGCCCCGGGCGGGGTGCGGACCAATAATAGCCCCCTACCCGGCGACCGCGTCCAGCGGGTTGCGGGCCACCGCGAGGCGCGCTCACCGCCGACCCGTACGCCGGAGACCGCCCGCCCGCCAGGGCCGCCGCCGGCCGCGCAGGCCGGAGACCGCCCGCCATGGCCGCCGCCGATCACGTATGCCGGAGACCGCCCGCCCGGCCAGCGCCGCCGACCGCGCGGCACGCCGCGCCACGGCCGCCGCCCGTCCCCGGGCCGGTACCCCGCGCCCTCAGAGTTCCGCGGCGATCGCCTTCGCGCTCTCCACGTCGGGACCGGGCAGCGGCACGAAGATCGTCCGCCGGTAGTACTCGAGTTCCCGGATGCTCTCCCGGATGTCCGCGAGCGCCCGGTGCGCCAGCCCCTTGGCCGGCTGCCCGAAGTACACGCGCGGGTACCACCGCCGGCACAGCTCCTTGATGGAGGACACGTCGATCATGCGGTAGTGCAGGTGGTTGTCGAGGCGGGGCATGTCTCGGGCGATGAAGCCCCGGTCGGTGGCGATCGAGTTGCCGCACAGCGGAGCGGTGCGCGGGTCCTTCACGAAGGTGGTGACGTAGTCCATCACCATGTCCTCCGCCTCGGCCAGCGTGACGGTGGAGCGGCGGACCTCCTCGGTCAGCCCGGACTTCGCGTGCATCGTGGTGACGATCTCCGGCATGGCGTCCAGCGCCGCGTCGTCCGCGTGGATCACCACGTCGACACCGTCACCGAGCACGTTGAGATCGGGGTCGGTGACCAGAGCCGCCACCTCGATCAGCTTGTCCCTGCCGAGGTCCAACCCGGTCATCTCACAGTCGATCCAGACAAGGAGATCAGCCACCGGCACAGACTACGCGCAGCCCACGAGCCGCGGCTGCGGGCTCCACGCGCACCAGCCCGCTAGGGTTTCCCCGTGCCAGCCGAACCCGTCGCACCACCCGCCGTCACCGACGACGATCCCGGTGGCCGTACGGTCCGCCGTCTCGTCACGGTGGTGGCGCTGGCCGCGGTGCTCCCGGCGCTCTACCTGCCCGGGCGGGTGCACGACTTCTTCGACCTGAAGATCTACATGCGGGCCATGCGGTGGTGGGCCGACGGGAACCCGCTGTACGACTACGTCCAGCCCGACCGGGTCCAGGGCGAGCTGTATTTCACGTACCCCCCGTTCAGCGGCCTGCTGCTGCGGCCGTTCGCCCTGATTCCCCTCGGCGCCACCGTGACGGTCTTCACGGTCCTCACCGGCGTGGCCGTGGTGGTGACCACCTGGTGGCTGGTCCGCCCGCTGGCCGACCGGCACGGGCTGCCGCGCGTGTTCACGGTGACCGTGGCGGTGCTGCTGGTGCTCGCCGTGGAGAGCACGCGGGAGACCATCACGTTCGGCCAGATCAACATGTTCCTCGTCGTGCTGATCCTCGCCGACCTGCTGTTCGCGGTGCCGGGGTCGCGGCGGTGGGCCGGGGTGGGCGTGGGGCTGGCGACCGCGCTGAAGCTCTTTCCCGGCATCTTCATCGTCTACCTGCTGGCGAGCCGACGCTGGTGGGCGGCGGCGGTGGCCAGCGCGACGGCCGCGGCGGCCACGCTGCTCGCCGCGGCGGTGGCTCCGGGGGACTCGTGGCGCTTCTGGACCCATGAGCTCTGGGCCACCGACCGGGTGGGGCGCACCGACTACACCGGCAACCAGTCGTTGTTCGGGCTGCTCAGCCGCATCACCGCCCCGGAGAAGCCGGACCGGCTGCTCTGGCTGGCGCTCGTCGCGGTGGTGGCGGCGTACGGGCTGTGGCGGGCCGCGGTGGCGGCGCGTGCGGGGGACCACCTCGCCGGTCTCACCCTCACCGGGCTGGTCGGCGGCCTGGTCAGCCCGATCACCTGGACCCACCACCTGTACTGGTTCATCCCCGCCGTGGTGGTGCTGGCCGACGCCGCCCTGGGCGCCCGCCGCCCGGCCGTGGCCGTCCCGCCCGCCACGGGGACGTCCGCCGGGGCGACGCCCGCCGGGGTGGCGTCCGCCGGGGTGGCCGGACCGGGCAGCCCGGCCGGCGACGACGGTACGTCCACCCTCGACAGCGTGGCGCGGCGGCGCTGGTTCGCGGTGCTGGCGGTCGCCACGACCGCCGTGATCATCTACGGGGTGGTCACGTTCCACGACTGGGGCGTCGCGCCGGTCCGGACGCAGACGCCCGACCAGTTCCTGGTCCGCAACACGTACGTCCTGCTCAGCCTGCTGCTGCTGGCCGCCCTGCCGGTCCGGCGCCCGGCGAGGCCGGCCCCGACGACCCGGCCGACCGCCCCGCGCGAGAAATTGCACCAAATGGACAGAGGCCCCGAGTAGCGACCATCACCGCTAATCTGACCTCACCTACCTCACGGGCATCTCGGGTAGCGGCACCGATCCCCCGGTGAGAGTGGCCCTCCGCGTCGGCAGCGCGGAGGGCCACTCGCCGCAAGGCCCCCGCCCCCTCTCCCCGCCCCCGGCCCATCCCCGACCCGGCGCGCCCCCCGCGCGCGCCTCCGTCCGGTGATCATGAGGTTGACGGGGACGAACTAGGCAATTCGCCCCGTCAACCTCATGATCACCGGATGACACCGGCGGAGCGCCGGCGGGCGCCGGCGGGGTGCCGGCGGGGGGTCACCGGTCGGGGTTCGGGTTGGCAGCGCGTCGCTGTAACGGGCGGCCGCGACCGTCCACGGGGACCGGTCGCGCCGTGCGCTCCGGCTCGACGGCCGGCCAGGCCAGGGTGAGCGTCACCGGCGGCCGGGACGCCCGCTGACCGCTCGGCCGGCGCTCCGCGTCCGCGCCTCCCGCCGATCGGACGGACGCGGGAACCGGGTCGAAGTCCACACTCTCCGCGTCGACGACATCGGCGAGGCTCGCCGGCCGGCGGGCGGGCACCGCCGGGATGGCCGACGGCGCGGCTGGGGAGCCCACCGCGGCGAGCTGCCGCTGGGCCACCACCAGCCGGTCCCCGGCCACCGCGGGTCGGGCGCCCAGGCCGCTCAGCGACGTCACCCCAAGGCGTCCGGCGAGCACCGGCACCTGATCCGGCTCCACCACGAAGACCACCTCCCGGGGCCGCACCGGGCGGAACAGCAGCAGCACGGCGAACGTCACGAGCAGCACGCCGCCCGCGAGCAGACCCCAGGTGGCGGCCGCCGTCCAGCCCACCCGCAGCTCGGCCCGCAGGTCCAGGGTCAGGTCCGCCCGGGCGTCCGGGCGCATCACGACGAGACTCAGCGAGCGCCCGGCCAGGTCGCCGGGCGTCCACTCCAGCGCGCCGATCCCGTCGCGTACCCAGATCGACGCACCGACGGGGTTCGGCGCGACGGTCGGCCGCGCGGCCGTCGGCGCGGCCCCCGCCGCGTCCAGCCACACCGGCAGCGGCCCGCGGGCCGGCGCCACCCGCCGTACCGTCGCGTGCGGCACGGCCTCCAACCAGCGGCGCACCTCCTCGGTCGGCGCCAGGCCGAGGAACGCGGGGCCGTCGGGGGTCCGGGCCTCGATCCGCAGCCCCGCCTGCCCGACCCGGGCGAACGGCACGTCCCTGCGCAGCAGCCGGTCGACGTCCGCGACGACCACCGCGTGACCGGCGGTCTGCACCGTCTCGAACCGCGCGGTGAACGCGCCGCTCGGGTCGGCGTGCCGGGTGACCAGCCAGAGCCCCCCGCCGGCGAGCAGCGCCGGCAGGCCGACGACCAGCAGCAGCAATCCGGCGAACGCGCGTACGAACCGCATCCGTCCCGTCCCCCTCCGTAGCCAGATACCCGGCCGACCTTACCGACGCCGACCCGTCGATCAGGGGATATCCACGGCACGCGGTCAGGGGAAAAGCGCGGGGCCCGCCGGCGGACCGGCGGGCCCCGCACAGGCGTACCCGTCAGGCCTTCGCGGCCGGCTCCCGGCGGGTGCGGGAGTACGCGAGCCCGCCGAGCACCAGACCGCCGAGCCCGGCCACCAGCCCGGCGATGCCGAGCCCGGTGGCGAGGCCGTTGCCCTCGGCCTCGTCGTCGTCATCGTCGGCGGGCGCGGCGTCGGCGGCGACCGGAGCGGCCGAGGCCGACGGCGACGCCGCCGTCAGGGTGAGCACCGGCGCGGGGTTCTCGGGCTCCTCCCCGCCCGGCGTCGGCTCCTCGATCCACCGCGACACGTTGCCGTCCGAGTAGGTCTGGAGCGTCTTGAAGACCATCCGGTCGACCTGCGGCAGCGGCCCGAGGGAGACCGGGAACTCCTGGAACTGCCCGGGCTTGATCCCCGCGTCGCCGCTCGCCGTCCACGTCAGCTTCGACACCGCCTCGGTGATCTGGCTGCCGTGCACCTCGATCGGCGGGTCCACCTTCCGCTTCTCCACGGCCACCGTCCAGCCCGGCACCGGCATGGTGGAGACGGACCCGACCGGCGCGTTCTCCGGCAGCACCACCTCCAGCTTCGTGGTGGACGCGGTGTCGCTCTCGTTCGGCACGCGGAACGCGATCCGGCTGTAGCCGCCCTGCGTCGCGTCCTTCGGGTTCACGGTCACGTGGGCCGACGCGGGCGCCGCGAAGCCGAGGACGGCGGTGGCGACGGCACCGACGGCCAGGGCGGAGGCGCCCGCCAGCGAGCGGCGGATACGGGTCATGGATTCGGGACCTCTCTCTAACGGATCGGCACGGTGGCGGTCACCGTGGCCTGGTCGATGTCGGACGTACGGGCGGTGACCTTCAGCTGCCAGTCCCCGGACGCGGGCAGGTTCACCTCACCCGTGGCGTGGTTGTCGGTCAGCGGCAGCAGCGGAATCTCGATCGGCTCGATACCGGCCGACGGCAGCGCCGCCGTGGCCTTCCACTCCACGACCGGCTGCGGCCGGTTGTCCTTGGTGTACGCGTACAGGTGCAGCGAGTTGTTGCCCCGCTCGGCCGGGTCGAGCTCGACCTGCACGGAGAGGAGCGAGCTGGTGAGGGTGGTGCTGAAGTAGCCGGGAACGGAGTCGGCCACCTCGCTGGCGGTGCGGGCCGGTGGGGTCTGCACCAGGGTCGCGGAGACGCCGAGCACCACGGCGATGATCGCCAGCTCCGCGACGATCGCCCGGCGGATCCGGCTCGGCCGCGGCTCGGCGACCCGCCGGCGCACGAGCTGCCGGGAGTACGCGGCGACGCCGAGCACGAGCCCGAACAGCCCGATCTTGGCGAGCAGCAGCCGGCCGTAGGTGGTGTCGACGAGAGCGCCGGGTGTGCCCATCTCGATGAGTCCCTGCACCACCCCGGCGAGCAGCAGCGCGGAGACCGCCAGCGCGGCCCAGCGGGACCAGATCGGCATGATGGCGCCCAGTTCCCGCTCGTCGGCGCGGGGCAGCAGGAACGCGGCGAGCATCAGCAGGCCGCCCAGCCAGACGGCCATGCTGCCCAGGTGCACGGTGTCGACGACCACGGAGACGGCCGGGGCCGGCGAGGCCGCCGGGTGCCCGGCGAGTGGCCACGTCACGAGCGCGGCCACGCCGAGCACCGTGAGGATGATCGCGTCGGTCCGGCCGACCGGCCCGGCGAACAGCGGGCGGAGCAGGAAGGCGGCCGCCGCCAGCAGGCCGAGCCGGACCAGGTGCGCGGCCCCGAACGTGCTGCCCAGGACGCTGCTCAGCCCCTCACCGGACACGTCGAACAACCCGCCGCCGCCGGTGTAGGGCACCTGCAACCACAGGTCGGCGAGGGTCGCGACGGCGACCAGGCCGAGGCCCGTCCACGCCAACCGGGCCGGGCCGCGCCGGTCCAGCCGCCGGGGCCAGAGCGCCGCGAGCACCAGGGCCGGCCCGACCAGCAGCGCGAGGCCGGCGTACCCGAGGTACTTGGCGACCTTCACGGCGTTGTCGACGACCGGGTTGGCGCGTCCGGTGTCGCCGCTGTCCGTGGGAGGCGCCGACGGGGCGCCGACGGAGTAGGTGAACGCGCCGGACACCGGGTGGCTGTCGGCCGAGATCACCCGGTAGCTGACGAGGTACGTCCCCTGGCCCCCGGCCGGGTCCACCGGGATCCGCACGATCGTGCCGTCGAAGGTCGGCTCACCGCGGTCCGCGCGGGAGCCGTCCGGGGCGATGACGCGGACCTTGTCGGGCACCTTGCGGACCGACTCGCTGAAGGTCAGCACCACCTCCTCCGGTCCGCTCGGCACCACGGCCGAGGCGGCCGGGCTGGAGCTGACCAGCACGGCGTGCGCGCTCGCGGGAGCGGCCGGTGCGATCAGGAGGGCGACGGCGGTGACCAGCAGGCCGGCGGTGGCGCAGAGCCGGGCGAACCAGCGACGAGGGGCGGCAGTCATGCGGATCATGCTCGCCGACCCGAGCGCCCGGCGGCCACCCCGCGGCGGCAGCCCTTCCGTGTCGGCGCCCACCCGCGCCGCGTCGCCGTGACTCATCCGCGCCCCGGCGCCAGCGCCCGCGCCGCCGGCCGGTCGGCGTCCCCGTCGACCCGGCCCAGCGCCCACAGCAGCCCCGCCTGCACGACGGCGGCCAGGTGACCGACCTCGTGCACCAGCGCGGTCGTCGAGTTCGCGATGTCCACCACGCTCGTACCGGCCAGGCACACCGCGAGCACGAGCGCGACCGGCACGAACGCGCGGGCCCGTTCCGGCCGCCAGGCGGCCAGCACGAAACCGACCGCCAGCGCCACGTCGAACGAGGCCATCTCCCGGCTGGTGTGCGGGTCGACGCTCACCCCCGTGCCGGCGAGCAGGATCGGCAGGGCGATGGCGAGCTGCGCCACGGCGGCCACCGCCACCGCGACCCGCAGCACCTGCCGCCGGCCGCGCCGCGCCGCTGCCCGGGCCTGCTCGGCGGCCCGCTCCTCGGCGGCCACGGCCGCCAGGACCGGGGCGGTCAGGTCCGGCACCTCCACCGCCTGGAGCCGGACCAGGCGGGTCACCTCCTCGGCGCGGGCCGACCAGGCCCGACACCCCGGGCAACCCAGCAGGTGCGCCTCCAGCACCACCGGCGCCGCCTGCGGATCCTCCCCGTCGAGCCGTGCCGACAGCGCCGCGCGTACGTCGTCGCATGTCATGACGGGGTAGTCGGGCGGGAGGCGCGGAAAGTTCCCACCGTGGTGCGGACCATGGACAGGTCCAACGACCCTCGCGGCCCGCCGCACGCCGCGTACGCTGGTGTGTCGTGATCCCCGCCCCGCGCGACGCCACCACCGGCCGGCCCGAGAGGGCCGGGGCTGGCCGGGATCCGGCCACCGAGTGGGCGCTGGCGGCGCGCGGCGGCGACCCCGCTGCCCAGGCCGCGTTCGTGCGGCTCACGCAGGTGGAGGTGTGGCGCTTCACCGCGGCGTTGGTGGATCCGGACACCGCCGACGACCTGACCCAGGAGACCTACCTGCGGGCGTTCCGGGCGCTGCCGACCTTCGAGGGCCGATCCAGCGCGCGCACCTGGCTGCTCGGGATCGCCCGCCGGACCTGCGCCGACCACCTGCGCACGGTGGTGCGCCGCCGGCGGCTCGACGCCCGCCTGGCCGTGAACGCGCACACCGACCGGCCGCACCCCGACCCCGCCGGGCAGCTCGGCGCGGCCGACCTGGTACGCCGGCTCCCCGCCGAACGCCGCGGCGCGTTCGTGCTCACCCAGCTGCTCGGCCTCTCCTACGCGGAGGCGGCCGCCGTGGAGGGGGTGCCCGTGGGCACCATCCGCTCCCGGGTGGCGCGGGCGCGCGACGAGTTGATCGAGGCGGTCGGAGACGCCCTCGCCGGGTGACGGCGGAACTTCCGGCGGAGGCGGAACGACTAATGACCGTGACAGCACCGAGCATCCGGGGCCTGCGCTGGCCCGCCGTCCGGCCGTGGCTCGGCACGGCTGCCCGGCTCGGCCTGGCCGCCGTCTGGCTGCTGGCCGGCGCGTCGAAGGTCGACGACCTGGCCGCCTCCGGCCGGGCGGTGAACGCCTACCAGATCCTCCCGTACGACGTGTCGACGGTGGTCGGCGCGGCGCTGCCGTTCGTCGAGCTGGCGCTGGGCGTCCTGCTGCTGCTCGGCCTCGCGACGCGGCTGACGGCGGCCGTCTCGGCGGCCCTGCTGGTGGTCTTCATCGCGGGGATCGCCTCCGCGTGGGCGCGCGGGCTCTCGATCGACTGCGGTTGCTTCGGCAGCGGTGGCCAGCTCGCCGAGGGGCAGGCTCCCAGCTACCTCCCGGAGATCCTCCGGGACCTGGGGTTCCTGGTGCTGGCGGGATTCCTGCTGATCTGGCCGCGTACGCCCGTCTCGGTGGACGGCTGGCTGACGGGCGAACCCGTCGTGGAGGACGAGGATGAGTAGTCGCAAGGGGCAGAAGGGCGCGGCCCGGGTCGTCCGGCAGCAGCTGGCGCGGGAACGGCGGCGCCGGCGCACGCTGTGGGTGTCGGCGGCCGCGGTGGCCGTGCTGGTCATCGCCGGCCTGATCGGCTGGGGTGTGTGGTCCAGCCAGAAGTCGGACGAGTTCACCGCGCCGAAGAACGCCGCCGAGGGAGGCGCCGGTGTGGTGGTCGGCTCCGGCCCGGTGACCGTCGACATCTACGAGGACTTCCTCTGCCCGGTGTGCAAGCAGTTCCAGGACACCAGCGGCGCCACCGTCGACCAGCTGATCAGCGAGGGGAAGATCCGGGTCGTCTACCACCCGGTGGCCTACCTGAACCGCTTCTCCACCACCGAGTACTCCACCCGGTCGTCCGCCGCCTCCGGCTGCGCCGCCGACCAGGGCAGGTTCGCCGAGTACGCCAAGGCGCTCTACGACCGGCAGCCGCCGGAGGGCAGCGCGGGGCTCACCGACGACGAACTGATCGACATCGGCGCCGGCGTCGGGCTGGACCGGGACGCGTTCGGCTCCTGCGTCCGCGACGGCACCTTCAAGCCGTGGACCGAGCACGTGACCGACACCGCCAGCCGCAACAACATCACCGGCACGCCCACCGTGGTCGTCGACGGCCAGCAACTGGCCGACCGCAGCCCCGAGGGCATCCGGGCGGCGGTGGAGGCGGCCGGCAAGTGATCCGCGCACTCCTGGCCCGCGCCGGGCTGGTGGCCGCCGCCGCGGTCACCGCCACGCTCGCCACCGCCGCCCCGGCCGCCGCCCACGGGGCGGACGCGCCCGACGGCACCGACTACCGGACGGTCGTGACCGGGCTCACCCCGGCACGGGACGGGCTGGAGGTGCGGGCCGTCGAGGCGGGCGCCCGGCTCGAACTGACCAACCGCACCGGCCGTCCCGTCGAGGTGATCGGCTACTCCGGTGAGCCGTACCTGCGCGTCGGCCCGGACGCCGTGTACGAGAACACGCGCTCCCCCGCCACCTACCTCAACCGCACCATCGCCGGGGACACCGCCCTGCCGCCGGAGGCCGACCCGGCCGCCGAGCCGTCCTGGCGGCGGGTGGCCGACGGGTCGAGCGTCCGCTGGCACGACCAGCGCGCCCTGTACCGGGAGTCCGCCCCGCCGGCCGCCGTCCGGGCCGCCCCGGACCGGGAGCACCGGGTCCGGGACTGGACGATCCCGCTGCGCGACGGCGGGTCGGAGCCGATGGAGATCCACGGCACCCTCGACTGGGTGCCGCCGCCGGACGCGTACACCTGGTGGGCGGTGTCGATCGTCGGGCTGCTCGCGGTCGGCGCGCTCGGGCTGCTGCCGGCCGCGTCCGTGCCCGGCGGGCGGGCGCTCGCCGGGCTGGGCGGGCTGCTGGTCGTCGGCGGGGCGGCCGGTGTCGCGTACGCCGTGGGTCGGGAGCTGGACGCCGGCGCCGAAGGGCTGGGCGGGGTGCTGCTGGCCCTGCTCACCGGGCAGCTGTGGATGCTGCTGACCGGGCTCGGCGCGATGGCGGCGGGCGCGTACGCGCTGGCCCGCCGGCCCGCCGCCGACTTCGCCGTGGCGCTGGCCGGCACGTGCCTCGCGCTGTTCGCCGGGGTGGCGAACGCCGCCGTCTTCTCCCGCGCGGTCGCGCCGGCGCCCTGGGCGGCCACCTGGGCGCGGGTGCTGGTCGCGGTCATCCTGATCGTCGGGGTGGGTGGCCTGGCCGCCGGCGCCCTCCGCCTGCACGCCACCCGCACCCAAACCCCCACCCCCGGCACCCCCAAAACCCCCCGCGCCGCGACGCCCTCCCCCGCCTGACCCACCGCGATCTTGCAGTTCGTGCCCCTGAGATGCGGCATTAGTCGTATTTGCCGGGGCAGAAAGTGCAAGATCGCGGGGAGGCCCCGCGCGGGGGGTTACGCGCGGGTGGTGGCGCGGGGGTTGAAGCCGTACGGGAGTTCCAGGCGGTGCCGCGCCAGCAGGTCGGCGTCGGTGAGCACGTCGACGGTGGGGCCGTCGGCCACGATCCGGCCACCGTCGAGGATCACCGAGCGGTCGCACAGCTCGGCGGCGTACGGCAGGTCGTGGGTCACCATGAGCAGCGTCACGGGCAGCCCGCGGAGGATCTCGGCCAACTCGCGCCGGGAGGCCGGGTCGAGGTTCGACGACGGCTCGTCGAGCACCAGGATCTCCGGGTGCATGGCGAGCACGGTGGCCACCGCCACCCGGCGGCGCTGCCCGAACGACAGGTGGTGCGGGGCGCGGTCCCGGTGCTCCGACATGCCCACCGCGGCGAGCGCCTCGTCGACCCGGGCGGCCAGCTCCGGCCCCCGCAGCCCCAGGTTCGCCGGGCCGAACGCCACGTCCTCGGCGACCGTCGGGAGGAAGAGCTGGTCGTCCGGGTCCTGGAAGACGATGCCCACCCGCCGTCGCACCTCACCGAGGGTCGCCCGGTCCGGCGTGACGGTCAGCCCGCCGACGCTCACCGTCCCCTCGGTCGGGGTGAGGATGCCGTTGAGGTGCAGCACCAGCGTGGTCTTGCCCGCCCCGTTCGGCCCGAGCAGGGCCACCCGCCCACCGCGCGGGACGGTGAGGTCCACCCCGTGCAGGGCCACGTGCCCGTCGGGGTACGCGTAGCGGACCCCACGGACGTCCAGGCTGGGTGTCGTCGGCTGCACGTCCCCGATCATGTCAGGACGACGGCGGTGGCGGCGATGGCGGCCGCCACCACGGGAACGGTGGCCGCGGCGAGCCACTGCCCGGTCGTGGCCGCGCCCGCGCCCTGCCACACGGCCGGCATCCGCCCGGTGTAGCCGCGCGAGAGCATCGCGAGGTACACCCGCTCGCCGCGCTCGAAGGCGCGGAGGAACAGCGCGCCGACGCCGGCCGCGAAGCCGCGCAGCTGCCAGAGGAAGCGCGGGTCGTCACCCCGCGAGATCCGCGCCACCCGCATCCGCCGCGCCTCGCCGATCAGCACGTCGAGGTAGCGCAGCATGAACGTGGCGATCTGGGTGAGCACCTGGGGGCAGCGCAGCCGGTCCAGGCCGACGATCAGGTCGCGGCTGGTGGTGGTCGCGGCGAGCAGCAGCGAGGCGAGGACCCCGAGCGTGCCCTTGGCCAGGATGTTCCAGCTGCCGTACAGCCCCTCGACGGACAGGTGCAGCCCCGCGACGGCGACCCGCTCCCCCGTGCCCAGGAACGGCAGCGCCACCGCGAAGAGCACGAACGGCAGTTCGATCATCGCCCGGCGGAGCAGCCAGCCCGGACCGACCCGGGCCAGCGCCGCGACCGCCGCCACCAGCAGCGCGTACCCCCCGAAGGCCCAGAAGGCCTCCCGGGGGGTGGCCACCACCGCGACGGTGAAGACCACCATCGCCACGATCTTGACCTCGGGCGGCAGCCGGTGCACCGGCGAGGCGCTCTCGCGGTACAGCACGTGCCCGTGACCGGCGCCCACCGCCGTCAGCTCCGGGTCGCCGGGCCGCCGGCCGCCGGCGCCGCGTCGGGCGCCGTACCCGCGCCCGCGGTCGTGGCGGCGTCGGTCGTCGTGCCCCCACCCGCGGTCGCCGCGGCGCCCCGGCGGCGGAGCAGCCAGAAGGCGCCGGCGCCCACGGCGAAGGTGAGCAGCACGCCGAGCACCCCGGAGAGCCCGGTGGAGAGGAAGGCGTTGTCGATGCCGCGTACGCCGTAGTCGGCCAGCGGGCTGTCGGCCAGCTCGTGGTCCCTGGCCTGCTGCGCGGGGCAGCTGCCGCCGGTGATGTTGTGGTCGGCGTCGACCGTGCAGCCCTTGAGCAGGGAGGAGTCCAGCCCGTCCGGGTGGGAGGAGGCGTAGTTGCTCACCACCCCGGCGAGCAGCAGGGCGACCAGCAGGCCGCCGACGACGAACGCCCAGGGACGCTTGTTCACCGGACACCTCCGACGGCCGGGACGGCGGGCGCGGCGGCGGGACGCAGCCCGCGCAGCGCGTAGACGAGGTCGGGACGCACCTTGGCGACGGTGACCACCGTGGTCGCGGTGATCAGACCCTCACCGATGCCGATCAGCAGGTGGGCGCCGGCCATGGTGCCGGCCAGGCCCACCAGGTTGCCGCCGAGGTCCGCGGTGCCGCCCAGCCAGTACTGCACGATGAAGCCCTGCGAGGCGACCAGCACGCTGAGCACGGAGGACACGAACGCGGTCACCGCGAGGCCCGCGGGCGTACGCGGCAGCACGCGCAGCAGCAGGGCGATGAGCAGGTACGCCGCCGCGGTGCCGAGCAGCGCCATGTTGGTGATGTTCAGCCCGAGCATGGCCACGCCGCCGTCGCCGAAGACGAGGGCCTGCACGACGAGCACCACGGCGACGCAGAGGGCGCCGACCCAGGGGCCGACCAGCAGTGCGGCCAGCGCGCCGCCGAGCAGGTGGCCGCTCACGCCGGCCGTGAAGATCGGGAAGTTGAGCATCTGCACGGCGAAGATGAACGCCGCGACGAGTCCGGCCATCGGGGCGAGCCGGTCGTCCAGGTCCCGCCGGCCGCGCAGCACGCAGACGGTCAGGGCGGCCAGGGCGAGCGCCGCGAAGACCGCGGCCACGGGACCGTTGATGATCCCGTTCGAGATGTGCATCGCAAGGGTTTCCACGCGACCTCCCAGAGCGGCGGGCTCGTCCTCGCCGGCGGCATCAGACTATTTCCCGTGCCTTTTAGTTGCCAAGGGTTGGCAACAAGGCATGCGCTTGATCACGGCGTCGGCGCGGCCGGGGTTCGCCGGCGACCGGACGACCGCGCCCGGCGGTAGGGTCGGGGCCATGACCGACCGCCTCGCCCCGGGTGACCCGGCGCCCGACTTCACCCTCCCCACCGACACCGGCGACACGCTCTCCCTGGCGGACCTGCGCGGCCGCCGCGTGATCCTCTACGCCTACCCGGCCGCCATGACCCCCGGCTGCACGAAGCAGGCCTGCGACTTCCGCGACTCCCTCGCCTCGTTGCAGGCCGCCGGTTACGAGGTGGTGGGCATCTCCCCCGACAAGCCGGAGAAGCTGGCCACGTTCCGCGAGCGCGACGCCATCACCTTCCCGCTCGTCTCCGACACCGACAAGTCGGTGCTGACCGCCTACGGCGCGTACGGCGAGAAGCAGCTCTACGGCAAGACGGTGACCGGGGTGATCCGCTCCACGTTCGTCATCGACCCGGACGGCAAGATCGAGCGGGCGCTCTACAACGTCAAGGCCACCGGGCACGTCGCCAAGCTCCGCCGCGACCTCGGCCTCGACTGAGCCCGGGCGCTCCCTGGGCCGAGGCCGGACTCCGTCCGGCGGTGCGCGGCACCTAGACTCAGCAGCGCACGCGGGAGTGGCGTAACGGCAGCCGCGGTAGGTTTAGGTCCTATTGTCCGAAAGGACGTGGGGGTTCGAATCCCCCCTCCCGCACCAGCGCGCGATGTCGCCCGCGTCACGATCATGGCCGCGCCCCGGACGCGGCCGTCAGGATGGCGGACGTGACCCTGCGCTTCGTCCTCGACCCCGAGCTGACCCCGGACCTGCGCGAGCGGATCGTCGCGCTCTGGGTCGACGTCAGCAACGCCGGCGGCGCCGTCGGCTTCGTGCCGCCGGTGACCGCCGCCGACGTCCGCACCATCGCCGACCCGACGTTCGCCGCGATCGCCGAGGGGCCGGACCGGCTGCTGCTGGGCTACGCCGGTGACCGGCTCGTCGCCGCGCTGGTCTTCGCCGACAACCGGTTCGCCCTCAAGGCGCACTGGTGCGTGCTGAAGCGGGTGATGGTCCACCCCGACACGCAGGGCAACGGGTACGGGCTGGCGCTGATGCGCGAGGCCGAACGGATCGGCCGCGAGATGGGTCTGTCCGCGCTGCACGTGACCCTGCGCGACGGGCTCGGCCTCGACCGGTTCTACCGCCGGCTCGGCTACCGGGAGATCGGGCGGCTGCCCGGCGCGCTGCGGGTGGCCCCGGGCGACGACCGGGACGAGGTGCTCATGTGGCTCGACCTCACCCCGGAGCACGCCTAGCCGCCCGCTCCGCCTGACAGAATCAGGCGGCGGAGGACGTCGACGGAGGGCCGGGAGGCGGCACATGCCGGACAGCGAACTCGAGGCGGAGCTGCTGGTCGCGGAGCGCCGGCTCCAGGCCGCGCAACGCGCCGGCGACGTCGCCGCGCTCGACGACCTGCTCGACGACCACCTGATCGCCGTCGGCCCGGACGGCGGGAGGTACGCGAAGCAGGACGACCTGGCGGCCCACCGCGACCGGACGTCGGTGATCGACGAGCTGGTCGAGGAGCAGCTGGAACTGCTCGTGGAGGGTGGCACCGGGGTGACGTTCCTCGTGGCCCGGGTGGCGGGCAGGTTCGGCGGGTCCCCCTTCGCGGCGCGGCTGCGGTACACCCGCACGTGGATCCACGACGACGACCGCGGCTGGCGGATCCTCGCGGCGCACATCAGCCCGGCCTGACACCGCCGTCGCAGGCGGCGGCGCCCGACGGCCACGACCATGCGCGGCGGCTACGACCGGGACGCCGGACCGGCACGCCGGCGCAGGAGGCCGGCGGCTATCTCGCTGAGCGACTCCAACGGCTCCGCGAGCGCCGGCCGGCGGCGTAGCTCGTCCTCGAGGCGTACCCGCCACCGGCCGACCTCGAGGAGGCCGGACTGCGGGTCCACCGCCCCGCGCAACCGCTCACGCGTCTGGTCGAGGTCCGCCTGGCAGGAGACGCCGAGCAGGTCACCGACCTCGGCGCTGAGCCACCCGTACAGGTCGTCGTCGCGGACCGATCCGACGAACACCCGGGCCGCGTTCCACGCCACCCGGGGCTGGTGGAGCACTCTCATCACGCCACCTCCGGGACCATCATCGATCCGCCGGTCCGGGCCGGACAAGGGGACCGTCGGCCGGCACGACCACCGCGTCACCGACGGCCAGCGGGCCGGTGTCCAGGGGAACGAGGTGGAGTCCGAAGAGGAGCTTCTGCCGGACGTTGCGGTGACGGCCGAGCGTGCGCAGCGGTTCGCGGCCGCGTACCCCGGTCTCCTGGTCGGTGGTGGTCACCACGCAGCGGTCGCACGCTCCGGCGGCGCGCATCCGCACACCGCCGACGCGCAGCGGCCGGCCCACCCAGCCGTCCTCGGCCCACGCGGGAGCGCCCTCCACGACCAGGTTGGGTCGGAAGCGGTCCATCGGCACCGCGTCCTCGCCCGCCTCCGCGAGCCGGTCGTTGAGCGCCGCCAGCGACGCCGCGTTCGTCAGGAGCAGCGGGTACGCGTCCGCGAAGGCGACCTGGTCGCCGGTGTCGTGTTCCCGCTCGTCGGCGGCGAGGTGGCGGGTGGGCTCGGCGAGGAACACCAGCCGGACCGGCCGGCCGAGCAGCGCACCGAGCCACCGGTCGGCGGCCGGCCCGGCGGGCAGCGCCGGCACCGGCAGCTTCCGGCTGCGGAAGGTGCGCACCCGCACCGGCTCGCCGCCGACCGGCTCCGGCACGTCCAGGTCGGGTCGCCCGGCGGCGCGCAGCACGAGACCGCCGTCGCGGGTCGTGGCGTGCAGGGCGACCAGCCGGCTGGTCTCCCGCTGGGTGACGCCGACACCGTCGGCGTCCACCACCATCCAGCGCCGGTCGCCGGCCAGACCCCACGGCAGCACGTGCGCGCCGTCGTGGTCGAGCCGATGGCACCCCTTGACGGGGTACGTGTGGATCGCGCTCAGCCGCATCCGCTCACCATGCCACCCCGATGCCGTCGCCCGGGTACCAGTGGTTGGCCGGGGTCTCCCGGTAGGCGAGGAAGCGCCGGCCGGTGCGTTCGGCGTGCTCGGCGAGGACGTTGGTGGCGGTGACGTTGTCGGTGAGCAGGATCGCGCCGGGGGCCAGCTTGGCCTCCACCGCCGCGAACTCGCGCTTCTCGTGCACCCGGCTGTGGTCGCTGTCGTGCAGGAAGAGGTCGACCGGCCGGTCGAGCGCGCCGATCGAGGCGATCGAGTCGCCGATCACCAGGTCGACGACCTCGGACCAGGGCGCGACCCGGGCCAGGTATCCGGCCTCGGGGTTGATGTCGAGCGAGGTGAGCCGCCCCGGGTGCCCCTCCTGCGCGTTGCGCAGCAGCGCCGCGGCCAGGACGCAGCTGCCGAGTCCCTTGTCCACTCCGGTCTCCACCACGTGGGCCGGGCGGGTGGCGCGGACGAAGGCGTACCAGCCGATCCGGCGCGCGTAGCGGACCTGCCGGTCGGCGAGGCCCCGGCGGGCGGCGCCCGCGGTCGCCTGCTCGATGTGCCGCCGCAGCGCGTCGTCCGACTCGATCTCGGCGAAGTAGCCGCGCACCTGCTTCACGGGCAGGTCGCAGACGACGCTGACGAACCACGCCAGGTGGTGACGGCTGAGCTTCGTCAGGTCGTACGTGTAGTTGTGGTGCTCGCGGGAGGTGACCAGCCACCGGGCCGACGTGCGCAGCACCTTCGCGTCGTGGCGGGCGACCCGGGCCAGGCGCTTGGGGAAGGCGGCCACGGGTGCGAGCGGGGTGCGGGCGATGGCCCGCCGGAGCTTCGTTGCGTCCACGGCTGCGTTCATACCAGGTGATGATGACCAATGGCTGGGAGGTTCGTCCGGCGCGGACGGAAGGACATCGACCCGGGCGGTCACCGATCGTGACCGGACGAGGGGTACGCGAGCCGGGATCGGACTCAGTAGCATCGCGCCATGCGCCATCGCCAGGAGTACGCCGAGCCCGCGACCCAGATCCTCGAGGGGCTGCCGACACCGGACCCGGCCGGACCGGAGGAGTCGCGCCCTCGGCGCCGCCGGTGGCGGAAGGTCCTCCTCATCAGCTTCATCGTGGTGGCGCTGCTCGGCGGCGCCGCCCTGGTCGGCGGTGGCCTCTACGTCCGCTCGATCAACTCGGGCATCGAACGGGTGGACGCGTTCGACGGCGTTCCGGAGGAGTCCCGCCCGCAGGTCGTGGCCAAGGGCGCCATGAACATCATGATCCTGGGCAGCGACTCCCGCGACCCCGAGAACACCGGCGGCTCACGGAGCGACACGATCATCCTGGCCCACCTGCCGGCGGACCGGTCGAGTGCCCAGCTCATCTCGATCCCGCGGGACACCTGGGTGTCGGTGCCGAAGTCGAAGGACGGCCGGGGCGGTCGGGACGCGAAGATCAACGCAGCGTACGCATGGGGTGGCGTTCCGCTGATGGTGCAAACGGTGGAACAGTTCACCGGCGTCCGTATCGACCACGTCTCGATGGTCGACTTCGCCGGCTTCAAGGAGATCGTCGACGCCCTCGGCGGCGTCGAGGTGAACGTGGAGAAGGGCTTCACCACGGCGTACGCGCTCAACGGCAAGCGCACGTTCAACAAGGGCCCGCAGACCATGGACGGGGCGGCCGCGCTCGACTACGCCCGCGAGCGGCACGCCTTCGCCGACGGCGACTTCGCCCGGATCCGCCACCAGCAGCAGGTCATCAAGGCCATCCTGGACAAGGCCGCCTCCGGCGGCACGCTGGCCAGCCCCGGCAAGCTGAACTCGTTCGTCAGGGCCACGGCGGACGCGGTGGCGGTGGACCGGGAACTTTCCCTCGTGGATCTGGCGATGGAACTGCGTGGTCTGCGCAGCGGCAACCTCACGTTCTTCACCTGCCCCACGAAGGGGACGGGTCGCGTCGGCAGCGAGAGCGTCGTGTTCGCCGACAACGCGAAGGCCAAGGTGCTCTTCGACGCGGTCCGCCGCGACGCCGTCCCGGAGATCTTGGCTGCCGGAAAGTAGGATGCCGAAGTGTGCCGTGGGCTCTGGTTTAGCAGCTGACGTGGCCATATCCTTCGATCGCCCATGAGCCGGCACACCCGGCTGGGGGCTTTCACGGGGGAGGACCGACCATGTCAGGCCAATCGGCGATCAGTGATCCGGCTGCCGTGGCTCCGCGCCACACCGACGAGCGGTCGGATCTGGAGGCACCGGACGAGCGAACGGCCGATCCGGGAAGCGTCCCGGCGGTTCGCTCGACCCAGCCAGCGGACGGGCCGCCGGCCGAGGCCGGGAGCCGCAGCGGCCTCGACACGACCGCGGTGCTGCCGTACGCCGGCTCCCGCGCCTCGACGCGCACGCGGTGGCTGCGCTCGTGGATGCTGACCGCTCCCGTCGACGTCGTCGCGCTCCTGGCGCCGCTGCTGCTGACCCAGAACTACTGGCGCGGCACGCTGGCCAACGCGGCGCTCACGGTGGCCATCTTCGCGACCGGAGGGCTCTACGGGCCCCGCCGGCACATCGGCATCCTCGACGAGTTGCCGAGCATCTGCGGGCGGCTGCTGGCGTCCGCCGCCGTCGTGGCGATCATCGCGGCCGAGCGCCACGACTCGGTGGCGTACGTCGGCGGCTTCATGCGCGGCGTGGCCATCTCCGCCGGGCTGGTCATCGTCGGCCGCGCGTTCAGCCGGATGTTCGCGAACCTGGCGCGCAAGCGCCGCTGGGTGGAGCACAACGCCATCATCATCGGCAGCGGCCCGATCGGCGTCGAACTCGCGCGGCTCCTGCGGCGCTACCCGCAGTACGGCCTGCGGTTCGTGGGCTGCGTCGACGCTCCCTCGCGGCAGGGCACGGCCGCCGTTCCGCTGATCGGCACCCTCGACGACCTCGAGAAGCTCACCACGATGCTGGAGTGCGACGTCCTGGTCATCGCCGACCCGGACTGTCCCGAGTCCACCCTCATGGAGATCCTGCTGGCGCCGGCCACGTCCCGCTGCGACCTGTGGGCGGTGCCGCGCCTGTGGGGGTCCCGCTCCCTCGGTCGGTACCCCGACCACATCGGAGCCATCCCCATCGTGAAGATCGGCGACACCACGCTCTCCGGCCCCCGGTGGGCGGTGAAGCGGGCCTCCGACGCGCTGTTCGCCCTGGTGGCGTTGATCGTGCTGAGCCCCGTGCTGCTGCTCTGCGCCATCGCGACGTTCCTCGAAGGGGGCCGGGGCATTTTCTTCTACCAGGAGCGGATCGGCCGGTACGGCAAGCCGTTCAAGGTCATCAAGTTCCGCTCCATGCGCCCGGTCAACGAGCACGAGTCGCAGACGAACTGGTCGATCGCGCACGACCGGCGCGTCGGGCCCGTCGGTCGGTTCATGCGCCGCACCTCGCTGGACGAGCTGCCGCAGCTCTGGAACATCCTCCGCGGCGAGATGAGCGTGGTGGGCCCGCGCCCGGAGCGCCCGTACTTCGTGGAGAAGTTCTCGGCCGAGTACCCCAACTACGCCATGCGTCACCGGGTGCCCGTCGGGCTCACCGGGCTCGCGCAGGTCAGTGGCCTGCGGGGAGACACGCCGATCTCCGACCGGGCCAGGTTCGACAACTACTACATCGAGAACTGGTCGCTCTGGCTCGACATCAAGGTCGTGCTGCGTACCGTCGCGGAGGTGTTCCGCGGCGGCGGTCGGTGACCGGGCGCGGGCGACACCGGGCCGGACCGGCCAGCTAGCCGGCGAAGCCGGAGGCCAGGGCCCGGGCCAGCGCCGATTCCCAGTCACCCATGGGCGGCAGGCCCGCGGCCGCCCACCGCTCGTGCGCCAGGACGCTGTACGCGGGACGCGGCGCCGGGCGGCGGAAGCGGTCGCTGGTGGTCGGGCGGATCCGGTCGGGGTCGAGCCCCCGGAGCGTGAACACCGCGCGGGCGAGGCCGTACCAGGTGGTCTCGCCCGACGCGGTGCCGTGGTAGACGCCGGGGGCGGCCCTCCCGGCGAGCACCGCGTCGGCCAGCGCGACGAGCCGTTCCGCCAGCGCGTACGACCAGGTCGGCTGCCCCCGCTGGTCGTCGACGACGTCGAGCCACTCCCGCTCCCCCGCCAGCCGCAGCATGGTGGCCACGAAGTTGGGACCGTGCTCGCCGTACAACCAGGCGGTGCGCACGATGTGGCCGCCGTCCGGCAACAGCCGGGTCACCGCGACCTCCCCGGCCAGCTTGCTGCGCCCGTACGCGTTCACCGGCGACGGGACGGCGTCCTCCGGGTACGGTTCGGCGGCGTCGCCCCGGAACACGTAGTCGGTCGACACGTGGATCATCCGGGCGCCGGCTGCCGCGCACGCGCCGGCCAGGTGGGCGACGGCGTCCCCGTTGACGGCGGTGGCCGCCGCCTCCTGGGTCTCGGCGCCGTCCACATCGGTCCACGCCGCCGCGTTGATGACGAGGTCGTGCCCGGCGACGGCGGCCCGCACCGCCTCCGGGTCGGTGACGTCGAGTTCGGCGCGCGTCGCGGCCGTGACCGACAGGTCACCCCGTGCGCGCAGGACCGCCAGGAGATCCCGGCCCAGCATCCCGCCGGCGCCGGTGACCAGCAGGCGGCTCACGCGCCGGCCTGGGCCGCGGAGGAGGTCTTCAGCGGTTCCCACCAGGCGCGGTTCTCGCGGTACCACCGCACCGTCTCGGCGAGGCCCTGCTCCAGGTCGACGCTCGGCGCGTACCCCAGCTCCTGGCTGATCTTGGTGATGTCCAGCGAGTAGCGGCGGTCGTGGCCCTTGCGGTCGGCGACCGGCACGACCCGGTCCCAGCCGGCGCCGCAGGCCTCCAGCAGGCGGCCGGTCAGCTCCTTGTTCGTCAGCTCCGTGCCGCCGCCGATGTTGTAGACCTCACCGGCGCGGCCCTTCTGCTGCACCAGCGCGATGCCCCGGCAGTGGTCGTGCACGTGCAGCCAGTCCCGCACGTTGCCGCCGTCGCCGTAGAGCGGCACGGTGCCGCCGTCGAGCAGGTTGGTGACGAACAGCGGGATGACCTTCTCGGGGAACTGGTACGGCCCGTAGTTGTTGGAGCAGCGGGTGACGACGACGTCCAGCCCGTGGGTGCGGTGGTAGGCCAGGACGAGCAGGTCGGAGGCCGCCTTCGAGGCCGAGTACGGCGAGTTCGGCGACAACGGCCAGGTCTCCGTCCACGAGCCGGTCTCGATCGAGCCGTACACCTCGTCGGTCGACACGTGCACGAACCGCGAGGTGCCGTGGCGCAGCGCGGCGTCGAGCAGGGTCTGGGTACCCACGACGTTGGTGGTGACGAACGGCGCCGCCCCGGCGATCGAGCGGTCGACGTGCGATTCCGCCGCGAAGTGCACGATGACGTCGTGACCGGCGACGACCTCGTCGACGAGGGCGGCGTCGCGGATGTCGCCGCGCACGAACCGCAGCCGGGGGTCGTCGGCCACCGGTGCGAGGTTGGCCATGTTGCCCGAGTAGGTCAGGGCGTCGAGCACCGTGACACCGGTCGGGTCGAGCGCCGGCACGTCCGCCGCACTGCCGCCGGGGGCTCCGAGGAGCATGCGGACGTACTCCGACCCGATGAATCCGGCTCCGCCGGTGACGAGGATCCTCACGAGTCAAGAAGTGTACGCAGACCAGCCTCGTCGCAAAGGTGACCCGGACCTCGGATTCGCGCTGCTGCCGGTAGCCTCCCCGTGTGCGCGGAATCCTTCTCGCTGGCGGCACCGGCTCACGGCTCTGGCCGGTCACCCGGGCGGTGTCCAAACAGCTGATGCCGGTCTTCGACAAACCGATGATCTACTACCCGCTCTCCACGCTCGTGATGGCCGGGGTGCGGGAGATCCTGGTGATCACCACCCCCGAGGACCAGGCCCAGTTCCGGCGACTGCTCGGTGACGGCAGCCAGTGGGGCCTGCGACTGGAGTACGCGACGCAGGCCCGCCCGGAGGGCATCGCCCAGGCCTTCCTGCTGGGCGCGGACTTCATCGGCGACGAGTCGGTGGCGCTCATCCTGGGCGACAACATCTTCTACGGCGTCGGCCTGGGTCGGCAGCTCGCCGCCGAGGGCGACCCGGTCGGCGGGCGGGTGTTCGCGTACCCGGTGGCCGACCCGACGGCGTACGGCGTCGTCGAGTTCGACGCCGACGGCCGGGTGCTCTCGATCGAGGAGAAGCCGGAGAAGCCGAAGTCCCGGTACGCGGTGCCGGGCCTGTACTTCTACGACAACCGGGTCGTCGACATCGCCCGGGGCCTGAAGCCCAGCGACCGGGGCGAGCTGGAGATCACCGCGGTGAACGAGGCGTACCTGGCCACCGGCGAACTGGCGGTGACCGTGCTGGACCGCGGCACCGCCTGGCTGGACACCGGCACGTTCACGGCGATGATGCAGGCCGCCGAGTTCGTGCGGGTGATCGAGGAACGCCAGGGCCTGAAGATCGGCTGCGTCGAGGAGGTCGTCTGGCGGGCCGGCCTCATCGACGACGAGCGGTTGCGCGAGCTGGCCCGACCGCTGGTCAAGAGCGGGTACGGCGACTACCTGCTCAACCTGCTGGACGATGCGCATGGGAAGCCGGTGGCGCGTGAAGCTGCGTGAGTTGGGCGTCGAGGGCGCCTGGGAGATCACGCCCCAGCAGCACGGCGACCCGCGCGGGCTGTTCATGGAGTGGTACCGCTTCGACCACCTCGCGGCGGCGGTCGGCCACCCGCTCCGGCTCGCCCAGGGCAACCTCTCGGTCTCCGCGCAGGGGGTCGTCCGGGGCATCCACTTCGCCGACGTCCCGCCCGGCCAGGCCAAGTACGTCACCTGCGTACGCGGGGCGGTCCTCGACGTGATCGTGGACATCCGGGTGGGGTCGCCGACGTTCGGCCGCTGGGAGGCGGTCCGCCTGGACGACGTCGACCGCCGGGCGGTCTACCTGAGCGAGGGTCTGGGGCACGGCTTCTGCGCCCTGACCGACGACGCCACCCTGACCTACCTCTGTTCCACCACGTACAACCCGACGGCCGAGCACGCCGTGCACCCGCTCGACCCGGAGCTGGCGATCGACTGGCCTGCGGAGACGCCGCAGTTGTCAGCCCGGGACGCCGCCGCGCCGAGTCTGGCCGAGGCGCGGAAATCGGGGCTGCTTCCGGACTACGAGACCTGTCAGTCGTTCACGGCCAGCCTACGTTCGGGCATCGCCTCCGCCCGTGCGGGCGGCCCTGCCTCCGCCCCGTGACGGCTGGTCGGCACCGGAACCCACCAGGGGGAAGGTGCCGGAGGGCACAACGGTCAGGAGGCCCGTCCGATTGCGGCCGACGCCGCTCAGAGCTGCGCCAGGGACCGGAGCAGGCCACTGTTCAGCCGGCAGATGCAGCGGTCTCCGCCTCGTCGGCACCGCCCTCCGACCGCTGCGACGAGCGCCACCGTTCCCGGGCAGCCTTCCAGACCGTTCTCACGTCGGCTTGGACCGGCGTGCCGTCCCGCCGGTAGGAACGGGCGAGGGCCACACCGACCCCGATCAACAACCCACCGAGCACCCCGCCGGCCACGTGCAGCGGCCAGGGCACTGCCTCAGGCCGGTCGGGAACGGCAGGAGGCTGGACCACCGATGCCTTCGCCTTGGCGCCGAGGCCGGCGGGCGCCAGGTCGCGGTCGGCGATCCGCTGCAGCTCGACGGCGAGCGCCTCGGCGATCGCCGCGGTGGTCTGTGCGTCGCGGTACGTGACGCTGACGTCGATCGCCAGGCTGTCCAACGGTGACGACGCCACGATGGCGTCGGCCAACTGCGCCGGGGTGTCCGGTAGGCCGAGCGATTCGATCACGGGAACCGTCAACCGGGGCGTGTTCATCATGCTGGCGTAACTCTTCACCCGCCGCTGCATCAGCTTGCCCGCGTCGGGTGGCGGAGAACTCGCGGCTTCCCCCGCACCGTCCGCCACGAACGTGACGAGCAACTGCACCTCGGACCGGTAGCTCGGAGGCTGACGTGCGGCCAGGACGCCGGTCGCGACCCCACCCAGCAGCGCGAGCAGGACGACGGTGATCCAATACGCGCCGAGGTTGCGGGCGAGGTACATGCGGCTCCATGTCGATCGGTCACCGAAGAGCGCCAGCCTACCTCTCCGCTCTCCCGGCTCGGGCGGGCCACGGGCGGTTCACGTCGCACGCCACCTCGGCCTTACGGTCGATTGCGGTGACGAACACGGTTCGGGTAGAAAGTGCCAGCGACGGGGGACTCGTCGTACCCGCACATCTACCACATTTCGGGGGAGACGAGTGGAAGGCGTGTCGCTGGTCGGCGCTGCTCGGTCATGGTCAGGCTCTGACCCGGTGGGCGCTCGGGACAGCGGGTGCTGAGTCTGGTTCGGGGGCTCGTCTCACCCGAACGTCTGTACATCGCCGCACTCGGCCTGACCGGCCTCGCCGCGCTCGTGTCGGTGACGCTGCCGGCCGCGGAGCGCGGCGAACTCGCCGCCAACATGGTGAGTGCCACGATGGGTGCGGCGCTCGGTGGTCTGTCCCTCGACACGTTCCTGCTCTCCCGTCCCGCCGGTTGGGTCTTTTCCCGGGGGCGGTTGTGGATCCTCACCATCCTCGGAGTCTCGCTCGGGTTGACGGCCGCCACGGCGGCGCTACTCACGGCGTTCGCCGGCATCGGTAGCTACGCCGTCGGCATCGGCGCGGGTTGCGCCCTCACCGTGTTCAACACGGCCGCGTCGCTGGGTCTGCGGCTGAAGAAGTTCTGGTTCGTGTACTCGATGCGCGCGGCAGGAGGCGCGGTGCTCGTGGCCGGCTACGCCATCCTCTTTGTGCGTGGCAAGGTCGACGGGAGCCTCTGGAGCGTGCTCTGGCTCCTCGTGCAGCTCGCCACCGCGGCCGTCCTGGCCATGACGGTCCTGGTCTGGGCGCGACGGTTCCGGCCACTGCCAGCGGGAACGGCCGGTCGCGCCGAGTACCGCGCGGACGCCGTCGCCGTCGGGCAACTGCACGTCGGTGTCTGCGCCCAGATGCTGACCTACCGGTTGAGCCAGATCCTCGTCGCCCGGTTCGCCGGCGCGGGCCCGCTCGGCGTCTACGCCCTGGCCGTGGCCGCGCTCGAGTTCGCTCAGTCGGGCGCGGTGGTCAGAGCTCAGCGGATCCTCGCCGAGCGGGACCCCGACGCGATCCAGGACCAGAGCCGGGCGGTGGTGAGGACGGCGCTGCCGGTGGCGTCCCTGGCTGTGATCGGGCTCGCTGCCCTCGGCCTTCTGGCTCCCGACTACGGCCAAGCGTGGATCTTCGGCCTGCTTCTGCTGCCAGGAACGCTGGCGCTCTCGGCTGGCAAGACCTGGAGTGCGGCCCTCCTCAAGCGCAGCGGCGAGCGGGCGACCACCGCGGTCGCCCTCGTGACGATGTCCGTCTCGGTCGTCCTGTACTTTCTCCTCATCCCATGGGCCGGCGCAATCGGCGCCGCCCTGGCGTCGTCGATGGCGTACGGCGTGTACGCGTTCCGAACCCGGCAGAGCCTGCAGCGATCGTCGCACCTACTCCTCAATCGGATGGCATAGCGGTGGATGTCTCAATCGTCGTGTTGACCTGGGAAGACTTTGAGCGCACCAACGGTTGCGTCAAATCGCTGCCCCCCGACGCGGAGATCATCGTCGTGGACAACGGCAGTGCTGCGGAGATCAGTGCGGCGCTGCGCGCGATGTGCGACGAGACCGGCGCCCGTTACGTCCGGTCCGAGACGAACCTGGGCTACGCCAAGGGTATGAACCTCGGCGTACGGCACAGCACCCGCTCGCGGGTGATCTTGTCGAACAACGACATCGTCGTCCAGCCCGGCGCCATCGAGAAACTGCTTGCGCGACTCGACGACCCGGCGGTAGGGGCCGCCTTCCCGAAGGTGCTGGATGTCACCGGGAAGGATCAGACGGCGGCGGGACGATTCCTGACGGTGGCCACGGGCCTCGGGCACGCCACTGGACTCAGCGTGTTGTTTCCCCGCCTGCGGATCGTTTCGACGCCGGAGCACGGTGACTGGCTTTCCGGGCCGTTCGTCGCCATCCGTCGACAGACGCTCGACGAGATCGGTGGCGTCGACGAGTCGTCCTTCTTCTATTCAGAGGATCTGCGTCTCTGCTGGGCGATCCGGCGGCGAGGGCTGCGGCTGGCCTACGTTCCGGAGGCCGTCGTGACGCACGAGGACGACGCGAGCGCCAAGGTCCGATGGGGGGCGGAGGAGATCTCCCGCCGGCAGACCCGCGAGTTCATCCGGGCCAGCCGGGAGCTGGCCGGCTGGCGCGGCACGATCGCCTGCTCCGCCTACACGTTCGGAGTACTCCTGCGCGCGGTGGTCGGTGGCGGTCCCGCCCGGCGAGCGGTAGCCAGAGGCGCCCTCGAAGGGATGAGCACCCGATGAGGATCCTGTTCGTGTGCACGACGGGCGGCTCTGGACGGCGGCAGCTCGGCGGCGCCGAGCGCTTCCTCATCGAGATGCTCCCGGCGTTGTCCGAGCAGGGCGTGCAGGTCGTCGCCGCGACCCCTGACGACGAGGTGGCCGAATCGCTACGCGCGTCGGGTGTCCCGTGGTTCCCACTGGGTGCCCGACGGCGGATCGACCTGGCGTACGCGCGGGAGATCCGGCGCCTCGTGACCGAGGTCGAGCCGGACGTCGTGAGCGCCCATCTGCTGTCGGCGGCGATGCACGTGCGAGCGGGGCTGGGCATCCAGGGGCGGAGGACACCGCTGGTAGTGGCGCTGCACAACAGTCTGTGGCAGTACCGTGATGCCGCGGAGTCACTGCGGGCGAAGGCCGCGGTACAGGCGAACATCACCACGGACCTGCTCTCCCGCCGGCTCCGGCCGCACGCGACCGTCGCGGTCTCCGCCTTCGAGGCAGAAGAGCTGAGGGTACGCGGACACGTCCGTGACGTTCATGTCATCAACAACCCGCTGCCCGCGGTGTGGCCGAGCGTGGACGACGCAGCGGACCTCCGTACCGGGGAACCTGTCCGGGTCGGATTCCTCGGCCGGATCGAGAAGGAGAAGGGCGCCGACCTCCTGGGGGACATCGCTACCGCGCTACCCGAGATCGAGTTCCTGGTCGCAGGCGCGGGAACCGTTCCCCTGCCGCCGCTTCCGAATCTCGAGCTCGTCGGTCGGGTGGACGCGGCGGCCTTCCTGCAGAAGATCGACTGCCTGCTCGTGCCGTCCCGAGTGGAGTCCTTCGGACGCAGCGCCCTGGAAGCGATGTCCCTGGGGGTACCGGTCGTGCACTCCGGCGTCGGCGGACTGGCCGAGATCACCCGGCGGGCCACCGGCGTTCTCGCGTATCAAGCGGACATGACGGCACCGGCGATGGTGGCGGCCATCCGGATGGCGACGACGAGCTCCGCCTACACCGACCAACGCCGTGAACTGGCGCGCGAGTACGCACTGGAGTACTCGTTCCAGCGATGCGTACAGAACTGGCTCCAGCTGTACCGAGCGGTCGCCGATGACCGCCGCTGAGAAGCGGCTCTGGTCCGTCGGCACACCCGTCGTCGCCGGTGTGCTCCTCCTCCTCGGCACACAGAACGCTGGCGTCGCGGTCACGTTCGGGCTCACGGTGGCTGCCCTCTGGGCCGCCCGGCGGCGCATGTGGGCGCTCGCCGCCTGCGCGGCCGCCTGGAGCGCCGCCTTCCTCGCCGTACTGGCCCTGCCCGGGCCGTACGACTCCTGGGCCGGCAGCGCCGTGCTGCCCGTTCTCGCCGGATACGTAACGATCTTTCTTGTCGCGTGGTCCGTCGGGAGGCGGGTGAGCGGCTCGTCGTTCTCCGTCGTCGCGCCGCCTCGGCCCCGCCTCTCCTGGCCGTCCGAACGGCGACTGCTCACGTACCTCGCCGTGCTGCTCGCCATCGCGGTCGTGACGGCGGCGGTGCGGTATCGGGGTGTGGTTCCGCCCCTTCTCGCCGACAACCCCGACGCCGCGCGGCAAGTGCTGCGGCAGCAGTCGAACGTCGTCGTCGGGCTGCTGTCCGAGGCGTGGACGCTCGGCATGGCAATCTCCCTCCTGCGCGCTCTGACCGGGAGCCTGCGAGGATCGCTCATTTACTACGCGCTCGCCGGCGTGTTCACCGTCGGAGCGGCCCTCGGGGCGAGCAAGAACTCGGTGCTGGTCGGCATCGCGCCCGCCCTCATCACCGCCCTGTCGGTACGTCGTCCACCGTGGCGGGCAGCGAAGCTCCTTCCGGCCAGACTCCTCCCAGCGAAGCTCCTTCCGCGGAAGTCCGTCCCGAGAACGGCCGCCGTCCTCCTCATCGGCGCCGTGGCTCTCGGAGCCGCGGTCTACCTCGGTGGTCAGCGCACCCTCGCGGGCACGGGCACCTTCGAGACCGAGTTCCGGTCCCGGTACGGCAACAACGCCCTGGCCAGCAGCGCTGGCTCGCTCGACCTGTCGCTCAGCTCCTCGACAGAGACGTTCGGCCGGCTCTGGTCGCAGCGAGAGCACCTGGAGCCGGCGTACGGCGCCTATTCGCTGACCTTCCTGGGTTCCCGGGTGCAGCCACTCGTCGGCGAGGTCGACCTGTACGGCGTGACGGCGCAGCTCAGTCAGCCGTACTTCATGAACACCGCGACGTTCGCGGCCATCCCCCTACTCGACTACGGTCCGGTCGGCGCTCTGTTCTTCTTCGCCGCGCTGGGGCTGGCCGTCGGGGCGAGCGAGCGCTGGTTCGAGTTCTCGACTCAACCGGCGGAGCAGTTGGGACGGGGCTTCATCGTGTACTTCGCCCTGTTCGGCATATACGAGCTCTATCCGCTCATCTATCCGACCTGGCTGAGCCTGGTGCCCGGGCTCTGGGTCCTGTATCGGCTGGGGAGACCCGCGAGATGAATGCCTCGCCCGTCACGGGCCTCACGATCGTCACCGTCCTCTACCGGTCCGGCGAGATGCTGGCGCAGACGCTGCCGACGTGGGTACGCAGTGCCCGTGAGCTGCCGGTGCACTTCATCTTTGCCGACAACTGGCCGGAGGACGGGTGCGAGAAGCTCATCGCCGAGCACCTGGATGACGGGCGGTACCTGTACCTCCCGGACTCGTCGAATCCCGGCTTCGCGGCAGGCTGCAACCGGGCGGTCACGGCCGCGACCACGAGCCACGTGCTGCTGCTGAACCCGGATGTCTGGCTGCCCGACGACGCGCTCGGCCGGATCTTCGCAGCCGTCGCGGACCACCCGGCCGAACCCGTCGCGGTCGGGCTCGCCATGCACGGGGGCGAGTACGTGGGCATCGACATCAACCCCATCTCGCTCTTCATCGACCGGCCCGCGACGTCCGCACGTCGACCGCTCGGCCCGTCGGGCGGCGCCGCCGTATTCCCCACCGAGCTCTTCCAACGCTTCGGCGGGTTCTACGAGCACCTCTTCGCCTGGGGCGAGGACGCCGACCTCGCCTTCCGCCTCCACGCCTCCGGATCCCGCACCCGGGAACTCGATCTCGTGCTCCCGCACGCCGGCGGTCACAGCGTCGAGGGCGACAACAAGCTCCAGGGCTTCCGCGCCTTCCTCCTGGCCCGCAACCGGCTCCTGGTAGCGGCCCGGACCTTCACCTGGCCGCTGATGCTCGTGGCGATTCCCGTACTCGCGGTGGCGCACCTCGCACTGGCAGCCCGCCGTGCCCGCCAGGGCCTGCTACGGCCGTTCCTCCGCGGCGTGGGGCGCGGCCTCCTCGACGCGCCAGCCGCCCGGCGGCAGTGGAAGGGCAAGCGGTTCGGCTTCGCATCCCTGTACAGCTACCTGACAGTTCGGAGAGCCTGATGGCAGGACATCGCTGGAGCGTCGTGACGGTCACCTACAACTCGGCCGACACCCTGCGCCGATGCTGGCACGACGAGGCCAAGCCGTACGAGTGGATCGTCGTCGACAACGCCTCGTCGGACGACTCCGCCACGGTGGCCAAGGAGTTGGGCGCCCAGGTCATCCGGCTCCCGGAGAACGTCGGCTTCTCCCGTGCGAACAATGTCGGGCTTCGCCAGGCGGCTGGAGACTACCTCCTGTTCGCGAACCCGGATCTGGAGATACACCCAAGCGGCTTCGACGTGCTGGCGGGGCACCTTGACATGCACGGTGGGCTGGCGGCGCCCCAACTACTCTCGTCGGACGGCGTCGCCCAGCCCAACGGCCGCGGCTTCCCCTATGCCACCGCGAAGGTGGGCAACCGCAAGGTCTGGCCGTTGTCCCGACTGCACGCCTCGTACCGTCTCACCGCCGGGCCGGGTGAGGCCCTGTGGGTGGCCTGGGTGATGGGCGCGGCCGTCGCCGCACGGACGGCGGATTTCGTGGAACTGGGCGGGTGGAACGAACGGTTCTTCCTCTACTACGAGGACCATGAGCTCGGCCTGCGGGCATGGCGCAGGGGACTGCCCGTCGCCCTGATCGGCGACGTCCGGTGGATCCACCACTGGGGAAGGGCCACGAACTCCTTCCGGTGGTCGCGCGCGCACACGCTGGAGCTGCAGAGCGCCCGGACGTTCTTCGGGATGTTCCCCGAGTTCCTGGTGGGCCTCCCGCCGGCTTCCCGGCGCCACCGGCACGCGGCCCGCATGATCGGTTCACCGGTGCCGCCCACCCCAGCCGCCGTGCCACGCGACCCGGTGCCCGCGCCTCCGCGGCCCGCGGCTGACTGAGCCGTGTTCGTCGTCGCCCGTGCCCGCAGACGGGATGCTCGTCTGACCGCTGAGGACCCTTGGTAGCGTCGCGCCGTGTCCGAGTCGCGCCCGCCTTGGGCCCTAACAACTTCCACACCCGCGGTGGGCGCACGGCAGCCGGTCGCAGCTCCGCTGTCTGAGCGCCCAGCTCCTCCAGCGCCGGAACCCGGGACGCCCGCGCCAGCGGCGCAGAGCTCGCCGGCCCCGATGCCGTACTGGCCGTTCGCCGGCCTGATCATCGCACTCGGCGCCGTACTGAGGATCCGCCAGTGGTCGTTCGCGCGCAGCTTCTGGGGCGACGAACTCTATCTGGTGCACAACCTCCGTGACCGGGGCTACCTCGACCTGCTTGAACCGCTGGCGTTCAGCCAGACGGCACCGCCGGGGTGGTTGTGGCTGGAACGGCTCGCACTGCAGCTCTTCGGTGCCACGGAACGGTCGCTGCGGCTCGTACCCCTGCTGTTCGGGCTGGCGCTGCTACCCCTCGTCGCGTACCTCGGGCGCCGCCTCATGCCGGCACCGTCGGCGCTCGCGGCGCTGCTGCTCGTCGCCATTGCGCCGTTCTTGGTCGGTTACTCGAACGAACTCAAGCAGTACAGCGCCGACGCGTTCTGCGTGACGCTGCTCGTAGGGATCACCCTCCTGCTCACCCGTCAAGCGCTGACATGGCGTGCTGGTCTGGTGTTCTGGGCGACGTCGCTGGTCACACTGGTGCTGAGCACGTTGGCCATTCCGGTCGTCATCGCCCTCGCTGCGTTGCTCACCGTGGATGTTCTGGCACGTCCACGCCGCCCCTCTGGAGAGCGGTGGCAGGAGTTGGCGCGCTTCGCTGCGCCCGCGCCAGTCTGGATCCTCGGTGCGGTCCTGGTGTACGTCCACCTGTTGGCGCCAGGGCTGCGCGATCCGCAGCTAAAGGCCTACTGGCGGGGTAAGTCCATCTATCCGGAACACTCGCTGGGCGACCTACCGGCCACCCTGGACTGGATCGGCGCGACCTACCGGACCTTGGCCTCCGTGCCGTTCGTGATCTGGTCGGCATGGGTCGTCGTGCCGTTGCTGATCATCGGTGCGGTCCTGTGCTGGCGCCGGCTGAATCCTGTTGCCGTGTTCATCCTGCTCGCCCCGCTGGCCGTCGGTCTCGGCGGCGCCGCCCTCTCGATCTACCCCTTCAACGGCCGCTTGGCGCTCTACGCGGTGCCGTCCTGGTTGATGCTGATCGGCTTCGCGCTCGCGTCGCCGCGCGCCCGGCAGGTGGTTCTCGGTTGGATCGGCTGGGCCACGGGGGCGGCTCTGGTGGTCGCGCTGGCGGTGCCGCAGCTGGCGATGGATGTGGTCGTCACCGCGAATCCGGCGCGGGCCTTCAAGCAGGGCGGCGGCGCCAACGTGGCGGACTACCGGTCCGCACTGCGTTACCTGAGCGCCGAGATGCGCCCCGGCGACGTGGTCCTCGCAACCCCCGTGTCGTGGAACGCCCAGGCCCACTACGGCCCTCCGGCCGATGGCTACGTGGTCCCGGCCGAGCCGACCGGCTGCTCGAGACAGCCGGTGTCGACTCTGCTGGCGGGGCGGTCGCGGGTGTGGCTCTTCCAGGCCACCGACTGGGACGAGCTGCAGAACCGGGACCTCATCGTCCGGCTCGGAAGTGGCGGAGCGGCCGTCACCGAGCGGGCCTTCCAGGGTGCCCGTGTCGTGCGGTTCGACCTCACCGGCACCGGGCCCGTCGGCAGCGACGTTTGCCTGGTGCCGCCGCCGAGAGGCGGAGTCGTGCGCTAGCCGGCGATGGACATCGCCCGGCGCACGGGCAGGACCGGTTCCGGTCGCGCCGAGGAGGAGCCGTCGGCCACGGACGTCACGTCGTCCGCCGCGTCAGCTGGTCCGCTGCCACACGTCGCGCAGCGCGTCCCAGTTGCCGGCGATCCCCGCCGCGCACGGAGTCTCGAAGTAGACAGCGGTCATACTGTCGTCGCGGTCCCACCAGATCCCGCAGACTGGCCGTCCGTCGTGCCCGTTGCCCGCGTACTCGACGTAGTTTCCGGGGGCCTTGCTGACCCCGCCCGTTGCCTGCGACGCCTCGCGCAGCCCCGGCGCGAGCGCGCGGTTGACGACACCCATCTCCTGCCGGTAGGCACGCGCAGCGTTCTTCTTGTCCGGCGACTCGTAGAGGGCAAAGTGCACGGACAGGCTGAGGTACCGGCAGAAGACATGCCGCTTCTCGCCCTCCGGCAGCTTCGGGCCGCCGACCTCGGTGTCGATCGCGCATCCGCCGACCTCGGGTAGCCAAGGCTCCGCGATCGGCATGAAGTCGGCATCGAACTTCGCCTTGTTCAGCGAATGCTGCGTGGCCTCGTACAGCGGCGGCGCCGCGCTGGCCGCCGGGCTGGTCGGTTCGTCGTCGCCGAGCGCGCCACCCGCGAGGAACCCGGCGCCGCCAGCCAGGACGGCGGCCAGGATGACCGCTCCGATCCACAGACCGGTCCGGTTGCGTGGCGGTCGCTCGACCGGGGTGATCCGTCGCCCGCCGGAGGTGTCGAACGGGTCCGGAGCGGCAGGGGCCGCGGGCGCGGGGGGAACGGACTGGATCACCGGTAGGTGGACCGTGCTGTCGGCGGGCGGCACCGACGTCACGGGCGCGGCGGTTGGCGACGGCACGGTGGGCGGAGCCGGGACGGAGGGCGCGGACGGCGACACCGGCTCGGGCGGCACGGTAGGCAGCGGGCCGGCGTGCAGAGCCCAGGGAGCACCCGGCCCGCCCGACGTCGGTGCCCCGGAGACCGGCGGGCTCGAAACCTGCTGCGGCACCCCGGACGCCGGCCTTCCGTCCTCATTGGTCGGTGCCGGCTCGAACTCCTGCCCGAGCGCACGGAACAACATCTCCGCGCGCGGGCCGGCCTCGGCCGGATAGGCCACCCACGGCTCCGCCGCGGAGAAGTCGGCGTACGTGTAGGCCCGACCTCCCAGCATCTGAGACATATTGTTGGCGGCGCCGGCGAAAGCCTCCCGCCAACCGGGAGTGTTCGCCGCGGTGGCGTCGAGTACGGCAACCGTGACGAGCCGGCCCTGCCCGTCGATGGCGGCCCAGGCCTTGCCGACTGGACAGCTGCCCAGCGCGTGGGTGAACCGGTACGGGCCAACCGACTGCATGCTCGCTCCCTCTGCTCTACCGCCTCGGGGATCCTACAGAGGTGGCGCTCGTGCGGTCGCCCGCCGGTCGGCCGCCCGACAGCCCGTGGGAGGTGATCGCGACCTGCACGGACGGGTTGCGCTCTGAAAGTTTTCATGCATAGAGTCGCGGAGTGAATGAAGGAGGTGTCGGCCCGTCCACCGATCCGGTGCTCGACCTGTTCCACGGAATTCGGCTGACGCCCACCCAGCGCCGGATCGCTCACTGTCTGGTGCAGCAGCTACCGGCCGCGGCGTACCTCTCCGCCGCCGAGGTCGCCGAGCTCGCAGAGGTCAGCCAGCCGTCGGTCACCCGGTTCGCGATGGCGCTGGGCTACGACGGCTACCCGGCGCTACGCCGCCGGCTACGCGAGATCGCCACCGCGGGGAACGGCACGCCGGCCGCCGCTGGGCCCGCCGGCACCGAGATCCAACGGGCGGTACGCGCCGAGGCCGCCAACCTGCGGCAGCTCGCCGACCAACTCGCCGACGACCAGCGGGTCAGCACGGCCGGCGCGTTGCTCGCGGCCAGCCGCCCGCTACCGGTGCTCGGGCTGCGCGCCGCCGCGCCGCTGGCCGCCTACTTCGCCTACTTCGCCGCCAAGGTCCTGCCGGACGTGCGCACCCTCGACTCCGGCGGCAGCCTGCTCATGGACCGGCTGGACCAGGCCGCCTCGGCCGGGGCGAGCGCGCTGCTCGCGTTCGTGCTGCCCCGCTACCCCCGGGAGACGCTGGATGCGCTGCGCGAGGCCCGCGACGCGGGACTGGCCGTCGTGGCGATCACCGACTCCCCGGTCAGCCCGGCCACCGACCACGCCGAGGTGGTGCTCCCCGCCGCCGTCGGCACCGACCTGGTCTTCGACCTGCACACCGCCCCGATGGCCCTGGCCATGGTGCTCCTCCAGGCGATCTGCGACGCGGCACCGGCCGAGACGCAGCGCCGGCTGGAGGCGTTCGAGGCGTCCGCCGCCCGTCGACAGTTGTTCCTCGACTGAGAGGAGTTCGAGATGCACCAGCCCGTCCGCGCCGCCCGCGGCACCGAACGCACCGCGAAGGGGTGGCCGCAGGAGGCCGCGCTGCGGATGCTCATGAACAACCTGGACCCGGAGGTCGCCGAGCGGCCGGAGGACCTGGTGGTCTACGGCGGCACCGGCCGGGCCGCCCGGGACTGGCCGTCGTACCACGCGCTGGTGCGTACGCTCACGGACCTGCGCGACGACGAGACGATGCTCGTGCAGTCCGGGCGGCCGGTCGGCGTCCTGCGCACCCACGAGTGGGCGCCGCGGGTGCTGCTGGCCAACTCCAACCTGGTCGGCGACTGGGCGACCTGGCCCGAGTTCCGCCGGCTGGAGGCGCTCGGCCTCACCATGTACGGGCAGATGACGGCCGGCTCCTGGATCTACATCGGCACCCAGGGCATCCTCCAGGGCACGTACGAGACGTTCGCGGCGGTGGCCGCCAAGCGGTTCGGCGGCACCCTCGCCGGCACGCTGACGCTGACCGCCGGGTGCGGCGGGATGGGCGGCGCCCAGCCGCTCGCCGTCACGATGAACGGCGGCGCCTGCCTCATCGTGGACGTGGACCGGTCCCGGCTGGAGCGCCGGGTCCGCGACCGCTACCTCGACGAGATCGCCGACGACCTGGACGACGCCGTGGACCGCGTGCTCGCCGCGAAGCGGGAGCGCCGGGCGTTGAGCGTCGGCGTGGTCGGCAACGCGGCGGTCGTCTTCCCCGAGCTGCTGGTGCGGGGCGTCGAGGTCGATGTGGTCACCGACCAGACGAGCGCGCACGACCCCCTGTCGTACCTGCCCGTGGGGGTCGAACTCGCCGACGCCCGCGACTACGCGGCCAGCAAGCCGGCCGAGTTCACCGACCGCGCCCGGGCCTCGATGGCGCGGCACGTGGCGGCCATGGTGGGCTTCCTCGACGCCGGCGCCGAGGTCTTCGACTACGGCAACTCGATCCGGGGCGAGGCGAAGCTCGGTGGGTACGAGCGGGCCTTCGACTTCCCCGGCTTCGTGCCCGCGTACATCCGGCCGCTGTTCTGCGAGGGCAAGGGCCCGTTCCGGTGGGCGGCGCTCTCCGGCGACCCGGCCGACATCGCCGCCACGGACCGGGCGATCCTCGACCTGTTCCCGGAGAACGAGTCGCTCGCCCGGTGGATCCGGATGGCCGGCGAGCGGGTGGCGTTCCAGGGCCTGCCGGCGCGGATCTGCTGGCTCGGCTACGGCGAGCGGGACCGGGCGGGCGTGCGGTTCAACGAGATGGTGGCCTCCGGTGAGCTGTCCGCGCCGGTCGTCATCGGCCGGGACCACCTCGACTGCGGCAGCGTGGCCAGCCCGTACCGGGAGACCGAGGGCATGGCCGACGGCTCCGACGCCATCGCCGACTGGCCGCTGCTGAACGCGCTGGTCAACACGGCCAGCGGCGCCTCCTGGGTCTCCATCCACCACGGCGGTGGCGTGGGCATCGGCCGCTCCATCCACGCCGGGCAGGTATGCGTGGCCGACGGCAGCGCCCTCGCCGGGCAGAAGATCGAGCGGGTGCTCACCAACGACCCGGCGATGGGCGTCATCCGGCACGTGGACGCCGGCTACGACGCCGCCCGCGAGGTCGCCGAGCGCACCGGCGTACGGGTGCCGATGGCCGAGGTGGCGGCATGAGCGAGCGTCAGCGAGCGAATCATCGGCGCAGCGCGGAGGTGCCTCATGCCGGCGCCGAGCGGAGCGAGGTGGCGGCATGAGCGAGCGTCAGCGAGCGAATCATCGGCGCAG
>NZ_RAQQ01000035.1 GCF_003610785.1 Micromonospora globbae
TCGGTGGTGGGGTTCGATGATGTGCCGGAGGCGGCGTATCTGATTCCTCCGTTGACCACGATCCGGCAGGACTTCGAGGCCGTCGGTCGCCGGGCGATCGAGGTTGTCACGCAGGCGATCCGGGGTGTGGAGTTGCGCCCGTCGCCGTTGGTCGTTCCCACCCTCGTGGTGCGCGAGAGCACCGCGCCACCGGCGGCCACGGACGCCTGAGCAGCGGCTGCCCGTCGGTGTGGTTCGTCCAGGGCGACGCCGAGCGAGGTCGAGTCACTCGAGGAGTGGACCACACCCCCTACGCTGCGGCCATGACACGAGGCGCGGTGGCCGGGCTTGCCGCGGCGACACTGCTGTTACTGGCCTGCTCGGTGGGCGCCACGAGCGGGGACGAACCGGTCGCCGCGCCCACCCTTGGCGGTGGTGCCACCACGGCCAGCACCGACGCCGCCGCCACCGCGACGGCGGTGGAGCGGCTGCGGGCGGGTACGGCGTTCGTCGATCGCACCAGCTTCCGTGCCGACGTCGACATCGCGAGCCAGATCACGACGTTGTCGCACACCGACAACCCCCACAGGCGCTCCGTGTCCACGGTCTCGATGGGCGGTCGGGGCATCGAGATCCGGATGATCGACGACGAGCTCTACCTGAGGAGCGACCTGGATCTCCAGGGCGTCGGCCACGGATGGATGGTGCTCGACCCGGCCCGCGTGCCGGCGGACTTCGCGCTGACCTTCGCTCCCGGCCGGAACGACCCGGGCGGCTCGGCACGCCTCATCGACGCGATCGTCGCCGCACGGACGGACGGCCCGCAGATCACCGGGACACTCGACCTGACCCGGGTGGGCAGCGGCAACGGCATCAGCTTCCGTCCCGGTCCGGACGGCACGTTCCCCGACGGTGCCCGCAGCCACACGTTCCACGCGACGCTCGACGCCGAAGGGCGGCTGGTCAGTTTCCTGATCCCAGCGGCGAACGGCATCCCGAACGCCTCCCTGCGTTACAGCGACTTCGGCGCCGCGGTCGACGTCGTACGGCCCGAGGGGGCGGTGGCCGCTCCCGAGGCCCTGTATCCCCAACTCGGCCTGGGCGGCTGAACGCGGCGCCGTTACCGTCGCCCGGGGCGCAGCGGGCGGAAGAACGCGCGGATGTCGGCGACGAGCAGGTCGGGGACCTCCAGCGCGGCGAAGTGGCCGCCCCGGTCGTACTCCGCCCAGTGCACCAGGTGGTGTTCCCGCTCGGCGAGCCGGCGGAGCGCCGGGTCGGGCGGGAAGACCGCGATCCCGGTGGGAACCCCCGAGGGGGCCGCCGGCCGGGGCGGCTGGGCGCGTACCTCGTGGTAGAGCTGGGCCGAGCTGGCCGCCGTGCCGGTCAGCCAGTAGAGGGACACGTCGGTGAGCAGGACGTCCCGGTCCAGGGCCTCGTCCGGCAGGTCGTGGGCCGGGTCGGTCCAGTCCCGCACCTTGTCGAGGATCCAGGCGAGCTGGCCGACCGGCGAGTCGGTCAGCGCGTACCCCAGGGTCTGCGGCCGGGTGCCCTGGATGTCGGCGTAGCCGCTGCCGTGCCGCCGCAGCCGGTCCGCCGCGGCGAGCCGGGCCCGTTCCGTGGCCGTCAGGGTCACCGTGGCGAGCTGCTCGGCGTCGGGGAACTCCAGCCCGCCGTGGATGTGCACCCCCACGACCCGGTCCGGCGCGAGGTGGCCGAGCCGGGGCGAGACGAGGTACCCGGTGTCGCTGCCCTGTGCGCCGTAGCGTTCGTAGCCGAGCCGGTCCATGAGGCCGATCCACGCCCGGGCGATCCGGTCGTGGTTCCAGCCCGGCCCGGACAGCGGCGTGGAGAAGCCGAAGCCGGGCAGCGAGGGCGCGACGACGTGGAACGCGTCCGCCGGATCGCCGCCGTGCCGGGCCGGATCGGTGAGCGGGCCGATGACGCGGAGGAACTCGACGATCGAACCGGGCCAGCCGTGGGTGAGGATCAGCGGTAGCGCGTCCGGCTCGGGCGACCGGACGTGCGCGAAGTGCACCCGCTGACCGTCGATCTCGGTGGTGTACTGGGGGAACTCGTTGAGTCTCGCCTCCCACGCCCGCCAGTCGTACGCGTGCAGCCAGTGCGCCGCCACGTCCCGCAGGTAGCCGACCGGCACGCCCCGGCTCCAGCCCACGCCGGGCAGCTCGGCGGGCCACCGGGTGCGGCGCAGCCGGTCGGCGAGGTCGTCCAGCGCGGCCTGCGGGACGTCGATCCGGAACTCCCGTACGGTGCTCACGTCGCTCCTTCTCGGACTCGTGCGGTCGACCGGGACCACGCCTCGATGCCGGGGACGGTGAGGACGGTGTCGAAGGCGGCGTCGGCGGCCCCGGCGATCCGGCCGTCGGGGCCGAGCGTCGACGGGACCAGCGGCGGGGGTTGGCCCCGTCGGAACGACATCAGCCCGGCCCGGTAGCCCGCGTCCACCTCTCGGGGCGCCGCCGCGGACAGGTCGACGGCCAGTCCGGACAGGGTGACCAGCGCCGGATCGAGGGCGTTGACCAGCCCGCCGACGCCCCGGCCGAGCGCGCGTGCGGCACCGTTGACCGCGGCCCGGGCCGCCGGGTCCCGCGGTGCGGCCGCGAGGATGTGCTCCGCGGCCGTCCGCGGGTCGTCCGGCGCCGGCTGACCGAGCTGCCGCGCCATGGCCCGGCCGTCGACCAGCAGGTCCCAGCAGCCGGTCGCGCCGCAGGGGCAGCGCAGGGTCGGGTCACCGAAGGGCAGGTGGCCGAACTCGCCGCCGGCCCCGGTGGCGCCGTCCAGCAGGTCGCCGTCGACCACGAGCACGCCGCCGACGCCCACCTCGACGGTGAGGTGCAGGACGACCCGCACGCCGGCCCCGGCGCCCCGCCGTGCCTCGGCGAGCCCCGCCAGCGAGGCGTCGTTGCCGACCAGCAGCGGCACGTCGGCGGCGGGGCGGAGCGGTTCGAGGCTCACCCGCCGCCACCCCAGCGTGGCGGCCTGCACCACCTCGGTACCTCGTACCGTGGCGGCGACCGCGACCGAGACGGCCCGGATCCGGTGGCCGAGCCGGCGCCGGCAGGCGGCGATCTCGCGCCGCACGCGGTCCAGCACGGCGTCCGGCTCCCGGTCGACGTGCCGGCCGCTGGTGTGCTGGACGATCCGGCCGCCCAGTTCGACGGCGGCCACCCGCCACCGCTCGTGGCTGATGTCGACGACGCAGACCAGCGGGCCCGCCGGGTGGGCGACCAGGGTGGGGGAGGGCCGTCCGCGACCACCGGACGGAGCGGAGGCGACCTCGTCGAGCAGACGCAGGCGTTTGAGCCGGGCGACGAGGTCGGTCGCCGAGCCGCTGCTGAGATCGAGGGCGCGGGCCAGCTCGGACCGGGTGACGCCCGGTTGCCGGTGCAGGTGCCGGAGCACGGCGAGCGCGCCCTGGTGGCGCAGGTCCCGCATCCGGTGCGTCGGTCGCTCCACAACCCCTCCCGCCACCATTATGCTCGCGCACCGAGCATAATGGTGGCATGGACGACATCGAGGCGGTGCTGCTGGACATGGACGGCACGCTGGTCGACTCCGACGGAGCCGTCGAGCGTGCCTGGCGGCGCTGGGCCGCCGACTACCGGGTCGATCCCGAGACGGTGCTGCGGATCTCGCCCGGCAAGACCGCCCTGACCACCATCCGGCAGGTCGCGCCGCACCTCGACGCCCAGGCCGCCCGGCGCGCGGCGCGGTACCAGACCGAGCTGCAACTGGCCGACGCCGTCGACACCAAGCCGCTGCCCGGCGCGACGTGCCTGCTCGACACCCTCGACCGGCTCGCCCTGCCGTGGGCCGTGGTGACCAGCGCCGACGCGGATCTGGCCGCGGCCCGTCTCGGTGCGGCCGGCATCACCCCGCCGGTGCTCGTCACCGCCGACGACGTCCGCGCGGGCAAGCCCGATCCCGAGGGGTACCGGCTGGCCGCCGCCCGGCTCGGGGTGCCGGCCGAGCGGTGCCTGGTGGTCGAGGACGCGCCGGCCGGGATCGCCGCCGGTCAACGGGCCGGCGCCCGGGTCGCCGCGCTGCGCGGACACCCCGCCGACCTGCGCATCCCCGACCTGCACGCGCTGGTCGCGCTCCTCACGCCGCCGGCAGCGGGCTGACCAGGGCGGCGGGCGGCCGGGCCGGCGGTGCCCGGGCGGACGGAAAGATCGAAAGGTCGTACGGTTGCCGCATGGGCAACCTGCTGGAGACGCTGTCGCTGACCGACCTCCGCCGCCGCACCAGTGAGAAGTGGCGGCGGTACCCGGAGGACGTGCTGCCGCTCTGGGTGGCGGAGATGGACGTGCCGCTGGCCGAGCCGGTGACCCGGGCGCTGGCCGAGGCGATCAACCTCGGCGACACCGGCTACGCCCACGGCCCGGCCTACGCCGAGGCGTTGGCCGGGTTCGCCGCCGAGCGGTGGGGTTGGACCGTCGACGTCGCGCGTACGAGAGCGGTGCCCGATGTGATGATGGGCGTCGTCGAGGTGTTGGACCTGGTCACCGGGCACGGCGACGCCGTGGTGGTCAACCCGCCGGTCTACCCGCCGTACTACCAGTTCCTGCGCAGCGCGGGTCGCCGGATCGTCGAGGCGCCGCTGGAGGGGCGGCACCGCCTCGACCCGGACGCGCTCGACCGGGCCTTCGCGGAGGCGGTCGCCGGGGGCCGCCGTGCGGCCTACCTGCTCTGCAGCCCCCACAACCCGACCGGAACGCTGCACACCCGCGCCGAACTGTCCACCGTGGCCGAACTGGCCGCCCGCCACGGCGTACGGGTGGTGGTGGACGAGATCCACGCACCCCTCGTGTACCCGGGGGCGACCTTCGTGCCGTACCTCTCCCTGCCCGGCACCGAGCGGGACTTCGCGCTCCTGTCCGCGTCGAAGGCGTGGAACCTGGCCGGGGTGAAGGCCGCCGTCGCGGTGGCCGGCGCCGACGCGGCGGCGGACCTGGCCCGCATGCCCGCGGAGGTCAACGACGGGGTGAGCCACCTCGCGGTGATCGCGCACACCGCCGCTCTCCGGCACGGCGGACCGTGGCTCGACGACCTGCTGAGCGGCCTGGACGCCAACCGCCACCTGCTCGCCGACCTGCTGGCCGAGCGGTTGCCCGGTGTCCGCTACCAGCCGCCGGACGCCACGTACCTCGCCTGGTTGGACTGCCGGGCGCTGGAGCTGCCCGGCGGCCCGGACGCCGATCCCGCCACGGTGTTCCTGGAGCGCGGGCGCGTCGCGTTCGTGCCCGGACCGGACTTCGGCACCGGCGGCGCCGGGCACCTCCGCCTCAACTTCGCCACCTCACCGGACGTGCTCACCGAGGCCGTACGCCGGATGGTCGTCAGCCTCGGGTGAGGGGCGGGCGAACGACCGGGGGCACGGCCTACGGGGTGAGCAGCAGCGGCGCCAGGGCCCGCAGCTGGGGCAGCAGATCGTCCGGGCCGTCGACGAGCGGCTGGACGCAGACGTGGTCCGCACCCGCGTCGTGGTGCGCCCGGACCCGCTGCGCCACCGTCTCGGGATCACCCCACGGCACGATGGCGTCGACCAGGGCGTCGCTGCCGGAACCGGACAGGTCCTCCTCAGCCCAACCGATCTCCCTGAGGTTGTTCACGTAGTTGGGCAGGCTGAGGTACCACGACGTGTACCGCCGGGCCTTCTCGCGGGCCGATCCGGGATCGGTGTCCAGCACCACGGCCTGCTCCGGCGCCAGCACCGGCCCCGGCCCGAGAACCTCGCGGGCGCGCGCGGTGTGCTCCGGCGTGACGAAGTAGGGGTGCGCGCCGACGCTGCGCTGCGCCGCCAGCCTCAGCATCCCGGGACGGAGCGCGGCCAGCACCCGCGGGGCCCGCTGGGGCAGCGGCGCCGCGTACTCGGTCTCGTCCATCGCGTCGAGGTACGACCGCATCGCCGCGAGCGGCCGCCCGTAGTCGTGGCCGCGCGCCGACACCAGCGGCGCGTGACTCACCCCCAGACCGAGCAGGAAGCGCCCGTCGTACGCCTCGGCGAGAGCGTTGGCGCCGTTCGCGGCGGCGGTGGCGTCCCGGACCCAGATGTTGGCGACGCCGGTGGCGACCACCAGGCTCCGGGTGGCGCCGAGCAGGATGGCCGAGTGGACGAGCGCCTCCTTGTACCTCGCCGTCTCGCCCACCCAGAGCGCGCCGTAACCCAGGTCCTCCACCTCCGCGGCGGCCCTGCGACCGAACTCGGCCGACTGCCCGCCGAGCACCCCGGTCCAGACCCCGACCGGACCGATCCGTCGCTTCACCTCCGCCGGGTCCACGCCGCCCGACCCCCGCAGCTGAGCCATGGCATCTCCTCGCACGAACCGATCATCCCTCCGGCCGTGCCCGCTCGCGGCGATTACCGGTCAACCGGTCGGATCCGCCGTCAGCGCGACGCCGCGCCACGGGCGCGGTGGCGGCGTACGGCGTCGCGGTTGGCGCACCGGGGCGAGCAGTAGCGCTGCCGGCCGGTCCGGGAGACGTCGGCGTAGACCAGGCCGCAGCCGGTCCGGGCGCAGCGGCCCAGCCGGTCCATCCCGCGACCCGTCAGGTGCAGCGCGGTGCCGACGCTCACGAGCGCGCGGAGCACCGCGGACAGCGGCACCCCGTCGTCGCGGTAGTGCAGGTGCCAGCGCCCGTCCGCGTGGTCGGTGAGGCGCGGGTACGTCGAGGCGCCGGCCAGCATCCGGTTGAGCAGCCTCGCCCGCTCCTCCGCGGAGGCCGCGTCGACGATCCGCGCCCACTCCTCCATCAGTCGGCGGGTCACCGCGAGGTCGTCGTCGCGTACCGGCATGTCCACCACCACCCCGGCCCGCCGGCAGCGATCGGCCAGGTCGGCGACCGACCCGGGCGGATCGTTGGCCAGGTCGACGGCCAGCCGGACCGCGTCGGCGCCGTAAGGGTTGAGATGCACAATGCCATTACAGCAGGGTGGGGGCATGAACGACAACCACGGGCACGTCTGGCGAACCCGCTCCCGGCACCGGACCAGCGAGGGGACCGTGCACTACCAGTCCTGCCACTGTGGCCTGTGGCGGATCCGCGGTGGGGGAGACGTCACGGTCCCGGTGCGGGCCCGGTCCCTGTACCGGCCGGGCCGGTGACCATCGCGCCGAGGAGACTTTGGGTCGATAGATGCAAAAGTTTCGTTCTATCGATGGGAAGTGATAGTGTCAGCGACCGATCTTCCGTAACGCGAGATCGTACTGACCGGTCCCGGGGGAGAAAGTGGCACGGCTTCTTCCTGGCCGGGACCCGCACCCACCGGAGGAACGCATGCCCGCACCGAACCGGCGGCGCCGGCGAGCCGTGCTGGCGGCCGCAGGTGCCGCACTGGCGACCCTGCTCGCCGCCGCCCCTGTCACGCCGGCCTCGGCCGCCCCCGCCGACATCCCGCCGCAGGAACCCGGCGTGACCCTTCGCTCGTACGACATGGGGGTCCCGCTGTCGGCGCTGTGCACCCTCAAGCCCGCGCAGACGCCGAACGTCGACAAGCTCATGCCGCAGATCAACTGGACCGGCACCGACGAGTTCGGCCTGTCCGACCGCTTCATCAGCCACGTCATCGCCAACCTGACGGTACCGGCCGACGGCGACTACACGTTCCGGCTCACGAGCGACGACGGGTCCCGGCTGACGATCGACGACCAGGTCGTCATCGACCACGACGGCCTGCACGCCGAAACCTCCAAGGACAGGTCGGTCACGCTGACCGCCGGCGTGCACCCGCTGTTCGTCGAGTTCTTCGACAACGGCGGCGGCCAGGTGCTGCGGCTCGAGTGGCGGGTTCCCGGCTCGGCCGACTTCGCACTCGTGCCGGCGTCCGCGCTCAGCACCGACGCCGGCGTCGTGCGCGTGACCGCTCCCGGGTGGAAGTACTGCGAGGGCGCCACCGACTCGGCGGGTGACGGCCTGCCGCTCGACCGGGTGCACCCCGGCTACACCCTCACCGACCTGCGTCCCGACGGCTTCCAGCCGCAGGTCACCGGCATGGCCTTCATGCCCGACGGCGACCTGGTCGTCTCGACCTGGGGTGGCACCGACAACGCCACCGGCGAGGTGTACGTGGTCGAGGGGGTCACCGGGACGACCGGCCCCGAGCGGGTGACCTACCGCCGGTTCGCCGACGGGCTGCGCGAGCCCCAGGGCGTGGCGGTGGTCGACGGCACCGTCTACGTCAGCCAGAAGCACGAGCTGACCGCCCTGCGCGACACCGACGGCGACGGCACGGCCGACGAACGCAGGACGGTCGCCACCTGGCCGTGGGGTCGCAACTTCCACGAGTTCGCGTTCGGCCTGCTCTACCGGGACGGGTACTTCTACCTCAACCTCTCCGTGGCCATCAACCTGGGCGGCGCCACCACCGTGCCCCAGCCCGCGCCCAACCGCGGCACCTCGATCAAGGTGAACGCCCGGACCGGCGAGATCACCTACGTGGCCGGCGGGCTGCGTACCCCGAACGGGATCGGCTGGGGGCCGGGCGGCGAGGTCCTCGTGACCGACAACCAGGGCGGTTGGCTTCCCGCGTCCAAGCTCGTGGCCATCAAGGACGGCGCCTTCTACAACCACTACACGACGCCGCCCGGTCCGTTCGACGACAACCCCGTGACGCGTCCGATCGTCTGGATCCCGCAGAACGAGATTGGCAACTCGCCCTCGACCCCCGTGCTGCTCAAGAAGGGGCCGTACGCGGGGCAGCTGGTGGTCGGCGACGTCACCTACGGCGGCCTCCAGCGCGTCTTCCTCGAGAAGGTCGAGGGGCAGTACCAGGGCGCGGTGTTCCGCCACACGCAGGGTCTGGAGTCCGGGATCAACGAGGTGACCCTCGGCCCGGACGGCGCGCTCTACGTGGGCGGCCTCGGCGCCGGCGGCAACTGGGGCCAGGAGGGCAAGCTCACGTACGGCCTGCAGAAGCTCACCCCCAACGGCACCTCCGTGTTCGAGGTCAAGCGGATGCGTGCCTCCCACGTCGGGTTCGAGCTGGAGTACACCGAGCCGCTGTCGGCCGAGACGGCCGCGGACCTCGCCGACGCGTACCGGGTGACGCAGTGGCGCTACGGTGCGACGAGCCAGTACGGCGGCCCCAAGCTCGACCTGGAGACCCTCACGGTGAGCCGGGCGGAGCTGTCGGCCGACCGCCGCACCGTGAAGCTGAGGATCCCCGGCCTCAAGGAGAACCGCGTCGTGCACGTCCGCTCGCCGCGCCCGTTCACCTCCGCCGACGGCGAGGAGCTGTGGAACACTGAGGCCTGGTACACGCTCAACGAGATCCCGGGGCGCGTGGTGCAGCCGCAGACCTTCTTCGAGGCCGAGGAGGGCCGGACGGTCGGCGTCGGCATGGCGACCGACCACGCCGCCTACTCCGGCGCCGGGTTCGCCGCCGGGTTCGCCGAGAACGGCTCGTCGACCAGGATCTCCGTCGACGTCCGCGAGAGCGGGACGTACGACCTCGCGATGCGCTACAGCAACGGCCCCAACCCCTACTCCGGGGAGAAGCAGCTGAGCCTGTACGTCAACGGCGCACGGGTGGAGCAGACGGTCTTCCCCTCCACGGTGACCTGGGAGGAGTGGGGCACGGTCACCACCACCGTGCGGCTGGACAAGGGCCGCAACATCGTGGAGTACCGCAAGGAGGCCGCCGACTCCGGGCACGTGAACCTCGACGTGCTCGCCGTACGGCCGCACGGCGAGCGCATCACGCTGCTCGGCCGCGACGGCGACCTCACCGAGTGGCAGCACACCGACGGGCGCGAGCCCGAGTGGCCGGTGGCCGGCGGCGCCATGACGGTGCGCAACGGCGACCTGCGTACGGTGCAGGCCTTCGGCGACTTCCGCCTGCACGTGGAGTTCAACCTGCCGCTGTACCCGCCGGACGTGACGGGGCAGGCCCGCGCCAACAGCGGCGTGTACCTGCAGGACCGCTACGAGATCCAGGTGCTGGACTCGTTCGGCATCGACCCGCCGCAGGTCAACGACGCCGCGGCCATCTACAACCAGAAGGCCCCCGACGTGAACGCGGCGCGGCCGCCGGAGACCTGGCAGTCGTACGACATCGTCTACCGGCAGGCCCGGTACGACGCGGCCGGCAACAAGGTCGAGAACCCGCGCGTCACGGTGGTGTGGAACGGCGTCCCGGTGCACGACGACGTCGAGATCCTCGGCCCGACCGGTGGCAGCCGACCGGAGGGCCCGGCGGCGGGCGCCATCCGGCTGCAGGACCACGGCAACCCGGTCCAGTACCGCAACATCTGGATCGAACCGCTCGACCTGTAACACCGGCACGAGGCCACGGGTGGCCGGGGACCCCGTCCCCGGCCACCCGTGACGTGACCCCGGCTCCACCCGGCAACGAGCCCCGGCCCCGGTGATGATCCACTGTGGCAGGATGGCCGTTCATGCGCGATCTTCGCGCCGGGACACCTGGGGAAGGAAACGTATGCGTGCAACAGGGCGACGACTGCTCGTCTCGACTCTCGCCGCCGCGGTGGCGGCGGTGACCCTCGCCTCGCCGGCCCAGGCCGCCACGAACCCGTTCACGGCGGCTCAGGCCTGCAACAACGACTTCGGCGGCTCGTGGGCGTACGCCAGTGACGGCCACCGGTCGATCACCGCGCCGGACGGCACGAGGGTGGGCGACGTCTACCTGCTCTACAACAGCGCCACGGGGTACAACTGCGTGGCCACCCTCAAGCGGGTGGCCGTCGGCTCGACGACCGGGGTTCGCGCCGGGGTGCGGGTCGAGGGCAGCTCCTGGGCGTACGACTCGGGCAACTTCAAGTACTACGCCGCCATCCAGCGGTCCGCCCGCGACCGCTGCGTGATGTACGAGGGCGAGGTCCTGTACGGCACCATGTGGCAGGGCGCCGGCCGGTACAGCTGGGGCAACTGCGGCTGACGCCGTCAGCTCGTCGACCCGGGGCGGCGGACCACCGACGAGGTGACCCGCCGCCCGCGGGTGGCGCCGCGACGACCACCCGACCCGAAGGAACCGGGGGATGCTCGCGCCCACCTATTCTAGTACTAGAATAGGTGGCGTGGAGCTCACCCCGTCCGAGCTGGTCGTGCTCGGGCTGATCGTCGAACGGCCCCAGCACGGCTACGACCTGGAGCAGGTCATCGAGCGCCGCGGGATCCGCCAGTGGACCGAGATCGGCTTCTCGTCCATCTACTACCTGCTCGCCAAACTCGAGAGGCGCGGGCTCGTCCACGCACCCGAGCCGCCGGCGACCGCCCGGTCGCGGCGCGTCTTCCACGCCACGGCCGCCGGTCGTGAGGCCGCGGCCCGCGGCGCGCTCGCGCTCATCGCCGAGCTGCGTCCCGTCCCGCACCCCCTCCTCGTGGGCGTCTCCAACCTTCCCCTGCTCTCCGAGCGGGAGTACGCGCGGGCGCTTCGCGACCGGCTCGCCCAGGTCGACGCGCGCATCGCCGCCGTCCGCGCGGCCCAGTCGGCGCAGGCCCCCCTCGCGCCGCCGGCACGCGAGGTCTTCTCCTACTCGCTCAGCCTCCTCGAGGCGGAAAGGTCGTGGCTCGCGTCGCGAGTCCAGGTGCCCGATGACCGACAAGACTGACTTCAAGCGGGAGATCGCCGCCTACCGTGCCCGGCAGGGCCGGTTCGAGATCGTCGACGTGCCCGACCTGCGATACCTGATGATCGACGGACACGGCGACCCCAACACGACCCCCGCCTTCACCGGCGCGGTCGAGGCGCTCTTCCCGTTGGCGTACACGCTGAAGTTCGCGAGCAAGCGGACCCTCGGCCGCGACTACGTCGTCATGCCGCTGGAGGGCCTGTGGTGGGCCGAGGACATGGACGCGTTCACGGCGTCCCGGAACAAGTCCCGGTGGGACTGGACATTGATGATCATGGTGCCGGACTGGATCGACGAGGACATGTTCGCCGACGCCGTCGAGCAGGTCGCCGCGAAGAACCGCCCGCGGCGCCTGCACGAGGTGCGCCTCGGCTCGCTGTCCGAGGGGCGCTGCGTGCAGACACTGCACGTCGGCACGTACGACGACGAGGCCGACGTGCTGGCCCGGATGCACCACGAGTTCATCCCGGACAACGGGCTGCGGATGGTCGGCACGCACCACGAGATCTACCTCAGCGACTCCCGCAGGGTCGCGCCCGAGAAGCTCCGCACCATCCTCCGGCAGCCGGTCGCCGCCGCCCCGGCCTCCTGAATCGGCCGTCCGGCCGGCACTCAGATCCGGCCGGTGACGACGAACTGCATCTGGTGCTCGTGGTTCGGGGCGACACCGAACCGCCGGTCCAACTCGTAGATCGTGGTCAGCGGCGTGACGGTCACGTCCGTGAGGCCCGCCCGTTCGAGGACCGCGGCGGTCGCGTCGATGAAGGACGCGGTGGCCAGGGGCAGCACGGCCTGCACCTGGTCGTCGTAGAAGTCGGCGAAGTTCTCCGAGGCGTTGTCCAGCCCCTTCGGGAACCACGTGCTGTCGACGACCGCGACCGTGCCACCCGGGCGGAGCAGGCGGACCCAGTTCGCCACGGCGACGTCCGGGTCCCGGAGGGTCCACATCACGTACCGGCTGGTCACCGCGTCGAAGCTGGCCGGTGGGAAGTCCGGGTCCACCGCGTCGCCGCGCCGGATGACGGGGCCGTTGGCCATTTCGGCGGCGTGCCGGCGGGCCCGCTCCAGCATGCCCTCGGACAGGTCGATGCCGGTCACGCGGTGCCCGAGACCGGCCAGGACCATGGCGGCCTGGCCGGTGCCGGTGCCCACGTCGAGCACGTCGAGCGGCCCCCGCGGCAGGGCCCGGGACCAGACCTCCGACCAGGCGCGCTGGTCGGCGGCGAAGCGTTCGGGCCGCTGGACGTACGCGTCGTAGCTCGGCGCCCGGCCGGTCCAGTACGCGTTGATGCGGTCCTGCGCGGTCATACGGTCGTCCTCTCGACGGCGGTGTGCGGTTGGAACAACAGGTGGATGGCGCCGTCGAGGTCCAGGCGCCGGATGCCGATGCCGTAGACCGGCTCGATGACCGCCGGATCCAGTACCTCGTCGACGGTGCCGGCCGCGACGACGCCACCCCGGCCGAGCAGCACCAGGTCGTCGCAGTAGCGGGCGGCCAGGTTGAGGTCGTGCAGCACGACCACGGAACAGGTGTCCAGGTCACGCACCAGGCGGAGGATCTCGTGCTGGTAGCGGATGTCGAGGTGGTTGGTCGGCTCGTCGAGGAGCAGGTGGGTGGCCTGCTGGGCGAGGGCGCGGGCGATCAGGACCCGTTGCCGCTCACCGCCGGAGAGCCGGGTGAAGGCCCGGTCGGCCAGGTGGGCCGCCCCGACCCGGGCCAGGCAGCGGGCCGCGATGTCGTGGTCGGCCCTGCCGGCGCGCTGGAAGGTCGACAGGTGCGGCCCGCGGCCCAGGAGCACCATCTCCGCGACGGTCAGGGCCGTCTCGCCGCCGTTCTCCTGCACGACCACGGCGAGCCGGCGGGCCGCCTCCCGCGACCCCAGGCCGGCGAGGTCGTCACCGTCGACGAGCACGCGGCCGGAGGGGCTGCGCAGCGCGCCGTACAGGAGTCGGAGCAGGGTGGTCTTACCGCTGCCGTTCGGCCCGATGAGCCCGAGCACCCGGCCGGGCCGGGCGGTCACGCTGACCCCGTCGATGACGGGGTTCGCCCCGTAGCGCCAGGAGACCGTGGTCGCCTCGATCACGGCTTCTCCGCGAAACGCCGCACGATCCGCTCGAGACCGTCGATCGACAGGGGCGACGGCGGCTCGGTGAAGTTGAACAGCTGGGTCATGACGTCGCCGGCGCGGACGGCCTTGAGTTGCGCCGCGCCGGGCAGCGCGGTCAGCGCCTGCTCGACGGCCCGGGGGTCACCGTCGCTGTGGAGCAGGACCAGCACGTCGGGGTTGCGCCCGAGCAGTTCCTCCACGGTGACCTCGAAGACCCGCTCCCTCACGTCCCCGAAGACGTTGCGGAAACCGGCCGCCTCCAGTTGCGGGTGCGCCATGCTGGCCGCGCCGTACGCGTACGTGGTGCCACCGCCGACGGTCGGGTAGAGCACCGCCGCCGTACGCCCGGACGCGGGACCCGCCGCGGCCTGGATCCGGGCCATCCGCTCCCGGAGCGCGGCGACCGCCGCCGCGGCCTCGGTCTCCCGTCCGAACACCCTCCCGTACGTCTGCATCTGGGCGTAGATGTCGTCGAAGCTCGGTGTCGTCGTGGCGTCCGGGCACATCGCCGGCTCCTCCAGCAGGGGGATGTCCACCGCGGCGAGGGTGTCCCGCGACAGGTTGTCCACCTCGCCGAGCACCAGGTCCGGCTGCTGGCTGATGACCACCTCCTTGGAGATCTGCAGGTGGCCGCTGGTGTCCGTCCGGTCCGTCAGCAGGGGGATCCGGTCCAGCTCGGCGAGCGTCTCCGCGTCGTAGTACTCCTTCGGGTACTGCCCGGCCCGCGCCGTGACCCGGTCCATGACGCCGAGCGCGTGCAGGTACGGCACGGCCGCGCTCTTGAGCAGGACGACCCGCTCCGGCGCGGCGTCGAACGTGACGTCCACGCCGCAGTTGGTGACGGTGAGCGGGTATCCGGGGCCCGCGTTCGTCGGCCGGGCGCCGCCACCGCACGCGGTGAGGAGCAACAGGACGGCGGACGCGGCGGCCGTGGCGGCGAGACGGGTTGCCTTCATGGTTTCTCCTTGCGGGCCCGGCGCCCTCAGGCGCCGGAGGCGTGTAGGCGACGGATCAGGACCACCAGGAACGGCGCTCCGAGCAGGGAGGTGATGATGCCGATCGGGATCTCCTGCGGGGCCAGCAGGACCCGCGCGAGCACGTCGGCCCAGACCAGCAGGATCGCCCCGAGCAGCGCGGCCACCGGCACGACCCGCACGTGCGGCGACCCGACGATGCGCCGGGCCAGGTGGGGCACGACGAGCCCGATGAAGCCGATGCTGCCGGCGGCGGAGACCAGCACGCCGACGCTCAGCGAGACGACCACGAGCAGACGGATCCGGAACCGGGCCGGCGACACCCCCAGGGTCTGGGCGGTCTCGTCACCGATGGCCAGGACGTCGAGCCGCCGCCCGGCGACGGTCAGGTAGAGGATCGTGCCACCCAGGACGACCGCGGCCACCGCCAGCAGGGCGTCCCACCGGGCCAGCCCCAGGGAGCCGAGGAGCCAGAACATCACCGAGCGCGATCCCTCGGCCGACCCGGACGCGAAGATCAGAAAGCTGGTGGTCGCGTAGAGGGCGTACCCGACCGCGACGCCGGCCAGCAGCAGGCGAACCGAGGTCACCCGGCCACCGCTGCGCGCGATCAGGAAGACCAGCAGGGACGCCGCGAGCGCGCCGAGGAACGCGCTCGTGGACAGGGCGTACTGCCCGAAGCCGGCGCCGGCTCCGAACAGGATGGCGGCCGCGGCGCCGCTGGAGGCGCCGGAGTTGATGCCGAGCAGGTACGGGTCGGCGAGCACGTTGCGCACCATGGCCTGCAGCGCCACCCCGCACACCGCCAGCCCGGCGCCGACGAGCATGCCGAGCAGCACCCGGGGCAGCCGCACCTGCCAGACGATCGCCTCCTGCGGCGGCGTCCACGTCACCTCGCCGGGAAGGCCGAGGAGGTGGTGCCCGACGATCCGGGCGACGGTGGTCGGGGGAATCCCGATGGCGCCCGACCCGACCGCGACCACCCCGGTCAGGATCAGCCCCGCTGTCAGCGCGAGCAGCCAGATCCCGGTCCGGCGGCGCTGGGCCGCGAGACCGAGCAGGTCCCGCTCCGCGCGCATGGTGGTCGTGGCCATCGCCCGCACTCCAAATGCAATCCTGTGGCTTCTGCACAAGATTGGCAAGAAGAGCGGACAAGATCAAGGGTGCCCCGCGCCGGTGAGCCTCTGCTCACACCAGACCCGCGAGGACCACCGGGGGCGGGCGCCGGCCCGCCCCCGGTCCGTTCAGCTCCGTCGGGGCACCCAGAACTCGACCTCGGTGCCCTCCTGCGGCTGGCTGTGGATGGTCGTCGTGCCGCCCAGGTCGGCGATCCGGCCCCGCATCGACTGGGCCACCCCCAGCCGGCCGGCCCGCGCGGCGTCGACCAGCCGCTGGGGCTCGAACCCGACACCGTCGTCGCGGACGGTCACGCGTACGCCGTCCCCCTCGTCCTCCAGCAGCACCCACGCCCGCGCGCCCGGCCCCGCGTGCCGCCGGACGTTGTCGAGGGCGGCGTGCACGGCCGCCGTCAGTTCGGCGGCGGGGCCCGACGGGAGCACCACCGGCTCCGCCGGGGTGGAGACCTCGACGACCGGTGAGGCCAGCGCGGTGAGCGCCGCCCGCAGGTCGCCGTCCCCGCCGGGGCGCGCCGTGGCGCCACCGCCACTGAGCAGGTTGCGCAGCGCGACCTCCTGCTCGCCGGCCAGCATCGCCAGCTGCGAGCCGGTCTCGCCGAGCTGCGAGCCCTGCCGCTGGACCAGCGCCAGCACCTGCAGGACCCCGTCGTGGATCGGCCGGGCCAACCGGTCCCGTTCGGCGGCCGCCGCCTCCTGCCGGATCAGCTCGGCCCGTTTGCGCTCGGCCCAGCGTTCGGCGAGGTGGTGCGCGACGCCCAGTCCGCCGACGGCCGCGCCCGCGACCAGCAACAGCACGCCCGAGGTGGTGAGGTGGAAGACCGGGTTGAGGTACGACGAGACGGGCAGGCCGTCCTCCAGGTACGTCACCTGGACCGTCTGCAGCCCGCCGATGGTGAGTACGCCGACGAGCGGACCGAGCACGGCCGGAACGGCGCCACGGGGCGCGAGCACCGGCGCGGCCGCACCGGCGATCGCCGTCGCCGCCGCCGTGACCAGTACGAGCAGCAGCAACGCCGGGACGACGCGCTGCTGCTCGGCCAGCTTCTCGGGGTGGCCGGTCGTGGCGGCGTACGCGATGAACACGGCCGTCGCGGCGCCCGCCGCGAGCGTGCCGGCGGCCGCCACCCGGAACCGGCTGCCGGCCGCCACCGCGCCGACCGCCGCGCCCACGAGGGCACCCAGCCAGCGCATCGGACCCAGCACGCCGAGCGCGGTGAACGCCAGGATGAGTGGTGCGGCGACCGCCACGTGGACGGTGGCGACCGTGAGCGCTCCGGCCAGCGACCACAGCCCGGCGACGGCCGCCAGAACCGTCGCCGCCACCAGCGTGACCGCGCCGATCACGGCGATCGCCACCGACTCGTGCCGGTACAGGGCGGACCAGTCCACGTCCAGCAGTGCCGCGAGCCGTTCGGTCGTCAGCAGGGACAGCGGCACCACCAGGGACGCCGCGAGGCCGGCGGCGACGACGAGACGCCACCGCCGCCACGCGCGTGGGGGCGAGTCCGGCGGCCCGGCGGCGGCGCGGTCGCCTCGGCGGAACCGGCGGACGGCGGGCACGACCAGGGCGAGGCCGACCGCGATCATGCCGACGTGCCAGGTGGGCCGGGACGGGTCCGAGAACAACCAGCCGGGACCGACCATCGCGGAGCCGAACAGGCGGGACCCGGTCGCCAGCCCCGCCAGGGCCGCGCCCAGCCCCGGCGAGGCGTTGCTCCACAGCGACTGCGCGCAGGCCAGCACCCCCACCAGGGCCAACGGGTACGCGGCGGACTTCGCGACGATCAGCAGCACGGGATGCGACATGGTCGTCAGTTCGCCCCAGGCGTGGGGCGCGGCGAGCAGGGCGGCCGCTCCCAGCAGGTACGGCCACCACCGCAGCAGGCACAGGCCCACCACCGTTGCCACGACGGGGGCCACCGCGACCAGCCACCCGACGCCGTGGTACTCGGGCCGGCCCGGCGTGGCGATGAACGGCGGCGGCCCGGCGGCGTACATGGGGGACGTCGCGACGATGAGCAGCAGGCAGCCGCCCACCCCGGCCAGGGCCTCCCGCCACCACAGTGGCTTCTCAGACATGTTGACGATCATGGCCGATCCGTGGGGTCGGTGCCGTCCGCCGGCTGACGGCGACCGATACGGCGCCCGGATGCGGCAGCACGTGGTCTCGGGTGCGAACGGTCCGGACAGCGTCCGTCCGGTGGGTGTCGGTCGAAGGCATGCGAGCAGGATCATCGGCGCCGACGGCCGGGGCATGAGTTCCGGTACTCAGTGACGACGCGTACGCGGCACCAGGTGGACGCCGCCATCCCACGCGGGTCGCTCACCCGTGATGGGCCTCGGCGAGGACGCGGGCGATCCGCGCGTGCTCGTCGTGCCCCAGTGTCGTGGCGATCCGGACGTGCGAACGCCCGTCGCCGTGCACGGTGAACGGCGCGCCGGGGGCGATGCCGATGCCGTCGGCGGCCAGCCTCCGGATGGCGGTCGCGGCGTCGCGGACGGGCACCCAGACGGAGAGCCCGGCGACGCCGGTGGGTGCCAGACCCGCGTCGCGGAGGGCGCGGACCATCTGTTGCCGGCGTTGGTGGTAGACGACCCGCGCGCGGCCGACCGTCTCCCGCGCCCGCGCGTCGGTGAGCATCTGCGCCAGGGCGCGCTGGTTCAGCACCGACGGCCAGCCGCCGGTGGCCTTCTGCCGGGCCCGTACCCGGGAGACGACCCGCCGGATGCCGGCCAGCGCCCCGACGCGGAGGTGGGGACCGTGGGACTTGTTCCAGCTTCGGACGAGAAGCGTCCGCTCCGGCAGGAACTCGCCGAGCGACACGCCGGCGGTCGGGGCGAGTTCGTGGGCGGTGTCCTGTTCGAGGATGACGATGTCGCGGTCGGCGAGGACCGGCGCCAGCGCCCGGGCCCGGCGGCGGGACAGGGCGTGGCCGTACGGGCTGGCCATGCGGGTCTGCAGGAGCAGCAGGGCGGGCCGGGTGGCCAGGGCCGCCTCCATCGCGTCCGGCAGCGGTCCCTCGTCGTCGCAGCGCACCGGCACCGCCTGGGCACGGTGGTCCTCGACGATGTCGAGCAGTGACGTGGCGGCGGCCTCCTCGACGAGCACGCGGTCGTGCGGGTGCAGGACGACGTCGGCGACCCGGTGGACCGCGTCCTGGGCGCCGGTGGTCACGGTGACGTCCTCCGCCTCGAAGGGCCACGTGGCCCGCAGCACCGCCGCCAGGCGGGCGTCCACGGTGTCGTCCGGGTACGTCCGCCACTGCGTGCCGGCGACGGCCGCGGCCATCGGACCGGTCAGGTCGGGCAGCAGGGCCGGGTCGGGAAAGGCCGTGGTGAGGTCGAGCCGGACCGGTGGCGGGGGAGGGAGGCTGGCGAAGCGCCGGCCCGCCAACCTCCCGGGGCCGCGGACGAAGCTGCCGTGCCGCCGGTCGCAGTGGATCAGCCCGCGACTGCGCAGCTGGGCCCAGGCGGAGGCGATCGTCGTGGGCCCGACGTGCAGGGCGGCGGCGAGCGCCCGCACGGTGGGCAGGGGCAGCCCCTGGGCGAGTTCGCCGGAGTGGATGAGGTCGCCGAGGCGGTCGGCGATACCGCGGGCGGAGCGGTCGGTGAACATCAACGCGAGTGCACTCGCGGGAAGGCGCTCCGGTCGTCGCGCGGAGGCCGCGCCCGTCACCTGGTCGCGCGTGTCGGTCGACCGTGGATTCGACACCATACGATCATGACTCTCGATGTCTCACAGGCCGACCCCGCGGCAACTTGTTGAGGCATTCTTGAGCTTTCCCGAAGCGGGAGAGAAAGCGAACAATCGCGAACAGCGGACCCACTGTGGTGGCCCGGCCCGCCCCGGCTACGGTCAGCCACGTAGATCTACGACCGTTGATGTCGAGTCGGAAGGTCCGCCCATGCTCAAGTCCCGCCCACCCTTGCTGTACGGCGCCTGCGCGGCCCTGCTGGCGCTGGTCGCCGCCACGGCGACCGCGCCGGGCGCCACCGCCGGCCCCGGTCTCACGCACGCCGCGGCGTCCCGCGCCGCCGACATCCCCACCCCCGAGCAGCACTTCGGCTTCAAGATGGGCACGGAGGGGAAACTCGCCTCCTATCCGGACGTGCTCCGATACATGAAACTGATTGCGGAACGATCCGACCGTGTCGACTACCAGGCCATCGGCCCGACGACGATGGGCAACGAATACGGCACCGTCATCATCAGTTCGCCGAAGAATCTGCGTCGCCTGGACCGCCTCGTCGAGATCAACCAGAAACTCGCCGACCCGCGTCGTACGACACCCGAGGAGGCCCGCCGGCTGGCCGCGGAGGGGGTGCCGTTCTACCACCTGGAGGCGACCATCCACTCCAGCGAGGTGGGCAACGGGCAGGCGATCAACGACATCGTCCACCGCCTCGCCACCGAGGACTCGGACTTCACGCGGAAGGTCCTGAACAACTCGGTCGTCGTCCTGGTGCCGTCGCAGAACCCGGACGGGCAGCACCTCGTCATCGACCACTTCAACCGGACCGCCGGCACCAACTACCGCCGGACCTTCCCCGACCTGTACCACAAGTACACCGGCCACGACGACAACCGGGACTGGACGATGTTCACCCAGGTCGAGGCGAGGTACCGGCTCGAACTGGAGAAGAGGTACCGCCCGGCGATCGTGCACATCATGCACCAGAAGGGCAACTCCGGCAGCCGCATCTTCGTCCCGCCGTACGGCGGCATCACCAGCGAGAACGTCCCCGCGAACATGAGTTCCTCGGTCGCCGCCATCGGGCAGCACGCCGCCCGGGCGCTCGCCGCCGCGGGCAAGACCGGCGTCGGCAGCCTCGACTACCACATCTTCTGGACGCTGGAGCAGCCCGGCGGGTACTTCCCGTTCACCGGCTCCGGCATCTACCTCACCGAGATCGCCTCGGTGACGGACTACGCGTACCCGCAGGTCTCGCGGGACGGCAGCCCGCTCGGCCCGCAGCAGCCGCGGATGAGCCTCATCGAGCCGTACCGCTCCAACGTCTGGACCCTGGCCGACATCGTCGACTACGCGAAGATCGCCACGTACGCCGGCATGGAGTACACCGCGGACAACGGCGAGAAGCTGCTCTACGACAACCTCTTCGCGGTCCCGCACGAGTACCTGACGCAGGGTGTGCCGTCGGGCACCTTCGCGTTCGTCGTCGACGCCAGGCAGCGTGACCCGTACGCCACCTTCGAGATGCTCCAGCGCCTGGAGTGGACGGAGGTGGAGATCGACCGCGCGACGTCGCCGTTCGTCGCCGACGGGAAGCGGTACGACGCCGGCTCGTACGTCATCAAGATGCGTCAGCCGCGCGGCAACTGGGCCCACCAGGTCCTCGGCACCGACCGGTACCCGGAGGTCCGCGACTGTGCCGACTGTCCGGTGCTGCTGCCGTACGCCGAGGCGACGACCAGCCTGCCGCTGCAACTCGGCGTCGACGTCGCCGAGATCCGCACCCCGTTCGAGGCACGGCTGGAGCGGGTGACCTCGGTCGAGCCGCCGCGCGTGACGATGCCGCCCGCGCCCGGCGCCAAGGGTGCCTACCTGGTCCGCCCCGAGTCGTACGGGACGATCCAGATCGTCTCGGCGTTGCAGGACGCCAACATCCCGACCTTCCGCGGCGCCAAGGCGTTCCGCGCGCAGGGCGTCGACTACCCGGCCGGCACCTACATCGTGCCGGCCACCCCGCAGGCCCGGCACGTCCTGGCGACCGCCTCGGCCAAGGTCGGCCTGCCGGTCACGGCCGTGCCGAGGGCCCCCAAGGTCGCCGGGGTGCAGCTCAAGCCGCAGACCAGGGTCGGGCTGATGCGCGGCATCGGGAACATGCCCGGCGGCTGGGACATGTGGCAGTTCGACCAGTACGGCATCAACTACGACGTGGTCTCCGCCCAGGACTTCCAGCGCGGCTCGCTCCGCGAGCTGTACGACACGATCGTCATCTCGTCCGGGGTGTCCCGGGAGGACATCGTGGAGGGCCTGGACCCGACGCAGTACGACGAGGCGTACGCCTGGGCCTACGGCGTGGGGGAGAAGGGCTGGCGCAAGCTGCGGCAGTTCGTCCGCGACGGTGGCACGTTGCTGGCGATCGGCGACTCGGTGGAGACCGCCCAGCAGCTGTTCGACCTGCCGATGAAGCCGGCGCTGCCCGAGGACGACGACGAGTTCGTGACCGGCGGCAGCCTCCTGCACCAGGAGTTCGACCCGAACCACCCGGTCGCGTGGGGCATGCCCGAGTCCTGGCCGGTCTGGCTCTACGACACCCAGGCCTGGGAGCTGACCGGCGACTCCGGGCAGGTGGTGTCGCACTACCCCGCCGAGGGTGAGGTCCTGGCCAGCGGCTACCTGCGCGGCGCGGAACACATCCGGGGCGCCACCAACGTCGCGTCGTTCACCGTCGGCAAGGGCGAGGTCGTGACGTACGGCAGCGAGATCACCTTCCGCAGCCTGCCGCGGTCGCAGTTCAACCTGCTCTACAACGCGATCTACCACGGCCCCGCGGCCGAGGTCGACGCCGCGGCGGTCCAGCAGTTGCGGCCGCAGTTCACGCCCGACGGCGCGCCCGTCCGGCGGTAGCGCGCCGGTCCCGGGGTGGCCGCCGCGCACGGCGGCCACCCCGGCGACCCGCCCGCGCGTCCCTACGCAGCGATCCCGACACACCCGCCAGTCCCGAGGAGGTCCGCCATGCGCAACTGGACGAGGAGAGGGCTGCTACCCGCGGCCGCCCTCCTTGCCCTGGCCCTGCCCGTCAGCAGTGGCCTCGTCCCGAGTTCCACCGCACACGCCGCACCACGCGTCACCACACCGGAGCAGTTCTTCGGCTTCACGCTGGGCAGCGAGGGGCGGCTCGCCCGCTGGGCCGACATGGTCCGGTACTACAAGCTCGTCGCCGACCGGTCCGAGCGGGTGCTCTACCAGGAGATCGGCAAGACGGCCACCGGGAAGCCGTTCCCGGTGCTCACCGTCAGCTCGCCGGCCAACCTGGCCAAGCTCGACCGGATCAAGCAGATCAACCGGCGGCTCGCCGACCCGCGCGGGCTGACCGAGGCGCAGGCCCGGAAACTCGCCGCGGAGGGCCGGCCGGTCTACCTGCTGGAGGCGGCCATCCACTCCACCGAGGTCGGCACGGCGCAGGTCATCCCCAACATCCTCCACCGGCTCGTGGACGAGAAGTCCACGACCGTCACGGAGATCCTCGACAACATCGTGCTGCTCATCATCCCGGCGCAGAGCCCGGACGGCACCGAGTGGGTCGGGGACTACTTCCACCAGACCGCCGGGACGACCTACGCCCGCACCTATCCCGACCTCTACCAGAAGTACATCGGTCACGACGACAACCGTGACTGGTTCATGTTCACCCAGCCCGAGACGAAGCTCAGCGTCGCCCTGCAGAACGACTGGAAGCCGCAGGTCGTCCAGAACCTCCACCAGATGGGCTCCGGCGGCGCCCGCATCTTCATCCCGCCGTACCTGTCGCCCAACGACCCGAACATCGACCCGATCACGGTCCAGCAGACCAACTCGCTGGGCATGGAGATGTCCCGCAGCCTCACGGCCGAGGGCAAGAAGGGCGTTACCTGGGGTTCGACCTACGACTACTGGACACCGTCACGCCAGTACATGACGTACCACGGCGCGCCACGGATCCTCGTCGAGGCGGCGAGCGCACGCGACCTCGCCTACACGTACACCAGCAGCAACGGCGGGCCGATCGGGCCGCAGCAGCCGGACACCAACTTCATCGAGCCGTACGACCAGTCCTCCTGGTCGCTGGCGCAGATCGTGGACTACCTCGACACCACGGTCTTCGCCGGGCTGAGCAACGTCGCGAAGTACCGGGCCGAGTGGCTGTTCAACTTCTACCGGACCCAGCGCAACGCCGTGAACCCCGGCGCCGGCAAGCCGTACGGCTACATCGTCCCCGCCGACCAGCGCGACCCGTTCGCCACGTACGAACTGCTGACCGTCCTGCGTACCGGCGAGGTCGAGATCGAGCAGGCCACCGCCCCGTTCACGGCGAACGGCAAGCGGTACGACGCCGGTTCCTGGATCATCCGGTACGCGCAGCCGTACGGCCGGTTCGCCAAGACCCTGCTGGAGGTCCAGCACTACCCGGACCTGCGGGAGTACCCGGGTGGCCCGCCGCAGAGCCCGTACGACGTGACCGCGCAGACCCTGCCGATGCTGCTCGGCGTGCGGGTGGACACCGTTGCGCAGCCGTTCAGCGCCTCGACCACCCAGATCAGGACCGTACGGCCGGCCAGCCCGCCGTTCCCGGCCCAGCCCGGCGCCCGGGGCGCCTACCTCGTCGGACCTGAGTCCTACGGCACGGCCATGTTCATCGCCGCCCTCCAGAAGGCCGGGGTGCGGACGCTCCGGGCCAGCGCCGAGTTCAGCAGCGGCGGCCGTGCCCACGCTCCGGGAACCCTGATCGTCGAGCCGACCGCCGAGGCCCGGGCGGCGCTGCGGGAGGTGTCCCGGAAGACCGGCGTCCCGGTCCACGCCGTCGGCCAGGCCCCCCGGGTCGCGGCCGAGCGGCTCAAGGACGGCACCCGGATCGGCCTGTACCGGGGGATCAACAACATCCCGGGCGGCTGGATGAAGTGGCTGTTCGAGCAGTACGGGATCGGCTTCACCGAGGTGGTCGCCGACGACTTCACCGGCGACCTCAACGCGAAGTACGACACGATCGTGCTGCCGGCGGGGATCAGCCGCAACGACCTCGTCGCGGGACTCAACCGCGACCGCTACCCGGCCGAGTGGTCCTGGGCGTACGGCGTCGGTGAGGCCGGTTGGGCGGAGCTGCGCAGGTTCGTCGAGGACGGTGGGACGCTGCTGGCGATCGGCGACTCGGTGGCCACGGCGCGGCAGCTCGCGAACCTGCCGATCACGCCCGCGTTGCCCTCCGACGAGCACGAGTTCTACTCGCCCGGCAGCATCCTCAGCCAGCGCTTCGACACCTCGGACCCGGTGGCCTGGGGCATGCGGCCGGACACCCCGGTCTGGTTCGGCGAGAACGACCAGGCGTACACGGTCAGCGCCGGAGACGTGGTCTCGTCGTTCCCCGAGTCGGGCGAGCAGTTGCAGAGCGGCTGGCTCATCGGCGGCGAGCACCTGAACGGGAAGGCCAACGTCGTCAAGCACCGGGTCGGTGCGGGCCTCATCGTGACGTTCGGCAGCGAGCCCACGTTCCGCACCTGGTCCCGCGACCCGAGCAAGCTGCTGTTCAACGCGATCTACCACGGCCCGTCGACCAGCGTGCAGCCGTCGGCGGTGCCGGCCGCGCTGCTCGGCGGGTAGCCCTGCCGGTCACCGACGTGGGGGTCACGTCCGCCGGACGTGACCCCCGACGGTCGCCGGTGACCGCGCGCCGTACCGCGGCGAGCCGGCACGGCGCGCGGCGGCGGCGAGCGGGCCGGACGTCAGCGGGCACGGCGAGTCGCCGGTGGCGCAGCCGGGTTGATCCGCGCCGGACCGGGTAGCTGAACGGCATGCGACCACCGACCCTGGTCACGACCGCCGCGGCGGTCGCCGCGACGGCCGCTGTCGGCGCCGCGGCCACCGACGCGTCGTCACGCTGGTACCGGCGGCTGCGCAAACCGCGCTGGCAACCCCCACCCGCCGCGTTCCCCCTGGTCTGGACCCCGCTGTACGCGCTCATCGCGATGGCCGGCGCCCGCACGCTGGACGCCGCGGGCCGTGCCGAACGCGCCCCGTTCGCCCGCGCCTACGCGCTCAACCTGGCGCTCAACGCGGGCTGGACCGCCCTGTTCTTCCGCGCCCGCAGACCCGCCGCGGCGCTCGCCGACATCGCCGTGCTCAACGCGTCCAACCTCGCGCTGCTCCGCCGCGCCGGCCGGGCCGATCGTCTCGCCGGCGTCGCGCTGGCCCCGTACGTCGCGTGGACGCTGTTCGCCACCGCGCTCAACGCCACCATCGTGCGCCTCAACAGCGGCAGGTGACCTCCCGCCCCGGGCGGAGCGGACGCGAGCGCTGACCCCGGTCGAGTACCCGGCGCGTCAGGAGTCGCCCAGGTCGGTGCAGTGCGCGATGGTCGCGTCGTCCGCCGCGACCGCGTGGCGCGCCTCCGCCTGCCGGACGCGCCCGATGACGGCGGCCGGTCCGCGCTCGCCGAGGGTGGCGAGGACCTGCGGCCAGTCGGCGAGCCCGAACCGGTCCACGATGCGGCTCGCGCCGTTGCTGAGCAGGACGGCGCCGCCCAGCTCGGAGGTCGGGCAGCGGCCGCTGATCGCCTCGTCGGCCGCCCGCGGGTCGTCCTTGGCGACCCAGAAGCCGCCCGGCCGGTTCCGGTGCGCGCGGAGGTCCCGCAGGATCCGGTGGTACTCGTCGCCGCCCTCGACGACGGTGGCGAGGACGGCCTCGTACGACCGGCTGATCAGCACCTCCCGCGGGTCGGAGACGACGAGCGGGGCGTCGTCCGTCCGGCCGAGTACGAGGACCGCGTCGCCGAGCACCAGGTACTCGACGTGACCGCCGGACACGCGCAGCGCGGCCACGGCCGCCGACGGGCTGATCGGGTCGCCGACGTCGCACGTGTCCCGATGGTCGTCGGTCACCTCCGCGATCGCCTCGGCGAGCAACGCCGGAAGGCCGCGGTCCGGCGCGAGTGAGAGGAGGCCGAGGAGCCTTCCTCCCAGGCGGTGGGCGTACCAGGCCACGCCGTGCCGGCAGACGGACCCGGCACCGGCGAAGCCGCCGGCCCCGTCGACCAGGACCGCCGCCGTCGGGGTGGCGCCGGTGAAGTCCTCGTTCGCGCGGCCGGCCCGTCCCGCGGCGCTCGCCATCGTCACCCGCACGTCCCGCCGCCTCCCGTCCGAGGCGTCGACCTTACCCGGGCGCAGGTCGAGCGCGGGAGACGTAAGGAGCCGAACGCAGTCATGCATTTACATATCGATGACCTCCGACTACGGTGATCTGCACTCGAGTACCCGTTGGGTGGCGGCCCCCGCACACAGAGCAACCGCCGTGCCTGCCGGCACGGCCAACGACCGTGACTGGGAGATTTCGCCTTGGGCTCCGACGTTCCACACCACTCGACCGGCCAGCCACACGTCCCTCATCACGACGCCGCCGCTGCCCCGCCGCTGAGTCGAAGGCGCCGCCGGCGTCCGACCGCGGCCTTGGCGGTCCTGGCGGCGGGCGCCCTCGCCGTCGGCACGGCGCCGCTGTGGGGGGCGGGCGGGAAGGGTCCGCTCCACGACGCGGCCCTCTCCGCCACGCCCACCTACACCGTCGGCCTGCAGCCGCCGCAGGATCCCGGCCCGTTCCCCGGCAGCGTCACACCGACCTCGCCCACCATCACCATCGCCGGTCAGCGGGAGGGGGAGAGCACGTTCACGGTCGTCAAGTACGACCAGGTGCAGCCGAAGGTCCCCGGCCGGATGGACTTCGACCACTTCCACACGGGCATCGAGATCCAGTGGTGGCTCAAGAAGTGGGCGCACGAGCGGCCCGACATCGTCGACCTGTACATCGTCGGCGAGAGCTTCAGCGGCCAGCCGATCTACCAGTTGACCATCACGGACAAGTCCACGGGCGTCGACACCGACAAGCCGGCGGCCTACTTCGAGGGCAACCGGCACTCGGGCGAGATCTCGTCGGCGGAGAGTTCGCTGTGGTTGGCGCACCACCTCATCACGCGGGCCGGCAAGGACCGGGCGGTCGACAAGCTGCTCGACGACAAGACGGTGTACATCCGGCCGGTCAACAACCCCGACGGCCACGACATGTACCTGTACACCGCCCAGACGAACCGGTCGACGGTGCGGCCGTACGACAACGACGGCGACGGGAAGCGTGACGAGGACCCGGGTGAGGACCTCAACGGTGACGGATACCTGAGCCAGATGCGCCAGTACGTCGGCGCCGGCAAGGGCACCCACGTCGTCGACGAGCGGGACCCCTCCGGGAACGCCATGCTCAGCGTCGGCGCGGGCAAGGGCGACTACCTCATGTTCTCCGAAGGCACGGACAACGACGGCGACGGCCGCTACAACGAGGACGGCGTCGGTGGCCTCGACCTGCACCGCAACTACCCGTACAACTGGCACGTGATGGCGGAGCACGACGCGACGGGACGCAACCTGACCCAGGGCGGCGCCGGCGAGTACCCGCTGTCGGAGCCGGAGACCCGGCACGTCTACACGTGGCTGATGTCGCACACCAACATCGCCGCCGTGAACAGCATGGACACCCGGGTGCCGATGCACCTCCGGGGCCCGTCGACCTGCGACCCGGTCGAGTGCATGTACCGCAGCGACCGCAAGCTCTACGAGCACTTCGACAAGGCGGGTGTCTCGTTCACCGGCTACCGGAACGCCGGCAGCGTCTACATCGACTACGCCACCCGCAACGGCGGCGAGCCGCAGGCCCTGTTCGGGCACGGCCCGGACTTCGGCTACTTCCAGTACGGCGCGGTCTGGTACGGCGACGAGATCTGGAACGGCGGCGACTTCGTCGACTACGACAAGGACGGCCGGTACGCCGACTGGGAGCGGTCGCGGTGGTGCGCGGAGAACGGCCGCACCAACTGCTTCCTGCCCTGGACGACGGCGCAGCACCCCACGCTCGGTACGGTCGAGATCGGCGGGATCAACCCCAAGTTCTGGTCGCAGAACCCGTCGCCCGACCTGATCGGGAAGTGGGCCGCCAACCAGGCGCGGTTCAACCTGTACCTGACCGAGTCGCTGCCGCAGGTCGACCTCGGCGACGTCAAGGTCAAGAAGCTCAAGGGCACCCAGCGGGACGGGGCCACGCACGAGCTCACGGTGACCGTCCGCAACACCGGCCGCATCCCGACGGCGCTGGAACAGGCCCGGGAGATCAAGATCGTCGCACCGGACACGGTCGAGGTCACCGGCGCCCGGACCGTCGGCGCCGCGCCCGAGTTCCACCTCGACGGCGGCGACGCGGAGAAGGTCCGGCTCCGGCTGGTGAAGACCGGCGGCGACACGGTCACGGTGAAGGCGGTGAGCGTCCGGGGCGGCCTGGACTTCGCGACCGCGCGCCTGAGCTGAACGAGTTCGGTGAGCGCCGCCCGCTGGCGGGCGGCGCTCACCCCGCCGGGGGATCGCTGGCGGTCGCGCCCTCCAAAGCCCGGCAGGTCCCCGGGTCGGAGTGCGTCTGACCGGGCCTCCCTCGTTACGATCGTTCCCGTGACCAGCGATTCCGCAGAAGCCCAGCGGCTGCGCGACCTCGCCCGGCTGCGCCGGGTGCGCGACCGGATCGACCGGGAGTACGCCCAGCCGCTCGACGTCGAGGCGCTCGCCCGCGGCGTGAACATGTCGGCCGGGCACCTCAGCCGGCAGTTCCGCCTTGCCTACGGTGAGTCACCGTACGGCTACCTCATGACCCGCCGCATCGAGCGCGCGATGGCGCTGCTGCGTCGTGGCGACCTCAGCGTCACCGAGGTCTGTTTCGCGGTGGGCTGCTCCTCGTTGGGCACCTTCAGCACCCGATTCACCGAACTGGTCGGGGTGCCGCCGAGCACCTACCGGCGCGAGGCGGCGCAGGCGACGGCCGGGATGCCGCCGTGCGTCGCGAAGAAGGTCACCAGACCGGTCAGGAATCGAGAAGCAGGGGCCGCGCAGCCGCAACTAGCGTGACCGGCATGGAGATGACCATTCACGCGAGCTTCCTCCCGCACACCGACCCGGACGCCTCCCTGGCCTTCTACCGGGACGTCCTCGGCTTCGAGATCCGTAACGACGTCGGGTACGGCGACATGCGCTGGATCACCGTCGGCCCGGCCGGGCAGCCCGACACGTCGATCGTCCTGCACCCGCCGACCGCCACCCCCGGCCTCACCGACGACGAGCGCCGCACCATCGTCGAGTTGATCGCCAAGGGCACCTACTTCGGCGTCAACCTCGCCACCCCCGACCTCGACGGCGTCTTCGCGAAGCTGGAGTCCAGCGGAGCCGAGGTGGTCCAGGAGCCGATGGAGCAGCCGTACGGAGTCCGCGACTGCGCCTTCCGCGATCCGGCCGGCAACGAGATCCGCATCCAGGAACGGCGCTGACCGTCGGACCACCCGGGTAGATTCCCGCACACGGCGCCGGGTGCCGGCCACCCGGCGCGGAAGCTCCGACGGCCGGCTCCCGGGGCGACCCGAACCGGGCGCACGACGGCCGCCGACACGGCCTTGGCAACGGATGGAGACACGATGAGCACGGCCACGACGGCCACCCGACCGCCCGCGCCGCACGCCGCCGACAGCCACGACGTGATCCGCGTGCACGGCGCACGCGTGAACAACCTCAAGGACATCAGCGTCGAGATCCCGAAGCGCCGGCTGACGGTGTTCACCGGCGTCTCCGGGTCGGGCAAGAGCTCCCTGGTGTTCGGCACGATCGCCGCGGAGTCACAGCGGCTCATCAACGAGACCTACAGCGCCTTCGTGCAGGGCTTCATGCCGACGTTGGCGCGGCCCGAGGTCGACGTGCTCGACGGGCTGACGACCGCCATCATCGTCGACCAGCAGCGGCTCGGCGCCGACCCCCGCTCCACGGTCGGCACGGCCACCGACGCGAACGCCATGCTGCGGATCCTCTTCAGCCGGCTCGGGCAGCCGCACATCGGCTCGCCCAACGCGTTCTCGTTTAACGTCCCGTCCGTGAAGGCCAGCGGCGCTATCACCGTCGAGCGGGGCAACAAGACCAGGGCCGAGAAGGCGACGTTCACCCGTCTCGGCGGCATGTGCCCGCGCTGCGAGGGCACGGGCTCGGTCACCGACTTCGACCTGTCGGCCCTCTACGACGACAGCAAGTCGCTCAACGAGGGCGCCCTCACCATCCCCGGCTACAGCATGGACGGGTGGTACGGCCGCATCTTCCGCGGCTGCGGGTTCTTCGACCCGGACAAGCCGATCCGCCGGTACACGAAGAAGGAACTGCACGACCTGCTCTACCGGGAGCCCACCAAGATCAAGGTCGAGGGCATCAACCTCACGTACTCGGGGCTGATCCCGACGATCCAGAAGTCGTTCCTGTCCAAGGACGTCGAGGCGATGCAGCCCCACATCCGGGCGTTCGTGGAGCGGGCCGTGACGTTCGCGACCTGTCCCGAGTGCGACGGCACCCGGCTCAGCCCCGAGGCCCGGTCCTCGAAGATCGACGGCAAGAACATCGCGGACGTCTGCGCCATGCAGATCAGCGACCTGGCCGACTGGGTCCGGGGCCTCGACGAGCCGTCCGTCGCGCCGCTGCTGACAGCCCTGCAACGCACCCTCGACTCGTTCGTGGAGATCGGTCTCGGCTACCTCAGCCTCGACCGCCCGTCCGGGACGCTGTCCGGCGGCGAGGCGCAGCGCACCAAGATGATCCGGCACCTCGGCTCGTCGCTGACCGACGTCACGTACGTCTTCGACGAACCGACCGTCGGCCTGCACCCGCACGACATCGCCCGGATGAACGACCTGCTGCTGCGGCTGCGGGACAAGGGCAACACGGTGCTGGTCGTGGAGCACAAGCCGGAGGTCATCGCGATCGCCGACCACGTCGTCGACCTCGGCCCCGGCGCGGGCGTGGCCGGCGGCGAGGTGATGTTCGAGGGCACCGTCGAGGGGCTGCGGGCCAGCGCCACCGTCACCGGCCGCCACCTCGACGACCGTGCCTCCCTCAAGAAGTCCGTCCGCACGCCCACGGGCAAGCTGGAGATCCGCGGCGCGAACGCCCACAACCTGCGCGACGTCGACGTGGACGTCCCGCTCGGTGTGCTGTGCGTGGTCACCGGTGTGGCCGGCTCGGGCAAGAGTTCCCTCATCCACGGCTCGCTGGCCGGCCGGGACGGGGTCGTGTCGATCGACCAGACCCCGATCCGGGGGTCGCGACGCAGCAACCCGGCCACCTACACGGGGCTGCTCGACCCGATCCGCAAGGCGTTCGCGAAGGCCAACGGCGTGAAGCCGGCGCTGTTCAGCGCCAACTCCGAGGGCGCGTGCCCGGCCTGCAACGGCGCCGGGGTCATCTACACCGACCTGGGGATGATGGCCGGCGTCACCACCACCTGCGAGGAGTGCGAGGGGAGGCGCTTCCAGGCGTCGGTGCTCGAGTACACCCTCGGCGGGCGCGACATCAGCGAGGTGCTCGCGATGTCGGTGACCGAGGCCGAGGAGTTCTTCGGCCCCGGTGAGGCGCGTACGCCGGCCGCGCACGCCGTCCTCGAACGGCTCGCCGACGTCGGGCTGGGCTACCTGCGCCTCGGCCAGCCGCTCACCACGCTGTCCGGGGGCGAGCGGCAGCGGCTCAAGCTGGCCACCCACATGGCGGCCAAGGGTGGCGTCGACGTCCTCGACGAGCCGACCACGGGCCTGCACCTCGCCGACGTCGAGCACCTGCTCGGCCTGCTCGACCGGCTCGTGGACTCCGGGAGGTCGGTCATCGTGATCGAGCACCACCAGGCGGTCATGGCGCACGCCGACTGGATCATCGACCTCGGCCCCGGGGCCGGCCACGACGGCGGTCGGATCGTCTTCGAGGGCACCCCCGCCGACCTGGTCGCGGCCCGCTCCACGCTCACCGGCCAGCACCTGGCGGCCTACGTCGGCGCCTGAGCGCCGCGCGGGGCGCCGCGGGCGGCGGACCGGCCGGGACACCGGGCAGGTCACCCGTCCCGGCGCCCCTCAGGTCGCCCGCTCGGCGACGAACACGAACTCCCGGCCCGGACGGTCCGGCGCGTCCCGCACGTCCAGGACCCGGTAGCCGGCGGTGGCCAGGCTCGACTCGATCTCGTCGCGGCTCCGGAACCGGAGGGTCGAGTCCGACGTGACGACCGCGCCGTCGGCCAGGAACCGGTAGGTGTGCCGGAAGGAGACGAACGGGAGGCGGACGTCGCGCACCTCCAGGCACCGTTCCACCTCCCCGCTTCCCGGCACGTGGCGGGTGACCGGCTCGCCGTCGGCGGCCCACTCCTCCCAGGCGCGGCGATCCGGCCGCCGGGTCTCGAAGACGAGACGGCCGTTGGGGCGCAGCGCCCGGTGGACGGCCCGGAGGGCCCGCGCCCAGTCGTCGTCGCCGAGGAAGACCTGCGCCACGTTCCCGGTCATCGTCGCCAGGTCCGCGCCGAGGTCCGGCACCGCGCCGACGTCGCCGTGGACCCACCGGACCCGCCCGGCCGGATCCTTCGCCCTCGCCACGTCCAGTGACGCCGCGGCCGGGTCGACGCCCACGACGGTACGGCCGGTCGCCGCGAGCAGGACCGCCAGCGAACCGGTCCCGCACCCGACGTCGAGCACCACACGGGCGGCCATCTCGTCGGCGAGCGCCACGTACGCGGCGAGGTCGTCGCGCTCGCCGTCGAAGGCGTCGTAGACACGTGCGAGACGGGGGTGGGCGAACATGGCGTCCGGCCCCGGCCTCCACACGAGACTCAAATATTCCTCAATTTCCATTCGCGGGAGTCTTCCAGATCAACTGGCCGGCCTAGGTTCGGTTCACCTCGACGGAACACGGCATCCACCGCATCACGTGAGGAGCACCATGGCCCCCACTCCGCCCACCGACGCCGAGCTGAACACCCTGATCAGGGCCCGGCTTGCCGCCCTCGGCATCGATCTCGACCAGCTCCCGCCCGGAACCGCGCCGGACCCGCAGACCGGTTCGCCGGGTCGGGACGCGGTGCTCGCCTCGCTGCGCTCGTTCGTCCGCGGCACCGTGGCGACGCTGGCCGCGTACCAGTTGCCCACGCCCGGCGTCACCGACCCCGACGTCGCGAGGGCGCTGTCGCAGCAGCGCGTGCCCGTCCTCTACCCCTCGATCAGCGCGCAAGGGCGGACGTCATGACCGGGCAGCCCCTCGACCGTTCCCTCGACCGCCGGGCCTTCCTGGCCCGCGCCGCCGCCCTGGCCACCGCCACGGCGGCAGGCGCCGCCGTCGCCCTGCCCCCGGTCGCCACCGCGGCCGGCCCGACCACGGGGGGACGGCGGAAGAACCCACTGGACCACCCCGACGCCTACGTGCGGCCCCGGCCGGAGGCGCTCGCCGACCCGACCGAACTCACCATCGCGGAGGCAGGCTGGCTCATCCGGGCCGGCAGGCTCACCCCCGAGCAGCTGGTCGAGGCGTACCTGGACCGCATCGGCGCGTACGACGGTGTCTACCAGGCGTTCAACCTCGTGCTCACCGACGCCGCCCGCGCGGCGGCCCGCGACGCGGCCCGCCGGCCGCGGCGGGGCGTCCTGCACGGGATCCCGCTGGCGATCAAGGACAACTACTACACCGAGGGTGTGCGCACCACCGCGAACTCGTTCCTGTTCGCGGACTTCGTGCCGCCGCACGACGCGACCGCCGTGGCCCGGCTGAAGGCCGGCGGGGCGATCGTCCTCGGCAAGACCCAGATGGGGCCGCTGGCCACCACCCGCGCCACCACGCCGGCGGGTGTGGTCACCACGGTGAACGCCTGGGCGCCGACCAACCCCAACACCGACCCGGGCGGCTCGTCCACCGGCACCGCCACGGCCGTGGCCGGGCGGATGGCCACCTCCGGCATCGGCACCCAGACCGGCGGCTCGATCACCGCCCCGTCCAACGCCCAGAACCTGACGGGCCTCAAACCGACCATGGGCCGGGTGTCGGCGGCCGGCGTCATCCCGCTCACGTACACGCGCGACCATCCGGGCCCGCTGGCCCGCGACGCCAAGGACGCCGCCATCATGCTCACGGCGATGGCCGGCGGTGACCCCGCGGACCCGCGCAGCGAGGGCCTGCCCGACGTGCCCGACCTGATCGAGGCGGCCACCCCGGTCCGACGGGGCGGGCGGGTGAGGCTGCGCTGGAACACCCGCGTCGGCGTGCCGCCCACCTTCGCCTCCGGCACCTCGGCGACCGCGCTGGCCCGCCAGGCGTACCTGGCCCAGCTCGCCGAGATCCCCGGCGTCACGCTGGTGGACGTGCCCCTGCCCGAGGGCTGGAGCCAGCTCACCGGCGGCACCTTCAACAACGTACGCCTCCCGGAGCGCAGCGAGCCGTTCATGCCCTACCTGCGCACCGACCTGCGCGCCTTCGGGGTGTCGGTGACGAGCTGGTTGCAGGGGGCGTTGATGGGCGGCAACGAGTTCATCACCGGCCAGCGGGCTAAGAACTCCTAACAGAATGATCTGGGCGGAGGTGGATTTGTCCCTCGTGGACGATCAACTACAGTGATCGGCCGTGAGGCGAGGTGAGCAGCCGCCGTGGATCGTCTCGGACGACCTGTGGGCCG
>NZ_RAQQ01000036.1 GCF_003610785.1 Micromonospora globbae
GGAACGGCCAGCCGCCGTAGAAGAAGACCACCGATCCGAGGACCGGACCGACCAGGCCCCTGCCCGGGAAGTCCAGGGAGTAACCGAACCAGTCCATCACCATGTGACTGGTCGCCACGATCGGCAGTGTCAGGGCGAGGCTGAGCCAGAACTTGCGGCGGAACTGCTCAGGATCATGCCCGGCGTGCTTGTCATGCCCACCGTGTCCCCCGTGACCCGCATGGCCGCCGTGGCCTGGGTGGTGGTGCCCGTCGTGGCCGTCGGCAGCCTCGACCCGCCCACCCTGGTGTGCCGCACCCGGGTGGGGGTGGCCGTCGTGGTCGTGGTGCGGTGCCCGGGGTTGTGGCGTGGATGCGCCCGGGGCCGGACCGTGGTGTGGTGCCCGATGGTCGTGGCCCTCGTGGGCGTGCGTCGGCGATGCCGCTTCCCCCACGCCGATCGCCTTCTCGTGTGCCGCGTGCTCGTTACTCATACCGTCCACCTCCACGCAGCACACTATACCCCTAGGGGGTATCTGGCAAACCCCTACCCCCAAGAGGTAGGAGGGCCGTGGCGCGGACCGCGCAGGGTCGACACGGCGTCACAGGACAGAAGGGTGTGTTCCGAAGCACCCGATCGTGCCAACAAGTCCGCGAAACGGCCTCATGTGACTGGTTTGCGAAGAAAATCCAGGGGACAGGGGCGTGTGCCTGCCGCCGGTGGAGTTCAGCGAGGAGCAGTCATGGGACCGACGATCAGCCGCCGCCGGTTACTGGGTGCGGTCGCGGGCGCGGTAGGACTTGTCTCCACCAGTGGCGGTTGGGACGGACCGGCGTTGCGTCCGCGGCTGGACGCGGCAGACGCCAACGTGGCTCCGGACGGCGCCGGCAGGCGGCTGACGATGGCCCTTCGGCCCCGCGCCGTCACCCTCGACCTCGGCGGACCGCAGGTACACACCTGGGGATACACGGAGGACCTACCGGGCCCACTCATTCGCGCCCGGGCCGGCGACGTGCTGCGGGTCGACCTGGTCAACCATCTACCAGCGGATACCAGCGTGCACTGGCACGGCATCGCGCTGCGTAACGACATGGACGGGGTGCCGGGCCTGACGCAGCCGCCGATCGGGGCGGGTCGCCGATACACATACGAGTTCACCCTGCCCGACCCGGGCACGTACTTCTACCACCCGCACTCAGGGCTGCAGCTGGACCGCGCACTGTATGGGGTTCTCATTGTGGACGACCCGCACGAGGCCGGCCGCTACGACCACGAGTGGATCGTGGTGATCGACGACTGGATCGACGGTACGGGCCGCACTCCGGAGGACGTGCTCGCGGCGCTGCGGGAGATGAGCGGGCACGGCGGCACGCCGGGCATGCATCACGAAGGCGTCCACGGCGAGGACGACCCGGAGGACGCCCCCAGCTCTGGCCACGGAGGGCCTGCCACGAGCGGCCATGGCGGCACGGACACCGCTGACGCCGGCGGTCACGGCGATATGGGCGGGACCGAGATGATGACCTCTCCCCTACTCGGCGGCGCCGGCGACGTCTCCTATCCACACCATCTCGTCAACGGTCGCGTGCCGACGGCGCCGAGGAGCTTTCGGGCCCGCCCCGGTGAGCGGGCGCGCATCCGTTTCATCAACGCCGGTTCGGACACGGCATACCGGGTGGCGCTCGCCGGACACCGGCTCACCGTGACCCACACCGACGGCTTCCCGGTCCATCCGGTCGCCACCGACGCGTTGATGCTCGGCATGGGCGAGCGCGTCGACGTCACAGTAGAGCTCGGCGACGGAGTATTCCCGCTGGTCGCTGCCGCAGAAGGCAAGAGCGGACAGGGCCTGGCGCTGGTGCGGACCGGCGCGGGCACGAGGCCACCGGCGACGATCCGGCCGGCGGAGCTGGACCGGCGGGTGCTTGACTCCGCGACCCTGCGCGCGGCCGAGAGCGTGGTTCTGGCCGCTCGGCGCCCGGACCGGGTGCACCGGCTGGAGCTGGGCGGGTCGATGATGCCCTACCGCTGGACCATCAATGGGGACGTCTTCCCCGACACGCAGCCACTGGCGGTCGAGCAGGGCGAGCGGGTGCGGCTGGAGTTCGTCAACCGCAGCGACATGTTCCACCCGATGCACCTGCACGGGCACACCTTCGCTGTCGGCGCCGGTGGCGCCCGCAAGGACACAGTGATAGTCGTTCCCGACCAGACTGTGACCGTCGACTTCGACGCGGACAACCCGGGCCGTTGGATGACCCACTGCCACAACGCCTACCACGCGGAGACCGGGATGATGGCCACACTCGCCTACCGGACCTGAGCCGCGCGGCGAACGTCTGTCAACGGTCGGCAAGATCCGGCAGGCGAGGCGAAGGAGACCGCGAAGCAATACCGGCCCGGCCGCCACCGGCGAGCCGACGCCGCGCTCGCACGGCGGCCGCAGGAGCGCGGCGTCGGCTGCCCAAGGTCAGGCGAGGACTGCGTCCACGACCTCGGTAGCCCGCCACTCGTGCTGGGCGTACAACCAGCCAAACGCCGACACCTGCACGGCCTGGGCCGCGACGGTCAACGGGAGGTCCTGCCAGCCGGGGATCTCCAGCAGGGCGGTGAGGAACTGGCGGGTGGCGAACTCGGGCTTCATCAGGTCCCGGACACTCCCCCAGCCCGTGCTCGGGCGCTGCTGGAAGAGGCCGACGGAGTCGTGGTCCCAGCCGACGGCCTGGTGCGGATAGTTCTGCGACTCGGGCAGCACACCGCTGGCGTAGTTGTAGAGGTTGCTCTCCTGCATCGCGGTGGCCACCGCGATCACCAGCGCCCGCCGCGGCACGCCCATCTCCTGGCCGGTGCGCACGATCATTGTGGCGTTGTCCATCTGGGCCCGGTCCAGCCCGGCCACCGGAACGATCCGCTTCGGCTTGGGCTTCGGCTTCGGCTCCGATTTCGACGTCGCCTTCGGCTTGGGTGCGGGCGTCGTTGACGGGGCGCTTTGTGGGGTGGGGGTTTCAGTGACCGCGGTGGCGGGCTGACGCGCCTGGCCACGGGAGGCGACGTCCGCCTCCGCGCGCTGGGCGATCTCCGCGCGTTGGTCCGGGGTGAATGACTCGCCGGCGGGGTCCGCGGCGATCAGGGTGACGCCCACCAGGCCGAGACAGCAGACAGCGCCGGTGGCCGCCGCCATCCGGGCCCGGCCAGGTCGGGCAGCGAGGAAGTTACCCAGGCTGCCGAGTCGGGTACCCAGCCGTCGGAGAGAGAGCCGGGACCACGGCCTACTGTCTGGCTGATCGGTGGAGTGGGAATCGTCCGAACGGTCAGCCGGGCCGGCGAGGCCGAGTGGGTCGTCGAGGTTGCCGTCGTTACGCATCCGCAGAGGCTAGGCATAAGAAACCATGGTCACCGAGGGTGATCGGGTGGCGGTTCTCACACTTCAGGGCTCCGCAATGGGACTGTCCACATCAGCCCGGCGGTGCGCGTACGGATGCTCGCCATCCAGCCATTTCGCCCTTCCATGGATTGGCCGACAGCGTTCGGCATGAACGGGGCGGGCGAAGCTTCCCCGCAAGATGATCCACTAACTCGGCCATCCAGGTGATGTCGGACTCCATCGGGTGGGGGTGGAAAGATGCCCAATCTGTGGATGTAGCCGCATTTGATCATCGGTTCGGGGTCGCCGCTCACCGGCGGTTCTCCTGCCGCTCACCACAGCGCTTCCTACTGCTCAGATGCCGGCCGCGGCATCCCAGACCAAGCCTGCGGCTACGCCCACCGCGAGGCTGAGCGCCGCAGCTGTCACCGCGAGCCTCGCCGACCACCGCCTTGCCGGCACCTTCATCGGGGAGTGATCACTGCCGAACGGTGCCGGCGCGGGGTCGCGGTAGGCCGGGACGATCCAGCGCAGGTAATAGAAGAGGCTGATCACGCTGTTGATGAAGACCACGATGGCGAGCCAGGCGTACCCGCCGTCCCAGGCGGCGGTCGCGGTGGTGAGCTTCCCGACGAACACCGCGGTGGGTGGGGTGCCGACGAGGCCTAGCAGCGCTACCAGCAGGGCCGCGGCAAGCGCCGCGTGATGGGAGGCCAGGCCGCGGTAGTCGGTGAGGTTGCGGTGCTGTGGCAGGGCCGCGCTAACCGCGAACGCGGCGATGTTGGTGACCGTGTAGCCGGCCAGGTAGAGCAGCAGCGAGGGAAGCGCGAGCTCGCTGTGGTCGACGGCTACGACAGGGACCACGACGAAACCCACCTGGCTGACGGTTGACCAGCCGAGCAGCCGGCGGGGGTCGGACTGCCAGTAGGCGGCGAGGTTGCCCAGGGTCATGCTGACCGCCGCGATGACGGCCACCACGATCGGCCAGGAGGTGGACGGTGGCAGCACGGTGGCGAGCCGATAAACCGCGAGCAGCGCGCCGATCTTGGGGACAGTGGTCAGGAACGTCGCCGCCGTGGCGCTCGCGCCCTGGGCGGCGTCAGGCACCCAGAAGTGGGCCGGTACACCGCCGGCCTTGAACATCAAACCGGCGACCAGGGCGACCACCGCGACGGTGGCGACGGACCGGGACGCGTCGGGCAGCCGCACGGTGAGCTCGGCGTATCCGGTGGTCCCGGCCAGCCCGGACAGGATCGTCACCCCGAGCAGGAGCAGGATGCCGAAAAGCGCACCCATCAAATACGTCTTCATGGCCGCCTCGGCGCTCTCGGGGGTTGTAGCGAGACCGATCAGCGCGTAGAGCGGGATGCTGGCGAGCAGGAAGCCGACGGCTAGGACAAGCAGGTCGTTCGCGCCGGCGAGCAGCACAGCACCAGCGGTGGAGAAGAGCAGCAGGGCGTATGTCTCACTTTCTCGCGGGCTGCCGGAGATTTCGTCGGCGGCGATCGCGAGGATGAGTAGGGTGCCTGTGGCGGCGATGACGCGGGCGAACCCGGTGGCGGTGTCGACGCTGAACGAATCGTCGAAGGCGCTCGTCGCCGGATGGCGCAGCTGTATGGCTGCGGCACTGATCGCGCCGACCAGCACGGCGATGGTGACAGCGCGGATGAGCCACTGCCGGTGGCGGGGAACGAAGGAGCCCCCGATCAGCGTCGTGAAGGCGCCGCCGGCGAGCAGCATCTCGGGGAGCAGCAACCCTGGCCGCATCATCTCCGATTCCACCTGGTCACCGCCCGAGCAGGCCGATGACGGTTTGCGCGGCAGGTTCGATGACGTCGAGCAGGGGGCGCGGCAGGACGCCGATCAGGAGCGAGAGCAACAGCAGCGGCCCGATGGACCACCGCTCGCCGGCACGCAGGTCGGCGAAGCCGACCGACTTGCCGCGGATCTCGCCGGTGAAGACGCGTTGTAGCGCGCGCAGGAACAGGGCGGCGGTGATCAGGATTCCGAGCAAAGCGACGGCGGTGGCGGGAGCCGCGGCGATGCTGCCGGTGAAGATCTGGAATTCGGCGATGAACCCGGAGAAAGCAGGCAGTCCGAGGGATGCGAAGGCCCCAACGGCGAAGAGAGTGGCGAAGGCCGGCGCGGCGGCTGCCAGACCCCCATACTCGTGCACGTCGTAGGTACCGGCGCGCTCGCGCAGGACGCCGGCGAGCAGGAACAACGCGGCGGTGATGAGTCCGTGGCTGACCATCTGCGTGACCGCGCCGCTGACCGCCACGGTTCGGGCCTGGGCGGTGTCATTGGCGGCCAGGCCTGCGACACCGACGGCCAGGACGATGTAGCCCATGTGGTTGACCGACGTGTAGGCGACCATGCGCTTGAGGTTGGACTGGGCGAGCGCCACCAAGGCTCCGTAGATGACCGACACGACTCCGACGGTGATGATCACCCAGGCCCACGCGCGCCACGCCTGCGGCAGCATCGGCATGCCGATGCGAACGAAACCGTACGTGCCCATTTTCAGCAGCACCCCGGCAAGGACAGCGGAGCCGACGGCGGGTGCGTCGGTGTGCGCGGGCGGCAGCCAGGTGTGGAACGGCACCGTCGGTGTCTTGACCGCCAGTCCGAGCAGGATCGCGGCGAGCACCAGCCCGCCGGCGAGGGGCCGGCCGGCCAGCGGGGTGGCGGCGACGAGCTGTGGCATGTCGAAGGTGTGCGGGTCGGCCGCGACGTAGAGGCCAATGAAGCCGGCCAGCAGTGCGAGCGAGCCGAGGAAGGTGTACAGGAAGAACTTCAGGGCCGAGTGGGCCTGGTTGCCGTGACCCCAACCGGCGATGACGAAGAACATGCCGACGATCGACAGGTCGAAGAAGACGAAGAACAGGATCAGGTCGGCGGCCACGAACACGCCGAGGCTCACACTCTGCAGGAACAGGAACAGCGCCGCCTGCCCTCGCGGCCGGTGACGTTCCCGCAGCGCATACACCGCGCAGGCAAGAAAAATCACTGCGGTCATCGCCACCAGCGGTAGCGACAATCCGTCCACGCCCACGTGGTAGCTGCTGTTCACACCGGGGATCCAGGGGACCTGTTGGCTGGAGTCCAGTCCGCCTGCCGGTGGGGTGTCGTAGCGCACCCAGAGGACGGCGACTAGGGCGAGGTCGACGGCGCTCACCGCGACCCAGGCCCAGCGTGCGGGGGTGTCCCCCAAACGTGGCACGGCGACAAGCGCGACTGCGGCGGCCAGGGGCAGGAAGACGATCACGCTGAGCATCTGCTCACCCCCACACCACGAGGACGACGACGCCGATGACCAGCACAACGACGGCCTGCCGGTAGTACTGGTGCAGCTGGCCGCTCTGCGGCCGTCGCGCGAGTTGCCCCAGCCGGCGCATCCCGGCGGCGAAGGCCTCCACGGCGCCATCGAGCCATCGGTCGTCGACCCGGCCCGCCCGACCGGCGGCGTGGACCGTGCTGGTCGCGGCCAGCTCCACCGCCCGGTCGAGCACCCGGTCGTCAAACGGCCCGACCTGCTGGGCCAGCCTCAATAGCACCCCTGCCAGGCCGGTCACGGTCCGGTCCAGCACCCGGTCGTCGAAGCGGGCCAGCGCCTCGGCGCAGCGCTGCGTCGGCCGGACAACCAGGACATGCGCCGCGTTCTCCAGCCCCAGCCAGCGCAGCGCCCACCGCGGTTGAGGGACTGGGCGGCGGGCGACCGTCACGACGACGGCCAGCGCGATCGCCCCCGATACCGCGAGTTCGAGCACTGATGTGTGGACCTCGCCGGGCCGCCCGACGGCCGCCGCGACTGTGGTGCCGAGCGGTGGAAGCGTCAGCAGTCCGGCGTAGCCCGCGCCGACCGCGAGCAGGACCAGCGGGGCCTGCTCGAGGCGGCTCATCCGGCCGCTGCCTTTCTGCTCCCCGTTGCGGTGGGCGTCGACGTCGGACTGCTTGTTGGCGGGGACCCGCCGCCAGATGATCACGAGTACCTTGCCCGCGTAGGCCGCGGAGAGCGCCGACGCGGCCAGGCCAACGGCATAGAGCCACGGCGACTGGTCGAGGGCCTGGGTGAGGATGACGTCCTTGGTCGCCCACAGCGACAGCGGCGGGATCCCGGCCAGCGCTAGTGCGCCGACGCTCGCCGACCAACCGACCAGTCGCCAGCGTGCGACGACTCCACGTAGGCCGGCGAGTTGCTTCGTGCCCAGCGCGGTCAGCCAGGCGCCGGCGGCGAGGAACAGCAGCGCCTTGGTGGCGGCGTGCGCGACCAAGTGCGCGACACCGCCTGTGACCGCTCCGGCACCGGCGGCCAGGACCACGAATCCGAGCTGGGCCGACGTGGAGGCGGCGAGGAGTTGTTTGAGGTCATGCTGGGCCAGTGCGACCGCGCCCAGCAGTAGCGCGGTCACTGCGCCCACCCACATCGTGGCCGGGCCCGCCCAGCTGGTCGCCGCGAGCAGCGGCTGTACCCGCAGCAGGAGGTAGCCGCCCATGGCCACCATCGCAGCTGAGTGCAGCAGGGCGCTGACCGAGCTTGGGCCGGCCATCGCCCGGGACAGCCAGAACGACACGGGCAACTGCGCGGCCTTACCCAGCGCCGCCACGATGATCCCTGCGGCGACCAGGTGCCGCCAGCCAGCGCTGGTGGCCGGTAGGTCAACCAGGGCCAGGCCGGCACCGCCCGCGAGGGCCGCGCCCGTGGCGACGTAGAGGCCCAAATCGGCGCCGCGAGTGGTAAGGAACGCGGTCAGACCGGCCGACACTCGGTCGTCGTCTCGCCACCAAAAGCCGATCAGCGCATAGGAAGCGGCTCCCATGATCTCCCAGGCGAACAGCAGCGTGGGTAGCGTGGCCGCGGTGGCGGTAAGCGCCACGGCGGCGGCGAACAGCAGCATCAGTCCGTGGAACCGGGCCCGGGAATGGTGAACCTCGCCCGCTGCGGCGAGCAGCACGAGCAGGGTGACCACCGTCAGCATTGGCAGCACCACGGCGGCGAGCCCATCGACCGTGAGTCCGAACCGGGCACCGGCCAGGAACGGCACCGACACGCTCGGCCGCGCGGCTGCGGCTACCACCGACAGCACCACCGACACGGTGGCGACGGCGAGCGACGCCGGAACGGCCATGCGCTCCGCTCGCCTGGCCAGGGCCAGCAGCGCACCCGCCACGGCTGGCACGACGACCAGCGACCACAGCGCCGCCTGCCCGAGCGCGTTCATCGGGACAGGTCCGCGGCCATGTCGGTCATGTCCGCGCGCCGTACCCGGTGTAGCGCGGTTGCCACGGCGAATCCCATCGCCATTTCCACGGTCATCGCCGCGATGATGACCAGCAACAGGACCTGTCCCGACGGGTCCGGCGAGAGGAACCACCAGAAGCCGGCGGCGGCGAGGATCAGGCCGTTGAGCATCAGCTCGAGCCCCATCATGACCATGACCACCACCTGCTGGGAGAGAGCGCCGTAGAGGCCGACGCTGAACAGGGCCGCGGCCACGAGCAGCACGGTCTGCAGGATCACCGCCCCACACCTCCCGGCTGCGGGTCACGTGCGGGCCGTCGGCGCAGATCATCGCCGAACCGGTCGTAGCGGGTCCGGTGGGCGGCCAGCACGACGCCGGCGACGATGGTGGCTGCCATGACCACGCCAACAGCTGCCATGACCAGCATCTTTGGTTCCATCAGCTCCTCGCCCAGGGCGGCGGTGACGTCGGCGGGTGGGGTGCCGCGACGCGCGGGCCAGGGCGTGAGGAGCGCCCCGGCAGCCAGCAGGAGGAACACACCGATGGACACCGCCAGGGCGTGCCGCTTGTCGTGGACCATGCTCATCGGCATCAACGCCGGATTCATGCCCATGAACATGACCATGTAGACGGCCATGACGGCCATCTCCATGACCATCATCAGAATGGTCACCACGCCGACGTAGTTCTGCTGCAGGAGCAGGACCTGCAGGCCGACGCAGATGAAGGAGACGGCGAGGGCGTAGCTGGCGCGGGCCATGGAATTCACGATGAAAACGGCCGCGCCGGTGAGGGCCGCGCCGATGGCGAGGATCCAGAAGGCCACATGGGTGATCACGGTCAGCTTCTCCCGAGGGCGATGCCGGCGACGAGGAGGTCCTGCAGCAGCACGGCGGGCAGTAACACCACCCAGCCGACCTCCATGAACAGGTCCGGCCGCACCGCGGGGAGGCGGCGGCGTAGCCAGATGAACGCGGTGAGCAGGGCGAGGGTCTTGACCAGCACCCACATCCAGGCGGGGAGCAGCGGGCCGGAGCCGCCACCGAGAAACATCGGCACCGCGAAGGCCGCGCCGGCGACCAGGAGGGCGTACCGGCCGCCGAGGAACAGCAGCCGGTCGAGGCCCGACAGCTCTGCGGTCACCCCGCCGGCCGTGTCAGGTGCCAGCGCCGGGGAGAAGGGTCCCCAGACCGCGATCGCCAGCACGCCCATGCAGTAGACGAGGAAGGCCACCGGCATCCACACCGCGAACCACAGGTTTTGCTGGGCGGCGGCGATGGTGGCGACGTTCAGGCTGGAAGCGGCGACCGCCGGTGCTACCAGCGCGAACATCAGCGGCAGCTCGTAGGCGAGTCCGTGGGCGAGGAAGCGGTAGCCGCCGACCAGTGAGTGCGCCGAGTTGGCGCCCCAACCGGTCAGCCACACGAACGCCCAGGCCAGGACGTCCATGGCGTTGAACCACACCACCCCGACGTCCAGGTCGAACAGGGTCCACTTCCCGAGCGGCACCACCGTGATGATCATCAGTGCCATCACCAGCAGCCCGGCGCCGCCAATTCGCCAGAGCAGGGTGTCCGCGGCGACGGTGACGCGGCGCCGCTGCCGCATCAGACGGGCGATCTCGCCGATGGGGCGCGTCAGGCCGGTGCGGACGTGTGTGCCGGCGGCCCGGGCGGACAGGACACCGTCGAGTACCGCGGCGCCGAGCGTGAGCAGACCTAGGAGGCCGGCCGCGGCCAGCGCCCACGGCGGGGGTACGACCGTCACGGACGGATCAGACACGGCTCACCGCACGGTCCGCTGTCCACATATCGAGGTCGAGACTGGCGACGATGAGCCGCGCCGCGGCGAGGTCCCACCCCCGCACGAGCTCGGCGACCGCGTCAATGGGCACCCTCGGCTGCTCGGCCACCAGGTGGCCGTTCCTCCCGGCTAGTGCCTGGGCGGCGCGGTCGAGCATGGCCAGCAGCCGGTCACGGGTGTCACCCCGGAGGGTGTCGGGAAGGTGCCACCGCGCCACGTCCTGGTCCGTGACCGGGCCGAGTCGTCGCAGGGACCATCGCAGCAGCCACGAGCGGCGCGCCATTCGTGCCAGCCGATCGAGCTGCGGCCCGGTGTGAGCGTCGCCGTTCAGTAGGGCGTCGCGGAGGCGGCGGGCGTGGGAGGCGATGTCGTTGAAACCCGCTAGTTCCAGCAGGCCGGCGGCGTTGTCGCACCGCCGGGCCGCGAACAGGGGTCGGGTGCTTCCCCTCCCGTCGTCCTCGGCAACGGGCTGGTCGGCGTCAATGAGGCTGGCGTCCGCGTCGAGGATGACGTCGCCCTGAAGGGTGCAGCGTAGGACCAGACCGGCGGGCCAGTGGGCGAGCACGGGGCCTAGCCGGACGTGCAGGGCGTCCAGCTCCAGGCCATCGCGGTCCTCGCCGCCGATGGCGAGTGGGATTCCGGCTGGAGCCATGTTCATGGCGCCGTGTCCCATGCCGGCGTGCCCGGCGTGTCCGCCACCCCTCGTGCCAGCGTTCGTCATGTAGTGGTCGGTGCCGTGCGTGGTCTCGTGGGCGTCGTGACGGTGTTCCATGCCGTGGTTGCCATGATGCTGTGAGGTGTCGTGGCCCTCGTCATGACCCGTGCTGCGGTGGCCGCCATGCTGTTGGTGGTTGCCGCCGTGGCCGGCCGCGTCGTGATTCACATGCGCGCCGGTACCGGGGTTCCCGTGGCCGGTGCCCGCGCTCTGCTGCTCGGTGGGTTCCTGCCTGGGTCGGTCCGTTGTCCGGTGATGCTGCGGGTGCGGTGAGTCCGTTGATGGGACACGGCCTGTGCGGTGGCCGTGATGGGCAGTGGGGCCGTGTTCGTTGCCGGCATGCCGTGGTGCGTCCTGCGGCCCGGCCGGGTCCATGTGGTGGGCGGCCGGTTCGCTGGTGCCATCAGCTGGGTGTTGCTCGTGCGCACCGTGTCCCTCGCCCGCGTGGCCTCTGTGGAGTTGCGCTTCGCCGCGGCGGTCTGGGCGGGTACGGCTGTCTGTTTGCTGCCGGTCGCTGTCGCGCAGGATGGCCACGGCCGTGTCGAGCGCCTGACCGGCGGTCTGCGGGGAGTCGATATCGACACGGGCCCGCGGTCCGGGAAGCTCGTTCCACAGGCGCTGCGTCACCTCGGACAGCTCCGGTCCTGGTACGCCACAGACTGCCAGGACATCGGCGTCCGCCGGGGACTGCGCCACGACCCATCCTCGGCTCAGGAGGTGGCGTTCGACCGTGGCTCGGGTGAGCCACTGTCCTGGTGCTTCCACCAGGAGCACGTGCGCGTGGCGGGCCACGAGGAAGTCCCACGTGCTGCTCACACCCATCGCAGCGCCCCTTCGCGCCACGCCCACAGCACGGCAGTGAAGACGCCGCCGAGGAAGATGAACATCTCCACGATGGCGGTGATCCCGAGCTGGGCGACCACGACCGCCCACGGGTACATGAACAGCATCTCCACGTCGAACGCGAGAAAGAGCAGGGTCGCCAGGTACCACCGCACGTGGTAGCGCGACAGGGCATGTTGTTCGGGGGCCCAGCCGGACTGGAATGGCAGGCTGTTCAGCGGCGCCGGTGCGACTGCGACAGCGCGATGAGCCAGGTACAGCCCTGCCACGGCCAGCGCAGCTACCAGAGCCATACTCACGGCGCCCGCGTACATCCCCGCTCCTGTCTCCACGCCAGAGACGCCTGGTTGCTCCAGCGCCAGCTGGTCTTGGTCTTGCTGCCCCTTGCCGTCGTCTCGAATCCTTCCGCCGCGCCGCTGGCTTACGGGCAGACCTCGGCAAGGATCCACCGTCCGCGCACACATGTCGCCAGCCGTTTGCCGGTCTTCGGGAACGGCAGGTGCAGCATCGATCCCCCTGCCCTTGGCCCCCGTGAGGGGCTTCCACCCCTTCTTCTACTATCACTTGATAGTAAGAGAGGCACCCTGGGGTGGCGGTGAGGCGAGCCGAACGGCGGGACACGAGTTTCCGCGTGGACTGATTCCCGGGGTGCGCCTCGACGTCATCGAAGGACCTCGACAAGGAGACGGCCCGGGCCGAGGTGGAGACATCACGGCCAGCCGGATACAGAGTGTCACCACTAATTGACCGTATTCAACCGCTTTTGCCCCTAGATCGGCAGGGGCGCGGTGCGATAGCCTCACTGCCGGTTACCGCCGGAGGCGCACCGCGGCGCCTGCGGTGCCACCGCCCAATCGCCACCCGGCGAGCCGGGAACCCAGGTACGTGGGGTGAATCCGCGCCAGCGGTAGGGGCCACTTCCGCCCCGAACCCGTCAGCTAACCCGGTCGGCGGTCGACGGAAGGGAACACTGTGACGGCACCCCTACGCCGCTGGTTGACACCCGTGGTGGCCGCACTCGCCGCCCTGACGATCCTCGTCGGACCCGCACCAGCGAATGCCGCCCCCTCAACACCCACCCCTTCAGGCCACGAGGAGGACGACGAACCAAAACTCCTCGGCGACGTCATCGAGGCACGCAACCGCGCCTACAGCAAGGCCAAGGCCAACCTGGCAAAGTCTCGGAAACGCCAACTCGAGCTCGAGATGCAGGTGCAGCGGGCGCAGGCCGAACTGGACGCCCTGGAACCGCAGGTCACGCAGATCGCCGCGCAGTCCTATCGGACCGGCCGTGTCGGTGCGATTGCCATGCTCCTCGACAGCAACACCCCCGACTCGTTCGTCAAGCGCGCCGCGGCTCTCGACGAGCTGAACATGATCAACGCCGCGCGGTTGACCGAGGTGACGGCGATCAAAAAGCGGGCCGAGCAGGCCAAGATGGCGCTCGACGCTGAAGTGCGCAAGCAGCAGAAGCTCACCAACGACATGGCCCGGCAGAAGCGCGAGGCGGAGAAGGACCTCGCGCTGGTCGGAGGTCAGGGTTTCACGGGGGGCTTGGTGTCCGCGACATCGCCAGTGGCTCGGATCGCTCCTGGGCGCACGGCCGACGGAGACTGGCGACCTGAGTCGTGCTCGGAGAATGACCCGACCACATCTGGGTGCATCACTCCACGGACCCTGCACATGTACAAGGAGGTCAAGCGAGCGGGATTCAACCGGTTCGTTGGCTGCTACCGCCCCGGAGGACCATGGGAGCACCCCAAGGGCAGGGCTTGCGACTGGTCCCTGCAAAGGAGCGGTTTCCGCCCCTGGTACAACAACGACACACGGATGTACGGCAACAACCTCGCCGCGTTCCTCCTGCGCAACGCGGACCGGCTGGGCATCTACTACGTCATTTGGAACCGCCAAATCTGGTTCCCTGCCACGGGCTGGAAGTCCTACAGCGGACCCTCAAACCACACCGACCACGTGCACGTGTCGCTGCTCTAGCAGCTGTGACCGCAAGCCCTCACACGCCTGGTGATCGCCATCGCTGGCTTCAGCGGGGGCACCAACCGCGGCGCGGTTGGTGCCCCCGCCGACGTTACGGTCAGCGCTTCGGACGCAGGGCGTCGACACGGGAAACAGACTCGTCGATGCGTGCCTCAGTCAGCTGCCCGCGACGGACCAACTCGACCACCGCGTCGAGCGTCTTGTCGAAGATCTGCGGGTCGTACACCTGTTGGTTGGCGAAGACAAGCAAGTCGACACCCGCCCGCAAGGCCAGGTGGACCGCCTCCGTGGCGCCGTAGCGTCGGGTGATGGCAACCGCCTGCATGTCATCGCTGGCCACGGGCCCCTTCCAGCCGAGTTCACCGCGAAGCAGATCCGTGATCACCGCGGGCGATAGCGACGCGGGGTGGTTCGGGTCCAACCTTTTGTTGAGTACGTGGGCGGCCAAGACCGAGTCCGCTCGGTTCGTCTGGATCAGTCGCCGGAACGGTTCCAGCTCGACTGGTCGCCAGGTGGTGGTGACGTCGACGACCTCGAAGTCGGTGTTGCCGGCGGCGCTGCCGATGCCGGGGAAGTGTTTGAGTGAGGTCTTGACGCCGGCAGCGCGGTGCGTCTGGATCTCCTCAGTGGCGTTGCTGACCACGACATCCGGATCAGCGGAGAAGCTACGGTCCAGTGCTCCGATCGCCCGGCTTTCCGGATTGATGTTCAGGTCCACGACGGGTGCGTAGTTGAGGTTGACTCCGACCTGCGAAAGACTGGCGACCAGGCCGCGAGCCCACTGGCGTGTTGCCGACGGAGAGTTCTCCGCCCCGATCTCGGCTTCCGACCTCGTGGACGGGAAGCCATTGCTCGGGTTGAGTCGAGCGGTCCGGCCCCCTTCCTGATCGATCGACACGATGAGCCGACCCGATGAGGCGTCCTTCAGGTCCTTGATGAGCGCCGTGACCTGCTGCGGGGACCGGATGTTGCGCTCGGACTTCGTCTCCAGGTCGCGGTCGAAGAGGATCACCCCGCCGAGGCCGGCCCCGATCGCTCCAACAATCCAGTCGTTGCGGTTCACGCGGTCACCGCGGAAGCCCACCACGAGCAGACTGGCGATCTTCCGCCGGAGTGCGGCCTCATCCGGCTGCCCGGCGGTGGGCCGAGCGGTGCCCGTGGTCGGCTTCGCCGTCGGCGCGGTGGCCCGGCCCGCCTGGCAGGCGGTCAGCGAGGCGACGGTGGCCGTGCCGACACCCGCCAGCAGCGAGCGGCGAGGAAGATTCCTGTTCACGCCCGCACACTATTGACCAGCCGTTTGGGGTGATGAACGAACGTCAGGACCCTACTCTTTCGATACCCAGGGCGCCATCGGCGGCACATGCCCCCTGGTGCCCGGGGAGGTCACCCTCTGGACCCTGGGCCAGCACGACTGCCATTAGCCCGGGCGCATAACGTCGCAGGTTCGCGGCACTGCCACTGCCTTGAGCTGTGCCAGCACGAGCTCCGGTTCGGCGTCAGGGCCGACGCGCACCCATGTACGGCATGCTGTCCATGCGGGCCATCTTGACCGGCACTCCCGCCCGAGAGGCGTGCACGATCAGCCCGTTGCCTACATACATGCCCACGTGGTGGAGATCGCTGTAGAAGAAGACCAGGTCACCCGGCCGCAGGTCGGCACGATCCACCGGCGTTCCCTCACGCCATTGCGCCCCGGTGAAGTGGGTCAGGGACACCCCGGCCGCTTTCCACGCGTACTGCGTCAAGCCGGAGCAGTCGAAGCTTGACGGGCCGTCGGCGCCCCAGACGTAGGGCTTGCCGATTTGCGCACACGCGGTACGCACGGCCGTGCCTGCCGCTCCACCGATAGAGACGGCGGGGCACGCTCCGATTCGCAGCGACCCACCGGAGCTGGAACCGCCAGTGGCTTGCGCACGAAGGCGCTCCAGCCGGTCCACCTCGGCCTGGATGGTCTTTCTCCGCTTTGCCAGCTCGGCGTCCAGACGCTTCTGCTTAGCGACCAGCGCCTCGACCTGGGCGCGCTGAGCGGCAAGGTCGTCACGCAGTTTCACCACATCGGCGACCTTCGCGGCATCGGAGCGGGCCACGTAGTTGAGCAGCGCCAGGCGGTCCGTCATCATCTGAGGCGACGTGCTGGACAGGACCGCGTTAGCCGCGGAGGCTCGAGGGATCCGGTACTGCCGCGCCGCGATGTCGCCAATTTGGCCCAATGACATCTCCACACGCAGCTGTACCGGCCGTAGGCGCTCGCCGAGCTGCTTCGACTTCTTCTGATTCGCGAGGAGTTCGCTGTGCACCTTGTTGTACTGCTCGATGACCGGTTCGAGTTTCTCCCACGCCTGGTCCAGTTGCTTCTCTACCTCGGCAGGGGAGGGCACCGCGCGCGCTGGTGAGCTGAAGGGCGCAAGCGTGTTGACTGCGACAATCACTGCCGCGGCGACGAAGCCGTTGCGCATTTTGCGTCCGAGTCGCGACAACACGTTACAAGGACCTCTCGCTGAAACAGCCGAACCAGCCTCGCATGGCTTCGACGGCGGGTCGGTGGACAGCGATGGACGGTACCGTGATCCACGAGCGCCGTCTACTAGTTCACAATAGTAGTTTGACGGCCACCAGCCGCTCCGGCCGACGCCGGGCCTACCCACGCCTTCTGGAAGGCGCACCTGGGAAGCCCGGCATGATCACATCCGGCGCACGAGGAGTCCGCTTCGAGATCCGACGCTGGCGATCCGCCTCGAACTGCCTGCAGCCCTGCCGAAGGTGACCGAGGGTGACGGGGCCAACTGTGGCACGACGTGGCCGTCCTACCGTGACGGTTGGTTCAGGCAGGGCACGTGTCCGGGGCATACAGGTCGAGGGTGGTGATCTCTCCTGCGAGCAAACTACTATCCCCGACTAGTAGATGCGCGGCAGGGTCGGTGGCCCCCGCATCGATCCTGCCGCGCCCCTGCACGTCCGCCGGTGAAACCCTGCATTGGAGCGTTATGGCGAAGAGGCACAGGGCCTGGCAGACGAGGCGACCGGAACCACGCCTGGCAGTTCTTCGCCCCATCCTCTGGTCGGCCCTCCTGGCCACGACCGCAACCGCGGCGATGACGGCGCCCGCATACGCCGACCCCGGCCTACCCAGCACCATTCCAGACACGGGCGCCAGGCCGGTTCCCTCCGGGCCCATTCAGCTTCCCGGCGCCGGCGCATCCCCTCCCACCCCGGGGACGGCAACCCCGGCCAGCCTAGGGCCGTTCGCTGCCCAGATTGTGGCCAAGGAGACGGAGCTGGCCACGCTCGGCGAACAGCTTCTGACGCTCGAACAGGAGCAGACCCGGACCGCTACCGCGGCGCAGGAGGCCGAACGCCAGTTCCAAGTCGCACAGGCCGCCCTCCGAGACGCGCAGCAGGACATGGGCTCAACTGCCGTCGAAGCGATGAAGCAAGCGGCCGAGCTACCTCCCGGCGAGATCGGCTCCAACGTGCAGGATGTCGGCGCTCTGATCCGCCTTCAGAAAGGGCAGCAACGTGCCGGCGACTCGGAAGGGACCGCCCGTGATCTGCTGCGCGCGCAAGCGGCGGAGCAGCAGGCTCGCGCCGCGCACACCGCTGCAGTGCGCGCCGCGCAGGCCGCCCACACGACCTACACGACAGCCGAGGCGACCTTCAAGAAGAAGGAAGCCGAACTACTGAACCTCAAACGGCGTAACACCGACAAGATCGCAGCGCTCGAACGGCAACGAGAGGCCGCCGAGCAACTGTTGCGTCCCAGCATGACCGACGGCGAGGCGGTCGCCGGCATGGTCGCGAACCCCCGCGCCGTTGCGGCCGTCCGCTTCGCCCGCGCCCAACTCGGCAAACCCTACGAGTGGGGAGCGGAGGGCCCGAGCCGCTACGACTGCTCCGGCCTCATCTGGGCCGCGTACCGATCCCGCGGCGCGGACTATGACCAGCTGCCGCGGGTGTCACGGGATCAGTACAACGCCACCCGCAGCCGCACCGTCGATCGCAGGATGCTGCTCCCCGGCGATCTCGTCTTCTTCGCCTCAGGTTCCAGCTGGACGACCATCCACCACATGGGCATGTACATCGGCGACGGCAAGATGATCCACGCGCCCACCACCGGCGACGTTGTCAAGATCTCCCCCGTCTGGTGGTCACGGTTCTACGCCGCGACCCGGGTGATCCCGGCGGTTCCCGCGCCGACTGCGTCGCCGTCGGCTCCACCGCCCACGACGACACCCCGTCCGACCCCGTCGCCCCGGCCCACCCCATCGCCTACCCGGCCCCGACCGACCTCCACACCGACCAGCTCCCAGCCAAGTCCGACCCCCACACCGACCAGCTCCCAGCCAAGTCCGACCCCCACCACACCCAGCCCCACACACTCCCCCACGCCGCCGCCATCCCCGTCGACAAGCAGCACTCCAAGCCCTACCACCACTCCCACCCGGAGCGGGTCGACGACAGGGCCATAGTCCGCAACGTCCAAACCACGGATCATCTCCCGGTCAACCGCGACGGCGCCGCTTGCGGCCCTGGCGCGGTCACCAGGTCGCCGGCAACTGACGCCCGTGTGCTCCAGCGCGGACGGCCACCAAGCAGTCCGCGAAGGGCGAGGCGGGTGTGACCGAGGACCGCGTCTCCGGCCCCAGGCGCCCGTTCCCCGGCACGACGATTGGCACAGCCACCAGCTCCGCCACCTAGCCCCGTCGAAGCGGCCCTCCACACGCGCCATACGCAGCTCCTGCCACGCCGATTCCCGCCGCTCGGCGGGGGCTGTCTCGCTAACGGTGTTTCCGGCGATCTTGGTTAGTAGGTCTCAGCGGCTGGGAAGCGGTCGCTGAAGGTGATGGCGAAGGCGTTCAGGGCGGGTTTCCAGCGCATCGTCCATCGGGTTCTGCCTGCTCCGGTGGGGTCCAGGGATCGGGTCACCAGGTACAGACACTTCAACGCGGCCTGCTCGTTGGGGAAGTGGCCGCGGGCCTTGACCGCCCGCCGGTAGCGGGCGTTCAACGACTCGATCGCGTTCGTGGAGCAGATGACCTTGCGGATCTCCAGGTCGTAGTCGAGGAACGGGATGAACTCCGCCCAGGCGTTGTCCCACAGTCGGATCACCGCCGGATACCGGCCACGCCACTTGTCGGCCAGGTCGTCGAACGCCGTCCGAGCGGCGTCAGCGTTGACGGCTGTGTAGATCGGCTTGATGTCGCGCTTCAGTTCGTCCCAGTACTTGCGGGAGGTCAGCCGGAACGTGTTGCGGATCAAGTGGATCACACAGGTCTGCACCACCGTCTGCGGCCACACGTTGGTGACCACCTCGGGAAGGCCCTTCAGGCCGTCGCAGACGAGGAAGAACACGTCCTTCACACCCCGGTTGCGCAGGTCGGTCAACACGCTCATCCAGAACTTGGCGCCCTCACCGCCGGCGCCGGCCCACAAGCCGAGGATGTCCTTGTCCCCGTCGAGGGTGACTCCGATCGCGGCGTAGATCGGTCGGTTCGCGACCTGCCCGTCCCTGACCTTGACCACGATGGCGTCGATGAACACGGCGGCGTAGATGGCGTCGAGAGGTCGGTGGGACCAGTCGGCCATCTCCTCGATGACCTTGTCGGTGATCCGGGAGATGGTCTCCTTCGACACCGAAGCCCCGTAGATCTCGGCGAAGTGCGCGCTGATCTCCCCGGTCGTGAGGCCTTTGGCATACAGCGACAACACCACCTCGTCGACCCCCGACAGGCGCCGCTGCCGCTTGCGCACGATCTGCGGCTCGAACGTGCCGGCCCGGTCCCGCGGCACGTCGATCTGCACCGGACCCGACGTGTCGGTCAGCACCGTCTTCGACCGGCTGCCGTTGCGGATGTTGCCCGACCCGGCACCAGCCTGGTCGTGTTTCTCGTAGCCGAGGTGCTCGGTCATCTCCTCGTTGAGCGCGGTCTCCAGGACCGTCTTGGTCAGCTGCTTGAGCAGCCCGTCCGGGCCGGTCAACGACAGCCCTTGCTCCTTCGCGGCCCGGACCAACTCGGCGGCGGCCTTCGCCTCCGCCGACGGCTCCGCCCGCTTCTTACGTCCGGTCTGGTCGTTCAGTGTCGCGGTCATCACGGCACCCTCCTCACCAGGCACAACGCCCGGCAGGTCAGGCCGGAAACACCGTTAGATCCACACTCCCGCTCGGCGCGTTTCGCTTCGGGATAGCACTGACCCGGCCGAGGTCCAAGTCTGCTCTCTGTGGGTGATCGGCAGATGACGTGAGCGTGATCCTCATGTTTGACTATGTGTATGCGGGCGGGGGAGGCGCGACTGTCGATCGATTGCGGCACGGCCACCACCGCTGCGGTCCTCGCCTGGCCTGATGGCAGCTCAACGTCGTTGTCGTTCGACGGGGTCCCGTACCTGCCCAGCGCGGTCTACGTGTCGCCCGGCGGTGAGGTGTGGACGGGCCAGCAGGCGCGGCAGGCCGCCGCAGGGCAGCCGAACCGGCTGATCCCCAGCCCCCGTCGTCCTGCCGATGACGACTTCACCGTGGACGGAACCGCGGTGGATGCGCTTGAGGTGGCGGCGGCGCCGCTGCGCCGGGTTGCGGTGGAGGCGGAGCGGGTTGCTGGTGGGCCGGTGCGGGATATGCGGGTGGTGGTGCCGGCGGGCTGGGGTCCGAGGCGGCGTACCTGGTTGCGGCAGGTCGCGCACCGTGCTGGGCTGCCGCAGCCGCGTCTGGTGGAGGCCCCGGTGGCGGTTGCCGGGCATCTGCTGGCTACCGGTGTGCACCTGCCGGCGGGGTCGTTCATCGTCGTCTGCGACGTGGGCGCGGGTGCGGAGGTAACCGTTTTGCGCCGCGGTCCCTCAGGTTTCGAGGTGTTGGCGACTCTCGGCGATGCGGCCGCCGGCGGCACCGCCATCGACGAAGCCCTGGCCGCCGCTCTCACAGGCCCGGATGTGCCCGGCGACGGCGCAGCCTGGTCAACGACGGTGGAGAGCGTCCGCGCCGCGAAGGAGGCTCTGGCCACTCACCCGGCTGTCACGGTGCCGCTTCCCGACCGGCCACCGGTGGTCGCGAGCAGCGGCATGCTCGAGCAGGCGGCAGGACCGGTGCTGCGGCGGGTGGCGCAGCTGACCCAAGCGACGATTACGGCGGCCGAGCTGACCGTCGCCGACATTGCGGGCGTCTACTGCGTCGGCGGCAGCGCTCACCTACCCCAGTTGGCCCAAGCCATCGCCGCGGGCACGGGCATCACTCCCGTGGTCGTGCCGGATCCCGCATCTGCCGCCGTGCTGGGGGCTGCGGACGCCGGCGCCACCGACCATGGAGCCGTCGACCGGGTGGAGGTAGAGGTGCCGCCGGTGCGGCGCGCCGTCGCGGTCGCGATATCGGGCTTCGCGTCGCTGGCGCTGATCTGGCAGTGCCTCATGACCGCCGAGCAGCACAGCACGCTGAACGTCTACTTCTGGGTGGACCTGAACTGGGGCGAGTTCACGATGGCCGCTGTGATGGCGCTGCTGGCATGCCTCGCGGCTGGCACTGTGCTCGGGTCCCTGATCGCTGCCCGCAGCCCCACACCCGGCACCCGCACTGAGGGCGGGAGGGTCAGCATCGGCATCCTCGCCGCGGTGTCGCTCGGGACGGCGATCGCCGGTCTCTACGCGGTGGTCGCCAGCCAGTACTTCGGTCAGCCGGTGGGCCGGTTTCTGAGTTGGGCGCTGTGGCCGATCACCCCGATCGCGGTGGCGGCTGTCGGCATGTCGGTGGTCGCCGCGCGGCAGTGGCGTGTCCCGCACGGCGGTTGGTCGGCGCTGTTGGCCGCGCCGACCGGCTCGGTCGTCACCGCGACGCTGGGCATGGGGCTGGTGCAGTACTCGCTGACCGCCGAACGGTGGCCCGACATGCTGCTGTGGATCGACGTCGCCGGCCGTGTCGGTGGGCTGCTGCTCGGTGTCGGAGTCGTGATGGCGCTGGTCGCGCCGCTGATGTTCCGTCTCATCCTCGCCGCCCCCCTCGCCGTGATCACCGCGGCGATCGTCAGTGATCAGGCCACCGGCATTATCGGCGTCACCTATGCCGTCGCTGTCGCGGTGTGGTGGGCGGCCCGGTTGTGGACTCGCATCATCCGGCCCGCTCCACTCGCGCCCGCCGGACAGCCCCCATCGGTGCTCCCGGTCGGTACACCGACAGCTGGGGGTCGGTAGGGGTGCGGTGGCCGCGGCAGCTGATGTCGCTGCTGATCGTCCTCGGCCTCCTGGCCGGCCCGCCGGTGTTGCTGCTGTCCCTGCTCGGCCCACCGATATCCGGGTGGCCGACGGGGGAGCAGCTGCGGGCGTGGGTGCAGCAGCCGCTGACCGAGCGCACCCTGACCGCCGCGCTGACCATCGCGGCCTGGCTGGGATGGCTTGTGCTCGCCTACACCGTCGCCGTCCGGATCCTGGCCCGCATCCGCGCTACCGCGCGCTGGCTGGCGCGCCTGCCACTGCCGACGCCCCTGCAGGCAACCGCCAGCGGGATGGCCGGAGCTGCCGTTCTCGGTGTTGGCGCGAACGCCGTGACCATCCCGGCGCCACCGCTTCCCGTGCCGGTGGGAACCCTCGACAGTCCTGGTGACAGCGGGGCCGCCCAGCACGAGGGCAGGGCGCAGCGCGATGACGGGATCGCGGTGCCCGGTGGGTGGCTGCCCCGTGAAGTCGCCGAGCAGGTCAACGCCGCGGCGGCCCTTGTCTGGCTGCGCCGCCGCCGCGCCTACCAGCCCCACCCACCTGCGCGGCTCGGGCGCGAGGACCCGGACCTGGCGCCGCTGCCCGCAACCGCAGCCGCCGTGCAGGCAGCCCTCGCCGACGCGCCCGCCCCGCTCGCCGAGATAGCGCCCGCAGCGGGCATCAATACCTTCGTGGGTGTTGCGGGCAGCGGCGTGGGCATCACCGGGCCCGGCGCGCTGGCCGTCGGACGGGGCCTTCTGGTCACGGTGCTGCTGGCCGCGCACCGGCAGCCGACCGCGTGCCTGGTCATAACGAGAGCCGCCCTGACCAGGCTGCTCGGCCCCCACACGGAGCCCCTCGTCGAACGGCTGCCACAGCTGGCGGTCGTGGACACCGTCGACGAGGCAGCCCGCCTCGTCGTATCCGCCGCCCCGCCGAGCCGAGCGCGCGGCGAATCCAAGACACGCGAGGGCTGGACAGCCGCGAACGCCCAAGCGCCCGTTGCTCTTATCGTCGAGGACGACTGCGATCGGCGCGACGTGACGCCCCTGGCCGAGGCGGCGGCCAGGAGCCGCGGCAGCATTGTCGTGCTGGGCAGATGGCCTGCCGGGCCGACGTGGCAGGCTGACCCCTCAGGCCACCTCCATGATCCGCGCCGCCCCGACTGGCCCGGGCCACGCTCGTGCGTCCTGGACCAGGTCGCGACCGCCGACCTTCTCACCGTGATCGCCCACACCCATGCACCACCCGACGCGGCCGGAGCGCACAGAACCCCCCACCAGCCGGTGACGACCCGACGGGTGCCACGGCAGGCCACCCCACACCACCCCCTCCCCCATGCCGCCGACGGCCGCCGGTTGGAGCTGCGTGTGCTGGGCGAACCGACACTGCTCATCGACGGTCAACCCCTGACCGTCAGGCGTAGCGCTGCCGTCCAGGTTCTGGTCTACCTCGCTGCCCACCGCGACGGCGCCGACACCCGCCGGCTGATCGACGCCCTCTGGCCGGGCGTGCCTCGTCGGTCCCTTACCGGCCGGCTTTACACCACCCTCAGCGAACTCCGCGGTGCTGTTCGGGACGCCTGCGGGCTGAACGTCGTCGATCACACTGACGACCGTTACCGCCTCAACCCCGCCCAGGTTCAGGTCGACCTGTGGCGCCTGCACGAGGCGATCCAGCACGCCGGCACCGCCGTCACCAACACCACGGTCGCGTGGCAGGCGGTCATCGACGCCTACCCCGACGAACTCGCTGCCGGACGCACCTGGCCCTGGCTGGACCCCATCCGGGAAACCCTCCGCCGGCACGTCATCGACGCCCATGTGGCCCTGGCCGACACCGCCCCTGACACCCGCCGCGCGGTTGAACTGCTGCAGGCTGCCATCCGTATCGACCCCTACAACGCCGACCTGCACACCCGTGCGGTGAACGTCCTCACCGCGCTTGGCGAGCACCACGCGGCTCACGAGCTACGCGAGGGCTACATCCGCCGTCTCACCGCCGCGGGCCTGCAACCGGGGCGACCAGGTTGGGTCGGCAGCGACGAACAGGAGTGGTCCTCCCGTTTGCCACGGGCGGATGCCCACCGCGCCTGACGTCGCGCCCTCCCGCCGGCAGCGCCGCAAGCCATCGGGACAGAGGCCATCTCTCCCTTCCCTACCCACCGGCAGGCTTGAGGCACGGCGACCCGTCTTCGTCGTGATCCGATCACCCGAGAATCGGGCTCCCCACGCCGTTCCTGCGGCATGACGGAGAGAAGGCGCAGACCGGTTCGGCACCGCGGGCCGCTTGGGTCGGTGGCTCGGTGAGCTGCGGTTGTGAGGTCGTGTGAGGCCGTGTGAGGTCCCGTCAGACGCCGTAACCCCCGACACCACGGCTGGTTGGCAGCCCTACGGTCGATCCACATCAAGCGCTGCGAGGCCCCGAGGCTGGCCTGCTGTCGCTGGTGGTGTCCATGTGAACGCCCGGTGGGAGTGACGATGAGAAGCACAAGCGCGTCGATCGCCAGCGGCACGGCGGTCGCTGTGCTGCTCGTCGCGGTACCGGCGGTGCTCGTCCGCATGGCCAGCTGGCCGAGCCCGGGGGTGTCGTGGACGGCCGTGCTGCGCGGCTGGGTCCAGGAACCGCTGAGCGCCGGTTTCCTTGCCGGGCTCGCCTACATCGCGGCGTGGTTGTTGTGGGGGTTGGTCGCCGCCGCGGTCACCGTCCGCGTGTATACGCGGGCTGCTCGTCTGCTGCGGTGGCTGCCGACCGTGCGGGTACCCGGGCCGTTGCAGGGTCTGACGGCGGCCGTGCTGGGCGCGACCGCCGTAAGCACCGCGGCTGCGGCGACGCCCGCTCAGGCCGACACCCCCACCGGCATCGCCGTCGAGGAGACGCACCGCCCGGGCCCTTCAGGCCCGGACGCCACCGCCGGCAGCGACCTCGCTGCCGCGCGGGCGGTTTCCTTCCGCCAAGATGCCGACGGTAAGAGGGCGACCTACACGGTTCGCCGCGGCGATACCTTGTCCAGCATCGCGCAGGGATGCCTCGGGGACGCGGACCGCTGGCCGGAGATCTTCGCGCTCAACCGCGGCGCCCGCTTCCCAGGCGTCGGTGGCGTCCTGCGCGACCCGGACCTCATCTACCCGGGCTGGACGCTTGACCTGCCCGCCGCCGCTGCACCCGCCGGAGGCTCCCGCCCTGCAGCTCCCGCTCGACCGCCGGCCGGAGCTGAAGCGGCCACACCCGAGATCGGCGCTGCCCCGGGCGACAGAGTATCCGCCAGCGCCGCGTCGCACGCTCCCGCCGGCGGTGCCGCGACGGCGAGCCCGACGCCCACCGGCGTCGGCCCTGCCGGTGATGCCACCACCCCCACTCCCGGCGCGGGTGACACAAGCCGCCCGCGGCGATCCGGTGACGGCGTCTGGCTCCCCGGTGGCTGGGTTGATGGCGGGTTGGCTGTGGCGATCACGACCGCGGTCGTTCTGGTCTGGGCGCACCGGCAACGCCGCTACCGCACCCGCCCGCCGTCCGATCGATCACACACGTCCGACCCTGACCTGGCGCCCATGCCCCGCGCGATCCGAGCCATCCGACGCGGACTCCACGCCGCCGCCAGCGCATCCCACCCCGCCCGGGGCACGAATCCCCGCCGCGACCAGCGGCCCGGCGACAGCCGTCCGTCACCGGTCGACGGCAGCGGCCGGGCTGAGTTCGTCTCCGACTCGGACAGACGCACCGATGGCGGTGCGACCATCACGGATGTCGCCGTGCCGGTGGCGCCGGCCCTCGATCCCCGTTTGGCGTGGCCGTTGGCGGGACTCGGCCTGACCGGGCCGGGCGCCGAAGCCGCCGCCCGCGGCTTCCTCGCCGCTGCCCTCGCCGCCGGCGGCGAGGAGCATCCCGGCGCCCGTACCCGCGTGGTCATCCCCGTCACGACCGCGGCAGCCCTGTTGGGCGCTGCCGCCAGCAGCCTGCCCCGCACCCCGAGGTTGACCGTCACCGCCGACCTCAGCGAAGCCCTGGATATTCTCGAGGAACAGACCATGCACCGGACCCGGCTGGTCTACCAGCACGAGGTCGACACCGTCGCCGACCTGCGGGCCGCCGGCATCGACGACGAAGCCCTCGCGCCGCTCATGCTGCTGGCCGACGCGGCCGGCCGCCATGAACGGGCGCGCGTCGCCGCACTGCTCACGCAAGGCCACCGCTTGGACATACATGGTGTGCTGCTCGGCGCCTGGCCTCACGGTGACATCGCCGTCGTCGGCGACGACGGCACCGTCCGCCGCGGCGACAGCGACGCCGGCCACGGCACCCATCCCGCCGACATCGGCCGGCTCGCCGTGCTCAACCCCACCGACACCATCGACATCCTGGCGGCCCTGGCGGAATCCCACACCGGCGAGACCCCGGCACCCGCTGCCGACACCGCACCACCGTCCGCACCCCCGGCGCGACCAGCCCACGCGACCGTCGCGCCCGCCGCTGACAGCATCACCGGCCCGGCGCACCCGAAACCCCCAGACGGCAGCGCGGACACGGCCGCCGCCAGCCCTCACACCGGCACCGCCAGCACCACGGCCAACGCCCACCGAACCGTCGGCGAGGCGAACGAGCATCCCACCAGCATCGATCACCCCGCCGCCAACGCTGGAATCCTCCCTGTCCGGCCATCGCCCGAACCCGTGCAGGATCCGGTCGCCGCGTCCACGGCAGGCGCGGCGGCGCTGGTGTCCTCTCGCGACCGGGTCGAGGTGACGGTGCTCGGCCGGCCAGCCATCATCGGCGCCAACCCCCCGCGGCCGCTGCGCGCCAAGTCCATGGAACTGCTGGTCTACCTGGCCGTGTGCGGCGGCGACGCCCCCGCCGAGGCGATCCTCGACGACCTCCTCCCAGACGCCCCCGCCAGCAAAGCCACCCACCGGCTGCACACCTACATCTCCGACCTGCGCGCCGTGCTCCGCCACCACGCCGGCCCCGGCACCTACATCACCCGGCTCCACCACCGCTACCAACTCAACCCCGACCGGTTCGACATCGACCTGTGGCGGCTGCGCGCCGCCGTGCGCGCCACCACCGGCACCCACGCCGAGCGCCTCCACGCGCTCCGGCACGCCGTCGACACCTACCGACCCCTCGCCGAGGGCTGCGACTACGAATGGCTCGAACCCCACCGCCACGCCGTGCAACGCGAAGCCCTCGACGCCGTCACCGCGCTGCTCGAGGAACTCACCGACCAACCCGACCAGCAGGCCGCCGTCTGCGCCACCGCCCTGCCACACCACCCCTACAACGAACAGCTCTACCAGCAAGCGATGCACGCCCACGCCCAACTCGGCGACCTGGACGCCATCCGCGGGCTGCGCCGCACCCTGACCCAACGCCTCGCCGAAATCGACGCCGAACCCAGCGACGACACCCTCGCCCTCGCCGACCGGCTCATCACCGAGGTGCGCTCCCGACGCGCCCCGCGTCGCCTCGCCGAGAGGCCGGCGCGATGAGCAGCACGCCACAACCGGCAGGCGTCTCGGTCGCGACGCCCACCGCCGTGAACACCATGACCGGCACGCAGTTACGCAGGCTGCGGTGGGCGGTACGGGCCACCCTCCCCCTCGGCGTCGCCGCGTCGGTGGCGGCGAACGTCCTGCACGCCCGCCCGAACCCCATCAGCCAGATCATCGCCGTCTGGCCGCCCCTGGCGCTGCTGCTCACCGTCGAGCTGGTCTCCCGCGTCCTCCATGAGCTGGTGCCTGGGCGCGATCCGCATCACCGCCGCCGCCGTCATCGCCGTCATCGCAGCCTGGGTGTCCTACTGGCACCTCGTCGGCGTCGCCGCCCGCTACGGCGAGAGCGGCTACGGCGCCGCCTACCTCCTACCCATCTCCGTCGACGGCCTCGTCGTCGTCGCCAGCGTCAGCCTCGTCGAAATCACCGCCCGCATCCGCGCCACCTCCGCCCACGATGACGCCGACGGCCGGATTCCCTCAGGGTGACTGGGACTGTCAGGTTCTGCTCAACCCGGCGCCTGGCTTCGGGGACTACTACTGCGTGCACCGCGGCCCCATCCGCCCTGGTCAGGTCCTCGAACCGGCCTGGCTCCGCGCGAGGGTGGACAGCGGCACGCCAGGTGAGACGCAAACGGCCACCGCAACGGTACGCCCGGTCGACGGCGAGGTGTCGACGGCCAACAACACGGCGCAGGCCAGCGTCGCCGTCGTCGAACCGGGCACCATCCGCGGCAGCCTGTGGATCGACCAGGACCGCGACGGACAACGGGACTCCGACGAGCCGGCCACGGCCGGCGTCCGTACCCTGTTGTTCCTGCCGCAGGCCCCTGTCGACGGGGATCCGACGGAGATCACGGCCGTGCTGAACCCGGACGGGACCTACTCAGCGGCCCTCAAACCCGGCCCGTACATCGTCCAAGTGCAGATCGAGTCCCAGTACCTCGACTTCACCCTTCCCGATGTAGGCGATGACGCTACCGACTCCGACATCGTCACAGTTCAGCGGGACATCTACGGCGGCATCGACGCCGGCAACAGCGCGGTGATCGACGTAACCGCCGGCAGCGACACCACCATCGACGTCGGCTTCATCGACCTCACCTCCTAACAGACGACGGACGCCCGGGACGTGCCACGGCAGTACGGATGGGGATCGACGGTGTATGCCCTGTTCCGCAGGTGGCAGCGTGACGGCACCTGGAAGCATCTGCTGACCGCGTTGCAGACCCTGGCCGACGCGGCGGGACGGATCACCTGGGACATGCCGGTGGACTCCACCAGCGCCCGCGCTCACCACCACGCCCCTGGGGCGAGGAAAAGGGGGATCGGCCGGTCCATAAGCGGATCGGCGAATCGTGATGGCCACGGCTGGCGCTTCTCACGATCGATGCACGGGTGACGGCACCGTTACGTCAGGCATTGACATCAGTGAAATGGCCGGCTAGCTTAAAGCCAGCACATTAAGGCGTCGTTGTCCTGGCACCGGAACACGGGGTAAATCGATTAGCAATCCGGCCCAATGCGCCACCGTACATTGGATTTTCTGGTGTCTGTCGTGTGATTGTGGCGGATATTCGGCTGTGCGCTACCCCGGATTGTCGAGTGTCCAGGCTTAAAAACGACGCGGAGTCGGATGCCTTATTGCTTCCGGCGTCAACGTGAGGAGAGGTAATGACACGAAGCCGGTCTCGTCGACGGTTCGCAATATCCTTCGGCGCTTTGCTACTGGCGTTATCGATCACGCCTGGTGTCGTGCGGGCGGATCCGCCCGCACCAGCAGCCAACGACCCGCAACTTACCGACAGTCAGAGCCCGGAACTGCTCGCCGAAATGCGTCGTCAGGAAAAGCTGCACCCAGCGGCGCAAGCGCTACTCGAGGCCGCTGTGAAGCTGCCACGTACTTCGGGTTACGCTGGCGTGGCGTACGAGGGAGATGGCGTCACGTTGTATTACAAAGGCTCACTGCCGGCCGCCATGGCCAGTGCGGTTGCCGACGCCCGTCGGATTGGGCCCGTGACGGTAAAGATGGCTGCCTTCTCACGCGCTGAGCTGCATCGGGCGCAGGCACAACTGGCGGCTGCGGATAAGCTGGGGCACAGCAACATCCAGGCGATCGGAACGCTGGACGACGGGTCTGGGTTGCACGTGGAACGTATGCCCCCCGCAACCGCCGAGAAGATGCGGGCCAAGCTGGCCAGCAAGGGCCTGACCAGTAAAGACGCGGACACCTTGGTGGCCGGCCTGAACTTGGGCGTGCCGGTAAAGATGACCACCGCGACGGCACCCATCAACCCGCTGAGCCGGGAGTCCGACTTTTCGCCGTGGAGTGGGGGCGCAGAGTTCGAAACGTGGCGTGACCTAGAGAAAAGGTCGGACTGGTGCACGACCGGGTTCACCGTGGCGAAGAATTCGCGGACGTACATGCTTACCGCAGCGCATTGCATGACAGCACCGGACGTAGCCTACAACGGCCACTTTGACGGCGATGCCTACTTTGCGGAGATCGGCCCGGTCTATCAAGAGGACTGGGAACATGATGTCCTGCTAATCGACGCCCCCGGAGAGGCGTGGATCTACGATGGCGGGGTCAACACCACAATCAGAAAGCCAGTGCATAGCTGGGGTTACCGGACGGTCAATGAATTGCTTTGCCATTCGGGGTCAAGGAGCGGTACCATCTGCGGCCTTAAGACCCAAGGCGGAGAGTACACGATCAAGGGCGTGGACTCCGATGGCGATCTCACATATATGAACGATTTGGGTCTGGTGGAACAGATCGACCACCTCGCGGCCGGTCAGGACGGGGACAGCGGTGGGCCGGTCTTCTCGCTTGACGGAGATGGCGTGCGGGCCAAGGGAACTGTCACTGCGGGGGGTAACGCCCCTTATTATCTGTACTTCGCGGATTTGGACGAGGTCGTTGGTGGCCCGTTGGCCGCGACCCCGCTGACCCAGTGATCGCCTAACCTCCAGTACCATCTCGGGCGCCCAACTCTAAGTTGGGCGCCTGAGCAGCGGTCTTACTCGAAATCGAAGGGGCGCGATGGCAGCCAGTTTTCATGGGTTATCGCTGATCGTCCGGATGGGAGTCATCCCAGGGCTTGTCGTTTTGCTGGCGGCATGTGGGGCCGAGGATGACATCGCGGCCGTGAAGCAGCCCGGCCCACCCACCTGTCCTGCCACATATGTTAAGAACGCACCCACCAAGGCCAGCCGCAACGGTGACCTCGTGCCCGAGGGAAGCTCAACGGCGCTGCTGTGCGTGTACTCATTTCCGCGCCCCGGAGCCCAGTACTCACTGCATCAACCGATCCCGTTAGCAGCTGACAAGGTGGACGGGCTGGCCGATTACCTGAACACGCTCGACCCGGCCGACCTTGAAAGCAACGCTTGCACGCTCGCGGGTCATGATCAATATCAGGTCATCCTTGGCTACCCGGACGACACCAACGTCACGGTAAGGGTCGACTACAACTGCGGGACCGTATCCGCCGCCGGTGCCGTCCGGCAGGTCAGCCAAATGAAGACGCTGTTGGGGTTCTGGCCCGAGCGGGCAATCAAGACATACCGCACCCCGTCGCAGACTCCAAGCAGCCCACTGATCCGCTCCGGCACGGCCGCAACGGGCAACTAATTAGCCCAGCTTTCGTGGTCGGCCGTCGCCGCCGAGGTGCCCGACGACGCCGCCGCCGCACTCCCGCTGCACCTGGATGGCGCACGCCCATGTCGCGCAAGCGGGAAGCCTTCTTGGGCAGATCGAGGCGGGTGTGGCGTTGACTCATCCGCCTCCCGTCCCGGTCGACCAGGCCCATCTGGGAGGCCGTCGTCGCCGAGCAGCGCGCTGCTCGTTGATCGACGAGCCCGACGCTCCCGTGCCGCCATTTGCCTCAGTGCTTGAGGTCTAGCACTTGTGTGCTGACCCACTGGGCCAGCGCTGGCCGGTCCACGAGCATGATGCGGCAGCGCAGCGCCACCTCCCGCGCTTGGGCGGTCGGGCGGCCGGTGGTGACCAGCAGCGCGACGTCAGCGCGATGGATGTCGCGGGCAGTTCCCGCGAACCGCTGGACGTGTGGGCTGCCCAGCGTGCCCCTGTACCGCTTGCACTGCACCACCACCCGGCGGCCGCACGGCGATTGCCCGATCACGTCGGCGCCCATGTCGCCGGAGCCCCCGCAGACGATGACGTCGCGGTATCCGCTGGCGCGCATCAGCCGCGCGACGAACTGCTCGAACTCTGGCCCGGTCATGTGGTCGGTGACTGCCACGTTGCGTTCGTGCTCGGCCATCTGCCGTGCGCGTGCCCAGCGCAGGTACAGCCAGGCGGTCAGGCCGGCGAGCGCGGCGAGCGCGATCAGGGAGGCGATGACCGGGTGCTCGCGCACGACCTGGACTACGGCCGACACGGCGAGCAGGCATCCGCCGATCGCGGCGAGCGTCGCCGCGTTGCTGCGCTTGCCCCGCCGCCGCTTACGTCGAGTCATGCCACCCTCCCCAGGTTGACGTTGTGTTGTAGGCCGCGCACGAAAGGTAGCGGCGGGGTGTGACAACAGCCGTGGTGCGGTCGGGGGGGTGCGCGGGGATTCCGGGAAGTCACGCGCGCCGGGTGTAGGCCTTAGGTCGTGTCTCGAAGTGCGCGTAGCCATTCGTTGATGGCGGTGACGTGGATGGTGGCTTCGTAGCGGACGGCCAGCTTGTCGTACCTAGTGGCCAGACCACGGTGGCGTTTGAGCCGATTGATGC
>NZ_RAQQ01000037.1 GCF_003610785.1 Micromonospora globbae
CCCGACGGGCCTCGACCGCCAACCGGGTCGCACGCTCACGCAGCTCATCGTTGTACTTCTTCGGTGCAGGCATCGCTGGTGTTCCTCCCAGGTTTCGATGTCTCCATCAAACCCGGGGCGGGACAGAGTGCTACGGAGTGACCGATGATGAGACAGGCCAGCCCAAGGGCCTGTGGCGGTTCCTGGTCCATCGCGTGTACGGCAGCACCACGGGCAAGCCCAGCACGCACTCCGGGGCGCTGAAGGGCGTGTCGAAGCTGATCCCCGGCGAGCACAACGGCAAGCTCGTCGCCCCGAAGCCGAAGGCCCAGGTGTGGAACCCGCAGTTCATCGAGCTACTCGTGGCGGGGATCCAGGATGGCGACCAGCCCGAGCACTGGGCGGCGCTGGCGCACGACCTGCGGGACGCCGCGCCGTACGTTCGGGACACCACCGTCCTGCCGTGGCCGCTCCACCTCGCCGAACAGATCGAGGAATACCTGCTGCCAACCAAGATCGCCGACCTCGGTACGCAAGAGGTTCTCGGGGACGAGTAGGGGCGTGGCCTCCCTGGACCTGTCGGGTAAGGGAGGCCACGCCGGTAGCGTCTGTCATGACCGCGAGTGTGGTGCTCGGGCTTGCGCGTACACGCATGACTGGGTGGCGGCAGCGCTGCTGGTCGACGGCCATCTGGTCGGCTTCGGTGAGGAGGAACGCCTCGATGGGGTCAAGCACAGCAAGGCGTACCGGCGCATACTGTCGCCTGGCTGCTCGAAGAGGCGGGCCTGTCGCCGCAGGACGTGACCACGGTGGCGTACAACTTCGACGGGCGCTACTACCTGTCGGCGCTGGGCCAGCTGCCCGCCCAGTAACACAGCCGGCCAGCCGTACCGGGGCCTTCGCGCGAGCCCGCAGCTTCACCACCGTCCACCGCCGCTACCAAGCCCGGATGCGGGAGCTGTCCCAACGTTTCCTGCGTGCCCGCTTCCACCCTGTGCAGCACCACCGCGCGCACGCCATGTGCACCCTTCCTCTCATCCGGTGTACGCGACTCGACGGTCCTGATCGTCGACAGCCTCGGCGAACTGCAGGAACGCACCCAGCAGGTGATGCTGCATCTCGCCACCGGCGCGCCCGCCATCTGACCGGATCCGGACCGCTCTGCCTGGGCGGCAGAGTCGCGATGAACTGTGTCGCCGCCGGTCTCATCGCCCAGGCCGGCGTCGTCGACGAGGTGCACGTACCGCCGGCACCCGGTGACTCTGGCGCCGCGATCGGCGCCGCAGCCGCAGCCTGGCCGGACGTGACCTGCCGTCCGCCCACCGGCATCGCCCACCGTTGCTACCTCGGCCCCGCCTACCCCGGCCTGACGCTGCCAGCCGCACCTCGACCCGGTCTCCACGCGACCCGCCTGACCGAACCCACGCATTATCTGGCCCGGCGCCTGGCCGAGGGCGAAATCGTCGGACTATTCACCGGCGAACTGCGGCCAGACATGCACCACGCCGGCGCATCGACTTGGTCTTGGCCCTGGCGGCGATTCACGTCGCCCGACCCATTGCGGCGCGCCGATGACGACATCAACCGGTCGCGCCCCGAATCACCATCAAGGGCAACATCAGGCCCAGTGACGACCTCGCCGCCACGCTGCTCGCGGCACCTGACCGCGCGGCAGCGCCACTGGCCCCACGCCGACGCCGCCTGCCGGCTACTCACCGACGTTCGGGCTTAGCAAATCGGTACGGCACCTCAGTCTCCTGGGGTCAACTGCATGACCTGCCAGCGAGCCCAATCGCGGTGAGGATGCGCGGCGGTGACCGTAGCCAGCGACATGTTCATGATCTTCTTCATGCCCTCAGGACTCAGTCGTTCTGGTGCGCAGTTGGCAAGCTGGCGGAGCAGGGCGACGAACAGAGGTTCGGCGTATTCGAATCTGGCGATCCCATCGCATCCGAGGAGTGCCGTCGGCGCATCGAGGCACGCAGCCAGGGCATTCATGAATGGCTGTGCGGCGCCCCAGCAGCAGCCGAGCACGAAGCCCGGCGCTGTCACGCCCTTTGTAGTAGTTCGCAGCTTCGTCACCGAGAGTCGGCCGATCCGGACCTCGTCGAGGTAGCCGTGCCCATCGAAGATGACGAGGTCGACGTCGGCTTGCGCAGCAGCGATTTGTTCGTCCTCGTCCCCGATGACAAGGTGGGCGTCCAGCCGTCCCAGCGCGGCAGTCGCCTCGTGCACAGCGCGCAAGTGACGGCCAACACGAGGTGCCATGGAGGAGGCAATGAGGCGGGCCGTACGGGCGGCTGGTTGGGCTTGCATATGGAGATCTTGCCCAATCGGAGGCAGGCTGAGGTAGTGGGCTGCGCGAGGCGAAGCGATTCTGACAGTCCAAGAGCCACGCGTGCCAACAATCTGTTGCCCAGTGCCAACTACAGCGCCCAGTCACAACAATCGAGCCGAGCAGCGCCGCGGGGGATAGGGGATAAGAGCTCCTAACGAAATGATGGTGGGCGTGTCCTCGGGACGTGAGGGTCGTTCTGTCTGAACGTGAGGAGGGGCATGCAGCCGCCGTGGATCGTCTCGGACGAGCTCTGGGCCGAGATCGCACCGCTACTGCCACCCCGTCCGCCTCGGCGGCCTCGGTTCCCGGGACGCAAGCCTCTCGATGACCGCAAAGTGCTGTGCGGGATCCTGTTCGTGCTCTACACCGCGATCCCCTGAGAGTACCTGCCCCAGGAGCTTGGGTTTCGGTTCAGGCATGACCTGCTGGCGCAGGTTGCGGGACTGGAACGACGCGGGCGTGTGGCAACGACTGCACGAAGTGCTGCTCAGCAAGCTGAGAGCGGCCGACCAGCTCGACATGTCCCGGGCGGTGATCGACGGCTCTCATGTTCGGGCGCTCAAGGGTGGCCCAAGACCGGTCCGAGCCCGGTCGACCGCCGCAAGCCAGGCTCGAAACACCAGGTCATCACCGACGCGGGCGGCATCCCTCTCACCGCGAGCCTGACCGCAGGCAACCGCCACGACGTCACCCAACTACTGCCCCTGGACGACACGGTCCCACGGATCAAGGGCATCCGCGGCAGGCCCCGGCAACGGCCCGACCGGATCTACGCACATCGCGGCTACGACTTCGACAAGTACCGCCGCGAGCTACGCACGGACCCGCTGCAGGCGCGCAGCAGATCCGCCTACGATCCGGTCGGCCGTGAGTTAACGCGACCACCTCCTTGGTGCTGTCGGCGCGAACGCCGACGATGACCAGCAGGCACAGCTTGTCTTCGTCCGGCCGTACCCGCAGGTCGATGGCAGCCCCGGCAACGGCAGACGAAGTGGTGCCCTCGCCTATGCGCTCTTTGAGCGCCTGCCGTGGATCTTGTCGGCGACGGCGTCGGCGGCCTGGTGTAGTAGTTCTTTGGTGACGCTTTGGTAGGTGTCGCGGGTCAGGGTGGTGGTGGAGTGGCCGAGTTGTTCGGAGACGACTTTGATGTCGACTCCGGCGCTGAGGGCGATCGTGGCCGCGCTGTGGCGCAGGTCGTGTAGGCGGATCGGGGGCAGTCCGGCTTGGCGTACGAGGCGGCGGAACCGTTGGGTGACGGCGTTGGGGTGCCATCCGTGGCCGTCGGGGCGGACGAAGAACAGCCCGGTGTGTGGCCAGGTGTCGCCGGCGGCGAGGCGCCACTGGGCGCGACGGGCGCGGTAGGCGGTGAGGACTTTGGTGGTTTCGGTGTCGAGGGCGAGGTCCCGGTTGCCCGCCTTGCTCTTGGGTTTCTTCTGCACGGGCTGGTAGCCGTGGGTGGCGATCTGGTTGTTGATCGTCGTTTCCCGTTGGTCGAGGCGGACCTCGGCGTCGAGGAGTCCGCAGGCCTCGCCGCGGCGGGGGCCGCGGTAGGCCATGTAGTGCCACATGGGATACAAGTCGGGGGCGTGTTCCTTGGCGTAGTCGAGGAACTCCACGACCTGCTCGTCGGTCCACACCATGACGGGTCCGGGGACCTTGCCGGTTTCTTTCCACCGCTTCACGCGTTCGGCTTCCCACACGATCGGCACGGGCCGGTCACCGGGGGTCTTGACCAGCGCGGCGGGGTTCGACCCGACGATCAGTTCCTCGGCGAGGGCGTCGTTGAGGGCTTTGCGCAGGCAGGCGCGGATCCGTTGCCGGGTTGACGGGCCGGTCGGGCGCACCCCGGCGACTGTTCTGCGGACGGCGGGGTCGGGGCTGGCTTTGGCGGCGAGGATGTCGGCGTTGCGGCGTTCGATCGCCGCGAACATGGCCTTGATGTGGCCGGTGCGCAGCTTGTCCAGCGGGATGTCACCGAGGTGTGGAACGAGGTGCACTTGCACGATCGACTCGTAGCCGCGCACCGTGTTCGCGTCGACGGTCAGTTCGGCCAGCCATCGGGTGAGGTACTCGCCGACGGTGGGCATGTCGTCCAGGGGTCCGTCGCCGCGTAGCCGCTGCCGGATGCGATCCACGTCCGGTAGGGGCTGTCCGGCGCGCACGGCGGCCTGCAACAGGTCGGCGATCTCGCCGCGGCGTCGTCGGTCGCGTCCGGCAAGGGCCAGCAGCGCGCGGGCCTGGTCCACCTCCTCGGTGGCCGCCTGGTGGCTGGGCAGACCAGCACGGCGCAACTGCCGCCGACGGCCGTCAGAGGTCGAGGGTAGTTCGAGTTGATAGGCCCATTGGCCGTGGGCGGAGTTCCAGGCCCGGTTCGGGCGGCGCAGCTTCGGGCAGGTATTGCCTAACGGCTTGCCCGTCTCCGGGTCGCGGCAGCCGCATCGCTTGAAAACACTTCCGTTCGGCATCTATGTGGTGACTCCTCGAACGTGGGGTGGTGCATCGGTTTGGTCGATCGACATCCACGCATGACCGGTGGGCACGATCAAGTCCCGCGGATCCCGCGCCGACGGGTGGGATCCCGCTCTCCGCGAGGGTGCACGCGGCCGACGGAAGTCGGATGCATCCTGTTGGCGGGGTCCGGGATTCCGAGGCTGGGATGCTCGCCGATGCTTCGCTGCCAGGTCCAGCCGTCGCCGCGTCCCGATATCGGTCTGTTTGCCTGGGCTAAGGGTCACGTCGCCGACGCTTATGCAGGTGGCGTGGCTGAAGCGGTGGCAGATCGTGGTGTCGTTCAGCGTCGTGGTCGCTTGGGCTGTCGTGGGTCAGGTGTAGTGCGGCGAGGATCGGTGGGATCGGCACCCGGTAGTGGGCGCCGGCGCGGATCAGTGGCACGGGGAACGCGTTGCGGCGGGCCAGTTTGTAGGCCGCTGACCGTGAGATGCCGAGGATCTCGGCGGCGGTGGCGAGGTCAGTGGTTAGGCCCAGATCACGGATCTGGTCTGCGGTCCATGCTGGCCTTTTCGGTTCTGCGGCCGGTGTTGCAGCCGTGGCACGAGTACGGCGTGTGGAAGGCATCGTCGGGTCCTTGTCGGTAGGGGCGCCGATCAGGCTGGCGCCTTCGGGGCGACGACCGGGGGTTGAGGCATGCGGGTGCACGTGAAGGCGTAGCTCGGCGGTGGTGCCGGCCGAATCGAGGTGGGCGAAGCCCGCGGGGCCGAGGGTGGGGATCTTCCCGCCTACGGCAATCGGCAGAAGGGTTGGAGACTGGACACCGGCGTCGAGGCTCTGGCGTCGGCGGGTGGGTATCCTCACGCGACTACCCCGCCCCGGCTGGCGCCCTTCAGGATCCCTGAACTCGGGTTCTCGCCTCGGGGCGGCGGAAGATCAGCACGTCCTCGTGCGTGATCAGGTGCAGCGGGGTGCCGGCGGTGCGGGCCTTGCGCACGGCTTGGAGTTGGAAGAACGACGGCCGGGCGACAAGCTGCCCGTCGCGGACCGCGGCGAGCAGCGCGACGCACCGTTCGGTCGGTACGAGGCCGGCGCGGATACCGGCGGCGATGACGGCGCTGGGCAGGTCGACCAGCTGGCCGTTCTTGCGCCACGGGCGGGCGGTGACGACGACGGTGCCGCCGGGGCGCAGCAGTACCGCGCAGCCGCGCAGGATCTGCTCGAATCCGTCGGCGAGGCCGGTCAGGTCGCGGTAGGCGAGGTTTCCCCGGTCGGTGCCGTAGGTGTTGTCGAACTTCTCGACCCCGTCGGCTCCGGGGCGGACCAGCCCGTGCACGGTGGGCCCGTACGGCGGTGAGGTAACCACGAGGGCGACCTGCCCAGCCAGCGCCGCGGGCAGCAGGGCGGCCAGGCGGGTGGCGTCGCCACGGACCACCGACGCCCGCCCGGTGGCGCCTTGGGCGTGGGCGTGGGTGATGTTGGCGTCGGCAATGTTCGACCAGCGGGGCTCGTATTCGACGCCGATGGCGTCGCGACCGGCGTGGATGGCCTCGACGAGGGTGGTGCCGATCCCGCACATCGGGTCCAGGACGAGGTCGCCGGGCTCGGTGTAGGCGTGCACGGCGTGGGCGGCGATTGCGGGGAGCATCCGGGCGGGGTGCTTGACCGATTCGGGCACGTATCGGCCGCGGCGCTGCACCGGTCCGGTCTTCTGCGCGGTCGCCCACACCGACAGGACATCGGGCTCCGCGGCGTGCCGGCCGCCGGTGGTGGGTCGGTGGCGGCCGTCGTAGGCGCGGTGCCGGCCGGGGTAGGTGTCCTCGCCCGGCGGGTGCGCCTCATTCGGGGTGTGCTCAGCCACGGCGCTCACCCCCGTTCCTGCGCCCGTCGCGCGGCGCGCCGGCGGGTGAGAAGACGAGCAGGTCCGCGTGGACGCGCAGGTGCGCCACCGCCCACCGCTGCTGGTGGGTCTGGTGGGTGAGGGTGAGCAGTTCCTCGTCGGTGACGTGGTAGACGAACGCGTCGCCGTCGGTGTCGGCGGCGACCGCGACGATGTGTTGCAGGTAGCCCAGCCCGACGGATGCGGCGGCGGTGGCCACCGGGGTGAAGTCCTCCGGCCCGCCGGTCGCGGCGGTGGGGACGGTGACGACGAGGACGAGGCAGCCGCCGGGGCGCAGCAGCCGCGCGCACGCGGTCAGAAGCCACGCCAGCCGGATCCTGTTGGTGGCGTCGGCGGGGTCGAGAGGCCAGCAGGCCACGACCAGGCTCGTCACCTCGGCCGGGGATGTGTGGCCGGGTGCGGTGGGCGGTTCGGTGGGCAGGTTGGGGTCGGTGAGGTCGTCACCGAACCAGGCGCTCATGTCGAGCAGGTCGTCGTCTTCGCCGACGGCGGGGGCCGTGCGGGCCGGCGGGGTGGCCGGTCCGATGATCAGGCTGGATGCCTCGGTGAACCAGGCCGGGTGGTGCCGCCGCCGGCCTGCTGCGCTGACGGCGGCCAGGGCGTGGTCGGCGGTGACGTCGACGACGACCTCACCGGGACGGGTGTAGGCGGCGACGAGCCGGTAGGCCAGCCGGGCACCGACGCTGCGGCCGGCGTCGGCCGGGCTGTGGGCGGTGCGCCACACGGTGACCGGCACCGGCGGGTCGCCGGCGACCAGGTCGATCAGGGTCGAGTCGACTTCGAGCGGGTCAACAGGGTGGACAGGGTCGTTGTGGTGCTGCGGCGTGTGCTCGCTCATCTGAATGTCGGCCCCGCGCCGCGCATGTGGTGCGCTGACACCCTTAAACCCGCGGTTGTGTGCTCCGGCGAACGCCTGCCTCACTCACAGCGGCTCACAGCCACTCACAAGACGTGGTCGCGCCGGTCGGTGATCAGGGCGACCGGCCCCGTTCCCGATATTTCTGCTCCGACCGCAGGGGTCTTGTCACCCCGCTCGCCTCGCCCTACGGGGGATGCATGAACACGGCGCTTGCATGCACGACGCTAAGGACGGGGTTCGCGACCAGTTCGATCCGCCGGAGCGGATCGAACGCGAGACGCGTGTGACCGCAGGGGCGCCTGACCGGCGGCGTCCCATGACAGTCCTGCCGATCGCTGTCACTGGGACGCTGCGCTACCTCGATGTCATGACACGGGCGATGACAAGGTGTCACGCGGCGCGGCGGGCATTCGCGCTGCTGTCATCCGCCGTCCAGCGGAGCGCGACCGGGCCGGACATCCGCGTCGGTGTCCTCGGCGTGGTTCACCGGGGGCTGCGCGTGCGATGTCTGGCGGAGTTCACGCGGCGGAAGCGGACGTCAGGGGGATGGCGTCGTGTCATGCCGGTGGCCGCGCCAGTGTCAAACCCCTGATCAATCGCACTGCCGGACAAAATGTCAACGACGGGCACCGATGCCGAGGCGGGCCAGGCCGCGACGGCGTGACCGGCGTGGGCGAGTGCCGGCCTTGTCGGTCACCGGCCTTGACACAGGGCGCCGGCATGGCCGGCGCCGCCCTGCCGCCACGACATGTCCACGAGGCTGTGAGTTGACATCTGCCACGGTGACATGGCCGCGGCGCGGTCCCCGTCCGGACGCGACCAACCTCTCATGGCTCGGCTGTGTCACTCGCCGGATAGCATGTCCGCGTCACTGACAGCGACGCCCGCATCCGTCACATCGACATGCGCGGTGGCTCGCTGCCAGGCTTCCACCACGCCGGCGGCTGCCGGTCATCCTTTCCTATCGGTGGCGTGGCTCCGCGCCGCCGCCGCGCCGTGAGCGTCCCCGGAGCGGCAACACCTTGCCGGGCGGTGAACCGCGTCGGCGACGGGCGCATCCGAGCCGGAGGAAGGCGCCGCGCCGGACAACAAGACGGGTCGCTGTGAGCGGCTGTGAGTCGCTGTGAGCGACCCTGAGGTGCGCCGGCCTGTGTGGGCGGTGACATAGCGGGCCGCGCGCCGCATGGTTGTTGGGCGGCAGGGCAAGGGGCGACGGCGGGGGCTCACAGTCCTGCTCAGCGGTTCTGCCGGGCACGTGGCGCCACTGGCACCGGCCGGATGGCCCAGTTCGCTGCACTGACTGCCGCCTGGATTGATCGCCCCCTGGCCCTGCGGCGTGAGCGTGTGTGAGTCGGTCATGGCGTGATCGGTGCCTTCGAGCGTGGCCAGTGGCGGCCACGCCGCATCGTCTCAGACCTTGGAGGGCAACGATGACGGTCTCGAACACCCAGTGGCCGGACTCTCCGCTGGACGCGGCGGACATGGCCTTCGCCCTGCTGACCCGCGAGCCCGAGCCCTTATCGATCGACTGCGACGCGTTCAGTCCGCACCTCGGGCTGCCGGCAGAGGTGATGACACTGCCGACGGTGCGGGACTGGCTACTGGCGCACCCACGTGCCTTTCCGGCGCGCGACGCCGTGTGGGCGCACGTCATCCGCCGCGCACGGCTGGACGGGCCGCAGTGGGTCATCGGCGCGGTCGGGATGGCCATGCCGGCGCTGCGCCGCTACGCCCGCCAACTACGTACCGGTTATCGCGGCGACCCCGACGACATCGAGGCGGAGATCCTCGCCGGGTTCCTCGCGGCGCTCCGCGACCACGTGGACCTTGCCCGACCCGCCCCATACGCGGCGTTGTGCCGTGCCGGGTGGCGCGCTGGCCACAAGGCGCGCCAGCAGGCCGGGGAGTTCACCCCGGTGGAGGACGTGGAGCACGCCACCGGGCCGCGTACCCCACGGGTGCCGTACGGGCATCCGGACGTACTGGTCAGGCGGGCCGTCCGGTTGGGGATCCTCGACGAATGCGACGAGCAGCCCTACATCGACGTGCGGCTGGGCCGGCGGGCGATCGAGCCGATCGCTGCCCGGTTGGGCGTCAGCACCGACGCGCTGCGGATGCGGTTGGGCCGCATCGACACCCGCATCGCCCAAGCCCTCGCGAGCGGACTGCTGACCGGAGTCGCGTCCCCTCGGGCCGCGAAGGAGCTAACGGCGCGGGCCGAGCGGCGGGCCGCCGTGCGCGCCGCCAGCCGGCAACCCGCCGGCAGCAGCGCGCCACAGGCGGCAGCCGCGTAGACGGCAGCCAAACCACACGGCGCCCCTACCCCGCCGGGTAGGGGCGCCGCGCCGTGTCCCGCCAGCGGACGGCGTAACCCCCGGAAGGGCTTCAGGCGACACCGCCGCGCCCGCCAGCGTCCGTCCGTGCGTCAAGGTCCGCTTGACGTGGAGGGCCGGGCGGGGGTCCGCTGCCCGGAGTGTGGGTCGGCGGCAGTCGGGATGGCAACACCGCTCGGGGTTGCTGCGCTGGTTGAGACAGGGTCTACACGGTTGGCGGCCGGTCGATGGCGGCGGCGATGTGCAGAGTCAGCTCCTGGACGAGGTCGTCCATTGTCTGGCCCGTTTGGGTCCCGACGAGCGTGAGGGCGAGCTCGGCCAGGAGCATGAAGCCGCGCGTTCGTGTGGCTTCATCGGGGAAGGCTGCGAGGAGCTGTTCTGCGCCGTCGAGGTCACCGCGGTGTTTGGCTGCGATGACCCCGGCGGCGCGTTGTGCAGCGGTGAAGGCCGACGCCGGGTCGGCGGCGGTCACGGTGCCACGATGAGCGGGTTGCCGGCGGCGCGGGCGGCGTCGAAGCGCTTGGTGACGTCGCCCCAGTTGACGAGGTTCCACAGTCGGTCGACGTAGTCGGGGCGAACGTTCTTGTACTGCAGGTAGTAGGCGTGCTCCCATGCGTCGAAGACCAGAATCGGCGTGGAGCCCTGGCCAACGTTGCCGTGGTGGTCATAGACCTGCTCGACGATGAGCCGCTGGGACAGCGGCTCCCAGGCCAGGACGCCCCAGCCGGAGCCTTGCACGCTCTTGGTGGCCGTCGAGAGTTGGGCGGCGAAGCTGTCGAATGATCCGAAGTGCTCGTTGATGGCGGCGGCCAGTTCACCGTCGGGGCGGTCGCCGCCGTCGGGAGAGAGGTTGTTCCAGAAGATCGAGTGCAGGACGTGCCCGGAGAGGTTGAAGGCGAGACTTTTCTCCAAGCCAACGAGCGCCGTGTAGTCCCCCTTGTCGCGGGCCTCGGCGAGCTGTTCGAGGGCATCGTTGCTGCCCTTGACGTACGCGGCGTGGTGCTTGCTGTGGTGCAGCTCCAGGATCTGACCACTCATGGCGGGCTCAAGTGCCCCGTAGTCGTAGGGCATGTCGGGAAGCGTGTAGACGGCCATCGCAAAGCCTCCTGTGCGGCTGAAGATCGTCATCGCCAGTATGCCTTATTGCCAAGGTGTGGCAACTACGGAACACTGGCATTAGAGGGGCTGGCCTTGCCTCCCGTCTAGCCGGCATGTTCGGCAAGGCGCGCCTCCGCGCCGCGATGATCCCTGCGGAGGCGCGCCTTCTTCGTTGCCGGGAGGCCCTGCTCCTCGGACCCCGAGGCGAGACCCTGTCGGGCTGGCGGCCGCCAGGCAGCAGGAAATCAGCGAGACGCGCGACAACAGCTGCCGCTGGCACGAACAGCAAGATCTTCGTCCTCGCTGCCTTACAGCTCGGCGACCGGGCGTTCGCGTGGTGGGGCCACGCGCGCACCGGGCCAGACGTCGTTGTCATGAGACCGTGGTGCGAGCGGTGGTGAGTCGCTGAGAGTGGCTGTGAGTACGGCAGGCGTTCGCCAGGGCACACAAACGACGGTTTAAGGGTGCGGGGCCTTCCCGCCCGCCCCATGGCGGGCCGCCGGTTCCGCCCGCCGCCAGAAGGCCGGGCACACACCAGACCCCACGTGCCGGACGTCTCCGGGTGCCGCGCAGCTCGGTGCGCTGACACCTCATCGAACACCGCGACCCGACAAGGGAGGACGTGCTCCTCCCGGGGACGGCTCGTGCTCGTGGCGCTGCCCGCGCCCGCCCTTCTGGCCGCGGTCCACTCCCTCTGCCCGCCCCCAACCGCCCCGCGCCGCTACGGCCGCCGGGGCCGGAGGTGACCGCCCTGATGTTCCGCATCCCGGCACGTCGTCGTGCCCTCACCCACTCCCGTGCCGCCCGCCGCGCCGGCCGTATCGCCGCTGTGGCCGGCGGACTGCTGTTGTTCCTGTCCGTGCCCGCCGCCGCGCACGCCGACTCCGGCGCGCCGCTGCTGCTGGCGGCGAACTCCCTGCCCGTGGTGATCAGGAACCTGCAGACCTGGCTGATGGGCATCCTCGCCGCCCTTGCCACCTTGTTCCTCGTCCTCGCCGGCGTGTATTGGGCGACCGCCGGGGGTGACCCGTCGCAGGTCGAGCGGGCCAAGGGCGCCTTGCGTAACGCCCTGGTCGGCTACGGCGTGGCGGTTCTCGCGCCGGTGCTGTTGCAGGTCGTGCAGGGAATCGTCGGGGGCTGATCATGGGCTTCCTGTTCGACCAGATCCTGGACTGGCTGGCGACGGCGATCCTCGCGACCCTGGACGCGCTGTTCGGGGTGATCAGCGACGCGCTGCTGATCACCCCGAACGTCACGGGCTTGCCGCAGGTGCAGGCCCTGACCGGCCGTTCCGTGCTCGTCGTGGACACCGTCTTCGTCCTCGCGTTTGTGGCCGCCGGCGTGCTCACCATGACCGCCGGGGGCAGCGAGAGCACCCGCTACACCGTCAAAGACCTGATCCCGAGGTTGATCGTCGGGTTCGTCGCCGCGCACTTCTCGCAGCTGTGGTGCGGCATGCTCATCGACCTCGCCAACGCCCTGACCGGCGCGCTCACCACGTCGGAAGGGGACAGCGACGGCGCGCTGCGGGCGATCAGGACTCACGTCGCCGCCGGGCAGGACGAGATCGCCCCGCTGTTGTTCGTGGTCTGCGCGGCGATCATCGCTGTGCTGCTCGCGGCCACGGCGTTCAGCGTGATCGTCCGCTTCGCGATCGTGCTCGTCCTGACCGCGTTCGCGCCGCTCGCGTTGGCCTGTCACGCGTTGCCGCACACGGATCCGGTCGCCCGGCTGTGGTGGAAGTCGTACGCCGGCGTTCTGGCGGTGCCGGTGGTGCAGGGCTTCACCCTCTACGCGGGGCAGTGGATGCTCACCGACCCGCAGCACCTGCTGCCGGTGCTCGGCCTGCCGGTCGAGCCCGGCGGGGTGCTCAACCTGTTCGTGGTCATGGTCATGCTCTGGACCACGCTGCGCGTCCCGACCCTGATGGGCCGCTACGTCGCCGCCCCTGGTAGCGGTGGCCGCGGGGTGAACATGCTCGGCGCCGCGGTGCGGGTGATCGTCGTGCAGCAGGTCACCCGCTCGATCCCGGGTCTCGGCCGGGGGCTGAGGGCGGTGGGCCGATGAGCGGCCACGCCGACGGCGGCGACGAGCTCCGGGCGCGGATGCCGACGGGCGCTTCATACTGCCTCTCCTGCGGATGGTGTTGGGGTTCGCGTGGCTGACCGTCGCGTCGGCGATGTCGGCAAGTGTCCAACGAGTGAGTGGGGTTGACCGCGCCTGGTGATGTTCGGGGGTCGTCGCGTTGGCGGGGCTGTCTGCGCTGTCAGGGTGGTGTGCGGGGCGTGGGCGGGAGTGTTCACGCCCCGCACGGCGGGCATCCTCGGCGAGGAGACCGTCCTGCCCGTCGGCGGGTACGCCATCGCGGGGAGCGGCGGGTGGCCAGGCAGACGGGTCAGGTTCAGCGGGTGTACGGGAAGGGCAATCTGCTGCTGGGTTGCCGAGGCCGCATGGTTGATCTGCGTGGTTGGTGGTCAGGGGCGTCGGCGGGTCAGTTTCCACGCGGTTTCGGTCACGGCGGCTACGGTCAGGCCGTAGGCGAGGTGGGCGACGAACCCGCGCAGGTGGGTGGCCAGGGGGTAGGCCCGGTTGGGGGCGGAGAACCGTAGTGCTGGGGTGAGGCCCTCGTCGACGATGAGGGACATGACCGCGCCGGAGGCCAGACCGGCCAGCACCGGGTTGAGGCCGATGGTGCGGCGTAGCACCGAGTAGACCGGCGCCCAGCTGATCGCCAGGCCGTAGTGGATGGCCATCCCCGCCCGCTGCCGTGCCGTGCCGGGTAGGTCGACGCCGAGCAGGCGCAGGGTCTTGGCGGCGGCGATCTCGTAGGGCAGGCCGGGGCGGGCGGTGTCTTCCCGCTTGCGGTCGGCGTCGGATTCGAGCTGGTACAGCTTCATGCTGATCGGGTCCATCACTTTGGTCGCCGCGTAGCCGGCTGCCGGTGCGACGGCCAGGTCCTTGATCGTCTCGGTGAGCCTCATCGTGCGGTCTCCTTCGGTGGTGGGCGCGGTGCCGCTGGTATCCGGCCTCGCCGGTGACTACCCGGGGATGTCGTGGGCGTGCAGGAGGGCGCCGAATTCGGCAGTGCCGCTGTCCTAGGCGGGCGGTCAGGAGGCGCAGCAGGACAGCTTGGCCACGTCGCGGGTGAAGGTTTGGGCGGCGAGTTTCAGGCCTTCGGCCATGGTGAGGTAGGGGCACCAGGTGTCGGCCATCTGCGCCACGGTCATGCCGGCTTGCACCGCGTAGACGGCGGCGGCGATCACGTCGCCGGCGTTGTCGGCCAGCGCGTGGACGCCCCGGATGCGGCCGTTGCCACGCTCGGCGACGATCTTGATGAGGCCGCGGGTGTCGCGGTTGACGATCGCTCGTGGCACGTAGTCCAGGGGCAGGACGCGGCATTCGCAGTCCAGTCCCTGCTCGGCGGCTTGGGCGTCGGTGAGCCCGACTGAGGCGATCGCTGGGGTGGTGAAGGTGACCCGCGGCAGGTGGGTGTAGTCCATGCTGCGGTCGGCGTCGTCGAAGGCGTTGTCCACGATCAGGGTGCCGTGTGCGCCCGCCACGTACACGAACTGCGGATGCCCCGTGACGTCGCCGGCGGCCCAGATGCGCCGGTTGCTGGTGCGTAGGTGCTCGTCGACGATGATCTCGCCCCGCCGGCCGACCGTGACCCCCACCTGGTCGAGGTTCAGGCCGCCGGTGAGGGGGCGGCGGCCGGTGGCGACCAGCAGCTGCTCGGCGGCCAACTCCAGGGTGCCGGTACTGGTGGTGAGGGTGAGTGAGTAGCCGGCGCCGTCGCGGGCAACGGCGGTGACGGTGGCGGTGGTGTGCACGGTGATGTCCTCGTCGGCGAACACGCCCTCGATGGCCGTCGAGATCTCCGGCTCCTCGAACGGCGCGAGCCGGTCCACGGTCTCCACCACGGTGACCCGCGTGCCGAGGCGGGCGAACAGTTGTGCTTGTTCCAGGCCGATCGCGTTGCCGCCGATGACGATCATCGACTCGGGAAGCCGGTCGAGGTCCATCGCCGTGGTGGAGGTCAGGTAGCCGGCGTCGGCGAGCCCGGCGATCGGCGGCGCCCACGGTGTGGACCCGGTGGCCACCACGTAGTGCGCGGCTTCGATCGTGCGGGCGCGGCCATCGGCCTGTTCCACCGCGAGGCGCGGCTGGTCAGGGTCGCCGGTGAACCGGGCCGTGCCGGGCAGGATCTGCCAGCCGTACTCGGCGGCCAGGTCCACGTACTTGTCCGCGCGCATCGTCTCGACCATGGCGCGTTTGCCGTCGATCAGCGCCGCGAAGTCCACCACCGGTTCTGCCGGCCGCAGGCCGGGGAACCGGCCGGCGGCGAGCGCGGTGTGCCGGGCGTCGGCCGCGGCCAACAGCGCCTTCGACGGCACACAGCCGGTGTTCACGCACGTGCCGCCGACCGTGCCCCGTTCGACCATCACCACTGACAGGTCACGTCGTCGGGCCGCGATGGCCGCCGCGAACGCCCCACCACCGGACCCCACGATCGCCAGGTCGTACGCCATGACCCCTGTCCTCCACCCCGCTCAGCCGAGCCCTGTTACCCAGATGGGAAGATGCTAAGCTCCCATCCTGATATCCGGATGAACAGGGGATTGTTTGGTGGGTCAAGAGTCACGCGATCGGATCATCCTGCTGCCCAACGAGGCCAGCGGGGTGGAGATGGTCGCCAAGTTCTTCCGCGCCCTGGGTGACCCGACCCGGCTGCGGCTGCTGGAGTTCCTGCTCCACGGCGAGCACACCGTCGGCGAATGCGTCACGCACGTCGGCCTGGCCCAGGGCCGGGTCTCCACCCACCTGGCCTGCCTGGCCGACTGCGGCTACGTCACCGCCCGCCGCGACGGCCGGCGCACCTTCTACACCGTCACCGACCCCCGCGTCGCCGACCTTATCCTGCAAGCCCGCTCCCTCGCAGCCGACAACGCCGCCGCCCTGGCCGCCTGCATACGCATCACCCCCAGCCCCGAAGACGGCACCCGATGACGACGCACAACAGACCCTCCACCGCCCCGACGGCCGCAGCCGTCGGCGGCGTGGCCGCCATGACAGCCTGCTGCACCACCCACCTACTCATCCTCACCGGAGCCCTCGGCGGGATCGGCGCTTTCACCCAGGGCGGTGTCGCCCTCGGCGCCGGCGCCGCAGTCGCCGCCGCGGCCTGGTTAGCCGCGAACGCCCTGCGCCGCCGGTCAAGCCAGCCGACTGCCTGCTGCCCCAGGCCGACAGCCGACCTAGGCACGGAAGTGCATGACGCTGCTACCAAGCGGGCGGCGAACGCGTACCACCGAGCACTAGATGATTGAGTCCGAAGTTCGGGCTGGTCAATGGTCGTACGCGATGAGTGATCGTTTTCTGGGTGGGCCCGTCGTCCCGTCCGGGCCGGTTCAACCGCCGCCGGCGTGGCCAGGGCGGGTATAGTATCGGTGTGTGTGCGCAGACACTGTCGGTGCCCGCAGACGATCTTCTCGACGGTGTCGCTGAGGTTCTTCAGCAGGTGGTGCCACCGGTCGGCGGCCTGAATCGCGTCCGGTGCCCCTTGCGGGCGCCCTCGGCGAAACTGCCGCCTCGATCCCGGCAGATGATCTCGACGTCGGGGGGTGCTCGCGCAGTCAGGCGGCCCTACCTTCTTGAGTGGGTCCGGCCGTGGTATCGGTACGGACAGTCGCGGACGGGGCCGGTATGGCTTTCAGGCTGGCTGCCGATCATGGCGACCCTCGCATTGCCGCCGGTCTCGTCTGCTCTTCCTGACTGCTGATTGGGCTCTGCGACCCGATCGCTGTGTAGGGCGTTGACGGCGGGAAGAGCTCGCGATGCGCACTGCGGGAGAAGGGAGTCGCATGGCCGTAGCGGTGGGTGTGGACGTGGCCAAGGAGTTCCACTGGGCCGCGCTCGTGCACGCCGAGACAGGCAAGGTCCTGGCCAGCCGGAAGGTCGACAACGACCCAGCGGCTATCCAGGAATTCATCGACCAGGTCCGTACGGCCGAGACTGGACACGGGCCGGCCACGGTCGCCATCGACGTGCTTGGCGGCATTGCGGCCCTGCTGCAAGCGATGCTGCTGGATGCCGGGCTGCGGCTGGTGCACGTGCCAGGGCTGGCGGTCAACAGGGCCCGTCGCGGCACCCGCGGCGGGGAGCACAAGTCCGATCCCCGTGACGCGAAGGTGATCGCCGATCAGATCCGGCTGCGCGGCGAGGAACTGCGGGAAGTGACCCCGACGGGCGAGGCCGACGCCGAGCTGCGGCTGCTGGTCGGCCGCCGCCGCGAGCTGGTGGTCGACCAGACCCGGCGCCTGGGCCGGCTGCGCGATCTGCTCGCCTCGATCCATCCCGGCCTGGAACGCAGGATCGACGCCACGAACAAGGCCGACCTCGCGCTGCTGGCCCGCTACGTCACCCCGACGCAGATCCGCCGGGCCGGGCGCCGGCGCATCAGCGAGTACCTGCGCCACGTCGGCGGCCTGCGAGCCACCAGCATCGACACCCTCGTCGAGGCGGCCCTGACCGCCGCCCATGGCCAGCACGTCGCCGTGCCCGGCGAGACCGTCGCCGCCGATTTGGTCCGTGATCTGGCCGATGAAGCGCTGACCAGCCGCACCAAAATCGCCGAGCTGGACAAACGCATCACCCAGGTCCTCGACCGGCACCCTGACGCGGCCCTCATCCAGACCCTGCCCGGGATGGGGGCCACCCTGACCGCCGAGTTCCTCGCCGTGGCAGGCGGCATCACACGCTTCGCCACCGGCGACCAGCTCGCCTCGGCCGCCGGCCTGGCGCCCGTGCTGCACCAGTCCGGCAAGGTGCACTACCTGCGCCGGGCCACCGGCGGCGACAAGATCCTCAAACGGATCTTCTACCAGTCCGCGTTCTGCGCCCTGCAACGCGATACGACCAGCCGCGCCTTCTACGACCGCAAACGGGCCGAAGGAAAACGACACCACCAGGCTCTCATCGCCCTGGCCCGCCGACGCATCAACGTCCTGCACGCCATCCTGCGTACCCGACAGCCCTACCGAATCGATCACGCTCTCGCGGCTTGACTTCAGCATTAGGCTGCGAGGGTGTCGGCGGTGCGGTCGGGCAGGACATCGACGGGCGGCGGGTGTGCATGTCGATCAGCACGATGGCGTACCGGTCGGTGTCCACGCCGTCGGGCGAAGTCGTCCACAGTCACTCACCACCACCGGGCCGAACTGCAGGGCGCCGTCGTCGTCAGGCGTCGGGCATGACAACGATCCGGTTCTCCACCGACATCACGCCGGGCGTTGACCAGGCGACCCGTGCGGCTTCTTCGCGTTCGCGCCAGGACCGGACCACGCCGGTCAGGACGACCTTGTCGCCCTCGATGGTCACGCTCAGCCGTTCGCCGGGCGTGTCCACGGCGCGGATGAGAGCCTCTTCGATCCTGTCTCGCGCCGCCGCCACGTCCACCTTGACCCGGGGTCGCAGTGAGATCTGATTCGTGACTCCCCGTACTCCCGACAGACGCCGTACCGCCCGCTTCGCGGAGCGCCGCTGGAATTCCCACTCGACCTCGCCACTGAGGGTCACCCAGCCCTTGGTGACGGTGACGTGGATGTTCTGGCTCGGCACCAGCGCGTCCCATTCCAGGGCCCGGGTCGCTGCGGCCGCCAGGTCCGCGTCGGTGCGTTCCGCCGCGGTCGGTAGCCGCACTTCGAGGTCGTTGGCGACCGCCTTCACGCCCCGCACCCGGTGCGCCGCCTCCTCGGCCGCCCACTTCTTCACGTACGAGTCCACCCATCCGGTCAGGGTCACCACACCGTCCTTGGCAGACACGCCGATCTCGTTCGGGTGGACGCGGGCGTCCCAATGCATCTCGGCCAGCACATCCCGCTGCAACTGCTCATCCGTCCGGGCCATCGTCGTGGTGGTCATCGCGCTCCTTTCAAAGTTCGCGTCGTCGGCTTCACTGTGAACCATCCGCACTCGTGCGGGTGGAGGTACATCGGGACGTCGCGCTAACGAGCGAATCACCACAGTTGCGGGGACGAGAACCCGTACCCTCCGTTATAGGGGTCCGGATTCTGCGCCGACGAGAGCCCGCATACGCCGCTTCGCTTCCGGCCGGACATTCCCGTTGAACCGGGGGTGTCCCTATGGGTTCGTCAAGCGGCGGCCTGTCAACGGTCAGTTGAATCTGGCTCCGGCACGAAGTCCGGATGCTGTTGGTGATCTTGACTGTGTGACCGGGGTGGGGCGCGTCGCTGCCAAAGACAGAGCCGTTAGCGAGACAGGCCCTTGGTGGCCAGGTGCCGGATCACTGTGGCGCCAATAGTTCGCGTGTCGGCTTCACTGTGAACCACCCGTACTCGTGCGGGTGGACGCACATCGGGTCGGCGCGCTAACGAGTGAATCACCACAGTTGCGGGGAGGGACCGTTGGCGAGACAGCCCCGGGCATACGCACGGGTGTTGTTGACGGGGCTGAGGCTCGTTTCGTGTCGTGTGGGTTCGGCGTTCGTCCGGGTGGTGGCTCGTGTCGCGCCTACGATGGGGTCATGTCGCCCTCGGGACGGGAGCTCACGCGGGAGCGGGAGACGTTTTTCCGGTCTCTGTCGTCTCGGGCGGGGCGGGTGCTTCCCTGCTGGGCCGCCGGCGTGGTGTTGATCAAGGTGGAGGTGGGTGACGGCGGGGAGTTCTGGCGGGTGGCGATGCGTGACCGGGGTGTCGTCGTGGACAGGGGCAGCGAGCCGGCCGATGCCACGGTGGTGCTGTCGGCTGGCCTGTTCCACGACTTGATCACGGGTGGTGATCAGTTGATCGCCGCGTTGCTGCGTAACGAGGCGACGGTGGTGGGGGAAGTCGCGCTGTTGTTGGTGTTCAGGCGGTTTTTTCCCTCCGCGCCAGGGTCGGGTGACCCGAGGGACGTGGTCGGTGGCAGTCGTTGGCGGGAGCGGATGGACGAGACCGTCGCCCGCAGCACACCAGCGGAGCGGGCATGAAGCCGTTGGTCAACATTCTTGACGGCAACACGTTTCTGGTCAGCGACCGGCAGGGGGATGTGGATCCCTCGCCGGCCTTTCCCACGGGCTTGTTCTCCTACGACACCCGCTTCTTGTCCACCTGGCAGTTGACCATCGACGGTGGCCGGCTCACCGCGTTGTCAGTGGATGACCTGCAGTACTACGAGAGCCGGTTCTTCCTGGTGCCCGGTGAGCCGACCCACTACGTGGACACCGACATCTCCGTGATCCGTCACCGCACGATCGGCGGGAGCTTCGATGAGGATCTCGCGGTGCTCAACGAGGGCAACGAGCCGGCGGAACTGGTGGTCAGGGTCGAGATGGGCGCGGATTTCGCGGACTTGTTCGAGATCAAGAACCCGACCCGCAAGGTCGCGCCGGTCACCGTCACCGTCCGCGACGGCCTGCTGTGTTTCACCTACCGTCGGGGCAGCTTCGAACGCCAGACGGTGGTGTCTAGCAGCGTGGCCGGCGATGTCGATGAGCACGGCATGACTTTCCGGATTCAGGTTCCCGCGCACGCGGAGTGGTGCACCCGTTTCCATGTGGCGACGAACATCCTGGGCGCGCAGGGGCGGGACTTCCGGGACAGCCTGCGTCTGCACCGTCCCCGGTCCGCGGCGCAGATCGCCGAGGCGCTGACCAGATGGCTGGATGCCACACCGCGGCTGGTCAGCGACAGCGAGACGCTCACGTCCACCTACCGTCGAAGCCTCACCGACCTCGCCGCGTTGCGGTACACCTCGGTCAGCACCGCCACTCACCTGGTCGCCGCTGGCCTGCCGTGGTTCATGACCCTGTTCGGCCGCGACAGCATGTTCACCTGCCTGCAGTCCCTGCCCTTCCTGCCGCGTCTCACGCCGCCGACCATCACCGCGCTGGCACTGGCCCAAGGGTCCCGTTTCGATGACTTCCGCGACGAGGAGCCCGGCAAGATCCTGCACGAACTGCGCTACGGAGAGTCAGCGGGCTTCGAAGAACAACCGCACTCGCCCTACTTCGGCTCCGCCGACTCGACGATGCTGTTCGTGATCCTTCTCGACGAGTACCACCGGTGGACCGGCGACGACACGCTTGCGAAACGTTTCGAGATGGAGGCCCGCGCGGCACTCGACTGGATCGACACCTACGGCGACCTGCTCGGCACCGGATACGTGTGGTACCAGACGCGCAACCCCGAGACAGGATTGCAGAATCAGTGCTGGAAGGACTCCTGGGACTCGATCTCCTACGCCGACGGCCGGCTGCCCGGCTTCCCGAGAGCCACCTGCGAGTTGCAGGGGTACGCCTACGACGCGAAGATGCGCGGCGCCCGGCTCGCCCGGCTGCTGTGGGACGACCCCGCCTACGCGCAGCGGCTGGAACACGAGGCGGCCGAGCTCAAGGACCGGTTCAACCGCGACTTCTGGGTCGGCGACGGACGGTACTACGCCCTGGCCCTGGACGCCGAGGGCGGGCAGGTCGATGCCCTGTCCTCCAACATCGGGCATCTGCTCTGGAGCGGCATCGTCGACCAGCAGCGGGCCGCCGACATCGTCGGCCACCTGCTCGGGCCGCGGCTGTTCTCCGGCTGGGGAATCCGTACCCTCGCCACCGGCAACGGCCGCTACAACCACCTCGGATACCACGTCGGGACGGTATGGCCGTTCGACAACTCGATCATCGCCTGGGGCCTGTGGCGGTACGGGTTCCGGGAGGAAGCCGCCATCGTCTGCCAGGCGATGCTCGACGCCGCCCGATACTTCCAAGGCCGCCTTCCGGAGGCGTTCGCCGGATACGATCGGAAACGAACGAAGTACCCCGTGCAGTACCCCACCGCCTGCAGCCCGCAGGCGTGGTCCGCCGGAACGCCGCTGCTGCTCATACGGGTGATGCTCGGCCTGCAACCCCACGGTGACCATCTCGTCGTCGACCCGGCGCTCCCCGACAGCATCAACCGCATCGAACTGCTGGACATCCCCGGCCGGTGGGGAGTCGTAGACGCCCTCGGCCGCCGACGACCGGACACCAACCACAACGAACGAGACAGCGCCTCCCGCAGCTGATGAAAGGGCCGGCACCGGCCAAAGGAGGGTGAAGCGGTGAAGACCGCCAACGAGATCTTCTTCTACGAGCTCGCGGCCATACAGGACCTGGAACACCAGGCGCGGTCCATTCTCGGTCTCCTGATCGGCACCCGCATCCAGGACAGCACGCTCAAACGCATCATCGAGGACATGGCCCACGCCAGCGAGCGCCACTCCGATCGGATCGACACCTGCCTGCGCCACCTCGGCACCGCACCCCTGCGCACCCGATCCGCGCCCATCCGCGGAGTCCAGGACGACTTCCAAGTCTTCCTCCGCACCCCCCACAACGACGCCGTCCGTGACCTGTTCGCTCTCAACGCCGCCCAACGCATCACCAAGCTCGCCATCGCCGGCTACGAACACCTCACCGACTGGGCCACCGCCATCGCCGCCGTGACCTGCACCCAGTGCCTCCTCAAGAACCTCATCGAAAAGACGGAAACCTCACAACAGCTGAGAAAACTCAACCAAACCCTCAGCGAACAACTCCTCGCCACCACCACGTGAACCGCCCACGACCGACCGTGACGCCGACGGATGCGTCAAGCGCACCTTGAACGGCATGCCAACCTGCCCCGCGTCTCTCTTCGCCCGCCAGCGAACATGGAAAAGGCGGTGCTATCCGCGTCGGCCGACCCGTGTTCGGCGTGACATCCGGCGGTTCAAGGGGTGGTGCCATCGATGAGTGGGTCCGCTTCGTCGCGTGGAGCCACCTGATAGGGCAGAACAGTGTCGACGCCGAGTGCCCGTCCGTAGTAGCGGTAGCGGACCAGCACCGCGCGCGGAGATGCGTCAAGAACTACTCCGGGCTGCCATGCATTGCGGTACACCCATACCGGCTGTCCAGGACAGTAGGCGCCAGCGTGGGCTATCTCGGTAGAGGAGCCTTCGGGAGGCGCAGTCGGCGCGGCCATCACGCCCAGCGTTGTCGACGAAGGCCGTACCGGGTATCGGTGATCCGTCGATCTGCGAGTGGGCCGGACGGTGCGTCCAGTCCGCCGGATGGTGGAGGATGGTCCGGTCCGGTGCCTGCGCGACCTGCTCCACCGGCCGGCCGAGCAGGTCGCGCCGACGGGATGTGCTGACGTGCGCGGCGTCGCATCCGACCCCGCGGGGGTGTTCGAGGCGCGAAGGATCTCTGGAACTCCAGTCCCAGGTAGACCAGCTCGGCCAGACTTTAGATGATTGAGTCCGAAGTTCGGGCTGGTCAATGGTCGTACGCGATACCCTTCGCCGCGTCCGAGTCAAGCCCACGCTGCCGTACAGCCCCGGACTTCGGACTCAATCATCTAGTGGCGTCCGATGCGGGTCGTCGACGGCTGCCCGATGGTGAGCAGAACGGCAGAGTACGTACGAGGAACGCGATCTCGTAGGCCAGGGTCGAGCCGCAGGGGCCTGCGTGAGCAGCCGTACGGCGATGGCGTCGGCCATTGGGTCGAGATGTTCCAGGCCGCGACGAGCCTGGGCGTGACACACCCGGCCCCGCGCACGAGCTAGCTGCCGGCATCGCCGGTGGCGGCCACGGGCGGGTTCGGCTTGAGCCGGAACGAGCCCGCGACCTTCTTCCGGTAGACCTCCTGCGTCGCGGAGTCCCAGGGGATGCACCAGCGTCTCGCGCGGCTGTGGGCGGGGACCTGCCCGTGGCGCAGCCAGTTGTAGATCGCGTCGGCGGGGATGCCCAGCAGCTGGGCGGCCTGTTTGACGCTGATCTCCCCGTCCCGCACGGCCATCGTCCGCGACGTGAAGATCTTGTAGATGCCGCGCACCCCCGCGACGTGGCGAGGGGTGAAGCGCAGGTTCTTGCCGGTCCGCAGGCCGGCGTCGTTGAGCATCTTGGCGATCTGCACGTTGCTGTGGGTGGCACCATGCTTGCGGATGATCTCCAGTGCCTCGGGCGGAGTGCGGCCGGGCCCGCGCCGTTGCACGACGAGCTCGTCGGTGGCGCCGGTGTGCCAGCGCACGCCGATCCGAACGATGTCGGAATCCTGCTCTAGCAGGAGCGTGACGTCGGCGATCAGCGTGCGTAGCAGGCGCTTGCGGTCACGTGGACTGGTGGTCGGCGCATCCCACAGCCGGGGCAGATCGGCGGCCAGGGCGCGCAGTGCGTCGTGGTCCGGCACCGGCGGTTTGACCGCGCGGGCGGTCGCCAGCGCGGCCTCCGCCTCGGCGAGAGCGGCGAGTTTGGCCTCCCACCGCGACTCCAATGTCTTTGCCACCAAACGGTTTTCCGGCTCGACCTGGCCGAAGGCGCGTTCGGCGCGGTCGGCCTCGTAGCGGGCCCGTTCCACGGCCAGTTCAGCGGCCCTGTGGGTGCGCACCTGCCGGTCGGCGACCTCATCCGCGGCGGCTAACGCGACCTGGATCTGTTGCGGGGTCACGGTTTTCAGCAGCAACGCGGCGACCGCGTCGTCGACGGTGTCGGCGATGACGGTCCGGCAGCCGGCGGTGGGCTCGGCACACAGGTAGGTCACCTTGCTGTCCTTGCGGCTGCAGCGGGTCCCGACCCGCCCTCCGCAGGTACCACACAGGATGATGCCCTGACACAGGGCGGTGCCTTCCCGCACCGGCCGGGCCCCGCGCCCGGTGTTGTTCGCCGCGAGCTTGGCCTCCGTGGCCAGGAACTCCGCCCAGGTCACATACCCCTCGTGGTGATCCTGAATCAGGACCGCCCAGTCTTCTCGTGCCCGGCGTCGGCGGGTGGAGCTCACCGTGCCGTCGGGCAGCACCCGCCGTACTTCGCGGGTCTTGCCGAAGGTGTAGACACCGGCATAGGTCGGGTTCTTCAGCGCCTGCGCTACCCGAGCGTGGGTGAGCTTGCCCCACTTGATCGTCCCCGCCCACGCCCCGGCCCAGGCCCGCTGCGGGAACAACCGCCCCGTTTCGTGGAACGCGCGGACAGTCTTCAACGCCGAGCCCGTCCGCTGGAACTCCGCGAACAGGTCCTCCACGGCGCGGCGGACCTGCTCGTCGGGGTCTTTGACGATCTGGCCGTCCTCGTCGTAGACGTACCCGACCGGCAACGGATGGCGCAGCTCTCCACGGTGCGCCGCGGCCACCTTCGCCCCGTGCAACCGACCGAGCAGGAAGTGCAGCTCGATCTCCGACATCTGGCCCTTGAGGCCCAGCAGAATCCGGTCGTTGACGTTGGCCAGGTCGTACACGCCGTCGGTGTCGATCAGCAGCGTGTCGGTCAGCCGCGCCAGCTCCATCAACCTCGTCAGGTCGGCGTTCGAGCGGCCCAGCCGGGACACCTCCAGGCCGAACACCGCGCCGACCTCCCCCATGCACAACCGGGCCACGATCTCCCGGTAGCCCTCCCGCTCGGACCCGAACCGCCCGGACACGCCCAGGTCGGCGTCGACGATGACGATCTGCTCGGCCAGCCACCCGAGCTCGGCGGCGGTCGACGCCAGCGCGTACTGGCGCTGCGTCGACTCGGTGTTCTGCCGCACCTGCGCCGACGTCGACTGCCGCACATAGACGATCGCCAGCCGGGACAGGTGACTCGCCGTGATCTTCGAGGTCGGGTTCATCGCCGGCTCCGTGCAGCAGCGACTCGACCATGTTCGCCACGACCATCACGGCCTGGCGAACGTCCCACCCGCTCAACTGTCCCCCTTCCCGGCCCACTTGGTCTGCCATCACACCCATCACTGTCAGGAGCCTGTTCATGGGAATCCGTCACCACCGACGCTGGATCGATCTTGTCGATCAGCGCCCGCGCCGCCGACAAACCCTCCACCGCCAGCCGATCCGACGACGCCGGCACACCACGGTCGGTCCAGTCCTGCGCCACCGTGATGCGCCGCCTCCCCTCGACCTCACACACGAAGAACAGACCATGCCGCCTGCGCTGCGTAAACAGCACAACCAGGCTCTGCCCCCTCAACGGATGGAAAGGATGAGTGATCACCAATGAGTCCGAAACCCGACGCAACTGACGGGCTGTATAGGGCACGGGTTCCCGCTGACGTGGACGCCCCGGACAAGGTCGTCTACGGGCTGACGTTCCGGCAGCTGGCGATCCTCGCGGTCGCCGCTGTCGCCTTCTACGGCGCCTGGCGGGTGCTGCACGACCTCGTGCCGCCGCTGGTGCTCGTCGGCGCCGCCGTGGTGCTCGGCGGCCTGGTCTTCGGGATCGTTGTGGGCCGCCGAGACGGGCTCCCCCTCGATGCGTGGCTGCTCGCCGCCGTCGCGCATGCGAGGGCGCCGCGGGCGTTGTCGACGACGGACACGACATTGACAACACCGGAGTGGGTGCAGGCCCCGAAGAGCCGGGTGATGCTGCCGGCGCCGCTGCGGCTGCCCGCCGACGCCATCGACGACGGCGGACAGATCCGCGTCGGCGGTGGGCGGGCGGCGGTGGTCGCCGCGACGAGCGTCAACCTCGCCCTGCGCACCCCGGATGAGCAGGCGGCCCTTGTCGAGGTGTTCGGCCGCTGGCTCAACAGCCTGTCCACCGCGACGCAGATCGTCGTGTCCGCGCAGCCGGTGGACCTGCACTCCGCCGCCCAAGGTCTCGCCCATGCGACCGGGAAGCTGCCGCACCCGGCCCTGGCGGACGCGGCGGCCGACCACGCCCGCTTCCTCGACGACCTCGCCGCCCGGCGGGACCCGTTGCGCCGGCAGGTCCTCATCGTCACCCGCACCAGCCCCGGCGAGCGGGGCGACCACGCGGCCCGCAGGCGCGCCGAGAACACGGTGCGCGCGCTGTCCGGCCTCGGCGTGACCACCCGCGTTCTCGACGGGGCGGCGGTGACCGCGGCGATCGCTGCCGCCGCCGACCCCTACCGGCCACCCCGACCCGGTGGTCTCGCGGCCCCCGACACCGTCATCACCTCCCCCGCGCCGCAGAGGCGTAACCGATTAAGGAGTGAACAGGTATGAAGCTGCGCGACCGACCCCAGGCGAACGAACACCACCGCCAGTCGCAGGAGCTGGCGGCTGCCGTCGCCCCCGCCTCGGTGGAGGTCACGCCCCGGTTCCTGCGGGTCGGTGACGGTTACGCCGCCACCCTGGTGGTGACCGGCTACCCGGCCGAGGTCGGCCCCGCCTGGCTCGAACCCCTGTTGTCCTGGCCGGGCCGCCTCGACCTCGCCCTGCACATCGACCCGCTGCCCGCCCCGATCGCCGCCGCCCGGCTGCGTGATCAGCGCGCCCGCTTCGAATCGTCCCGCCGCGCCGATGCCGAACGCGGCAAACTGGCCGACCCGATGGTGGAGGCGGCGGCCGACGACGCCGCGGACCTCGCGGCCCGGCTGGCCCGCGGCGCGGCGAAGCTGTTCCGCGTCGGCCTCTACCTCACCGTGCACGCCCGCACCGAGACCGAACTCCTCGAGGCGTGCGCCCAGGTGAAGGCCGCCGCCGCGTCCACGCTGATCGAGGTGCAGCCGGCCACCTGGCGGCACCTGGCCGGCTGGACCACCACCCTGCCCCTTGCCACGGACTCGCTGCAGATGCGCCGCACCATGGACACCGCCGCCCTCGCCGCCGCCTTCCCGCTCGCCAGCGCGGATCTGCCGGCTCCCCTGCCCGGCGACCCGCCAACGCAGGGCGGGGTGCTCTACGGGGTGAACCCGGACTCGCAGGGCATCGTGTGGTGGGACCGGTGGGCGCAGGAAAACCACAACTCCGTCGTCCTCGCACGTTCAGGCGCCGGCAAGTCGTACTTCGTGAAGCTGGAGATCCTGCGCAACCTCTACCAGCGGGTGCAGGTCGCCGTCATCGACCCCGAAGACGAGTACCTCCGGTTGGCCGACGCGGTCGGCGGGACCGTGGTGCGTCTCGGCGCCCCGGGGGTGAAGATCAACCCGTTCGACCTGCCGACCGGCGACCGGCGCCCGGACGTCCTCACCCGCCGCGGCCTGTTCGCGCACACCCTCATCGCGGTGCTGCTCGGCCAGCAGCCACCCCCGGCGGAGAGGGCCGCGCTGGACCGTGCGATCCTCTCCGCCTACCGCCAGGCCGGCATCACCCCGGATCCGGCCACCCACCACCGGCCCGCCCCGCTGCTGCGCGACCTCGACGCCTGCCTGCACGCCGAAAACGACCCCGCCGCGCGGCAGCTCGCCGCCCGCCTCGCACCGTGGGTGCACGGCTCGTTCTCGCACCTGTTCGACGGGCCGACCACCACCCGTCCCGACGGGCATCTGGTCGTGTGGTCGCTGCGGCACCTGCCCGACGAGCTGCGCGCCGTCGGCACCCTGCTCGCCCTCGACGCGATCTGGCGGCAGGTCGACACCCACGACCACCCGCACGTGCGGCGGCTGGTGGTGGTCGACGAGGCGTGGCTGCTGATGCGCGACGGCGAAGGCGCGAAGTTCCTGTTCCGCATGTCGAAGGCCGCCCGCAAACGCCACGCCGGCCTGGCCGTGATCACCCAGGACGTCGCCGACGTGCTCGGCAGCGACCTCGGGCAGGCCGTCGTCGCGAACGCCGCCACACAGATCCTGCTCAAACAAGCACCGCAGGCCATCGACGCCATCGGCGACGCGTTCGGTCTCACCGCCGGCGAGCGGCGGCTGCTGCTCGCCGCCCGCGTCGGCACCGGCCTGCTCATCTCGGGCACCAACCGGACCAGCTTCGAAGCGGTCGCATCCGACGCCGAACACCAGCTCTGCACCACCCGCCCCAGCGACCTCGCCGACCTCGACGATCAGGAGGACATGTGACTCCCTCCGCCACCCACCTCACCGCCGACCCCACACCCACGCCCGGCCCGAGCGGCCCGGATATGGGCGTCGCCCCGCCGACCGGGGCGACCGGGTGGTTGCTCGATGCCGCCGCGTGGACGGTGCAGCGGCCCTGGCTGGTCGCCGTCGCCGCGGCCGTGCTGGTCGCCTACGTCGCCGGCCGCAACCTCCTCGCGGCGTGGCGGCACCGCCACCACGCCGACGGGGCCCGGCTCGTCACGATCGCCCCGCCACCCGAGGTGGATCCGCACAGCGCCGCGGTGTTGTGGGCCAATCTCGCTGGCACCCTCACCCCCTCCCGGTACCTGCGGCTGCGCTACGGCAGCCCCCACCTGGCCTGGGAATACACCTGGAGCGGCCGGCGGCTGCTGATCAGCGTGTGGGTGCCCGGCAGCGTCCCACCCGGCGCCGTCGAAGCCGCCGTCCGCGCCGCCTGGCCCGGCGCCGCCTGCACCACCCACCACACCCCCAGCCCACCCATCCCCCACGACACGACAGCAGTCGGCGGGCACCTGCTGCCCACCGCCGCCGAATGGCTGCCCCTCGCCACCGACCACCACCACGACCCGCTGCGCGCGGTGATGTCCGCCGGATCACAACTCAAGGCCGACGAACACGCCTGCGTGCAAGTCCTCGCCCGCCCCGCCCCTGCGCGACGCGCGCGGCGCGCCCGACGCGCCGCCACCCGGCTGCGCGACGGCAAAACCGCCCTACCCACGCTCAACCCAGCCGCGCCGCTGCTGTGGCTCATCAAGGCGTTCCTACCCGGCCGCCCCACCCACACCACCACCCGGCACGGGCAGGCGGGCCGCCGCGACCCCGGGGTGGAACGCGACGTGCGCGCCATCCTCGACAAGACATCCCACCCGCTGTGGGAAACCGCCGTGCGCTACGCCGTCGCCAAGGACACCCGCCGCGCCCACACCGACCAGCGTCCCCGCCTGCACGGCATCGCCGACACCATCGCCTCAGCATTCGCCGTCTACTCCGGACGCAACCGCCTCACCCACCGCGCCCGCATGCCCCACCCCACCGCGATGCTCGCGCAGCGGCGCCTCAGCGCCGGGTTCCTCACCTCCACCCCGGAACTAGCCGCGCTCGCCGCGCTGCCCCAAGACCTCGCCGTCCCCGGCCTGGACCGGGCCCGCGCCAAGTCCATGCCCGCGCCGGTCGCCGTGACCAGCGGCGGGCGCGGCGAGAAAGTCCTCGGCGACGCGCAGGTAGGCGGCCACCGCGTCGCCCTGTCCGTGCCCGATGCGCGGTATCACACCCACGTGATCGGATCGACCGGCAGCGGCAAAACCACACTGCTGGTCAACATAGCCGTCGACGACATCACCGCCGGACGCGGCACCGTCGTCATCGACCCCCACGGCGACCTGGTCCTGGACATCCTCGACCGGCTCCCCGACACAGTCGCCGACCGGGTGGTGCTGTTCGACCCCGACCAGCCCAACCCTCCCACGATCAACCCGCTGTCCGGCGACGACCCCGACCTCGTGGTCGACAACCTCGTGTCGATCTTCGGGAACATCTTCGCCAAAGCCTGGGGACCCCGCATGGACGACGTCATGCGCGTCGCGTGCCTGACCCTGCTGCGCCACGCCAACGTCACCTTGCAGCACATCCCGCCGCTGCTGAACAACAAGCAGGTCCGCGCCGAAATGACCGTCGACCTCGACGACCCGGCCGGACTACACGGCTTCTGGCAGTGGTACGACGAACTCAACCCCGCCCTGCGCTCCCAGGTCATCGGCCCCGTCCTGGCCCGGCTACGCGCGTTCCTGCTACGCGACTTCGTCAACCGCACCATGAAGTACCCCCAGTCGAGCTTCGACATGGGCCACATCCTCAACGGCGGCGCTCTCCTGGTCAGGATCCCCAAGGGACAACTGGGAGAAGACACCAGCAAGCTGCTCGGCTCGCTGATCCTGGCACAGGTGTGGCAGGCCGCCACCGCCCGCGCCCGCCTCGCCCCCGACCAGCGCCGCGACGCCACCCTGATCATCGACGAGGCGCAGAACTTCCTCACCCTCGCCAACAGCCTCGACACGATGCTCGCCGAGGCCCGCAAGTACCGGCTCTCCCTCATCCTGTCCCACCAGGACCTCGCCCAGTTCCCGAAAGACCTCCTCGCCGCCGCCTCCGCGAACGCCCGCAACAAGATCTACTTCTCCTGCGCCCCCGAAGACGCCCGCGTCCTGGCCCGCCACACCCTGCCCGAGCTCGACGAGCACGACCTGACCCACCTCGGCGCGTACACCGCCGCTACCCGCCTCGTCGTCGACGGACGACAAACCCCGGCGTTCACCATGCGCACCCGCCCACCAAAACCGGTGCTCGGCGCGGCCACCGCCATCCGGCGCAACGCCGCAAAGCGAGTCCAGCCGCAGCAGCCCAGCGCACTGGACGCCCGCATCGACATGCTGTCCCGACCGAAGAAAGACAGCCGCCGCGACACGGCCGACACCGGCCAGGCGGGCCGAGCACGCCACGGGTCTCGCCCTGCCTGAAGGCGCCAAGCGCCCACCTCGCCGTGTTGCCGGCAGGGCGCAAGTCAGCGGTGTTCGCTTGCGTCTTCCGCCGCGGCTTCACCGCGCCTTCACCACCGCTGCCCACCGTCACCGATGCCACGCCGGCCAGGCGCGCCTATCAGCGCAGCACACCGCCCATCACCGCCCCAATCAGCGGCCATGACAGTTCCAGACTCCCTAATAGGGTTACAACTCTTCGCCTGAAGGGTCCGCGCAGATGACTCAGCTTCGGCTGAGGATCCTGCGCTGTGCCGGGCCTGGCTGCCGGCGGTCACGACTACAGACTC
>NZ_RAQQ01000038.1 GCF_003610785.1 Micromonospora globbae
GGTGCGGGGAATGGCGATGCCGGCGGCCCGGTATGCCTGCTGCAGCAGAGACGAGCAGTCGCACTGGCGGGCGGGAATTCCGGAGTGGGGTGCGGTGCAGTCCCCGCCGAAGGTGTAGGGGGTGCCGCGCTGCGCGAGGGCCCACCCGATGGCGGTGACCACCTGCGGCGGGGTGCCCGGCGGCAGCGTGAACCCGTCGGGCAACGGGATCTGCTCGGCGCCGGGCTGGCCGTCGCCGCCGTCGAACAGGCACAGCGGGTTGCTCATCGCCTGTTCCAGGTCGCCGGCCACGGGACCGGCGGGGGTGCCGCCGGTCAGGACGCGGACCAGGGCGATAGCGTCGTCTTCCCACTTGGCGTAGGCGCCGGGGTAGGCGGAGCGCTGCACGGCCTGGGCGGCGTCGGTCAGCGCCATGGCCTGCCACCCGTCGACCGCGAGGAGCGCGGTGTAGAACTTCCCGGCGGCGTAGCGGGGGTCGCGGAGTTGGTCGGGTGTGCCCCAGCCTTGCGAGGGGCGTTGCTGGAACAGCCCGACGGAGTCGCGGTCCCCGCCGGGCAGGTTGCGCAGGGTGGATTCCTGCATGGCCGTGGCCAGGGCGATCACCCAGCCCCGCGGCGGAACCCTCCGTTCCGCTCCGACCGCGACGATCACGGCGGCGTTGGCCGTCTGTTCGCTGTTCCACCCGCCGGCACCGCCGGGCGGTGGGGACACGGCGAGGGTGGGCAGCAGCGGCTGCCCGTCCGGGCCGACCGCCTGGTAGCAGCCGGCCGACGCGGTGCCGCCGCCGGTGAGCAGCGCGCCGAGCCCGCCCGCGCACAGCACGAGCACGGCGATCACCCCGGCGGCGATCGCGGCGAGGGCCCGGGCACTCACCGCGGTGCTCCCGCCGCTGGTCGCGGCCCACACGGACCGACCGCACCCCGTTCACGTGCGGCGGTGGGGTCCAGGCAGGCGACGAGCTGGTAGGTCCCGGTGCGGGTGCCGTCGCTGGTGTGCACGCCGATCGTGGCGGTGTCCGCCTCGATCAGGTACACCCATTCGACGTCGAGGTGCCCGACGTGGCACAGCGGGAACACGGTGACCGGCTCCGGCACGTCGACCGCGCCGTTGGTGGTGGAGGCCAATGTCATGCCGACGCCCGGCACTGCCTGCTGCCCGACGAACGCGGAACGGGTGGTGGCGGTGATGTCCGGGTCGAGGTGCTCCCAGTCGTTGGCGAGGATCGCGGTGATCAGCGCGGCGGTGTCCTGGTGGGCGTGACGGGACCAGATCACGGCCAGGGTGGGCAGCACGACGGCGGGGTGGCCGTCGAAGAGCACGTACCGGGCGTGCACCAGGTGCGGGGTGTGGGGGCTGACGGCGCCGATGTAGCAAGGGGTGCCCATGAGGTTGAACTCCTTAACTCGAACGCGGTGCGGGAGCAGGCGCGTGGGTGTCACGGCTGGTGGTGCTGCGGCGGCTACGGGCCCCGTGGCAGGGGTGGCGCGCCGCAGCTCGAGGTGGTTGTCGGCTGCCGGCCGCCGCGGGGGCAGCGGACGGACGTCGTCGACCAGGCCTGTCCTGGCGGCCGGCTCATCGGGACTCGTGCGGTCCGGGACCGTGGGCCCTATTTCGAGCCGTCGCTGCCGCTGCGGCTGTAGCGGGCGGTGGCGGCCAGCAGCGCGACCAGACCGGGATGGGTGGCAGGGGTGTCGGCCGGGTCGGGGGTGTCGTCGACGAGCACCAGCGGGTGGTCCTCGCCGCGCAGGCGGGTGAGCTGGTAGATGCGCTCGTCGATGTCGACGGCGTCGACGCGGCGGACCTGTCTCGGCCGGCCGTCGGCTGTGTGGATGTCGTCGTAGCAAACGGCCCAGGCCACCAGCCGCGCGTCCGCTGTGGTCGCGCGGATTCGGCTGATGATGGTGTCGAGCGTGGTCTGGTACGGCGTGGGTGTCGTGGGCTCGTCCAGGCTGCTGGCGAGGCGATGCAGCAGCGCCGGCAGCCCGGCCGGTTCCTTGAGCAGGTCGCGGGGATGCAGCGGAAACTCCAGGCTGCGCATCTTGCGCCGTCGCCGCGGGGAAACGGGTGCAGGAGCCAGTCGTGAACAAGCAGCAGCGTCGGGGGCTGACCCCATCCCATCTGGTCTGCGTCGGCGTCCGCGGCGATGAGGCAAGTGGTGAGAGTGTGGACAGCGTTGAAGGACAACACCGAGGTCTCCCTGGTCAGGGGTGATAAGGACGAAGGACCCCGCAGCCAGGGCGGCTGCGGGGTCCTCGGGTTGGAAGGTGTCGCGGGCGGGGGTCAGCGGTGGTGGCGGTCGCGGCTGCGCACTGTCGGTGTGCGGTGAGGCAGGTACTCGCGTACGCCACCGCCGGCGCGTTTCGCCTCGTACATCGCGCTGTCGGCCTGCGTGAGCAACTGCCGTGGGCTGGCGTTCGGGTGGTGGACGTGGGTGTAGCCGACCGAGGCCGCCACGTGGAGGTCACCGTTGACGACGCGGATGGAGTTGTCGGCGATCACCTGCCAGGCGGCGTGGGCTGCGGCGGCGGTGTCGTCGGGGCCGCCGATGACGAGCAGCGCGAACTCGTCGCCGGAGAGCCGGGCGGCGACCCGCACCGGGGTGGGAAGGCTGGCCAGGCGTCGGCCGACCTGGTTGAGCAGGTCGTTGCCGACCTCATGGCCGAAGGTGTCGTTGACGTCCTTGAACTGGTTGAGGTCCAGCAGCACCACCCCGACCGGCGTGCTGTTCTCAAGGGCGGCGCGCAGGCGGGTGAGGAACAGCCGCCGGTTGGGCAGGCCGGTGACGTCGTCGTGATTGGCCTCGTAGCGGGCCGCCCACAGGGCTCGCTGCTGCCGCCAGTACGCTGCCGCGGCCACGGCGAAGCCGGCGAGGACCCCGCCGAGGGCGGTGACTACGGATTGCAGGGTTTGAGACACTGAGATCGCTCCTTGTGTACGAAGGAGCACCGGGGGCGGGCGGGTAGCGGTCAACTTCACGCCCGCCCCTGGGCTGCCTTGCTGGTGTGGGTGCCCGCCGGCTACGGGTTGGCGGGGGCGAGTTGGAAGGTGGCGGGCTTGTCGACGGTCCGCACGGCCTTGCCGTCGTTGACCAGCTTGTCCGCGGCGTTGACGACCGCGCCGGCGCTGGCTTTCTTCGCGTCGGTGCCGGCGTTCGCGGCGTCGATGAGCTTGCACAGCTCGCTGGTCTTGTAGGCCCGGTCGGGATGCGCTTCGAGGATGTCCAGCACCGCCCCTCTCAGGGAGCCCTTCGTCCGGCGGCTGCCCGCGGTCGAGGTGCCCGCCTCGGCGGCCGGGGCCGCCGGGTCCGATTCGGACGCCGCAGAGGGGTGCTCGCTGTCCGCGTCGGATGCGACTGCGGGTTCTGCCGCTCCGCCATGGGCCTGTGAGGGTGCGTCGGCCGTGGCCCTGGAGGCGGCGGAGGGCGCGGTGCCGGTGGGATCGTCGGGCTGTGGGGTAGGCGGTTCCTCGTCGGCGGTGTCGGCGTCCTCGGTGGTGTTGCGTTCCTCGGCGGGGTCGTCGTCGGGAGTGGTCTGGGCCGGGGCTTCGGGCGGCGCGTCGGTGCCGGTGTCGTGGGCCGGCGGGAAGCTGTGGTCGGCACCGACGGTGGTGCGGCCGGCGTCGGTCAGCCGCCACACCGCGCGCTTGTCCTCGGTGCGGATAGGTTCGGCCTGCCCGGTGTGTTCCAGCGCGCGGAGCTTGGCGGTGGCGGTGGAGTAGCCGAGCCCGGCCTTGTCGGCGACGGCGGCGGCGGTGGCCTCGCCGAGTTCGGCGAGTGCGGCGAGGACCTTGAACATGGCGTGTGCGGGTACGGGTTCTGGTGCGTGGGTCATGGCTTCTCCCTTCTGTGGTGTGAGGTCAGCACTGAACTACGCTTCGTTCGCGGCGCTGATCAAGTGCGATGGCCGGATCTCGGGATCACCCCCGGACCCGGTCCGGCGACGGCTGGGGATGTCGGGGTCAGAACGGCGGATCGTCGTGAGCGGCGGGCGTCTGCCGAGGCGGGCGGCGGGTGGCGGTGATTCCGCGGAGGCGGCCGGGCAGGGCGGTCAGGTGCAGCCGGAGCCGGTCCCGCATGGGCATAACGTCGGTGGGTGAGGTGTGCCAGAGCCACCGGTAGGCGCCGATGCTGTAGTAGCCGTCCCGGTCGGGGTAGCAGCGGTCGTCGACGTCGAGACGGGTCCCGTCGCCGAGGTCGGTCTCTTCGAGCAGCACCGCGGTGGTGCCGTCGAAGCGCAGCAGCGGGTACTCCCCCGGCATCGTGCCCGCGCGCCACGGCCCGGCGAGGTCTGTAGCCATTTGCCGGACGGTGTGCGGGTGGAAGCGGCAGATCAGGTGGCCGTCTTCTCCGGTGTCGTAGCCGTCGGCGACCAGCGCGGGGTAGACCCCGTCGCCGGTTTTCGGGGAGGTGACCATGACCGGCCGCCACCGCGCGTTTGGTGGGGCGATGTCCGCGCGGTGGTCGAGCAGCTGCACGTGTCTGGCGTCGAGTGTGCATCCGGGCCAGGTTTCGGTGTCGATCGCGAGCCAGTTGCGGTCGAGGGCGCGGCCAGCGCGCAGGACGTCGATGAGTTGGCGCCCGTCGGGGTCGGTGTGCCGCAGCGGCAGGTACAGGTGCTGATCCGGCTCGGAGACCGAGCCGCCGGCGGGGCGCCACGCACCGCCGTGGGCGACCTGCTCGTGGCCGTGTGGGGTGTGCCAGACCGGCACGCCGTTGGAACGCAGCTGTCCTTCAGAGCCGGCGCGGCGCAGGGTCAGGGCAGGGGTGTTGTGCTCGCCTGCGGCGAGTTGTGCTCTGGTGAGGCGGTGGGTGGGGCAGGCGAGGGCGTGTTCTGCCAGCGGCAGCACGTCCTCGACGCGGAACCACAGTCGGTTGGACATGGTGATGCGGACCTCCTTGCAACGAAAGGGGCGGGAAGAGGAACAGAGCGGCCTGTCGCAGGCCGGCGCAGTGCGGGTGCCCCAGGCCCGGGGCACCCGGCGTGCGTGGCAGAGGTGTCACTTGCCTGCGGTTGGCAGGGCTGAAGCGATCACCAACGCAGGCGAAGCGGCATCGGGCACGCAGTGGGTGTCGAACGGCGTTGCGGCGACGGCTGGGTGAGTTGACCTGACGGGGGTGGCGCGCTGTGCGCGCCAGGAGTGGTACCCGGATGGGGATGTCGGCGTCGTCGCCCGTGCTGGTTCGGTGTCCGCGTTGGGGGTCGTCAGGCAGCCAAGGGTGATGTCCGGCGCATGCGGTGGTGAGCAGACGATGTGGGCACGCCGTGATGGCGATGGTGGCGTGACGCCCTCGGCAGGTCCGGGTGTGCCGGGGCACAGCCGGACCTGCCGGGGATGTGAGGGCGGCGGGTCAGCGGGGGGCGCGGCGCTGCCGCAGGCGGCGGCGGCCGACGCCGACGGTGAGGGTGTGGGGGTCGACCATCACCCATTGCGCGCCGTCGGCCAGACCATGCGTGAGCAGGTCCATCAGCGAAGGTCCGGCGCTGTCGAGCAGCGGCAAGCCCTGAGGGTCGTCGATGTGCGGCAGCCGGACGGCGGGGGTGGTCAGGTCGTTGTCCGCTTCGACCGACGGGGGCAGCGCGTCGTAGGCGCGGTGGCATCCGTTGCTGGCGAGCCGGGGCCGACCGCAGTGGCGGTAGAGCCGCAGCGCCAGCTCGGCCGACCGGTTCTCGCCGACGCCGCCGCAGCGGGTGGGCAGGTTCCGGTCGGCGAGGACGGCGTGCCGCGCCTGGGCGGCGACAGCCTGCAGGTCGAAGTACAGGTAGCGGGACATGATGCTCCTTCTGTGACGGTGTTCAGGGCAGGTGGGGACGGGGGCGTCCGCGGCCGATCCGCGAAGGAGCGGCTGCGGGTGCCTCGCCGCGGGCGAGGTGGGTGGTTGGGGGTTAGAGAGCGACGGCGAGCAGCCGCTGGTCCGGACCGACGGTGTCGAGGTGGGCCAGGGCCTGCTCGAGGTAGGTGATGCGGTGGGCGAGGGCGTCGCTGGCCGGGGCGAGCTTGCGGCCGTCGGCGGTGAGCATCGCGTCGCCGACGACGGCGCTGGCGGCGCGGTAGTGCTGGTAGGCGACCTGCCCGGCCTGGTACATCTCCAGTTCCCCGACACTGGGCTGGCCAGGGCCGGGGGTGGTGGCGGCGTGCAGGCGCATGGCGGGGCTGGGCGTGGAAGTCCTCGCTCGCCCTGTCGTAGGGGTAGCGGTCGGGGTCGGTGAGGTGGCGGGACTCGAACACGGGCCAGGGGGTGGCCGGCCGGGTGCCGTGGACGACCTGCTGCCAGATCTGGTAGCGGATGCCGGCCCCTACGGCGGCGGCGTGCCGCATGCCAGCCAGATCGAGCAGCCGTGCGGGGCCGCCCGCGCACGGCGTCGGGTGGCCTTTGCGGGCGCCGATGAGCTGGTGCCGTTGCCACAGCCGCAGCCGCGGGGTGGCCCAGTACAGGGTGGTGAGGGTGCCGGTGACACCGGAGTGGGTGTCGAGCTGGTGGCTGGTCAGTGCCTGGGCCGGCAGGTCGTCGGGCAGGCAGATGACCATGGTGTTGATGGTTGGGGCCGGCGTGACCAGCGTTCGGGAAGCGGTGGCCTGGGCGCGGGCTGGCGGGGCAGCAGGCGCCGAGGTGGCCTTCGCTGCGGTGCGTCGTGCCGGGATGGCGGGCACGCGGCTGCCGTGACGGGTCAGCGGGGTGCCGTTAACAGCGGACATAGGCGGGGTCCTCCTTCGTGGGTGAGGGGGTGCGCGGGCACGCGGAACTGACCGGCCCACCGGGTGCATGGGTCGGGTCAGAGCCGAAGGGAAGGGGTGGTGCGGGTGGTTGGTGCGACCCTGAGGGGTCGCCGCGCGGTGCGCGTGCCGACCGGCCGAAGCGGGTGGGCGTGGCGCACCGGGTGGTGCGGCGATGATCCCTGGGGTGGGACCGAACCGGGTGGAGCGGTATGTGAGGTGTGGTAGTGCCGTGAACGGTAGCGGCCTGCTCTGTCAGGCCGATCCGGTGAGTTGATCGCCGAAAAGTGGGGTTGACCTGCGCTGTGAGACATTCCGGCCCGCTGTGGGCCGTTGTCGGCGCGGACGCTGTGAGACTTCCCGACTCTCACAAATGATCTTGTTTGGGGACAGACGCGGACGGTAGTCGACCTGCGCGCAGGTGCCCCGGGCTGGCGTGTTCAGCGCCGCTGACCTGCGGTGTGAGTCCTATAGGTCGTCGAAGCGCTGGGGGTTGGTGACCGTGTCGGGTCCGTGGTCGGAGGGCAGCTCGTGCAGGTGCCGCCGGTGGGTGGGGTCCGAGACGAGGGTCCACACGCGACCGGCCGGGTCCGGGCCGTGCACGGCGGTGGCGATCGGGCTGGCGGTGCGCAGCCCGGCGAGCACGCCGAGCAGGCTGGCCTCGCGGCGCCGGCTGGGCACCCAGAACAGCACCGGGTAGCGGGGGCCGAAGGTGGTGAGGCGCTCGTATCCGCGCAGCTTGGCCACGACCCGGGCGAGGTTCTCGGTGTCGTTGTCGTGCTCGAGGAAGAAGCCGGTCGAGGTGCCGCCGACGGTCCACACGCCGTGCCCGTCGGGGCGGATGCCCGCCTGGGCGTAGACGGTGGTGGCGTGCTGCTCGGACCACCAGCGCGACAGGCGCCCGCTGCCGGCGCGGCGGGCGGTGGCGATCAGGTCGGTGAAGAACTGGTTGACCCCGAGCAGGTGGTTGACCTGGCCGCTGGCGGCGATCCGCTTGGCCCGCTCCAGGGAACTGCGCGGCGGCTTGCCGCCGAGGCCGGCCGGGTCGTGGTAGGCGGCCGGGTGCAGTTGCAGTCCGACGGGGCCGAGGGTGTAGAGCAGCGACCCGTACCGGCCGTGGGCGCCGCTGCGGCCGAAGCGGTGCAGCACGTCGAGACGGTGCAGGATCGTGAGCCGCCGCTGGGCGGTGCGACGGCTGTCGAAGAAGGCGCTGGTGATCTGGTCGGTGGACAGCAGGTAGTGCTCGGCGAGCAGCCTGAGGAGGGCGTGGTCGCGGGGGACGATGCGGCCGAAGACCGCGAGTGGATCCGGTTTGCCTGAGGCGGGCGGGACACGGGAGTGCACGACGTTTGCTCCTTGGCAGGATGGGGTCCCCTCCCGATCGGGAGGGGTGTCTGGAGAGGGAGAGGTCGGTGCGGTGGGTCTGTCAGGGGCGTGTGCGGCACTGACAGGGCAGGTCAGCACTGTGCTGCGGGTGTCCGGCGGTCACCGGTCGCGATCCCAGTGACGAGCCGGTACGCGACCCGGGCGACGCCACCGGACTGGCAGGGACGGTCAGGTCAGGTCCGGTCGCTCTTCGGACGGGCCCGCCGTTGTTCGGGCTTGCGGCTGAGCCGTTCGACGAGTTCGTCGACGGCGCTGGTGTCCTGGCTCGGTACCGCCGCGGCGGCGGCCTGGCGGATGGCGGTCGCCTCGCCGACGACCGGCCTCGGAGGCCTGGTCCGCATGGTGAACGCCGGGGTCTGGCGGCCGTTGACGACCAGACGTGCGGCGGCGGTGTACGCGTCGAGGTGGGCGAGGTCGTGCTCGCCCAGTTCGGGCAGGGTGTGCCGGGCGAGCTGCTTCGCGTCCTCCGGCGCCACCGTGAAGTAGATCTTGTTGCGGGCGTTGGCCGACGTCGCGGCGAGCAGGTCGCGCGGGAACTGCGCCAGGTCCTGGTGGGCGAGCACGAGGGAGAGCCGGTACTTGCGCGCCTCGGCGAGCATCGTGTCCAGCGAGTTGGCCAGGGTCAGGAAGTTCTGGGCCTCGTCGATGATCAGGGTCGCGTCGCGGCGCCGATCCGGTGCGATCGCGGCGCGGGCGGTGGCGGCCTGCCACACCTGCGCGAGGACGAGGGAGCCGAGCAGCCGGCTGGTGTCCTCACCGAGCACGCCCTTGGGGATGCGGACGAGTAGCACTCCACCGTCGAGCACGCGGCCCATGTCGAAGCTCGACTTGGGGTATCGCATCGTGCGCTTGACGAAGTCGCGCAGCAGGAAAGCCCGCAACCGGGCGAGGACCGGCCCGATGACCTGGGACCGCAGGCTGTCGTTGAGGCCGTCGTACCACTGCCAGAAGCCGCTCAGCCCGGCCGGGTCGTCCAGGTCCACCGTCATCGCGGACCGGAACTGGGGGCTGTTGAGCAGCGGGGGGATGTGCTGCAAGGTCACGTTGTTGTGGCGCAGCAGGGTCAGGCAGGCCACCCGCATGACGTCGTCCATCCGCGGACCCCACGCCTTGGCGAAGATGTTGCCGAAGATCGACACGAGGTTGTCGACGACCAGGTCGGGGTCGTCGCCTTCGAGGGGGTTCAGGGTCGGCGGGTTCTCTTGGTCCGGGTCGAAGAGCACGACGCGGTCGGCGACGTCGGCGGGGAGCCGGTCGAGGATGTCCAGGACGAGGTCGCCGTGCGGGTCGATGACGACGGTGCCCCGACCGGCCTTGATGTCGTCGAGGGCCATGTTGACCAGCATTGTTGTCTTGCCGGACCCGGTTGAGCCGATCACATGCATGTGATACCTCGCGTCGGGCACCGACAGCCCGACGCTGTGCCCGCCGATTTCGGCGTCGCCGAGCATCTTCACTCCGCGTCCGCCGCCGGGGACGGCGACCGGCGCCGGCATGGACGCGGCGCGAGCCCGGTCGAGGCCAGGCACGGCGAGGTCGCGCGGCAGGGCCGCGAGGGCGGCGAGTTCCGGGGCGGAGGTCAGGAATCCGGAGCCGAGCCGGCGGGCGGCGAGGACGGCCACCGGCGCGGGCATCCGGGCGCGGTGGGTGAGCCGGTTGCGGCCGGTGTGGATGGCGAAGGCCGAGGCGAGGGTGTCGGCGATGCCCCGCAGCCGGCCACGCGGGTCGGCGCCGGGCCGCCGGCTGGTGGTGGCGACCGCGTACCGGATGCCGGTCTGCCACAGCGGGTGCGCTGTCTTGTCGAGGATCGCCCGGACGTCCCGCTCGATGGTGGGATCCCGACGGGCGGCTGGGGTTATGGCGCGGCCGGTGCCGCCGCTGCCGGGCAGGAACGCGTCGAGCAGCCACAGCACCGGCGCGGCGGGGTTGATCGCCGGTGCGGCGGTCTTGCCGGCACGTAGCCGCCCGGCCGCGCGGCGGGCCCGTGCCGCCCGCCGCGGGGTGGCCGGGCGGGCGAGGATCTGCACGCACGCGTACTCGCCGGGTTTGAGTTGGGAGCCGGCGGACATCAGGGGGCGCAGCGGGTCGGTGTCGTGGTCGGTGGCAAGCGGCAGCCACTCCGCGTGCACCGGCAGCAGGTGCCCACCGGCGGCGGGGTGCGCGTCCAGGGGGATCGGCGGTGCCGGGTTGTCGTCGGTGGTGGTGGCCGAGCCGGGCCACGCCGCCCGCACCGCCGCCTCGACCGCACCGGGCGGGACGGTGCCGGGCACCCAGATCGAGATGAGCAGTTGCCGGCCGGACCACGTGTACTGCCACACGACGTGCGGGGCGCCGTAGAGCAGGCGCCGACGCCGCGACGGGGTCAGCACGCCGGCCAGGTTCGCCCACAGCGCGCCAGCGCTGTGCGGGTCGACCTCCGGCGGCGGCGCGATCGTGACCAGCCGCGCGCCGTGGGCGTGGTGGCGGTGCCGCCAGGTCTCGACCAGGTTGCGGGCGGCGATCCACACCATCAGCAGGCCGGCGGCGACAGCCGCCAACCACGGCCGCTGGGTGGCCCACACGGCGGCGTCGACCAGGGCAGCCGCGGGTCCGGTGGGAGGCGGAATGGAGCCGGCGCCCGGCCCGGATGTGGGGCTGGGCGCCGGTGGCGGCGACACGAATGCTGGTCTGAAGGCTTCGATCGGTGGTGTCACAGGTCGTCCTCTTCCTCGTCGAGGTCGGCCAGCTCAGCCGGGTTCGTGGTACACAGCGCGTGCTCCGCGTCCGAGGAGATCGACTCGAAGCTGGTCCTGCTCAGCCCGGAGATCAACAAACCGTGGCCGCGGCGGGCCGACAGCAGCAGCCGCCGCTCGCCGTCGGTGAGCCCGAACGCCTCGCCGATGGCGTCGATGGCCTGCGGCGCCTGCCGCAGCAGCACCTGCGTGGAGGCGTTGGACACCACGGCCTGGCCGAGATCGGTGCCCAGCACGTCGGCGGCGTCCTGGGTGACCACGGTCAGTCCGGCGTTGCGCTTGCGTGCCGCCTTGGACATGCGGAACAGGAAGCGGGCGCCCTCGCCGTCGCGCATCAGCAGCCACGCCTCGTCGACCACCACCAGCCGCCGCACGTTTGATCGGCCGGGGGCGTCGACCTGCCGCCAGATCGCGTCCAGGGCGAGGAGGGTGCCGACGGTGCGCAGCTCGTCGGGCAGGTGCCGCAGCGACCACACCACCAGGTGCCCGTCGGGGCGCGTGGTGGTCGGGCCGTCGAACAGGTGCGAGAACGAGCCGTGCACCCAGGGTGCGAGGCGGGCGGCGAGTTGCCGGGCGGCGGGGTCGTCGTCGGCGTGCAGGCAGGCTTCGAGGTCGCGCAGCAGCGGGGCGGGCCGGTGGTGGGTGGCCGGGTCGGCGGTGATCCCGGCCTGGCGGTAGGCGGCGAGGATCGCCCGGTCCAGCGCGGCCCGCTCGGCCGGGGGCGGCTGCTGGCCGAGCAGCACCGCGATGAGGGTGTGCAGGAACAGGCCGCGGCGGGTGAGGACGTCGGGTCGGGTGTCGCCGGTGGGCAGGTCGAGGGGGTTGACCTTCACCCCGGCCACGCCGAGGCGCACCACGGTGCCGCCGACCGCGTCCGCCAGGCGCCCGTATTCGTCTTCGGGGTCGATGACGGCGACCTGCACCTGCTGGTAGAGGTTGCGCAGGATCTCCAGCTTGACGAAGTACGACTTGCCGGCGCCCGAGCGGGCCAGGACGACGGAGTTGTGGTTCTCCTGGGCCCACCGGTCCCACCACACAATGCCCTGCGAGTCCGGGTTCACCCCGTAGAGCACGCCGCCCTCGGCGGGTGGGTCGCCGGGCAGCGGCGCCGGCAGATCCGCGCTGGCGAGGGGGAACGCGGCGGCGAGGGCGGCGGTGTCCATGGTGCGGCGCATCTGCAGGCTGTCGCTGGCAAGGGGCAGGGTGGTGGTCCAGCCGGCCAGGTGCCGCCAGGTGGCCGGCTGCACCTCGATCAGCGTCGAGGCGGCGGCGGCCTTCACCTGCGCGCACGCCTGCAGGAGCTCGTCCTCGGTGCGGGCGTGCACGGTCAGATAGAGGCCGACGCGGAACAGCTTCGCCGCGCCGCGGGCGAGCCGGTTGGCCAGGTCCGCGGCGTCTTCGGCCGCCGCCTCCACCACCGGGTCGGGCAGTTTGCCCCGTTCGGCGTCGGCCCGCCGCGAGGATTCGAAGCGGGCGCGCTGGTTGCGCAGCCGCGCCGCGGCGACCGGCGCGGGTAGTGGGTCGATGTGCAGGGCGAGGTCGAGGCGGCCTGGCCAGGACAGCAGGGGTTCGAGCCAGGCCGGGCCGACCTCGGCCGGGTATCCGGTCACCACCAGGGTGGCGGCGTAGCCGTCGCCGACGCGCAGGAAGCGGGGGGTGACCTCCACGGAGGCGGGAGCGACGGTGGCCGCCAACCGGTGAGGTTGACGGTCATGCTCGGCGGGCGGATGGCGGCGGAGCAGCTTCATGTCTGTCAACTCCTTGCTTGTCGGTGACGCTGGCGGGGCGCGGGTGAGGTGATGACGGCATCCGGCGCGGCGAGCCCGCCGGGTCGGGGTGGCCGGTAGGGGTCGGCGGCGGCGGCGATCGCGGCGGTCACCGCCGCCCCGTCCAGGGCGCGGGTGGTGACGCCGAGGCCGGACAGCGCGCGGACGGTGTCGTCGGCGCGCCGCCGCGCGGCGTGCTCGCCCCGCTCCCCCGGGCTGGTGCGGGTGACGATGAGGACCTGCCGGCGTAGCGGATCCCGCCGGGTCGCGAGGTCGTCGAGGAACCGGGCGTGGTCGGCCGCCGCCTCCGCCAGGGCCGGGTGCGGAAGGTCGTGCATGGCTTGGGAGAGGGTGCGGGCGGCGGAGTGCAGGTCCACCGGCTGCGCCGACACCACGATCTGTGTCGGGGTGGACAGGCTGTTGAGCCAGCGGCCGAACGTGTCGGTCAGGGCGGCCTGCTCGTCGGCGGTGCGCAGCGCGAGGTTGACGTTCGACGCGGCGACCATCGCCGCCCGCCCACCGCCGAGGTGGATCTCCCCGCCGTCGTCGATCGCGTCGGCGGGCAGCCGCAGCGGCGCCGGCAGCGTCACCGTGCTCTTCGGGGTCTGCACCCAGTCCGGCGTCGTTGACGTCGTGTCCGTCGTCGACAGCGCGCGAGGTGCCCGCGCGTGCCGGACGGCGGCCAGCAGCCACACGTCCAGCGGCAGCCCGTCACGGCGGCCCACGGCGATGCCGAAGGCCAGGCCGCCGAGCACCACGGCGGCGCCGACGAGCACGCCCATCGGCACTACCTGGTGCAGGACACGCCACGCGCCGTAGAAGGCGAGGGCGGCGGCGGCGAGGATCGCCAGCTGCCGGAATGTCAGCCCGTAGACAACCTTGTCCGGGGCGTCGACGTCGGCGGGCATCCGCGCGCGACCCGTGTCAGTGCGGTCGGGGTGGGTGCTCATCGGCCCACCGCCCTCAGCCCGCGGCCGAGGCCGGGAATCGAGCGTGCGACCTGCTGCACGAGGACGACCCGCACGGCGGCGCCGAGCATGTTCACCCCGCGGCCGCCGGTGCCTGCGGCGGCGACGTAGCGGCGCATCAGGGTCGGCACCCGCAGCGTGGTCCAGAGCATGACCATGACGACGAACAGGTTGAGCACTCCGCCGGGCTCTGCCGGCAGGCCGAGCACGGGCAGCAGGTGCTGCGGGTCGGTGAGCATCCACTGCCCGGCGTAGAGGGTGAAGCCCTGCACCACCGGCACCGCGAGGACGCCGAGGTAGGAGCGCCACCACAGGCGGGCGACCGGGTCGGTCTGCGGCAGCGCGTGACAGGCCAAGGCAAGGGGGGCGGCGGCGGTCAGGACGAGCACGACCGCGAAGCGGACGATCACGCTGAACGCCGTGGCCGCGAGCAGCACGGCGATGATCGCCACGCAGATCACGAACAGCAGCGCCGCCGTCTTGTCCTGCCCCGCGTCGATGTGGGTCCTGATCGCCTGCAAGGCACCGTCGGAGTCCCCGCTGGGGGTGGTGAGCGCGCCGGTCAGCGCGTTGGCCAGGTCGATGAGCGTGCCGCACCACAGTTGCGAGAAGTGCGCGGCGACGAACCCGACGATCAGCCTCGGGACGAGGTCCTTGACCGTGTAGCGGGAGTTCTCGCTGCCACCGGCGGTCATGGTGAGCACCCCGGCGGCCATGAACACCAGGATGAAGACGGTGTCGACGACGAGCACGGAACGGCCGGTCAGGGCCTGCACCTGCGGCAGGCCGGTGACGTTCGGGGTGACCAGCAGCGCGGTGCTGATCACCCCGAACAGCGCGTCCAGAGTCGCCAGGATCGCCGCCGCCAGCCAATCTAGGATCTGGTCGAACAGGAAACCCATCACGGGGCTCCGACGATGCCCTGGACGATCTGCAGCAGGACCGGGGCGAGGACCGCGAGGCCGTAGCCGACCAGGGCGTTGCGCAGCGCGCTCTTGGCCCGCTCGACCTGCGCCGGGTCGCCTCCGGCGGTGGCCCAGTACACGCCGGCGAGGACGAGGAACAGGGTCGCGACAGCGGCGAGGATGCCGACCAGCCACAGCCGCAGGTTGTCGATGACGACCGGCAGGGAGTTCGCCGCCAGGTAGACGGCGCCGTCCGGATCGGCGTGCGCGGCGGCCGGAAGGGCGAGTGACAGGCCGACGCCGCCCAGCGGCACGGCCACACGCAGTGCGAGACGAACGAGTCGCTGGGTTCGGAGAGTGTGATGTGGGGTGCGGGTCATGGCGGTTCACCTCCCGCCGCGCCCCGGACGCCGGACGGCGTGACCCGGGGCGCGGCGATTGCTCGAAGCGGTCGAAGGGACCGCCGCCGGGCGCAGGTGAAGAAGCGCACGAACCGCGTGAGCCCCGGGAGGAGCTCTTCCTCCCTCATGGGTGGGTTGCGGTCATCAATGTGGTGTCAGCGCATCAACGTGGCGCGGCACCCGAGGCGCGCGGATTGCGGTTCCTCGTGTCGCCCGGCGGCGGGCGGGACCGGCGAGCGGTACGGCTCGCGAAGAGTCCCGCACCCCCAAACCGGGTTTTGTGAGCCCTGGCGAACACATGCCGCGCTCACACGTCGCTCACACGGCCCGGCGCGGGGCTCACCGCGCAGGTCAAGGGCATGTTCACCGAAAACAGCGCGGTCGAGGGACGAGGACTCACAGGCGGAACGGAACCGGCTGCCGGTGGGCAGTGTGAGTGCCGGCAGGGCCCACAGCTCTTGACAAGGCCGCATCAGTCCGCCCCGACCCGGGTGCTCAGGACGATGCGATCAGGTCCCACTCGCGGGAGCGGACGGGCCGGGCGACGCGCCGCAGAACCGACTGCGGCGCCAGATCGACTGAGAATCCAGCGCTGGCCTTCTCCATCGATCTGCTCGCAGCGCAGCGCGCTCCCTCCGGAGCGGCTCCATTGAGAACGGGCACCCGCCAGCCGAGACGGCTGTGGCCCGACGTTGCACGTCGGGCCACAGCCGTCTCGGCTGGCGGTTCAGGCGGCTGCCGCAGCGTGCTGCCGAGCGGCTTCGCGGCGGGCGGCCGCGGCGCGGCCTGCCCGTCGCCGGCTCCGCTGCTCGGCCCGCAGCCGCACGTGCGCCATGGTTTCCGGCGACGCGACCCCGGTCAACAGCCCATCCGCGAGGGCCTCGGCGATGCGGCTGTCGATGCGTGACAGCCGCATGCGCAGGGCGTCGACGCTGACGCCATTCCTCGCGGCGATGGGCTCGATCGCCCGGCGCCCGAGCCGCACGTCGATGTAGGGCTGCTCGTCCTCGGGGTCGAGGACCCCGAGGGTCACCGCACGGCGGACCAGCAGGTCCGGATGCCCGTACGGCACCCGGGGGGTGCGGGAACCGGGGGCGACGTGATCGATGTCCTCCACCGGCAGGAACTCCCGCTGCTGCAGCCGCAGGTCCCGCCCGGCCCGCCACGCCGCCTTGCACAGGCTCGCGTACGGCGCGGGTTTGGCCAGGTCCGCCCGGTCGCGCAGCGCGGTCAGGAAGCCGGTCAGGATCTCGGCGTCCACGTCCGCCGGGTCGCCGTCGTACCCTTCGCACAGCTGGGCCGCGTACTGCTGCAGCGCCGGCATCGCCATGCCGACCGCGGCGACGACCCAGTGCGGCCCGTCGAGCCGCGCGCGCCGGATCAGCTCCCTCCACACCTCGTCACGCACCGTGTAGGCGCGGGGGTGTCGCAACAGCCAGTCCCGCAGCACGGACAGCGGCATCACCGGCTGCGGGAGACCCGCGTCGGAGAAGAACGCCGTGCAGTCGAGGGCCAGCGGCGCGGGCTCGCAGGTCAGCGCGGCGAAGGCGGTCTCCGCCGCGTCGAGGGCGGAAGCCGGCCAGTTCGTAGCGTCGGACATGCTCATGTCAAACTCCTGTGACACCAAGGGATTCGAAGGCCGCCGCCGGCGTTGTCACGGCGATCGGTGGCATCGATTGCGCCACAGCCGGCTCACAAGGAACTGACAGAGCTGCTCAGAGCGCTGGTCACCGCCCTCGGCCCGCCTCTGTCAGCGGCCCGCCCGCACGACGTGCCATCGCCGCTGATCGTTGGCAGAGAATCTGACAAAGGCCGGTTGACCTGCCCTGTGACACTCTGACAGGGCCTGTGACTGCGCGATTCGGAGGCGGTGGCACAGGCTCACGCCGCGACCTGCGACACGGCGTCGGCGACCCTCACCGCGGACACGTACGGGCCCCTGTGACAATCCGGTCGGCTCACAGCGCCACTGTCACAGCTCGCCGCCGACGGCCCGCGCGGACTCCTCACGTACCCGTGACAGTCGCGGACGGGCTGTCACCGCTCGACATCCTGCGCCCTGTGACAGGCCACGCCGCACCGATGACATCGGCCCGGCACGCGGGGCTCGACGGCGTCTCACAGTGCTGGTCAAAGCCCCCATCCACGTCGACGCCCGAAGCATTCTCCGCACCGGCACCGGCGCCCGGCAACGCGTTCTGTCAGTGACGCTGCGTCACTGACAGAAGGGTGGGCAGGGATGAAGCCGGTCCCGTCGCGGTAGGCGGCTACCGATGGCTGTCGTCACGTCGCGAGCACCAGACGAGGCGACGGAAATCAGGACAAGCTGGTGCCGGGTCGAGCGCTGTGAGCGGCTGTGAGTTCGGCAAGTGTTCGCCAGGGCTCACAAAGCCCGGTTTGGGGGTGTCAGCGCTTCACGGCGCGGCGCGGAGCCGACAACACATGAGCGAGCACACGCCGCACCCGCACCACCAGGCCGACCACACCGAGCCGGCCGACCACACACTCATCGACCTGATCGCCGGCGACCCGCCGGTACCGATCACGGTCTGGCGCACGGCCCGTACCGATGCCGACCCGAACGCCAGCCTGCCCACCCGTTTGGCCTACCGCCTCGTCGCCGCCTACAGCCGGCCCGGGGAGGCGGTGGTCGACCTCACCACCGACCACGTCCTGGCCCCGATCTGCGCCCAGGGTGGTCGCCAGCACCACCGCGCCTGGTTCACCGACAGCTCCAGCCTCATCATCGGACCCGCCACCGCCGGCCTGCCGCCGGCCACGACCGAGACCAACCCGCTCACCGCGTCCCGCGAGCCGGAGGCCGGCGACGCGGAGGATCCGCCCGAGCTGGGCGATTGGTTCGGCGACGACCTCACCGACCCGCACCTGCCCGGCGCCGACGCCGCGGTCGTCCGGCCGCCCGACGACGGTCCGCTGGACGCGTCCACCAGCCTGGTGGTCGCCTGCTGGCCGCTGCACGAGGCGGGCACGCCGGCACGGGTCCGGCTTGCCTGGCTGCTGGCCGCCTGCGCGCGGCTGCTGCGCCCCGGCGGCTGCCTCGTCCTCGTGGTCGGCGTACCCGCCGGTACGCAGCCCACGCCGGAGGACTTCGGGCCGCCCGTCGCCGCCGCCTCCCGGGCCGGACTGGGCTACCTGCAGCACATCGTCGCCGTCGAGGCCGACACCGACGGCGACCAGTTCGTCTACTACCACAGCACCGACGAGGAACTGCTCACCCTGGCCCACGCCAACCCCGAGCAGTGGCAGGTAGCCCACCTGCGGGTGCACGCCGACCTGCTGGTCTTCACCCCACAGCCGATTCCCGAGAGTTCAGGGAAACTGATGGGTTCTCGACGTGAACCCAAGGGTTCGTCCGCGCAGTCACGCTATCGCGGATCCGGGGGTTCGCGGTGAACCTGGCTGAGCGTCTGGCGACTGTGTTGCGTCAGGAAGGTGGTCACTGTCCGACGGAAGTCGTGCGGGTTCTCGACCCACGGCAAGTGACCGGATCCGGCGAGGCTCACCCGTTGGCTGTTGGTGAACGCTTGGTGTAGCGAGTCGACGGCCCAGCGGGGGCGGATGTCCTCGGTGCCGTCGATGATGAGCACGGGCAGGTCGAGCGCTCGGCATTGCACGGCCATTTCAGAGTTGCTGAGTTCTTGCTTGACCTCGGCGTTGATGGCCTGGTTGCAGTCGTAGTTGATGCCCAGCCATGGCGTGGCCATGCCTTCGGCGTGCCGCAGTGCGGTGCCATGGTCGGCGAAGTCGGCCGACCATTGCAGTACCGCCTGTTCGCGGTCCTCTTCGGGCGTGCGGGTGCGGGCGCTGAGGGCCTCCCACCGGTCCAGATGATGCCCGAGCCGCAGCCTCAGATTCCGCTTGTAGTGCGGGTGCCAGCCGCGTTCGGGGTCGATGCCAGTCCCGGACACGTAGATCAGATGGCTAACCCGTTCGGGGTGTTCGATGGTGTACCGCAACGCCAGGTGCGCACCCCACGAGTGGCCCAACAGGGCCATTCGCGGTCCGGCCAGTTGGTCGCGTACCGCGTCGAGGTCGGCGACGAAGCGGGCAACGCTGTATGGTCCGCGCCGCTGCGAGCGTCCACAGCCCCGCTGGTCCCATCGGATGGTGCGGGCGCGATCGTCGAGCAGCCGGGCGACCGGGTCGAGGTAGTCCCACAGGCCCGGACCGCCGTGACAGAGCACCAGCGGCGGCCCGCTGCCGGACTGTTCGGCCCACAGGTGGCAGTTGTCGTCGCTGCGCACGTCCAGGTTCATGGGCGACAGTATGGCGGCTTGTGTGGGGCCGCTTTCTGAGCGAGACGGCCGGGTCAGCTGATGGTTGGCTGCGCGTGCCGGCCGGCGTGGGCAGTTAGGCCCTCGGTCTGCTCGGTTGGCGTGCTCAGCAGTTGTCGCGCCGCGGCTGCGTAGCGGATCGCGGTGGCCTCGCAGATGCCGAAGACCTCAGCCAGGTGCAGCGGGTCGGCGCCGCTGACGAGGGCTTCGTCGAGGTGACGGTCGATGCGCAGCCGTTCGAGGGTCGCCGGCAGTCCGCGCAGGATGCGGTTGAGCCAGGGGTGGCTGACGGGGCCGAGCCGCACTGCGCTCTCCTTGCTGATCAGCAGGTGCGGGTTGGCGGTGTTGGGCCAGCGGCGGCGCCGGTAGTCGAGCCAGTCGGTCAACGCGGTGTGGGTGAGGTCGTCGAGAGGGCGGGTGTGGCCGGCGACGGTGAGCCGCCGGTTGACAACGTCCACATCGGACAGCTGCATGGTGATGATGTCGCCGTGTCGGGCGGCGTGGACGGCGGCCAAGGCGACCGCGACGCGAATGTGTGGCGCTGCGGCGGCTTTGACCGTCGGCGTGATCTCGGCTGGAGTGAGCGGCTGCGGGAGTGGCCGCTCGACGCGGCCGACCTTGATCCGGTTGGTCGGGTCGCGGAAGACGACCTGGTGGGCTTTCGCCCACCGGAACAGCGACCGCAGAGCCTTCATCGCAGTCAGGCGCTTTTGTCCGCGCAGCGGCCGGATCCGGTCGAGGACCTCGTCGCGGGTGATCTCACGAAGGTGCCCGTAGCGGGCCGACCAGTCCAGCAGCATCGGCTGCAGGGCGGTGGCGAGGACACGGACGGTCTTGGGGTGGCGCGGCTTGGTGCGGGGGCCACCGTCGATGAGCAGCAACGCCCAGCGGTGGACGTCACGGCCGATCGCCGGCGCGACCCCGTCCAGCTTGCGCTCCAGCCAGCGGTCGATGGTCCGGGTCCGGTCGTCCTTCAAGATGCCCATCTGGTCGAGGATGTGGGCGGTGTGGTGAATGCTGTTTCCTCGTTTCCGCAGTGCTCGGTGGATGTCGGAGAACCGGATCGTCTCGCTGGCGGTGTGGTCGGCAAGCAGCATGATCAGCGCACGGTTGAGGGCCTCGCGCACCACATCGGTGAACCCACGGGACTCGGCGAAGCTGTATGCCAGGTGCAGGGCCCACGCCAACCAGGGGTTATCCAGCGTCGGACGGGTGCGCAGGTCGACACGGCGCCGATAGTCACGAGGCCCGGGGTCGAACAGCGACGGCTGGATCCAGGTGACGACAGGCCGGCCCACCGCTGGCGGCAGCGGATCGGGCGGGCCTGCGGCGCGGCGCTGCCGGCGTGCCTGGCCGACTAGGTCGCGGGGTGCAGGCATCTCGGCAAGAAACAGTTGGTGATGGCGGACCCGGCGGGCATAGGGCAACAGCACGACATGGGTGCCGGCCCGGCCGTCCAGCGCGATGCTGCGGTCCTGACGAGCCTGGCACCAGCACAGCCGGCAATGCCCCCGCTTCACCGGCATCGACCGGCGACAGGCGCCGCACTCGCCAGCGGGCCATCGCCGGGCGAACTCCCAGCACGGGCGGCACAGCCCATTGTTAAAGCCGCGTCCCCACGCCAGACAGCCCACGCAGGTGCGCAGGTGACGGCCGGGCACGCCGCGTGGGCTCATCAGCGGTGCTCAGGCCGGAGGCAGCGACCGGCCGTCACGACGACGGGGCACCACGGCCAACACCGGTGCACCGGCCGCCGCAGCCATCGACTGCTCGCCCTGGCCGGCCTGGGGAACCTTGTCCGGCTCAGGTATCAGCAGCTCGCCGACCTGGCAGCCGAGCACCGCGCAGATCACGTTCAAGTCGTCCAGCTTGATCGACGCCGGTCGGCCCGACCACAGCCCGGACATCTTGCCCGCCGAGATCACCAAGCCTCGTTCGGCGAGCATCCGCTGCAACTCCGACGCCTTCCAGATGCCGCGGTTGGCCGCCGCGAGTCGCAGGTTCCACCGCATTCAGATCAGTCCTTCCAACCGCTGGGCGGCCCGCTGCTGCCCGGCGACCCAGGCATCCTCGATCCGGGTTCGGTGCACGTGGACGTAGCGCATGGTGGTGGCCACCCACGAGTGGCCGAGCAGCTCCTGGATCGAGATCAGGTCCACCCCGGACAGGTACAGCTGCGACGCGCAGAAATGCCTCAGCACATGCGGCGTCAGCGTGTCCGCCCAGGTCGGGAGATGGCTGGCCGCAGCCGCAGCCAAGCCCTGCCGCAACCGTCGTCACCGACCCGCCGGCACGAGCCGTCACCGTTCCTACGCTCCGACGGGAACAGCGGCGCCCCGGGCCGGTGTGGTCGGCGTCGAACTGGCCCCACACATCCTCGATGAACCAGCGCAGCGTCCGACCGGCATGGTTGACCAGCGGCACCATCCGCTCCCGAGGGCCGGAGCCACGCGATCCCTTGCCGTGACGGACGTGCAGCTTGCCGAACCGGCCCAGATCCCACTTCACGTCAGTCAGGTCCAGGCTGCGCGCTTCGTTGATCCGCAACCCGACCTCGGCCATCAGCCGAGCCGCGGTGTAGTTCCGCGCGGCCGGCGCAAACTTGCGACAGCTGGCCAGCTCACCCGCCCAACCGGCAAACAGCTGCGCCACCTCCACCTCAGACGGAGGAATACGCAGCCGGGCGTCCTTGCGGCCCCGGGGCCGGTTCATCTCGTCGATCGGGCACTGCACCACCCGGCCGGTCAACGCGTGGATCTCGACCTTGTGCCGCAACTCGAGGAACGCGAAGTAGGTCGTCAACGCCTGCGCCCTCGCCAGCCGCGTCCCGCTGGCCGCGTCGCGTAACACCCGACCGAAGTATGCGTCGGCGTCGGCCGGCTCCATCTCCCACAGCGGCCGGCCAAACCACGCACGCACCTGCTCCAGATGGCCCACATCGGCGCGCACCGTCGCGTCGGCCAGCCCGGCCGAGGCCCTCGCCAGCACGAACCCGGCCAGCACATCAGTTTCGAACTCCACCAGCTCGGCCGCCGACGCCGGCCCACGGTGCTCCCGCAAATCCCGCACCACCGCCAGCGCCAACCCGAGCACCCCACCTTCACCAACACACCCGAAAGGCCAACCACTGTGCAAACGCTTCAGAATCCCCGAAGTTACGTCGAAACCACCCAGACGACCCAGACAAGCGATCTGCCCAGCCAGAAGCACTCCAGCGTGTTCACCACCCCAACGAACTCGCGGGATGTCGCACACGCTCCTGCGGCCGGGTCGGGACGGCGCCGCAACCGCAACGGCGGTGAGCGCAGTGCCTGAGCACACCACCGCCGGACGATCCGACCGGAACGGGCCGGACACCAGCGGCCTCGCCGCCAGCGAGGACTACCGGGGCCGGCACCGCGAGTACGAAGGCCGCCACCGCGCCGACCCCGACGGCCTGTCCGTCTGGGCCACCGCCCAGTCGACCGGCCCCGCCCAGCGACGCGGCCGATACGTGCCGGAATCGGTCAAGCATCCCGCCCGGATGCTTCCCGCGATCGCCGCCCACGCGATCCACGCCTACACCCAGCCCGGCGACCTGGTCCTGGACCCGATGTGCGGCATCGGCACCACCCTGGTCGAGGCGGTCCACGCCGGCCGCGACGCCTTCGGCATCGAGTACGAGCCGCGGTGGAGCAACATCGCCGACGCCAACATCCGCCACGCCCACGACCAGGGCGCCAGCGGACGGGCGTCGGTGATCCGCGGCGACGCGACCCGGCTGATGTCGCTGGTCCCGAAAGCTCTCACCGGGCAGGTGGCCCTCGTGGTCACCTCGCCGCCGTACGGGCCGACCGTGCACGGCCTCGTTCGGCCCGGCGCGGACGGGGTCGTCAAGTACGACGACCGCTACGGCGAGGACAAGGGCAACCTCGCCTACCGCGACCTGACCGGCCTCGCCGACGGGTTCGCCCAGATCCTGGCCGGCTGCGCCACCCTGCTGCGGCCCGGCGGCGTCGTCGTGGTCACCGCCAGGCCGTGGCGCAAACGCGGCGAACTGGTCGACCTGCCCAGCGCCGTCATCGCCGCCGGCCTGCGCGCCGGGCTCGTGCCGATCGAGCGGTGCGTCGCGCTGCTCGCCGCCGTCCGCGACGGGCAACTCGTCGCCCGCCCGTCGTTCTTCCAACTCCAGCAAGTCCGCAAGGCCCGCTCGTCCGGGGTGCCGATGCACCTCATCGCGCACGAGGACGTCCTGATCCTCGCCAAGGAGGACGGAACCGGGGTGGTCGCGTGAGCGCACCCACCCACCGCTACCTGTCGCTGGGCGCCGGCGTGCAGAGCTCCACTCTCCTGCTGCTCGCCGCCCAGGGCAAGATCCCCGGGTTCGGCGCCGCGATCTTCGCCGACACCGGCTGGGAGCCGGCAGCAGTCTACCGGCATCTGGACCGCCTGATTGGCATCGCGGAGCAGGCCGGAATCGAGGTCGTGCGCGTCAGCACCGGCGACATCCGGGCTGACGCGCTCGACCCACACCACAGGTTCGCCTCCATGCCCCTGTGGCCGCCACGAGTTCACGACTTCTGAAGCCGGATCGCCAGCGAGTACGAAGGATTTCGCGTCCGGATGAGCGGACGACACCTGAGTTCGCGGTTACACCGCAAGGCGGATCCCGGCTGCATCTGGCGGGCTCAGCTCATGGATGCGGAAGTGGTGCGCGTGCGCAGCCACGTACGACGGGCCGCGACTATGGCGATCACGCTTGCGAGGAGGCCGGTAGTGAGGTAGCTCGGCGCCCAGTCCTGAGCCGAGGTGATCCCCCCGGTCACGGCGTAGAGCAACAGCACAGCTGCGGTGAGGCCGAACGACGTCGCAACGGCGAGGCCAGAAGGGGTCGGCGCCGGTGTCCAGGCCGGAGTGCCGAGGCTGGTGGTGCGCCGCACCACCATCAGCGCCAGCAGCAGCAGCGCTCCGCTCGCCGCGAGGATCGCGAACAACGGGCGCGGGACTTCATCCGCGCCCACCGGTATCAGGTAGAGCTGATCATGGTAGTGCCTGACGCAGTCGAGTGCCGGGTCTGATGGGACCCAGGGCCGGTCGCACATGTTGGGCTGCGTGCCGAACCGGTCGGTGGCGATTAGAAGTCGGACCCACGGCCAGCCGAGCATCCAGGTGACAACGCCGCTGAGGCCGTACCACGTCATGACCACGCCGGCAGTGGCCCAAGCGCCGACGAAAAAGCGGCGCATGGACGCTCGCACGCTGCCCGCCGTCGCGGGGACCTGGCGGGCGATGCCGCTGACCGCTCCGAACCGCTCCACGGCTTCACGTTCAGCGGCTTCGGCGTCGAGGCCCTGACTGAGTCCGTCCTCTGTGGCCGCCAGCAGATGGCTCTCGGCTTCGGCGAGCATCCGGCGCCCGGCGGCTCCGGTGCCAGCCAGCCGGTCGAACAACTCGTCGAGGTACTGATCAACACGGCCCTCGCCGGGCATCGCGGCCGTCATGCCAGCCCCTGGGCGGCGACCGGACCGATGATGGCATGCACACCGCTGACGAAGCTGCGCCATTCGCGCTGCTTGGCCACTCGGGCGAGCCGACCATCGCTGGTCAGTTCATAGACCCGGCGTCGGCGAGGCGCCGCCTGCTCCCACCGGCTGGTCACCAGTCCCGCGCGCTCCATTCGATGCAGCGCCGGGTACACGGTGCCCTCCGGCAGGTCGAACATGCCCTGCGAGCGGTCTCGCAGCGCCGTAATCACGGCGTATCCATGCACCGGGCCTTCGTCGGCGAGTACCGCCAAGAGAAGCAGATCGAGGTGACCTCTCACATCCATACCTAGACAAGCTAGGCATTGCCTGTCTAGGTGTCAACGACGACACGCGAGCATGCGCGGTGCTATGCCCGTGCGGTGTCGAAGGCGGCGTCGGCGTAGCGCTGCGCGGTGTCGGGATGCAGGCCGAACGTCGCCGCGATGTGCAAGGGGTCGCGGTGGCCCTGCGCCAACGCCTCTTCGAGGATGCGGTCGCAGCGCAGCGCGTCGAGGGTCGCGCTGCGCAGTCGGGCCGCGTGGCGGACCCACCATCGGCTGGTGGGGCCGTCGTGATGGGCGGTTTGCTGGCTGAGCAGGAGGTGAGGGTTTGCGGTGCGCGGCCAGCGTGTCTGCCGGTAGGCCAGGTAGTCGATCAATGCGGTGAGGGTCAGGTCGTCGATGAAACGGGCCTGGTCGGCGACCTGCATCCGCCGGCCGGTCAGGTCGAGGTGCTCGAGGCGCAACAGGCGGATGGGGTTCGGGGTGAGTGCGTGATGCGCGGCGAGTACGACGACGAGCCACGCGGTGGGTGACTCACGGGCCACGCCGATCTCGTCCATCACTGACCGGTCCAGCGGCTGGGGGATCGAGGCGACTGGGCGGCGGGTGAGGCGGCGAGGCAGTCGTGATGTCGGGTTGCGGAAGGCGCGCCTGTCGCGCTTGAGGAAGGAGAACAGCGACCGTAGAGCGGTGACGAGGTTGTGTCCGTCTCCCGGCCGCGGAGCGGACAGGACCGTGATGACGTCGTCGCGGGTGACCTCCCGCAAGGAGCCGTAACGCTCCGACCACTGGTGGGCGGCATCGACCACGTCTGCGACGTAGTGTCGCCAGGTCAGATCCGACTTGGCTCTCATGCGGCCACCGCCGCTACGCAGGGCCTGCGCCCAAGCGATGATCTCCATCTGGATCGCCGGGGCAAGACCTTTGGTTCGCTCACGCAGCCAGGCGTCGGCGCGGTCGGGACGGTCGTCGTCGAGTAGATCAAGGAATCGCAGGACCTGTCGAGCTCGAGTGACGTTCCGACCTCTGCCACGTAGCCGATCGACGTCGCTCGCCTTGACGGCAAGGCCGGGCAGGGTGCCTGCGACGAGCGCTTGAAGCGTCTGGGCTACCTGGTAGCGCAGGTCCGACGACCAGCCCTCGGCCTCGGCCAGCCGCTCGGCCGCCTCCGACAGGTACGCCAACCACGCCAGCCGCGGTTCGTCACCGGCCCACACGCGTCTCGGGCGCTGCTGCGGCGCCAGCGTGAACAACTCGCCCTGGACCGGCCATGCCCGGCCGCACGGCCCGAGACCCCGCGCGACCGGCGACGAGTCCGGAGTCGGGCATGGGCGTTCCTGATCATGTCGCCGCCACAGGGCTCGGTGCGTGTGGGCCAGAAACAGCTGTTGACCGGTCCGTGCCACCGACGGGTAGGGCGCGCGGCTGCGGTGCCCAGGCCCGGCGAGGTGTTGGGCCTGGAGGCGGCACAGCCGGCAGTAGCCGCAGCTCACCGGCAGCCGTCGGCCACACGCCAGGCACGCGTCGATTTGGTGGCTGGCCGCGAAGGAGCGGCACGCCTTGCAGTTCGGCGCGTCCAGCAGGCCCCAGGCCAGGCAAGTGTCGCATGAGCGCGGCGCCGCGCGTGACGCGCGCAGCCCGGGGTGACACGCGGTGCACCAGCCGGACATCCAGTAAGTGCCGCCGCAGCCCTTGCACGGCGGCGGCTCGGTTCTGTGCAGGCACTGCCAGCAGCGGGCGTGTTTCGGTGTCTTCGGTGCCCTCAGTCCGCACCGGTTGCACCGCAGCCGGCGCAACTGCCCGATCCGCTCCGGCTTCATGGCGGTGGCAGGGATCGGCCGGCCCGTCGCCGCGGCCGCACCGCGGCGCTCTCGCCGACCGCAGCCGGGCGCTCGTCGGTGACGGGCTGCGCCTGCCTATGCACGGTGCCCGGCTCGCGGATCAACAGCTCGTCGGGGCCGCAGCCCAGCACCGCGCAGATGATCTCAAGATCGTCTAACCGGATCGAGGTGGGCTGGCCCGACCAGAGGTTGGACATCTTGCCGACGCTGATCGTCAGGCCGTGCTCGGCGAGCAGCCGGCGCATGTCGCTGGCCTTCCAGATGTCGCGCTTGGCGGCGGCCAGCCGCAGATTCCACTTCACCGATTCGCCTTTCCCAGCCGCGTCTCGGACCGCTGAGCGGCCCTGATCCAGGACTCGTCGACGTGAGCACGGTGCACGTGGACGTAGCCCATCGTGGTGGCGATCCAGTCGTGGCCGAGCAGTTCCTGAATCGCCACGATGTCCATCCCGCCTCGGTAGAGCGACGAGGCGCAGTAGTGACGCAGCACATGCGGCGTCAGCCGTCCCTTCCACGCCGGCAGATGCCGGGTCACCGCCTTGTCCAACCCGCTGCGCAGCGCCTCCTTACTGGCGCGGGAACAGGCGCTGCCGACGCCGTGGCGTTCCGAGGGCAGCAGCGGCGCGCCCGGCTGGTCCCAGGCGTCGTCGAACTGGCCGCGCACGTCTTCCACGAACCAGGCCGTCAGCTCACGGCCGCCGTTGATCAACGACACCATGCGCGGTTTCGGTCCGCGCCCTCGCGAACCCTTGCCGAACCGCACGTGCAGCTTGCCGAAGACCCCGAGCTCCCACTTCACGTCCGCGATGTCCAGGTGGTGGGTCTCGCCGATGCGCAGCCCGACCAGGCACCACAACCGCGCAGCGGAGAAGTTCCGGGCGGCCGGCAGGTACTTGCGCGTTGACGCCAACTCATCGCGCCACCCGTCGAACAACCGCCGGATCTCCGCGTCGGTCGGCGGCACACGCAGATTCAACCGCCAGTTGCCTGACGGGCGGTTCAGCTCGTCGACCGGGCACTCGACAAGATCACCGGTCACCGCGTGGATCTCGGCCCTGTGCCGCAGCTCCAGGTACTGCCAGAACACCGCGATCGCCTGCGCCTTGATGCGCAACGTGTTGTGGGCCTGGCCCTTGCACCGCACCGCCAGATACCGGTCCACGTCGTCCGGCCGCGCCGTCCACAGGTGCCTGCCCATCGACTCGCGGAACTCCATCACGTAACCGACGTCCTTGCGGATCGACTCGTCGGCCAACCCCGCCGCCGCGCGAGCCAGCACGAACCCGGCCACCAGGTCCTGCTCGAACGCCTCGAGCTGCTCCGCCGACGCCGCCGGCCGCGCCGCCCGCAACTCACGCACCACAGCCAGGCCCATCACTCACCTACCTTCACGAAGAAGAGGCGATGAACACGCTAGCCGCAACTATTTCAAGAATCCTGAAGAAGAGTCAACCATCAGCCCCAAATCTTGACCCGGCCGAAAAGGCCTGGCCAGGACGTCATCTCACCAGCACGAAGCTGAATGCCGCGACAGGAACTCGTGGGGAATCAAACATCACGCTCGGGCCCGGCAGCGAGCGCGGTATGGCTCGCCGACAGTGCACCTCAGAGTACAAGATCAAACCCATCAAGGCGGAGGTGCGGCGCCGGCTCGGCTACCCGCACCCCGCCCGCATCCCGGCGGGTGTGGTCGCCGAGATGGCGATCGGGATCAGTCTCGACGAGATCGGCCGGGCCCGCGACGCCGACGTCGCGTACATGCGCAACACCTTCCCGTTACTCGACCTGGGTTGGCGGCGCGAGGACTGCCTGGCCTACCTCACCGAACACGATCTGGCGGACACCCCACGCAGCGCGTGCGTGGGGTGTCCCTACCGCACAGATGCCGAGTGGGTGCGGCTGCGCCGCGACGACCCCGCCGGGTGGGCGGAAGCGGTGGCGTTCGACGCGGCGATCCGCCACGGCTCGGCGCGGGCCAACGCCGCCGGGCAGCTGCTGCGCGGGCAGTTCTTCCTCCACCGCCAACGGATTCCCCTCGACCAGGTCACCCTCCGCCCCCGCACACAGGAGCCGGCGGACACGCCGGGGTGCGGACCGTGGACCTGCCCCCACACCGAGCCCGCCGAGGCGGCACTCGACGCGGTAGCGACGCCGGGGCGGGAGGTGGCTCTCAATGCGTAAGTCAAGTCTGCGGAGCCGTCTTCGGGAGCTGTTCGGTGTAGGGCTGCGCATCGCGCAGCATCGCCCACATCACGTTGACCCGACGGCGGGCCAGCGCCATGACGGCCTGGATGTGGCGTTTGCCTTCCGTCCGCTTGCGTTGGTAGTAGTCGCGAGAGGGCCCTGGTCGGCCCGCTGCCACCATCGCGGATGTGTAGAAGACGCGCATCAACGCTCGGTTGTAGCGGTGTGGACGCTGCAGGTTGCCGCTGCGGCGTCCCGAGTCGCGGGGCACCGGCGCGAGGCCCGCGTAGGCGGCCAGGTGGTCGGCATCGGTGAAGTTGGCGATGTCGCCCACGGCCACGAGGAACTCGGCGGCCAGCAGGGTTCCCATGCCAGGCAGGCTGGTGAGCACGTCGGCTTGCGCGTGAGAGCGGAAGCGTTGCTCGAGGTCGGCGTCGAGTTGGTTGATCTCGTCGCGCAGTCGCAGGAGCTCGCGTGCGAGTCGGGCAACGATGGCGGCGGTGGTCTGCTCGCCGGGCAGGCTGACGGTCTGCGTTTGGGCCGCGGTCATCGCGGCCTGGGTGAGTTTGTGGACCCTGATGCCGGCCGTGCCGCGGAGGTGAGCGGCGATGACGGATTCGCCGGCGTTCCTGATGGCGTCGGGGGTTTGCCAGCGGGTCAGCAGGACGAGGGCGCCCTTGGTGGTGACATCCAGGGCTCGTTCGAGGGCGGGGAACACGGACGCCAGGCGTTCGCGCAACCGCACGACCATGCGCTGGCGATCGGTGGCGAGGTCACGGCGATGGGTGACCAGGATCGACAGGTCCGTCAGCAGGTCCGCCTGCGGGGTCAGCGAGGCGAAGTCTCGGCGCAGCCGTGCTTGGTCGGCGATGATCCGGGCGTCCTTGGCGTCGGTTTTGCCTTCGCTGCGGTATCCGTCGGAGGCGCGGTTCATGGCCCGCCCGGATACGTAGTTCACCGACTTGCCGCGGTGCCAGAGGACCGCCAGCAGCAGCGCCACGTATCCGGTGCTCATGTCCATCGCCCAGGTCACCTGCTCGCCGATGTCGTCGATGTCGTTGACGAGCTGCACGATGGCCTGCTCGTCGTTGAGGAAACGGCGCGACAGCAGCGTCTGTCCGTTCTCATCGAGCACGGCCGCCCAGTGGTGCTCCTTGCCGGCGTCAACGCCGACCCATACCCGCATCAAACGGTCCTCCTGATCGCACGGATGCAGTTCGTGCCCGGTGGACGACCCCGCCGACACGCCCCTACACAGCGATCACGTCGCACGTCTCAATCAGCGGCCGGGGTGTCCAGCGGGGCCGGGTGGCCAGCCACCTCTGGCCATCAATGTCGGCGGCGTGAGTGGAGCCATGCCCGGCCCCGCACGGGACGGAACCCTACTGGTTCCGTCCCGTGCGAAAGGTAGGGGCGTGATTGAGCAGCACCTTCCGCCCCGAATCGGATCGCTGTGCACCGGCTACGGCGGCCTCGACATGGCCGTCGAGCTGGTGCTCGGCGGCCAGCTCACCTGGTACGCCGAGGTCGACCGACACGCCCGCACCGTGCTCGAGCACCACTGGCCCGGCGTGCCCAACCTCGGCGACATCCGCACCGTCGACTGGGCGACAGTCCCCCGCGTCGATGTCCTCACCGCAGGGTTCCCCTGCCTCAATGACAACCTGGGTGGGCCGCTCTCGGGCGGCGCTGATGCGGTAGCGGACTGACTCGTTCCCGTGCTGTCGCCCTACTGGGGGTTCGGAGCGGGCCAGTTCCGCAGCCGTGGTAGATACG
>NZ_RAQQ01000039.1 GCF_003610785.1 Micromonospora globbae
TGCGGCCATCGCGTTCTCTCTTCCTTCTCTGACTTGGTCGTCTTGAAGGATCGACGCGATGGCCGTCTCTCATCTACGCAACACGCCCATCACGGGCAAGTCGTACACCACTCCAGTGGACGCAACCCCCGTTACCCAACGCGGGCCGGATGACCGCGAAGTGCGCCGGGGGCAGGGACCGCAGGATGCGCAGGTGCTCGGTGATCAGCCGCAGCGCCTCCGCCGCCCGGTCGACGAGCAACTCCGCCGCACCCACCTGCCCCGAGCCCAGATGCGCCAGAGCGCGGGACAGGTGAGAGCGGGTGAGCTTGAGCCACAGCTCACTGGACTGATGCACGATCTGGAACAGCAACTCGTCGGGGTGCACCCACTCCGCAGGCTCCTTCTGCAGCGCCAGCAGCTCGTCCGTGCGCATGTAGCGGGCGTAGTCGGTGCCGCCGGTCCCCGGCAGCACAGCGGGCAGCGATGACGCGACCATGTAGACCTCCAGACAAAAAGTGGCTCGGCGAGGTGCGCCTAGCTCAGGCGCGAAGCGCGTTGAGCGCTGAGAACGCAGCGGCGCTCAGCCCCGCGACCACGTCCTCGGGCAGGTCGGCCCCGGGACGCAGCGGCGCCGCGGTGACCGTCAAGTACAAGTTCGCGTCATAGGTCGCCACCGTGACGCCGGTCGCCGCATCGGTGTAGGTGTAGGCGGCGGCCCCGATGCCGGTGAGTTCGGTGACCGGCTGGCTGTCCTGCTGCACCTGACGCAGCCCGTCGTACATCAGCCGACCAGAATCCGGCGCGCCGAAATCGGCGCGTAGCGTCACCACCACCCCGCCGGGCAGGCGTCCAACCGTGACCGCACACACCAAGTTGGCGGCGCTTGCGCCCGTGGCGGAGATGTCGCGCTGGTCGCCGCCCTGTCCCACAAGGTCGGCGACCTTCCGCAGGTCAAGCCGGGTGCACAGCGCATCGACCGGGCGGTAGGAGGCCATGGGGGGCGGGGTTGACTGGGGTGCGCTCGGGCGCCCAGCCTCGGCGGCCGACGGTGCGCCAGCAGCGGAGGAGGACGTGTCCGCTGTCGTGGTGCATGCTGACGCGAGCGTTCCCGCGACGCCGACGGCCACAAGAAGCGCGGCAGGCGAGCGACGTGGCTTAACTGCTGACGACTGGCGAGATATTCGCGTCGCAACGCGAAGTGGTAACGCCGGAAAAGTCATTGCGGAGATCCATTCAGGACGCGAGTGGTCAGCCCATCCGCGGGCTTTTGCGGCAGGCTGAGAAACGGCTACTTCGGTGCGTGGTGGCGGCACCACCAACGGCACTCAATTCAGCACGTCCGTCCGCGCGGTGTCCATGATTGCTGCAAGCTCTAGCAGCTTCTCACTCCGCAGACGCCTGCCCGGCGCGGTCGGGAACTTCCCGCCGCGGCAGGGCAGCCTCTCGCACGCGTCGCGCAATGGGCGCGCACCGGCGTGCGACCGCAAGGGCTCCGCCGCCGGTCTGAGCGTGCATCTTGCCTGAGTCGCGTACCTATCAGTTCAGGTCAGGGTGTCTCATCGAGGCCGGCGGACAGGGTCTCAAATTGCCGGTTTGACTTTGAGGCGCTGCGCTGGGCCTACGTAGGCGGCGAGGTGCCGCACAACGGGCGATCGGGCGCTGCACTACCACGTCGTGAACCCGCAGACGTGAGCTTCGGCGGCAGGCGAAAGTACGAAAAGGGTCGGTACCATGGCCGCCTTGGTGCTGAGCCCCCCGGATGGGATGCGGCTCGGCGAAGGCGTACTTGCTAAACCTGCGTGTCAGCGGCCGGCTCTACGGCTCTAACGCGGCGCACGCTCGGGCGGCTCTGTATCGGTTTCCAGCTTCAGTATAGGGACTGCAACAATCCGCCTGATAGCCTTGTTCAACTCTTCAACCGGAGCTTCCCGACCTGGGATTCCTGACCGCTGCTGCATCTCCACAATTACATGCTGCGATAACGCTTCATCCGTGAACTGCGCCGACTCCCTGTCCGGCGCAGGATCCCAGCCACGCTCCATCTGGCGTAGCTCGGCGCGGTGGCGCTGCCAGTCCATGATTACTCCGAGGCCGCTCTTCAGCAATCCCATCGCGACAACTGCGTAACCAAGCGGCTTCACATCGCTCGCAACGGCGGCGAGCACGGTCTCAAGCGGGCTTGAAAGTCGTAACCGGTCGACAGCAATCCCAGCCTCGAATGCCGGGATGTCGTGCCGGTACTGCCGCCGGCTCGGATTCATCGTCAAAGCGATGGATACGCATGCGGGTGGCGCGCCGACTGCGGGCGGTGGACCTTCCCGACCCTCCACCGCCATTCACGGCTGAGGCCTGGTGCGCCGCGATCGCCCGGCAGCGCCGACGCGGGATCCATGTTGTGGCAAGACCCTTGAACGTCGAGATTCCGCCCGGTTTCGTGTACACCGGTCAGGCGCAGGACCTCGTGGTGCTTGACGCCGCTCTGCCACCGATGGCGCGGACACAGACGCTGTTGCACGAAGTGGCGCACTTGCTGCTCGACCATCAGGTCAATGTCCTGCACGAGGACGTGGACCGAGAGGTGGAGCGCGAGGCCGAGATCGCCGCGGATCTCCTGGCACTGCGGCTGGCGCGCGCCGCACAGCAACGGCTGGGATCTCCAAGGTCGTCGCTGTGGCCGGTCCGAGGGACGGGCCTCGGGGATGGTTCCGGCTGGCTGCAGCGTCGTCAGGCCGACTGGGACTTGCACGTGCTCTGGACAACCATGAGGTCCGCCGTACCGGAAATCTGCCTGGACGGCCCCCATGACGGCGGCAACGAAGCGATGTCGCCACTGGGTGCACGTCGAGCCCGGCGCCATCGCCAGGTCGTCGAGATCCACGACGCGCTTCGGCAGTTGCGCCCCTGGTACTGCATGGATGTCTACCTCAGTGCGCAACGACGGGCGCAGCGGAACCGGCTGGACCCGGTAGCGGCACGGACGATCGCGGAGGCCGCGGGCATTGCCGTGGCACTACGCCGCAAGATCGCCGGAGCGGACGGCGACATCGAAGCTTCCCACGCGGAGGCATACATGGACCTGCCGGCTAGCCTCAGGCCCGCCGCGCATCGGCTCGCCCGCCTGTCGCACGCTATGCAGCACTCACCCCTGGTGACAGCCGAGGTCGCCAAGTGGGGCTCGATAGTCACTGGTGCCCGCCCTGCCACCCTGACCGAGCTGCGACCGCAACGCGGGCCGACACTGTCCCGCGCGGCATGAGGATGCCGCCGTACTTCGGGGTGAGCTGAGACGTCTGGGCTGGTGTTGGCTACGGGCCGACAGCGTGTCGGGACGGCTGGATGCGGTGGGGCCGCAACGGCACCACGTTGCCGGTTTCTGCACTCAGTTCGTCGACCGCCGGCGGCACCCACCGGGCGAGCTGCTCCCGGAACTCGCTGGGGAAGGACGGGTCACCGAACAGAGAGCCGCTGCCCAGCGAGCAGCCGAGGCTGACCAGATCCCTGCGCTGCCGTTCCTGCAGAACGTGCGGCACGACAACAGCCATGTCGAGGTCGAAACTCAGATCGACCGCTGCACGAATCACGGCCGCTGACTCGCGCCAGCGATGCTCCATCGCGTAGGCGGGATGCACCCGCAGGAAACTGAACTTGGTCGCCGACAGCGACGCCAAACTATGGGACGTGCTGCCGAAATCGTCAAGCAGAAGGCGAACTCCCATCTCCCGGAGCCGATGCGCCGCCCGCGAATCCGCCACCGGCGCCGACTCGCTCAGGGCGAGAACAAGCGACGAGCCGGGCATGGAGTACTTCCCCAGCAGACGTGTGGTCGTCTCCACGGCCTCGTCGCTGATGGCGCGAGGTGAGACCGGGACGATGACCGGCACGGTCGGCAGGCTGACGCGCCAAGTCTGTGCGGCCGACAAGGAGCGGGCCAGGATCCTCTCAGTGATCTTGTAGAGAAGCTGAGGATCGGCCGCCAGCTGATAGACGTGCTCGTCTGCGGGCAGGAGGCCATGCCGGGAAAACAGCCATCCTGGCAGCGCCTGCACGGCCCGCACCTCGCCGTCGACCAGATCAACGACTGGCTGGAACGACAGGGACACCCGCGATCGGTCGAGGCCGGCGGCGACACCGCTGGGCCGGTCGTCCTCGAGCGTGACGAGCTGGTCCTGTGACAACTGCACTGAACGCCACATGATTTCCTCGGCCGCGGCGACCAACGCCGCCGCGTTGTCCAGCGGGCCCCGCGTCAGACCCGCGCTCGCGCGCACCGACAGGTCAAGGCCGTTGAGCGCGACCTTGCCGCGCAACGCCAGTACCGCCCGGCACGCCTTGTGGTAGGCCACCTCCGTTGGCGCGTTGCCGATCGCCACCGCGAACTCGCTGCCGCTGATCCGCCCGACGCGGTAATCGGGAGAGGGGAAGAACGCCCGCAGTCGACGTGCCAGCTCCGCCAGCAGGCGGTCGCCCACCGTGCGTCCGAACGTCTCGTTGATGAGGCGAAGATTTTCGAACCCGACCACCAGAACATGAACCTCGGGACCGTCGGCGTGCGCGACCGAGGCCGTGAAGGCCTGACGATTCGGCAGCCCGGTCAGACCATCATGGGTAGCCGCGAGCGCGTGGCTGGCCGACTCCGCCGCCAACTTCTGATAAGAGGTGGCGTTGTCGATGCTGGTGGAGATAGTCGCCGCCAAGGCCCTCGCCGTGGCCCGCTCGCGGCTGCTCAACGAAGCAGCCGGGCTCTCCAAGTACAACCGCAGCAGGCCTTGCAGGCCCGTCGCTTCCGCGCCGATCTCGTACACCGCGGAGGGTGCCCCGAGCCCGAGGTCCTCCGCCGCGCGCGCTGGCCCGTCGTAGACGACGAGGGCCTGTCCATCGGCGCGAATGAGCCGACGTTCCGGGCTCAATTCGATCTCCGCAGCCTGGGCACCGAACAGCTCGACCGCACCGCGAGCAGCGGTGTGTACGACCGCGTCGAGGTCGCGGGAGGTCAGAGCATCGGCCAGTGCCGCGTGCCGTTCCCAGGCCCTCCGCTCCTCGCGCAGCTTCATGCGGTACGACAAGGCCAGGTGTAGGACCATCATCGCCACGGGCAGCGCAGCCAGCGCCCGCTCATCGACCATGACGACCGCGACAGCCAGACCTGACATCGCTGTTTCGGCAGCACCAACCAGTAACCGGGTCTGCCACAGGTACCGCAGAGTCGACGCGAAACGGCGACGGGTCGCAAGCGACACCGCCGCAGTTGTCACGAACTCCTCGATCAAGACCACGACCACGGCTGCCATCGTCAGCCCGAGTGCGTAGGCACTCACGGACGGCGCGATGCCGTCCATGCCGTGGGCAGCGGGGCGAGCACCGGCGAGGTGCATGGCGGTTCCGGCGGCGGTGGCCGCCAAGATGTCCTTGCTCGTGTTGTGGATCGCCTTGTGCAGACTCGCCGACCGCGGGTATCGCGTGATGGCCTTCGCGGCGGTCACTCCCGCCGCTGTGCACACCACCAGCCACGGCGTCGGAAGCACAGAGGCGCAAACCAAGTAGGCCGTCGGCGTCAGCGTCACGCGCATGGGAACCCGTGCCGGCAGCGGTACAGAGAAGATACTCCCGGCGGCGATCAGGGCCACCGCAGCAACCACATACGCAAAGTCAAATGGCGCTGGCCAGGAAAGGCGGGCTGTCGCCCAACCTGTACTGGCAAGCGCCATTAGAGACATCGTTGCGGTGAACAGTTTCAAGGTCAGTGGCGTGCTGCGAGCTCGTTCCACTTCGCCCCCGTGCGAGTGCTACGTCCGACGCAGATCGTCCACAGTAGCAGCGAGGCGCGGGGTCAGCTCCACTCCAGGCCCTTACGCATCGCACCCTCCCCTCCGCAGCTCGATGCGGGAAAGGTATGCACCGTCGACCTGGAAATCAACGCAGAAGTGTCCAAATGGTCGTAATCAGTCGAACGAGATATGGGCCTCTTTACCGTGGGTCTCTGATGTACTACAAGCGGTTGCCGCCGTGCGCGTCGGCTCGACCGACCATCGCGAGCGGGCTATTCGGCATTGACAGCAGCTAGTGCCTCGTCATGCAGCCTTGAACGGGTAATCGGGGTGGCGGATCTTGGAGCGGGTGGCGAATGACGTTTTCGGTTTGGCGCGCTGGTTGCGCCAGCGGATGTAGTCGCCGATGGCGGCGTTCTGCTCGGCGTGGCTGCGGTGGTCGGTGCCGTTGAGGGCGAAGTACCGGACGGCGGCGAACTCGGCTTCGATCCAGTTCAGCCAGGAAGTGTAGGTGGGCAGGAAGACCAGTTCGACGTGGTTGGCGGCGGACCAGGCGCGGACCTCGGGGTGCTTGTGCGGAGAGAAGTTGTCGACGATCAGGTACAGCTTCTGGTCGGGCCACCGGCGGCGCAGGGTCTTGAGGAAGCTCAGGAACTCGCGCCAGCGTTTGCGGTCACGGATGCGGTAGTGCAGGCGGCCGGTGGCCAGGTCCAGGGCGGCGATCATGTGCCGTACCCCGTGGTCACGGGTGTAGGTGGCCCGCAGTCGCACGGGTTGTCCGACGGGCCGCCAAGCGCGGCCGGGGCGGGGCTGCAGGTTCAGCGGCCCGAACTCGTCGACGCAGATCACCCGCCCGTCGGTGGGCGGGTGATCGTAGAGGTCCAGGATCCGGCGCATCTTCGAGGTGAAGTCGGGGTCGGTGCTGGCCTTCCATGTCTTGGTGGCCTGCCACGACACCCCGCGCTCGTGCAGGACCCGCCGGAGCGTCTCGACGCTGATCGTCATGACGTAGCCGGCCTCGATCAGGTAGTCACGCAGCTTTGCCAGGGACCAGCAGGAGAAGGGCTGGCCGAGGAAGCGGGGGTCGCACCGGGCGATGACGCAGATCCAGTCGCGGGTCTGCTCATCGATCCGTCTCGGTGCGCCCCCGCTCCATTTTGGGTCCAGCGCGTCGAACCCCCGCTCGTTGAACGCGTGGATCACATCACGGACGTAGTCCTCGGTCACCTGCAACAGGTGCGCGATGTCCGGCGCCGGCTGCCCCTGGGCGGACATCAGCACCACGATCGCCCGGCGCAGCTTCACCGGGTCCTTCGCGGTCCGACCGATCCGTTGCAACCGCTGACCCTCAGCCATCGACAACTGGCGAACGAACACCTCCGGCCGTCTGCCCACCGGCAACCACCTCCCCGAAAGAGTGCTGGGAGACAGCCTGCCCGAAAGGTCCTCAGAACCGCCGGATTACACGATCAACGTTCAAAGACGAGGCACTAGCTGCCGGGGAAAAGAGGCTCCGCCGGGCGGCGGCGAGCCGCCAGCGCAGCCCGTCGCGCCCAGGCCGTTACCCGGCCAAAGCGACGGCGGGACATCGGCCTGGGTCCGCCGCTGGTGGCACGAAGTCACGCTCGCGCTCAGGTCATGGGGCATCGGTGCCGCGGTGCTGCACCGTCTGTGATCCGACGGTGACGGCGGTTGTGACGGCCTGAGCGAGTGGCATGCCTCGTGCCAGATCAAGGACGAGAGATCCGAGGAAGGCGTCGCCGGCTCCGGTGGTGTCGACGACCGGCACCGCTGGCGCCGGAACCCTGCCTGAAACGCCCGGCCCGGCGAACGCGGCGCCGTGTGAGCCGGCGGTGACGACGACGGTGCCGATCCCGAGACGCCGGAGTGCGCCGGCGGCTGCGAGAGGATCATCAGGCGCCGTGTGCAGGATCGCGGCGGCTTCGTGCTCATTGACCACCAACGCGTCGAGGTGCTCAAGCAAGGCGACGTCCAGATCCGTGTGAGGGACGAGGTTACCGACGACGAGCGGTGCGGGCCTGTGCTGCAGTACCTCACCCACCGGCCCGGGAGGCAGGTCGAGTTGAACAACTACAGCCTGCGTGTCGAGGGAGGTAACGGTGCGGCGGATGTCGTGGGCATTGAGTTCCGTCGCAGGCGACCGCGCGAGGGTGATGTAGCTTTCACCGTCCGGGGTGACCTCGATGATCGCCGCGCCTGTGGTCACGTCGGGGATCAGCGTGAGGTGACGCGTGTCGACGCCAGCGTCGACGAGCGCTGCTCGAATCTGGTGGCCCCAGGTGTCGGCGCCGAGGTTGGCGACCAAGCAGGCGCGTCCGCCGCGACGGGCGGTGGCGATGGCCTGATTCAAGCTCTTCCCGCCGGGACCGGCGGTCAGAGCCGAGCCGAAGACGGTGCGTCCGGGGCGGGCGCGGTGGGGAACGTGAACGGTCAGGTCGATGTTGGCCCGGCCGATGAAGGCGACGTCGAAGGCACCTCCAGGGTTGCGCTCGTCGGTCATGCCGGCTCTGCGGAGGTGGCAAGCGCAGCGTGCAGGTCCGCCACCTCAGGCTCCGTGGAGAACGCTGCGAGCTGCTGGGCGACGGCGGTGACTTCACGCAGGACGCGCTCCGACCTGGTGAGGCGGGCCAAATTGAGCGCGGCGAGGCCGCTGCCAGCGGCCTGCTGTGGGTCACCAGCGGCGGCGTGGGCGGCGGCGCTGCGGGCCAAATACAGGCCCCGCTCGCGCCGGTAGGACTCCGGCCATGCCTCAAGCGCCCTGTCGAAGCACCGGACGGCAGAGCGCGGGCGACCCAGCCGAAGCCAGCCGTCGCCTTCCTGAGCCCACACGTACGCGGTAGTGCAGAAAGAGCCGAGGGCCTTGCCGTCCCCGTCGACATCTGCGACGAGACGCTGGGCTTCCTCGACCGCGGCCCGGAACGCGCTGGAGTCGCCCGTGATCGCGTAACCGTGCGCCCGTTGCACCGCTGCGAAGGCCCGCACCTGCGCGTTGCCGCCGCTGCGTCCGGCCGCGCAGGCGAGCCCGAGCACCCGGTCCCGATCCCGGTCGCCGGCCGCGCGTTGTGACATGCGGGCGAGTACGTAGGCGGTGAGCTCGGCGTCGCCCGCCTCCTGCGCCATGGTCAACGCCCGGGCGAGCCACCACTCGCCAGCGGTGCGATCGCCCAGATCGTCGCTGAGCCAGCCGGCGAACTCCGCCCACCGCGCCTCCGTGCTCAGGATCGAGTCCCGCAGGCCGCCCCGGGCCGCTCTGCGGAAGTCGGCGATGTGACCGACCTGCTGTCGGGCGGTCGGCAGGATCGCCGCCGCACCGACCCGGTTGTCCGACTCCACGAGAACGGCCCGCAGCACCGTGAAGTGCTCGACGATGGCGGGATCGACGCGGACGGGCTGCGCCGCGAGGTCCGCGCCCGGCAGTGAGGCCGTCAGGCTTCCGGTCATCGCCTGCATGAGTGCGCGACGGCTGATGCGCACCTGCCGCACGCGCTCCTCGATCACAACCGTCACGATAATCGTCTCGGCAGCGGCGTCGCCGTCAGGCATCCGCCGAGCCGCCTCAGTCCCCATCCGTGCGAGATGGCCCTGCGAAGCGACGGCAGCTCTTGCCGAAGCAATCGACGCGCTGAGCGCTGCGCTGCTCTTGGGCCGACGGTGATGCTGTTGAAGGGCGACGACCCGGTCATACCCAGCGGCAAGGTCACCACCCGTCTGCAGCACCGCATCGCAGCGTTCCCAGAAAGCACGATCGGGGTGCTGGCGCCCGACTTCCGCGTTGGCGACGGTGCTTCGGCCCGAGAGGGTCTTCGGCGCCAGCGCGTGCTGGGTGTAGCCGGCCGCCTTGCGAGATGCGGCCAACTGCCGCCCAAGGGCTCGCCACGCTTCGCTGACCTCGTGGGGCTCCGTCATGGCCGCCTCCCTCGGTTCGCAGGCCTCCCGACCAACGGGCAGGGACCGCCGAACGCCGATCAAAGGCCGTCTTCGATGTGTGGCGTCACCCTACCGTGCGGTCGCGGCTACGCGGGGCGTCCACGCGGCGCCGCTGGTAGATGGCCCCGTCGCGGGCGGTCGCGCGCCACGGCCGGGCGGCGTACAGGGCGATGCGAAGGTCGGGCGCGTTGCGGTCGAGGGTGACGCAGGTGAGGTCGGTGCTGCCGGCGGTGCTGCATCGGGTGAGCCAGGCGCCGTGGGGGCCGATGACCTCGGAGGGCATGGCCGTGCTGCATTGGGCGGGGACGGAGACGCTGATCCACTGGTTCGTGGTGGCGGCGTGCCCGCACGCGATCACGTCGAAGATCGGGTCGTGGGAGAAGGTAGAGAAATGTAGCTTCTCGCCAGCGCTGTCCACGGAGCCTGGCAGAACCGGTGCTACGAGGGCTCATCTCAGCCGATGGCCTCCAGCTTGTCTCTCTGGTCGTGGCCGTTTCTTGGTCGTCGTTGGGCTCGTTCAGCGTGACCGGCTTGCTGATGGCGGCGTTGACGTTCGGGACGCTTGCGGCTACCTGCGCTCCGGCGACGCGCTCACCGTGGTGTCGCTGGACCCGCTCAGCCGATCCTTGTAAAGGAAGACCTCACCACCATCGTGGGTCGATTCAGGCGCGACAGAAGGTGTCGGAACTCCAGTCCCTCCAGAAGAAGCTAATATCGCCACCGCCCCGGGCGAGCATGTTCGTCTTCGCCGCCCTCGCCGAGATCATCCGAACCATCATCGCGGCGAGCCCCAACGAGGGCCTGGCTGCAGCCCGCGTCCGCAGACAACGCCTCGGCCGCCCAGCGGCCATGACCCCGGAAAGGTCGCCACGCACTGCCGAATGCGTTACCTGCCAGCAAACCCAACGCCCGGGTCACGGTCGGGCGCTTGCTCTGCCTGACTGATCCTGAGGCGAGATGTCCAGAGCAATTGCCATCGCCCTGGCGAATTGCACTCGATGGAATTCCCGCAGACCAGCAGCGTGAAAATGAGTCATGTCGCAGTGTTCACCTTTCGCAAGCTGGGCGCTGACCGATTCATTGACACATTGACATGCGGGAATTACGTTCGGCTCATGCAATGTCGCTGTCTGGGATCCCAGAGTGCACGCTTCTCGTCGCTCTGGTGAGCCGGCACGATCGACAACACGGGAGGGAATGGCATGAGTAGACGACGGTTGGTCAGTCGGCTCGCGCGCGTAGGGACGGCCGCCATGTTGGCCGCCGGGCTCGTGGGCTTCGGTTCCGCGTCGCCGGCGTTGGCCGACGGGAAGCCCGGTGCCACCGCGCCGGCAGGGGGCTTCGGGACGCTGGCGGCGTGCGGTGACACGGAGGATGTCAACCTGTACAACGGAGGCATCAAGGCCGGCGAAGCCCACTGGACCGTGGGTTGCCCTAACAGCACGGACGTCAAGATCACCGGTTGGTCGGAGGACCACCGGTCTGACGGCTACTGCGTCCAGGTCTACGCGTTGATCGGCAGCACGTGGCACTACGGCCCCCGGTCGTGCCCCAACGGTGATGTCGACAACTTCGAACTCAATGGCAGTGGCCGGCCTATCGAGGTGTACGCCCGCCTGATCGCCTGAACGGAGAATGGCCGACGAATCGCGGTAATATGCCGCTCTGGTGGCCTACGATGTACGCCGGGCGTCGTCGGCGTCCACGCTTGCTAATGCCGGTCGCGAGTCGTGTCTCGGATGCCTCAGACTCGGCTCGGGGCCGGCTCGGCTTGACCCGGGAAGATCGGGGGCTTTTGTCGGTGGCGCACGATCCGGTATTGACGTTTCGTGGAGTGAGTCGCGTCTATCACGTCGGAGGGACAACCGTCCACGCCTTGTCCGACGCCGACTTTGAGGTGTATGCGGGCGAGTTGGTTGCAGTGGTCGGACCGTCTGGCGCTGGCAAGTCCACGCTTCTCGCGCTTGCGGGCGGGCTGGATTCGCCTACCGGTGGTGAGGTGTGGGTCGACGGCGCACCACTTCACGCGCTCGGGACTGCGGAACTGGCGGAGCTGCGGCGTGACCGGGTCGGTTATGTCTTCCAGGACTTCAACCTGGTAGCCGCACTCACCGCTGCCGAGAATGTCGCGCTGCCTCGGGAGTTGGCCGGCGTCTCGCGGCGGGCAGCCAGAGGTGAGGCGCTGGCCGAATTGTCCGCGGTGGGCTTGGCGGACCAGGCCGATCGCTACCCGGACCAGTTGTCCGGCGGCCAGCAGCAACGAGTGGCGATTGCCCGGGCACTCGTTGGTGGGCGGCGGTTGCTGCTCGCCGATGAGCCGACCGGCGCGTTGGACACGTCGACTGGTGACGCGGTCATCGATCTCCTGCGTGCTCGGATCAGTCGTGGTGCAGCCGCTGTTGTCGTGACTCACGAGCGGGGGGTGGCCGAGCGGGCTGACCGGGTGATCGAGATCCGCGATGGAAGCATCATCGCCGCCACGGGAGATCCCGCCAGCGTGGGGCACGCCGAGGAGCGGACGCCGTGACCCGGCGTCGACGGGAGTCAGGTAGGGCACGCATCGGATCGTGGCGGATAGCGTTACGAATCGCGGCGCGGACAGCGGCGCGGCACCCGGTCCGCAGTGGCTTGGTTGTTCTGTTGCTGCTCGTGCCGGTCTACGCGGCGGCGGTTCTCGCGTCGGCTTGGGCGGCGGTGTCAGTTCCTGCCGATCGGGAGGCCACCTGGCGGCTGGGGAAGGCCGACATGCTGATCTCCGGTGGGCAGGCCGAGGAGGTCCTGCGAGACTTGCCAGCGGGCAGCCAGACCATCCCGTATCACGACGGGGAAACGGTGGTGGCATCGCATGACGGTGGCTATCTGATCCGTGAGTACCGCGCGGTGGACCTGGCCGACCCCGTCAACGACGGCGCCTATCCTGTGAGGACCGGCAGGCCACCCGCGGCAGCCGGTGAGGTCGCGATCACCACCGCTTTGGCCACGGCGCTGCGGGTAGGGCCGGGCGACTTCGTACGCGCCGGCTTGCCCGAGCGGCGGCTCGCCGTTGTCGGCATCGTCGACACGCCGGACAAGCTCAGCCGTGAGGCACTGCTTGTAGCACCGTCGCAGGAGTTGTCGGCGGGCGGGCGACGGGGCTTCCTGGTTCAGCTTCCACCGGCCGCGGCCGGCTGGCATCCGCCCCTCGGTCAAGGGCGCACCGATTTGGGCTATCTCTTGCGGGATTCGCTCGGCCCGGACCCGGCTGAGCAGGCCCTTGTCGCGGCAGGCATGGCGGTCGTGGTGGCTTTCGCCGGTGCGCAGGTCGTGCTGCTGGTTTCTGCGGCGTTCGCGGTTGCCGCCCGTCGCCAGCGACGCGAACTTGGTCTGGTCGCCGCAGTGGGTGCCACCGGTCGCCAACTCACCCGAATCGTGCTCGCGAACGGGCTGGTGCTTGGTCTGTTCGCGGGCGCGTTAGGAGCCGTCCTCGGGGTCCTGACGGTCCAGTTCGGGCGGAGCTGGCTGCAACGACTGGTGGACCGGCCCCTCGCCGAGGAGGGAATCGCCGCCTGGCAGTTGCCGGGAATCGCCCTACTGGCGGTGGTGGCTGGCCTGCTGGCGGCGTTGGGACCAGCCCGGGCGGTGGCCCGAGCACCTGTCCGGGAAACCCTGGCCAACCGCGAGGTGGCCGGTTCCAGAGGAGGCCGTCGACTGCTGGTTGCCGGGCTTGCTGCCAGCGCCGTCGGGATCACCCTCACGACCTGGGCGGCGCAACCCGAGGTCGCCGGAGTGGTCATCGTCGCGTTCGGCAGCGGGCTGATCCTGCTGGGCGTGGCGGCGTGTGGCCCTGCCGTGGTCGGGCTGGCGGGGCGAATCGCGCGCTTTCTTCCCACGCCTGTGAGGCTGGCATGGCGACACGGCGCACGCCATCAACTTCGCACCGGTGCCGCGGTTGCCGCCGTGTGCGCCGCGACCGCGGGCAGCGTCGGGCTCATGCTTTTCACCGCTGCCGATACAAGAACGGGCTCCGCGACGCAGCCGGACGCCCGCGCGGGGCAGATCCTCATCCCAGCCGACGCCGCCAGACTGCTCAATGCCGACCAGACCCGTTCGCTGCGGCAGGCCCTGCCCGCGCAGCACCTGCTGCACCTCACCGTAGCCGACACAGAGGTCGCGTACGCGAATGTCGCTCCCCAACCGGGGCCGCCTCCAGTGGTGTCACAGACCGTTGCGGTCGGCGGGGAGGACGTCGTCCGCGCCATGACCGGGCAGGAGCCCGGCCAGGCGATCAGGAACGCCATCGGCGACGGACAGGCTGTGGCGTTCTACCCGGAGTTCATCTCCGACGGCCGCCTACGCCTGAACGGGACACCGCAACCGACAGCGATCCCCGCAGTGTTGGCCGCCGCGCCCGCGTACTTCCGTGACCGGTCCGTCCTGCCCGGCGCACTGATCTCCAAGGAGACCGTAGCCTCCCTCGGGATACGGACCCGTCCTGGAGGAATCATCATTGACACCGCCCGCAGGCCCAAGCCGGACGAGCTGGCGACCGTCAGGAACATGGTGCTCGGCGCGCAAGCGCAAGCATCGCAGACCGATGTCCCGGCTAATCCCGTCCGGCTCGTTGCCGAACAACCAGACGACGCCGCTAGCCCTCGCCTCGGGCCAATCGCTCTATTGCTCGCCCTGGTCAGCGGCTGTGTCACTCTCGTCGCCAGCGCTACCGCCGTGGGCCTGGCGACGTCAGAACTCAGGAGCGACCTGTCTACCCTGGCTGCTGTCGGCGCCGGTCCAAGAATCACCCGCTGGATCACCGCAGCCCATGCCGGGCTGGTCGTCGGACTTGGCGTGCCACTCGGTGCCCTCGCGGGTGTCGCGCCGGCAGCGGGCGTGATCGCGCTCCGCCCCGAAACCGCCTGGAAAGTGCCGTGGCCGGCAGTCGGAGTCGTCATCGTGCTGGCACCAGCCTTGGCGGTGATCGGCAGCGCAGCCCTGACCAAGAGCCGACTCGTCCTCGTCCGCCGACTGACCTAGGTGCTTCTCAGGCAGGGAATTCGGGGTGTCCGATTGCAGGATCCTTGACAACAACACTCAGAGCAAGTCGGCCGAGCACAGCGCCATCATCCTCAGACCCCTCGTCGGCCACACCGAACGCCCGGCACCCCTTGACGAGCTGCGAGCGGCACCCGACTCGCACTTCATCAAGACCCACCGGCAGCGTGACCCGAATGTCCACGAGGACGACCGCGCCATCTGCCTGGTCCGGGACGGCCGCGACGCCCTTGTCTCATGGGCACGTCAGGCCAGCGAGGACGATCCGAGCCGCTACGAGGATGAACTCCGCGCCAAGATCCTGTCCAGGAGCGCGACCGGCACCGGTAGCTGGGGCAGCAACATCCTCAGCTGGCTCCGGCCTCCGGCACCGCACCGACAGGTGCTGCGCTACGAGGACCTGACCACCGCACCAGCTGTCACCGTTCAAGCCGTCATCGCCGCCTTGATCCCCACGCTCACACCACTCGTAGGCGCCGTGATCCCCTCACTGGCCGAACTCCGCCAAGCCGACAACCAGTTCTTCCGCCGCGGTCGCACAGGCACTCATCGCGACGAACTCCCCGACTACCTGCACGAGCTGTTCTGGTCCCGCGCTGACAACCGGACCGCCATGCACCTGCTCGGCTACCACATGCCAAAACCAGGTGGTGAGTAGCTATGCCGGCGAGAGCCGAGAACCGTCGTACCCAGTCGATACCGTTCGGCCATGACGGCATCGATATCGATCACGGTCCTTGAGGTCGCCGAGTTCGCATCCGCATTGCGACACCACTTCGGTACCGCCCAGACCTGGCGCCACGGCACGCCACCCGCTGCGCCCGGCGTCTACGTGTGGGCGACCAAAGGCGCCGTACTGTACATCGGGTCGGCGGCATCACTCGCTGACCGGCTTGCGGGCTACCACGGTTGGATTACCAGGTACAACCCGGAAGAGCGCTGGGAAGTGTCGGTTATTCACATGCTCAAGACCCACGGCGCGAACGTCTGCTGGCTGCCAACCGTTGACCATCCCGACGCGCTCCTTCTTGAGTCCCGGCTGATCGAATGGCACCGCGCCAAGGTAGGCGTCGCCCCAGTCGTCGTCGGCTGGGAAGCCAAGAGAAAGAGCCGGCGAGCGGCGGCGGAGGCCTGGGCGCGCAACCTCTGGAACGATGAGCAACCGCCCCTCGGTGAGTCTCAAGAAGATGGCCACTGGCCGGACATTGGCCGCGTCGCCTGAGAAGTGGCCACCGCCACTGAGGCCTACAAGAACAGGACGCAGTCCACGCCCCGGTGGAGGTAGTCGAGGAACACCTCCGCAAAGTTGATCTCGATACAGAGCGCGAGACCGAACCGGTAGCCGCCGATGTCGATGGTGGTAGGGGTGAAACCGGGGGTGTAGAAGTCGGTGATCTCGGTGTGGGAGAGGTAGCGCTTGTCGTAGCGGTCGACGACGTGCCCCCGGTCGGAGATCACGTACAGCTGTTGTGCGGGCGATGACCGCCGCCGAGTCGGTGGTTGGTGCCCAGGATCACCCACAGGCCGAGCTCGCCCGCGAGCGCCGCCGTGTGGTCCAGTTCCTGTCGCAGTGAAGTCCGGTCGATATTCCAGCCGGCGAAGTGATCCTTGGCCTGCCCGGCGTAGCCGGACAGGGCGCCCTCGGGGAACTGCACCAGCTGGGCGCCGTGTTGATGTGCTCGGCGCATCAGCGCACGGACCGCGGCGCCGTTGAGCGCGGCGTCGCACGTGACCGGCGGCTGGGCAGCGGCGATCGTGAGAGTGGACGAGTCAGCCAGCCGGGGGTCGAGCGTTCGGGGTGAGTCTCCTGGCGCGGTGTGGGGTGCTCATGTGAGGACTCGGACTCGGGGCCAGCGGTGTGCGGGGCGTTGCCGCGCTAGTCGTTGTCGGGACACGACCAGGCTGACTCGCCTGGGATTGCGCTGCCAGATGCCGTCGAGGAGGTGATCGAGGCCGTGTGGTGCGCAGACGGCGATGTGTTCGTCGGCGTCGAGACGAATCGCGACGGCGGTGGCGTATTCGGGCCAGGTCGCGACCGCGTCGGGGATGCTCTGCAGCGCGGGGACGGGGTCGCCTCCGAATCGGGTTGGATACCAGGTGTGCACGGCGGCCTGGTTCTTCCGCCTCCCAGGGCGGTCCTGGCCACATTGAGGTCAGACGCTCGGTGGCGTGGTCGTCGTTGGCCCGGGTCAGGTCGGCGGGGTCGAAGAACGCCACGTACGATGTCCCGGGTTCGGGAGAAGTCGAATCCGTTTCCGTGCCGTTGGTCCCACACGAGGTCCCTGAGGACGCCAGCACCGATCCAGGCGTCCGGCAGGCCGGAGTCCCGCACGATGCGCAGCGCCCGCATCACTGGCTGACTCGCGCTAACCAGGCTACCGCAACTCCTCGTCGTGCATGCTCTGCCGCCTCCCGCTAGATATTGGTTGGCCTTGTTCGAGTCAGCTTCGAGGGTGTGGCAGCCAGCTGGCCGAGGGCAGTTGCGGCTGGCTACTGGACCGGGTGCCGGCGTCAGGCTGCCCGGCGTCCGCTTGCGGCGGCACCGTGATGGAGCGTTCATGGTGCAGGCGGTGCGCGAGATAGTCGCTCAGCGATGTCGCCTGCGGCACATCTGGATCAGTGGTGGCGCCGGAGGGGACGTAGTGGGTGTGCCGCAGCTCGGTCACGAACTCAGGCAGGGGCGCTCCGGCCTGCAGGCCGGTGGTGATCGCCGTGGACAGCGCCTCGGTCAAGCCGGCCAGGGTCGAGCCGTGTTTGCCGACGCGCAGTTCGACGTGGGTGAGCCGACCAGCCGAGGCGGCGGTGACCAGGCGTCCCGCAGTGCCGTCCAACACGAAATCGACCGCGGTGCCGGCGTAGCGGCGGCTTGCCCGCCATTGCGTCCTGTTCGTGTCGCTCATCGATTGCTCTCCTTGCTGCGGTTGCCGGCGGGGCTGTCAAGACGGTAGGCATGCAGGTGGTCGTCCTAGCAGAACGACACACCACGAGTTTCGTACAGGTGATCGACGGAGGGCGCGGCCAGTGGTGCCGATTGGGCGCTGGCAGTGCCGCGACGCGCCTCGATGTCTGAGCAGCGCACGCGGCGCGGCGAAGGCACGTCCCGCAGCTGGTCGACCGCCACGCCGCCGAGACCATCGTCCACCTCTGCTCTCCGGCCTTTCCCCGTCTCCATCACCGACGGACTCTTGCTCTGCCTGCGGTGACGTTGTCTGCCGCGCTGGTTCTGCCCCGACATCGCTGGAGACGCTGCCGACGGACAGTGCGGCGGCGGGGGTGTGGGGTGGCGTACCCGGAGGGCTGCCCGGGGCTGCCCTCCAGGGCAGGAACGCGGCACTGGTGAGGGTGAGGGCGGCCGTTGCCGTGATGGCGGTGCGGGGGTCGGTGGCGGCGGCGAGGACGCCGGCCGCGGCGATGAAGATCGGCTGGGTGAGTTTGCTGGTGACGGACCAGGCGGTCAGGACACGGGACAGGCAGCGCTCACTGGTGTGGTTCATGCGGTAGGCGGCGAAGGTGGGGTTGAACATGCCGGCGAAGAACAGCAGGAGCGTCTCGGCGACCACGATGACGATCAGGCCGGGTGTGCCGAGAGGCGCGAGAGGGATGAGGGCCATCCAGAGTGTGCGGGCGACTCCGGTGGTGAGCAGGATCGGGCGCAGGCCGTAGCGAGCGGTGAGGGGGCCAGCGGTGATGGAGCCGAAGATTCCGCCGAGGCAGGGCAGGCCGAGGGCCAGGCCGTACTGCCAGGGCGCCAGGCGCAGGTCGCGGAGCATGAACACCGTGGTGATGGGAGCGGCGGCCATGATGGCGCCGCCGAAGATGACGGCGTTGACGAACAGCGACCGTAGTCCGGCGTGATGGAGGATGTGCCGCCACCCTTCGATGGCCTCCCGGCCTCGGCTCGGTGCGGGCTGGCGCGATGGTGGCGGCGGTTCGGCGCTGCGCAGACGGCGGATTCCGAGCGCGGACATCAGGAAGCTGACGGCGTCGACGGTGATGGACGCAGTGGCGCCGAGCAAGGACACGAGGGCGCCGCCGATAGGTGACCCGAGGCTGTTCGCCATCCACTGGGAGGTCTCGAGTCGGCTGTTGGCGGTGACGCGTTGCTCGACGGTGACCAGGTTCTTCAGGTGTGCGCCGCCGGCGGCGCTGAACGCGATACCGCCGGCGGTCTGCACGACGGCCACGACGCACAGCTGCCCGTAGGTCAGCTCGCCCAGCGCGGCGGCGACGGGAATACTGGCCAGTGCCGCGCACCGCAGCAGGTCGGAGCCGATCATGACGGGCCGTTTGCGGCGGAACTCGATCCACGGGCCCAGCGGCAGGACGATGACCGCTGAGGCGAGGCCGGAGATCACTGCGAGCAGGGAGATCTGCAAGCCCGATGAGTCCAGCAGCAGGATCGCTATCAGCGGCAGCGCGCCCGCCCCAACGGCGGATCCTAGTTCGCTAACCGAGTAGGCACCCCACAGCCAGTGGAAGTCGCGAGTAAGAGCGGGCGGTGCCTCGGCAGCGGCTGACGGATTGCGGCGGACCCGTGCGCCGCTGATCGTCCGGTTCCTGGTCATCTCGTCGTCAGCGCTCGGATGTCACGGCGTGACCGCTGCAGCAGCTGCCGAAGGTACGCGAGCCGGGACGAGGGCAGGTCGGCGGCCGGTAGGCGGGTGTGGATGCGGATCTCGCGGCAGGCAAGCAGGAGCAGGTTGACGTGGTAGGCGGTGGTGATGCCGGCGACGTGCACGCGGTCAGTGATCGTGACGGCGAGGGTCGGGCTGGCTGCGGCGCCCACGGTTTGCGGCAGCGCTAGGTCGTAGCCGGGTAGGTAGCTGCCGGCGTGTTCCCAGTCAACCAGGGCGCAGCGTTCACCGTCGAGGAGCAGGTTCGTGGGCAGCGGGTCGCCGTGGGCGACGATCCGGGCGGGCCCGAGCTGCTCGACCAGGGTGTGCAGGGTGTGCTGGTCGGCGTCGTCGAGCAGCGCGGCGGCGTGCTCGGCGTCGATGCGGCCGTGGTAGTCGACCGGTTCCGGCAGGGCCGGCGCTGGCATCCATCCGGCGAGGGTGTCGAGCGTGTCCAGGACAAGGCGGGCCACGGGCACGCTGACATCGTGGGTGAGGTGACGCTGGTCGTGCAGACGCTGCCCGGGTAGCTGCGTGAGGACGGTGAGATGGTTGTCGCACCACAGTGCCTGCGCCACTTCTACCGGGGGCGGGTGGTCGGCGAACAGCTCGTACATCCGTAGCTCGTGTTGGCGCCGGCCTACCCAGTACGGATCATCCGAGAGGAGCAGTTTCGCTACCACAGGGCGGCCGTCCTGGCGTCCGGTGGCGACGACGGCCTTGTCGGTGCGGTGTACGATCCGCTCGATGCCCACCCCTGCGGCGGCGGCACGCGCGACCAGCGCCGCGAACATGTCGTCCGCCCCGCCCGGCGGAACGCTCGCGCCGTCCGGGGTTGCCATGTGGGGCGGGGTCACGGGACCGCTGGGAGCAGGTCGGTGTCGCGGCCGGTCAGCGGCAGGCCGGCCGCAGTGGCGATGAGGTCGATCGCCTGCTCCATCGAGGTGGTCTCGGGCAGGACGAGTTCGCCGGGCCAGCCGAGGACGTCGTGTTCGGCGTATACGCCGAACATGGTGTCGGGGGTGAATTCCTGCGCCTGGGGACGCGTCTGGTGTCGGCGCAGGGTCTCCGACCAAGACACGTCGAGGTAGACGAACAGCGTCCGCCCGCGGTGCGCGTCACGCAGTCCGGTGAGCATGTTCCGGTACCGGGCGGCGTGCATGATCCCTTCCAGGATCACGTGGTAGCCGTGGTCGAGGCAGAAGCGTACGTTCTGCGCGATGAGCGCGGGCGCGAGACCGCCGGGTTTGTCGCGTTCTCTGAGCAGGATTCGACGAAGGTGATCTTGCTCGACGAGGGCACAGCCGCGGCCGTGTCGACGTCGCAACGCGCGGGAGATGCTGCTCTTTCCGGCGCCGCTGTTACCGCGGATGCACACCAAGATCGTCTCGGAGTTGCCGGTGGGAATCGCGTCGGCCATGGCGATGCTGCTCACCGGGATGCGGGCTGGTGCTGGTGCGGTGGTTGGCTCGCCTGGCCAGGATCGGCGGCCTGGTGCATGTGATTGATCCTGTTTTCGTAGCCGGCGGCCTGCAGGGCGAACAGTTCCGCGTACCGACCAGCGGCGGTCATGAGGTCGTTGTGGGTGCCGGCCTCGACAAGGCGGCCGTGGTGCAGGACATAGATGCGGTCGGCGTGGCGGACATTGGCGAGCCGGTGGGTGATGAGGATGGTGGTGGCCCGGCCCTGCCGGTCGCGGATGGCTTGGAAGAGAGCGTCTTCGGCGCGGGGGTCGAGGGCGGAGGACGGCTCGTCCATGATCAGCAGGTCGGCGTCACGGAGGAACCCCCTTTCTCTGAACTTGGCTATTCGGGCGGGTTTGGCGGCCGAGTGAGTTTGCGCGTGGCGTCGATTAGCGTGTTCCGCATGGCGTTGATCTTGGTCTTGCTCACCGTGTACTCGTTGGCGACCCGCGTACCGCCATGCCTGAGATTCCAGATCCATGCATCGATGTCGTAGGCGTGAGTCGTGACCTCGGCAGCTACGTCGCTCACGTCCTTGCGCGTAGCAAGCTGGAGCGTTGCATTCGCCGAGAGGAAGGCATTCCAGGCCGACCAGTAGTGGTCCACGATCTGGCCGAGGGCCTCTTTTGGATCGTTGCCTGCCTTCTTCGCGCCGCGCTTGGCCCAGACGGCCTCGTCGGCCACCATGAGATAGATGTCCAGGCATGCCAGGAACGACTCGCATGCCACTCGCTGCCTCTCGTGTTGAGCGTCCGTCCGCTGTTCCTGAGCCAGACGGCGCTGAGAACGGCCACTCATGAGCTCGCCGATGGTGACGCCGCCAGCACCTACCGCGGCTCCGAGGACGACGGCAATCGCTGCGATCAACTCTCCGCTCATCAACGTATGGGATCATGCGGTGCTGGTTTCGTGCTGTCCCCGTTGCGCGACAGGTTCAGCAAATCGCTGGCCTGAATGAGGTGTGACACGCTGCGCTCCTTCGGCCGGGGTGGTTCGGCCAACGAGGTTGTCGAAGCTGGGCATGCCCAAGTGGGTAACGCGATGCCGCTCGGTGAGGCTTTGCATGGCAGCCAGCTTTCGGTGAGCGGCGTCGAGGCTGGTCTCGAGGCCGGCGATCTCGCCAGCCCAGCCGTGTTGGCGTGCTTCCGCGATCCTGTCGTGCAGGTTGGCGATGATTGTCCTGAGTCGGGGTTCCTGGTCGGGGTCGGGCCGCAGCGCTGGGCAGCGGATGCAGGCATGTTCGTGCATGCATGACGTGCCGAAGTCGCGGGTGCAGACGCCGAGGGAGACCTTGCGCAGCTCGAAGTGACCGAGGAAGTCGTCCCACTCTTCGGGGGTGAGGTCGCGGTATTCCTCGCTGGGGCGCAGTGCGCGGCGCCGCGCGATGAAGGCCCGGTGCGCAGTGATCGCTTCTTCGGGGTAGATCGCCTTGTAGCCCATGGTGACGTTGATGTCGGCGTGGCCGCAGATGACCTGCGCGATGTGCGGAGGAAGGCCGGATAGCACCGCGTCGGTGACGAAGGCCCGGCGCATGTCGTGCGGGGTGAGGGTCACCGGTTGGCCGTCGGGCCCGGTGAGGTTCGCGGCTGCGATGCTCTTGTGCAGCAGGTTGGCGATGAGGCTGCGGGACAGCGCGATGTTGCTGCTGCCGTAGCTGCGCTGGAACAGCAGCGGCATCGGCGGTTGCCAGAGCTTCTCCAGAGGGTCGTAACGGCGGATCAGTGGCAGGGCTTGTTGGCCGCCGCGGACGCGGTGGATGACTGCGGCGAGGACTTCACCCAGCTCGGGTGAGACCAGGATCAGTCGTTCGGCGTCGGTCTTCGACGGCGTGACCTGCAGCAGCGGCACGACCTCGCCGGTGCTGGGCAGCGTGTAGGACGCGAAGCTGTGGTGGCTGAGCTCGGTGAGTTCTTCCAGCCGGATGCCGGTGTGGCGTAGGACCTCGAGGATCGCCCAGGACCAGAAAGCTTCGTCTTCCTCCCGGGTGAGGTCACGGCGCCGCCCGGTGTCCAGGTCGTTGACGTATACCCGTGTTGAGGCGACGGGCAGGCGCCGGTAGTGCTGCCCGTCGACGTCGAAGGAGCCGCCGGGCGCGGCGGCCTGGCCGGCGGTCAGGAGTCGCCGCGTGCGGTCCTTGACCTGCTCGACGTGACGCACCAGCGCGGGCAGGACCGGTAACAGGGTGCGGGTGCGCTGGTCCATCCGCGCTTTGCGGGGCGCTTGGCGCTTGTGGCGACGTTGGATGTCGCTGCTGCGCACCGGGCAGGGCACCGCCCACTGAGCCCAGCGGGCGGGGTCGTCAGCGGCCCAGTGCGCCAGGTCTCGATAGAACGCGCGGACCCAGACCAGGATACTGTCCGCCTCCGCGCGTGGACGCGGCCCGTCTGGGCCGGGCGCGAACCGGATGCGTTGCTTCCAGGCATTCGCGACCGCCGGCGGGAGGTGCAGGCTGTCGATGCCGGGATGGTGCGCCTCCAGATCAGCCCAAAAGTTCTTGGCGAGGGTCCGGGCTAGGTCGTTCAGGCTGGTGTAGTCCAGCCTGGGTGCGCGCTCTCGCAGGTGCTCGATGATCAGACTGCGGACGGGCATGCTGGCGATCGGATAGCGGTCGACGAGTTCCTCGATGCTCAGCTGACCGCGAACGTGCAGGTCGTGAAAGCGGCCCGGCGCCGAGGCGGGAAAGACCCCCGTGTCGCGCAGCATCTGGTAGGCGGCGGGGAAGCCTTCGCCGGGGCGTGCCTTCACCTCGGTGGCTGCGGCGGCCAGCTCCAACAGGTCCCCGACGGTGATGTCGGCGACGCGTCCGCCGTGATGCAGCACGATCCAAATGGCTCTGTTGAGCGCCTGCCGCCGCTGGTCCGTCGACAAGGCCGTCTGCCGGTCGCACCAGTCCTGGAGCATCGCGAACCCGTCCGGGTCGATGCTCTGACGCGCGAACACCAACAGCTTGGTCGGGTTGTGCCGCAGCAGCCACCGGTAGGCCGGACGGATCGCGCCGCCGCAGACGATCGGCAACAGCCCGGAATGCAGCACGAATACGTCGCTGTGCGTGTCGATGCCCTGCTCGGCGCGCCATCGGCTGGCCAGCTCGATCCACCCGGCGCCGTGCTCCTCCGCGCCGGACGCCTGCCACCGCTGCTGCCAGGTCGCTCCCGGCTGGGCCTGGAGCCAGTCCAGCACGCATTTGAGGCCCCGCTTGCGGGTGCGCTGGGTGTGGGCGTTGTCGGCGACGAAGACTCCGGACAGCAGCAGGTCTTCCAACTCGGCGCGTCCGAGGGATGTCTGCGGCCACGTGGACTCTTGCGGGCGCGGCGGGAACCGCTGCCGGGACCGCACCGCGGCGACTTGCCGCGCCACCACGTTCGCCGCGCGGGATGCCTGCGGTGCTGGTGTCAGCAGCAGCGCCGTCATGATGGGGCTCCCGCGCCGAGCAGAGTCGCCAGGACCTCGGGTCGGTAACCGCCGGCCACGACCGGCGGCGGCGTCTGCGGATCGATCATCCGGCGTTGGTGGTAGGCCCGCAGCCGACCCACGACCTCCTCTTGGCGTGGCCGCAGGTAGATCTGCGTCGTGGTGATCCGGACGTGGCCCAGCAGCCACTGCAGGTCGACCAGCGGCATCAGCGGGTCCGCTTGTCGGCGGCCAGTGAATACTCCCCGTAGGCGGCCATATGTCGCCCCGCTGGTGGCCAGGGATCTCCCCGTGGATGGCCAGATACCTCCCCGCTGACCAGGTCAGAGTGCCGGTCGGCGAGGGTCGA
>NZ_RAQQ01000040.1 GCF_003610785.1 Micromonospora globbae
GCCCTGCTGCACTGGTTCCGCCGCCTGCGCATCCGCTGGGAGATCCGCGACGACATCCACGAAGCGTTCCTCACCCTCGCCTGCGCCATCATCTGCTGGCGCCGACTCCAACACTCAAAGAGTTAGGGCGTGTCTCATTTGGATAGTCGTTGACCTGGGGCCATGATCTGCTTTCGTGGACGAGGCCATGATCCGTACCTGGGCACCGGATGATCTGTGGGAGATAGCGGCGCCGTTGATCCCGCCCGCGCCGGTTCGTCGGCAGGGTGGCGGTCGCCGGCGGGTGGACGACCGGGCGGTGCTGGCCGCGATCGTGTACGTGACCCAGGCGGGTTGTTCCTGGTGGAAGCTGCCGGAGGCGTCGTTCGGTGTGACCCGGGCTACCGCGCACCGGCGGTTCAGCCAGTGGACCGCGGCCGGGTTCTGGCTTCGACTGCACGAGGCGACCCTGGACCGGCTCGGCAGCGACCGTCGGATCGACTGGTCGAGGGCGGTGGTCGACTCGATCAGCGTACGGGCGGAAAAGGGGGCGATCTGACCGGCCCGAACCCGGTCGACCGAGGCAAACCGGGCAGCAAGATCCACGTCATCTGCGACCGGGCCGGTCTGCCCCTGGCCGTCATGGTCACCGCCGCGAACGTCCACGACAGCCAACTGCTGCTACCCATGCTCGACAGCGTCCCGGCGATACGCACCCCAGGCGGACGCCGCCGGTGGCGGCCGGACAAGCTGCACGCCGACAAGGCCTACGACAACCGCGCCCTGCGCGCCGAGGTCGGCCGGCGCGGGATCGGCGTGCGGATCGCCCGCAAAGGCATCGAGTCCTCCACACGCCTGGGCCGCCACCGCTGGATCGTCGAATCGTGCCTGTCCTGGCTCATGCGCCACCGGCGCCTGGTCCGCCGCTACGACCGCAAAGGCGACCACTTCGAAGCCTTCGCCACCATCGCAAGCACCCTGATCTGCTACCGCCGCCTCACCAAATGAGACACAGCCTTAAGAGCAGCGACCGCGAGATCACGTCTCCTCATCCGGTGGCCTAAAGCCGGGCTGGAACCGCTCGGACGGCCCTCCGATCTCAGCCCACCACCGCCCACGGCGCACCTCCATGCCGGGAACGTCCGCCAACACCCGGTCAGGATCGACCAAGCTGGCAACCGACTGCTCCAAGTCGCTTCGCAATTCAGCGACCGCCTCTTCCAGGGTGTCCTGCTCGCTCGGCCAGTCGATGTTGGCACTCCGCAGCCGCCGCTCGGCAGCCTCGAACACAGCCTCCGAGTCATCGACTGTGATCTCAAAACGGCAGTACAGCTGCACGACGATCGACTTCGCCTCTTCCATGCGCAAAAGGGTCCCACACGCTGTGCGCACGCGCGCTAGTTGGATCTTGGCGGTCCAGCCCCTGTAGTGGCGGATCTCCTCGTCGGGCAGTCGTAGACCGCCCAGCCTCCCCGGACGGGGACAAGGTGGAGCGCCCTACCGGACGAACGACCTTGGCCCCGTCCGGGGAGGCTGGTAGCCCTTGTGGTGCCCGGCGAGGTGATCCGCCCCCGGCTGATCTCTAAGGAGGGCCGGGGTTCGGGGCGGAGCCCCGAGGTCTTCAAGGGCTTGGTCGTCCCAAGCGTGGCCGGCCGGCCCGGCCGATGCCGGCCGGAGGTCGCCAGCAGGCCGGGGCCGGGCCGGCGCGGCCCGCTTTGCGGGCCGCCTTGATCCTTAAGAGGCCAATTCGGCAGTGCTGGCGGCTGGATCCATGTCGTGTCACGGGAGATGCTTGACACTCGCGTCCCACCTGATGCCCGACATGATCCTCTAAGGCGCGTCGCGGAGGCCCTCACGGTCCGCGACAGGGACGCGCAGCGCGGCATGAGCGGTCGTCTCGGCCCCACACTGCCTCGCGTGGCTTCGACGTGGTCGACGGATGATGTAGCTCTGTATATCGCGGCACCGAGGAGTGGCGTACTATGTGACGCATGATAGCGGCGGAAAACCAGCCGGCTGATGACAACGAGCGGCAGACCCAACTCCTTCGTGGTGCGCTGGACATGTGCCTACTGGCACTCCTGGCGCGCGAGCCCGCCCACGGCTACGAGCTGGTACGGCGGATGGAGGCAGCCGGGTTCGGCGTGATCAGCTACGGCACCATCTATCCACTGCTGACCCGGATGCGCCGCCTTGGCCTTGTCGTTGACGAACAGCAGGCCAGCCCGACCGGCCCACCCCGCAAGGTCTACGCGCTGACCGGGTCCGGCCGCATCCACCTGGATGCCTGGCAGCAGCAGTGGACCCGCTTCGCCGACACCGTTGGTGCCATCCTCGCCGCGCCCAACCACAACCCCACGAGGAGTTGACCGTGGATTCCATCGAGAGCGTCCTGGCTGAAGCCGACCAGGCCTGGCGCGCAGACGGGGTCGGTAGGGCCGATCGGGGGACACTCGCCGCCGATCTGCGCCTCGATCTGCAGGCTGCGGCCGCAGACGGGGTCGACCCGGTGCAGTTGCTCGGCGGGGATGTGGCCGGCTTTGCCCGACGGCTCGCCGATGAGGCCGGTGTCCGGCGAGTGCGCCGGGATTACGGCCGTCTTCTCGGTACCGCATTGATCGGTGCGGTACTCGGTGGCGTACTCGGCTACGGCATCCTGACTGCGGTATACCCGCTGTTCGTACGCATGATGGATATCCCTCGCTCGATCGAGGTACCGATTCAGGTCGCCGTCGCCATCTACTATGGCGTGCCGGCCGCCGTGGTGGTTGCGGGAGCGGTCATCGCGGTCCGGCTCCGACTGCGCGACGTGCCCCAGGTCCGGAAAACGGCGCGGATGATGAGCCTGCTGCTACCGGCGGCCGGCATTCTCATCACGCCGATCACCATGGCATTCGCTTGGTCCACTGGCTACAGCACGGCACCGCACGTAGTGGTGGCGGAGGCCACCATGGTCCTAGCCGCACTTGCTGGCGCCACGGTTCTGGCCCGTCGCGTGTCGCTCCGCGACCGCCAAGAGACTTCCGACACCTTTCCCACGGACGCCACGAAAGTCAACCCCGCCTGACGTGTTTGCCTCTCCTATCGTTGCCATCGAGGTTTGCGGCGCACGCAATTCGGCACGTGAGTGCAGCCGCTCGGGCGTCACCGCATGTAACCAGGACGACTGAGAACTAAGGCCGACTGTCGTGCATGTGCTGGGACGGATCCGTCAAGCATCAGGTGGGACTAGACATGGCGGCTGGATCCAGCTACTGCGGGCGCTCGGCGAAGATGTCGGCACGCTCCAGAAGTGATCGGGCGAAGTCGACGGGCGGCAGGGTTTTTCCTCGCTCACGTTCCGTGTCCGTAATCGGCACGACGTTGATGACTCGGACAGCGCCCGCGCTGGTGGGGACATAGTCCAGCCCGTCGGCGCTCAACGGCCCGGCAAGGAAGACCGCGCGACATCCGCGAAAGGTCGGGAAGTCCCCCTGGAAACCGATCATGTGTCCCCAGTTCAGTTGCATTCCTGTTACGAACGGGTGCACCGCAAGGTCGGCCAACCGGACAGCGATCGCGTGCTCTTCAGAACGGGTTAGCGGCCCGCGCCGCCGGAGGTGGAGCTCGGCGCGGCCACCTCCACCCGGTCCGGGCACCGCCGGCATTTCTTTCGCCGCCATGCCGATCGTGGCGAAAGAGGTCATGTCCGTCGCGGACTTGGGCCGATACACGAGCACATCCAGCCGGCTGATCGGTCCCTGCTCGTCTTCGAAGAGGAAGCCATCGTCCTCCTCGCCCAGTTGCTTTTGATAAGCGTTGAAGATGTCTCGCAGGACAGGAGGAGCGGCCATGGCTGGGCACTCTACGCCGACCGGCACAGGCCGATGTTTCACCACCGTGTCGTGCTTGCTGGGCTCCAGGTGCGCGGACGGGCGCGAGCACCCGCGAACTGATGGCCCGTAGTGGGCCGTGGATGCGCATCGGGCGCTGGTGGCCCGCGGCACATCGAAGGCCCTGGCCGGGACTGGCGTCCTGATCAGGGCCTTCATGTTGGAGCGGGTGACGGGAATCGAACCCGCACTGTCAGCTTGGGAATTGGACAAGATCGGCCCTGGCACCGCGTGTCGCCTGGTCGGCCGGGCCGCCAGTGGCCTAGTTTGCCCTCGGGTGACACCGCCTTGTGGCCCGTGGATGGTCCGACCCAACCACTGCTTTGCAAAGATCCAAGACGCCTGTCGGCCAGCGTCGGCCACTGCCGCTGACCTGCATCGCTTGTCGGCTCGCTGGCGTTCTCGTCCGGCGCTTGTCGGCCGGCTTGGCTCTACCGATGGCTGTACAGCCACCGGTCTAGGAAAGGCGGACACGGCCGGAAGACGGTAGCCGCCAGGCTGTCCCCATCCCCCGGGTAGGTGGCAAGTACTGCGGCGGCCGGTCGGGTTCAAGGGTGGCCGTAGACCATCGACGTGCCCACGCGTAGCGCTTGACGCCGGCCGGATGGCGTAGAGGATCGGGCACCCGAGGGATGGGTCACGCCCTGGTCCTCGGCGTCATCGACTGCGGGCGGCGAGGGGGTCCCCGCGCCAAGCGCCATGTCGACGGTGAGTTGCACGGCCATGAAGAGGGCACCGAGGAGGACCAGCTGAGCGGTCGCGTTACCCGCAGACGGGGCGACGAACTGGGTCAGGAACGCCCCGCTGAACAGGATCATCTTCGGATTAAGCAGGTTGATCACCAGCCCGCGCAGGAACGACGGTCCGGCCCGGTCGTCCCGGTGCACGTTCAGCGGTGCCGGGACCTTCGGAGTCGTCAACGTTCAGGGCGACGCCACAGCGCACAACCGCACGACCGGGGTGGTCCGAGCGGTATGCGGCAACGGGGGTCAACTGCCGGCCGGGGCCGTGAAGACCGGTACGGCGCGGCGGCGCCGGCGGGCAGCCGCGCCAAGGATGATGTCAACGACGAGGAAGCCGAGCACGGTGGCGCCGAGCTAGGGAAGCGCCCCAGCCCACCCACGGTGACCGGTACGCCGAGCAGCAGCGCTCGCCACGGAAGCGCTCGGACTCCGCCCCGGCGGGCGCGCCGAGCGGGCCCGGCGGTCGGCGTGGGTGCATCCCGCGTGGGGTTCGGCATCAAACCGACTCGAACGCGACGCGGAGTAACCACCTGCGACGACAGCTCGCCGTCCGCTACGAAGCCACCGGGGCAGGTCGCGGCGAGCAACGAGTGGCTACGCCGCTTCTGAAACATGGCCTGCCCTAACGCGGGATGGCGGCCATCACGTTTGCGACGTCCACCCGGACCGGGTCGGGGTTCGCCCAGCTCCAGTTCGGGTGGGCGCGGTTGGTCAGCAGGACCAGGACCACCCGGCGGTCCGGGTCGACGACCAGGGAGGTGCCGGTGAAGCCGGTGTGCCCGAAGGTACGTGGGCGGCTCAACCTGCCCATGAACCAGGGCTGGTCGAGCACGACGCCGAGGCCGTGCGCGGACGTGCGGTTGGGGCGCTCCGGGTCGACGGCGGGCAGGCCGGCGTTCACGTTGGTGAGCATCTGCCGGGTGATCTCCGCGGAGAGGATCCGGGTGCCGTTGTAGCTGCCGCCGCCCAGGAGCAGCTGACCGATCACGGCCACCTCGGCGGCGGTGCTGAAGATGCCGGCGTGGCCGGCGATCCCGCCCATGTGGTTGGCCACGTCGTCGTGCACCACGCCCCGCAGCAGCCCGCGCGAGGATCGGGCGTCGGTGGCGACCAGTCGGGCGGCCTGGTCGGCGGCGCTGAGCCACGTCTTGGGGTTGAAGCCGGTGTACTTCAAGCCGAGCGGGCCGGTCAGCCCGGTCTTGAGCGCCTGGTCGAACCGCTGGCCGGTGACCTTTTCGACCAGGAACGCGAGCACCATCAGCCCGACGCTGGAGTACCGGTAGACGGTGCCCGGAACCGCGCCGCTGACCAGGGGAGTGGCTAGGACCGCCGCCCGCCGGGCCGCGTCGTCGGGTAGGCCGGCGACCTTGGCCCCGACCGGCAGGCCGCTGGTATGTGCCAGCAGCATGGCGACGGTGACCTTGTCCTTGCCGGTGCCGGTGAAGTCCGGCAGGTAGTCCACCACCCGTGCGGCCAGGTCGATCCGTCCCTTGTCGACCTGCTGCAACGCCAGGATCGCCGTGTAGACCTTGGTGATCGAGGCGAGGTCGAAGATCGAGTCGTGCCGCATCGCCACCTGCTGCGAGTCGGGCAGCAGCACCGGCCCTGCGTCGTAGTGCAGTGCCTTCCCCACGCACGCGCGCGCCACCGTGGCCCCGTTTACCTGGCAGAGCGCGACCGCGCCCGCGTACGCCGGGTGGTTCGGGTTGGCAGGGGTCGGCGCGAGGTGGCGGTTGAGCGCCACGAGCAGCCGGCCGGCCGCGTTGGCGCCGCCGTGCACGGTCGTCCCGGTCGCGTCCTGCGCCGCTGCCGACCGGCTCGGCACGGCCGACGCGCTCGCGCTGACGGTGGGCGCGGGGCTCGCTCCGGCGGTGGCTGACCGGACTGCCTCGCGGCAACCGGCCAGGGTCGTGGCAACGGCCGCGAGACCGGCGCCGAGCACGGTACGGCGGTGCAGGGACATGCGGCGCATCATGACAGGTCCGCCGACCCGGATCCAGCCCGCCCGGCCGTCCCCAATGCATCGACGGTCACTGTGATCCTCTTCACGCGTGCCCTACGCGGTAACCCTCCGGTCTGAGCACTGAGCGATCAGGGCCGGATGACGCAGCGTGAGATTGGCTGCCGATTTGCCCTAGATCGGCGCCACGATCGCGTGCAGGTGGACGGCCGTCCTGCTGACGTCAAGTACATCGCCGAGCCGCGCGCCGCCATCGCGGAGGACACCTCATAGTGAGGATCACCGGTGGGGCGAGTCCGACTGATCCGTCTCGCCGCATCGGCGGCTTCCGGTACCAGGTGTCCTGAGAGGGTCATTGCTTATACGCGCTGCGCGTCCGGCTGTCAAGAAGTTGATCGTCCACATCGAACATTCCTATGCTGCGCCGACCTATTCGTTCCGACACGGGAGCTTCGGTGGAACAGCAATCGGGGACAGGTGTGTTCGTCGCGCTCGCGGGTGGTGTTTTCGCGCGCTGGGCTGGGCGGCTGGCGTTGCTGCTGGCGGTGGTCCTGGTTGCGACGATGTCGGAGGTGCCGGCTCGCGTCGAGCGGCCGGCCGCGGCGGCGCCGAAGCCGGCGGGGCAGGCGAAGCCCGCCTGTCCTGACGACCGGCCGGACGAGGTGTCCGCAGCGGTGGCGGCGCGGCTCTGCGCCGCGCGGGTCGAGGTGGCGAACCGGCGGTCCGAGACGACCCAGGTCTTCGCCAACCCGGACGGCACGCTCACCGAGGAGCAAGCCCTGGCGCCGGTCCGGGTCCGTCAGGGCGACAACACCTGGGTGCCGGTCGACCTGACCCTTCAGCGGCGGGCCGACGGTGTCGTCGCGCCGAAGGCCCACCCGCGCGGCCTCACCTTCGCCGGTGCCACGCCGGGTGCCGGCGAGCACGAGGTCGCCACCATCGGGACCGGTTCCGAGCGCGCGGTGGTCGCCTGGCCCGGCCCGCTGCCCGAGCCCGTGCTGAACGGGCGGACCATCACGTACCCGGACGTGCGGCCCGGGGTCGACCTGGTGTTCCACGCCCACGCCACCGGGTACGAGCAGCACGTCGTGGTCAAGGACCGTGCCGGCCTGGCGCACGTGCGCACGCTGAAGCTGCCGCTGCGCACCGGGAAGCTCACCGCCACCCAGGACGGCATGGGTGGCCTGGTCTTCAAGAACTCCCGCGGCCGGCAGGTGGGGCGGGCGCAGACGCCGTTGATGTGGGACGCGGAGGTCTCCCCGCTCTCCGGCGAGCACGTCAACCATGCCCCGGTCGCGCTGCGGGCGGTGGTCGCTGCCGGTGGCCGTACGGTCATGGAGCTGACGCCGGACCCGAAGTTCCTCGCTCGGCCGGACCTGACCTTCCCGGTGACCATCGACCCGCCGACGTCGCTGTCGCCGTCGTTCGACGCGTTCGTGCAGAACAGCTACTCCAGCGACCAGTCCGGGTCCAGCGACTTGAAGCTGGGCTACTCCAATGACGGCGGGACTTTCTACGCGCGGTCGTACCTACGGTTCAACACCACCGGCCTCGGCGGCAGCCGGATCATCACCGCGAAGCTGCGGCTGTGGAACTACCACTCGTGGTCGTGCACCGCCGCGTCCTGGGAGGCCTGGCGCACCGACTACGTCGACTCGTCGGTGCGGTGGACCAACCAGCCCACTGCACGGGCGAAGGTTGGCGCCTCGACCGAGACCCGCGGCTACAACTCCTCCTGCGGCGACGGCTATGTCTACATCGAGGTCGGCGGCGCGTTGCAGCACAGCGCGGATAACAACCTAACCAGCGCCAGCGTCATGCTGCGCGCGACGTCGGAGACCTCCACGTCCGGCTGGAAGCGGTTCGACTCCGCCGAGGGCGCCCACCCACCGCTGGTGACCATCACCTACAACAGCGCGCCGTCCGCGCCGTCCGCGCTCGCCGTGGCTCCCTGCTACACCGCGTGCGGCTCCGGTGCGCGGGCCTCGTCGCTGCGGCCGACGCTGTCGGCGAAGCTCGCCGACGCCAACGCCGGCCAGACGCTGCAGGCCGAGTTCGTGGTGCGGAACAAGGCCACCCAGGCGGTGGTCAGCTCCTCCGGCCTGCGCTCCGGCAGCCCCGCCTGGACCAACGGTTCGACCGCCTCCTGGCAGGTGCCCGTCGACCTGGTCAACGGCACGCAGTACGAGTGGCAGGTCCGTGCCAAGGACCCGTGGAACTACGGTGCCTGGACGGTGTGGACACCGCTGACCGTTGACACCGACAAGCCCGGGGTGCCGTTCGTCTCGGCGACGATCTACCTCAACGACGGGCAGCCGCACGGCGGCGCCAGCCGGCCGGACACGTTCACCTTCACCCCGGCCAGCGGCACGACCGACCTCGCCGCGTTCGTCTACAAGTTCGACTACGACACCAGCGCGACGACGGTCGCCGCGACCGGTGCGAAATCCGTGACCCTCGCGCCGCGCGACGGCCACCGCACCCTGACCGTGCAGGCCAAGGACTCGGCGGGCAACTTGTCCAGCCCCAACCTGTACGTCTTCGAGGCCGGCGACGCCGCCCTCGCCGAGCCGCTGCCCGGCGCGACCGTCGTGAAGCGCACCAAGCTGCGGATCACCACCCCGGTCACCGGCTATACCCGGGCGTACTACGAGTACCGGCGCGGGCCCGGCGCTGCGACGCTCCCGGTGCCGTCGGCGAACCTGACCTCCGCTACCGGCGCGCCGATCACCGCCACCGCCGCCAGCCCGGTCGCGCTATCGTCGCTGGGCGGGTACGCGATCTGGAACGCCACCGACACCCTCGGCCTGGTCGGCGGTGTCGTGGAAGTGCGCGCCCAGCTGTACACCGCCACCGGAACCACGCCCTCATACACCATCCCGTGGGTGCGGGTGACCGTCGACTCCAGCGGCAGCGGCGGCGCCGACGAGGACGCCGGTCCTGGCTCGGTCAACCTGCTCACCGGGGACTACCTCCTCTCCGAGACCGACGTCGACGACCTGGGCATGACCGTGGCCCGGACGGCGTCGTCACGGAAGCCGCAGGACGGCTACCAGCCGATGGCGCAACGGCTCACCGCCAACCAGCAGCAGGTCTCCACCGACCTGACCGGTTTCTCCGTGCCGAGCACGTCATCGGCGCTGCGCTCCACCGTGCGGGGCCAGGGTGAGACGACGCCGGTCGACTCGCTAGAGATCACCCCGGTCACGACCACCAGCAACGACACCTACGTCGCGGTCGGCGGGGACAACGGCGGGCTCCGCCTTGGCATGAGTCCCGGCAAGACATACCGGATGACCGGCTGGATCTACGTGCCGGCCGCCACCGGGCTGGTGCCCGCGCACACCGCGCGCGGCCTGCGGATCGTCGGCTTCCACAAGGTGGGCACCACCTACAGCGAGGTGGCCTCCCAGATGGCCGGCTACACCGACGGCTGGCAGGAGCTCTCGGTCGATATGACCGTTCCGGCCGGGGCCACCGAGGCGTTCTTTCGGCTCTACAACGGCATGCAGGGCGGCTCCGGCCGCAAGGTCTACTGGGACAACTTGTCGGTCACCGAGATCGTCGCCCCGTTCGGCCCCGCCTGGACCGGCGGAGCCACCGGCGGTTCCGCCGACGGCGAATACACCACACTCACGCTGCCCGAGCCGTCGCTGGTCCAGGTGCACACCGCCGAGGGGGACTGGACCACCTTCGCCCGTAGCTCCGACGGGGTCACCTTCACTGCGGAGCCGGGCGCCGAGGACCTGACGCTGACCAGGGTCGGCAGCACCGCGTACCGGCTGTCAGAGGTGGGCGGCACGGTCACCGAGTTCACCCAGCAGGGCGGGGTGTGGGCAGCGACGTCAAGTTGGACGGCGGACGCGGGCACCACGACCCGGTACGTCTACGAGACCACCGGTAGTCGGCTGCTGCTCAAGAAGGTGATCAATCCGGTCGAGCCGGGCATCGGTGACTGTGCCGCCGCGATCCCGGCGCGTGGTTGCGAGGTCCTCGAGTACCAGTATGCGACCACGACGACGCCGGGCCTGAGCCAGAGCGTCTTCGGCGACGTCGTGGACCGTGTCACCGCGGTGAAGCTGTGGCTGTGGGACCCCGACGCGGCCGCGATGATGGCGGTCACGGTCGCGCGGTACGCCTACGACAACCTGGGTCAACTGCGCGAGGTGTGGGACCCCCGGATCAGTCCAGCCCTGAAGACCGCCTACGAGTACTCGGACGGCCGGGTCATCCGGATGACGCCCGCGGGCCAGCTGCCCTGGAGCTTCGACTACGGCAACCCGGACGTCGACTCCGCCGCCCTGCGCTGGGATCTCGACGCCGGCTCCGGCACCACCGTCACCGACTCCTCAGGGGGCGGCCGCACCGGCACCATGGCCTCCGGCGTGTATTGGACCCAGGGCAACGACCCGGACAATCCGGCCGACCGGGCCGCCGGCTTCAGCGGCGGCACCGGCCAGCAGATCAGCGTCGCGGGCACCGCCCTGTCCAACACCTCTTCCTACACCGTTTCGGCGTGGGTACGGGTGACCGACAAGTCCGTCAACCGGACCGCCGTGTCCAAGGACGGGTCGCGGACCAGCGGCTTCTTCCTCAACTACGTCGCCGCCGACGACCGGTGGGCGTTCTCCCGGGTCAGCGCCGACAGCGACAGCGCCACCCCGGTCCGGGCCACCTCGAACACCGCCCCGGTGCTTGGCAAGTGGACGCATCTGACCGGCGTCTACGACACCGCCAGCGGCCAGATGAAGCTCTACGTCGACGGGGTGCGGCAGACCACTACCGCGGCGGTCGGCGGTTGGAACGCCACCGGCGGGTACGTGGTCGGCCGGGCCAAGTGGGCCGGGGCAGCCTCGAACATCTGGCACGGCGGCATCGACGACGTCAGGATCTACGGCAAGGCGCTCACCGACGCGCAGGTCGCCGACCTCGCCGGCGACGAGAACGCCGGCCGCCTGCTCAAGGCGCGCCGGGCCGCGCTCCAGCAGGGATCCAAGACGGCCACCGACGGAGAGACCGCGACCAGCATGGTCTATCACGTGCCGCTGACGCAGTCGGCCGGTGGACCGTACAACCTGGATGCTGCCAGCGTCGCCACCTGGGGGCAGGTGGACGTCCCCACCGACGCGACTGCCGTCTTCGAGTTGGAGGACGACCCGGGCCGCCACAGCGCGACCCCGTCTGCGCCCGGCTCGGGCGGCTATCGCTACGCCACCGTGCATTACCTCAACGCCGGGGGGCGCGAGGTGAACACGGCCACTCCCGGTGGGCACATCGACACCCAGGAGTTCGACCGGTTCGGCAACGTGGTCCGCGCGCTGGAGGCCACCGACCGGGAATTGGCCCTCGGCACGCTGCCGGACGCCGCCATCCACCTGGCGGAGCTGGGCCTGGCCGGCTCGGACACGGCCAGCCGGGCACTGGCCCTGTCGACTGTCAACAAGTACAGCGCGGACGGCGTCGACCATGTCGACACCCTTGGGCCGACCTCGACGATGGTGCTGGAGAACCCGGTTGCGGACCCGGACGATACCGGGCCGCTCACCGCAATCCCGGCCGGGTCTACCGTGATCGGCCGAGTGCACACGGTGAAGAAGTACGACGAGAACAAGCCGGACGGCGCCATGTACCACCTCCTCACCACCGAGACGGAGAGCGTGCAGATCGTCGGCTACCCGGACACCGACACCCGGACGAGCCGCAGCGGATACGACGCCGAGTTCGGTGGCGTCTCGGGCTGGACGTTGCAGAAGCCGACAAAGGTCGTGGTGGAGGGTGGCGACGGTGAGGAACTCGCCTCCTACACCGTCTACGACGCGGCCGGGCGCGTCACGCGGACGCGGGGCGTCGGCTCCACCGGCGCGGACGCGTACGCGCAGGAGGAGATCTACTACACCGCGGGAGCAAACTCTCAGGACGACGCGTGCGGCAATCGGCCTGAGTGGGCAGGTGAACTATGCGTCAGCCGCCCGGCGGGTGCGGTGACCGGACACGACCCGGCCCGAATGAGCGGGACACTGCCCGTGCGGCGGGTCACCCGCTACAGCCCCTACCGCGAGGAGGAGGTGGTCACGGAGACCGTCGGCAGCGCGATCCGGACCACCACCAGCAGCTACGACGGGGCCAACCGTATGGTGCGTCTTGACGTCACCGGCAACCAGGGCGTGGCGGTCGAGAGTTCGGCCACCAGCTACGACCCGACCAACGGTGAGATCGCCACCACCACTTCAGGCAGCTCCGTTATCTCTCGCGAGTACGACGCGCTCGGCCGGCTGGTGCGCTACACCGACGCCGACGGCGGCGCGACAACCAAAGAGTACGACCGGTCCGGTAACACGGTGAAGGTGTCGAACCCAACGGGCCACGTCACTTTCCAGTACGACCGCACGGTGGAGCCCCGGGGCCTGATGACCAGCAGCACCGATAGCGTCGCCGGCACGTTTACCGCCCGGTACTCCCCTGACGGTCAGCTCGTCCGGATGACCTACCCCGGCGGTCTGACCCGGACGGATCGGCTCAACGCCAACCTCAAGCCGGTCGAGCGGACGTACACCCGCGACTCCGACGGTGAGGTGGTCTTCACCGAGGCGGTGACCGAGAACGTCGCCGGCCAGTGGGTGGACCACGCCTATACCGGCGGCAGCAAGGAGTACGGCTACGACCGGGCAGGCAGGCTGGTCCGCACCCGCCACGACAGCCCCATCACCGGTGGCTGTGTGACCCGGGTCTACGACTACGACGAGCGCAGCAACCGCACCTCCCTGAGCCGGTATGCGCCCGATGCGGAGGGAGCCTGTCAGGAGACGACGGTCGAGGCGCAGAGCGGTCACAGTTACGACACCGCCGACCGGATGACGGACGTCGGGTACGAGTACGACGCGTTCGGCCGGACGGTCCGAATGCCCAGCGGTCTGACCAACACCTTCCACGTCAACGACCTGGTGCAGCGGCAGCAGCTCGGGGACGCGCGCCAGACGTGGACGCTGGACCCCGCGCAGCGGTTCCGCACCTTCACCACGGAGACGCTGATAGACGGCACCTGGGGTGCCGCTACCACAAAGGTGAACCACTACGGTGACGACTCCGACGAAGTCCACTGGGTAGTGGAGGACGCCCAGGGCACCGTCACCCGGAACGTGTCCGGCCCGGACGGCGACCTGGCAGCGACCACCTCGGCCACCGGCGACGTACGGCTGCACCTGGTGGGCCTGCACGGCGACGTGAACGTCACCATCGACCCCGCCCTCACCGAACCCGAACTGCTGGACTACGAGGAGTTCGGCGTGCCGGTGGCAGGGCAGGCCGACCAGCGGTACGGCTGGCTGGGCGGCAAGCAACGCTCCGGTGACGCCCTGGATGACGTCATCCTGATGGGTGTCCGCCTGTACAACCCGCACACCGGTCGCTTCCTGTCCGTCGACCCGGTGCAGGGTGGTTCGGCGAACGACTACGACTACGCCAATCAGGACCCGGTCAACGTCACGGACCTGGACGGGCGTTGCCCGGTATGTGTGCCCATCCTCGTCGGTATCGGCGGTCGGCTGGCAGCCCGGTACGTGGCGAAACGGCTGGCGCAGCGCGCCGTGGCCAGGACGGCCGCCCGGAACAAGCGGATCAAGAAGATCGCAGGTCGGCCACCGGCCCGTTCCAAGGGCTCGTCGAGCAACCGCAACAGCAACAGGTACCGGGGCCGCAGCTGGGGTTACCAGATCAACTACACCGATTCGCGGGGGCGCGAACGGGTCTACAAGTACGGCATCACCAGTGCCTGGCCGCCCCTCGTTCGGGCCAGCGTCAGTCGGTACAAGTGCGTCAAGGCGGGTTACCGGAACTGCCGGATCCGGAAGATCAAGAGGTTCCCCACCCGCTACCACGCCCGGATGTGGGAGTACCGCAGCTGCCTGAGCTACGTGCGTCGCTACAACGTGCGCCCCCCGGGCATGGCCAGGTCCTGCCGGTAGGGTCAGCCTCCATGACCTTCTGGTTGTCCGTTCAGCCCCGCGACGCGCCACGCGATCTCGGCGTGGACGTCGCGGGGTACGAGGCCCGGATACACAACCTCGCCACCTTCGTCGAGGCGGCGCTGCAACGGGTGGTCGACGGCGCGAAGTGGCTGCGGCGTTCCTTCCCGGCCCGCAGCTACCTTCGCCTCGACGTCACCGTGCACACCGAAGCAAAGCCGTCCGTCAGGCACGTGCGGACGCGCGGCCAGGGCGGCGCCAAGGAAATCGGCTACCTGGTGCGGGTACCAGTGGCGTGGTTCGACGTGCCCGGTGACGGACTACTTGCGGTCCGGTTGTTCCGGGCGCTGCTAGGTGCGTTGGAGGCCGTCGGCGTGGAGCAGCGCCTGGGAGCGCCCCCGGTACGCGCCCCGCGTTCCGACCCGGGTCGGCCGGAGCTGGTGGATCTCTTCGTACCGCCCGACGCCCGGCCCGCGGGTGCCATGGTGACCGCCGGCCGGGTCCGAGAGGCGATGGATCAGATGAAGCCGGACCAGCTGGTGCTCGCCGCGATCGTGCCGGCGACGCTTGCGGTACGGCGCGACCGGGAGGTCGTCGTCCGGGCGCTCGGCGAGGTGGTGCAGGAGTTCGAGGTGCGGGCGGCCGGAGAGGAGGGGGTACGGGTATGGGTGGTCAGACAGGGCGGGTGAGCTGGCGGATCGGGTCGATGGGTCTGAACCGGACGGCGGCGGGGGACCTGCGGGAAGCAGTGGCGGCGGTCGAGCACTGGTTCACCGTGCTGGGCAGCATCGTCAGCGCGACGCTGTCGCGGGATCTCACCCTCGAGGTGGTGACGGGTGACGGCGATCGCGTGCGGACGGAGGTCGCAGGTCCGGACACCACGCGGATCGTCCTGCCCCGTTCCCTGGTCGGCGCCGACGCCGAGCAGCTGCGGGTGTCGCTGCTCGACGGCGCGCTGGCGGCCGTGGCCGCCACAGCCGCCGGGACGGCTGGCGAGGCACACGAGATCTGGCAGCGCCCGGACGATAACCCGGATGACGGCGTGGACAGCCTCGCCGAGGTGCTGGACACTCTCGATCCCGACGACATCTTCGTCGCCGGCCGCCTCGATGGGACCGCGGCCGACGAACTGGCCCGGTTCCATCAGCTCGACGACTACGTCGTTGAGCGGGTCGACGGGTCCGGGGTGGCCGAGGTCACCGACGCCGAGGCCGGCTGTGTCAGCGTTTCCTGGCAGGTCCGTCTCCTTCACGGCTGATCAGTCCGAGCGTCCGCGGGCGGCCCCAGCAGCGCCAGGTGGAGCCAGCCTCAGCGGCGAACCGGCGGGCTGGGCGAGGTGAGGAGAGAGCGATGCGACGTCGGGATGTGTTGGGGTAGGCGGTGGCGGGAGCCGGTGTACTGGCAGCCTCCGCGGGGATGTCAGGGGCGGCGGTCGGGGCGCCGATCCGGATCCGCCCGGCGGAGGACCCGCTGCGGGTGCAGATTGTGATGTTCGACGGGTCGAGGAGCAGGACTTCGGTGGTCCATTTGAGGTGTTCTCGGTGGCGGGCGGCTCAGCGGGGGAGCGGTCCGCGCCGAGTACGCGGGTGGGCGGCCGCGCACTGTGATGGCGGCGTTCGGCACCAGGGTGCGGGTGGATCAGGGATGGTCGCTGCGGTCGGCGGACGTGCGGGTGGTGCCCGGCGGTGGTTTCGGGCAGCGGGACCAACCGGGGATCTGGGCGGAGTTCGACAGCGGCGTGTTGCCCCGGGCGGTGGCGCGTCGGCCCGGCCTGGTGATCTCGTCGTTGTGCACCGGGGCGATCATCCTTGGGCGGCGGGGCTGACGCCCGGGTGGTCGACGCCGTACAACCTGGTCACGATGGAGCAGGTCGGGGTCCGGTGGCGAGCCGGAGTGCGGGGAACCCTCGTTCCCCGCACTCCTCTTGCCAGGGCGACGGCGCGCCGCCCGGACAGGGCGACGCGCCGTGGGGGTCGTGTGTGGCCTAGCGGCCGACCCTGACCGTGACCTTCTCGGTGGTGGTGTTGCCGCTCGGGTCGGTCGCGTGGAACGTGAAGGTGTAGACAGCGCCGTTCCGGACGAGCACCCGAGCCTCGATGTCGGAGACGACCTCGACGTCGGCCTTGTGGCCCTCGGCCTTCGCGTCGACGAGTGCCACCTCGACCTCACCCGAGTCGTCCGACGCGTCGATGTCGAACGTCACGGTGCGCCACTTGTTGTTCGGTGGGAACACCATCTCCGGATCCACGGCGACTGCGAGTTCCGGTGCGTTGGCGTCATACCGCACATCGACGAACGGAAGGATCTTCGCCTGGCGCGGGCCGAACTCGAGGTAGACCTGGTCGTTGCCCCACCAGCCGCGCTGGTTCAGCCCCTCGGCGATGACGCCGCGGCTGAGCTGGACGTTCGAGAGCACCGAGTTGTACTCGATAACGATCGTGTTCTCTCCGTCGACGAGATATGGGCTGGCGTCCATGATGGGTTTGGTCCAGTTGACCCCACCCGTGTAGAGGTCCTTGCCCACCAGGGGCACCTGCTGACCGGTGCCGTCATCGATGGTGGGCTTGCCGGCGCCGCCGACGTCCTTCTTCGCCTTGGTCGGGTTGGTGCTGATGTGCCCGCCAACCTTCTGACCGTTGATCCACACCTTCATGCTCGATTCGAGCGTGTCGCCGAGGTCGAGGTAGGCACCGGAGGCGCTGTCGGCGTCCCAGGTGAAGGTTGCCTCGTAATGGCCCGTGCCGGAAACCGCGTTGCCGATCTCAGGAATGTTGTTCCACGTCGTCAACGTGTCCAACTCCACGTTGATCGGAGTCTTCACCGTGGACGTTTTCCGGTTGGTCGTCGTCACGCCGTCGATCGTCTCCGTGCGGGTCAGGTTCCCAGCGGTCGGGTTCGGCCGCCATGACTCGACCGTCAGATCCCAGTCGGTGATGTCGTACGCCTCCGGGACCGTCACGGCCTTCTCGTACTGCTTGCCGTTGCTCAGCTCTGTCTTCACGGTGCCGCTCTCGGTCGCACGGACAGCCACACCATCGGCAACAGCATGCGTCGAGTCGGCGGTCGTGGAGACGACGTGCAGCTTCTCGCTGTCGACCTTTTCGAACGCCAACAGTTCGATGTTGTTGTAGTCGAGGTCGATAGGGACGACGGTCTTGCCGTCCTCCCACCGGTACCCGGCAAGCTCGGTCACCTTGCCGGTCCATGCATCGATGACGTACGGGATGAACTGCCCGCGCTTCACGATGTCGGTCTTGATGTTGGTGCCGTGGTCCTCGTTCCGGACGCTTTCCTTGTGGCTGAACTGGTGGTACGAGCCGTCGTCGTAGTTGTAGACGTAGACGTACTCGTTGCCGGCGTCATCTCGGCGGGTCTGTGTGAGCAGCTGGTGGTTCCACTTCGAGTACCCGGTCGTCGGATACACGCCCAGCTCCTGCAGTTTCTCCATGACGTTGTCGTCATACCCGCCCGGGTCGGCACTGAAGTAGCCGCCGGCCGGCATATCGACTACCTCCGCCGTCCGAACCGTCGACAACGTCTTCAGCTCGGCCATGACCGCCGCGAGCTCGGCGCCCTTGCCGTCGTTGAGGGGCGTCCGTGAACCAGCGTCCTCCAGGATGACGACGGGGAGGCCCTTCTTCGCCCAATCGAGGATCCGCTTGGCGCCATCGATGTCCAGCCAGTCTTGGTACAGGACCAGGGCCTTGTAGCCGGCCTTCTCGATGGTCTTGGTGGTCTCATCGAACGTGACATCGTCGTCGAACAGGAACTTCGGGCTGAAGTAGTCGTAGGTGTAGCCGTTGTCCTGCAATTCCGTCGAACGGTAGTACACGCCCTGATGGGCGAGTTGCCAGTTCATCTCGGTATTGTCGCTTCCGACGCCACCGCCGAACCGTACGCCCTGCGTCCAGTTCTGGTGAATGAACCCGATATCGGTGCGTGACTTCCCGGTCTGCAGCAACTGCTGCACACGACCCAGGTGCGCGTTGAACTCGTCATAGTCGGCGGCGGAAGGATGACGGGTGCCGAAATGCCGGAAACCGGTAGGGTTGTGCCCGGGCCATTGGGTATTGCCGTAACTGTAGCCCGCGCCCCAGACATGCCAGACGATGCGCTGGAAGCCAGCAGCATAGGCGGAGTAGGCGTCCTCGAGGTCCCTCTGCGCAGTGTTGTTGTATGGTGCCATCTGCGCCCCGGTCTCGGTGGAGAGCACCTTGTTCTCGAGCTTGGAACCTCCGGTCCACAGGCGGAAGATGTCCACCTGGTTGTACTGGTTGAAGTTTTCGGCCTCCGGGTAGTCCACAGCCATGATGGGCTCGGAGTTCTCAATGGGCTTGCCGTAGGAGATCTGCGCGCGGGTCTTGATGCCCACGGAGTTCAGCCACTCCTTCAGCGGAGTCAGCATCCGCTCCATGTACAGCTGCGTCTGCACGTCAAGCCAATCATTGATGATGGCCTGGCGGCGCTCCTCTTCACCGTCCAACCGGTACACCCCGGTAGTACCCACGGAGTGATATGGGTCGTAAACCAGGGACTTGACGCCCCTGATCAGGAAGAGGTACGGCGTGATGTCGTAGCCCTTCCGCGCTTGGAACTCCTCAGCCATGTCCTCCGCCCAGAAGGTGAACTGGGGCGCGGTGGCCACGGGCGCCTGAAATTCAGATCCGCCGCCGGGGTGAATTTCAAGGGAATCCATGAACAGCTGCACGTCGCCGTGCTTGAACTTCTCCACCAGGGCGGGATCGCTCAGGTAGTGCTCCTCCCAGAACGCCTTGAGCGCCTCCACGCCACGCACATCGAAGTAGTTTGTGGCGTAACTCGGCTGAGCGGACGGGCTGGAGGTCTGATAGGTCCCCTGCGTCCAGATCGCGAACACCTGGTAGTTCCCGGAGGCGGGAGCTGTCCAGTTCACGTTTTGCGTCCAAGCGTCCGCGCCCTGCGACACCAAGGGCGCCAGGTCAATGAAGCTGTCCGGGTCGACGGCAACTCCCTCAACCAGTTTGTACGCGTATGCGGTCACGAACTTCGCCCCGGGCCTTCGCGCATTCGCCGGTGGCGTCGGCAGCAGCGTCATGCTCGCGCCGGCGTTCACCGTCCCGGTGCCCAGGGTCAGGTTCTGCATGGCCGCCTGGCTTGTCGGATCCAACCCCGGCACGTTCGAGGTGGCCCAGTTCGTGCCCGAGGTGAGGTAGACACCCATGCCCAGGTCGAGGAGCTTGTTCATCATCAAGTTCCACTTGTGGGTCCACATCTCGGTGCCGTAGGCATACGTCGCGTCTGGTGCGGCGCTGTCGCCCTGCATGGCCAGTTCCACGCCACGGAACCCGGAGTCGTAGAGAGCCTGGATCTCTTCCAGGAGGGTCTCGTCGGTATGCGACGCCTCGCCGAGCCACCAGCGCACGTCTGTACTGAAGACCCGGTCCGGATCGATGTACTTGCTCTCCAGCCGCTCCGCAAAATCAGAGGTCGTGGAGGCCGCTGCAACACTCACAGCTGCGGGCGGCTCAGTCGCCGCCGACGCGCCGGTCGCCGCACCGCCCACGACGAGTGTGCACCCAGCAACACCCGCGAGCCCAATCCTTTGTGCTCTGGCCCAGCGTGAATCCTTGGACATCGTTCTCCCTTGAGCATCGCTGGTCGGCAAAGCCGGACGGTTGCGCCGCCCCGGATCTGCGCCAGCGGGTCCATGTCGTGTTCAGTCACGCTCTTCTGTTGATCAGAGCTCACGTGGGGCACCGAACCAGGACGTTGGTGCCCCCACCTGGTTGCTCAGCGACGCAACCGGATGGTCGCTCCTCGGGTGGCGCGCTCGGTGGTCGTACCGGAGGGGTGATCCCGCCGAGACCGGTCGCCGCGACTACACCGCCCGACCCGACGATCGGTCGACCGGCGTGCGAGGCGGGGGTGCACTGTTCATTCTTGTTGAAACGTTCCAACATGTGGTGTGCACCACAATAGCTACCGCTCGATGTCCTGCTCAAGACCTTGGCCGGATTCGGCCAGGAGACGTGCTGAGACCGGCTGACGCCGGGCCCGGTGCGGGCGATGCTGCTACTCTCCCGCATTCGTTGTCACGGATCTCCGCCCGAGGCAACCCGCGTCTCTCCCATCATGACGTTGACGTGGGGGGGCGGAGGATGAGCAGCACTGGCAGCCGGCGTGGTGAGGACTGGATCCGGCCCGCGGGCGGGCGAGCGCGGAAGCTGCTGGTCACGTCCGCGCTGGTGGTGTAGGAGACGGCCATCGCGGGATCCGGTTTGATGTTGTGCGGCGATCGGGGTGGGGTCGGCCTGGTCGGTGTCGTGTTGGCTGGTCTCGATGGTGACCATGCGGGCTTTGGTGAGTAGTTCCAGGCCCATGTAGCGGCGGCCTTCGGTCCACTCGTCGGTCTGTTCAGCGAGGACGGCGCCGACGAGGCGGATGATCGCGGCCCGGTTGGGGAAGATGCCGACGACGTCGGTGCGGCGGCGGATTTCCTTGTTCAGCCGTTCCTGCGGATTGTTGGACCAGATCTGGCGCCAGATCTCGCGCGGGAAGCCGGTGAAGGCGAGCAGGTCGTCGCGGGCGTTGTCGAGGTGCTCGGCGGCGGTCGGGAACTTCGCTTCGATCGTGGCGACGACCCGGTCGAACTGGGCTCGGACGGCGTCGGTGTCGGGCTGGTCGAAGATCGTTCGGACGAGGGTGGCGATCCAGGGTTGTGCCGACTTCGGGACTTTGGTGAGCAGGTTGCGCAGGTAGTGGGTGCGGCAGCGTTGCCACGAGGCTCCCGGCAACGCCGCACCGACCGCCTGCACCAAGCCGGCGTGGGCATCGGAGATGACCAGTCGAAGCCCGGCCAGCCCGCGGGCGGTCAACGATCGTAGGAACGCCAGCCAGCCGGCGCCGTCCTCGTCCGAGGCCACGTCCAAACCCAACACCTCACGCTGGCCGTCGGCGTTGACCCCGACCGCGATCAAAGCGTGGACGTTGACGGTGCGACCGGCCTCGCGGACCTTCATCGTCAGCGCGTCCATCCACACGAACGTGTAATGCTCCGAGTCGAGGGGCCGGTTGCGGAACGCCTCGACCT
>NZ_RAQQ01000041.1 GCF_003610785.1 Micromonospora globbae
TCCCGTGCTGGGCAGTGCGTCTTGGTCGACTGCTGTCCTACCGGGAGCTTCGTCCTATCCGGAGCAGCGACACGCCACGCTCGCCTGCCTGCTCAACCGCCCTTGATCACGATGAAAATGGCTCATTGATTGCTCCGCTTCAGCACTCGGTCAACTTCCTGGAGTTCAGACTCGATGCGGCGTCGATGGTTCGCGGCGATCTTGCCGTCGGCGAGTATCCGGCCCAGAGCGGATCGTTCTGCGGTCCAGATCGGGATGTGTTCGGGGGCGACGACGCTGTTGGGACAACGTCCTGGCTGGCAGCGGTCGAGTAGTGGTCCGCGGTGGCCGTCGGGGCTGATCGCGTCTTCGATGCATTTGGCGCCGGTGGGGTCGTTGTCGTTCATGGTGCAGTGGTTGAGTTTGCCGAAACGGATGGAGATGCGGGTGCGGCGTAGCAGGTCGTGTTCGACGCGGATGTCGCCGCGCTGGGCTTGACCGGTGGCGCGCAGGCGCTCGGCCTGGTCGCGGACGGCGGCGAAGGCTTCACGTATCCGGTCGGCGCCGGGCCCGTAGCCGATGTGCTGGCCGGCGGTGTCGGCGTTGAAGAGTTCGGTGAGCCGGTCGAAGCGGCGGTCGGCGATCGCGGTGTCGAGGTGGCGTGCCCAGGACGGGTCGTTGTCCATGTAGCTGCCGGTGACGCGGTTGGCTAGGGCTCTGGTGGTGACGTGCTTGAGCTGCATGCCGACGGCGATCTCGGAGCCGGGGAAGTCACGGGTGAGCATGGCCATGGTGCGGCGGAACATGTGCGGGGTGACCTTGCCGTCCGGGATTTCCTCAAGACCGCTGGCGTGCCGCCAGCGGTTGATGTGGTTGATGAAGTCGTCGATGGCGGCGATGCTGGCGAAGCTGTCCCCGGCCCACCGGTCGCCGACGGAGGCGAACACGAGCTTGTCGTGCTGCGAGAGCCGGCCCGCCAGCTCGATCGCGCGGGCGACCGGCGGAGTGATCCACCAGTGTTTGATCGGAAGGCCGGGGTCCAGCTTCTGTTTCGTGGACTTCACCGCGGGGCTGCCGTAGTGCTCGACCAGGGCGTCTTTGGTGATGGTCCGCAGTTCGCATTCGCGCATCATCGACAGCGCGGCGGTGAACACGAAGCAGGCGTTGCGGAGCATGACCTGCTCCACCTGCAGCTCGGTGGGGCCGAGGCTGTCGTGCCATGGCCCGCGGCTGCCGTCCGGCCGGCTCACCTCGGCCAGGTCCGGTAGCAGGCCCGGGTGGGTGCGCCCGTTGACGACGAGACGTTCGAGGGCTTTTCGGCGCCAGCGGCCGTGGGGTGTGGAGTTCTGGAAGAAATCCGGTCGGACGCCGATGATCCGGGCTAGCAGGCTGATGTTGATCTTCGGTCCTGGGGTTTCGCTCGGCCGGGCGCGGCGCGTCGGGATCGTGTTCGCCGTATCCGCCAGCCAGGTGTCGAAACGTCTCGCCGCGTCGGGGCCGGTCAACGGTCGGCTGCGAAGCTCGTCCCAGTGGGCGGCGGCGCGCAGGATGTCGGGGGCGAAGACGTCGATGTAGGTCCAGCAATTGCGGATCAGCGGGAACCAGGTCTCCGGCGGGATGACCGGGGTGCGCAGCTCAGGAACGATCGGCTGGTTAGCCACGGCGTTGGTCGAGATTCCGGGCCAGGGGTCGTGCGGCAGGCCCCCGCAGGTCAGGGCCGCCCGGAATTGGTGCAGGGCTTTGATGAGTTGGACGTGGTTGGTGACGGAGCCGGGCTCGGTGATCGTCTGCCGGTGCGCGATGTAGGCCTTGAAGTCCTCCGGGTTCCAGCCCCGCAGGTCGGGTGGTAGCCCTCGTTCGGCGCCGAACGCCGCCAGTGGCCGCAGGTGTCCGATCCGCTGCGTCACGGTCATCACCGCCAGCGGGTCGGCGCGCAGGTGGACGCCGGCGGCCAGGATCGCCGGGTGGCGTGGATTGAGCCAGAGCATCGCCAGCTCACGCGCCATCAGGTTCCAGGCCGGGGTCAGGTCGTGGAACAGCACGCGGATGGCCGCCGACGCGTGGCTGGGCGCCTTGTGGACTACGCCGTTGAGGTCCCAGCAGTCGGTGCCACCGAACCGGGGCGGAGTCGCGCCGGGCAACAGTGGGTGCGACTGGATGACCGCCTCGTCGTCGCGGTAGAAGGCGGACGGGCCTACGGCCGGTGAGGCGGTGGTGGTCACGCGTCGAACTCCACGGTGCTGGCCAGGGGAAGGTGCAGGGTGATCGCGTCCTCGGCGATTTGCCGTCGTGCTTGGGCGATCTCGGCAGAGGTGCGGGACTTGAGCACCTCGATCAGGTTCGCGCGGCTCTGGCCCCACAGCGCGTGGAAGTGTTGCGGCGACAGTCGCAGCGCGAGTTTGTCTAGGTGGCCGGCGAACAGCAGCAGTTGCGGCAGGTTCGATGGCAGCACGAAGGCGTTGCGGCACTCCAGGCAGCGCAGCGGCGCAACCGGGCACAGCTGCCCGGGCCGGCCGAACGGCGACGCGAACGGGTCGGTGCACTCCGTGACGCCCATGTCCAGATGCCCGGCCCGCAGCGCCTCGACGTCGGCCGGGCTCAGCCCGAGCACCGCCGCGGCCTGAGGGTCGGTCAGCGACTGGGTGGCCTGCTCGTCCAGGACGGTCGGCCCGGCCAGCGCCTTGTCAAGCCAGTGCCGCTGCGCGGCGGTGACCACGTCTCCGGCGATCACCCGCAGCGTCGTGCCGTGGGCGTAGTGGCCGCGGAACGTCTGCGCGGAGTGGTCGTCGGCGATGTCACTGATCCGCCCGCGGAAGGTAATGGCCTTCTCGACCTTGGTGGATTTGCGCAGCCTGCGGATGTCGGCGGCGCCGTCGACCGTCACGTTGTTGATCGCCAACCAGTCGCTGAACCTTTGGCCCTTGTGCCGCGTCGACAGCCCGACCGACAGCGACACGCCAGCCAGCGATGCCCGCAGGAACAGCGGGACCGGTGAGATTCCCATCCGTTCGGCCAGGGGCCGGTTCAGCTCCAGCAGGGACCGGATGATCTCCGCCGCGTCCAGCCGCGGCCCGGACGGATGCAGCAGCCCGGCCTCGGCTGGCTCGCTGGAGAACGCCTGCCGCATCCGGGCGTGCGCGCGGTTCTTGCCGAAGGTGATCGTCACGCCGTGCGGGCTGAACTCGATGTCGTCCTCGGTCAGGCCGGTGATCTCCTCTGGTGCCCTGCCGGTGGCCGCCATCAGCAAGATCTTGTAGGCGTGCAGGTCCATGTTCGTCAGGAACAGCTGACCCACCAGGTGGCGCAGCACGTCCCGCCGGTCCCGCAAGCACCTCCCCGATGCCGAGTCCTGCTGCGGCGGCATACCGGACGGGTCCGGCAGAAGGCTGACGATCTCGTTGCAGCTGCGGACGTTGTGCGCGATGGTCCACAGCACATTTTCTGGTTGCGTCCAGCCGCCGGCCTCAGGGTCCGTGCCGGTGGCGGCCAAGGCCCGCCCGGCACGGATCCTCGTCTCGGTCGCCCGCCGGGTCGCCTGCGCGGCTCGGACCAGTTTCTGCTTATCGGCGCGGCTGAACTCATCCAGCTCGGTGCTGCCGCCGCGCCGGACCCCGAGTGCGCCGGCGATCCAGCCGTTCAGGTGCCCGGCGACCGGCCGGTCCGGGTGCTCGGCGCGCCGGGCGATCAGGGCACGGACCCGCCCGGCATGCGAGCCCGGCGTTCGTGACCCTGGCGCATGCCGGGACGGCAAAATTCGGATCCACTCGGTGACCGCGTGATGCAGGTCCGGCGAGCTCCGTGCCAGCGACGCCGAACCGGAGCCCGAGACCGTGGCATCGACGTGCGTCAGGAAGTCCTTCATCGCGGTCAGATACAAACGGCCCGCGGTCTCACGCAGCCGTCCGGCCTGCACGAGGTCCACCCACTCGTCGGCCAGTTCCGCGGCAAGCCGCGCACACGCGAACGCGGCCGGATCGAATGACAGCACCGCCGTGGCCGAGCGCAGAGCCGCCTGGCCGGTCGCGGGCGCCGTCACCCGCCTCACCCCGATCCTGGAGACAGACAGCTCCGCGGCGCGGGCTGGAGGGAATCCGGAGCGGTGCTCACCCCTGCGCGGCATCGCCGTCCCCGAGACTCATCGTCGTCCGGGCGATGTCGGCGTAGGACGCCCCGCCGGCGGCGGTCCAGGCCCGGAATGCCTCATCGACGTCCCGCATCGGGTCCTTGAGGTACCGGATGTAGCGGTAGGTCGTCGCCGGACTCGCGTGGCCGAGCCGCCGCTGTACTTCCAACAACGGGTTGCCGCTCATGTGGTCCAGCAGCGTCGACATGGGCAGCTGCTGCGCCCGGCCGTCACCTAGCGCTAGCCGGGTCAAGTAGATCAGCAGCCGCAGCGCGAACGTATGACGCAGATCGTGATACACCCAGCACCGGCGCGGCAGCTGCGGCCCCACCCCACCGGTCACCGCGGCCTTCATCCGCTCCCACGCCGTCCACCGAACCCGGTCCCACCCCGAGGCCGTGAGCATCCGCCCACCGGCGCCGATGAACACCGCCAGCGGATCGAGACCGTCCCCGGTCTCCCACACCGCGATCCGCCGCAGCTGCAGATCCATGCCCCGGATCGACCTGGTGACCGTACGGCCCTCAAGCACGCCGCAGGCCTTCGCGCCGTCCGCCTCCAGCCGAGTGATGACGAACAGGTCTCGGTGGTCGCGCCGCAGCGTGCCCTGCGCCTTCGCGACGATCTCGGGCCGCTCCAGCAGCAGGTAAGGGTCCAGCAGTTCCATCGCGTCGCCCGGCACATAGACCGAGCGGTGGTGCCCGCCCTTCGCGCACGCGCCGAGTTCAACGTCGGCGGTGCGCGGCCGTCGGCCATCGAGCAGCCCCAGCTCGGGCAGCAGCAGTGTCGACCACTCCTGGATCCGCGTCCCGGTCAGCAGGGCCAGCTCGCAGGCCGCGCGGTTGCGATGCGGTCTCCAGCCCCGGAAGCCCTGGTCGAGACCGCCGTCGGGCGCCAGCCCGCCAAATCCGACGTCGCGGCAGTACAGGTACTGCTCAAGCTCCATGTGCCGCACCCGCAGATCCCGGCGGGTCCCGCTGGCCAGCGTCCGCTGCCGCCGGGTCGTCACTCGCCATGGCCGGCGCTCAACGACGCCCTGCCGCAGCAGGAAGCCGTAGAGGGAGCCGATCGCTGCCGCGTCGCGATCCCAGGCCGCCTCACCGACCGTCTGCTCGGCCTCGTCGAGCCGCCACCGCCGGAAGTCCTGGACGTCAGACTCGGAAGCCGACGCCAGGTCGAGCCCTCGGGCCTGCAGGAACCGCAGCAGCATCACCGCCGTATACGCGTACCCGCGCGTCGTCCTTGGGCTACGCCGGTTCAGCGCCAGCTCCCGGAACCAGCTGCACAGCGGCTCCACCGGCCACATCGACTCCGACAGCAGCACCGGCGTACCCGGTGTCGGCGCGAACCTCGCGAGCACATCGGAGGTCTCCGGTGCACTCAGCCCCCGGACGCCACCGGCCTTACGGACCGTCCGCGCGTCTGCGAAGAATAGGTGCATTACAGCTCCGGGGCAGTCAACAACTACGTCAACCACTCAACGGCGCCAGTGTCCGACAGTAGCGGCGGATAGCCTGATCAGATTCACTGGATGACTACGCCAGCTGACTACAGCGTGTCACCACAAGATCGCGTCTACGGAAGTGGTGTACGACTTGCCCGTGATGGGCGTGTTGCGTAGATAAGAGCCGGCCATCGCGTCGATCCTTCAACACGACCAAGTCGGAGAAGAAGCTGGTCCTGGCGCCCGGGGCGGCGCCAGGACCACCGCCGATGGCGAGCTAGTTTTCGATGCCGCTCCGAGACCGTCGATCGGAAGGCCTGCGGCGGCTAGTGATCGCGATGGTGAGGTTCGTGAGGGCGGCAGCGAAGGCGAGAAGGTCGCTGGTGGCCTGGATGACGTCGAGCCACTGCTGCATGGGGAACTCCTTGCGTGGTGGGGGCCCAGCCGGCCCTGGCGGACGAGTCCCAGTGCAGCGGTGATGCGAGCCCTCCGGCGATGGCGTCGGAGGATCCCGGAGGGCGCCGCCGGCCACGAACGGATGAACTGGGGGCCATAGCGGCGAGCGATCGGCTACTACTCTGTCCGTCGGAGGCCGGTGCCAGTTGTCGGACGGTAAGCGGATGGGCGGGAACTAGAGTGGATCGATCAAGCTCCGTGCCAGGAGTTGATCCGTCCCGGGTAAACACTCTGGTCGAGCTGGCCGCTTGCCTGGATGGGCTCCGCCGCCGCCGGGACCTGTCGTACGAGGCTATGGAGCGGGAGTCGAGGAAGCTGCGGTTGCGTCCAGGTGAATCGCCTCGGGAGATCCTGGGCAAAAGCACCGTGGGAGAGATCGTTAATGGCAAACGACTACCCAGTAAGGACAAGCTGCTGACCTACCTGGCAGTCTGCCGAGTCGCGTCGGCTGACCTCGTCCAGTGGCTCGCGGCGTGGGAGCGTGCGCGCACCGCCGATCTCGCTCAACCCGGCGGTGCGATACGGGTACGGGAAGCGTTGCCTCGGCGGCTCAGTGTTCACGCTGCGATCCGGATCGAGGGCGCTCCCGGCGAGCTACCGATGTATATCCCTCGCGATGTCGACCCCCAGTTAAGAGCGGCGTTGGCTGCGGGCGTCCAACAGGGGTGTTTCGTTCTGCTGGTGGGTGGATCATCGGTAGGAAAGACGCGAACCCTCTATGAAGCCGTCCAAAATACCTTTCCAGAGTGGTGGCTGCTCCACCCGGCCGACTCCGAGGAGATTCGGACCCTTGCTGCGGCGCCCACCGCCCGTACGGTGGTCTGGCTGGATGAACTGCAGAGGTACCTTGCCCGCGACACTGGCCTAGTACTCCAACGTCACTTGGCTTTGACGTTGGGCGTGGCGCGGGCATGAGGACGGCCACCGCGTTGATCATCGATGGTTTGTGAGGACTACCGAAGATCGTGCGGTGGCCGCGTGCCACAGCGTAGACCCCGCTGGGTGGCGGGTCATCCTGGACGAGGCGGTGACGCGTGTCGCGGACCGGTTCGCCAGAGCGGAGCCACGTCGGACTGCCGGGCAGTTCGTCGAAGGGCTCCTATCAGGTGTGGAACGCAAGACCTGCTGGTCCCTAGCGGAACGGGCGGGCCACAACGATCCGCAGGCGATGCAGCGGCTGCTGCGTACGGCGGTGTGGGACGCTGAGGCTGTCCGCGATGACGTGCGTGATTGGTTGGTCGAGCAGCTTGGCCATCCCGATGGGGTGCTGGTCACCGATGAGACGGGGTTCCTGAAGAAGGGCGTGTGCTCGGTCGGGGTGCAGCGGCAGTACACCGGCACCGCCGGACGTGTCGAGAACAGCCAGGTCGGGGTGTTCCTGGCCTACGTCACCCCGCACGGGCGGGCGATGATCGACCGTCGGCTCTACCTGCCGCAGGCGGCCTGGTGCGACCAGCCCGAACGCCTCGCTGCCGCCGACGTGCCGGATGGCGTCGGGTTCGCCACGAAGCCTGCCCTGGCCCGGCAGATGATCGCCGCCGCGCTGGATGCCGGTGTCCCGTTCGGGTGGGTGACCGGCGACGAGGTCTACGGCGCCGACCCAGGTCTACGCGCTGACCTCGAAGACCGCGAGATCGGCTACGTCCTGGCCGTCGGCTGCGACCGACGCGTGCACGTCAACGACGGCCGGACCCTCGTGCGCGTCGACGACCTCGCCGACCGGATCCCCCGCCGCGAGTGGCAGCCGCACAGTTGCGGGCCCGGGGCGAAAGGACCCCGCATCTATCTGTGGGCCTGGATCACCACCGCCACCCGGCCGAACGAGTATCGGTGGCTACTCATCCGCCGCAACCGGAGCACCGGCGAGCTGGCCTTCTACCTGTGCTGGTCACCCCCAGTGCCGCTGCACACCCTCGTGACCGTCGCCGGCTCACGGTGGAGCATCGAAGAGTTGTTCCAGACCGGTAAAGGCCAGGTCGGCCTCGACCACTACCAGGTCCGCAGCTGGACCGGCTGGCACCGGCACGTCACCCTGGCCATGCTCGCCCTGGCCGTCCTGACCCTCCTCGCCGCACAGCAGCCCGACACCAACCCGGAGATCATCGCGCTGACCGTCGCCGAGATCCGCCGACTACTCAACGCCCTCGTCCTCACCGTGGCACACCCACCAGCACACACCCTGCACTGGTCAATCTGGCGACGAACATCCCAAGCCCGCGCCCGACGATCCCACTACCAGCACAGACAGGCAAAGTGACGTTGGAGTATTAAGGCACGCCAGCTCGAACGTGGTGGATCTGGGCTGGATGCGGTGCGTCCCCGTGGATTGCTCGGTCGGCGGGGAACTCGTCACGTGGCTTACTTCGGTCGCGTGGGGAGGCCACGGTGAAGTGCTGCGGGGTAGCCGTGGCGAGGCCGCGGGGGCATAGTCGGGCTCCTCCTTCGTCGATCGAACAGCAGGTGAACACGGGAACCGTCCCGGTCCTGCCTCGGCAACGCGTAGCCAGCGCGGCGTCGGGGCTGGGTCCACTGTCGGCCGAGCGGTCCGGGGCGGGGCGGAGCCGTCGGGGAAAACCTGGCAGCCGACCGAGCTGTGCAGCCTGAGAACTTTGATACTGACGATCGTAATCATTCTGACTGAACATGAGCTCGGCTCTCCCATTGGTTGCCCTGGCTGGCCCGCCCGTAGTTTCCAGACCAAAAACATCGATAAGCAGTTGATCTAGGCCCGTACCTGGGGTCCGCTGCCAAAGGGAGCGGGTTGCAGGGGAGACTTTTCGCCGTTTCCTGCGATCCCGATAGGTGGGATGCGAGATCAGCGGCGGCGGATGACCGCCGCGGACGTCCCGACCTCATCACGCTGCCGGCCTACTGCGCCTGCCCGAACCCGCTGGCTGACGTCGCCTGAGCTGGTCCAACAGCGGCGCCGCCTGGCGGGCGCGGTCGTACAGTGCGGGGGTGACTATCGCCTACGACTGGGGCGTGGACCAGCCCCCGGATCCGGCCGCCGAGGACGCGGGCGAGGCGGCCGGGCTCGGCCCGGAGCAACTGCCGGAGGTGCGGGAGCTGATCGCGCGGGGCTGGCAGTTGGCCCCCGACGCGCCGCTGTACGCGTTCCTGCCGGCGGTGTGGCCGCGCGAGCTGCGCACGTGGGTGCCGGACCGTGCCACCCGTTACGACACCTGGTACGAGCAGGACCCGAAGACGCACGCCGTTCTGCGCACGGAGACCCGCGAGGCCGGTCCGGCGATGATGGCGGAGATCGACGACGACCATGACTGGACCCTGGCCCGGGTCGGTATCACCGGGCGCCCCCGGGGGCGTCTCTGGCTGCTCAAGCCGCCGCCCGGGTACGACAGCGTGGACGCCGTCCTCGACCAGGTGTGGCACCGCGCGCAGCAGCAGGGCATCGAGCTGACGTTGAACGAGCCGTTCGTGCAGTTGACGGCCCGCACCGTGCGCGGCGAGGCCCCGCCGCCCTGACTCGGCTGGTGTGATGCCGCCGGCATCACACCGAGCCGGGTGGCCGCCTTCGCGGCCACCCGGCTCTTGATCGGTGGTGGGTTCAGGCGGCCCAGGGGACCTGGTAGTAGCGGCAGCCGGGGCTGACGGTGCACTGGTTCCAGCGACCGGTGTGGATCGTCGGGGCGTAGAACAGCTGCGAGTAGCCGGAGGCGAAGAACGAGCCGTAGTTGTCGTCGTGGTACTTGCCGCTGCCGGCGGTGAGCTGGCTGTTGTAGTAGTAGCCGGTGGTGCTGGGCTTGTCGCTGCGCCAGCTACCGGAGCTGACGTTGGCGAAGTAGAAAGGGTTCTGCCCGCAGTAGCCGTCCGGGCCGGTGACGTTGGTCCGGCAGTTGTTGGTGAACTCCTGCGGCTGCATCTGCGGGCCGTAGTCCCAGATCAGCGTGTTGCGCCACCGCGGCCGGGTGCCCTCGAACGCCTGACGGACGATGAAGTCGAACGCGCCGATCACCCCGGCGGCGTTGCCGTAGGCGGCGTTGCCCTTGACCTCGGCGATGTAGTTGCCGCCCACGGTGCGCCCGCACACCGATCCGGACTCGCACCAGCTGTCGTAGTCGTCGGCGGCGACGCCCACCCGCTCGGCGACCGGAGCGGTCTGCTGGAAGTCGTCGGCCACGACCGTGGTGGTCGGCTTGCCGTTCGCGCCAGCGGTGGTCAACGCCCCACCCATGCACGTCCAGGACGAGGGGCGCTGCGCCTTGGCCTGCGCCACGCACGCCTGCAACCCGGTCCCGGCCGGCCCGGTCAGACCCTTCCACGACGGCGCGGCTGACGCCGCGCCGGGCAGGACCGCCGCGATCGACACGACGGCCAGACCGGCGGCGAGTAGTGCTCTGGTGATCCTCATGAGACCTCCCCTAAGGCTCCTCGGTTACAACCAGACATCGCACCGTAACCATCGGCGACGATCGACAGCAAGAATCGATAGCGGCAGATCCTGCAACTTGCACCAGCAGTGCCCGAGCGGGTCGTCGCGCTGACATATGCCGATCCGTCCGTCACCCCGGCACCTACCCGGACCAGGTGTTTCACTCCTGCCTTAAACAGGTCGTCGTCGCTGCGTCGCCTGCCCCGGGCTGCGACCAGGCCCGACCTGCCGGGCACGCACCACGGACAAACCACTAGCACCGCAGCGACCGGGACGGCGAAGGCTTCGCCGCACTCCGTGCGTCGGCGCCGGAATCCGAGCCGCCGGAACCGGTGACCGGTGCAGATGACCGTGGTGTCGGCGGGTAGCTCGTCGCCGATCGCGCGGGGCTGGGCGTGCTCGCACGCCTCGCACACCGCTTCTGGTGGCGAGGTGGTGAGTGTTCCGTCGCTGATGCTCATGACCTTCTGCACCCGGGTGTGCGCGGTGACCTGGCCGCAGCCGTCGCAGGCGAGGTAGAGCACGGGAAGCGGTTGCGGGCCGGCGCGCAGCTCGCACCAGAGGTCCCTGGCCAGCTCCCGGGCGAGCGGCCAGCCGGCCGATTCCGTCTTCCTCGTGGTCACGACCGGGTTGGCTCCTGGTTGAGCAGGGCGTCGTACGGGCGCAGCGAGGGCGCCGGTCGGGTGTCGGCCGGGAGGGCGGCGATCTGCGCGGCCAGGCGCTCGCGGGCCAACTGCGCCGGGACGAGTTGGGGCAGCGCCTTGTAGAGAGTGCTGCGGGAGATCCCGAGCAGCTTCGCGATCGACGAGATCGATCGGTCCGGCTCGGCCAGGAGCTGCATCGCGTAGGCGACCTTCTCGGGGGTCATCGCCGGTGGGCGGCCGAGACGTTGGCCTCGGGCGCGGGCGGCGGCCAGGCCCTCGTTGGTGTTGGCCACGATGATCGTGCGGATGAACTCGGCCAGGGCGGCGAAGACGTGGAAGACGAACATGCCCCCGGCGGTGGTGGTGTCCAGCTTCTCGTGCAGCGACTGGAACCCGACCCTGTGGCGCTTGAGCCGGCCCACGATCGTGATGAGGTCCTCCAGCGAGCGGCCGAGCCGATCCAGCGACACGACGGTGAGCGCGTCGCCGGGACGCAGGTACTCGAACGCGTCGTGCAGGCCCGGCCGGTCGGCGTTCTTCCCGGATGCCTTGTCGAAGAAGCACTTCGCGCACCCGGCCGCGCTCAGCGCGGCCTGCTGCCGGGCGAGGTTCTGCTCCCGGGTAGAGACCCGACCATAGCCGACGAGCACACCCGCCAGTGGAGTGGGCGCCAGCAGATCGCCGCCTTCGGGCGGGAGAGCGGCGGTCACCGGTGGCCAGCCTGGAGACGCTCGACCAGCCAGAAACCCCGGCAGTCCCCGCTATCAGGCAGGTATACGAGCAGGCCGTGCTCGTCGTCCCACTCCAGATCCCCGGGCCGCCCCTCGCCGGTGTCGCGCTCGCGTAGCACGTCGACCTGTTCCTCGGTGAGGGTGACGGTGCCGTCACCGTTGTCGACGCCAGCGGTGGCGCCGTCGAAGTGCTCGGGATCGGTGAGCCACGCGGCTTGCTCAGGCCCGACGGTGGCCACGTACCCGGTGCCGTAGGTCATGGCGTTCAGGGTGACCGAGAAACCCCCGTCGCCTTGTTGGACACGCCGAGGTTTCCGGACAGGTTTTCCGAACGCCCTTGATCGGCCGAGGCGCCCGTTTTCGATCTTGTTCGGGAAACGACCGATTCCCAGACAGTTTCCCGCTCCAGACCTGGGTACACTTGACATTCGTCGCGACGTGCCCCGTCACCGGCAGCAGGGCCCGATCGATGCGCATTGCCGGGGGTCGTGTTGTTGACGGTGCGATGCCGCCTCTGCCGCGCCGCACCGCGACGACGCGCAGCGCGGCCGGCATCCGGGGGGTGGGTGCCGGCCACACGCTGTTTCGGTCTCTCCGGCTATCGCGCTGCACCCCGGGCTCGACCGATCGGCGATGTCGACGTGACGTTCTAGCGTGTCGAGTCGATGAGGTCGAGTTGTTGCAGGGCGGTCCGGCCGACCCACGCGTCGCGGACGGGAAACGCCCCGGAGCTCACGACGGCGTCTCGCAGAGGTTTGGCCCAGCTATGTTCGAGGAGAAGCACGACCGCTCCGGTCCCTGCTGGCATGGAGTCGCGTAGCTGTGGGATGTCGTCGCCTTTGAAGAGGTAGCCTCGCCCCCCTGAGGTGCTCTCTCCCATCACTGCTGATGAGCCGGATTCACGGAGCAGCCTGCCCAGCAGGTCACCGGAGTGCGTTGAGTTAAGGGGAAGCAGGTCAGGGCTCGGCTGCTGTTCGATCGTGCGGTTGCGGTGCTTAAGGATGGTGAGCACGTCGAGCACCCGTATCTGATCATTGGCGAGCAGGTCCTTCAGTTCCTTGCGCACCTCGGGGGGAATCTGGTCACTCTTGAATCCGATCATCAGCATCTGCACGGGCCCGATCACTGGTTCCCCCAATCCCCTGGATGCCCTCTCGCCACGATCGCGCGGCGGATCCCGTCCCGCTGCGACGGATGGTAGTCACGCGCGGGATAGGCGGGCGGCAGATGCGTCTTCCCTCCCGCTGGCCTGTCAAACGAAGCTGCTGGCTGGGGGAGCTGACCGGTCACCGGCGTACTTTGCCCCTGCCGGGTGCTGGCTTCAGTTGCGCTTGTGGATGATGTGTTTGAGGCGGCGGGGACGCTGGGGGATGCCTACGGCGAAGCCGGCGTGGGACTGGAAGACCTACGAGAGATCACCGTGCGACCAGCACACCGCGACCCCTCGTCGACCCCCGCGGCCCGTGACGCCGGCACCCTGCGACATCGGAGACTAGGAAGCCCGTGCTCGCGGATCACGACCACCGCCTGGTGCGGCCCTTGCGGGAGAGAGGCAGGTCGTCAACGCTGGCGGCACGTGCAGTCGCTGCGCCGGCGGCGTGCACAGCGCATCACCGGCACCTCCTTGTAGCTGACGATCAACGTGGCTCAGGTAGACGCCGCGGGCAGTGCGGTGGCGTCGGCGTCGGGCACGTGGAGCACGAGTAGAGCGATGTCGTCGTCGCTGCTGGCGGCGTACCGGTCGAGCAGGTGCTCGCACACTTGCTCTGCCGTCAGGTTCTGCGTACCGGTGAGGGCGGTGGTGAGGTCGGCCAACCCGGCGTCGAGCAGCTCCCCGCGGCGGTCGATGAGTCCATCGGTGTAGAGGACCACCGTCGAGCCGGGCGCCAGCGTGACGGCGTGATCGGTTCGCGTGGCGTCGGGGCTGACGCCGAGCATCACCTCTGGCCGGGTGCGCAGGAGCTTGGCGGTGCCGTCGGGGACGATCAACACCGGTGGTGGATGCCCGGCGTTGGACCATCGCAACGTCTGAGGCCCGCCCGTGTGATCGAGGCGGGCCAGCACTGCGGTCGCGAACGCGGTGACCGCCAGGGTACGCATAGCGGTGTCCAGTTCACCCAGCACAGCGCTGGGTGGTTTGCGCAGTGTGACGGCGACACCGCGGAGCAGGTTGCGGATCTGCGCCATCGCCGCCGCGGCCCGCTGGTCATGACCGGTGACGTCGCCGATGGTCAGCGCCAAGCCGCCGTCGGGTAGCAGAAACGAGTCATACCAGTCTCCGCCGATGCGGGTCTGCTCGACAGCGGCCCGGTAGCGCACCGCCACCTGCAGACGCTCCGGCTGCGCCGGCTCAGTCAGCACGCTGCGTTGCAGCGCCTCGGACATCTGCCGCTCCAACTCGACGAAACGCCGTTCGACCTGGCGGGCCTGCGCCCGATCGAACGCCTGGCCGATCGCCGCGCCGACCAGACGCAGGAACCGGGTGTAGGCCTCGTCAACCGGCAGGTGCGGGCTCAGCTCAGCGACCAGCACCGGCTGTTGCCGCCACGGCGACGCCGTCGGCAGACGAAGCCACGCCACCGTTCGTCCGCTCCAGTCCTCCACGACCAGGTCCTGCCGCCCGAACACCGACGGCGGCACCGCCGGCAACCGCGCACCCGCCGCCGACACGCCAGGCCACAACACGTCGGCCTGCGGCAGGTCACGCGGAGCAGCGCGCAGCACACCGACGGCGGCAAGCAGGATCCGCTGGGGATCATCAGACATGCTCAACGCGTCGGTCAGCCGGGTCAGCAGCGTCAACCGGCGCTGCAACACCACCTGCTCGGTGGTCTCCGCCGCGATGTCGATCACACCCTCGACCCGGCCGTCCGAACCGCGCACCGCGGAGTAGGAAAAAGTGAAATAACACTGCTCGGCGAACCCGCGACGGTCCAGAAACAGCTCCAGATCCTGCGACCAGGTCGCCGGCCCGCCCGCCAACACACCGGTGAGCATCGGGCCGATCGTGTCCCAGATCTCCGGGAACACCGCCGCCGCCGGCGCTCCCAACGCCGCAGGATGCTTGTCCCCGATCAACGGCACATACGCCTCGTTGTAAACCATGATCAGTTCTGGGCCCCAGAACGTGGTCACCGCGAACCGCGTCTGCAACGTCAGTTCCACCGTCGTGCGCAGCGTCGGCGACCACGACTCGACCGGACCCATCGGCGTCGCCGCCCAATCCACCCGCCCGTACGCCTCACGCAACGCACCCGCCTGGCCGAACACGTCATCCACCCGACGAACTCTAACCAGCACGACGTCACCGCTGCGGCGGGCTGGCCCTCAACAACTTCCACATTGACCTCGCGGTAGTGCTCGACGCGGGCGCCGCCGGCGAGACGGTCGCGGACGTGGTCGACAGGCTGCCGGCCCGCCTCGCGGGGCTCAGCCTGGTGGCCGACACCGGATGCCACGCGCCCCGGCTGGACGCCTGGCTCGTCGCGACCGGTCAACTGCCGGGCACCCTCATCTGCGGCAGGAATGCCGGCGCGCTGCTGGTCAACCTCTCCGATCCCGCCTCCAGCGTCGGCTACCACGGCGCCGCTCGCAGCGGCGAAGCCAAGTCGCCGCGTTGTCCGTTCACCGCCGAGTCTCACGGCGGCGAGCCGGGCGAGTACCTGGTGTGCACCGCGGCCCAGGGCCACAGCGGGCGGCACAAGCTCGCCGTCACCGGTGAAGGGTGAGGGGCTGCACGCCTCGCACGTCGTCATGCTGCTGCGGGCGCGCCCGACGGACAACCCCGTCGGGCGCGCCCGCTGGGTCAGCGGTGCGCCGGGATGGCCTCGGCGAGGCGCAGCGGCCGGTAGCCGTCGGTGTCGAGCTGGGCGAGTTCACCGTCGATGTCGACCGAGTGGGTGCCGTAGAAGTGGACGTTCTCGTGGTGGGTCGGCCAGATGTGCGCCAGGACCTCGTCGTCGACCTGGCGGCCGTCGCGGCGGAGCGCGCCGACGGCGAGGCCGTGGTACTCGGTGGACCAGCAGACGATCGCGTTGGTGGCCAGGGTGAGGCACCACATCTGCTCGGTCTGCTGCTCGTGGTGTCGGCGGCGCAACGCTCCCTCGCCAGCGTAGGCGAGGGAGCGGCGCAGGGCGTGCAGGTTCTCGCCCTTGTTGAGCTGCCGGGAGATCCGCCGCCGGTAGGTCTCATCCGCCAGGTACCGGGCGGCGTAGACGGTGCGGCGCAGCGCCCCGTACTCCTTGATCGCGCTGGTCAGCGCGTTCTGCTGCCGTTTCGACGAGCACAGCTTCCCGACGACCAGCGCGGCGGTCGCGTGCCCACCCTGCACCGAGGCGGCGACGCGCAGCAGGTCGTCCCAGGTGCTCGTGATCAGGTCGGTGTTCAGCCGCCGGGTCAGCAGGCCGCCCGCACGTGGGAAGCGGGCGAGGAAGTCGGCGTTCGGGCCGGTCCGGTAGAGGGTGATCTTCCCGAGGTCACGGATGCGCGGCGAGAGCTGCTTGCCGACCAGGTCGAACAGCGCGAAGTTGGCCAGGGTCGCGCCGTGGGTGTCGGTGGCGTGCTCGAACACGGCCAAGTCGGTGGCGTTGCCCAGCAGCCCGTCGAGCACGTAGTGCGACTCCGGCGCGGTCGCCACGATGACCTTCGTGTCGAACGTCGAGTGCTGGTCGGAGACGTGGGTGTAGGTGGACACACCCTGCCCCCGGGCGAAGTACCGCGACAGGTGCCGGGCGGTGATGCTCTTGCCCTTGACCGGGAACCGCTGCCCGTCCGACGACGACAGGGTCCCCGACCCGAACGCTCTCGTCAGCGGCAGCCGGTGGTGGTAGTTCACCACCGCGGCGTTGGCCGCCTCCAGCGTCTCCGGCCGGAAGTACCACTCGGCGGTCCACGCCAGGACGTCGTACGGCACGCCGCAGGACTCGGCCATCGCCGACAGACCCATGTTCGTCGCCTCCGCGATGATCACGTACAGCAGGTTGCGCTTGAGCTCGGCCGGCCGGTTCACCTTCCCGCCGGCGTGCACCAGGTGGTCGGTGAACCCGGTCCGCGCGTCGACCTCCACCAGCGCCGACGCGATCGGCACCCTCGGCAGCATCCCGGCCAACTCCGCGCGCAGCGCGTCGGCCTCGGCGGGCACGTCCTCCGCGGTCAGCGGCGGGATGATCAGCTCACCGTCGTCGGTGAGCCGCACCTCACCCGGGTTGCCCTTCGCCAACTGCGTCTCCAGATCCGCCAGGGCGGTGTGCAACTCGTCGTCGGCCTGCGCGAGCGCGTCAGCGGCCTCGACCGGTTTACCGACCAGGTGGCAAAACTCCACCTTCTGCGTTGCCCACGCCTCGGGCGTGAGCAGGAACGACGCCGGATCGGCGTACCGGCGCGATCCGGGCACGAACACGTCACCGGAGCGAAGCCCGTCGCGAAGGCCGACCAGCACGGCGATCTCCCAGTACCGGCGGTACGCGGTGACGTCACCGGACTGCTCCGTCGCCACGAGGTAGCCGGCCCACTTCGTCGGCACGAACCCGACCGGAGCACCGGCCGGGACCTTCCGCGCGCCGGTGGCGTACAGCTCGGCCAGCACGCTCACCGCCTGGAGCAACTGCTCGGTACCCGGGCCGCCGGCGAACTGGACCGCCGCCAGCACCGCCGGGGCGAACTGGCGCAGGTACGACATCGACGCGTCCAACATGCTGAGCTGCCCGTGGTCACGCGGCAGCCGCTCACGGCGCTCGGCCCACGCCGCCCGCATCCGGTCCATACCAATCCGGCCACGCAGCAGCGTGCCGATCTGCTCGTCGCCGATCCCGGTGTCGAGCACGATGGTCAGGATCTCGTCCAGCAGCGCCTGCCGGTTCTCCCCGCCCTTCGCCCGCTCCGCCAGGGCCTCGGCGACCTTCTGCTTCGCCGCCGCCTCCCGACCGCTGATCGCCTGGTCGAACAGCAGCAGCGTCTCGTCCAGCACGTCGACCGCCGACTGCGCCAGCAGGGTCAGCAGGATCGGATACCGGCGCTCCGGCTCGCGCCGCTGCAACGCCTGCCCGGTCAACCGCCGCCCGACGCCGGCCAGGAACCGGCGCCGCTCCGCCGGCAGCATCGACAGATCCAGGGTGTGCGCGTCGAGGCGGCGCAGGTAGGTCAGCTTCTCCAGCTCCGCCTTCACCGCGGCCGGGCTCGACGACGTCGGCCCCACCCCCAGCCACGCCAGCGGCGTCCGGCCCAGGTAGGCGTCCGGGACCAACAGCAGGTCCAGCTCCGCGCACCGCCGGTCGGTGAGCAGGTGCCGCACCCGCGCCCACGTCTCACCCCGAGCGCGGGCCCGGGCCGCGGCCACCCGCCGCAGCAGCAGGATCACCCCCGGCCGCACCACCCGCGACGACAGCAAATACTCGCAGGCCAGCCGGAACAGCAGCTTCGGCGAGTCGTGCTCCATCGCCCGGGCGAACAGGAACTCCTCCAGGTCCTTCCACTCGGCGGTGTCCATCGACCGCCAGCCGGCGTAGCCGGCCACCTCCCGCAAATGATCCGTACGAGTCTGCTCCCGCTCCCCGTACCCGCGCAGCTCACCCATCGCGATCCTGAGCCGCTGCGACAACCGGCCCACCACGGCGGCCGGCGCCGCCGCGACGTCATCGGGCACGAACCCCAGCCACGGCAGGGTGCACAACTGCACCGCCACACCCAACACGTTGCGGCCGGTGCGGAACTGGCGCACGAACGCCTCGTCCGCACCGGTCAACGTGAAGTACCGGATCAGCTCCGCCCGGTTGATCTCCGGGAACCCCCGAAGCCGCTCCAGATCCTCCGCCGAGAACACGTCCTGAGTCGCCACAACCCACCACCCGAGCATCGACCGTCACCGAACGGGACGGGAGGGACTGCGTAGATTTCCGTGTTTGACCTGGGTGTGGTCCGTTGGACAGGACGTTGATCCTGTCCGGGAAGGACCACGTCATGGCAGACAAGAAGAAGGCGGTTCAGCTTCCGCAGCCGACGGCGGC
>NZ_RAQQ01000042.1 GCF_003610785.1 Micromonospora globbae
CCCTTGACCTGACACCCCGAACAACCAACGGCGGGGAACTATCTGGCCGCCGTTGGGGAGAACTCCGCGGCCGTCAGCGGGGACAACTGCCGGCCGCCTACGGGGAGATCAAAGAGACCGTTGACACGAGTCACCCGCCGAGGCCGGTGTGCCGCCATTCAGTTACTACGAGCCGGCGCGGTGGGCGATGGGCGACACCCGCCGGTACGCCGAGCGCATGGGTCTGATCGACATGCAGCCGCGGCGCGACCTCGCCTCAACCGGCTATGCCCTGGTCAACCCCGGCTCGGAGTATCTCGTGCTACAGCCGGACGGTGACAGGTTCACGGTCGATCTGCCAGCCGGCACCTACCAGGTCGAATGGTTCGACGTAACCACTCGCGAGACAACATCGAGTGACGCGCTGAACGTCGAGCAGGAAGGCGCGGTCGAGTTCTCGTCACCGTTCCCGCCCGGCCCCGCCGTTATATACATCAGCCGCACCTGAAGGAGTGGACATGAGCAAGGTGATCGCGGACATCTCGATGTCGCTGGACGGATACGTCACCGCACGTGGGGTGGACCTGGAGCACGGCCTCGGCATCGGCGGCGAGGCGATTCACGCGTGGGTGCTGGAGGAGCCCCGCTCACCGGTCGACGAAGCGGTGCTGGCGGACAGCTTCGAGCGGACCGGTGCTGTGGTCATGGGACGACGGCTGTACGACATCGTGGACGGCCCACACGGCTGGAGCGACGACGTCGGGTACGGGCACGACCAGAACCAGTCGGCCGCACCGCCGTGCTACGTCGTCACCCACGAGCCGCCCGCCACAGTGCGGCTCGCGTCCAGGTTCCGGTTCGTGACCGACGGCGTGGCAGCCGCCATCGACCAGGCCCGAGCCGCCGCGGGTGACAAGGACGTCGTCGTCATGGGCGGCGCGAACGTCATCGACCAGTGCCTGGCTGCGGGGCTCGTCGACGAGCTGCGCATCCACCTGTCACCCCTGGTGGTCGGCGGCGGCACCCGGCTGTTCGCGCTCGCCGGCCCGACGACGTTGATCCAGCGGCAGGTCACCGAGTCGCCACGGGCGACGCACCTCACCTACGAGGTCGTCCGAGAAGGTGGTCCACGATGACAGTTGACCTGGCGGCACACGCGCGGGCGCTGCTCGACGCGAACGGTTACCTGACGCTGGGCACAGTCGACCCGGACGGCCGGCCGTGGACATCGCCGGTCTATTTCGCCGCGGCCGGCCTGCGCGAGTTCTACTGGACCTCGGAGACCGCTGCGGTGCACTCCCGCAACCTCACCGAACGCCCGCAGGTCAGCATCGTGGTGTTCGACTCCAGCGTCCGGCCCCACCACGGCCGTGCCCTGTACGCGGCCGGGACGGCGAGCGAGCTGGCCGGCGACGATCTCGAACGCGGACTGGAGGTCTACCCAGGTCCCCCGGACCGGGGCGCCACCGCGCTGACCAGGGATGACGTGACCGGATCCTCCCCGTACCGCCTCTACCGGGCAACAGCGACCGACGTGTGGGTCCTCTGCCCGCGCGAGCCGAGACAGCCGTGCCCGCTGCACGCCCTCGCCAAAGACCATCGAGTCGGTATCGAGTAGCGACCGCGCCGGCGACAGAGGCCCGGTCGGCAGCCGACATCCGCAGGCCCGCAACGAGGTGGGATCAGGCGCCGCGACGGCCGGTACACCATGTGCCGCGGGACCGCTGCGACGAAGGGGACACGAGCGCCGGTGCGAGCCGGCTCGCCTTCGGTCGAGTCCGCATCACGGCTGCCACCATCCCTCCATCCCCACGGGGCGAGCCGCGCCACTCCCTCCGACGGGGGAGGCGGATGGCTCGGTGGAGGGATTCACTCCTATCGACGTCCGGTGATGCTGAACAGGTCAGCGGACGGGATAGTCAGAAGGAGCGACATGTTCAGGTCAGGTATGCGTGTGATGGCGTTGGCGGCGGTTGCGGTAGCGGGGGTGGCGGGGTCGCCCTCCGTCGCGCAGGCCCAGCAGTCCGAGGCGACGAGCGTCGCAACTGGGTGGTCGGTCGTCGCCGGGTTGGGACATTTCGTGTACGACGAGCCCGGCGTGGTTGGGCACCGCATCTGGTTCGGTGTCCAGGCGGTGACGGCCGCCGACGGGTCGACGCGCGGCCATTTCCTATACCGGCACGAGCTGCCGGACGGCACGCTGGTGGGGCAGGGACGAGCCGACGTGACGTGTCTGAAGGTCACCGGAAACGTCGCGGTGTTCACCGCGATCGTCCCTGAGGGCCAGGGCAATGTGAAGAACCATGGCTACTACGTGAAAATCATCGACGGTGGAAGTGAGCCGGACGAGATCGTCGACGCTCAGGCGCAGAACGGGCCGGAGCGGCCGCCCACCCACTGCCTCGACCCCGAGACCGACCTCCCCCCGGGATCCCCCCAGCGACCCCGGTACCCGGTTCTCATGGGCGGATACGTCGTCCATGGCTGAATAGAGCCGAGCCGGGGCCCGGCAGGTGCCGGGCCCCGGCGTACCGGATCACTGAGCGTGCGGGGTGGCGGCCCACCTCCGTACCGTCCGGCAGGGCGGAAACGGTGAAGTCGGCAGACACCTCGGGCGCCCACGCCCTGCAACTGCCGCAGGCACTCCACGGCGAACTCACGGATCTCGACGCCGGCGTGCTCCGTGGCGCGCACCACGTCAGGGGACGTGACCGGGGCCGCGGGTCGCGCAACCATCCCGACAGGGCATAGTGTCCCGCGGCGTCATCGGCCGATGGTGCCTGCCGTGGAGAGGGTGGTAGGAAGTGCCGACTCGCTTACGTGCCCGATGGGCCCGGGCCGCCGCATTGATCGCGCTGACCGGGGGGGGACGCTCGCGATGTCCGCGGCACCCGTGGCGGGCGCCCCGGCACCCGTCAGCATCCTGAGCGTGTCGGCGGAGAACGTGAAGCCCGGCGACAAGGTTCGCGTTCAGTTCCGTGTCACGAACAACGGAAGCCGGGCCGAAACGGCCATCGTGGTGGTCAGTGGCGGCTTGCAGTGCACCACCGGCTGCCGGGTGGAGCCGAACCTCAAACCCGGCCAGAGCCAGGACTTCCAGGCCACCCTTGTCGCGCCCCAGGTGCACGCGGGCGAGATCAGCGGTCTCAACATCTCCGTCGGCGTGCGGCTCGACGGGCAGAACAGCTTCGACTTCAAGATGGTCTATGTTCACGGCCCGGGCACGTCGCAACCCGGCGCGGGCGCGCCGCAGCCCGGTGGGGACGAGCCATCGTCGGAGGTGGACGGGGTGTCCGGCCAGGTCCGCGACGCCAGCGGCAAGGCGATCGGGGGCGTGGCCCTGACCGTCCGGGACAGTGCCGGGCACGAATACCGTACGACGAGCGACCAGAGCGGCCGGTTCTCGATCAAGTCGGGCGCCGGCAAGACGATCGCCGCGGGCCGGATCACGGTCGTCGCGGCCCTGGACGGCTATCGCACCGCCCGCACGACCGTGCGGGGCTCCGCCGGTGACACCGCGAGCGTGCGGCTGACCTTGACCGCCGTGGCCGCGCCCGCCACGACCGCGCCGTCGCCCACCGCAACGGCGGCGGAGGCGCCCCAGCCGGAGACCAGCGCAGCCGAGGCCGCACCCCCGCCCTCGAACCTGTCAGCGACGAGGGCAGCGGTTCGCTGCTGCCGTTCATCCTGGGCGGCCTACTGGTCGCTGCCGGCCTGGGCACACTGGCCCTGATGAGGATCCGCCGCCGGAACACGCCGGACAAGCCGGATCCGCATGCGGCGACTCAGCTCATGGCGCCGGCCGGAGCGGGCATGAGCGACGCACCGACCGCGGTGCTGCACACGACGCCGGCCGACGGGTTCCCCGGCCCGTACAGCGGGCCTCCGCCGGGCGGCATCCAGCAGGTCAGCCACGACCCATACGGCCGGCCGGCCCGCTAACACTGATGCGGCGGTTCGTAGCTTCCGAGGGTGATGAGTCGCAGTGGAAGTTCTCGATCTTCGACACGCCGGCCGGTCACACCAGCCGAGGCACCACCGCCGACCCGCGTCATTCAGCGCTGCCAGATCGGCTTGCAGGAGACACGCCGGCGCCGGTCCGGCAGGTCACTCGACAAGCCGGTCCTCAATGAAGCGCATCCGCTTCAGGATCTTTCCCTCCTCGCTTTTATCATAAACGTTGTATTCTTTTTGCGGCTGGGCATCCGACCAGGTGATCGATGCGATGAGATCGCTTCTGTGATGTTCCAGCCGATCCGTATTCATGTAACTTTCGTCGGGCTGCCAGTCGCTAGGCAAGTCGTCACTTTCGCGATAGAAAAACAGGTGAATGGCTCCATACCCGCTTCTGGCCCGATGATCCTTGGCGTACTCCTCCACCAGAACCTTGAGGTCCGTCAGATCTTCCGGTGGACTCAGAATCATGTAGTGCTTTCGGAGGGTCCGCGCCCCTTCGGTCTCCTTGCCGACAATCTCTTCGGTATTGGCGATTTCGAAGATCACTGTCTCGCCGTTTGGCTCCCCGATGTCTGCGCAGCCTAACAGGATTGGCAGGATGAGAAACGAGCCCAGGATCAATCCCAGAACCTTCGAGTTGACCTTCCTCACTCGATTCTCCTTCGAATCAAATATCTCGAATCCGGCCTGGTTTGGGATCCACTGCAGCAATCTTGCGCGCGCCCACCAGCTGAGGTCTGCAGTCACCGCCTACCGCGCAATGTTCGCCGAAGCCCGCGTGCCGGACACCCTAACCGAGGGTTCGGCTGCGGATGCGCTCGACGCCGCTCGAGCGCGGGCGCCGGGACTCGTCGCGGAGATCGACGGTATCGGCAACGGGACGATCTGCCCATCGCGGGCGTCGCGGCGCTCAGCCCGCTGTGAAGCGCTTGCGCCTGCGTCCCGCTCAATGGCCGGAGAGTGCTCCACATCCATCACGCTGGTTCCCGGCGAGTCGCCGCGCACAGTAGAAGACCTGGGGTATGAAAGGGCTGTTCATCGTGTGGCGGTTTCGGACGGCATCGGACCGGGCGGCTCAGTTCACCGCGTTCGGCTGCTCCTGAGGGTCGGCGTCAACGACGCCGGGCTGGGTCTGGCTTCAACCACTTCCTCTCCCCCGCCATCCGGCTGGTAGACCGCGTCGTGCGTGAAAACCGCGAGAGCGACGACCGACCGTCGGGCGTGCCTGAGAGATCTTGCTGGCTGGCCCTGGTTGCCCCAGCCTGCTGCCTGAGCGTGTACGGCAACGGGGCTGGGTACCGGTGATCTGCGCGACGGCTCTGACTACTGGGGGACCCGGCTGCGCTGTGCTCGGTTTCCTCGGGCGCAGAACTGGTTGCCGTCGGGATCGGCCAGCACGACAGCCCGTCCTCGCCGACCTCAAGCCGGGTGCTGAGAGCGACCAGCCGGTCGACCTCCGCTTGCTGGCCGCTACCAGTCGGAGCGAGTTCGAATCCCGGCCCGGTCAGACCAGCCAGGTGTAGCGGCGTTCGGGACGGCCGGCCGCTCCGTACTTCAAGGTCACCTCGGCCCGTCCGCTGCTGGAGAAGTGTTCCAGGTACCGGCGGGCACTGACCCGGGAGATGCCGACCAGGTCGGCGCATTCGCTGGCGGTGAGGGGGCCTGTCTGTTGACGGAGGGTCCGCTCCACGAGCGCGGCGGTTTCCGGGCTGAGTCCGCGCGGCAGGGTGTGCGCGCCGGCGACCGCGCCACTACGGGAGAGCACCCGGTCGATGTCGGCCTGGTCGGCGACGACCGCCGTACCTAGTGCGGTGCGGCGGACGGCATACTGCTCCAGCCGGCTGCGCAGCTCTTCGAAGCCGAACGGCTTGAGCAGGTAGTTGACCGCGCCGTAGCGGATGGCCGCGCGTACCGCCTCGGCCTCGCGCGCGGCGCTGATCACCAGGACATCGCAGTCGTGCCGGGCGGCCCGGATCCGGGCCACCACGTCCAGGCCGAACATGTCGGGCAGGTAGAGGTCGAGCAGGACCAGGTTGGGCCGCAACTCGTCAACCGCGGCCACCGCCTGCTCGCCGGTGCCGGCGGTACTCACCACCCGGAACCCGTCGATACGCTCGACGAATCCGCGATGGATCCGGGCCACCATGAAGTCGTCGTCGACAACCAGGACGTCGATCATCGCGCCTCCTCTGACATGGTGGCCAGTACCGATATCCGCGCGGTGAACATGGCGCCCTCGTCGGTGTTCGTCACCGCCACCTCGCCACCGCGGCGGCGGCACACCAGACGGGTGAGCGCCAGGCCGACACCCCGCTCGCCGCTGTGGGCCGCCTTCGTGGTGAAACCATTGGTGAATACCTCCTGCGCCAGCTCAGGCGCAATCCCGGGACCGGAGTCGCGGACGACGATTTCCACGGAGGAGGTGTCCTGGCGCAGCTCGACCTCCACCCAGGCCGGGCGCTCGTCCGGGTCGTCGGCCACCTCGCCGCCCGCCACCGCCTCGATCGCGTTGTCCACCAGGTTGCCGAGCACCGTGGCGACGTCCGCCGACAGCTCCGCCGGCAGGCGGTTCAGCCCGGTCCGCTCGGAGATCCGCAGCTCCACCCGCCGTTCGGCGGCCACCGCCGACTTCGCCATCAGCAGGGCGGCGATCGCGGTGTCGTGGATCCGGCTGGTGACCGCCAGGTCGAGGGAGGCTCGGTGCCGGCTCAGCGCGTCCACGTAGCGGACCACCTCGTCGTGCTCGCCGATCTGGATCAGCCCGGAGATGGTGTGCAGCTGGTTGGCGAACTCGTGGGTCTGCGCCCGCAGCAACTCGGTGGTGCTGCGGAACGAGCCGAGCTCCTGCTCCAGACGGGCCAGCTCGGTGCGGTCTCGCAGCGTGGTGACCGAGCCGAGTCTGCGGTTGTCCTTGCGTACCGTCATTCGGTTCATCACCAGCACCCGGCCGCGTCGGATCACCACCTGGTCCCGGGTGTCCGGGCTTCTGTCGGCGCCAGCCAGTACGTCCCGCAGCCGGCCGTTGATGCGCAGCTCGCGGAGGCTGCGGCCGAGACAGTTCTCTGGCAGGTCGAGCAGCCGCCGACCGACCGCGTTGATCAGGGTGACCCGCTGCTGTGTGTCGAGCGCGATCACCCCCTCGGCGATGCCGTGCAGCAACGCCTCGCGGTGCTCGGCCAGCCCGGCGATCTCACGTGGTTCCAGGCCCAGAGTCTGCCGCTTGATCCGTCGGGCCAGCAGCCACGACCCGACCACCCCGAGACCGCAGGCGATGCCCAGGTAGGTGAGAAGGTACGAGGAGGCACCCACCAGCCGCGCCGACCAGGTCGGCGACGCCTCACCGACGACCACCACGCCCAGATACCGGCCGAGGTTCTTCTTCGTCTTCGGATCGTCGCCGAGCACCGGCACCTGGGCCACCAGCTGCCGGGTGCCGTCGACCTCCAGCTCGCCGAACCAGCTCCGGCCCTGCGCCACCCAGGGGTCGCCGAGCACCACCGGGCTGCCGACCAGCGTCGGGTCTGTCGAGCTGACCACCCGGCCACGCTCGTTCGCCACGGTCACGTGGGTCACCCCGGACCGGATCAGTGTGTTCTGTATCAGCGGTGCGATCGCCTCGGCGGGTGCCGGCTGGGTGAGCTGGTCGCGTAGCAGCGGGCTGCCGGCGAGTTCCTCGCCGAGGGCGGCGACCCGGCGCCCCTCGACCCGGTTGAAGGTGGCGGCCGACTGGGCCAGCGAGACAGCGGCGACCGCCACCAGCACAACGACGATGATCGCTAGCTGAAGGACGAGAAGCTGCCCGGCGAGTGTACGTCGCCAGGACGTGACCGCGACCACAAAGACCTCAACTTCCGCTGGTGACACAACGCAGACAGGCGACCTGCTCGGAGGCCACCATCTTGCAGCCGGACTCATTCGAAACGGAAGAGAAACATCATGGCAACAAGGAGAACCCTGCTGGTCACCGCAGTGGCCGCCGCGACGACGCTCGCCCTGGTGGCCTGCGGTGCCACGGCCGAGAAGGACGGATCCGGTTCCGGCAACGACGGCACGCCGGTCACCGGACTACGGATCATGGTTCCCAACACCCCCGGTGGTGGCTACGACACCACGGCTCGCACTGCCGCGAAGGTGATGGAGGACGCCAAGATCGCCACGGGTGTGCAGGTGTTCAACCTGCCCGGGGCGGGCGGCACGGTCGGTCTCCAGCGGACAGTGAACGAGAGGGGCAACGGCAAGCTCGCCATGCAGATGGGGCTGGGCGTGGTCGGTGCCTCGTACACCTCCAAGTCCACCGCGACGCTGACCCAGACCACCCCGCTGGCCAAGATGATCGAGGAGGCCGGCGCCATCGTGGTGCCGAAGGACTCCCCGTACAAGACCATCAACGACCTGGTCGCGGCGTGGAAGGCCAACCCCAAGGGCATTGCGGTCGGCGGCGGCTCCTCGCCCGGCGGCCCGGACCACCTGCTGCCCATGCAGCTCGCCAAGACCGTCGGCATCGACCCCCGCCACGTCAATTTCGTCTCGTACGACGGCGGCGGCGAGCTGCTGCCGGCCGTGCTCGGCGGCAAGGTGGCCTTCGGCGCCAGCGGGTTCGGCGAGTTCCTCGACCAGGTCGAGGCCGGCCAGATCCGGGTCCTCGCGGTGACCAGCGAGGCGCCGATCGAGGCGCTCAGGGACGTGCCGACGCTCAAGTCCGCTGGCATCGACCTGGTCTTCACCAACTGGCGGGGCATCGTCGCGCCGCCCGGAATCAGCGAGGCCGACAAGAAGGTCTGGATCGACGTGCTGACCAAGATGCACGAGTCGGAGGAGTGGAAGGCCGAGCTGAAGAAGCGTGGCTGGACCGACGCGTTCGTCACCGGTGACGAGTTCGGCACGTTCCTGACCGAGCAGGACAAGGCAGTGGCCGACGTGCTCAAGCAACTCGGGTTGGCATGACCGACAGGACGAACCGGCCGGTACGGGGCGGCGACCCGCCGCTCCGACCCCCGGCGGAACCCGAGATCCCAGTGCAGCCGACGGTCGCGCCGGCCGAACCGGCCGCTGCCCAGCGGACACAGCGGGCCACGACCGAGCCGACCGGGCCGGGCGCGCTGCGTACGCCGGACGAGCCAGCGCGCGCCGGAACCGACCCGGCGGCGACCTCGGAGGCGGCCGCTGGGCGGAAGCGCGACCCGGCGCAGTACGGCGTCTGTGCATTTCTCGCCCTGGTCGGCGCGCTGGTCATCGTCGACGCGACGACGCGGATCGGCAGCGCGATCAACTCGGCGGACCCAATCGGCCCCAAAGCGGTACCAATCCTGCTCGGCGTGCTGTTGCTGACGGTCGCGGCGGTCTATGCGGTGGACGTGTTCCGCGGCGGCGCCGGTGAGCCGGAGGCCGGCGAGGACGTCGATCTGAGCACCCCGATCGACTGGCGAACCGTGCTACTGCTGATCGGGGCGTTCCTGGTCAACGCGGTGCTCATCGACCGGCTCGGCTGGGTGATCAGCGGGACGATCCTCTACTGGGGCTCGGCCTACGCGCTCGGCAACCGCCACTACATCCGGAACCTACTGATCTCCATCGCACTGTCGCTGATCACATTCTATGCCTTCGCCATCGGGCTCGGTGTCGACCTGCCCGCCGGCGTCCTGCAAGGGATCCTGTAATGGAAAACCTGGGCAATCTGATCGAGGGGTTCGGTCATGTGCTGACCCCGATGAACCTGCTGATCGCGCTGCTCGGGGTGACCATCGGCACCGCGGTCGGCGTGCTGCCCGGCATCGGCCCCGCGATGACGGTGGCGCTGCTGCTGCCGGTCACCTACAACCTGGGGCCGACCCAATCGCTCATCATGTTCGCGGGCATCTTCTACGGCGGCATGTACGGCGGATCGACCACCTCGATCCTGCTGAACACCCCTGGCGAGTCCTCCTCGGTGGTGACCGCTATCGAGGGCAACAAGATGGCCAAGGCCGGGCGCGCTGCCCAGGCCCTGGCCACCGCCGCGATCGGCTCGTTCGTCGCCGGCACCATCGCCACCGTCCTGCTGGTGGTGGTCACCCCACCGGTGGTGCAGTTCGCGATCAGCCTCGGCGCACCCGACTACTTCGCAGTGATGCTGCTGGCGTTCGTGGCGGTGACCGCGATTCTCGGCGCGTCCCGGGTCCGCGGCTTCGCCTCGCTGCTGATCGGCCTGACCATCGGCGTGATCGGGGTCGACCAGACGGGTCAGCAGCGGCTAACCTTCGGGATCCCGCAGCTCATCGACGGCATCGACGTGGTCGTGGTGGCCGTCGGCATCTTCGCCGTGGGCGAGGCTCTCTGGATCGCCGCGCACCTACGCCGCAAGTCCGGTGAGGTGATCCCGGTCGGTCAGCCATGGATGGGGAAGGAGGACTGGAAGCGGTCCTGGAAGCCGTGGCTGCGCGGCACCGCGCTCGGGTTCCCGTTCGGCGCAGTGCCGGCCGGCGGGGCAGAGATCCCGACCTTCCTGTCATACATCACCGAGAAGAAGCTCTCCAAGCACAAGGAGGAGTTCGGGCGGGGTGCGATCGAGGGCGTCGCCGGGCCGGAGGCGGCCAACAACGCCTCCGCCGCAGGCACCCTGGTCCCGATGCTGGCGATCGGCCTGCCCACCAACGCCACCGCCGCGGTGATGCTGGCCGCCTTCGAGCAGTTCGGCATCCAGCCCGGGCCGTTGCTGTTCACTCGCGAGTCCACCCTGGTCTGGACACTGATCGCCAGCCTCTTCATCGGCAATCTGCTGCTGCTGGTGCTTAACCTGCCGCTCGCCCCGGCGTGGGCCCGCCTGCTGCGGATCCCGCGCCCGTACCTCTATGCCGGGATCATCTTCTTCGCCTCGATGGGTGCGTACGCGGTCAACGCCCAGCCGTTCGACCTGTTCCTGCTGCTAGCCCTGGGCCTGCTCGGCTTCGGCATGCGCCGCTTCGGCCTGCCGATCCTGCCGCTGATCGTCGGTCTCATACTCGGCCCGCATGCGGAGTTGCAGGGCCGGCGAGCGCTGCAACTCTCCGGCGGCGAGTTGCACGGCCTGATCGGCGGCTGGGTGTCCATGCTGATCTACGCCTCCATCCTGGTGGTGCTCCTCTGGCCGCTGATCGGACGGTTCGTCGTCCGCCCGCTGAGAGGAAGGTTGGTGACCGGATAACCGTGCTCGTGAGGTACGTCCTCGCCGCTCGGCGAGGCGGCTCTCGCAGCCGCGACGGACGCCGCAGGCGGGTGCGGTCGCCCGGGGTTGGGCGACCGCACCCTGTCGGTCAGAGGTCCACGTGCCCCAGGTTGAGGCTGCGGCAGTTGTTGGCCGGGTCGAACGTCCACGCGTCCATGATCAGACTGAACCGTGTGTCGTGCTTGTATCCGGTGGCCAGCCGGGCGTACTTGGTGTAGCGGTAGGAGCCGTCGGCGTACCGGTCCCAAATCGAGGACGTGCCGCCGGGCACCCGGTTCCAGATGGACCAGGTGTGGTCCTGGAAGACGGTGTTCTCGAACCGCCAGCCTTGGCACGAGGCGTAGCTGCCGCCCATGATGAGGCCCCAGCCGCTGTAGTAGTCACCGGTCCAGATGCACATCTCCCCGTACCAGCAGTCCGACTCGTAGGAGGGGTAGAAGACGTAGGCGTACGTTTCGCCGGCGGCCGGGGCGACCCCTGCCGTCGGTGAGACCTCCCGCAACGTGCCGTCCGGCTCGATCCGGTAGGCCTTGCGGATTCGCTCGGTCCGGTCACCGACGGTGGTGGCCTGCGCGGGGCGGTCGCGCTCGGTCGCGGACACCGGTCCGGCGGGCCCGATGGCCACCAGTGCCGAGCCGAGCACTGCGACGAGTCCGAGAGCGGCCATCATTCGTGCGGCGAGTTTCATGGGTACCTCCTTCAGGGTTCGGCGGCGGCAGCGGGGTTGCTGTCGTACGAGCCCGGAGCCGCCGGCTGCTGTTCCTCGACCCTGTCGGCACGGTCTGGTTGGCGACCTTACGAACGTCTTAGCTGCCGGCGCCGCATAGCGTCGCTCTAGTACCGACTAGTCGTCCAGGACGCGGAGGAGGGCATGGAGGTCCGGTTACTCGGCGCGGTGGAGGCGCGCGCGGCCGGCCAGCCGCTCGCCCTCGGCCCGCCCAAGCAGCGGGCGGTGTTCGCGGCGTTGGCGGTGGATGCCGGACGGCCGGTCCGGGTGGAAACCCTGGTGGACCGGGTCTGGGAGGATCCGCCGCCCGCCGAGGCGCGCAACGCGCTGTACGCGCACATCATGCGGATCCGGCGCCTGCTCGCCCGGGCGGCCGAGCTGGACGGCAGCGCTGCCCGGCTGGACCGTCGGCCCGCCGGATACCTGCTGGAGCTCGATTCGGACCGGGTCGACCTGCACCGCTTCCAACGTCTGGTGGACCAGGCACGCGACGGTCGGTACGACGACACGCAACGCGTGACGCTGCTGCGCCAAGCGCTGGACCTGTGGCGGGGCGACCCGGTGGCGGACCTGTCTGGCGGGTGGTTCGCCCGGTTGCGGGACGGCTTGCAGCAGCACCGGTTGGCCGCTGTCGTGGCGTGGGCCCGGGCTGAGCTGCGACTGGGCAACCACGACGCCGTCCTCGGGCGGCTGTCCGACCTGGTGGTCGACCACCCGTTGGTCGAGCCACTGGTCGCGGTGTCGATGCAGGCGCTGCACGCCGCCGGCCGGGGCGCCGAGGCTCTGGCGCACTACGCGGTCACGCGGGCACGGCTGGCCGAGGAGCTCGGCACCGATCCCGGCCCGGAACTGCGGAACCTGCACCGGGCCATCCTGCGCGGGGAACCCGTGCTGGTCGGGCGGGACATCGCCCGGCCGGTACCCCGGCAGCTCCCGACCCCGCCGCCGTCGTTCACCGGCCGGACGCGGGAGCTGGCCGCCCTCGATCAGATGTGGGACGCCGCCACGGTGGTGATCAGCGCCATCGACGGGATGGCCGGGGTCGGCAAGACCGCCCTCGCCATCCACGTGGCCCACCGAATCGCCGACCGCTACCCGGACGGGCAGCTCTTCGTCGATCTGTACGGTCACACGCCCGGGATGTCGCCCCGCGAGCCGGGCGAGGTCCTCGACCAACTGCTGCGCTCCCTCGGTGTCCCGGGCCCGCAGGTCCCGGCCGGGCTCCAAGAAAGGGCCGGGCTGTACCGCACCCGGCTGGCCGACCAGCGGATGCTGATCGTGCTGGACAACGCCGCCACCGAGGCGCAGGTGGCGCCGCTGCTGCCCGGTGCGCCCGGCTGCCTGGTCCTGATCACCAGCCGGCACCGGTTGACCGGCCTGGACCACACCGGTGCGCTGTCCCTGGACATTCTGCCCACCACGGACGGAGTCGAGTTGTTCGAGCGGACCGTCGGCCGGGACCGGCTCGGCAGCCCGCCGACCGAACTGCTGGTCGAGGTGGTGGAACTGTGCGGCCGGCTGCCGCTGGCGATCCGCATCGCCGCCGCCCGGCTGCGCTCCCGTCCCTCCTGGAGTCTGTACCACCTGGTGCTGCGCCTGCGTGACGAGGAACATCGACTGGCCGAACTCGACGCCGGCCGGCGCAGTGTCACCGCCGCCCTCGATCTGTCCTACCGGCACCTGAACCGTGCCCAGCAGGACGCGTACCGGCTGCTGGGCCGGCACCCGGGCCCGGACATCGAGCAATACGCCCTCGCCGCGCTCCTCGGGGTGTCGCTGCGGCAGGCCGGGCGGACGGTCGACCAGCTCCTCGACACCCACCTGCTCCAGGAGCCGGTCCCGGGCCGGTACCGGTTCCACGACCTGGTCCGCACCCACGCGGCCGGCATGGCCGGCCCCGACCAGGCGGCGATCGACGCGGCGCTGGCCCGGCTGCTCGACCACTACCGGGAGACCGCGGCACGAGCAACGGCGATCGCCTACCCCTACGCACGGCGGCCACCGCCGCTCGGCCCACCCGCCGAAGCCCCCACCGTCGACCTGCCCGACCAGGCGGCCGCGCTGGACTGGTTGGACGCCGAGCTGCCCAACCTGCTCGCCGCCGCGCATCACGCCAGCGCGCACGGCATGACCGCATACCTGCCGTACCTGTCGACCACCCTGCACCGGCACCTGCACACCCGGGGCCGGTACCCGACCGCCGAGGTCCTGCACCACCAGGCACTGGCGTCGGCCCGGACGGCCGGCCGGCCGGCGGACGAGTTGACCGCCTGGAACGACCTCGGGCACATCCACCGGTCCCAGGGGCGCAACGCCGAGGCCATCGACGACTTCCGGCAGGCGCTGCGGATGGCTCGCGCGACAGGCGAACGGGCCGGCGAACTCGACGCCCTCGCCGGCCTCGGTGACGTCCACCGCTCCCAGGGCAGGTTCGCCGACGCCACCGACTGCTACCGTCAAGTCCTGCGGATCGCCGAGGAAACCGACCATCGCCGCGGCACGCTGGACGCGCTGCACGGTCTCGGCCACATCCACCGCCGGCAGGGCCGCCCCGAGCAGGCCATCGACCACCTGGAGCAGGTGCTGCGGATCGCCCGCGAGACGGGGCACCGGCCCCGCGAACTGGACGCGCTCAACGGGCTGGGCCTGGTGCACCGCACCCAGCGGCGGCAAGCGCGGGCTGCCGAGTACTACCGACAGGCGCTGGCGCTGGCCCGGGAAACCGGCCATCACCGAGGTGAGCTGGACGCGCTGAACGGCCTAGGCGACATCCTCCGCGCCCAGGGCCGGTACCCCGAGGCCGTGGCCCATTTCCGGCAACTGCTCGACCTGGCCAGGGAAGCCCGCGATCGCAACCTCGAGTTCGAGGCCCGGCAGGGCCTGGGCCGGATCCGGTACGCCACCGGCGATCCGGCGATCGCCGCCGACCAGCACGCGCGGGCCCTCGCCCTGGCGGACGAGTTGGGACAGCCCCTCGACCAAGCCCGCGCCCACGACGGACTCGCCCACGCCCAACACGCCCTCGGCCGGTTCGAGTCGGCCCGCGACCACTGGCGACAGGCCCTGGCCCTGCTAACCAAGCTGGGGGTCGACCAGACCGAGGACGAGGAAACCAGCACCGACGCCGTCCGCGCCCACCTGGCCCGCCTCGATCCAGCATCGGCCGAATGAACGGGACCCGCGAGGGCGGTCACCGGCTGCTTCTCATGGGGAAAGGAAACTGGGGCATCACCTCCCCACCCACACCACCTCGCACGCCGACGCATTCCTCTGCGAGAGGCTGGCGATGCCGAACACATCCACCCAAGTCGGCTCGCCGGGCGTTGCCGGTTTGTCTCTCATCGAAACTGATCCGGCGGGCGGGCTCTGTCGCCGAATCGTTGAGGCCCTCACCGCATCGGTTCGGGTAGACCCACCGTTTCGCGTGCCTCTCGAGGTGCGGTTGAGGGGACGGGTTCAGATCGGTCGCTGGCACGACGGGGGCTCGGAGGGGCCGTTGGATGCTCAGCCCTCGGTGTTCCTTGACACCCTGCCCGCAGGAGCCAAGCCCAACGCTGGCCCCACCCTGGAACGACGCTTAGGTGTGCCGGCTGGTATGCAGGGGACGACGCGCCGCATGCTGCGACTGCCGGACGGACCCGGCGTGGAGCTGTTCGAGTTCTCCACACCAGATCAGCGGCCGGCGGCGTGGGCGAGTGTGCCTGGGGCCTGCAGCACCTGGCGCTGAACGCGGACGATCCGGCGGCGACCGCCGAGCGCGTTCGGCGGCCGCTGGCGAGCAACCGCGCCGGTCGGCCCGCTACCGGGGCCAGAGAGCGGGCCAGGCAACGAATACGTCTACGGCCGGACACGGTGGGGCATGACCATCGAACTGTTGCGCTCCCCCTCCCCGCACCCTACGAGCAGAGCGCCCACGACCGGCGCTGGCGTCCGCAACTGTCGTAGCGCTCATCCTTCCTCCTCAGCCTCGCGGGCGCGTCGGCCGCCCTGCCCGGCTCCGTTCACGACCTGACCGCCGTCCGTACTCACGGCCTGGTCGACGCCCTAACCAACGCCCACGTGCTGACGTTCGCGACACGGGCTACCTTGGCGCCGGCGGCACCGTCTGGACGCGTTCGCGGAGGGCGCCCGCTATCCACGATGAAATGGCTCATTGGCAGACCGGTGCGGGTCCTGGCCAGCAGCGACGTGGACAGCAGGACGTAGGAGATCATCCGCTTCGCCCAGCTGCTCGACCAGAGTGGGATCTTGCCCGTCAAGGCCAACCAGCCCACCCTGCACCCAGCTGGGCGGTTCGCGTGCCGATTTCCGACGCTGATCAGCACGGCCGGGCCGTTCATCGACGCCCATCGACCGCTGGGTGCATGCCGCGTAGCCGCTGGTCGATGGTTCCCGCTCGCTCGTCGCCGCGCGTAGTGAGCATCTTTCTGAGCGTGGGGTGAAATGCGTAGGCTGCCTGCCATCCCTTACACCGACCGTCCGGTGGCCACGCCGCTCCTCACGCCGCCGGAAGTGCCTACCCGGTACGGAACGTCGTGCGTTGCGCGCCCACAAACGGGCCCTGCCGCGCCGGCTTCTTCGTCCTCCCTCCGGCCACTTCGGCCGCGAGCCTGATCCGCGCGTCCATCGGATATGTCATCGCCCGCTGGGTGCGAGAGGCCCGATGCGCGAGAGAGGAGGCAATTGCCCGGGGGCTACGCAGGGGCCGCTCGACCGGCCACCCGCCCCGGCCCTGAAATCGGCAGTCGACCCAGGAGGTTCCCCCAAGATGAGGAGATCACGAACGACCATCGCCGTCGTCGCGGTCGTGGCCCTGGTGGCCGCGACACCTGGCGCGACCCCGTCCTTCGCTGGCAGCATGGCGGACCCGTCCACGGCCGCGCGCTACATGCCGGACGAACCCCTGCCCACCGAACCCGTCCCACCGCAGGAGCAGCTCGACGGGCTTGGCGTCAGCGGCTACCCCGACAGGCTCAGCGTCGAACCCGGCGAGACCGTCTCGATCATGGTCAGCACCAAGGAACCGACGTTCAACTCGCGGATCGTCCGCGTACAGCACGGCGACGCCGACCCCGCGGGCCCGGGCATCAAGGAACAGGTCATCGACACGCCGGTCAACCGCACGTACCCGGGCCGATACCAGCCGCTGCCGCTGGGGTCGTACGTCACGGTTCCCGACGACAGCCGGCTCAAGCCGTCCGGCAGCTTCAGCATCACCGCCTGGATCGCACCGACCACGATCCCGGGCTCGCCGTACAACCGGGTGGCGCTTCAGCGGACCCCGGTCGGTACGCCGCGGCTGCAGGGGCTGGTCACGAAGTGGTCGGCCGCGGACGCGCGCGGCTACGGCCTGTTCATCGACGAGCAGGGCAGCCTCGCCCTGCGACTCGGCTCCCGATCGGGCGTCGAGACCGTCTCGACCGGGGTCAAGCTGCGGCCGTGGGCACCGGCGCAGGGCGGTCCCGAGATGTACTTCAACCGCAACCCCCGACCGCAGCACGTCAACAACTCCGGTTGGTACTTCGTCGCGGCTACTTATGACGCTCGCACCCATTCGGTGACCGTGACGCAACGCCCCGTCGCTGACCATCCGGACGACTCGGTGGCGACCGTGACCAAGCGGGTCAACGCGCCGCGGATCAACCACACCACAGCGCCGCTGCTGATGGCCGCCCACTGGGACCGCCCCGGCGGCGGCCATCCCACCGGCTTCTACAACGGCAAGATCGAATCTCCGACGATCTACGACCGCGCTCTCACTGCGGCCGAGATCGCGGCGGCCGAGCGGGGCCGGGCGCCGTCGCGGGCTGCGGCGGCATGGGACTTCTCCCGCCAGATCTCCACCGACAAGGTCGTCGACAGCGGGCGGCACCGGCTCCACGGCCGGGCGGTCAACCTTCCGGTCCGGGCGCTGACCAGCCACGACTGGGATCGCAAGACGATGAACTACAACGAGGATCCGGCGCAATGGGGCGCGGTCTACTTCCACGAGGACGACCTCGGTGATGCGGGATGGTCACCGAGCTTCCGGTGGAAGGTGCCGGACAACGCACGGAGCGGGGTGTACGCGGCGCGGCTGGAGGCCGGCGGGAAGGTCTACCACGCCACGTTCGTCGTACGCCCGAAGCGACCCAAGGCGAAGATCGCCATGCTCGTGCCGACGCTGACCTATCTGGCGTACGGGCAGACCGGCGGAACGATGTCGCAGTACTCCGACCATGCCGACGGCAGCGGTTACGTGTACTCGTCAGCCAAGCGCCCAATCCAGAACCTCCGGTCGATGACGACCGGCCCCAACGGGGAGGGCCGGCCGTGGGCGTTCGAAGCGGACACCCACATCTTCGACTGGCTGGAGACCAAGGGGTATGACGTCGAGTACATCACCGACCACGACGTGGACCGGGAAGGCCGGGCCATCCTCGACACGTACCAGACGGTCATCACCGGCACACACTGTCCCGCCCCGGGTTTGATGGAGACATCGAAACCTGGGAGGAACACCAGCGATGCCTGCACCGAAGAAGTACAACGATGAGCTGCGTGAGCGTGCGACCCGGTTGGCGGTCGAGGCCCGTCGGGA
>NZ_RAQQ01000043.1 GCF_003610785.1 Micromonospora globbae
TCCGCCTGTCCCGGGCCTCGTACCGAAAGATGATCCAGAACCTGGCCTGGGCCGCCGGCTACAACGTCGTGGCGATCCCGCTCGCGGCCGGCGTCCTCGCCTGGGCGGGGATCAGCCTCAGCCCGGCCGTCGGCGCAGTGCTCATGTCGGTCTCCACGATCGTCGTGGCGCTCAACGCCCAGCTGCTGAGGCGGGTTCGCCTGACGCCGGGGGCCTGAACACGGTGTGGCGGCGGCCCAACCCGGGCCGCCGCCACCACCTGCCCCGAGGAGCTGTGGACGCATCGCAGGTCTCCCTGTCACGACGAGTGCCCGCGGTTGGCCGAGGGTCACGACAGGGAGGTCTGCAGGGGTTGCCAGCTGGCGCCCGCGTCGGTGCTGCGCAGCACGCGACCATCCCCGGTCGCCACGAACAGCGTGTCATCGTGCGCGGTGAAGGCGGCTGGCGCCGCGGGAACGCGCCCGGCGCTGGACCACGTTGTGGCGGCGTCCCCGGAGACGAGGATCTGCCCGTCGTCAGTGATCCCGTGCAGCCGGTCCCGATCTGCCCAGTGCAACAACACAGTTGCTGGTCCGCCGGCCGGCGTCCACGTGCGCCCGCCGTCGGTAGATCGTTGCAGGCCCTGCTCTGTGGTGGCCAACAGGATCTCCGGCTGCCCTGGTTCAACGGCGATGTCGTAGGCCGCGATGGTGGAGCGGGCCTGCCAGGTGAGTCGGTCGCTGCTGGCCAGCAGGGAACCTGTCGTGGAATCCAGGCCGTAGGTGAGGCCGTCGGCGCTGCGCAGGGCGTGGAAATCCGCCTGCCCCGCCAGAGAAACCGATCGCCAGGTGCGTCCGCCGTCGGTGCTCTCGATCAGACCCAGATGCGTCGGCCCGCCCTGGCCGGGCGCGGGGTGCCCCGAGGCGAGAAAGTGGTCTGGCCCGATCACCGTGAAGCCCATGGTGTCCTGGCGCCCGTCCCCGACATAGGCGGCTTCCGTCTCCGATACGCGAACCACCCCGTGGTGCGTTGCCACATAGAGCTGTCCGTCCGCCGGGTTGACGGCCATCCCGTGCACATGACTCAGCCCGCTCGACACAGATGCATCGGACCGGGGAGGCTCATCACGCCACGTGACGACCGCGATGACCGCCGCGACCAGCAGGGCAATGCCCAGCGCCACGCCCGCCCACGTCACCCGGTTTGACTGTTTGGCGGGCACCTGGCCTCCTCGCCTCGAAGTCCGGATCCGGAGATCGTTTCGCCGACGACTCCAAACTACTATGGGACGTTAGTAGCATCGCTGGCCGGGCCAGCGATGCTCGTCAGGGGCGGAAGACTCACGACAGGCGACACGGCGAATTGCGAGGGACAGGGACAGATGCGACAGATCACCGCGATGGCCGACCGCGCGGCGCAGCGGTGGGCAACTCTCGGCGTCGGTGCCGCCCTCGTTGCCGCCGGCGCCTTCGTTGTTCGATTCAACCCCACCGACAGCGTCGCTGATCCCACAGGCCCCTGCCTGTGGCACACGATCACCGGGATCAACGGACCTGGGTGCGGGGGAACCCGCATGTTCTACTACCTCCTGCACGGCGACCTCGTGCAGGCCGCACGACACCACCTCGCCGCGCTCATCGCGGTCCCGTTCGTCGCGTACGTCGGCGTGCGATGGGTGGCCGCGGCATGGTTCGGACGCGACCTTCCCGCGCTACGCTTGTCGCCGCGCGTGTACGCCACGTACATCGCGGCCTTCCTGCTCTACAGCACGGTGCTCCGCAATCTTCCCTGGGCGCCATTCGCATGGTTCGACATCCCGAATCTGACGCCCTGACCGGGGGCGACGCCACCGGCGGACCAAGACTGATGACGCGACAACCGTAATCGCACCTACTACCCTGGATAGGGATGAACGGGACGACAGCGATGAAGCAGGCCGTGGGGCCTTTCAGCCCCCCGCGGTTGCTGCTGCTCGTCCTGCTCGCGTTGGGTGTCGCTGGCATGCACACACTCGGCCACGTCGGCGACGGGCATCACCCCGCGCCCGCTGTCGTGGACCACGCCGACTCCGGCATGGTCACCCAGCCCCACGCTGGGGCCGATCAACCTGTCGCAGCCTCTGACGCCGATGACGCGCGAGATCACGGGTTGCGTCTCGACGTGTTCGCGGTATGTCTGGCCGTACTCGGTGCGGTGGGCATTTTGCTCTGGGCAGCACGGACGGGCCGTCTTCGCAGCGGCCACGTCCGGCTCTTGCGCGCTCGATGGGCGCCGCAGCCTGCAGGGCGAGGACCGCCCCCGGTGCCTGTCGGATTGCGGCTGGCTGTCGTTTCGGTGTCGCGAACGTAGGAGTCGTGTGGGGCAGACCTGTGCCTCCCACTCACCCGTTTCCGACCTGAATCGATCCCAGACCGTAAAGGATTTTAGAACTCATGAAGCGCACCCTTGTGCGCCGCGCGGCCCTGGCCGGCGCGGCGCTGTCCGCCCTGCTTGCGATTGCGGCCTGCAGCGGCAACGACATGTCGGGCATGGACCACGGTGGTGACAGCCCGACCGTCAGCTCTTCAGCCTCCACCGCGGCGACCTTCAACGACGCGGACGTCATGTTCGCGCAGATGATGATCCCGCACCACCAGCAGGCGGTGGCGATGGCAGACCTAGCCCCCACGCGGGCGAGCGACCCGGAGCTGAAGGACCTCGCCGCGAAGATCAAGGCGGCGCAGGACCCGGAAATCACCACGATGAAGGGCTGGCTGACCGCCTGGGGTAAGCCCACCGCGGCGCCCTCGGGACACAGCATGCCGGAGATGAGTTCGGCTCCCGGTCACGACATGCCCGGTATGGGCTCGCCCACCCCGGGCGGGTCAGGCATGCCGGGGATGATGTCCGACAAGGAAATGGCGGATCTCCAGGCCGCTCAGGGCGTGGAGTTCGACAAGATGTTCGCCCAGATGATGATCGCGCACCACAACGGCGCAATCGAGATGGCCAAGACCGAACAGGCGCAGGGCAGTAACCCGGACGCCAAGGCACTCGCGGCGAAGATCGCCTCCGACCAGGAGGCCGAGGTGCAGACGCTCCAGAAGATCCTCGACCGCCTGTAACCGGCACACAACCAACCCGGCCGGGCCCCTGACAGTGGGCCCGGCCGGGCCCGTACTGCACGCAGGCCACGGTCGATGCAAGCCGGCACATCCGACCTCAGCTCGGACCTGGAATGCCGACGCGGCCGCGGCCGTTGTGTTCCCCAATGCCGAAGTCGCGAACAGTTCGGCGTTGATCTGTTTCCGGCGCGTATGCGCGTGCCGACCCGAACCCCGAGACGAACACGTGCGGCCGAGCGACGTCGCACTGTTCACCCGAGGAAAGGTGAAGCAATGAAATACCCCGCCCGGTGGCTTCCCGCCATCACCAGCGGCTCCGTCGTCCGCGGGACTGTTGCCAAAAGCGCGCTCGGTGTTGCCGGACTCGCGTGCCTGGGCGCCGTCGCGGCTGGTGCCGCCGGCGTGCAAGCCGCCGCGCCAGCGGCCGCTGCCACACCCGCCGCCGTGCAACAGGCGGACAAGCCTTCCGCCAAGAGCCTGAGCGACTACACGTTCCAGGCACAGCCGAACATCTACTACTGCGGCCCGGCCTCGACCCGAATCGCCCTGAGCGGCCAGGGGAAGCTCAAGAGCCAGGATGAGCTCGCCGAGAAGCTCGGCACCACCGTGGCCGGCACCGCCTCGGCGTTCGACATCACCCGAGTTCTCAACGCCGAGCTCGGCAAGGACGTGTACAAGACCGGAGAGATTCCGACAGACACGGTCAGCCCAGACGAGGTGCAGCGACTGAAGACCGATCTACGCAAGGCGATCGACGAGAACCGCATCCCGGTGGTCAACGTCATCGGCGCCGGTGTCGATGCTGACGGGCTGACGCGCTCGTTCCCCGTCGGGCACTACCTCACCGTCGTCGGCTACGAGGACGACGGCAGTATTGTCAAGCTCGCCGACCCGTGGCAGCCGGTGGGTGACGGCACCTACTGGATCCAGGTCGACGAACTGGCGAAATGGGCCGCCACCCGCGGCTACTCCGCCTGACACGGCAACGCGCACGGCGGTCCTCGGCGTGAGGACCGCCGTGCGCACCACCGTCAGGGTTCATGCATGTGGCTCCAGTCGGCTGCTACACGCGGCTGGCTTGCTGGCTTCTGGCCGTCAGCCCAACTGGTCCCGCAGGTTGTTCATATCGCTGACGTCCTGAAGTTGCTGATCCCGAATCTGCCGGGCGATATCGCGCGTTCGGGTGTCCGCGGAGTCACGTTGAAGGTCAGCCATCATGATCGCTGACATGTGGTGGCTGCTGAACGTGTCAAGCCACTTGCGGTCGAACTCCGTCCCCGACAGCTGCCGCAGCTCAGTCATCTCCTGTTCGTTGAACCTCGCCAGCGGTGCCTCCGGTGGCTGCGGGCTCATGTTTCCGCTCTGCGCGATGCTCTGCAGCTGCGGTAGCTGCGCCTTCTGGTTCTGCTGTGACCGCTGCGCCACCGCCCGAACCCCGTCATTTGTCGACTTGTCCAGCGCCATCTGGGTCAGCTCGATCCCATCCTGATGGTGTGATGCCATCATCGCGGCGAACATCGCTGCCTCCTGGGGGGTGGTGGCGGACGGCGTGGGACTGGCGAGGGCAGCAGGTGCCTGAGCCGGGCGCGCGGCGACGCCGCTAGCGACCACGGCGGGGATGGGCAGCCCCACAACTGACATGACGATCAGCGCCATAGACCGTGTACGCCGCATCCGTCCTCCTTTTGCCCGCTCACAGCGAACCAGCAGAGCGCGTAAACCACGAACACCCTGTCGCGTCGGCGCCGCTTACCCCGAGCCACATGGCGCTAACGCGCACACCAACGTCCTGGCCCGCCTGTCCCTTGAAGGAATGAAGGGCTGAGGCGCGATCAACTTGCTGGGGTCGGGCGGCAGGCGCCGCACACGCTCATGATCGGATCCCGGGCGTAGGCTGACGCAGAGGTGGGGGGCGGTGCATTCGTGAACGGGTTGGGTGAGCTGGAAGCCGCCGTTATGGACGTGTTGTGGCAAGCGGGGGAGCCGCTACGGGTGCGCGAGGTACTCGAGCGCCTGTCCGGCCGCTCACTCGCGTACACCACTGTGATGACAGTGCTGGACAATTTGCACCGCAAGCAATGGGTCCTACGTGACAAGAACGGCAAAGCCTACCAATACCGGCCCGCCGGCAGCCGCGAAGAACTCACCGCACGCACGCTGCGGCGCCTGCTGGAAACCAGTCAGCAACCGGACGTCGTGCTGCTGCATTTCGCCCGCTCCGCGTCCGAGCGGGAACTGGCCGTACTGCAGCAGGTCCTCGACGAGAGGTTGGAGAGGCGATGAACGTGGGTGCCTGCCTCCTCGTCGGATCCCTCGTCGTCGCCTGGCTGGCGCCGCCGCTGCTGGAACGCGCCGGCGGGCGTCACGATCCCTTCGCCGTGCTTCTGGCCTGGTGGGCGGCGATCATCGCCGTGATCTCCTCCTTTTTCATCGGGGTGGCGCTGCTCCTCGTGCCCGAGTCCGGTCTGCACCGATGGGTGGAGCTCGTCGCGCACCACTGCTGGGTGGCCGTCAGTCACGGCCACCTGCCTGCACAGCATGAGCTGATCGGGATCGCGGCGACACTGACGGCTGTTGTGCTCATCGTGCGGACCGTGGCGTCTGCGGTGCGCCAACGCCGCGCACAGCGGGCGTCCCGAGAGGCTCATCGTGACCTTCTGGCTCTCCTGGGAAGGCCGCGAACCTCGCACACACCATCCGTCCTGCACGTTCCGCACACCACTCCCATGGCCTACAGCATCGGCGGGCGTGACGGCCTGGTCGTTCTCTCCACGGGGGTAGAGCAGCTCCCACCAGCGCAACGAGCGGCCGTGCTGTCTCACGAACAAGCTCATCTTCGTGGACGCCATCACCTGCTCGTCGCAGCTGCCGAGATCCTCGCCGCCGCCATGCCGTGGGTGCCGATCACCCGCCAGGCCCCCGATGCCGTGCGGGTCCTGGTGGAGCTGTGCGCCGACGCGACCGCCGTCCGTTCCTGCGGCGCTCCTGCCGTGCGAGCGGCCTTGATAGCCCTCGCCGGATCTCCCGGCCCCGCGCACGCCCTGTCGATGGCCGGCGCGGACGTGCCGCTGCGGCTGTATCACCTGCAGGCCGGCTACCGAACACGCACCGCGCCCACGCGGCTGCTGCTTCCACTCGCCGCAGTTGCCGCGCCGGCACTGGTCGCCATCGTCACGGCAGTGACGTTCTGCGCCTGACGTTTCGGCAAGGCGCCAATCGAACACTCCGCCGAGACGCCCGCGGTAGCGCCGGATGGTGAGCGTGGCCAGGCATCGGCGAATAAGCCGACCGGGCCACCCGCCTGGTGATCCCGGTGGGACACCGGGAAGAACAGATCCGCCGCGACCGCTCCAGAGTCGCCGGTCGGTCGCGGCGGATCATCTCCGCTCAGCTCACGAGTGAGTAGCCGGCCTTCTCCACGGCCGCGCGGACGTCGGCGATCGCCAGCGGCGCGTCGCTGGTGACCGCGACGGTGCCGGAGGCCACGTCGATCTCGACGCCGGTCACGCCCTCGACGGTGCTGACCTGCTTGCTCACGTTGTTGGCGCAGCCGCTGCAGGTCATTCCTGACACGGTGTAGGTGGTACGCACCCCGTCGACGGCGTCAACCGCAGCCGGCGTGCTGTCGGCCGTGGCCGTGGCGCAACCGCAACTGGTTCCGCTAGTGCACATGGACTCTCTCCTCTCGACGAAAGGGGCGCTGGCTGGCGCCCTGCCACCCCGGACAGAAGCCCGGCGGGCAAGCCCGTGAGGCCGGGAGCCAATGCGCCCTGACGAACGATGAATATACCCATAGGGGGTAGAGGGATCAATCAACTGGCGTGCGGCGGCGAAGTTCGACAACTCCGCTTGACATTCAATACCCCCCGGGGGTAAACCTTCACCACTTACCGATACCCCCTAGGGGCATAAGGAGTGGTGGAGATGTCACACGGATCCAGGCGCTGGTGGGTCCTCGGACTCATCGCGCTCGCCCAGTTCATGGTCATCATGGACACCTCGATCATCGGGGTCGCCTTACCTCGCATGCAGGACGACCTCGGCTTCTCGCCGGAGAACCTCTCGTGGGTGTTCAACGCCTACGTGGTCGCCTTCGGTGGCCTGCTGCTGCTCGGCGGCCGGCTGTCGGACCTGTTCGGCGCGCGTCGCATGTTCACCGCCGGGTGGCTGATCCTGCTGGTCGGGTCGGCCGCTGCGGGGCTGGCCGACAGCGTCGCGATCGAGCTGGCCGCCCGCGCCACCCAGGGAGTCGGCGCCGCGCTCATCGCACCGTCAGCGCTGACGCTGCTGATGATGCTCTTCGGCGCCCAGCCGCGAGAGCTCACCCGGGCCCTTGCCCTCTACGGCGCGGCCGCTCCCGCGGGTGGCACCGCCGGCGTCTTCCTCGGCGGCCTCATCACCGAGTACATCAGCTGGCCGTGGGTGTTCTACATCAACATCCCCATCGCCCTGATCGCCGTGCTGGCCACCCCGGCGCTCATGCCCGCCGGCGGCGCCCGCCGAGGTTCCCTCGACGTGGCCGGGACACTCACCGTCACCGCCGGTCTCGGCGCCGCGGTCTACGCGATCGTCCGGGCCCCCGAGATCGGATGGACCTCCGGGCAGACCTGGCTCGTCCTCGCCGGGGCAGTCGCCGCGTTGGTGGCGTTCGTGGCCATCCAGGCCGCCCGCCGGGAGCCGCTGATGCGACTGTCGATCTTCCGCACCCCGAACCTCGCCGCCGCCAACGTCGCCCAGCTCCTACTCGGCGCGGCCTGGATCCCGATGTGGTTCTACCTCAACCTCTACCTGCAGCAGGTCCTCGGCTACAGCGCCTTCCCCAGCGGAGCCGCGCTGCTTCCCATGACGGTCCTCATCATGGTGGGGATGATCGCGCTCGCGCCGCGGGCGATCGGCCGGTTCGGCCCGAAGCCGATGGTGGTCGTGGGCCTGGCCGTGCTGGCCGCAGGGCTCGGCTGGCTGGCTCTCGTCCGGCCGGACGGCAACTACGCCGTGGACGTCCTGCCCGCCTCCCTCGTCACGGCGCTGGGAATGTCGCTGGCGTTCATCCCGTCGCTGGGCACGGCGATCTCCAGCGCCCCGCCCGAGGAGGGTGGCCTCGCCTCCGGGATCGTCAACACCAGCTACCAGGTGGGCTCGGCGCTCGGGCTGGCCGCGATGACGGCGGTCGCCGCCTCATACGGCGCGGACCGGCTCGGTGACCTGCCGGCTCTCACCACCGGCTACTCCGCCGCCTTCGTCGGCGCCGGTGTCATCGCCGCTGCCGGAGCCGTCATCGGGACGCTCACCCTGCGGGCCCGCGCGGCTGGTCCGCAGGCTGTTGTGGAGGCCGAAGAGGCGAAGGTCGGCTGAGGTGAGCGGTTCGGCCCGGAATGCGAGTTCGGTACTCATCGCGCGGACATCATCATGATGACCCGGAGGTGGCCGTGACCGACGGTCTAGCGGGGCCTGACGAGATTTGAGCAAGGGATGGAGCCTCGAACGCTCCGCCATCGGGTGGCCGGCGGTGCAGCCGGCCACCCGATGTGACGGCGAGGCGAAACGGCAATGCCGGCCGATACGCGATCGGCCGGCATCTCGTCGTTGTGCCAACGCCAGGCGTGGTGCTCCAACCACCTGCGGCGCTGGTGTCCATCGGCAACGGGAAGGGCTCGGGCGTGAAGAGGCGGTAGGGCTTGGGCCCGAGGCTGGAGCTCCACCCGGTGTGGGGATCAGCCTCGCTTCATGAGGCGGCCGACGGCGGCCATCATCTCGGTGGCCATCTCGTCGGCACGACCGTCAGCTGCGCCCTCGTGCATGCAGTGCCGGGCGTGCCCGTCGAGCAGCCCGAGGGCGACCTTGTCCAGCGCGGCCTGGATCGCGGAGATCTGGGTGAGCACGTCGATGCAGTAGCGGTCGTCGTCGACCATCTTCTCGACGCCGCGGACCTGCCCCTCGACACGGCGGAGCCGCGCGAGCAGCTGGTCCTTGCTGGCGGTGTATCCGCGGATCGGAGTGGGTGTGGTCATGCGAACAAGGATACCGTACCCCTCGGGGGTATGCTACGGTGCTTGGAGGGGATACCCCCCGTAGGTATTTGGTTGTTCGATGGCCCTCGCCTCAGCGGAACCGCCGGACGTTACGGGTGAGGGTGTTGAGAGGAGCGTTCCGATGACCACCGCCACGTACCAGGTAAAGGGCATGACCTGCGGGCACTGCGTGAACTCGGTCAGCACCGAGATCAGCGGCATCACCGGCGTCCGTGACGTCCAGGTCGACCTCGCCTCCGGGCAGGTCACCGTCACCAGCGACGCGCCGCTGGACCCCGCGGCCGTGCGGGCTGCGGTGGACGAGGCCGGCTACGACCTCGTCGACGCCTGAAAGTCCCAACCCGAAGAGAACCCGAGGTGCCAGTCATGAACACGGCAGCGAAGCTGAGCGGCTTCGGGCTCGGCCTCGTGGCGGTGTTCGGCGCGGCGTACGGGGTCGGCCAGGTGGTCGACCCCGTCGCCCCGGCCGCCGAGATCCGCCACGACACCACCGCCGAGCACGGCAGCGCGGGCCACGACGAATCCGGCAGCGGAAACGCCGCGCAGATCCCCGGCGGCCTGCTGGTCTCCGACCGGGGTTACACCTTCCTGCCAGTCGCCGCCCCGAGCGGCGAATTCGCCTTCCGGATCACCGGACCCGACGGCCGCACCGTCACCGCCTTCGACGAAGCGCACGACAAGCGCATGCACCTCATCGTCACCCGCCGAGATCTGTCCGGCTTCCGGCACGTGCACCCCGACATGACCCCCGACGGCACCTGGCGGGTCGCCTCGCCCTTCGCAGACCCCGGAAGCTGGCGCGCCTTCGCCGATTTCGTCCCCACCGGCGGGCAGCCACTCACCCTCGGCGTAGACGTCGCCCTGCCCGGCGCATTCATCCCGCGCCCTGTGCCAGCGCCGGCACGGACCGTGAGCGTCGATGGGTACACCGTCACCCTCCACGGCGACCTGCAGCCGGGCAAGACCGCCAAGCTGAACCTGACCATCAACCGGGACGGCGCACCGGTCACCCACCTGGAGCCCTACCTCGGCGCCTACGGCCACCTGGTGGCACTGCGGGCGGGTGACCTGGCATACCTGCACGTGCACCCCGATGGCGAACCCGGCGACGGGCGCACCCAGCCGGGCCCGCAGGTCACCTTCTACGCCGAGGTCCCCTCCGCCGGCACCTACCGCCTCTACCTCGACTTCCAGCACGCCGGAACCGTCCGCACCGCCGAATTCACCGTGGTCGCCGGCGCCGTACCGGCGACGCCGGCGACTCCCACCAGCCCGACTCCGACCGCCACCGCAGCGCACGGCGAGCCCGGCCACGGCCACAACTGACCGGAGGTTGCGATGACATCCACCGCGAAAACCCTGCAGCTCGCCCCGAACCAGATCGAGCTGTCCATCGGCGGCATGACCTGCGCGTCCTGCGCGGCGCGGATCGAGAAGAAGCTCAACCGGATGGACGGCGTGTCCGCCACCGTGAACTACGCGACCGAGAAGGCCACCGTCCGCTACGCCGGCGACGTCACCCCGGACGACCTGATCGCCACTGTGGAGAAGACCGGCTACACCGCAGCCCTGCCGCCCCCGCCGGCCGCCACCGGCGCACCTGAGCCAGCGGAGCCAGTCGACGAACTGCGCGGCCTCCGCACCCGACTCTGGGTCTCCGCGGCGCTGACCGTGCCGGTGATCGTGCTGGCCATGGTGCCGGCCTGGCAGTTCGACTACTGGCAGTGGCTGTCGCTGACCCTGGCCGCCCCGGTGGTGGTCTGGGGTGGCCTGCCGTTCCACCGCGCCGCGCTCATCAACCTGCGGCACGGTGCCGCCACCATGGACACCCTGGTCTCGGTGGGCACGCTCGCCGCGTTCGGCTGGTCGCTCTGGGCGCTCTTCCTCGGCGACGCCGGGATGCCCGGCATGACCCACCCGTTCCGGTTCGACATCACCCGCTCCGACGGGGCCGGGAACATCTACCTCGAGGCGGCGGCCGGCGTGACCACGTTCATTCTGGCCGGACGCTACTTCGAGGCCCGTTCCAAGCGGACCGCCGGCGCCGCCCTGCGCGCCCTGCTCGAACTCGGCGCCCGGGACGTGGCCGTGCTGCGCGACGGCGTGGAGACGCGGATCCCGGTCGACCAGCTCGCCGTCGGGGACCGGTTCGTCGTCCGGCCCGGGGAGAAGATCGCCACCGACGGAGTGGTGGACGAGGGCACCTCGGCGGTCGACGCCAGCATGCTGACCGGCGAGTCCGTGCCGGTCGAGGTCGGTCCGGGCGACGCCGTGGTCGGCGCCACGGTGAACGCCGGCGGCCGGCTGGTGGTCACGGCGACCCGGGTCGGTGCGGACACCCAGCTCGCGCAGATGGCCCGCCTCGTCGAGCAGGCCCAGACCGGCAAGGCGGCCGTGCAACGGCTCGCGGACCGGATCTCCGGCGTCTTCGTCCCGATCGTGATCGCCCTCGCGATCGGCACCCTCGGCTTCTGGATCGGCAACGGCAGCGGCCTGGCAGCCGCCTTCACCGCCGCAGTGGCCGTACTGATCATCGCCTGCCCCTGCGCGCTCGGCCTGGCCACCCCGACCGCGTTGCTCGTCGGCACCGGCCGGGGCGCCCAGCTCGGCATCCTCATCAAGGGACCCGAGGTGCTGGAATCGACACGTCGAGTCGACACCGTCGTACTGGACAAGACCGGCACCGTGACCACAGGGAAGATGACCCTGGTCGACGTGCTGCCCGCCGACGGCACCGACGCGGACGACCTGCTGCGGCTGGCCGGCGCGCTCGAGGCCGCCAGCGAGCACCCGATCGCCCAGGCGATCGCTGCCGGCGCCGCCGACGCCGGGAACCTGCCTCCCGTCACCAGCTTCGCCAACATCGAAGGGCTCGGCGTCACCGGCACCGTCGACGGCCACGAGATCGTGGTCGGTCGGGCCCGCCTACTGCGCGAGCGGGGACTCGATGTCCCCGCCGAGGTGAAGCGCGCTGCCGACGAGGCGGAAACCACCGGCCGCACCGCCGTGCTGGCCGGCTGGGGCGGGCAGGCCCGCGGCGTCCTCGCCGTGGCCGACGTGGTCAAGCCGACCAGCCGAACGGCGGTCGACCGGCTGCGGGCCCTGGGCCTGACCCCGGTGCTGCTCACCGGTGACAACACCACCGTCGCGAAGGCGGTCGCCGCCGAGGTCGGCATCGACCAGGTAATCGCCGAGGTGCTGCCCGCCGACAAGGTCGACGTGGTCAAGCGCCTTCAGAGCGACGGGAAGGTCGTGGCAATGGTCGGCGACGGAATCAACGACGCCCCCGCGCTCGCCCAGGCCGACCTCGGCCTCGCCATGGGCACCGGCACTGACGTGGCAATCGAAGCCTCAGACCTGACACTGGTCCGCGGCGACCTGACCGCCGCCGTGGACGCCATCCGCCTGTCCCGGCGAACCCTGAGGATCATCAAGAGCAACCTGTTCTGGGCCTTCGCCTACAACGTGGCCGCCCTGCCACTCGCCGCCGCGGGAATGCTGAACCCGATGATCGCCGGCGCGGCGATGGCCTTCTCGTCGGTGTTCGTGGTTGCCAACAGCCTCCGCCTGCGCCGCTTCCGCACCATCGCGTAGCGGCAGCGTCCGTCGAGGCGCCCATCTGCCACGAGATGGGCGCCTCGAACCGCACCTACCGCCGTGCCAGTGGCCCACTCGTCACAACACCTAACACCCGTGCTGCACGGGGCAGGCCTTCGAAAGCGGCAGGCATAGGCAGCCGAGCCGACGAGTAGCCACGGGTGTTTGCCTATTTCCGAAGGAGGTGAAGGTTCACGACCACCGCGATGCTCGTGACCCGCCGAGGGCGATCAAGCTCGCTGCCGCCTGAATCCCGTCAGGCCCCGCGGCTTGTAAACGGCCAACACCGTCGCGGCCAGTAGCACCAACAAGCCGCCGATCGCATGCACGACCAGCGACACCACCGCCGCACGCCACTGCCCCCCACCGGCCACAGACGAGGAAGCCACCGCGGCATCCGCGAGCGCGGCAACCGGCTGCAACTGGAGCAGAAGCACCACGGTGGCAACCGCAACCAACGCCAACTTGATCAGCACCCACCAGTGACGCACCAACCCCCAGTGCGACGCCAGCGATGACACCACCCCACTGAGCAGCGTGACGACTGCGAGCGGAACGATGGCGAACCGGACCGACAGATCCATGGCCACATATCCGGCCGCGGTCACCATTGCCTGATCGCTGCGCAGCGCCGCCAATGCCAGGACGAGGAAGACCACGACCGCGCCGAGCCACCCCAACGAGGCAACCACGTGCAAGGTCAACGCGGCCTTACGCCACCGTTGCCGCACGGGGCGTCACCGCCCGCCTGGTAGGTGGCGCCCAGGACCGTGCTCACCGGCGACGCCGCTTAGTTGTAAGACGACGAACGCGATCAGCAACGCGGCCACAAGCAGGCCGATGACCTTCACCCACCGTGGCACGCCTGTTGGAGACCCCAACCCACCCGACTCATCCGCCATTTGACTCTCCCACCCGGTCCCAGCAGCGACTGGTCCACATTTATCGAGACAGAGTGTCTCTGTCAAGGCGAAGTGTATTGGGTGGTATCCGTCTGTATCATTCAGGGGTGCCGAGGCTGTGGAACGACACAATCGAGGCGCACCGGGCGGCGGTGCGCGACGCTGTGCTCGACGCCGCAGCAACCCTGGTCGGCCACCATGGGCTGACCGGCGTCACCATGTCCGGGATCGCTGAACTCACCGGCATCGGCCGTGCCACCCTGTACAAGTACTTCCCGGATGTCGAAGCCATCTTGCTTGCCTGGCACGAGCGCCAGCTAGCGCAGCATTTAGATCACCTCAGCGCTATCCGCGATCAAGCTGATAGCCCGTCAGGGCGGCTGCACGCCGTGCTCGCGGCCTACGCGCGGCTCTCGCAGCACCGCCACGGTGGTGACCTCGCTGCCGCGCTGCACCGAAGCGAGCACACCGCGGACGCCCACGCGCGGTTGCACATGCTCGTGCGGGACTTGCTCGCCGACGCCGCCGAAGTCGGTCAGGTTCGTGCCGACGTTCCCCCCGACGAACTGGTGGCCTTCTGCCTGCACGCCTTGACCGCATCGGGCGCGCTGGCCTCCGACGACGCGCTGCAGCGCCTTGTCACTCTCACCCTCACCGCGCTCAAGCCCACCACCGCGGACTGACATTTCGAACTCTATGCCTAGACGGGGCGGCCAAGGAGTGAGGACCGGCGCTGGCTGCACCGTCCCGGATGTGTCCTTGCGCTGGTCGCCGCCGCGCACATGCCCACCCTCCCCGGACATCCGGCTGGGCCACCGACCTGCTCACCCAAGCGCTGCACGACCTAGCAACCGTGGCTGCCGATCCCGCACGGCTCGTGGGGGGACCGTCGCACGTGGTTCTGACCCGCCACTGCCGCGGACCACACGCATAGCGCCAGGGTGCCGGGGCGGGGAAGCACGATGTAGGGGCGCGACGACACCACGCGGAATAGGGCAAGCCCGGTCAACGGCACGCGACAGCGGTCCCCCGCGCATCTCGAGGGACCGCTGTGCGCTGAACAGGCCGAGCGCGGCTCTGGCCGGCGAGTGATGGATCAGGCCCAGATCACGTGGGTGACAACCGTGGTGCCGTCAGCGAAGTGCCGGACGTAGGTGGAATGCCGGTCAGCCCGGGAGCCGCTGACCAGGCTGCCCCAGGACTCGGGCGAGTTGCCCACCGACGCGCCAGCCGCCGCAGCAGTTCCCAGCGTGCTGGTCGAGTCGACATGCGAGTAGATCGAGGCCAACTCGTCGTAGTCGTGCTGGTTGGGGTGCTGGTTGGTGCTCGGGTCGTTGGTGTAGTCCATGCAGGTGCCGAGGTTCGCGTTGTTGAAGTCCTCGTCCTGGTGGTCCAGCCCGAAGGTGTGCCCGACCTCCTGGCAGGTCACCAGGTTCCGCCACGCCGCAGTGTTGTACTGCGGGGTGTTGAAGTAGGTGTCGTTCAGCTTGACGGTGCCCTGGGTGATGTGGGTGCCCCCGGTGATGGAGATCGAGGCGATGCCGAGCCAGCCGGTGTTGCCGTAGGTGGAGTTGCAGACCTCGACCCGACCAGTCGTCCCCCTGCAGTTCTTCGGGTTACTCAAACCAGCCACCACCCGGGTGTCGAGCACGGTGGACCTGCTCCAGTCCGCCGAAGCGCCGGAGAGCGCGGAGTCCCACTGGGAGCTGACGTTGTCGCCGAGCTGAAGGGTGAACGGGTTGGCGGTCCGAGCCCAGTGGTAGCCACCCCAGCTGTGGCCGGCCTGCGCCGAGGAGGGGAACAGGAACAGAGTGACGGCCGTGGCGCCGGCGATGGCCAGCAGTTTTGTGCGCATGTCAGCTCCTCAGAGGTGCCATCAGTGGGTACGTATTGACCCGGATGACTTCATACGTCCCACCGCCGGCACCAAGAAGGTCGCTGCGGGCAACTCTTCGTCAAGGGTGAATATGGGCGACTGTCGAGTAGTCGGGGAGTGGCTTCGGCGCTCCGTGAATAGCGGCTCGTCTGACCTCCACCCGAGCGCCGATCGTCCCAACCCTCGCCAGCCGGACCGCCCGCTCGCTAACGCCGGAGGGTGGCACGCCCACCCCCGGCGCCGCCCGCCACCGCCTGACTGGCACCGAACTGACGGACGCTGCCCGTTCGAAGATGCCCGGGTGCAGACCTGAGGCCCGTTCATCCTCACCGAGGGGCTAGCGCTACCTGGAGGCATTTGCCAAGGTGACATCCACGACCATGATCGTGCCGCTCGGGCGCGGTCACCACCGACGTGAGGGAGCGCTGTGCGCAAAAGATCCCTGATCCGATCACTCGCCATAGCAGGCGTGGTGACACTCACCGTGATGTCGTCTCCTGCGTACGCACACGAGCCGTGGGAGGACGGATCCGTTCCGCCCCCGCCGCCCAGTAGCCCCGCCGACGGCTACAGCCAGAACATGCACCTGCTCTCGACGGACGAACACACCGGCGGCACCAACAGCGATCTCGCCTTCTCCGGCAACCTCGTCTTCGCCGGCCACTACGGCGGCTTCCGCATCATCGATATCTCAGAGCCGGGCACGCCGGAGGAGCTGGCCGACGTGCACTGCAACGGGCCTCAAGGCGACGTATCGGTGTGGGGCGACCTGCTGTTCCTGTCCGTAGACACCCCGCAGAGCACGCCGAGTTGCGACGGGTCCACGAACGTCACCGCCTCCACCCCGGGCGCCTGGGAGGGTGTGCGGGTCTTCGACGTCAGCGACCCACGTGCACCTAGATTCCTCCAGGCGATCCGGACCGACTGCGGCTCCCACACCCACACACTGGTGCCACGGGAGGATGGCGGCACCTACATCTACGTCGCGTCGTACCCTCTGAGCGCAAGCAACATCGGCCCGGACTGCAAGGCGCCGTTCGAGCGGATCTCGGTGATCAACGTTCCAGGTCACGACGCCGCCGCCGGCCTCGCCGCCGCGGTAGTCGCCGAACCCACCGTCAAGGGGATCGACCTGTTCGCGGGCTCGTCTGGTGACTTCTTCGCCTGCCACGACATCCAGGTGCTGACCCCGCGCAACCTCGCCGCCGCCGCATGCCTGTCGCAGGGCCAGCTCTGGGACATCACCAACCCGCTCGCGCCCCGGGTGACCGCCGACATCGACACGCCGGACGTGGACATCTGGCACAGCGCAGCGTTCACCCACGACGGCAAGCACGTCACGTTCGGCGACGAGTACTTCGGGCCTGCGCAGGAGCCGTTCGGGGCGATCTGGACGTACGCGGTGGACAACCCAGCCGTGCCGCTGAGCCACCTACGTATTCCGCGAGACGAGCCGAGCACCTACCACAACTTCAACTACATCCCGGTCGCCGGCCGCAACATCCTGGTCTCCTCCGCCTACGGATCCGGAACCTCGGTGGTCGACCTGACCGACCCGAGCAACCCGAAGGAGATCGGCTACTACGACATGAGGTCCAACCAGTGGTCGACGTACTGGTACAACGGCCTGATCGTCGCCAATGACATCTCACGAGGTCTGGACGTGCTCCGGTTCAGCAGTCGAGAAGCCGCCGGCGCCCGCCGCCTGCCGATGCTGAATCCGCAGACGCAGACATTCCTGTTGCATCGCTGACAGTGCCACGACAAGGCGGGCGGGTGGCAAACTACCCGCCCGCCTTGGTACCACCGGTCTCCGCGCGGCGGATACCGTCTCGCCTGGGGCGCCACAGTCCTGCCACAACAAAGGGTGGTCGACATAGTTCTGGTCTACGTGACGATCGGTCAAGTTGGGCTAGCTCCAGGGTCAAGACGAGGTCGACGACCAACGTTCCGAGCCAGCCTGCGACGTGACGGCATGCACGGTTACCGCCGCCTTGAGGGGAGGCTGGTCGCGTCCGCGCTGGTGGTGTAGGAGACGGCCATCGCGGGATCCGGTTTGATGTTATGCGGCGATCGGGGTGGGGTCGGTCTGGTCGGTGTCGTGTTGGCTGGTGTCGATCGTGACCATGCGGGC
>NZ_RAQQ01000044.1 GCF_003610785.1 Micromonospora globbae
CGCGATCAACTGCTCATCCGTGACCGCACCCACCGACCCTGCGGCCGGCTCCTGCCCCGAGGTGGTCTCGGTCGTCATCTGGCGTCTCTCCCTTGATCGGTCGATCAGCCGTTATTTGTACACACCCCCCGGGTTCAGGCGCTCGGCGGCGCCGCGTCGCGGCGGTGCCGCGACCGCCCACTCCGATCACCGGAGTGAGCGGTCGCGGCCGCCGCCGTACGGCGACGGGGCCGGGCCCTACCGGGCGTCGACCGCCGCGCTCTGCGATCCGTTGAAGAGCTTGTCGCCCTGGTAGTGGGCGACCACCGGAGCGTCGAGGCCGCCCTGGACGACTGTGTTCATCGTGGCGACCCCGTTGCGGACGGGCGCGGACCCGAGGTACGTGTCACCGGCGTAGAAGTCGACCTTGCCGGCCGGCGTGGCCACGCTGGTGCTGACCGACGCCACCGTCGCCGTCGCCCTCACCCTGGTGTTGTGCGAGGCGCCCGCCGGCGCGGCCTCGACGTCGAGGCCGGTCGTGGTGGTGCGGAACGCCAGGGCACGCAGGTAGTGGTTGAGCAGCGGGCGCCAGACGTGCCAGGTGTGCACGCCGGGCACGTTGTACTCGTCCAGCTCGACGCCGGCCGCGCGCAGCGCCGCGGCGTTCCGCTGGGAGTTCTCGGCGATGTTGCCCAGGCGGTCCTGGAGCCCGGTGCCGATCATGATGCCGCCGGCCACCGACTTCATGCGATCGATCTGCGCCTGGGTGGCGGCCGGTCCGCCCGCGCTCCAGGCGGCGTGGTAGCCGAACAGGTCGGTGTGGTTGTACATGATCGTGTAGGCCCGGCTGCCTCCGGCGGAGAAGCCGCCGAACGCGCGGTCCTGCGGTCGGGTGGAGACGTGGTAGTTCTGCTCGACGAACGGGAAGATGTTGTTCCGCAGCTCGTTGACGTAGCCCTCGTTGCCACCGGGAAGGCCGTTGAAGTCGGTGGACACGATCACCATGGGTTCGACGACGCCGGACTGGATCGCGTTCTCCAGGATGAGGTGGGCCACGCCCTGCATCGTCCACGCGGTCGAGTGGTCACCGCCGCCGTGGCTCAGGTACAGGGTCGGGTACGGCTTGGCCCGGTTGGGGTCGTAGCCGTACGGGGTGTAGACGACGATGTCGTGCACGCCGGGCGGGTTGGTGGACAGCGGCGAGGTGTACCGCCGGGACTCCAGGGTGCCGATCTTGGCGACCGGCGCCTGGTAGCCGGTGTCGTACGTCGGGAACTTCGTGCTGGCCGGCACGTAGATCGTGCTGCGCACCGCGCCCGGTGCGCCGGGGTACTGCGGCTGGATCTGCCACGGGTTGGCCGGGTCGTCGTGCAGGGTGCAGCCGGTGGCCAGCTCGTTCGTGCAGTCGTGGGTGAACGCGTACCGGAAGGTGCCCGCCGGCAGCGGCGTGGTGAAGGTCCAGACGCCGTCGGAACCCTTCTCCATGGCCTGGATGTGCCACGGCGTGGCCGCGACGTCGCCGGGCTGCCACTCGGCGGGAGGCCGGGCGTCGCCGCAGTCCTGACACGGGATGTTCTCGGGGCGCGAGTAGAACCAGTCGCCGTAGATGTGGACCTGCTGGACGTCGTCGGGCGCCTCGTACCGGAAGGTGACCGAGTACCCGGTGGGCGGCTGATCGGTGCGGGTGACGGTCGGCCCCAGGGGCGCGGCCGGCGCGGCCGACGCGGCGGGGCCCGCGAGCGTTCCGGCCGCGACGGCCAGGGCCGCCATCAGCGAGAGCCTCAGCCGCCGGCTCGACGGCGGCATCAGCGAGAGACGGGGACGTGCAACGGGCATTTTCCTGCTCCCTCTCTTCGGCACGTGGCCAGACCGAATAGAGGCCCGGCCGGCATTTCGACGGTGAGGTGAACGGATACCTGAAGCAAACGCTGCCAGCTATGTTAGCGCTAACATCGTTCCTTGCAAAAATACAAGCATGAATAACGATGCACGTCAAGACGGTTACGGAGAGGTTTTAGAATCGCTCGCTGTGCGCATTTGTCGGGCAGATTCCAGCGGCACCAGAAGCGCTGGTGCGAATCAATTTGGGAGCAGGAGTGATCGGTCAGGGCGCTCCGATAAATGAGATCAGACCGCCCTGACACGCATTCGAATTCTTCCTACCGATGCGGGGATTCCACCGCCGGTTCCAACCTCCCGTCGACTCGTCTGGGGATCGCCGTGTGGTCGTCTCGCAGTTCCTCGGGCAGGATCCAGTCCGGCGCGTCCTGCCACGCGAGGGGGCGGAGGAACCGGCGGATGGACGTGGCGCCCACGGATGTGTGCACCGCGTTGGTCGACGGCCACGGCCCACCGTGGTGCTGGGCCCACGAGACGCGGACGCCCGTGGGATAGCCGTCGAAGACGAGGCGACCGCAGCGGGCGGCGAGCACGTCGACCAACCCGCGAACGGCCGCGACGTCGTCCCCCGGTCCGCTGTGGATCGAGCCGGTGAGCGACGGCGGGACGGTCACGAGCGCGGCGCCGAGTTCGGTGACCTCGCGATAGCGCACCACCACCATGAGCGGGCCGAAGCACTCGTCGGCGATCTCGGCGGTCAGTCGCGGCAGTGCGACCTCCATGAGCGCCGGCGCGACGGTGAACCCGGTGCCGGGGTCGATCCGCGGACTCGCCGACACGCTGGCGCCGGCGCGCGCGAGCGCCGCGGTTCCGCTCTCGAACGCGTCACGGATGCGCTCGTTCAGCAGGGTCGCCCCGCCGGAGGAGGCGACCCTCTCCCGCAGCGCCGAGACGAGGCGGTCACCGGCCGGGTCGGACGGGACGAACGCCAACCCGGGCTTGGTGCACAACTGGCCGCCCGAGCCCGTGAACGAGGCGAACAGCCCCTCGGCGATCTGGTCTGACCGCTCGGCGGCCGCCGCGGGCAGCACGACGATCGGGTTCACGCTGCTGAGCTCCGCGTAGAGGGGAATGGGATCGGGCCGCTCGTCGATGGCCGCCTGAAGGGCTCGGGCAGCGCCGATGGAGCCGGTCAGGGCGGCGGCGCGGATGCCGGGATGGCGCACGAGGGACCGGCCCGCCTGTTCCCCGTACACGATCGCGACCACGCCGTCGGGCCCACCCGCGTCCCGGACCGCCGACTCGATCGCCCGCCAGGAGGCGTGCGACGTCAACGGATGGGACGGGTGCGCCTTCACCACGACGGGACAGCCGGCGGCGAGCGCGGAGGCGGTGTCACCGCCGGCGACGGAGAAGGCGAACGGGAAGTTGCTGGCGCCGAAGACGGCCACCGGGCCGAGGGGCACGAGCATGCGCCGCAGGTCGGGACCGCGCCCGAGCGGCGTGTCGGCGGCGTGGTCGATGGCCGCCTCGACGTAGCCGCCGTCGCGCACCACGTCCGCGAACATCCGGAACTGGAGCGCCGCGCGGGTGAGTTCCTGGTCGAGCCGCGGTCGGCCGAGCCCGGTCTCCGACTCCGCCGTCGCGACCAGGTGCGCGCGGCGGGACTCCAGCGAATCGGCGATCGCCTCGAGCACCCCCGCGCGGCCGTGCCGTCCCACGTCGGTCAGCCACCGGGCCGCCCGGGACGCCCGCGCGACGATCTCCCCCAGCAGGACGTCTCCGGTCTCCGTGAGGTCGGTCGCGCGACGGGTGCCGTCGCGCGGGTCGACCGTGATCACCGCGTTCACAGCAGTCCCCTCCTGACGAGATTGCCCATGAGATCGCGGACCCCGAACTGCCAGGGTTCGCACTCCTCCGCGTGCCGCACCCGGTTGACCAGCGCGCCGAGCGCGGGGCAGCTGATGCGCACCACGTCGTCGACCTTGTGCGTGAAGCCCTCACCGGGGCGGTCCCGGTCCTGGATGGGCGCGAACATGGTCCCGAGCATCAGCACCGCCCCGTCGGGGTAGTGGTGGTGAGGACCGATCAGCTGCCGCACCAACGCCTCCGGGTCCCGTGACATCTGCGCCATCTCCGAGACGGCCTCCAGCTCGAAGCCGTCCACGCCGCAGACCTGCAGACGCACCTCGAGCCCGCGCACCTGGTCCAGGCCGAACCGGTCGTCGAAGAGCCGGATCAGCGGCCCGAGGGCGCACGAGGCGTTGTTGTCCTTGGCGCGCGGGAGCAGGAGCGCAGACCGTCCCTCGACGTCCCTGAGGTTCACGTCGTTGCCGAGGGTGGCGCCGACGATCCGGCCGCTGGACGCGACGATGAGCGCGACCTCGGGTTCCGGGTTGTTCCACGTCGAGGCGGCGAGCACGCCGACCGGGACGGCGGTGCCGACGGCGGAGAGGATCTGGCCCTTCGTGAAGATCTCGGCGTCCGGTCCGATCCCGACCTCCAGGTACTGGCTCCAGATCCCCTCGGCGACGAGGAGGTTCTTGAGCCGCTCGGCCTCCGCCGATCCCGGGGCCAGACGGTGCAGGTCCCCACCGATGTCGGCGAGCATCCGGCGCCGGATGTCGGCCGCGAGCGCGAGATCACCGCGGGCTCGCTCCTCGATGACCCGCTCGATCATCGACACGGGGAACGTCACGCCGGCGGCCTTGAGCGCCTGGAGGTCGACCGGGGCGAGCAGCCACGGACGGGTGCGGTCGCGGGTGGCGGCACCGGTGTTGGCCAGGACGTCCTCGAACCGTCCCACCCGCGGCCCGTCGATGCCGGCCACGGTGGCGGCGGGGTCGGGCAGCTCGCAGATGTCGCGGACCGTCGGGAACCGGCGGCTGATGTCGACGACGTCGCCGTCGCGGACGACCACGGGTGACGGGCCGTCGACCGAGGGATCCCAGATCCGGCCGACGAGCACGCTCTGGTCGACGTCGTCCGGCAGCGCCTCGGCCGCGGTCCCGAACCAGCCCGGCCCGGCGGCGAGCGCCTGGGGCTGTGGCACCGTCATGAGCCGCTCTCCAGGTTGAAGTAGGAGCGCTCGTCCGGGGGACGGATGTCGTACACGGCGTCACGGAACATGCGGACCGGATGCGGTGTGAAGGGATGCCGCTCGATCGCGGCGAGGTCCACCTCGATGCCCAGCCCCACGCCGGACGGGATGAGGACGTCGCCGTCCTCCGTCAGGACCAGCCGCTCGTTGGTGATCTCGGGGCGCCACGGCACGTCGGTCGCCATGATCTCCAGGTACCGGAAGTTCGGCAGGGTGGCCCCGAGTTGGAGCGTCGCGGCCGTGCTGAGCGGCCCGCTCGGGTTGTGCGGGGCGAATCCCACGTAACTCGTCGCGGCGAGCGTCGAGATGAAGGCGAGTTCGGCGATCCCGCCCGCGTGCGTCACGTCGGGCTGGACGAAGTCGACCGCCTGGCGTGCGAGTGCCGGCGCGAAGCCCTGCCGGCCGAACCACCGCTCGCCGGCGGCGATGGGCACCGGCGACGCGCGGCGGATGTCGGTGAGGGCGTCGAGATTGTCCGGCGGGCACGGCTCCTCGAACCACACCGGGTCGAACTGGGCGATCTCCTTCGCGATCTTTATCGCGTGGCGGACGTCGAACCGGCCGTGCCCCTCGATGAACAGCTCGACATCACGCCCCACCGCGCCGCGCACGGCGTCGATCTGGGCGAGCACCCGGTCGAGCTGACCGGTGGTGATGGTCATGTCGTAGTTCTCGAACGGGTCCCACTTGAGGCCGCGGAAGCCGGTCTGCACCGTCCGGCGCGCGGCCGCCGCGTAGTCCTCCGGGGTGACGGCCCCGGAGAACCAGCCGTTCGCGTACGCGCGCACCCGGTCCCGGATCGTGCCACCGAGCAAGCGGGAGACCGGGACGCCGAGGTCGCGGGCCGAGATGTCCCACAGCGCCATCTCCAGCGAACTGAGGGCGGTCATGATGACGGGCCCGCCGCGCCAGTACCAGTCCCGCGCGAGTTCGTACACGATCTGCGAGATGCGGGTGGGGTCGAGTCCCACGACGGCTTCGGCGACCTCGGCGACGGCGCCCTGCACGGCCCGTTCCTTGCCCTCCAGGGTGGCCTCGCCGAGGCCGACGATCCCCTCGTCGGTGTGGACGCGCACGATGACGAGGTTCGTGCGGTAGAAGTCGACGACCAGGGTGTCGACGGAGACAATCTTCATTCTGTGGGTCAACCCTTCACCGCTCCGGCGGTCATGCCGGACACGACGTACTTCTGCGCCAACAGGTAGAAGGCGACGGCGGGCAACGTGAACAGGAAGGCGACCGCCATCACCGTCTGGATCGGCGTGCCCAGTTCGCCGATGAAGTTGGCGATGCCGACGGAGGCCGGTTGCAGTTCCGGAGTGAAGATGAACGTCACCGCGAACACGTACTCGTTCCAGGCGTGGAAGAAGGCGATGACGGCGGTGGCCGCGATCGACGGGGCGATCAGCGGCATGTTGATGCGGGTCAGGACGGTGAAGGGCCGGCCTCCGTCCGCCCGGGCCGCCTCCTCCAGCTCCCTCGGGATGCCGTCGATGGCGCCCTTGAGGATCAGGGCGACGATCGGCAGGACGAACGCGGAGTTCACGAGGACGAGCCCGGTCAGCGAGTCGAGCAGGTCGAAGCGGCGGAACAGCGCGAACAGCGGCACGACCATGAGCGCCTCGGGAAGCATCTGCGTGAACAGCAGCACGAGGGTCAGCACGGCCTTGCCCCGGAACGAGAACCGGGACAGCGCGTACCCGAGGGGGATGCCCAGGCCCACGGAGAGGACCATCGTGCCGACGGCGATCACGAGGCTGTTGAGCAGCCATCCGGCCGCCTTGCCCTCGGCCAGCGCGTCGACGAACACGCCGAAGTGGCCGATGTCCGGGACGAGCCGCGGCCGGTCGGCGAACAGGTCAGCGTTGCTCGACAGCGCCGTGACCAGCATCCAGTAGAGCGGAAACACCGCGACGCCCAGCACGACGAGCACGGCGATGATCCGCGCGGTGAGGCCGATGCGGAACCGCCTCATCGGACGTCCTCCTTCTCCACGGCGCGGGCGACCAGGCGGCTGCCGGTGATGACGATGAGCGAGATGACGACCCCGACCATGCCGATGGCGGCCGCCGATCCGAGTTCCTTCGAGTCGAAGGCCTGCGAGTAGAGGTCGATGACGAGCGTCTCGGTGGCGCCGACCGGTCCGCCCTTGGTCATGAGCCAGATGAGTTCGAACCGTCGCAGCGACCAGATCGTCATGAGCACGGCGAGCAGGCCCACGGTCGGCTTGATGACCTGCCAGGTGACGGCGCGGAACGTGGCCCACCGCCCCGCGCCGTCCACCGTCGCGGCCTCGTTCAGGTCCTGCGGAACGGCCTGGAGCGCGGACAGCAGCACCACGGAGGTGAACGGGAACAGTTGCCAGATGGTCGTCGCGAGCACCGCCGGGAGGGCGTACCGGGGGCTGTCCAGGATCGCGCCGCCCGGTACCCCGAGGCCCACGGCGTCGAGGAACCGGTTCACGATCCCGTACTGGGCGTTGAGCATCCACGTCGCGATGAGCGCGACCGCGATGCCGGGAGCGGCCCAGGGAACGGTCACGAGCGCCCGCGCCACGCCGCGACCCCGGAAGCCCTTGTTCAGCAGGAGCGCGACGACGAGCCCGCTGCCGACGGCCCCGACGACGCAGGCGATCACGTACACGAAGGTGATCAGCAGGGTGTGGCGGAAGTCCGGGTCGCCGAAGATGCGGTCGTAGTTGTCGAGGCCCACCCACTGGCTGCGGGTGGGGTTGAGCAGTGTCGTCCGGGTGAAGCTGAGGTACACCTCCTGGGCGAGCGGCACCGCCTGGAAGACGAGGATGAACAGTGCGGCGGGCGCCAGGAACAGGTAGGGCGTCCACTTGCTGCCCAGCGGACTGGGCCCGCGCCGCGTGCCGGATCTGCGTGTCGTTTTCGGTGCTCTCGTTCGCTCGAGCACGGTCATGGAGTTCGGCCCTTCCGCGATAGGACGCTGCCGGCGCGGACGCCGGCAGCGCCTCGTCGAGCTGTCAGCTGACCAGTTCGGTCGCCTGTTGCTGGGCGCGATCCAGTGCGGACTTGAGGTCCACCTTCCCCTGCAGCGCGGCGATCACGTTCTGCACGACGACCTTGCGGATGTCCGGTGTCTTGGCCTCGAACCCCAGCACGATCTGCGGCAGGCTGGACTCGGTGAGCTCATCGAACACGGTGAGGAACGGGGTCTCCTCCAGCGCCTCGGCGCTGCGCTGCGTGGTGGTGGCGACGCTGCTCGCGCCGAGGATCTCCTGGAGCTTGATCTGGTTCTGCGGCTCCAGCGCCCAGCGGATGAAGGTGGCCGCCTCCTCCTTGGCCTCGCTCGCCTCGTTGATGACGATCGGCGCCAGGATCGCGCCCTGCTTGCGGACCGGGAACGGGATGGGCGCGACGCTGAACTTGAGGTTCGGGTTCTGGCCGCGGGTGGCGGTCACGTACCCGCCGTTGTTCAGCTCCATGCCGACCTTGCCCTCGGCGAACATCCGCCGGAACGTCGCCGCGTCGGCGCCGCGCGGGATCACGTTCGCGTCGTAGAGGTCCTTGTACGCCTGGAGCCCCTTGAGGTTCTCGGGTGAGTTGATGGTCAGGTTCTTGCCGTCCGACCACGCGCCGCCGAAGCCGTAGACGTAGTTGAAGATGTCCTGCCACACGCCGGCCTCCTCGGCCTCCGTCTGCCGGAACGCCAGGCCGTAGACGTCGCCCTTGGTCAGGGACTTCGCGGTGGAGAAGAACTGGTCGTAGGTGGTCGGAGGCGTCGGGATCAGGTCCGCGTTGTAGAACATCGCGTAGTTCGACGCTTCGAAGATGATCCCGTGCCGGACGCCGTCGTGGACCATGAACTGGTCCGGCTGCTTGATGAGGTCGTACTTGCTGACGTCGACGAGCTTGTCGAGCGGCGCGATGAGGCCGGCGTCAGCGGCGGCCTCGAACTCGGGCATGTCGAAGCGGACCAGGTCCGGTCCCTGGCCGCTGCCCATCTGGGTGAGCACCGTCTGGCCGAAGGTCGGGTAGGGCACGGCCGCGGCCGAGACCTGCACCTTGTCCTGGCTCTTGTTGAACTCGTCGAGCCACGCCGTCAGCTTGGGGCCACGGCCCGGGTCGCCGAATGTTGACGCGGCGAATGTCAGCTTTGTGACGCCGCCACCGGCATCGCCGTCGGAGCCGCAGCCGGTCAAGAGGGCGGCGACCAGGCCGAGGGCTGTGGCCCCGGCGATACCAAGGCGAGTGCGATTCCTGCTCATCGTTACTCCCCTGTTGCAGGTCGAAGTCGTCCGGGTGAAATTTGCAACGATCGTAGCGTCATATGCAACGCTGTCAAGTAGCGGTTGCGCATGGCATCAACTACATTGCACATAACGCAACGTCAGCGATGGCAGCGGCCGTCGCACGAGGGGAGACAGCGCCTTGTCGCAATCGATTCGCCGCGCGATCGACCTCATCCGTCGATCAGCAGAGCACCCGCTGTCGCTCACCGAGGCAGCGGACGTGCTCGGCGTCCACAAGTCCACTGCCCTGCGCATCCTGCAGACGCTGGAGTCCGCGCGCTTCGTGCGCCGGACCGGCGCGGGGACCTACGTGCTCGGCAGCGGCCTGATCGAGCTGTCCGAGCTGGCGCTCGGCTCGATGGACCTACGCCAGTTCGCCGCGCCGCACCTGCGTGCGCTGCAACGCGAGACCAGCCACACGGTGCACCTGGCGCAGCTGACCGGCGACGAGATCGTCTACATCGACAAGGTCGACAGCCCCGCGTTCGACGCCGTGAAGCTGCCGTCCCGCATAGGGCGCGCGGTGTCGATCTACGCGAGTGCCGTCGGGAAGCTGATCCTGGCCTACCTGCCCCCCGAGGAACGCGACCGGCTCCTCTCCCACGTCGTCTTCGAGAGGTTCACCGACACCACCTTCGCCGACCGGGACTCCCTCGAAGCCGAACTCGCCCGCATCCACGAACGCGGCTGGGCCACGGACAACGGCGAACACGACGCGTACGTCATGTGCGTCGCCGCGCCGATCAGGGACTCGCGCGGGCGGGTCATCGCCGCCACCTCGATCACGGCGATCGAGGTGATCGCCAGCCTCGACGAGCTGAAGGCCAACCTTCCGCTCCTGCTGGAGACCGCGAACCAGATCTCGCGCGAGCTCGGGTACGCACCCCCGGCCTCCCCCGGGCCGGACGGGTCGGACGACCGATCGATCGACCGGCGCGGGTCGGACGAGGTCGGAGCGAGCCCGCAGGGCTGACGGTTCACGGCCTCCCCCGCCGTGGTCGCCACGGGTCGTCGGCCGTCCCCCGTCGGCGCGAGAGGCCCGGCTAAATGTCTGGTCAGCCGGCCGGGCGTCACCGATGATGGCCGCATGGCCACGACCCGACGCGCCGAGGTAGTGACCGCCGAGGTGGTCGACGGCCACCTGGGCGGCAACGCCGCCTCGATCCGGGCGACGGCCCGTGCCCTGGCGAAGGTCGGGTCCGCCGCGGCCGTGGTGCTCGTCGAGGGCATCAGTGACCAGATCGCCCTGGAGACGGCCGCCGTCGGCCGCGGTCGGGACCTCGATGCGGAGCGGGTCGTGATCGTGCCGATCGGCGGGGCACACGCGATCGGCCACTTCCTCACGAGGCTGACCCCCGCCGGGGTCCGGCTCGCCGGTCTGTGCGACCTGCGCGAGGAGGAGGTGTTCCGGCGTGGGCTCGCCACGGCCCGGGTCGGCTCACCCCGCACGCGCACCGAGATGGAGCGTCTCGGCTTCTACGTCTGTGTGAAGGATCTGGAGGACGAGCTGATCCGCGCCCTGGGCGCCGCGCGGGTCGAGGAACTCTTCGAGTCGCAGGGCGACCTCCGGGCGTTCCACTCGTTCCAGAGCCAGCCCGCCTGGCGGGGCCGGGAGCCCGAGGCGCAGCTGTGGCGGTTCCTGCGCAGCAGCTCGCGCCGTAACCAGCGCTACGCGCGGCTGCTCGCCGAGGCCGCGCTCGACCGCGACGCCCTGCCGCGTCCGCTCGACGCGCTGCTCGACCACGTCTGATCCGACGAGCGCCGAGCCCCGTGACCACGGCCGGCACCGGCACGGGCATCACCGTGCGTACCCGGTGCCTCAAGGAATGCTCAAATCCGGTTTCGCGCGGCCCATCGATTCCATGAATGCACATACGCTCACCCGAACGCTCCACGGTCCGCTGGACGACGACCGCCGTCGTCCAGCGGGCCCGTCCTGTGCACGCTCAGCACCACCGTTCTGGATGGACCGGTCCGACCCCCGTAGGGCCAGCAACCACGTCAACCACAGGCCACAAGCACAAGGAGGGGAAGGATGCGACGGACGCAGGTGCGCGTCGCGCTCCTCGCGATGTCCGCCCTGGTGGGGAGCGTCCTCGTGGCGACCACCCCCGCAGGCGCGGACACCGCGGACGCGACAGTCACAGCGGGTTCGGAGCGATCCCATCTCGAGGACGCCGACGACGTACGCCTCGTACACGTCAGGATGACCGGCGCCGACATGCTGGACAAGGTGGTGGCCGCCGGCTTCGACCTCGAACACGGCCTCAGGCGCGTGCCGACCGGGATCGAGGGCGAGGCGGTGGTGACTGCCGAGCAGGTCGCCGAACTCGAGGCGTTGGGTGTCGAGATCATCGGTGACGACGAGGCCTTCGCCTGGAGCGACGAGGCCGACGGCGGCCTGCGGGCCTCCGGCGCGCGGACCGCGCAGGCCGTCCAGCCGGCGAGCCACGAGGCGACGGTACGGGTCGTCCGCGCCGACTGGTTCACCACGAAGGGCCAGGGCTTCCTGTACGTCGAGGCCCGGACCACCGAAGGGCAGCAGTCGAATCCGGTCGTCACGATGCAGCTCGAGAACGACTCGGGCAAGGACACGCCGTTCGGCTTCGCCCGGACGATGAGCCGGTTCGTCGACTCCGGGCAGTACATGTTCCACCGGAACCTGTTCAAGCTCGACACCCGCCCGAGCCAGATCCGGGTGACGAGTTCGACCGGTGGCGTCACGACGGGCTTCGTCTCGGACTGGCTGGAGGACGCCCCGCCGCCGCTGACGTCGAATCCGGGCTACAAGTGGGACTTCGTCGACGGCTACCGGACGCCGCAGCAGCTCTACAGCCGCGCGGAGGAGATCGCCCGCGAGTACCCGGACATCGCCGAGATCGTCTACCTGCCGAACAAGACGAACGGCTACCAGCGCAAGGCGCAGGCCACGATCGGCGGCACCGGCCAGTCCGCGGTCGTCGTCAGCTCGGCGGCCTGGGGCCACGAGGGTGGCAACGACATCACCGTCGAGTTCGTCGAGCGGCCGGGGGCCAGCCTCCCGCTCAGCGTCGAGGTGCAGGGCAAGGCGATCCGCGTCCTGCTCGCGAAGGACGCCGCCGGCGCGCTCGCGAGCACGGCCGCCCAGGTGGCGGCGGCCCTGGAGAGCCAGTCCCAGGGCCTCGTCGACCGGGCGCACCCCTACCGTACGAACGCCGGCACCGGCATCGTCGCCCCGACGACCGGCCCGGTCGCGCTGACCGACTTCCTCGACCAGAAGCGTGCCGGTGCGCCGGAGGGCGAGGTGCCGCGCGGCCCGGCGACCATCCCGGTGCTGCGGATCGGCAAGCACCGCGACGGCCGCAACCCGGGTGTGCTGATCCAGGCGCAGGACCACGCCCGTGAGTGGGTGCCGGCGACGACCAGCCTGGAGGCGGCCGAGCGCCTGGTGCACAACTACAAGTCCGACTGGGACACGAAGAAGATCGTCGACAACACCGACGTCTTCTTCATCCTGTCGAACAACCCCGACGGGGCGAACTACAGCTTCTACAACTTCGCCTCGCAGCGCCGCAACCTCACGAACCACTGCCCGGACGAGAACGCCGACCCGGGCCGGCGCAACTCCTGGGGCGTCGACCTGAACCGGAACTACCGGGTCGGGTCGGGCCACGACGGCTACGCGGGCGGGTCGACCAACTGCGTGAGCGACACCTACCAGGGGCCGGCGAAGCTGTCCGAGCCGGAGTCGAAGAACATCATCTGGCTGGTCGAGAACTACCGGAACATCAAGTTCATGATGTCGGTGCACTCCAACGGCGGCCAGCTGTTCTGGCAGCCGGGCGCCTACATCGCCGACGGGCGGATCACCACGCCGCGCCCGCCGCTGGGTGACGAGGCGTTCTACTGGCAGTCGGCCTCCCGGATCCTGTCGCAGGTCAAGGCGCACCGGCAGACCGTCGTCACGCCGGAGAACGTCGGTGGTTCCTCGGACGTCCTCTACTCCTCCGCCGGCAACGTGCGCGAGGACCTGTACCACACGTACGGCATCTACGCCTTCGGCTGGGAGGTCGGCGGCTCGGTCTACAACCCGGCCACCGGCAACTGGCAGGGTGGCTCGTTCCAGCCGCCGTGGGTGGGGACGCCGGATCTCGTCAGCGGCCACTCCGAGACGATGGAGTACGCCAACGGGATCATGGAGATGTTCCGGGTCGCGGCGGACTGGGGCAAGGACAAGAAGAAGCCGACGTCCCAGCTCGTCCCCGGCGGCGGCACCTACTCCGGGCCCGTCGACGTGCGCTTCGAGACCAGCGAGCCGGCGACCATCTACTACACGACCGACGGCAGCCGGCCCACGCTCGAGTCGCCCCGCTACGAGGCGACCGAGTTCCGCGAGCCGGGTCAGGTGTTCCACGTGACCGAGACGACCACGTTCCGCTGGTTCTCGGTCGACGCCGCCGGCAACGTCGAGAAGGGCTACGACCCGACGAACGACGGCAAGCGCGACAACTACCGCTCGGCGACGATCACCGTCACCGGTCGGTAGTCCCGCCGGCGCGGGCGGACCCGCGCCGACGAGACGGCGAGGGGCGGACGCATGGGCGTCCGCCCCTTTGCCGTGGTCGAGCTACCGGGCGGCCCTGCGGTGGAAGGCCCGCTTCGCCCAGAGGTACGACAGCAGCGAGATCACCGCGCACCAGGCCAGGGCCATCAGGGCGCTGTCTCCGATCTTCGAGCCGAGCAGCAGCCCGCGCAGCGTCTCGGTGACGGGCGTGAACGGCTGGTAGTCGGCGAACCACCGCAGGCCGGAGGGCATGGTGTCGGTGGGGACGAACCCGCTGCCGAGGAACGGCATGAGGGTCAGGAACATGGGCAGGTTGCTGGCGGTCTCGACGCTGTCGCTGACCAGGCCGAGCGCGACCGACAGCCAGGTCAGCGCGAACGCGGTCGCCACGAGCACGCCGACGGCGGCGAGCCACTCGACCGGTGTGGCGGTGGGGCGGAAGCCGATGGCGATCGAGATGGCGAGCAGGACGGCGATGCAGAGCATGGCCTGTACGAGGCTGCCGAGCACGTGTCCGGTGAGGACGGAGGACCGGGAGATGGCCATGGTGCGGAAGCGGTCGACGATGCCCTCGGTCGTGTCCATGGCGATCGAGATGGCGGTTCCCTGCGCGGTGCCGGTGAGGGCGAACAGCAGGATGCCGGGGACCAGATAGTTCATGTAGGCGCCGCGGTCACCGCCGCCACCCGGGAGACCGGCGCCGAGCGTCTCGCCGAAGACGTAGACGAACAGCAGCAGGAGGACCACCGGCATGCCGATGAGCATCCCGGTCAGCGACGGGTAGCGCCGCATGTGGCGGATCTGTCGGCGAAGCATGGTCGCCGAGTCGGTCAGGGTGTAGGCGAGGCTGGTCATCGGTGTCCCCCGGTGGTGGCGGCCGGTGCGGCGGCGGAAGCGGGCGTGCCCGTGAAGGCGAAGAAGACGTCGTCGAGGTCGGGCGTGTGGATCGAGAGGTGGTCGACCTCGACGTGCGCGTCGTCGAGGCGGTCCAGCACCGCTCGCAGCGAGCGGACGTCGCCGTCGCTCGGTACCTGCAACGTGAGGGCGTCGTCGTCGCGCTGGACGACGGCGAGACTGCGGGCGGCGGTGTCCAACGCGGTCGGGTCGGCGAAGCGCAGCAGGATGTGCCCGCCCGGGATGCGGCGCTTGAGGTCGTCGGGGGCGCCCTCGACGACGATCCGGCCGTGGTCGAGCACGGCGATGTGATGGGCGAGTTGGTCGGCTTCGTCGAGGTACTGCGTGGTCAGGAACACGGTGACGCCCTCGGCGACGAGTCCGCGGATGATCTGCCACATGGCGTGCCGGCTGCGGGGATCCAGGCCGGTGGTGGGTTCGTCGAGGAAGATCAGGCGCGGGTCGCCGACCAGGGTCATGGCCAGGTCGAGGCGGCGACGCATCCCGCCGGAGTAGACGGAGGCGGGCTTGCGGGCCATCTCACCGAGCTCGAAGCGGTCGATCAGCCGGGCGATGCGGCGCCTGCCCTCGGCGCGGCCCAGGTGGTGCAGGTCGGCCATCAGCTTGAGGTTCTCCTCGCCGGTGAGGAGGTTGTCGACGGCGGAGAACTGTCCGGTGACGCCGATCGCCGCCCGTACGCGGTCGGGTTGCGCGGTGAGGTCGTGGCCGGCCACGCGGACCGATCCGCCGTCCGCGGGTATCAGGGTGGACAGGATCCGCACCATGGTGGTCTTGCCCGCGCCGTTGGGCCCGAGCAGCGAGAAGACCGTGCCCTCGGTGACCATGAGATCGATGCCGTCGAGGACGGCCTTGTCCCCGAAGGTCTTGCGCAGGCCGGACACCGAGATGGCCGGCCTTGTCGCGGTCGTTACCGCCATTGCTTCCTCCACTGGTCGGGTGGTGCACGGGTACGGAGGCGCGCGGCATCGCCGGTCGGGCCGGACGGGCGGACCGGGGGTATGGAGGCGTGCGCCGTTCCCGGTCCCGGCGGAGGGCCGGGACCGGATCAGTCGGTGGGTGGGACGCTTCAGGAGCGGTGGATCAGGATGTCGCCGAACGAGGTGCGCGCCCGCACCTCGGCCTTCTCGTCGGTGTCGGCGGGACCGGCGGTGGCGTCGAGGTCGTTGTGGACCTTGCCGAAGCTGGTGTGCAGGTCGAGCAGGGCCGCGGTGCCACGCCGGATGCCGACCTGGATGCGCCCGGCCGCGGTGCGCACCGTCGCCACGCCCCGGACGATCTCGCCGATGCGGATCTCGCCGTTGGCGGTGGTCGCCGTGACCGAGGCGGCGGAGCGCTCGGCGACGATGTGGCCGTTCGCGGCCCGGACCCGCAGTTCACCGCCGACCTCGCCGACCCACGTGTCGCCGTTGCTGTTCTTCAGGACGGCTTGGCCGCCCACGGCGCGGAGGCTGAGCTTGCCGGATCCGGTGGTGACCTCGGCGTCACCCGCCACGTTCTCGGCGATGGCCGCGCCGTAGCCGGTGACGAGGGTGAGTGCGCCGGCGTCCTCGACCTGGAGGTCACCGGCGCCGGTCTTGAGCCGGCAGTCGGCCAGGGATCCGGCACAGTTGACGGCGCCGACGCCCAGCTTCCCGTCGACGCCGGAGCCCGCCGGCAGGTCGATGGTCACCTCGACGGACCCGGTCTTGCCGAAGATGCCGAAGTTGGGTTGCCGGGGCCCGCGGACGACGAGCCGGCCGGAGGCGTACTCCACACGGGTCTGCGCGGCGGCGCGCACGTCGCGGTCGTCGGATTCGTCGGCCGGCCGCACCTGCACGACGGTGTCGGTCCGCGGACCGGCGGTGATCCGCACGTCGCCGGCGACGAGCTCGATCGATACCGAGATCGGTCCGGGGGTGTCGAAGGATGGCATGGTGCTCCCCTCTCGGGTGGTCGGTGGGGGCCGGTGCGGCTAGCGCACCCAGCCGGTGAAGCGCTGACCCCCGGTGGGGGTGCCGGTACGCCGGGGGCCGCCGGGTTGGCCGGCCTGGTTGCCTCCCTCGACGGCCGCGGCCGCAGCCCGGATCAGCCAGGTGTTGATCGAGACGCCGGCGGCGGCCGCCGCCTGCTCGACGCGGGCCTTGAGGTGTTCCGGCAGGCGGAGGCTGATCCGCACGGTCGCCTCGTCCTCGCCGTCGGCGGGTGGCGGCGGCAGCGGATGCACTGCCGGCGCCGGCGCGGCGACGTCCTCGGCCCACTGCTCGGCGGGCGGTGGCGTCACGACGAAGCTCGGCTCCCGGTCACGCAGGCGCAGGTCGACCGAGCCGGGCGCCAGATCGCGGGTGATCTCGGTGGCCGCTTCGGAGAGCGCGTCCAGCAGGGCGAGCCGGACCGCGGACTCCAGCGGTGCGGTGAGGCGCTCGGCCAGTTCCCGAGCGTCGTCGCCACCGGCGGCCGCGGCCACCGCGAGCTGGTGCCGGATCGCGTCGACGTAAGCGCGTAGTTCCATGACACCACTATGGCATCATCGTGGCGTCACGGCAACAGCATTTGATGCCATCGGCGGCAGAGGTGGTGGCGTCATGGCGCCATCTGGCGTCACCCTCCGGCGGGCACCGCGCACCGGGGGGTGTCCCTATGGGTTTCGTCAAGCAGCGACGGGGGCCGTCGGGCGTGGTTGGTAGGGGGTCTTGTGGCGGAGCATCGCGAATAGGACGTCGCAGCGGCGTCGGGCAAGGCAGATGAGGGCGGCGTTGTGGCGTTTGCCTTCGGCTCTTTTGCGGTCGTAGTAGGCGCGGTTGATGGGGTCGGCGAGGGCGGCGAACGCGGCGA
>NZ_RAQQ01000045.1 GCF_003610785.1 Micromonospora globbae
GCCGCGCCGCCCACACATTGACCGATGCTGCTTCCGGCATTGCCAATCTGCACAACATCGCTTTGACCTGGTGACCGAGAAGCCCGGCGCAGGCAACCACTCCATCCAGTTACGAGACAGCCCTTAGATTCCTGCTGTGTTGGCCTACCGAAGCTGTGATGCCACGGGCAGTAGCCGCTGACAGTGATCAGGATCACATTGTCGACGGCGAACTCAACTACGGGGCATCCCTTGCAGCGGGTCGGCCCAGGTCGGTTAGGTGTTTTAATGGGCTTTCATCGATCTTCCTTCGTCTCCTCTCCATCGGCAGCCCGACTGGTTGCTGCTTGACCTGCCTCCAGCCCGTACGGGACAGCCAGTCCGCCGCACCGGACTCCGTCCACATGGGCGAAGAGCCGGCTCAACGTTAGCGGGGGCCAGAGCTCAGCAGCGCGGTGTGGCGGCGCAGAGTCGCTGCGCGGCGCGAACGGTGAGGTCCCGGGCTCGTTGCGGATCGTCGTCGAGCTGCGTCAGCACGGCCACCAAGTCACCGACCCGCACGTACCCACTCAGGTACGCGGAACGCTCCACCATCTCCCCGCTCCCCGCACGTCGCACACTGATTGAGTGCCGCACGATCAGCGATCCCGCCCCGATGAAGTCTGCGTCGAGCGCGCTCCACTCGTGTGTCGCCTCAGCCTGGGCCACGACGCCGCCCTGGGTGATCGGTCCAGCAGAGACGTACCTCGCGCAGGTGGTGACCACCAGGCGCACGTCGTCGAGGACCTTGGCAGCGGTTGCTTCGTCTGTAAGCCGAACCACCGACTCCTGCACCTCCGGATCGATCTGTTCTGGGCGCCCACGGGTGGTCGCTGGCCGTTGCACGGTGTGTTCTCTGTAGTACCGGGAGGACCGAGGCGGCAGGTTCAAGGCCTGGTACGCCGGACACATCGCCTGGACCGGCAGTAGCACGGACTTGACCGCCATGGCATTCGCGTAATAGCCAGTTCCGTCCTCCAGTACGTTCACGCGTTCGATCACAAGACCGGGGCCCACGTCCTCGGGCTGCAGCAGCGCCTCCGGCGGGATCGCCACGGCCGGCGCGACCGAGGGCGACGCGGAAGGCACGACTGACGGGGGCGACACCTGTGGCGCGACGGACGACGTGGCACCGCCTGACGTGGAAGGGGCCATCGAGCCGAGGGCGGCCATGGCCGTCACCGCGAATCCGACGGCGGTGACTGCAGCGATCAACGTGTGACGGGTCTGTCGTCGTGCACGTGCCCGCACCTGAGCCGCATCCGGCAAACGAACGCTGGCCAGGTCGGCGTCGAGGATCGCGACCAGTCGCTCGGCGATTGGCTCAGGACGCTCAGACATCGGCAACCTCCAGTTCGCGCTCGGCGAGCAGGCCGGCCAGCGCCGACCGGCCACGCGAAAGTCGGGCTTTCACGGTTCCAAGCGGAACGTCAAGTTCCCGGGCTACTTCGGCGACCGGCATGCCCATCAGGTAGTAGAGGGCGATAGTGACCCGTTGGTCCTCTGGCAGCTGGCGTAGCGCCGTGACCACCTCGACGGTCTCCGTGCCCGGCGGCGGAACCACGCCCGGCCCGCCGTGGCGCACGTGGGCCTGCAGCCGCCGGCGCAGTGAGCGCCACCGGCTGATCGCCAGTCGGGCGGCCACCACCCGCATCCACGCCTCCGGGTCGGCGTACCCGCTCACGGTCGACCAGCGCTGCCAGGCTCGCATGTACGCCTCCTGCACCGCGTCCTGCGTCTCGGCGAGATCACCGGTGAGCAGATACACGTACCGGAGTAGCCGTTGTCGCGTACTGCGGTAGAACTCGTCGAAGCCGTCGACATCCGGCACCCGCCGCCTCCCATCGTGCTCACGTTGTAGTACGCCAGCCCATGGCCGTCTGGTTGCATCCTTACGAGATCGGCTGATGGATTCCGGTGGCAAGCCGGCGAATACACGCGCGGCGCACCTGCCACGTCACTGCTCGACGCATCGGATGCCTGAACGCTCCGCGTGCGAAGTGAAACCAAGGAATCGTACACTATACCACTAATCGTGGGTCATCATCCTATTCGTCTTCCTTGGAGAGGATTCGACGGTAATTGATGGGTGCTCCTGCTCGTCGAGCATCTCCTCCTGCAGCAGAGGACCTACGGGCTTCCACGCTCACGAGAGGCGGCGGTACCGAACCCACGAGCGCAGTCGCACGGGCGTTGACGGGCGAGAGCGCCTCGACACCGTGGCGGCAGGGATTAACTCATCCCGATCCCCGGGGCCATGCACCGCGGGGAATCGGGGCTCGTGCCGTCATGCCGTCATGACCGGCGTCATGACGGCATGACGGAGAGAAGGCGCAGACGGGCTCGGCACCGTCGCCGCTTGGGTCGGTGGCTCGGTGAGCTGCGGTTGTGAGGTCGTGTGAGGCCGTGTGAGGTCCCGTCAGCTGCCGAAGCCCCGCCGCGGCCTCTTGGCGGCCCTACCGTCGGTTCACTGCAAGCGCTCCGAGGCCCGAGGAGGCCTGCTGCCGCTGGTGGTGTCGATGTGAACGCCCGGTGGGAGGGACGATGAGAATCGTAACCGCGTCGGTCGCCGGCGGCACGGCGGTCATTGTGCTGCTCGTCGCGGTACCGGCGGTGCTCGTCCGCATGGCCAGCTGGCCGAGCCCGGGGGTGTCGTGGACGGCCGTGCTGCGCGGCTGGGTCCAGGAACCGCTGAGCGCCGGTTTCCTTGCCGGGCTCGCCTACATCGCGGCGTGGTTGTTGTGGGGGTTGGTCGCCGCCGCGGTCACCGTCCGCGTGTACGCGCGGGCTGCTCGGGTGCTGCGGTGGCTGCCGACCGTGCGGGTACCCGGGCCGTTGCAGGGTCTGACGGCGGCCGTGCTGGGCGCGACCGCCGTGAGCACGGCGGCCGGGGCGGCACCCGCTCAGGCTGGCGCCCTCACCGGCATCGCCGTCGAGGAGACGCACCGCCCGGGCCTTTCAGGCCCGGGCGCCACCGCCGGAGGCGACCTCGCTGCCGCGCGGGCCGTTTCCTTCCGCCACGATGCCGACGCCGAAAGGACGACCTACACGGTGCGCCGCGGCGATACCTTGTCCAGCATCGCGCAGGGATGCCTCGGAGACGCGGACCGCTGGCCGGAGATCTTCGCGCTCAACCGCGGCGCCCGCTTCCCCGACGTCGGCGGCGTCCTGCGCGACCCGGACCTCATCTACCCGGGCTGGAAGCTTCACCTGCCCACCGCCGCGGCACCCGCCGGAGGCTCCCGCCCTGCAGCTCCCGCACGACCGCCGGCCCAACCTGAAGCGGCCACACCCGAGATCGGCGCTGCCCCGGGCGACAGAGTATCCGCCAGCGCCGCGTCGCACGCTCCCGCCGGCGGTGCCGCGACGGCGAGCCCGACGCCCACCGGCGCCGGCCCTGCCGGTGATGCCACCACCCCCACTCCCGGCGCGGGTGACACAAGCCGCCCGCGGCGATCGGGTGACGGCGTCTGGCTCCCCGGTGGCTGGGTTGATGGCGGGTTGGCTGTGGCGATCACGACTGCGGTCGTTCTGGTCTGGGCGCACCGGCAACGCCGCTACCGCACCCGCCCGCCGTCCGATCGATCACACACGTCCGACCCGGACCTGGCGCCCATGCCCCGCGCGATCCGCGCCATCCGACGCGGACTCCACGCCGCCGCCAGCGCATCCCACCCCGCCCGGGGCACGAATCCCCGCCGCGACCAGCGGCCCGGCGACAGCCGTCCGTCACCGGTCGACGGCAGCGGCCGGGCTGAGTTCGTCTCCGACCCGGCCAGGTGCATCGGTGGCGGTGACGCCACGGATGTCGCCGGGCCGGTGGCGCCGGCCCTCGATCACCGTCTGGCGTGGCCGTTGGCGGGACTCGGCCTGACCGGGCCGGGCGCCGACGCCGCCGCCCGCGGCTTCCTCGCCGCTGCCCTCGCCGCCGGCGGCGAGGAGCATCCCGGCGCCCGTACCCGCGTGATCGTTCCCGTCACGACCGCGGCAGCCCTGTTGGGCGCTGCCGCCAGCAGCCTGCCCCGCACCCCGAGGTTGACCGTCACCGCCGACCTCAGCGAAGCCCTGGATATTCTCGAGGAACAGACCATGCACCGGACCCGGCTGGTCTACCAGCACGAGGTCGACACCGTCGCCGACCTGCGGGCCGCCGGCATCGACGACGAAGCCCTCGCGCCGCTCATGCTGCTGGCCGACGCGGCGGGCCGCCATGAACGGGCGCGCGTCGCCGCCCTGCTCACGCAAGGCCACCGCTTGGACATACATGGTGTGCTGCTCGGCGCCTGGCCTCACGGTGACATCGCCGTCGTCGGCGACGACGGCACCGTCCGCCGCACCGACAGCAACGCCCACCACGGCTTCCATCCCGCCGATATCGGCCGACTTGCCGTGCTCAACCCCACCGACACCATCGACATCCTGGTGACCCTGGCGGAATCCCACACCGGCGAGCACCCGGAACCCACCCCCACCGGCGCCGCACCGCCGTCCCCACCTCCGGCGTCTCCAGCTCACACCGCCGCGGCGTCCGCCGCTGACGGCATCGCCGACCCGGCGCCCCTGAAACACCCAGACGGCAGCGCGGACACCGCCGCCAGCCCGCACACCGACACCGGCAGCACCACGGCCAGCCCTCACCGGCCCGGCTGCGAGGCGAACGCGCGCCCCACCAGCATCGATCGCCCCTCCGCCGACGCTGGCAACCTCCCCGGCCGGCCATCGCCCGACCCCCGGCAGGGTCCGGTCGCCACAGCCACGGCCGGCGCGGTGTCGTCGCGCGACCGGGTCGAGGTGACGGTGCTCGGCCGGCCCGCCATCATCGGCACCAACCCCCCGCGCCCGCTGCGCGCCAAGTCCATGGAACTGCTGGTCTACCTGGCCGTGTGCGGCGGCGATGCCCCCGCCGAGGCGATCCTCGACGACCTCCTACCAGACGCCCCCGCCAGCAAAGCCACCCACCGGCTGCACACCTACATCTCCGACCTGCGCGCCATGCTCCGCCACCACGCCGGCCCCGGCACCTACATCACCCGGCTCCACCACCGCTACCAACTCAACCCCGACCGGTTCGACATCGACCTGTGGCGGCTGCGCGCCGCCATACGTGCCACCACCGGCACCCGCGCCGAACGCCTCCACGCGCTCCGGCACGCCGTCGACACCTACCGGCCCCTCGCCGAGGGCTGCGACTACGAATGGCTCGAACCCCACCGCCACGGCGTGCAACGCGAAGCCCTCGACGCCGTCACCGCGCTGCTCGAGGAACTCACCGACCAACCCGACCAGCAGGCCACCGTCTGCGCCACCGCCCTGCCACACCACCCCTACAACGAACAGCTCTACCAGCAGGCGATACGCGCCCACGCCCAACTCGGCGACCTGGACGCCATCCGTGCGCTGCGCCGCACCCTGACCCAACGCCTCGCCGAAATCGACACCGAACCCAGCGACGACACCCTCGCCCTCGCCGACCGGCTCATCGCCGAGGTGCGCTCCCGCCGCGACCCGCGTCGCGTCGCCGACAGGCCGGCGCGATGAGCAGCACGCCACAACCGGCAGCCGTCCCGGTCGCGACGCCCACCGCCGAGAGCACCATGACGGGCACGCAGCTACGCAGGCTGCGGTGGGCGGTACGGGCCACCCTCACCCTCGGCGTCGCCGCGTCAGTGGCGGCGAACGTCCTGCACGCCCGGCCGAACCCCATCACCCAGCTCGTCGCCGTCTGGCCGCCCCTGGCGCTGCTGCCCACCGTCGAGCTGGTCTCCCGCGTCCTCCATGAGCTGGTGCCTGGGCGCGATCCGTGTCACCGCCGCCCTCATCGCCGTGTGTGTCCTACTGGCACTTGGTCGGTATCGCCGTATGTACAGCTCCCGGCCGCCGTGGACCTCTCACCTGGATTTCGGTCAGGGACATGTTGTCGGCGTCTGCGCGGCGACTCAGGAATATGCCTGACAGGAGTCTGCCGACAGCCGTCGGACCAAACAAGACAAGTTGCCCTCCATGCCGACTCGTCCTCGATCCGGCCATGATCCGTCGACAATCAGCGCTGTCCTTCGTGGCGATCCCGGCTCAGATGGAGACAGCCGGGCACATTGGGTCGCTACGAAGGGTGTCGCCGCCATCTACGCTGAGGTAACTTTGCGTAGGGTCTACCCTTGCCCGCCTGTCGCAATCTGGGCGACATTTCGCCCAGCCCGAGCGTGCCAATATCAAGAGCCGCCGGATCATTGACGAAGGGGAATACCGACAGTAACACTGTCGCGACTACTGTACGTGAGGCGGTTGACAGTCTTTCGTCTATGCGTTGAGATCTTCCTCAACGGGGATTCAAACGGGGAGTATGGGCGTCAGGTGAACTCGCGGCGATTTCGCGCAGTCGTGGTGCCCGCAATTCATCTTTTCCGCGCGGCCCCCCATCTCGTCTACAGTAGGGAGACAGGGGAAGTGAAGTATCGCTCTATCAGCGTCCGGATGGCGATTGCCGTACTGGGCGCAATCGCCATTGCGTCGACCGGACACACCCCGGCCATGGCAAAGGATTGGAGAATTGCTGCCCAGGCTGAGATCGACGCGTACACCGACGCGCATCCGACGGACTACACGGGAATCGACAAGCTCCTGACGAAGTACGGCCTTCCCCCCATGCAGGTCCGCATCAACGGCATCGACCGGGACCTGACCTCCGCTGAGGCGGAGGCCGAACTGGCGGCACGGGAGGCGGCCAAGCCTCAGGCCACCTCGGCAGGGACGCTCGCAGCGGTCCCGACCGACGCCTTCAGCGTCGCGATGACTCTCAACTATGACCTGTACTTGAACGGGTGGTGACCGGGTCGTGGAACTTCCGCGACAACTACGTCAACGGCAGCAACCCCGACGATGTTGCGACCGTTCAGTCGAACCTCGGGGGCGGCTGCTTCCGGACTGGATCGCTGGTAAGGAAGGCGGCCGACTACGCCGGCGTCGACTACACCGGCCAGACCTACGTCGATGACGGCGGAGTCAACGGAAGCCCGATCTTCGGCATCCGTGACCGCACGAGCGGGTTCAAACTGCTGACTGACAACGGATACTTCAAGGTCACCTACAACAAGACGGGCGCCAGTAACTGCGGTTCGGCGAAGCTCGGTGCGCAGTTCCAGTTCGAGCACAATCAGGACGGCACTGCCGGCTTCAGTGCCAGCGCTGCCTGGGGCCTGTTCAGTATCAGCTACTCAGGCGCTCCTGCCAAGTTGAGAAAGTCGACCTCGGCGAGCTACCTGTAATGGCAATTTGACAAGTCTCGGGGGTCCGCGAGCTTTCGCCGGGCCCCCGAAACTTGTCTATGGGTCGATGATATGATTTCGGCATGTCCAACGCCAAGATCCGCTCCGGGTTGCTTCTTCTGCTCATCGCAGCCGCCGTCGCTCTCCTCACCATGCCCGTGCATCGACTGTGGGGAATTATCATGCTATTCGTCGTAGCAACGGCGGCGGGGTGCGTCTGTCTTGCTGTCGGCCTGTCGGAAGACCGTAAAACTGTCGCAACCGATTCCGTTAAGGCCCGCGAAGAATCGACACAGGCGTAGCTATCCTTCACTTATAGTGTGTGCACACCTTCGCCGATCTGGCGGCTAATGGTGCCGATATCGTCTTAGCGCGTCGCGGAATGGTAGCGGCCGTCGGTGACGTGCAGCGTGTCGACGATGGTGATGCCCGCGGCGTGTAGGGGTGGGGTGATCGCGTCGATGACCGGGGTGACGGTGGTGGCGGGTCCGTAGCCGATGAGGATGGCGGTGGTGGCGTCGACGTTGCGCAGCAGGGCGAGGTGCTGCCGCGCCGCCCGGGGCGCCCAGTCGGGGATGGTGGCGGGTGCGGGGAGGTCGGTTCGGGCGGCCACGGTGATGCGGTGGCCGGTGATTCCGATGGTGACGAGGCTGTCGGCGGGGTGGAAGCCGAGCAGGTAGGGCACGGCGGCGAGCAGGTCGCTGATCGAGGTTACCGGCAGCCGGGCCGGCTGGTTGTGCGTCATGGATGGCTCCTTCGTCGTAGGTGGCTCCGCGAACGCCGGGTGTGGCGTGCGGGGTTGGCGGTCGGGGCCGGCGGCAGGTCACGCGTCCGCCGCCGGTGGATGGGTCAGGTCGACGGGGTCGCTTGGTGGGGGTGGTGGCCGAGGCCGAGGCGGGCGCCGATGGCGGGGCCTTGGTGGACGGCGGCGATTGCGGCGGGCAGGTGGCGGCGTTGCCAGCCGTGCAGGGCCGCGGCCAGGTCGGCGCCCCAGCGGTGGTGTTGGGTGAGGGCGGCCACGAGGCCGGCGGCCTGTTCGATGCCGTTGTTCGCGCCGCGGGCGGTGTGCGGGCGTACGGGGGCGAGGGCGTCGCCGAGGAGCACCGCCCAGCCGCGCCCGGCGGGCCAGGCCATGCGGGTGGGTGGGTCGATGTCCATCACTGGCACGGCCATCCGCGCGGTGGTGGCGTGCACGATCGCGGCGTGGGCGGCGGGGAGCAGCCGTGCGGCGTGTGCGTCGACGTGTGCGCGGGCCGCTGGCCCGACGTGATGGGGCAGGGCGAAGGTCCGTCGTTCGGGTGGCGCCCCGAAGTGCTGGGCGTAGGCGGTGGGGCTGCAGGTGAGGTAGAGCGTCCAGTCCAGCCCGCCGGGGACCGGGGCGACGTTGTACTGGCAGCCGGGTCCTGGCTCGAGGCGGAGGAAGTCCCGCAGCGGCTGGTTGGGGGTGGGGGCGTGGCCGCGGTGGGCGACGTAGCCGGCGTACCGCAGCCGCCGCGCGGGGTCGAGCAGGCGGCGCCCGGTGGAGGTGCGGCCGTCGGCGAAGACCACCAGGTCTGCGACTTCGCGGGAGCCGTCGCCGAAGGTGAGGACGGGTTGTGTGTGGTGGACGCCGAGCGCGGCGACCCGGCGGCCGGTGCGCAGCACCCCGGCGGGCAGGCGGGTGGCCAGGGCGGCGTGTAGCAGCGTCCAGGTGGTGTTGCGGCCTGGGTAGGCCTGCCGGAGGGTGTGGATGGGCTGGCGGGCGCGGACGGTGACTCGGCGGACGGTCTCGGAGTCGTGGGCGACGAACTCGCTTTGGTCGATGCCGAGGCGGTCGAGGATGTCGAGGGCGGGGTGTTCCAGGCCGATCAGCCCGCCGCCGCGCGGCGCGGCGTCGGGGGCGGCTTCGTAGATGGTGACCTGGGTGAAGCCGGCGTGCAGGAGCAGCAGCGCGGCGGCGCAGCCGGTGAGGGATCCGCCGACGACGGCGATGCGCGGTTGCGGCTTCTGCGCCGACCGGCCGGCGGGGCGCGGCGGCGGGGCGTCGGCTGGGCGGATGGGCGGTGGCAGTGCCATGAGGTTCCCTTTCGAGCGTTGGGCAACCCCGGGCACGGCCGGTCGGCCGTGCCCGGGGTTGCGCGGGTGTGCGCGGGTGGCCGGGCAACGGCCTGGTTCGTGCGATGCGAGAACGCGAGGTCAGCGGCGGGGTGGAGGCAGCACCAGCAGCGGGAGCGGCCAGCGATCGTGGCGGCTGTTGGTGTCGGTCGTGCCTGGCAGCCGGCCTCGGCGCCGTGCTGGGTGGAGAGGGTTGTCAGGCGTGTTCGAGCGCGGTGACGGCGGCGTCGGCGATCGCGTCGACGGCCTGCACCGGGTCGGCGACCATCAGGGTGGTGGTGTCGGTGAAGGTGTGCCCGGCCAGGTCGGCGGGGCGCAGCCACAGCACCGCGCACCCGCCCTGGTGCAGGGTCGTGATCAGCCGCTGTACCGGTGCGGCGTCGGGCAGGTCGCCGTCGGAGACGACGGCGAGCATCCGCAACCTGCCGGGTTGACGCAGCTGCAGCAGCTGGTCGGCGAGTTTCACCGCGTCGATGAACGCGGTGGTGCCCCCGGCAGCTCTCATGTCGAGGACGTGGGCGGGCCGCTGCCGTGGTGGCACGAGCAGGGTTGCGCGGCTGCCGAACCCGATCATGGTGGTGGTGGCCTGGTTGGTGGCGGCGGCGTGGGCGAGGATCCACCCGGCTGAGGACATCGGCGCCGCGTAGGAGCGCATGGATGCGGAGGTGTCGACGAGGACGGCCAGGTGCAGGTGCGGTTTCGGCGGCGGGATCTGGGCGCGGCGCTGCCACGGTGTGGCGGTGGGCATGCTGCCGGCGGCGATCTGCGCTTTGGCAGTGATGGCGTGTCGGGTGCGTAGCCGTCCGGGTGGGATCGGGCTGGGCCGGGTGTCGGGTTCCGGTGAGTGGGTACGGGCGCGGCGCAACCGTGCTGCCAGGGTGCGGGCGGCGGCGCGTTCGGCGTCGGTGGGGTCGCGGCGCGTCCACGACGCGGGTGCCCCGTGCCGGGCGTGGATCTGCTTCGCGGTGTACTCGGCGTGGGTCAGGCCGAGGGTGTGGGCGAGGTAGTCGGCGAGGGCTTGGGCGAGCTTGCCGGCGAACTCGCCGGGGTGGGGTCGCGGGGGCTGCGGCTGTTGGTGGGGGTCGATGTCGAGGATGCGGCACCACCGCCACGCCAGGTCGATCATTCCGGTGGCGTCGGTGTCGCCGAGGGTGTGGGCCTGGCGCCATATGTCGCGCAGCTGCCGCAGTTTCTTGCGGCCCAACACGGCGGTGACGGCGGCCCGTACCCCGCGGATGTCTTTGGCGGTGATGATGCGGGCGTCCACGCGGGCGAGGAGCAGTCCGGCGAGGTGGGCGGCGTGCCACGGGTCGTCCACCGGTGCGTCGGCGGGGTCGAGCAGGGTGGTGACGGTGTGGCGCAGCCACCGGCGGTCGGCGCGCCGCCTGCCGCGGTGCCGGTTCTCGGCGCGGGACTCCTCGAGGAGGTCGGCGACGGCGGCGACGACTGGCGGGGTGCCCGCGGGTGTTGTCCACAGGCTGTGGGTGGCGTGTGCGGCTTCGTGCACGAGCAGCCCGTAGGCGGTCGGCACGATCCGTTTGTGGCCGGCGCGGCGGGGGTCGGTGATGTCGGGGGCGCCGATGTGGGTGGCGTCGACTTCGATGCGGCGGGCGTCGGGGTAGAAGCAGGCGGGGGCGCCGCCGCCCGCGCCGGGGGCGACGGTGACGGTCAGGTCGGTGCGGCCGGTCAGGACCGGGATGTGCCGGGTCCAGGCGTCGCTCCAGGCTTGCCAGTCCGAGACGCTGGCAGCCGCGATGCCGGAGCCGGCGGCCCGGTGGGTGGAGGGATGAGACATCAACGGGTCCTTCCAGTTGATCAGTGTTGTTTGCCGAGGGTCAGTGGGGTGATGTCCGTGCCGAACCGCGTGCGGAGGGCGGCGAGGACGTGCTCGCGGTCCTCGGCCGGGGCGCGGCCGACGAGGTTCGCCACTGCGGCCGCCGGGCCGAGGGTTTTGCTGACGCGGGTGTAGCCGAGCAGCTCGCGTAGTTGCGGCGCCCAGCCGATGCGCCCGGCTGCGAGGTCGGCGTTCAGGGTGATGGCGGCCTCGACGGCGGGTCGGGGGACGCCGAGGTGGCGGGCGAGGTCCCAGTCGGTGGTGACCTCGATGTGCACGTCGAACCGGGAGGCGAGCGCCTCGGTCAGGATGGCGCCGTGGACGCCGGGGTTGTGGCCGGCGATCACGTAGAACCCGTCGGCGGCTTCGACGCGTTCGTTGCGGTAGCCGGGGATGGTGATCACGCGGCGGCCGTCCATCGCCGGGTACAGCACGGCCAGGACCTTCGGGGGGATGAGGGTGGCGTCGTCGACCAGCAGCGCCCGCCCTTCGCGCATCGCGACGACGAGGGGGCCGTAGACGAACTCGAACCCGCCATCCGGGAGGGGGATGAAGTTGCCGAGGAAGTCCTCCACCACCGTGTCGCCGGTGCCGGCGACGGTGAGCAGGTCCGGGAACGCGGCCTCCACCAGGGCGGTTTTGCCGGTGCCGGGCGGGCCGTAGAGCAGCACGGGGATGCGCTTGTCGCGGAGCCGGCGCAGCACGTCCACGTCCGTGGCGCCGGCGAGCTTGCGGGGGAAGTACAGGTCACCGTTCGGGCGGGTGACGGGCTGCCGCCGCCCAGCTGTGCGGCCGCTGCGGGGTGTGCGCGGGGCGGGCGGCGGCATGGTGCCGGCGGCGTCGATCCCGGCCTGGGTGATCTGGAACCGGTGCGGGCCGGTCTGGTGGGTGGCGTAGCCGGCGGCGGCCATCTTCTTCAAGGCCTCGAACACCGCCCCGGTCGAGGGGGCGGAGAGGGCCTTGGTGATCTCCCCGACCGTGAGCATCTGGTCCGGGTGAGCAGCCAGGTGCGCGGCGACCTTGTGGTACAGGTAGCCGGGACGCCTGCCACCCGTTGTGGATGGGGTGGTGGCGGGGGTTGTGGGATCCATACGGGTCCTCCCATCAGGGGTAGGGCCCGCGCAGCCGTCTCCGGGCTGCGCGGGCAGAAGCAACATCCGCGCAGCGGAGACAGGAATCAGAGGGGCAGCCGGAGCAGGCTCATGCAGGACGGCTCGACACCATCCGTGCGAGGTGTTTCTGACACTTGATCGGGCACCATTCGGGCGACTTTCCCGGCGCCATCTGCTGCGACTGCCGAGATGGCCTGCCGGCCGTCGAACACGAGGATCTCGTTGGCGTGCAGGCTGACGCGGACCTCGCCGTCGATGAACCGGGGCGGGCGCCGAGTAGTAGCAGTGCCGGATTACGTGCCGGCGTTGGGGTGAACCAGCGGCGTGAGGGTGGTGCCGAGTTCGAAGTCGGCGGCAGGCGTCGGGTGCAGCAGCGGCGCCTCGGCCAAGTTGATCCTGACGCTCGCTGAAGCGCCGTGTACGTGTCGGCCATCCTGGGCGGCGTCGATTCCCGCGAGGCGCTCATCGAACTCGGCGAGGGAGCCGACGCGTGGGGACGGGACCAGTTGGTTGCGCTGGAAGCGGCTGCCTTCCTGCTCCACCCTGCGCTTCTGGGCGGATCTCAACAGTTGGAGTAGATCCGGCGAAGCCGGCATGCCGTGTGTCGAGACCGAGGTCGCTGCCACACGCCATCCATCGACAGGTGGCGGGGTCTGCTGATCCGAGCAGGTCAGTAGCCTCATCGGCAGCTAGTCGAGAGGCCGGGCTCTAGTTTCTGGCCAGGACGGGACTTGGCCTGCCGCCCTGGGACAGGGGCGGCAGGCCAGATGTTCGGTCGACGGGCGGCGGTCAGGAGCTCTTCGGGAGTTCCTCGGGCCACCGCTGGTGGGCGACGCTGTCCTGCCATTGCGCCACCGCGTCCGATCCCCCAGCACGGGCCGCGGCCCGGTCGACGACCGGGAAGTCCGCCCCGCCCACCAGCTGGTGCGTCCCGCGCCCCTGTTCCGTCTTCGCCGCCAGCACATAGGTAGTGCCGGGCCGCAGGAGGGGCTCGCCCTCCACCTGCCAGGTGTCCTTGCCGAGGGTTCCTCCCAGCTGAACCAGGCGCAGTGTCTTGACCGGCTGGCCCTTGAGGGTCTTGTCCACGCTCACGTCGAAGACGGTGTATGGCGTGCCGTCGCGCTCCTGTACCTCGACGACGCGGTCCACCGTAGCGACGACGACGTAGTCGGCGAACCCGGCGACCTTCGTCTCGTCGGTGACATCGAACGCGTAGGACGCGTGCACCGAGTGCGTTTCGCCCGGGCGTAGCGAGTCGTAGGCCAACCACCCGCCAGAGGCCACCGCGACGGCGGCGGCGCCTGCGACCAGCGGTCGAACAAGGCGGCGGTTCATGCTCAGTACCCCCATACGTTGTGATACGAGTTGATGTCCCACGACTGCAGGTTGTTGTTCATGTTCGGGTTGTAACAGGCTGGGCACGGGTCCATCACCGCGATCTCCGGCCCGTGGCCGAGCTTGAGGGAGTGCCCGAACTCGTGGGTCACGACGGCGTGCTTCTGGGACTCGTTGTAGCCGTCCATCCAGTGCGTGTTCAGTTTGATGTCGTCCGCGCCGGCGCTGCAGTCGAACCAGCCCGCCCGACTGTCGCTCGACGAGGTGTAGTCGGACACGTCGACGTCGGCGTAGGTCGTAGCCGTATCAGCTTTGACGTTGATCGGGTTCAGCGAGTTCCACTGATTCACCGCGTGCGACAACGAGTTGTTGTACTTGGTGAAGTCGTCGTAGACCAGCTCCCCGCCATCGACGGATGTGCAGTGGTCCAACGGCCCCACATCGGCCGATGCCGCTGATGCGAAACCCCCCGTGGCAACCAGCGTCGAAGCCACCACAAGGGCGGCCAACCGCGCCGATCGAAGCCTGTTCCCTGACATCCATCCTCCAATTGATCGATGCTTGCCGATGAATCTAGCGATCAACCAACGCCACTGCAAGAAGTAGCCCAGAAGTTACGAAGCGTTATCGCCCTGCGGACCGTCCCGGCGGCCGGCAGAGGTCGAACCTGAGCGGGTAGGAATCGCCCGCCGCCATGTACGGGCGAGAGAACTCCCTCATCGCCTGCAGCTGTGCAGAGGGAACAGGTCGATCCCATCCACGCCATCCAGCGCGAACTGTGCGTGGCGACGTTGTGTGTGCGGTGATCGATGTCGTCCGAGCCCACGGCAACCGTCATGGTTGCCATCGGGTCGATTCCTTCTTCGCAGGGGGATAACCAGCGCCGCCTTCGCCGCTCGAACAGGGCGGCGATGGTGAGTGTGGGACGGATCCTCAGGCACCGGGTGCTCCCTGTACCGGGTTCGCGGGGGCGTCGGCCGCCGGTGGCGGGTCGGGGATCTCGCCGGCGATGCGGTCGCAGGCGTAGGGGTGCACGGGCGTCCAGGCCCAGGAGCGGCCCATCACCAGGTACCGGCCGTCGCTGTCGGGGGTGATGCGGTGTACCGCTGCGGGGTCGGCGTGTACCCGGGTCTCGTCGGCGACGATGGCGTCGCCGTCGAACCACATCCGTGCGAGGGACTCGTCGACCAGGCGCTCCCGCACCTGTTCGGGGAGGCCCCGGTCGGTGAGGTCTTGCCGGTAGCGGTCGCGGGCTTCCTGCTGGTCGGCGACGATCGCCTGGGCCACCTGGCGGGTGCAGGTGAACACCGCCCACCCGTTCCAGTGGTCCACCAGGGTGCCGACGTATCCGACCGGGATGCGCATGTCGCCGGCGGCGTTCGGCGTCCACGCCCAGTCGCCGGCGAACACGCCCGGCCCGCCCAGGCGCACCTGGTCCGGGTATATGTGGCGCAGGTCCCGGTCGTCACCGTCGGGGTGCAGCACGACGCGGCATAGCCGGGCCGCCTCGGCCTCGACCGCGTCGTCGAACCTGTCGCACCACGCCCACCGCGCCTGGTCACGCTGCTGGCCCGTCAGGGCCTCCCACTTGGGGGCGTCGGGCGGGGCGTGTTCGGTGTAGCGGGTGCGGCCGGCGGCGAGGTCGTCCCCTTCCGCGGCCGGTAGCCCGTCGATGTCCCGCCCGGCGGCGGCCTCGATCTGGGTGAGGACCTCCCGCGCGGTCGCCGTCACGTCGCCGCGGGCCCGCCCGCCGATGGTGTCCTGCGCCCACCACTGCGCGGCGTTGCGGCCGGCTTCCGCCCCCGCCTCGCGGAGAGCGTCGCGCACCCGCTGCCAGCCGACCCCGGGTAGCCGACGTACGCGGTCGCCCGCGCCGAGAAGCATCGACAGCCGGGAGCCACTGTCCCAGTCAACCTCAAGGACCTGCTGATCGGGGTCGTAGCGGCGCACGGTGCCCTCGTCACCGGGCCGCAGCCGGGTGTAGGGATCGCTGGTGTGTTCAAGGGCGATCCGGTCCCCTACCTGGTACGTGTCGGCGGCCGAGTGGGGAGCCGGGCCGGGGTGGTCCGGCTGCGGTGGCGTCATGCTGTGTGAGCTGGTCATGGTCATGTCCGTTTCTTGACTGGCGTTGTGGGGTTGGGTGTGCGGCCCGGGCCCTGTCCGCGGGGCGGTGCTGTGCGGCTGGTGCGATCTGCGACGGCGATGCGGGCCCGTGGCGTCGCGGCGCGAACGGCGGCCGTGGTTGTTCGTGTCAGCGGCGCGCGGGGTGCGCGGCCTGGTCCGCGCGCAGGGCGGCGGCCAGGTCGGCCGGAATGTGGGCGTAGGGTTCGACGGCCAGAAGCACCTCGGCCGGGTCGAGAACCGTCTCGACCGGGCCGATCCGGACGGTGTCGGGTTCGTTGTCGGGGTCGGTGACCGGATCCCAGGCGAAGTCGACGACGGTCGCGAAGAAGGTGCGGTGCGGATTCCAGCCGACCTGGATGGTGTAGCGCTCGAAGCCGGGCTTGGGTGTCAGGGCGTAGACGCTCACAGGATCCCTTCACGGGGGTGTGTGGTCGAAGCCGTCCGGCAGGAGTCGCGCCGCGAGGAGTCGTGGCGTTGCGGGCGGCGGATGAGCTGGCGGGTTGCCGGGGCTTCCGGGCCTCATGCCGTGGTGTGGCGGGCGCGTTCCTCGGCCAGTTCGACGATCTTGTCGCGCCGTGGGGCGGGAAGGTCGGCGAGCAGGTGGACGTACTGCTGTTCCTGTGCGGTGACGGGCGCGGCGAAGGCCGCCTGGTAGGCCAGGCGCGCTGCCTCGTGCGCGGCCTCGATCGGACCGCTGTGGTCGTAGGCGACGACGATCTGCCGTAGCTGTTCGGCCGCGGCGACGGGGTCGCGGGACAGCGTGATGTCGAAGATGCGGAAGTCGGCCGGAAGGTCCGCCGCGCTGATCGCGGCGATCAGGCACAGGTTGGCCTGGACGTAGTAGGCGTAGGCGTCGCTGCGGGCAGGTGTTTCGCCGCGAGCCCGCACGGAGGCGCGTTCGGCGTTCCAGCGCAGCCGCGCTTCCTCGGCGTGTTTGGCGAGGGCGAGCAGCATGCTGCGAGCGGTGTCCATCGTGGTCCTCCTGTCTCTGACGGGGTCCCGGCTGGCAAGCCGAGGTGGGGTGGGATTGGGCGCTGGTGATGGGCTGTTTCGGTCGCCGTTGGCGGGAGCGTTTGTAGGTTCTCGTTGATCTTGTCGTCGGGCGGCGCTCTGACCAGGGATGTTTGGCCTGCTTCGCAGATTGATGTCGCTCCGTCTTTCGCAAGATCGTGTCGTTTTCTGGGCGTGGTGGTTTGGCCG
>NZ_RAQQ01000046.1 GCF_003610785.1 Micromonospora globbae
AGGCTGCACGGCGAACTCGGCCACGTCCCACCCGCCGAGTACGAGGCGCTACACGCGATGACCCACCCGGTCACCGCACCCCTGAAAACCAGCTAACCAACTCTCCATCAAACCCGGGGCTTGACACACCCCGAGTACATCGCCACCGAGGAGCACGAGGCGATCAAGGGTTGGCTCAACGATGGCGGCCGGCTGATGTACCTCGGCGGCAACGGCTTCTACTGGGTTACCGCGTTGGACCGGACGCGGACCTACACGGAGCTGCGCCGGCACGACGGTACGGAGGCCTGGCAGGCGGCACCGGGCGAGTACTACCACAGCACCGACCAGGAGTACGGCGGGCTGTGGCGTTTCCGCGGCACGCCGCCCCAGGAGCTCGTCGGCACGGGGTTCAGCGCCCAGGGCTTCGGCCACCCGACCGGCAGCGCACAGTACAACAAGCCGTTCGACCGGAGCGAGGCCAGCTACAGCCCATCTGGTGCCTGGGTCTTCGAGGGTGTCTCCAAGAAGACTGGGATCGGCGGCGACCTGCCCAGTCTCCAGTCGCCCGGCGGCCCCATGGGTGAGGAGGTCGATCGCGTCGACTACGCGCTCGGTACACCGGCCAACGCCATCGTTCTCGGCACGTCGCAGCCGTTCGGTGAGCAGTACATGCACGTCGTCGAGGAAATCAACACGTCGTCGCTGTTTGAGGGTGGCGACACCAACCCGATGGTCCGCGGCGACGTGACGCTGATCCACTACCCGAACGGCGGCGCGGTATTCGCTGCCTCGTCGATGGTGTGGAGCGGCAGCTTCTTCGCCAACAACTACGACAACGACATGACCCGGATCACCGAGAACGTGCTCGAGAAGTTCACCTCCGGACAGCCCCTTCCCGGCTGAGCCGGACCGGCGCCCCGGGCCTCACCGGACCGGGGCGCCGTCCGGCCCGCCCGCCGCTCGGATCCGAAGGAGTCGTCGTGTACATCAGCGTCCGCGATCCCTCCACGCCCACTCGGCGGCTGGCCGGCCGCGTGCCGGGGACGGTCGTCGTGCTCGGGGTGGTCAGCCTTCTCACCGACATCTCGACCGAGATGGTCACCGCGGTGCTACCGCTGTTCGTCACTGTCGGGCTGGGCCTGTCCCCGCTCGCGTTCGGCGTCCTGGACAGCTTCTTCCAGGCCGGCACCGCGGCCGCCCGAATCGCCGGTGGCTACACGGCGGACCGCCTCGCGCGTCCCAAAGCGGTGGCGGTCGCCGGATACGGCCTCGGCATGATGGCCAAGGTCCTGCTCCTGCCGGCGACCGGTATCGGCGCCCTGTCCGCTGCCATCGGCGTCGACCGGGTCGGCAAGGGCCTGCGCACCGGGCCGCGGGACGCGTTGATCGCGGCCACCAGCCCGCCTGACCTGCTGGGGCGGTCGTTCGGCGTGCACCGTGCGCTGGACACGCTGGGTGCACTGCTCGGCCCCGTCGTGGCGTTCTCCCTGCTCATGCTCGCCCCTGGTGACTTCGACATGGTGTTCTTCGTGTCGATGTGCGTCGCCGGGCTCGGCGTGCTGCTGCTGGTCAACCGCGTATCGGAGCCGGCCCCGGCGGTCCGCGCTCACGCCGGTCCCCGGATCGCCCTCCGTTCACTGTTCGCCCGGGCCGGCTTCCGGCGGGTGCTCATCGCCGCCGGCGCGCTGTCCCTGCTGACCGTCAGCGACGCCTTCCTCTACCTGAGCCTCCTCGAACGCTCCATGGTGGACAATTCGGTCTTCCCGCTACTGTTCCTTGCGACGAGTCTCGTCTACCTGGCAACCGCGATCCCGATCGGGCGGTTGTCCGACCGTTACGGCCGTACACCGGTCTTCCTCGCGGGCCACCTCGGCATCATTCTCGCCTATCTGGTGATCGGCCTCGGCACCAGCGGCGGTGGCGCGGTCCTCGCGGTCGTCCTGCTCGGCCTCTACTACGCCGCGACCGACGGCGTCCTGCCGGCGGCGACGGCGGCCCTCGTCCCCGCCCAGTGGCGGTCGACCGCCATCTCCACGGTGCAGACGGCGACCGCGCTCGGACGCAGTGCCGCCGCGCTCACCTTCGGCGCGCTGTGGGTCACGATCGGCCCGGTACCGGCCCTGTCGCTATTCGCCGTCGGCCTGGCGGTGGTTGTCCTGTCCGTCGCCCCGACCCTTCTGCGGAATCGAAAGGAGAAGCCATGACTACAGCTCGAAGGATCCGCGCGGTGAGCCGGCCGGTCTCCTCTCCGCGCCGCTCGCTCCTCACCCTCGTGATCGCGACCGCGTTGGTCGGGGCGGCCGTGGGCGCGCTGCTGCTCTCGATCGCCCGCGGGGGCGGGGCAACGGCCGCGAGCGACGTCGATGCCGACCTCTTCCGCTCCCCGCACATCGTCTTCCGGTCGCTGGCCCCGGGCGCTGACCACGGCCGGATCGGGTATGTCGCCGCCGGCGCCCCGGATGCGCCGCGCAAACTGGCCGGGCCACGGTGCGTACGGGTCGCCGCGGCCGGCGAGAAGGCGGTCTGCCTGCGGACCGGAAACAACCCGGTGCAGCCGTACGAGGTCGTCCGGCTCGACCGCGGGCTTCGCGAAGTGAACGACGAGCCGCTCAGCGGTGTACCGAGCCGCGCTCGCGTCGCCCCCGACGGCCGCCATTTCGCCACCACCGTTTTCGTCAACGGCCACAACTATATCTCGCTCGGCTTTTCCACGGAGACGATCGTCTACGACGCCGACGGCCGGACGATCGGCAACCTCGAGGACTTCACCTTCACGGTCAACGGCCGCATCGACAACAGCGTCGACCGCAACGTGTGGGGCGTGACGTTCACCGCCGACTCGCGGCTGTTCTTCGCGACTGTCGCCGCCAGCGGGCGCACCTACCTGGCCCGCGGCGACCTGGACGCCCGTACGCTGACCGCCCTACAGGACAACGCCGAATGCCCGTCGCTGTCTCCGGACGAACGCACCATCATCTACAAGAAGAGAGTCAGCCCTACGGCCGACCAGGCCTGGCGGTTCCACGCGCTCGATCTCACGACGGGACGCGAACGCCCGCTGGCCGAGACCCGCAGCATCGACGACCAGGTCGCTTGGCTGGACGACGAGCACATCCTCTACGCCGTACCCAACGTCGCTGGCGGCCGCACTAGCGCCGACATCTGGACGGTCCCGCTCGACGGCGGCCCGCCGCGCCTGCTCATCCCCGACGCCGACTCACCCACGGTCGTGGGCTCGCGGTGAGCGTCCAGAGCACGTCCCCAGGCCGTGGTGGTCGTCAACCCGTGCGGAAGCGTTCGCCGCCGTCCGCGCCGCTGCTTGCGGTGGCTGGACCTTCGTCGGCCTCTGCGTCCTTGCCGCATCGAGTCGTAGAACTCCTCGTCCGAGACCAGGCTCAGGATGCCTGAGAACACCGCACGCATCTCCTCGATCTCGGCCTCGGTCAGGGGCGGAGCGCCTCGCGATTCCTCAGCCTGCTGTTTGGCCTCGATGTGCTCACCCAAACCGGAGTTGCCAGCCGATCTGGTGGAGATGGCCGATGACATCGATCAGCGATTCCCGCTCGGAGACGCCCGTGTCGCCGTGTGGAGTGCAGGCCGGTAACGGGCGCGATTTGCCGTCTGAGGTTCTGATCTGGCCGATGATGCGGAGGCCAGGTGCCGTCCGGGTCGTATGCCGGTGGCACCGACCTGCACTGCGGGCGTCCGGCGAGTCGCCGCTGTCGCGGATGGATCCCCGGCAGAGCGGGCTGCGGTCGATCACCGCGCTGGATCCGTAGGCGTCACTGTTGGATATCAGCCTGGGACACACCCTTCGGGCCGGTCTTGCGAGCGGCATGTGTTGCGGTTTCACCCACCCCTGCCATACTCTCCGGCATGATGGCGTCACTCATCGCCGTAGGTGGTGCGATCATCGCGGCGGTCATCGGGGCGTGGGCTGTCTTGTACGCGCGCCGACCGCGACGGGCGGATGTGGAAGCGGTCGACGCCATGTCTGTGGATGTCGGGCGCCGGCATGATCTGGATGTCGTGCGCCGGCACGACGAGGACGCCAGGGCCCTGGCGGCCGAGCTCCTAGCCGCTCGCGAGCAGGCCGCCCGCGAGCAGGCCGCCGCCCACCCGGCGCCGCACGCCCAGCCTGCGAGGGCCACGTCGTCCTCGGGCGAAGGCCCGCGGGTGGAGCCGGTCGACATCTCGGTGCCGGAGCGCCAGTCCAGATGGATGGACCCCCCTGTTGTTGACCTGAAGCTGCTCAACCGTGGCGGCGAGTCCGCAGTGCTTACGAAGATGGTGGTGGAGGTGTTGTGGGCACGCCGGATCACAGCCTTCGGCGACCTGCTGCCCTACGTGGACACCTCAGGGGGTGTGTGGCTGCCCCCGTCAGCGACCTACGACGTCGAGCTTCCTGTGCCGGAGAAAGCCCACGGAGCCCGGGTCACCGTCGGCATCTCCCAGGTGATCGGGCCAGGCGAGGCCGACCGCTTCCAGGTTCGGGTGAATACCGAGATCCCGCCGGGCAGCGGCTATCTCCACGAAACTCCCGGCGCGACCTCGCTGTACTTGCTGCGCCTGCACGTGGTCTACAACGCCGACAGCCGGCAGGTGCCGTTTCGCCCACTTGCCGTGGCCTGCCCAGGCAATCTCCTGCAGGTGCCGACCAAGGCGGCGATCGAGAAACGCATCGCCGAGTTCCGGGCCAAGGTCGCTGAGCTACGGCGGGCCATCGACCAGGAGATATCGGCACGCGGAATGCAACCGCCTGACTGGATCGCCAAGCCCCCGCGGTCACCCCGGGACCTTCCCGCCGATCTGGCCACACTCCGCCGTGGACGCGGAGTAAACAGCAACTTCTGGGATCCCCAGGGCGCGATCAAACGGTTCCTGGACGACGCCGAGCAGATCTGTCGTGAGATCAGCCAGCTCCCACCCGATCTGCCCGACGGGCTGGACCGGGCAGTCGCGATGGCTAGGACCACGCTCGGGCAACTACCAGCGCTGCGCAGGGCAACCTCGTAGGCCCCCTCGGAGAACGTCCCAGCCGTTACCAGTGCACTGCCAGCGCCGGCGTCATTGACCGGTTCGCAAACAACACCGACCAGACCATGACCGTTGATCCACACCGCCGCCGTCCGCCCCGACCCCCAGCCACCATCCGGCGGCGCCGACGTACTACGTCCACACCCGCTGGCGTTTCCTGGAACGCCCGTGGCCCTACGGCCACTTCGCCAACTCCGCGACCGTCTCGACCCCTTCATCCAGCAGCTTGCCGAACGCGTGGACAACGCTCAGGCGTAACGCCAGCGGGACCGATACGTCGACGCGTCATGGCTGAAGCAGCGGCCAACTGGCGTTGCCGGAGGCGCCGACGGACGTGTCCCGCCAACCATCGCTGACGGTCGGACCTCAGGGTGCGTCCCCCGAGAGGTCGGGACCGCTCGCCGGTGACGTCGAGGGGCGCAGTCGGTCGTCCGGCTGCCCTGGGTGATGGTGTCGACCAGGTCGGTCGAGTGGTAGGTGACCGTGACATCCCCACCCGACGGATTGGCAGTGTCGGCCGCCGGTACCGTGGTGGTTCGGCCGAGGCTGTCGTAGACGTAGCCGGTGGTGTTCACCCGGTCGGCCGTGTCGCACGTCCATGTCCGGGACGACGCCGCCGTCGTGGTCTGGCAGGCTCCGTCCGTGCCCGGAGCGTGGTCGGTGAGCGAGGTGCGGTTCGACGAGGTGCTGAACCCGCACGAGCGGGCGGTGCTCCTCGGCCGGACCCGCGGCGGCAGGTGCACTGGCCGCCGATGACATCCTGGATCGAGGTGAGCCGGCCCGTCTGTTCAAGGGGGATGCAGTGGATGACCGCGCGGGTCCTTGCGGCGCTGCTCTTCTCGGAGCGGGACACGCTGACCGCGGGCGATATCGCCCAGTTGCTCAGCATAAGCACGGGCAGCGTCTTGACCGCGTTGAAGACACTCATCTCGGTCGGGCTGATCGAAAATTTGCCCGCCCCTGGCAGTCGCCGGGAGCACTTCCGCTTCCCGGAAGGTGCCTGGGCCAGGCTAATGTCGGAGCAGAACCAACTGGTCAAGGTGATGCGGGGAGCCGCCGAACAGGGCATCGGCGCCTCCGGCACGGACAGCCTCCAGGTCGCCACCTCGCCGAGATGCGGGACTTCTACGACTACCCGTGGCGGGAGCTACCGGCCCTGATCGACCGCTGGAACGCCCAGAGGGAGATTCGTTAGCCCGCCCCATGGGAGACCGATGCGATGCGACGCCAAAGATGGGGGCGGCGCCGGACCGTAGCCCCGGCCGCCCCGGCTCAGGCGGGAGAGACCGGCTTAGCGGCTGGGCTGGAAGCGGGACAGCAGTTCGCCGGGATCGCGCAGGACGTCACCGACTGCGAACCCGCCGATGGACGTACCGTCGAGCAGCTGCGCCCGCGCGTCATCGGCCAGCAGTTCGGCGGAGCGGATCGTCTGCGTCACCAGTTCGCCGAGCGTGAGGTTGTCGACGGTCCGTTTCGCCCGCCTGTCGATCTGGATCTCCAGCAGTTCCTTCGCCCCGGACACTCGGACTGTGACCTCCCCGCCCGGGGAGGTGGCCTCGTACTCAGTGTGCGGCGCCCGTTCGGCGAACTCGACGGCCCGGGTCATCGCCGCCACCATGTCGTCGCAGATGCGGCGCAACGATTCGACGTTCATCACCGGGTCCGCTCGACGGCTAGTCGCAACTGGTCGAGCGCCGCACTCAGGTCCGTGGGCGGCGGGATGTCCGCGTTGCCGGAGATCCCGGCCAGGCGCTGGGTCAGCCGCTCGCCCATGCTGGTCCGGGCTGCGACGATCGCCTCCCGGCAGGCTGCGCCGAGCGCCGCAGCGTCGAGGGCGGCCATCGCCTGCGGGCTGATGTAGACGTGTTCGACCCGGTAGTCGCCGGTGACGCGGGCGCCCACTAGCCCCAGGCTGTCGTACCCCTCGGCTGACTCGTCGGTCAGCGCCGCGATCTCGGCGGCGAAGCCGTCGACCGCCTCAGTGACGCGTCGCATCGACTCCCCGGTGTAGCCCTGCCGCTGAGCCTCCTGCGCCGAGTCGCCGATCGTCCCCATCCGATCCGTCACTGCTGCTTCTCCCATTCCTGCGGCTTCGAGATCACGATCCGGACCGGTTCGGGCAGGGTGAGGCTGCCCGCATCGATCTGCCCGTTCTTCTCGCCGAGCTTGTTGGCCAGCGCGTCGTACGCGTCGCTCACGGTCTTGGAGGTCGACCAGAGCGCCACGACGAACGAAACGAACAGGCCGATCAGGCCGACGACGAAGCTGGCCCAGGCCGCGAATATCGCCATCTTCACCGCGGGCGAGGCCGGGCCGGAGGCGTTCGCCGCTACGGCCGCGACTGCCGCGCTTGTGGCGGCGACGAGGTAGGCGGCGATGACGCCCGCCACGCCGGCGCCCATCTGGAAGCAGGCGGAGTCCATCAGGGCGCAGGTCTCGGAGAGCCTCTTCAGGATCGGCTGCAACTCCCCGGTCACGAACCCGTTGAACTCGTTGGCCGCGCTGTCCTGCCAGCGGCTCTTCGCCTCGGCGATCCTGCTCTCCAGGTCGCCGTGCATGCGGTCGTAGGCGTTCTTGAGCTCGCCCCACGAGTCGGAACTGCGGAACCACGCCTCGGGATCGACCACGTTGGGCAAGACCAACGCGTGTCCGACGGTGAACGTCCCCGCCGACGCGGCGATCCCGTCCGGAAGGAAGGAAGCGGCCAACACTCCGTTGACCCCGAACACCACGGCCTGCCAGGCCTTGCTGTCGTCAGCGTCGTTGTCGAGCAGTAGTTTGCCCTCGTGCACGGGCAGGCCCTTTCCCCTTCAGATCCTCGTCATCCGATCCTCAAGCCCCGCCGAGCTAGCCGTCGCGGTAGCTGAATCCGCTGCCCTGCTGCTCTTCCATCTCCTCGTAGTGGGCAGCGACCCGGGTCAGCGCGACGCCGATGGTGTCAAAGATCTTTCCCATGGCGACGGTGACGTCCTCCACGCCGGAGCGCACCTGCTCGTAATCCGCCGGGGCGGTCGCCGCGTACGCGGGGAACACCTCCGAGGGGAGGGTCAGCCCGAGGAGCACCCGCTTGGTGTCCCGGTCCAGTTGCTCGGAGTGCTCGGCGAACGCCTCACCGAGCCTACGCAGGGATGCGGTATGTATCGACGGCACGCTGTACTTCCTTGATCATCGTCTGCCCGGGCAGTGTAGCAGTGATCTTGGTCTGGACCGGGCGGCTCCCGATCATCCGCGGCGCTGCTCGACCTCCGGACGGGCAGGACTGGCCGTTACGGGCCAGATGGCCAACCTCGGGCGCTTGGCGAGTTACGGATGCGGCCATTATCGGGCTGGATGCGCGAAGGTCGACATCGCAGCCGCCCTGAATCACACGAAGCTCACCCATTTACCATCGGCTATGGAGTTTCGGGCGCGTCCGTAATACAGTGGCGGGCACTTACCCAACCCTGGGGAGGTCACTTCGTGCCACTATCGCGACGCACCGTCTTGCGGGCCGCAGTCACCGGCGCAGCCCTGGCCACACTTCGACCCGGCATGACCTCGGCAAACACACCCGCCGAGGGCACGATCACTGATCTCGGCCCGGCCAGCATTACCAACGCCCTCGGCAACGCCGTCTTCGTCGGTGGCCTTCTCTACGCGGTCACCCGGGGCCTGTCGCCCAACGCCGTCGGGGTGTACGACCCGGAAGCCGACCACGTGATCCGCCACTACGACATTCCGTCGGGCATCGGTGCCTGGGCCATGGTCGCCATCGGCACCGATGTCTACGTCGGCACCCACATCCCGTCGGACCTGTATCGCATCGACACCCTGGCCCACACGGTCACCAAGGTTGCGTCGTTCGACGATCAGTTCATCTGGAACATCGCCGCAAGTTCAGACGGCAAGATCTACCTCGGCACGTCCGAGACCGGACGGGTGATCGAGTACGACCCGGTCACCCGGACGACTCGCGACCTCGGCCAGCCGGTGCCAGGCGAGCAGTACGTGCGCAGTATCGCCGCCGACGCCACGACCGTCTGGGCCGGTATCGGGGCGCACGCCCATCTGGTCGCGATCGACCGAGCCTCCGACGCCAAGCGCGAGATCCTGCCGTCGGAGCTGGTAGCCCGCGACTTCGTGGCGAGCATGACGATGAGTGACACTCATCTGGCGATGGGTATCTCGTCCCTCGGCGAGCTGCTCGTGTTGGCCAAGGCCGACCCGACCGACTACCAGATCGTCAAGGCCACTGCGCCCGGCGAGAAGTACGTGACCGCGACGGCGATCCTCGGCGACGACGTCTACTTCACCGGCCGGCCCTCCGGCACCCTCTACCGCTACCGTCGCGCCACTGGGCAGGTCGAGGCGCTCGGGGTGCCGTACCCCGAGGCCGCGACGCCCGCGCTGCTCGCCCATGCCGGCAAGGTGTGGGGCATCCAAGACGGAGCGTTGTTCGTCTACGACCCTGCCACTGACACCATCGACTACCGCAACCTTGTCCAGCGCGGGTTCCGGGCCGCGGCCGAGCAGCCGATGACGGTCATGTCGGACGGCCGCCGGGTGTACGTCAGCGGCAAGGGTGGCGTCCAGGTGCACGATCGGACCACGGGCGACCAGACCCGCATCGGCATGCCCGGCCAGCCGAAGGCGATGGTCGCCATCGACGATCGGGCCTACCTGGGTCTGTACACGCAGGCCCTGCTCTACGGTTGGCGGCCTGGCGATTCCGAGGCGACGCTGCTCGCGCGCATTGCGAACCGGCAGGACCGACCGCGCGACATGGTGTACGACGAGCACTTGCAGCTACTGGTCATACCGACCCAGCCGGAGCCCGGGCAACCTGACGGCGCGCTCGCGCTGTACCACGTCCCCACCGGAAAGCTGGACGTGTACCGGCCGGTCGTCGACCAGCAGAGCATCTACTCGGTGACCACGCTGCGCGGCACCGCCTACCTCGGCACCTACATTCAAGAAGGGTTCGGCCTGCCGCCCGCCACCACCACCGCCCGGCTGGCTGGGTTCGACCTGCGTCGGCGCCGCCTCGACTGGCAGCTCGAACCGGTGCCGGGCGCGACGTTCATCGCCGACTTGGCGTACGCCAAGAACCAGATCTACGGAGTCACCGACACTGGGATCCTGTTCGAGTTCGCTCCCGCCGGCCGCACGGTGCTGCGGACCGTGCGGGTGGGCGCCGTCGGCGGTGATCTCGTGGTCCGCGACGACGTTCTGTACGGCACCGACGGTGGACGGGTCTACCGGGTCGATCTGGAGTCGCTGCGGGTCAGCACCGTCGTCGACGGTCTGGACGGCGCGTGGTTCGACGGCGCCAAGCTGGCCGCCGATCCTTCCGGGCGCGGCCTGTACACCCTGCGGGATCGAAACCTCATCCACATTGCTGTCGGAGGTCCCCGATGACCAGACGCATTGTCCGGGGTGGCCTCGCCGCTGCCCTCGTCTCTCTCCTTCTCAGCACTGCCGGACCGGCCGCCGCAAAGGCCGCCACCGCCCGGGAGACTGGGTCGGTCACCGACTTCGGGGTGCAGCAGACTGCACTGACCGTCCACGAGGTGGCCTACGGCACCGGTCCCGGCGGTCGTCCCGCCGGCTTCGGCGTCCAGATGGGCTCGCCCGGTGTGCTGAGCGTGACCGACCCGGTGACCCGCGAGCTGCTTGACACCGCCCACCTGCCCGAATCCTCGGGCGCCTGGGCCGTCACGCAGGCCAGCGACGGTACGGTGTACGCCGGCAGCTACCCCAACGCGCACGTGTACTCCTACGACCCGCAGACCCGCAGCATCGTCGACCTGGGTGCGCCGGTGCCTGGCGAAATCGTGCTGTACGGCTTCCGACCTGGCTCCGGCGGCCGAATCTACGGCGGCACATACCCCAGCGCACACGTGTTCTCGTACTCGCCGTCCGAGGGGTTCCGCGACTACGGCCGGATGCATCCCACTGAGCAGTACGTCATCGACGTCGCGGTCGACCCGGCGCGGAACGTGCTCTGGGCGGCGATCAACAGCCGCGGCTACCTCATCCGCGTCGACCTCGCCACCGGCGAGAAGCGGGACATCTGGCCAGAGGCGCTGCGCGGTGCTCCGAGCGGCCCGGCCGACATCAACTTCGTCGGCGGCAAACTGTTCATCAAGCGTGGCAACCTGCAGGCACTGGTGCTCGACCCGGACACCGGCGCGGTGCTGGCGGAGAACTTCACCATGAGTTCGCGCGGCACGTCAACGGTCGCCTCGGACGGCCGGTCGGTCTACTTCACCTCCGGCACCCAGTTGTGGCGCTACGATCTGACGACCGACACCTACGGGCCAACGCTCGATGCGGCCGGTAAGCCGGTGGTCGCCGCAGGCCCCGCCATCGGTTGGGGGTTCATCGACCACAAGCTCTACGCGGCGGTCGGCAACTATCAGGGACAGGCCCTGTGGTACGACCCGGCGACCGGGGCGAACGAGCGGTACGTACTGCCATTCCCGCCGCAGGCCCTGGACATCAACAACATCAGCGCCGACCCGGCCGGCAGGATCTACACCAACCTCTACATCAACGGCAACCTCGCCGTTCTCGATCCGGCCACTGGTAAGCCAACCAACCTGGGCCGGCTCGGCCAGGCCGATGGCTTCGGCTGGTACGGCGGGAAGATGTATCAGGGCGTGTACCCGTACGGTGGGGTGCTCGAGTACGACCCAGCGAAGCCGTACAAGCTGGGCACTAACCCGCGCGAGGTGTTCCGGCTGCAGCCGGACGGGCAGAACCGGCCGGTCTCGTTCGCCTCGGCGGGCTCGAAGATCTACGTCGGCAGCACCCCCGACTACGGCCTCTGGGGTGGCGCACTCACCGTGTACGACACCGCGACCGGCGAGCGGACCACGCGGCGCGACATCGTCGCCGACCAGGGCGTCATCTCCCTGGCCGTTGCCAACAACCGGATCTGGGCCGGCACCACGATCAACGGCGGTGGGGGTACGGAGCCGAAGGCGACCGAGGCGAAGGTCTTCACCGCCGACCTCGACACCGGAGAGAAGATCACGGAATACATCCCGGTACCCGGGGCCGATGCGATCACCTCGGTGGTCGCCGGCCCGGACGGCATGATCTGGGGTCTGGCGGACGGCGAACTGTTCATCCTCGACCCGACGACCGGCGTGGTGGTGCACCGGCAGGACGTGCCGGGCGGGTACTCAGGTGTGCAGGACGAACTGGTCGTGAACGCTGCGGATGAGCATGTCTACGCGTCCCTCGACGGCAACCTGCTCAAGATCGACCCGTTGTCGAAGACGGTGCGGGTAATCCGGGACGCACAGACGTACCGGCTCACCCAGGACGCGCGGGGCAACCTGTGGTTCCGCAACGGGGTCAAGGCCTCGAACGGTGCCGTGCAGTACGGCTCACACCTACTGCGCTACGTGCCAGAGACGGACGCCTGCCCGCGCTCGGACCTACAACCGCGCGTCGTCGTCGATGTCGTCGACTCGGGCGTGGCGAACCGGTACGCAGCCGACGGCTGCACGGTCAACGACCTGATCCGTGACGAGGCGGACTGGGGCAGCCACGGCGCCTTCCTGGCGCACGTTGCCGACGTCACCGCCGACCTGGTTCAGGCAGGTGTGCTCGCCGACGCGGAGAAGGACTCGATAGTGGCGGCTGCCGGACGGTCCAGCGTAGGGCGCTGACCGCGGCAGCTTCAGCGGTTCAGCTCCATCACGGCGAGTTCGCCGCCGCACCGTGGGCGCGGCACATTGATCGCCGAGTCTGCCCCAGCCAAGCAAGCAGGGAGGCAAAACACCTCGTCGCAGGCGGTGCACTGCATGCCGACCTTGGGCGAGATCACGTTGACTGTCGGCGCCGGCGTCGGCGGCCTGGTGCAGTATTTCGTTGGTGACGCTTTGGTAGGTGTCGCGGGTCAGAGTGGTGGTGGAGTGACCGAGTTGTTCGGAGACGAGAGGCAGGCCCTCGTCGAGCTGCGCCCCGGCCAAGGCGGAGTGCGACGAGCAGCAGAAGGTGCACTCGTTGCGCGCGGAGACGTACGCGGCGATCAGCTCCCGCTCACCGGCCGGGAGGAGTTGGGTGCGCGCAGCAGCACCTCGGCCAGATCGCTGAGCGGCTTCGCGGTCTCCGGGCGGTACTGCATCAGGCCGATGATGCCGGGGAACCGCTTCTCGTCGACCCCGAGATCGATGTGCGCCATGCTCATAATGCCCTTCAGTCAGGTGCCGTGGCCCGGTCGGACGATGCCTCTGCCGAAGGCGCCCGCGCGGGGCGGCGTGGCTGACGCCGCACCTCCACGATCTCAACGGCTGCGCCGGGCGCGATTCTCCGTCTTTGCTCTCGGGGTCGATTCAGTTTGAGTTTGGCGTGTCGCTTGTGGATGGTTTGAGCTGGTTGTAGATCGGTAGGCTGCGTGTGAGAGGGAGATCGTTGACGGGATGTGGGATCGGCTCGCGCCGTTGATCCCGGCCCGGACCCGCCGGTTCCGCTACCCGGGACGCCTGGCCCGTGATGACCGGGCGGCCTTGGCGGGGATCTTGTTTGTGCTGCGGACCGGGATCCCGTGGCAGCAGTTGCCGACTTCGGCGTGCGGGGTGTCCGGGTCGACGTGCTGGCGGCGGCTGGCGCGCTGGCAGGAGCAGGGCGTGTGGCGGCGTCTGCACGAGGTGCTCCTGGCCGAGTTGCGTGCCGCCGGAGCGCTCGACCTGGCCTACGCGGTGGTTGACGCCTCGCACGTGCGTGCGCTCAAAGGGGGGACCACGTCGGGCCGAGCCCGGTCGATCGCGGCCGGCCCGGCAGCACACACCACCTGATCACCGACGCGGGCGGGATCCCCCTCGCGGTCACGCTGACCGGCGGGAACCGGCACGACGTCACCCAGCTCATCCCCCTGATCGACGCCATCCCACCGATCCGCGGCCGACGCGGCTGGCCCGCCCGCAGGCCCCGCAGGATCTACGCCGACCGCGGCTACGACCACGGCAAGCACCGCCACCTCGTCCGCGCCCGCGGGATCACCCCGGTCATCGCACGCGGTGGTCACCTACACGGCTCCGGCCTCGGCCGGCGCCGCTGGGTCGTCGACCACAGCATCGCCTGGACGCGGTCCGGGGTGCCGGATTGTCGACAGGACGGCGTTCGTCCTGTCGACAATCCGGTAGATGTCGCTGCCCAGGTCCGTCCACTCGCGACGAATGGGCAATTGCCTGGTCACCCGTGGGCCATCTGAGCCAGCAGTCACGGCGACCCGAGCATGGCGAACGCGTTGGCCCGATGAGCGTTAGAAGCGGAGGTATCGGCTGGGAATCCCGACTCCGATGCGCCGGGTGTTGTAGCGGTGGAAGGTACCCCAGTTGTATTCCTGAATCTGGATCGTGCCGTCCCCGTACACCGCGGAGACATACCCAACGTGCCCCGCTCCACCGGCACCGTAACGGTACGGGTCCCACTGGGCGACATCGCCGACCCGAGGGCTGCTGACCACCGTCACCGTACTGCGGTTGTCGTTCCACATGTCAGCGTTGCCGCGCCAGTCTGGGGAGCGGCTGGCAATGTCGTCGTTGCGCACCGCCCATGCGGCGAAGGACGTGCACTCACCTGCGAAGTACCCGGCGCCGTCCGCAACCCAGCTGTCAGTGGCGGGCCATGGGTAGCTGCCCGGGTTGAGGCAGGGGCCGGCAACCGGATTCATCGTGCCGGTGTCGACGAGTGCGTCCGCGACCCACCGGTCATTGCCGATCATGTTCCAGACATCGGTCCAGCCGTAGGGGCCTTCCACATTGGTGCCACGAGTCGTGCAATGGATCGTGACCAGGGTGCCGTCGGCAAGCGAGCCAGTGACACCGAAGTTGGTGCCCGGTCCGCTGCGGACGTTGACCGGGTCACCCCAGGCGTTGATCGTTCCGGTTCCCGCCGCCTGCGCCGGACTGCCGACCAGCAGGGTGGCGACGGCGGCGAGCATGACGCTGACGAGCATTGCCGAGGTACGTCGTACAACCGGTTCGCGTGTAGTGATCGACATGAGGTCTCCCCTCGACGAATCGGGGCTGAGGTGGGGATGGACGACAGGGTCAGCAGGCGGCACCGTCGGTGTAGACCTCAAGGCGGGACGCTTGGTCGTTGTTGCCGGGGCCCACGTAGGTGTTCATGGACCACGCCTGCATGCACGTGCCGGGGTCGTACCAGGGCGTTCCGTAGACGTTGAAGAACCACTTGGCGTCGCAGCCTGTGTTGTTCGACCACGACGACATCTGGTCGTTGAACCCCCAGTCGGTCAGGTTGCCCTGGTAGCCGCAGCCGAAGCGGAGGTTGCGGCCGCCGAAGTTGGAGTGCTCGTAGAGGCACACCCAGCCGACGCACCTGTCAGGGATAGCAGCGGCGTTGAGCAGGAGTTGGGCGCCGTCGGACCCGTACACGATTCCGTTGGCGTAGTACGAGCCGGGGGGTGCGGTGATGCCCGCCGGAACCGGCCCGCGGTTGACCGCTGCCTGAGCCGTCGCCGCCTGCCCGATGGTGAAGACCATGGTGAGCATCCCAGCAAGCAGTACGACGAGCGAGCGGCGTGCAGGTGTCCTCATCGCTTTTCCTCCCACGACGCGATCGGTAGAGATCAATGCTGCTGGCCCGATGTGTAGACACAGAAGTCTGCGTTCACACCACAACGCGCTGTGGTGCCTTTGTTGACATGCGCGCCGGCCCGGCCGAGGTGATCGTGTAAGCGGCTGGGCTGTGAGGGAACGACACGGCGGTGCTGATTGCGGTCAGTTCCCCTCATGCCGCGCCCGGGTCGAGCCGGCTCAGCGCCGCCCTTGTCAGCTCGGCCTTGTTACCCACCTGGAGTTTGGCGCGGATCCGCTCGACGTACGTGTCCACCGTCGCCTTGCGTACCCCGAGTCGGGTTGCGATCTGGCCGTGGGTGAGCCCGCGTGCGATGAGGCTGAGTGTCTGTTCCTCGCGGGGTGACAGGGCCGCTTTGCGTTGGTGATCGGGCCGATCGGAGAGCGCAGCCTGCACGATGTCGGCAAGCTCCGCGGAGAGTGAGAAGCCACCGGCTGCGAGTGTCGTCACCGCTGAGGCGAGCAGCTCGGGGGTGGACTGCTTGGTGAGGTATCCACTCGCACCGGCCCGGATGGCGCCGAGGACGTCCCCTGCCCGGCCACTGGCCGAGATCACCAGTACCCGGGCGATCGAAGCGAGATCGCTGATTTCTGCCAACGACGGGGCCGAACCGTCGAGATACAGGTCCATCACGATCACGTCGGGGTGGTCCACCTCGGCTGCCGTCGAGAGGTATTCGGCGAACTCGGCCAAGGATCCTGTGGCCGTCACGACGACCAGGGCAGGGACGTCGGCTAAGAGCTCCTAACTCTTTGAGTGTTGGAGTCGGCGCCAGCAGATGATGGCGCAGGCGAGGGTGAGGAACGCTTCGTGGATGTCGTCGCGGATCTCCCAGCGGATGCGCAGGCGGCGGAACCAGTGCAG
>NZ_RAQQ01000047.1 GCF_003610785.1 Micromonospora globbae
CAGCGACGCCAGCACCGCCCACTGCGCGTCGGTCAGGTCGTGCCGCCTCGTCACCGCTATGGTGGCCACGAGGTCTCCGGTATTCAGGTTCTTCTTGGTCGATGAACCCTCTACCGGAGACCTCGCCATCTATCGACCACCGACACGCCGCACCCGACTTCGAGACACTGCCTAGGCGCTCCCCGGCTGGCCGCACCTGGTGTACCCGGACCGGCCGTCGCACCGCCAGGTCATACCGCTTCTCGTACGCGCGCAGGTAATCCACCACGTGCCCGGCGGTCGGAAACTCCTCACCCTCCTGCCGCGGCATGCCCCACCCCGGCAGCGGGCTGTACTCCGCCGGAGAGAAGAGACGCATGGAGTGCCAGTAGTGCTGCCACGCCCCGCCCGCCTGGTAAGCAGCGTCGAGGATGACGTAGTTCAAGCCGGCACGGCGTAGGTAGTAACCGGCGGCTAGCCCCGCCTGGCCGCCGCCGATCACCACCACGTCACACGACTCAGGCATGCGCGGCACCTCCTTGTCTCCGCCGACCATCATGCCGAGCAACCCGTGGGATCGAGGACAGGGGCAGCGCCGGCCCCGTCACCTCGGCGACGCCTGGGGTCGAGCCTGTTCTCCGCAACTCCAGGGGTCTCGGCCGCACCGGTCGCCCGTGCAGAGAGGCCATGGGTGGGCTGGATGTTGCGGCGGCTGGCTGGCTCCAGGTCCTGGCCGAGAGGGTTTCGGTGCGCCGACGGCTGAGGTGGCTGTCGTGCGCTGGGGCGAGCCTACGACCACACGCACACGGCGAGCACGTCGTCCCGGCGCGCCGTGCACGCCTTGCCCCGGCATGGCTGGTCGCCGCACCGCATGCGAGGGGCGATCCTGAGCGGTCTGGTGGCGGATGCTTATGCCGTTTAACCGCCTAGCTCGCACCGCGCGGCCAAGCGCCGGTCACGCGCTGACACGTGCCAGAAAATATATCCACAGGTCCGATGCGCGGCGACGTTCACGTTGGTCAACCTGGACCGATGCCGTACCCAAACGTCCCAGCCAATACCGAGCCGCCTACCGAATTACAAGATCATGTCGTCTCGACGATCGGCGCACTACTCAGTCAGTACGCGCCATGCCCCCGTGATCTTACCGTGGCCGTCGTAATCACAGAGGACTTTGCTGCGGCGGTCGAGGACGCTTGGCGGATATCGGGGGTGGACTTCGGGTTGTTTGATTCAACACGGCCTGGCGGCACCGTCCACGGCAAATCGATATCACTCAACGACGACCGGACCGAATGGCGGACGATCATAGATTCGCATTGGTGGTGCGCTGATACGACGAGTGCAGAGCGTCGAATCAGTCTCCTTGCGCACGAGCTGTTCCATCCGCGGCTTGAACGCCTCCGGATCGAGGCTGGCAGTGTTGAGCACCTCGCCGGAAAGGTCGACACACCAGCCAAAGGCGCACGCTGGTCGGTACGCAACGCCCTCGACGAGTTCCGATGCGATCTCGCTGCCAACAGCGTCCTGGGTGCCTTGTTTACGGTCGAGACAGACCAAGGCCGGCGCCCCCTACCAATAGGACTCCTCGGCCTCAAGGATGGGACGAGCTATCTGGGCGCCGTTGCCGACGTGTTTGACGAAATTCTACCCGAATGGAAGCACGTTTTGTCGGCACGCCAGAGCGTGGATCCGGCGCGAACAAGTCTGATCGCACGGAAAACCGGCGGATTGCTCACAGCGCTTGGCCATGCCGAGGCGGAGGCGCGATCACTGGGCATGCCCGGCGTGTTTGCTATCCCTGAATTAGCCGATCATGCTCTCGCGGCGCTGCTGCGTGTACCGTGGGTGCAGATTTGCGAGGCCTATGACCATCACCAGGGCTGGGACGACATCCACCTGAAGGACTCCGCGATTGCGGACGTCGGTCAGCAAGCACTCCTCAACCTGTGGCAGAACCTTCGTATCCTCTAAACGGCATGTGGGCTCCAACTCTGCGATGGCCTCTCCGCTATGACCAAGCCGCAACAATGAACCGGAGATCCGAGGGCTCACTCGTAGTCGCTTCGAGAGCGTAGTGCAGGGCGCGTTGAGAGCCGCCGTCCGTGGCGCCGGCCTAACTTTCGGAGCCAGCTAGGGTCAGTCTGAATCTGCCTCAATCTTGCCGACGCCCAACCCAGCCTGTGCGATGGCAAGTGGTTGCTCCGTGGCTGCTCGGACGCCGGGGAACTGACACGGACACGCCCCTACCGAGCGGGATTCTCGAACATGTTAAGCGGCAGCATACCCATCGACAACCTACGATAGCTTGCCCGGACCTGCAAGAACGCGGGCTGACTGCGTCGGACGCAATCGGATTGGGCTGGACACTTCGGCCTACACATCGAAGGACCGGACTACGGATCAGAAGGTTAGGGGTTCGAGTCCCTTCGGGCGCGCACAGTTGAACAGGAGAAACGCACAGGGCCGGTCGCTTGCGACCGGCCCTGACAGCAACCGGTGACAGCAACGTCATTCCTGGGCCTCGTCATCATCAAGAGCGGCCCGCAAAGCGGGCCGCGCCGGCCCGGCTCCGGCCTGCTGGCGACCTCCGGCCGGCATCGGCCGGGCCGGCCGGCCACACCTGCGGACGACAAAACCTTGAAGACCTCGGGGCTCCGCCCCGAACCCCGCCCCTCCTCGGAGATCAGCCGCGGATCACTCGCCGGGCACCACAAGGGCTACCAGCCTCCCCGGACATGGGACCAGGTGGAGCGCCCTACCGGACGAACGACCTGGGCCCCGTCCGGGGAGGCTGGACGGTCGGAGACTGCCCGACGAGGAGATTCGCTCCCCATGGCATCGGTGCTGCCACCGCCAAGCGGGTTGACCTCGCCGGGCGCTGGTTTCAGCGTTCCGCCGATTGCCGCCTATCCGAGCTGCCCCAGAGCCGGGCCTCGGCGAGCAGCTGCATAAACGCCTCTTCCTTCGCGGCGCCGTACTGGGCTCGACTGTCGGGATGCAGTTCGGCCGCGCGCCTCTTCGCCGCCTCGTAGCGGCGGGCGGCATCGGCGTTAGCCGCGATGTAGGCGCGGAAGAGCCGGTTCTCCTCTGGCGCCGGCGACGTAACGCCGAAGACGTGCAGGTGGTGGCTTCGCTTCCCGGCGGTGTCCTTGACAAAGAACAGGTGCTCACTGTCCTCGGGGAAGGCCAGCGGCCGATAGACGTACCCAAGCTGCTCAAGCCGCGCGAGGGCGGCGACTACGACATCGACCACAGGTACTACAGCGAGGATGTCGATGATTGGCTTGGCCGCCAGCCCAGGAATGCTGGTAGATCCGATGTGTTCGATGCTCAGCGCCGTGGGCAACGCATCCGCCAACCGCCGTTGTTCGACCTTGAATTGCTCCGACCAGGCCGGATCGTAGGCCACCACCTCGACGACACGCGCATCGTTCCTCACGTCGATCACGGTAGCGGCCCCGAGCCGCAATGGGCCGTCCACGGGCCAGTAGCCGGCGGGCCCGGCGGTCACGGAGGGGCATGAGAGGCAAGCATCACGACCGCTTGAGCACGCTCTTCCAAGCTGCGGCTACGACCCGCGGGAGTGGATAGCCGATGGCCTTCTCGGCGTCGCTGACCGCTTCGGTTGATGCGGGCGGCGGTAGGTCCACCGCGCGGTTACGGACCGCTGTGATGATCTCTTCTTCCGTCACCGCTACTCCGCTCGCTTCGGCTCCGATACCCCGCGCCAGCGACGCTCGACGGTAACGGCTGCGAACAGGGCCCGTGCCGTCCACGTGCCAGGTGCACCCGAAGGTCGCCGGGGAGCAAGAGCGGGTCACACCTCTCTTGGCCAGACGTGGCGAGGAACGCCAGACGCACGCCAAGCTCCGGTCGGTGACGCCGCGGGACTGCTTCTCGGCCAAGCCTCTGTCGGCAACCGGCCGTGCAACGTGTCGAGGTCGACGCGCGATCGGTCCGGCGCTCGCCCAATCTTGACAACACGGCAGTCGTCCTCGATATCGTGGACATGTGAACAGCTATTCAGATGACCATGTGTTGGTGTTGGACGGCTGCACCGCCCGGGTCGTCGACGCCGACCGGGTCACCGCCGTAAATGAGCGGATGCCCTCCGCCGAGGACCTTGCCGACACCGCTGACGTCTTCGGCCTGCTGTCGGACGTGAACCGGCTGCGGCTGCTGGTCGCCCTGCTGGATGGCGAGTTGTGCGTGTGCGACCTGGCGGCGGTGACCGGCCAGAGCGAATCGGCCGTCTCGCACGCGCTGCGGCTGCTCCGTGCGCACCGCATCGTCGCGGCCCGCCGCTCCGGGCGGATGGCCTACTACCGGCTGGAGGACCCGCACGTACGGATGCTGCTCGACCTGGCGCTGGCCCACACCGAGCACACCGAGGCCCTGCACCCCGAACGGGACGGCAGCGTCTGATGGGAGCGGGACACGGACACGGCCATGGGCACGGGCACGCGGGTGGACGCCACCGCTGGCGGCTGGCGGTCTCGTTCGTCCTGATCGGCGCGTTCTTCGTCGTCGAGCTGGTCTTCGGTCTGCTGTCGGGCTCGCTGTCGCTGCTGTCGGACGCCGGGCACATGGCCGCCGACGTGGTCACCCTCGGCGCGGCGCTGGTCGCCACCCGGATCGCCACCCGTCCCGACTCCACGGGGCGCCGCAGTTACGGCTCCTACCGGGCCGAGGTGTTCGCGTCCCTGCTGGCCGTCGTGCTCATGCTCGGCGTCGCGGTGTACGTGGTCGCGGAGGCGATCGGCCGTATCGGCGGCCCCGCCGAGGTCTCCACGGGGCCGATGCTGATCGTCGGCGCGATCGGCCTGTTGGTCAACGTGGTCGCGTTGCTGATGCTGCGGTCCGCGGCGAGCGAAAGCCTCAACGTCAAGGGCGCCTACCTGGAGGTGGTGGCCGACACGGCGGGCTCGGTCGGCGTCATCGTCGCCGGCGGGTTGGTGGCCGCCACGGGTCAGGTGTTCTGGGACACCGTCATCGCACTGGCCATCGGTACGTTCGTCGCGGTGCGGGCGGTCTCGCTGGGCCGGCAGGTCTTCGCCGTCCTCGGCCAGCACGTCCCCGAGGGCGTCGACGCGGCGGCGGTGGCCAACGACCTGGCGGCCATCGAGGGCGTACGCGACGTGCACGACCTGCATCTGTGGACCTTGACCTCGGGCATGAACGTCGCCACCGCCCACCTGGTCACCTCCGACCACAGCGACAACCACGCCGTCCTGGACCAGGCCCGCGACCTGCTGCGCCACCGCCACGGCATCGCTCACGCCACGCTGCAGGTCGAACCCGCCGACCACCGCGGCTGTGACGAACTCGGCTGGTAGGCCCGGCCACCAGCCCGCCTTCCCCTTCACACCCCTGGATGGTCACGACCTCCACCGCCCGCCCAGCTGGCCTGCCCCGGCCGGGCGCCGTGGCCGTCACGCTGGGCACGCTCATCGCGGCCGCCGCCATCGGCGTTCCTCTGACGGCCAGAGCCGCTGACTCGGGACTGCCCGCGCTGTCCACCAGCGGAGACACTCGACCGACGGCGGGTCGAACTGAGTCATCTACGACCGCGACATCGCCGTGACCGTTCGGTGCTTCGACCGAGCGTCGGGTTCCTTCCTCGGAGACGCCGAAGACCCCGGCTATGCCAACAACCCATTGCAAAGATTTCTTTGCAAGGCTATCTTGGCATCCATGACAGGTGATCGAGGACAGGAACCCGGGTGCGACTCCGGCCAGGACCGGGCGGCCGCGGGCACTCGACCGTCCCGCACCGGGTCGATGGGTCCTCCGGCGACGGGCGAGGACCGGCCGTGCGGCGGCGGTCCGCGTACGGGCTGCTCGTCGCCGAGGCGGTCTCGGTCACCGGCACCCGGATGTCGGTCGTGGCGGTGCCGTGGTTCGTGCTGCACACCACCGGTGACGCCCTGCTGACCGGCGTCACCGTGTTCGTGGAGATGAGCACCCTGGTCGCGGCGCGAGTGCTCGGCGGACCGTTGATCGACCGCATGGGCCTGCGGAAGGCCAGCATCGGCGGTGACCTGGTCGCCGGGCTCGCGCTCGGCGTCGTGCCCCTCCTGTACGCCGCTGGCCTGCTCGCCTTCCCGGTCCTGCTCGTGCTCGTCGGGATAGTCGGGCTGTTCCGCGGGCCGTCGGACAACGCGAAGTACGCGATGGTCCCCGACGTCGCGGCTGCCGCCGGCTGGAGCAACGAGCGTGCCGCCGGGCTGGCCGACAGCGTGCAGCGCCTCGGGTCGCTGGTCGGGGCGCCGCTGGGCGCGGTGCTGATCGCTCTGGTCGGCGCTCCCGCGGTGATCGCGTTCGACGCGGCCAGCTTCCTGCTCGCCGCCGCGCTGGTGGCGGTACTGGTCCGGGTCCGGAGGGCCGAACCCGAACCGGCCGAGGCGGGTCGCCCCACTGGTCTCGGCGGCTATCTCGCCGACCTCCGGGCCGGGCTTCGCTTCGTCCGGCGTGATCCGCTGCTACGGGCGATCGTCGCGATGATCCTGCTGACGAACCTGCTCGACCAGGCGATGACGGCGGTGCTGGTCCCGGTGTGGGCAGCCGAGCGTTTCGACGACGCCGCACCCGTCGGGCTCGTGTTCGGCTCGCTCAGCGCCGGAGCGCTCATAGGGTCACTGCTCATGTCCGTGCACGGCGCGCGGCTGCCACGATGGCGCACGTACGCCGTGGCCTTCCTGCTCGGCGCCGTCCCGCGGATCTTCGTTCTGGCGCTGCCGGTCGGGCTGCCCGTCGTCGCGGGCGTCGCGCTGGCCGGCGGGGTGCTGATCGGGGCCATCAACCCGTTGCTGTCCGCCGCGGAGTTCGAACGCATACCGGCCGGCCTGCGGGCGCGTGTCCTCGGCGCGATCGGCGGCCTGGCCTGGGCCGGCATCCCGCTCGGCGGGCTCGTCGGCGGCGCGCTCGCGTCCACGCTCGGCGCCACCGGCGGCATCCTCGTGGTGGGAACGGCGTACCTGCTGGTCACCCTCGACCCCCTGATCCGTCGGCGCACCTGGCGGCTGATGGACCGGCAGCAGCCGGCTCCGACCACCGCCCCGGTCGCCGTACCGGGCTGACGACGGTTCGCGGCACCGCGTCGACGTACGGCATCCGGTTGGCGCCACACACAGGTGGCCCGGGCCCTGGTCGGTCAACCAGGGCCCGGGTCCTGTGCCTCAGTCCAGGGCGATGTAGAGCCGTTGACCGGCCGGTCGGTAGCCGACGCGCTCGTAGACCCGCCACGAATCCTCGCCGGAGGCCTCCAGCCAGGCGATCTCCGTCTCCCTGTCGAACAGCCGTCGGGTGATGTCGGCGGTGATCGCGCCCGCCAGTCCCTGACGGCGGTAGGGCGTGCGGACCGCGATGCCGGCGACCTCGCTCACCCCGCCGGTGGGCGGGACCGCTCCGCCCCCTCCCGCACAGGTGCCGTCGTCGGTGACGGCCATGACGGCCACGCCACCCGCGTCCTGCGTGCGCCGGAGCCGCGCCACGTCGGCCTCGGAGGCCACCGGGTCGCCGCCGAAGGCTTCGTTCTGCGCGCTGATCAGCGCGGTGCGCTCCGGATCGGTGGCCGGTTCACGCAGACCGAACCGGTCGAGCGCGGGCGGTGCTGCCAATGTGTCGGGGACACACAGCAGGTAGGTGTGCCGGGCTTCCACGACGAATCCGGCGGCGGTCAGGAGTGCCTCCAGGTCGGGGGCGCAGCTGACGACGTACTCCAGACGGGGTTTGCGATCAGCCGCGCGGAAGGCAGCGACCAGGACGGTGACATCGGCCGCCGTGATGGCGGCACCGGGACGGGGCGTCGCGTAGTTGATGTGGGGACTGGTGGTTGTCGGATCCATCCCGATCACGAACGGCCCGACCTCGACGGGCGCGGGTCGGTGGGACAGGTTGGCGACGACCGACTGCTGGATGCGGACATCCATGAACAAGGTGAACCTCGATGCGTGAGAGAAGCTGCGGTGAACGACGGTGCGTTGGACCGCTCAACCGTGATGGCGCCGCGCGTCGGTCATCCGGCGCGTGGTCAACACTCAGGCGGCCGCTCGGCCTACCCGGATCACAGGCGTCATTCCCTCATGCGGAGTTGTCCACGCCGATCGCGTGGTCGGCTGCCAGGCTGCCGCAGCGGGGTGTGCGCTGTCAATCCTGATCGGTGGCGCGTCCTGCTTCCCCACGTGCCACTCGGTCCACCCAGCAAATGCGATCACGCGGGCGGCCCACCCCGCCGGCGCGCACGCGGAACCTGGTCAGGACCTGGCCCTGCGGGGTGCCACGGTGTAGCTGAACGAGATCAGGAAGTCGATGACGACGACGATCCCCCAGACGCCCATCGGCCCCCACATCGGCGCGACCCGCTCGTAGTCGCCGACGAGCACCGTGAAGAGTCCCATGACGGCCACCGCGACGACGTACGCGAGGAGGTGGCGCAGCCACTGCCGCCGCTCGTGGGCGGCGTGCTCCCGGCCGTGCCTGGGCGGCCGGACCGGCGCCGGCCCACCCGCGAACCGGTGGGCGAACCGCTGGTCGGCCCAGCGGACCATCTGGCCGCCGAAGGCCACGGACACCCCGATGTAGATGGCGGCGAGCCCGTGCGCCGTGCTGGCCTGGCCGCCCCCGCGCAGGTCGATGACGGACAGGGCGAGCAGCACCACGTCGACCAGCGGCACGCAGACGAGCAGCACCGCGCTGAGGGTCTTCGCCCGCAGCGGGTAGCGAGCCGTGAGACCGGCCAGCAGGAGCACCCAGAACCCGATCTCGCAGGCGATGATCGCCGGCAGCATGGCACCCTCCCCGTTTTTCACACGACCGTGCTTTATCTTTGTAACACGACCGTGCGACAATGGCGGGGTGCCGAAGATCGTCGACCACGCCGAGCGCCGTCGAGAGCTGGCTGAGGCCGTCTGGCACGTGATCGCCCGGGGCGGCATCGACAGCGTCTCCACCCGGTCGGTCGCCGCCGCCTCCGGCTGGTCCACCGGCGCGTTGCGGCACTACTTCGCCACCCGGGCGGAGCTGCTGGCGTTCGCCTGCGAGCAGGTCATCGACCAGGTGACCGCGCGCATCGAGGGGCTACGGCTACCCGCCGATCCGGTCGCGGCGGTACGGGCGATCCTGCTGGAGACGATGCCCGTCGACGAGCTCCGGCGCGTCGAGGCCACGATCGCCTTTTCCTTCCTCGCCCTCGGCCTCGGTGATCCCGCGCTGGCCCGCGTGCAGCGCAGGCACTTCAGCTCGATGTTCGAGATGTGCCGCCGGCTCGTGGACGGTCTGGCGACGCACGGCGTCCTGGCCGGCGATCCCGACGACCTCGACACCGTCGCGCGGCGGATGCACGCGGTCGTCGACGGTCTGACGATGCATGTCCTGGCCGGGCACCTGAGCTCCCCGGAGATGGTGGCGCAGCTGGACGCGTACCTCGCGGATCTGGCCGGCCGCGACCCGCGTTCCTGACCCGAGGTCGCCGGGCAGGTCGCTCGTCGAAGCGCTCCCCGCGTCGACGATCAGCGCCGGTCGAGTTCCGACTCCAGCCGTTGGATGAGCGTCTTGCGGGCCCGGCCACCGCGCTCACGCCTCAGCGCGGCCTTCAGCTGGCCGGTGTCGAGCCCGTGGACTAGCTTGGTCGCCTCGGCCACCGTCATCTCCGACAGCCGCTCCGCCGACGAGGCGTCCTTACGGGCCTGCCTGGCCGGCGCCGTGTTGGCGACGTACTGCCTGCCGGCCCGGGACGCGCGCCGCTTCTTGACGTCGGTCGCGCGCCGTTCCTGCTCGGAAAGCTCCTCCCAGGCCTGCTTGGGCAGGTAGCGGCTCGTCTCACCGTTCCGGCGTGCCCGGGTACGGCCCTCCCTCGTCTGCCAGTCCTCGGCGCCCCAGCGTTGCAGGGCCTTCTGCCGCTCGTCCTTCGGTCCCAGGTAGCCCCCGCCGCGCCTCTCGTACTCCTTCGTGAGCAACTGCGACTTGCGTGCCGACCACTGCCCCGGTCGGCCGCCCTTGTCGGAGGCCTTGATCTCCTCCTTGACCTGCTCCCTGAGCTCCGGCTTCGTGTACCGCGCCATGCCCTGGCGATACCCGGGCCGCACCGGGAATCACCCGGCGGCCGGCTCGGCCGTGCGCGTGGAAGTGGACGTGACCGACGCCCTCCGCCTTGGCGACGGCGGGTCAGACGAAGAGGCAGAACGGGTGGCCCGCCGGGTCGAGGTGCACCCGCACGTCGTCCTGGGGTTGGAAGTCCGCCACGCTGGCCCCGGCGGCCACGGCGTGGGCGGAGGCCGCCTCCAGGTCGTCCACCCTGATGTCGAGGTGGGCCATCATCTGCGGATCTCCGGTCCCGGCCGGCCAGACCGGCCGTACGTATGCCGGCTCGGTCTGGAACGCGAGGCCGGCGCCACCGTCCGGCGCTCGCAGCACCACCCAGTCCGGCTCGTCCTCCTCGCGCGACCAGCCGAGCAGGCGTTCGTAGAACGCCGCGAGGCTCCGGGCGTCGGGTGCGTCGAGCACGGTGCTGGTCAGGGTCAGTCGCGGTCGATCTGCCATGCCGTCGTCCATACCCACGACGAGCCCACCCCCACCATCGCGAACCGGGCGTCGTCTCAGCCGTCCGCCGGCCGGCGCCGCCAGAACTGGCGTGGCGCGTACCCGTCGCGCCGCAGCCAGTGCTCGGTGTAGACGATGCGCTCCGCCTCCACCACGACGAGCGGGTCGGCCGGCGGATCGTCGAGGGAACGGGAGCGTTCGACGTGGTCGGACTGCCAGCGTACGGCCGGCCAGTAGTGCTCCCGGTCGGGATCGCCGGGCACGAGCACCCGCGCCCGGCCGAAGACCTGCGCTCCCCGGCTGCTCGCCTGCCCGACCAGCGGCGCGAACACGCCGATCGAGACACGCGGGTCGGCGGCGATGTTCCGCATCTTCGGGGACACCGCCGAGGCCGTGAACATCAGCGCGAAGTCGAGGTGGAAGAAGCGCACGGGCGTCGCCAGCGGACCGTCCGGTCCCGACGTGGCGAGGACGCACATGTTCTGCGACGACAGCAGGTTGAGGATGCGCTCCTCGAGGCGGTGCCGGTCGAGTCGTCTCGTGGGGGCCGGGCCGGCGAGCCAGGGGTTCGTCACGGGCATGACGGATCTTCACACCCGGCACTGAACCGTTGACGGCCGGCCCCCGTGTGGATGCCGAACGGCGTCCGGACCGACCGGAACCGGTACAACATGGAGATCCCTGATGCGCGAGCACCTCGTGCCCTTCGTCGCCCTGCTCGCTGCCGTCGCCGCGTCCCGCGGCGGCGGCCGGCTCGCCCTGTGACGCAGGACCACCAGCCCTCGGCGCGGTGCTCAGTCGGCCCGGTGCAGCGGCCCCCACTCCGACGACGGCTGCGCCTCCACCGCCCGGTCGGCCTCCTGGAGTGCCCGCTCCGACACCCAGGCCACCGGCCGGTGGCAGCGCACCAACGGCTCGTTGTCCGGCCCCCGCCCGATCTGCTCGCCGACGAGCACCCACGGCCGTACCCCCGGGCCGCGCAGTTCCCGCAGGTGGCAGTAGTCGTAGAGCCGGCGCGCCACCCAGAGCCGCAGCGGCCGGTCACCCCACCACGGCTCCACGGCGAGCGGGTTCGCCGAGAGACCCGGCAGGTCGATCCCGGTGAGCGCGTCCTTGCTCGACTGGTCCGCCTCGCGGCCGGAGGAGAGATCGGCGTCGGGACCGCGCGACCACCGCACGCACAGCTCCTCGCCGCGACCGGCCTTGCGCAGCAGCGCCGCCAGGTGGTCGAGGGACTCGACCACCGGCAGCGCCTCCTCCCGTACGCCGTTCATGGCCTCTTCTGTGCCCCGCGCGGCCCGGACCATTCCCGGCCGGGCGGCGTTCACCGGGAGCCGGCCACCGCCCGCCCGGCCCGTTCGGCCCGGCGGCGCACCTGGGTGTACGCGCTGGTCAGGCCCATGGCGCGGCGTACCTCGGTCACCGTCTGCCGCACCTCCCGGCGGGTCCGTTCGGTGCCCTCGACGATCAACTGGTCGACCAGGCCCCGGTCGTCCTCGATCCGGGCGCGCCGCTCCCGGATCGGGTCGAGGAACCGGTTCAACGCCACCGCCAGCTTCTCCTTGACCTCGACGTCGCCCACCCGTCCGGCGCGGTACCGCTCCTTCAGGTCCTCGACCTGCGCCCGGTCCTGGTTGAACACGTCGTGGTACGCGAAGACGGGATTCCCCTCGACCCGCCCGGGCACGTCCGCCCGCACCCGGTTCGGGTCGGTGTACATGCCCATCACCTTGCGGCGCACCGTGGCGGCGTCGTCGGAGAGGAGGATCGTGTTGCCCCGGCTCTTGCTCATCTTGGCCGCGCCGTCCGTGCCGACCAGCGACGGCGTGTCGGCCTGGATCAGCTCGGGGATCGGGAAGACCGGGCCGTAGAGGTTGTTGAACCGGCGGGCGATCTCCCGGGTCACCTCCACGTGGGCGGCGTTGTCCCTGCCGACCGGGACCACCTGCCCCTTCACGCAGAGGATGTCGGCGGCCTGGAGCACCGGGTAGCCGAGCAGCCCGTACGGCATCTCCTCCTTGCCGGAGTCGCGGGCCATGTCCTTCAGCGACGGGACCCGTTCGAGCCGGGGCACGGTCACCAGGTTCTGCAGGAGCGTGTTCAGGTCGCCGACCTCGGGGATGGCCGACTGGAGGTAGAACGTCGCCCGGGCCGGGTCGACGCCGGCAGCGAGGACGTCGGTGACCATCTCGCGGGCGTTGCCGGCGACCCGCTCGATGTCCTCACGGGTGTTCCTGGTGGTGAGCATGTGCAGGTCGGCGATGATGAAGAAGCTCTCGTAGCGCTGGTGCAGCCGTACGCGGTTCGCGATGCTGCCGACGTAGTGCCCCAGGTGCAGCCGCCCGGTCGGCCGGTCCCCGGTGAGCATCCGTGCAACGGACATGGTGGTACGCCTTTCGTGCGTGGTGACTGGTGAGGTGTGCGCGGGCGCGCGCCGGCCGGGGCGGGGACGTTCCGCCCCACCGGATCAGTGGGATGGGCTCAGTGAGCCGACCGCGTCAGCGGACGCGCTCAGTGAGCCAACCGCCATCGCGCGCCGTCGCGGAACCGCAGTCCGCCGGCACGAAGGACGTCGATGATCTGCTCACGGCCGAGGCCGCGACGGGCCGGGCCGGTGGGTACGCCGAGCGGGAGGCCGTCCATCGCCGTGACGACCTCCGGCGCGCAGATGCTCGGCCGGGCCATGGCTACCACGATAGCCGCGGCACCCCGACCTGGCGGCCCCGCCCGGCTCAGCCCCGCCGGTAGCTCTCCGCGTAGTAGTCACCGACCCGGTCCCGGTACTCCGGCCGCCCGTACTCCTGCGGGTCGAACGCCGGGGAGTCCTTCACCTGCTGGCGGGTGCGGTCGATGTGCACCGTCCGCTCCAGGTGGTCGACCCGGGTGACGGTGCCGGCGGGCAGCAGCACCTTCCGGCCGAGGATCCACGGTCCGGTGTCCACGACCAGGTAGCGCGCGTCGACGTCGCCGCTCGCCTCGTCGACCGAGCCGATGCGCCCGTCGACGGCCTCCACCCGGTAGCCGGCCAGCTCGATGGGGGTGCCGGGACCAGGGGCGTCGGGACCACGGCCGTTCGGACCGCCGTCGTTCGGACCGCCGTCGTCGTCCGGCGGCGGGGAGTCGGGCGAGGCTCCGGCGTACCCGCCGGCGAGGGCGGACGGGTCCCGCCAGGCCCAGGGGTCGAACGGCGATGGCATACCTGCACCTCCGGGTCGTCTTTCACAGCCGGCTCGTCTTTCCGCGGCCGGGGTCGTCTTTCCGCGGTCGTTGCCCAGACAGTGCCCGGGTCGACCGCCGGGAAAACAGGCCCGCCGACGCGGGCGCGCGGATCAACCCGGGAGAGAAATACCTCATACGGCGTCGCCGCAGGGTCATGGGCGAGCCATCACCGCAGGTCACGGCCGGTGTGCCGGCCGTCGTGCACAGACCGCGGCCGGCGGTGGTGTCCGTCCGACACATTCGCGGCGGTCATCCCGGGCCGCCATTCTGTTGCGGTATTTCGTGCGGAGAGAAAGTGAGGTACGCGGATGCAGCGCGCCATTCGCCGCTCGGCCACCGTCATCGTGCTGGTGATCGCGATCGCGACCTGGGTCGGGTCCACGGCCGCCCGTGCGGCGACCCCCTGGACGCCACAGGCGCTCTGCGGCCCCGGCTACCTCACCACCGACCAGGACCCGATCCACGACGCCCGGACCGGGGTCCGGCTGGGCACGGTCCACTTCCTCTACAACGCGCTCACCGGTCACGCCTGCGCGGTGACCATCAAGTCCGCGTACGTCGGCACGCCCACCCGCACCCAGGTCCACCTGTCCGCCGAGCACCTGCCCACGCAGCTCGACGAGGGGCCGCGGGCGTACGCGGCCGGGCCGGCGAGGGCGTACGTCCGGGGTGGGTGCGCGATCTGGGGCGGGTACGCGGCGGACCTGGGCGGAGCGATCAGCTACCACGACCGCGCGAACCCGGCGATCGGCGGCATCGGCACCTGCTTCTGATCCGGGATCCCTTCCCGGGGCGAACGGTGGCCGACAGCGGGCGCCGCATCCGCGGGGTAGCGGTCCTGGGCCGACCGCTCGCAGCGCTGCTGAGCTGGGGATCAGCAAGGGGCGGCGGGCGATCCGGCGCTGGCATACTGGGCACCCATGGTGCTGTCACGTGGCTGGGCCCTCTTCCTCACCGGGGTCGGCGTCTGGACCTGGGTCATCTGGCCGAGGTTCGCCGTCGCGATCTGGAACGACCCCCGGGCCTGGTCGACGGGCACAGTGGCGGAGGGCACGCCCACCAGCTTCCTCTGGGTGCACGCCCTCCTCATCGCGGCGTCGCTGGCCATCGGTACGACCGTCGCGGTGCTCGGCGTCCGCGGAGTGCTCGCCGCACGGCGACGGCGGTCGGGCGCCTGACCTTTCCCCGGTGGAGCCGGGCCGGCGCTCCGGGTCCGGGGGTCGGCTGGTGCGCAGGCCCGGGTCTGGTGAGCGGCCTCCGGTTGCGGGTCGGTCGAACCGTCCGGGCAGCCCTCTCCGGTGTGTGCCCGCCCTGACATGTGGCCGTGGACCTGCCAGCATCGCCGTCCTGAGCGCGTGACCTGGGAAGATCGGCGTCCGAAGATGATGTGACGCGGGACGCGGCACCCCGATTTGACGATCATGGCGGGAGCCACGTACCTTTCTCTCTGCCAGCGCGGAACGGGGCAAACGGGACGAAAGTCCGGGATGTCCTGGGCCGGGAATGGCGCCGGGATCGGCGGGGTTGCACCCCTCGGACCCGGTACCGGGCGGTGCCCCGGATTCGCCGTGAGGCGGATTTGGTGGGGCGGAGCCGACCGGGTATGGTGGACGACCGGCAGGGCACCGGGCGTGCTTGCGAGTGATCGCGGCGGCCGGCCTGCT
>NZ_RAQQ01000048.1 GCF_003610785.1 Micromonospora globbae
GCGGCACCAACGAGAACACCAACGGGCTGCTACGCCAGTACTTCCCCAAAGGCAGCTACGACTTCCGCACCATCGACCAGACCGGCCTGGACGAGATCGCCCACGAACTGAACACCCGACCCCGCCAAACGCTGGGCTGGGCCACCCCAGCCCAGCGACTAGCCGAACTCATCGCGCCCTAACAATTGCACTCACCACTTGACGCCGCCCGGCGTGTCGGGGCAACAACTTCATGATCACCGGGGCGACCCCGGACCGGCGCGGGGGGCCGGGGGGCAGGGTGGGGTGGGTCAGTCGCGTTCGATCAGGTGGCCCACCACGGTCGGGCCGAGCATCACGGCGAAGCCGGAGCCGTCCCGGCGCGGGTCCGCGGCGGGCAGTTCGACCGGCTCGCCGTTCGCCGTCGAGCCGACCGGGCGCGGCCCGATCCAGGCGACCACCACGTCGGTCTCGCCCTTGAGGAAGCGCTGCGCCCGCACGCCGCCCGTCGCGCGGCCCTTCGCCGGGTACGCCGCGAACGGCGTCACCTTGACCGTGGCCCCCGTCGACGTGACCACCATCGGCTCCCCGTGCGACGGGTCGTCGGTGCGCACCGCGCCGAAGAAGACCACCTGGGCCGGGTCGGGCAGGTTGATCCCGGCCATGCCGCCGCCCCGAAGGCCCTGCGGGCGGACCAGCTTGGCCGGGAAGCGCAGCAGGGACGCCTCGGAGGTGACGAACGCGAGCGTCTCCGCGCCGTCGGTCAGCCACGTCGCCCCGACCACCTCGTCACCGTCGCGGAGGCTGATGACCTCGAACTCGTCGGCGCGGACCGGCCACTCCGGCGCGCAGACCTTCACCACGCCCTGCCGGGTGCCGAGCGCGAGCCCCGGAGAGCCCTCCCCGGCCGGCCCGAGTGGCGCGAGGCCCACGACGGTCTCCCCCGCCTCCAGGGGCACCAGTTCGGCGGCGGACATCCCGCCACGCAGCGAGACGGTGCCGGACTGCTCGGGCAGCACCGGCAACGGCAGCACGTCGATCTTGAAGGCACGGCCGGCACTGGTCACGAGCAGCACCCGCCCCCGCGCGGTGGAGGGCACGACGGCGCGGACGACGTCATGCTTCACCCGGCCGTTGCGGCGGCGCCCCTCGGCGGCCTCCTCGGACTCCGCCGCCGTGCGGGCCACCAGGCCGGTCGCGGAGAGGATGACCTGGCAGGGGTCGTCGGCCACCTCCAGCGGGCCCGCCGGGGCGGACGCCGCGAGCACCTCCTTGAGGTCGCCGTCGACCAGGGTCGTACGGCGCGGGGCGCCGAACTGCTTCACCACGGCGGCCAGCTCGTCCGAGACCAGCTTCCGGAGCACCTTCGGGTCGTCCAGGATGCGCGACAGGTCGGCGATCTCGGCCCGCAGCTTCTCCTGCTCGGCTTCCAGTTCGAGCCGGTCGTACTTGGTGAGCCGCCGCAGCGGGGTGTCGAGGATGTAGGTCGCCTGGATCTCGGAGAGCTTGAACCGGCGCATCAGCCCTTCCTTGGCCGACTGCGCGTCCTCGCTGCCGCGGATCAGCTTGACCACCTTGTCGATGTCGAGCAGGGCGATCAGCAGGCCGTCGACGAGGTGCAGCCGCTCCTCCCGCTTGCGGCGGCGGTAGGAGCTGCGCCGGGTCACAACCTCGTAGCGGTGGGCCAGGAAGACCTCGAGCAGTTCCTTCAGCCCCAGCGTCCGCGGCTGCCCGTCGACCAGCACGAGGTTGTTGATGCCGAAGGACTGCTCCAGCGGCGTGAGCCGGTAGAGGTCGGCCAGGAGCGCCTGCGGGTTGACCCCCACCTTGCACTCGACCACCAGCCGGGTGCCGTTCTCGCGGTCGGAGAGGTCCTTGACGTCGGCGATGCCGGTGAGCCGCTTGGTCTTGGTCACCTCGTGCGTGATCGCCGCGATGACCTTCTCCGCGCCCACGCCGTACGGCAGCTCGACCACCGTGATCGCCTGCCGGCCACGGCTGCCCTGGAGCGGGCCGATCTCCACCTTGGCGCGCATGCGGACGACGCCCCGCCCGCTCTCGTACGCCCGGCGCACCTCGTCGAGGCCGAGCAGCAGGCCGCCGGTGGGCAGGTCGGGGCCCGGGACGAACTCCATGAGCTTGTCCAGCGAGGCGTCCGGGTGGTTGATGAGCCAGCGGGCGGCCTGCACGACCTCGGCGAGGTTGTGCGGGATCATGTTGGTGGCCATGCCGACGGCGATCCCCGACGCGCCGTTGACGAGCAGGTTGGGGAACGCGGCCGGGAGCACCGTCGGCTGCGTCAGCGAACCGTCGTAGTTCGGCTCGAGGTCGACGGTGTCCTCGCCCAGCTCGCCGACGAGCAGCATCGCCTCGCGGGACATGCGCGCCTCGGTGTAGCGCGCCGCCGCCGGCCCGTCGTCGGGGCTGCCGAAGTTGCCGTGACCGTCCACGAGCGGCACGTTGAGCGAGAAGTCCTGCGCCAGCCGCACCATGGCGTCGTAGATGGGCGCGTCGCCGTGCGGGTGGTACTTACCCATCACGTCGCCGACGATCCGGGCGGACTTCACGTGCCCCCGGTCGGGGCGGTGCCCCTGCTCGTACATCGACCAGAGGATGCGCCGGTGCACCGGCTTCAGGCCGTCGCGAGCGTCGGGCAGGGCGCGGGAGTGGATGACCGAGAAGGCGTACTCCAGGTAGGAGTCCGACACCTCGGTGACCAGCGGGTTGTCGAAGACCCGCGCGCCGGCCCGGTCGAACGCGGACAGGTCGACCTTCGTTTCCTTGCGGCGTGCCATGCTCAGTGTTCCCCTCGGGTGGACCCGGTGCTCATGCCGTCCCGCCGGCGGCTCATGCGTCGATCGCCTCGCGGTCGACCCGGTCGGCGGACTCGATCAGCCAGTTGCGGCGCGGCTCGACCTTCTCGCCCATCAGCAGGTCGAGGATCCGCTCGGCGGCGTCGACGTCGTCGAGCGTGATGCGCCGCACCGCCCGGGTGGCCGGGTTCATGGTCGTCTCCCAGAGCTCGTCGGCGTCCATCTCGCCGAGGCCCTTGAAGCGCGGGACGGGCGTCACGATCTGCTTGCCGGCCTTCTCCAGCCTGCGGACCGTCGCCTCCATCTCGGCCTGCGTGTACGTGTAGATCGTCTCCGGGTTGCGGCCCTTCGTGGTGATCTTGTGGAGTGGCGGCATCGCCGCGTACAGGCGGCCGGCCTCGATGAGCGGCCGCATGTACCGGGCGAAGAGCGTGATCAGCAGCGTCCGGATGTGGGCGCCGTCGACGTCGGCGTCGGCCATGATGAGTACGCGGCCGTACCGCATCGCGGACAGGTCGAACGTACGCCCCGAGCCCGCGCCCAGCACCTGCACGATCGCCGCGCACTCGGCGTTGTCCAGCACCTGCTGGAGGTTCGCCTTCTGGACGTTGAGGATCTTGCCGCGGATCGGCAGCAGCGCCTGGTACTCCGAGGAGCGGGCCATCCGGCTCGTGCCGAGCGCGCTGTCACCCTCCACGATGAACAACTCGCTGCGCTCGATGCCGGTGGCCCGGCAGTCGACCAGCTTCGCGGGCATCGACGCGCCCTCCAGCGCCGTCTTGCGGCGGGCGGCGTCCTTCTGCTGCTTCTGGGTGAGCCGTACGCGCGCGGCGTCGACGATCTTCTGGAGCACCGTGCGCGCCTCGGCGCGCGTCTTCCGGTCCTCCAGCCAGGACTTCAGGTGCTGCTCCACCAACTGCTGCACCACCTTCGTGATGCCGGCCGTGGAGAGTTCGTCCTTGGTCTGGGAGGTGAACTGCGGCTCGGGGATGCGCACGTGCACCACGGCCGTCATACCCTCCAGGACGTCGTCCAGGGTGGGCGCGTCCTCCTTGGCCCTGAGCAGGCCGCGGGTGTTGCGGGCGGCCTCGGCCAGGGTGCGGGCGAGGCCCCGCTCGAAGCCCTTGCGGTGGGTGCCGCCGTGCGCGTTGCGGATGGTGTTGGTGAAGCACTCGACGGTGCGCTCGTAGCCGGTGCCCCACCGGAAGGCGATCTCGACCTCCGCGCGGCGCTGCACGTTGGACTGCATGACGCCGTTGGCGTCGGCCGCGTTCTCCCGGTACGTCCCCTCGCCGGTGACCAGCAGCGTGCCCGACACCGGACGGTCGCCGGCCGGGGCCAGGAACTCGACCATGTCGGTGAGCCCGTTGGGGAAGTGGAAGGTCTCCTCCACCGGCTCGGCGCCGGTCAGGTCGCGCAGCAGGTAGGTGACGCCGGGCACCAGGAACGCCGTGTTGCGCATCTTCATCCGGACGGACTCGACGTCGAGCGCGGCGCCCGTCTCGAAGTAGCGCGGGTCGTGCCACCAGCGGATGAGGGTGCCGGTGGGCTGGCGACGCTTCATCGCCCCGACCACCTGCAGGCCGGGGCCCGGGGTGAACGGGGCGTCCGGCCCGTCGCCGTCGAAGATGCCCGGTACGCCGTGGCGGAACGACATGGCGTGGATCTTCCCGTCGCGGCGCACGGTCACGTCGAAGCGGCGGGAGAGCGCGTTGACCGCGGAGGCGCCCACACCGTGCAGGCCGCCGGACGTCTTGTAACCCGAGCCGCCGAACTTGCCGCCGGCGTGCAGGCGGGTCAGCACCAGCTCGACGCCGGAGAGGCCGGAACGCGCGTGCACGTCGGTGGGGATGCCGCGGCCGTCGTCGTCGACCTCCACCGAGCCGTCGGCGTGCAGCGTCACCACGACCCGGGTGGCGTGACCGGCCACACCCTCGTCGGTCGCGTTGTCGAGGATCTCGTTGACGAGGTGACCCACGCCACGGCTGTCGGTGGAGCCGATGTACATGCCGGGCCGCTTGCGGACGGCGTCCAGCCCCTCGAGGTGCGTGAGGTCGTCGGCCCCGTACAGGGTCTCAGGCTCTGCGGTCAACGGGTCGTACTCCCAGGTCTCGGCGGTGTGGTGCCGCTCGCCGGCGGGTCATGCCGGCGCGGCGCGCCGCAGCGAGCCTAGCCGGATGCCCCGACAACCCCGCGCGACCCGCCGCGCGACGAGGCGGCCGCGGGTGTGTGCGCAGGCGGTCGGCGGTACGCGACCCCGCCCGTCCAACACCAACCCCCACCGCCAGATTCCACCGGCCCCCTCCCGCCCCCTCCCGCCCCCACCCCCACCCCCCGACTCCCGGTGATCATGACGTTGGCGGGGCGAAATGTCCGGTTCAGGCCCGCCAACGTCATGATCAGCGTGGGAAGGGCGGGGAGGCGGCGTGGGAAGGGCGGGGAGGCGGCGCGGGACCGCGGGAATGGTCGGCCGGCGCTACGCTGGCCGGCGGTCGCGCCCGCCCCCGGGCGCCGGCGAGCCGGGAGGGCACGGCAGGACCAGGAGGCGACGGCGCGGCTGTCGGCCGAGGCGCTGGCCGCGGGCGATCCGACCGGCTGGTTCGAACGGCTCTACACGGAGGCCGAGCGGGTGGACTCCACCGTCCCCTGGGACCGGGAGTCCCCGCACGGCCTGCTCGTCGAGTGGGCCACGGCACGCGAGCTGTCCGGGGCCGGCCGCCGCGCCCTGGTCGTGGGCTGCGGCTACGGCCGCGACGCCGAGTACCTGGGCCGGCTGGGCTTCGCCACCACGGCCTTCGACATCTCCCCCACCGCCGTACGGGTGGCGCGGGAGCGGCATCCCGGCTCGCCCGTCACGTACGTGACCGCGGACCTGCTCGACCCGCCCGCCGACTGGCGGCGCGGCTTCGACCTGGTGCTGGAGAGCATGAACGTGCAGGCCCTGCCGCCGCGGGTGCGCGAGGCCGCGTTCGGCGCGGTCGGCGAGCCGGTGGCCCCGGGCGGCACGCTGCTGGTCATCGCCGCCGGACGGGAGGACGAGGAGGACCCGCCCGCCGCACCGCCCTGGCCGCTGACGCGCGGGGAGATCGACGCCTTCGGCCGCTCGGGCCTCACACCGGTGCGGGTGGAGGATCTGCGCGACACCGGGATCCTGCGCTGGCGCGCGGAGTTCCACCGCCCCGCCTGACCCGCCCGCCGGGGCCCCGACCCCGTCCCAGACGCGGGGCATTGACGGGTGTCACATCGGAGTGGTCTGATCCATCGCAGAGGATCTTTCACATTTCGATGGGCAGATGGGGGACGAATGTCCAGATTCCGTCGTACCGCCCTGGTCGCGGCGCTCGCCGTCACCACGGCCGCGCTGTCGACCGCCGTCGCGCTGCCGGCTCCCGCCTCGGCCGCGCTGCCCACCGCCGCGGTGGCCCTCGGTGACAGCTTCATCAGCGGCGAGGGCGCCGGCGCGTACACGCCGGTGGTCGACGTCAACGGCGTCGCGCAGGGCTTCCCGGGTTGGACGGCGCCGAACAGCAACGCGTACTTCTGTCACCGCTCGGCCAACGCGTCGCTGCACCGGGCCGACCTCCCCGGCATCCAGGCCCGGTTCAACCTGGCCTGCTCCGGCGGGCAGCCGCACGACATCGCGACGGCATCCGCGGCACGCGCCAAGGGCCGGCAGGTCGCGGCCCAGCTCGACCAGCTCCGCACGGTGGCCCGCACGCACGACATCGACCTCGTCCTGGTCGGTCTCGGCTCCAACAACAGCTCGTTCACCTTCGGCGACGTGGCGGACAAGTGCGCCAACCGGTTCATCGCCGACGCCTGGACCGGCTGGTGGGAGTTCTGGGCGTACCTCAACGGCCCGGTGCCGCAGGACCCGTGCAGCGACGCCGACCTGGCCACCTCGGCGCAGTTCGCCGCGGCGACCGCCGAGACGGTCGCGGCCGTACGCCAGCTGCTGGCCACCCTCGACGAGGTCGACGCCGACGGGCAGCACCGGGTCGTGCTCCAGGACTACACCAACCCGCTGCCCGTCGACCTGCACCCGAACTTCCACTCAGAGGACGGCCGGGACGACACCCGGGACAAGTTCCGCGCGCTCGGCGCCGAGCGGTACGCCGCGGGGTGCCCCATCCACCGGGCCAGCCTGCTGCCCGGCCACCACTTCTCGCAGGGCCTCGGCACGCTCGTGAAGTCCACGCGGGACACGCTCGCCGCCGAGTTTCCCGGCGCCGATCTGGTCTACCTCAACGTGCAGCGCGCGTTCGACGGCGCGCGGCTGTGCGAGTCGGCGGCCAGCCCGACCGGCGCGTTGGCCACCCCGATCAGGCTCCAGGACGACCCGCCGAACGGGGTCTTCGTGACGAGCCTCTCCGGCAAGGACAAGATCGCCATCCAGCGGATCGCCAACACCTGCGCCACGTACTTCCAGACCTGCCAGGAGTCGTGGCACCCGAACGCGGCGGGGCACCAGGTGCTCGGTCGGTGCCTCACCGGGGCGGCCGCCACGGCGGCACGCGCCGTCTCGTGCGTCCGCGCCGCCGACGGGTCGGTCACCGTCTCCTGACGACGCGGGGCCCCGCCGGTCCGGCGGGGCCCCGCGCCCGTCGTCACGCCGTCGCCGGCACCTCGGTGGTGAGGAAGCTCTCCGCCATGCCCGCCACCCACTCGGCGCGGTGCACCAGGGTGACGTGGGTGGTGCCGGGCAGGACGGCGAGCTGGCACCGGGGCAGCCCGACGTTGTCGCCGGCCACCCCACCGCCCAGCAGGCGGAACACCTCCACCGCGTGCTCCGGACGGATGATGTCGGAGTCGCCGATCATGACGAGCGTCGGCGACGCCAGCGCGGCGACCGCCTCGTCCGGCACCTCCGGCAGGTTCTGGTCCATGTCCTTGACCCGCTCCACCAGGATCGGGAAGTCCTCCGGACGCGGCGCGAGGCGCAGGTAGTCCGTGTGGAACGGCGAGCCGTGCAGGTGCTCGGGCTGGAGCAGGGCGATGCCGTCCAGCAGCCCGGGGTGCATGCCGGAGATCTTCGTGGCGATCGAGAGCAGCACCAGCCGGTCGACCAGGTCGGGGTGGTCGACGCCGAGCCGCAACGCGGCCGCGGCGCCCATGCTGTAGCCGAGCACGTCCACCTTCTCCAGCCCGAGGTGGCGCAGCAGCGCGGCGCAGTCCTCCGCGAGCTGCTCGACCCGCAGCGGACGGTCGATGTCGGCGGTACGACCGTGCGCCTGGGCCTCGACGGCGATCACCTGGCGGGTCCGGGCGAGCAGCGGCAGGATCGCCCCGAAGTCGGTCTCGATGTTGGAGAGCGCGCCGTGCACGAGCAGCAGCGGCTTGCCCTCCCCGTGGATCTCGTAGTACATCTCCAGGCCGTTGACGGGCGCGTACCCGGTCGTCGTGGCGGTCATGTCGGTTCCTTCCAGGTCTCAGGGTCGGTAGGGGCGGCGGGCGCGCGCCTCCCGCAGCGCGTACGCCCACCAGGAGAGCCGGTCGAGGACGCTGTCCGCGGCGGCGACGCACTCCGACGCGGGGCGGGGCCAGCCGCCGTCTGCCGCGAACTCGTCCCAGTAGCAGGGCAGGACCACGGTGTCCCGGATGGTCACCGCGTGCACCTCGGTCAGCACCTGGCGGAGCTGTTCGGTCGCGTACCGGCCGCCGGACTCGCGGCCGTAGCTGACCACGGTCACCGGCTTGGCGCACCACTGGTCGTGGTACCAGTCGATGGCCGTCTTCAGTGGCGCCGGGAAGCCCCGGTTGTACTCCGGGGTGACCAGCACGAACGCGTCGGCGGCGGCCAGTCGGGGCGCCAGGGCCCGCACCGGCCGGGGCAGCTCGTCGTCGAGGTCCGGAAGGGTCTCCGGCAGCCCGGCCCGTGCCAGGTCGACGAGGTCGACGTCCCACTCGGGACGCCGCCGGGCCCGGCCGACGAACCACTCCGCCACGGTGGGGCCGAACCGTCCGGCCCGCGTGCTGCCGACGATCACCACCATCCGCAGCGTGCCGTTCTCCGCCATCGCGACCTCCGCCGTGCCGGACCTCCTGACGGGACTCAGCGTGCCGGGCGCCGCTTACGGACCGCTTCAGGTCGGCTTACGACGTCCCCCCGGGATGCCGTCCCGGCCCGTAAGGTGGGCGCGTGCGGTTCGCGGTGCTGGGCCCGGTGGCGGTCACCACCGACGACGGGACGCCGGTACGGGTGCCGGGGCTCAAGGTGCGGACCCTCCTCGCCGACCTGCTCGCCCACCACGGCACCGCCGTCTCCACCGACCGCCTCGTGGCGGACCTGTGGGGCGACGCCGCCCCCGCGAACCCGGCAGCCGCCCTCCAGGTGCGGGTCTCCCAGCTGCGCCGCGCGTTCGAGGAGGCGGAGCCGGGCGGACGGGACCTGCTCGTCTCCCGGCCGCCGGGCTACCTGCTGCGGGTCGGCCCCGGCGCGCTCGACGCCATCCGCTTCACCGACCTGGCCGAGCGGGCCGCGGTGACCTCGGATCCGCGCCCCCGCGCCGAGTTGCTCGCGGAGGCACTGCGGCTGTGGCGCGGCGAGCCGTTCGCCGACTTCGCCGACGAGGAGTTCGTCCGCCCCGTGGCCGTCCGCCTGGCCGAGCAGCGCCTCGTGGCCCTCGAACAGTACGTGGAGGCCCGCCTCGACCTCGGCGAGCACGCCGGCGTGGTCGGCGAACTGGCGGACCTCGTGGCCCGCCACCCGCTGCGGGAACGGCTCCGGGCGGCGCAGGTGCGCGCGCTCTACCGGGCGGGACGCCAGTCCGAGGCCCTCGCGAGCTACGCCGACCTGCGCTCGCGGCTGGCCGAGGAGCTGGGGCTGGACCCGGGCCCGGAACTCGTCGCCCTGCACCGCGCGATCCTGACGCAGGACCCGGCACTGACGGTGGCGGCTCCACCGGCCGCGGCGACGGTCACCGTAGCGACCGCGCACACCGCGAGCGCGCACACCGAGAACGCGACGGACCGGGCCACGCAGGGCGGGACCGCGCCGGCCGAAGCCGCGCAGACCGCGACCACGCCGGCCGAAGCCACGCGCACCGAGACCACGCCGGCCGGAGCCGCGCAGACCGCGACGAACGGGGAAGCGCTCAGCGACACCGCGACGAACGGGCCCGGGGCGCGGCGGCTGGCGGGCAATCTCCCGGTCGCGTTGACCGACCTGGTCGGACGCGACGAGGCCCTCGACGACGTCCGTGCGGCGGTGTCGGACAACCGGCTCGTCACCCTGACGGGCGCGGGTGGGGTCGGCAAGACCCGCCTGGCCCTGGAGACCGCGCGTCGGCTGGGCGACGACTTCCCCGACGGCGTGTGGCTCGTCGAGCTCGCCGGTGTGGCGCGTGGCCCGGAGCCGCCGCTCGCGGAGCGGATCGGTGCGGTGCTCCAGATCCGCGACGACACGACCGGCGGGCCGCCCGTACCGCTCGCCGACCGGCTGGCCGCCGCGCTGGCCGGCCGGCGGCTGCTGCTGGTGCTCGACAACTGCGAGCACGTCGTGGACGCCGCCGCCGAGCTGAGCGCGCACCTGCTGTCGGTCGCCCCGCACCTGCGGATCCTCGCGACGAGCCGGGAGCCGCTGGGGCTGTCCGGCGAGGTGGTGTGGGAGGTGCCGCCGCTGGAGGTGCCGGACGCGGCGGCCGCCACCGATCCCGGCCGGCTGGGCGCCTTCGGGGCGGTGCGGCTCTTCGTGGCCCGGGCGTCCGCCGCGTCCCGCGGGTTCACCCTGGACGGCGGGAACGCCGCGGCGGTGGCGCTGCTCTGCCGCCGGCTCGACGGCATCCCGTTGGCGCTGGAGCTGGCCGCCACCCGGGTCCGCGCGCTCGGCGTGCAGGGGCTGGTGGACCGCCTCGACGACCGGTTCCGGCTCCTGGCCACCGGCCACCGGGGAGCCCCGCCGCGCCAGCGCACCCTCACCGCGATGATCGACTGGAGCTGGCAGCTGCTCGGCGACGGGGAACGCACGGTGCTGCGCCGCCTCGCGGTGCACGTCGACGGGTGCACCCTCGCGGCCGCCGAGGCGGTCTGCGCCGACCGCGAACTGGCCGGCGAGGACGTCTTCGAGGTGCTGGCCCGTCTCGTGGACCGCTCCCTGGTCCGGCTGGACGACCGCGTCGACCCGCCGCGCTACCGGCTGCTGGAGTCGGTGGCCGCGTACTGCGCCGACCGGCTGGCCGAGGCCGGCGAGACCGACCTGGTACGCGAACGGCACGTGCGCTGGTACACCGAGTTCGCCGAAGCGGCGGCGACCCGGCTGCACGGGCCGGCGCAGCGGGAATGGCTGCGCCGGTTGGACGCCGAGGCCGCGAACCTCCGCGCCGCCGCCGACACCGCGGTCCGCACCGGTTCCGCGGACCTCGCGCTCCGCCTCGCCGACGCACTCGCCTGGTACCGCTTCCTGCGCGGCCGGCTCGGCGAGGCACGCCGCGCCCTGGACGACGCGCTGGCGCTTCCCGGCGCGACGGCACCGTCCCTGGTGGCCAGCGCCCGGGCCTGGCGCGCCGGGCTGGCGATGCTGCGCGGCGACGGCTGGCCGGCCGACCGGGCGGCCGTGCTGCGTGACCTGGCCGGCGTGACGCCGCCGTCCCGGCGCGGCCGGGCACACTGGTTCCTGGCGATGGGCGCCACCGACCTCGGCGAGGGCGACGTCGTCGACGAGCTGGTCGGGCAGGCGCTACGCGACTTCGAGACCGCCGGTGACACGTGGGGGGTCGCGGCGGCGCTGACGGTACGGGCGAAGTTGGCCCACGTGCGCGGCGACCTGGCCGGGCTCGACGAGGCCGCGCGGCGCAGCGCCGAACTCTTCGCGCGCCTCGGCGACGCCTGGGGGCAGCTCCAGGCCGGCGAGTGGCTCGGCGCGCTGGCCGAGCTGACCGGCGACTACGCCGAGGCGGTCCGGCGGCACACCGAGGGGCTGCGGATCGCCGAGGAGATGGGGCTCTGGTCGGACGCCTGCGGCCGGCTCTGCTGGCTGGGGTGGCTCGCCCTCGAACAGGGCGACCCGTCGCGTGCCCGCGAGTTCGGCGAACGGGCCGTGCGGCTCGCCGGCGAGCAGGGCCTGTACGGGGTCGAGGTCTTCGCCGACCTGGTGCTCGGCTTCGCCGCCCGCCGGGAGGGCCGGCTGGACCTCGCCGAGGAGCGGCTGCGCCCCCTGCTGCGCACCGCCGGCCCGGACGGCGGCCACGCGCTGCACGTGTCGATGGTCCTGGTCGAGCTCGGGTTCATCGCCGAGCACCGGGGCGACGCCGGGCGGGCCCGGTCGCTGCACCGGCAGGCGCTCACCGTCGCCGGCGAGCAGGACGCCGTGCGCGACCAGGCGTACGCGTTGGAGGGGCTCGCCGGCGCCGCGGCGCTGGACGGGGCGTACGCCGAGGCGGCGCGGCTGCTCGGGGCGGCCGAGGCGCTGCGCGCGGAGGCGGGCCTGCCGCCCAGCGCTACGGAACGGGACGAGGTGGAGCGGATCCGGGCCGGCGTCCGGGCGGCGCTGGGCGCGGAGGCGTTCGTGGCCAACGTGACGGACGGCCGGGGCCTCTCCCCCGCGCGGGCCGCCGGCCTCGCGCCGTCCCCCGCCGGCTGACCGCACCGGCGCCGGTCGCCGGGCACCGGAATTCGATCTCGGACAGCGATCTTCCGATGACGTACGGTCACATCTCTCCACTTTCGACGACCGTCGAGGGAGAAGTCGATGATCTAGAGGTTAGGCGGAGAAGTCGAGGGTAGGGGACCTGCATGCGGGTCCTCGGAATCAACGCGATCTTTCACGACCCGGCGGCCGCCCTGGTGGTCGACGGACGGGTGGTGGCCGCCGCCGAAGAAGAGCGGTTCAGCCGCCGCAAGCACGGCAAGCGCCCGGTCCCCTTCTCCGCCTGGGAGCTGCCGGAGCTGTCCGCCGCCTGGTGCCTGGCCAGCGCGGGCATCGGCGTCGACGAACTCGACGCCGTCGCGTACTCCTTCGACCCCGCGCTCTGCCGGGACCAGGAGAGCCTGGGGCTGGCCGACCCGTGGGACTGGCTGCGCGTCGAGTACGCCACGCGCGCGCCCCAGTTCCTCGCCGCCGCGCTGCCCGGACTCGACCCCGCCAAGGTGCGGTTCGTCCCGCACCACGTCGCGCACGCCGCGTCCGCCGGGCTCGCCGCGCCGACCGCCGGCGACGACACCGCCGTGCTCGTCCTCGACGGGCGCGGCGAGGTGGCCAGTCACCTCGCCGGCCGGTACGACGGCGGCGAGCTGCGGTCCCTGCGGACGCAGGAGCTTCCGCACTCGCTCGGCCTCCTCTACGAGGACCTCACCCGGCACCTCGGTTTCCTGCACTCCAGCGACGAGTACAAGGTGATGGCGTTGGCCTCGTACGGACGGCCCCGGCACCTCGGGCTGCTGCGCGACCTGGTCCGGGTCACCGACGACGGCGGGTTCACCGTCGACCGCGTCGAGTGGGCGAGCCTCACCAAGCCGCGCGAACCCGACGGCGAGATGACCGAGGACCACGCCGACCTGGCCGCGAGCGTGCAGACGCGGATCGAGGAGGTCATCCTCGACCTCGCCCGCTGGCTGCACGACGCGTCCGGGGGCGCGTCCACCCTGGCCATGGCCGGCGGAGTGGCGCTCAACTGCGTGGCCAACGCCCGGGTCGCCGCGGAGGGCCCGTACGAGCGGGTGTGGGTGCAGCCGGCCGCCGGTGACGCGGGCACGGCGCTCGGCGCCGCGCTGCACGTCGCCGGCGCCCTCGGGGACCGGTCCGTCCCGATGCCCGGCGCCGACCTCGGCCGCGGCTGGTCCGACGAGGAACTGGAGGCGGAGCTGCGCCGGGCGGCGCTGCCGTACACGCGGCCCGCGTCGATCGCCGCCGAGGCGGCCCGGGTGCTCGCCGACAACGGGATCGTCGCCTGGTACCAGGGGCGCAGCGAGTACGGCCCGCGCGCCCTCGGTCACCGGTCGCTGCTCGCCCACCCGGGCGACCCGGCGACGACCGCCCGGATGAACGACGTCAAGGGCCGCGAGCAGTTCCGCCCGATCGCCCCGATGGTCCGCGCCGAGCGGGCCGCCGACATCTTCGAGGGGCAGCTGCCCAGCCCCTACATGCTGTTCGTGCACCGGGTGCGGCCCGAGTGGCGGGACCGCATCCCCGCGGTCACCCACGTCGACGGCACCGCCCGGGTGCAGACGGTCTCGCCCGACACCGAGCCGCTCGTGGCCGAGCTGCTGGCCGAGTTCGAGCGGTTGACCGGCCTCCCGGTCGTCGTGAACACCTCGCTGAACACCGCCGGCCGTCCGATGGTGGACACCCCTCGGGAGGCCATGGAGCTGTTCGGCTCGGCACCCGTGGAGCTGCTGGCGCTCGGGCCGTTCGCCGTGCGCCGGGGCGCGCTGGGCGGTGGCCGGTGATCAGCATCGTGGTCCCGACCGTCGGGCGGCCCAGCCTCGCGGTGCTGCTCGACGCGCTCGCCGGTCAGCTCGACGACCTGCCGGGCGTGGAGGTGCTGCTGGTCGACGACCGGCGCGGGGACGCCGGGGAGCTGGCGGTGCCGGGGACGCTGGCCGCGTACACCAAGGTGCTGACCGGGCGCGGCGCGGGCCCGGCAGCGGCCCGCAACGCCGGGTGGCGCGCCGCCCGGGGCCCCTGGGTGGTCTTCCTCGACGACGACGTGGTGCCGGCCGGCGACTGGGCCCGGCGGCTGGTCGCGGACCTGGCCGTCGGTGACCGGGTGGGCGGCGTGCAGGGCGCCGTGCGGGTGCCGCTGCCGGCGCACCGCCGGCCGACCGACTGGGAGCGGGGCACCGCCGGCCTGGCCGAGGGCGTGTGGATCACCGCCGACATGGCCTACCGCCGCGACGCCCTCGCCGCCGTCGGCGGCTTCGACGAGCGCTTCCCGCGCGCCTACCGCGAGGACGCCGAGCTGGCGCACCGGGTGCGGTCCGCGGGTTGGAGACTGGTCCGCGGGCGGCGGGTGGTGACCCATCCGGTACGCCCGGAGAGCCGGTGGATCAGCCTGCGGACCCAGCGCGGCAACGCCGACGACGCGCTGCTGCGCCGGCTCTACGGGCCGCGCTGGCGCAGCGACCTCGGGCTGCCGCCCGGGCGGCGGCACCGGCACGCCGCCGTCACCACGGCCGGCGTCCTGGCCCTGGTGGGCGTGGCGCTGCACGCCCGGCCGCCACGGCACGCCGCGTCGCGCGGGGCGCTCGGCGTCGCGACCGGCGTCGCGGCCCTGGCCTGGGCGGCCGGCACCGCCGAGTTCGCCCGGGCCCGCATCGCGCCCGGCCCGCGCCGCGCCGACGAGGTCACCACCATGCTCGTGACCAGCGCGCTGATCCCCCCGCTGGCGGTCACCCACTGGCTCCGCGGCTGGTGGCGCAGCCGGGGCGTACGCCCGGGGGGGGGAGTGTCAAGTTAACGGCTGATCTTGGTTGTTGAGGTCAGTGGTTGGCCGGGGTGAGCCGGCCCTCGAAGGCGATCTGGAAGGCGTTCAGCGGTGCTTTCCAGCGCATGGTCCAGCGGCGGCGGC
>NZ_RAQQ01000049.1 GCF_003610785.1 Micromonospora globbae
CCCGCATGGTCACGATCGACACCAGCCAACACGACACCGACCAGACCGACCCCACCCCGATCGCCGCATAACATCAAACCGGATCCCGCGATGGCCGTCTCCTACACCACCAGCGCGGACGCGACCGGTGGGCGGCGGCGACGTCGCTGGCGAGCAGCCACAGCAGGACGTCGGTAACCGCGCGCGGTACGGCGCGCCGGTGCTGAGGGACCATGGGTTGATGGCCTTTCCGAGTGAGGGTGGCGGGGCACGGGCCACCACCCCTGCGACCAGCGGCCCGAATTGACGCGGCCGGGTACACCGCACGGGTGGCGGGCAGGGTGCAGTGACCCTCGACTTCACGCATTGATCAAGTCGTCGCCGGGCGGTGTGGGTGATCAGCTGGGATTCCCCACGGACGGCCAGCAGAATTCCCTATCCGAGGGCCACTGTCGGTAACCTGGCTTCCCGGCAGCGACGCCGCAGAGATGGACCGCGTTTGATACGTGGCGTGCTTGCGATCGATGACGAGGGCAACGCGTTGGTCGCTTTTCAATGGGCCGACGACGGAGCCGGAGTCGTCGACGCGCCGCTACCACTTTCCCTGGTTGCGTGGTGGCATGGCGAGCGCCTGCTGCTCGTCTTCAACCGGTACCGCCAGCAGTGGGAGCTGCCCGGCGGCATGATCGATCCCGGGGAAACGCCGCGGCAGGCGGCCGTCCGCGAGCTGCGCGAGGAGACCGGCTATGAGCTTGAGCAGCTGACCTTCGCCGGCTATGCGCTGTTCGCGCTCGGCGCCGAGCAGCGCCCCGAGTATGCGGCCGTCTTCACCACGAACGCCATGCCGCGTGGTGACGGCTTCACGCCGACCGAGGAGATCGGCGGAATGTGCTGGTGGGACGGCATGCGGCCGCTGGCCGGCCGGGTCCAGACACTCGATGTGCTGATCGGGAGGCTTGCCAGAGCAGGTGCCGACGGTTAAGGCGGGGGCAGCGCCAGGGGCGCACCGAGACCGGCCGCGCGGGCCGATCGGCTGACCGGCGGGCGCCCTCGATAGGCATCACGCTGGGTGTGGGAGGTGGCCACCAGTGGGGAATCCAGGTGTCCACCATGGGGAGATCAACTGGCTGCGGATGGGGAATTCTGGATGACCATCAAGAGGGCGGTGGTGAACGGGCCGACCGAGACAGATCGGTGTGACGGTCAGCTATAGATGTCGCTTTTCAGAGATGGTTGTCACCGCAAGATGTCCGGCGCCTTGGCGGTGCTGTGCTGGGGTCGTTCCGCCGGGTTATTCGCGTGGCGGCTCGAACTTGTCGATCTCGCCGGTGAGGCGGTGGATGAGATGTTGAGTTGTCCCGGAGCGCCCGGTATTGGCCGTTGGGTGACGGCCGGAGGAGGTGGTTCCAGCGGGAGTAGATGTAGCGGTTTCCTCACTGGGGGAGCGTCGGGCTTTGAGGTCGGGGCGGATGGTGGAAACTGGCCACAGCCGCGCTGCGTCGGGCGGTCAGGTCTAGGCGGCGGGGCAGATCCTGGAGCCGCGTCATGCCAGCACGGGCTGGCCGCAGGCCGGACAGGCATGTGCGAGTAGGCATCAGCCGCGGAAATCCCGAGAACCAACGGCCCTCGGCACATCGACGCCCATGCTTGGGTTGGGGATAGTGCGATGCGCGATGCCAACTGCCGCTTGCGAGTCACATCCCGAGCAGGTTCCGGCGCAGTGCCGCCTCGTGTTCCGCCTCGGTCTGTTCCTCGGTCGTTGGCCGAATGAGTCCCTTGTCGGGAGGCGATTCGAGCGTGGCCAGCCGCAGTCCGTAGCCGCAGCGGGACGTGGCCTTGATGACCAATGCCGCAGCCGGCGGTGCGGGCCAGGCGATGATGTGGAACCGCTCGCCCGACTCAGCGACCACCTGGTCGAAGTGGCGGTCGCGTCCACTGGCGTGGATCCGCACCCGGTAGTGCCCAGGCCCGTAAGGGCTGAGGGCGGGCAGTTCCGGCGTCTCCGTCGGCGGATACTCCAGTTGTGCCACTGTCAGCGCCCCGTGGGGAACAAAGAGGCTGAACTCTGCGACGTCATCCCACGCGGCCAGGTACGACCACTGCTCGGCGGTGTCCAGGGCAGGACGGTCAGCGGCCGGCTCGGCGGTCACCGTGACATGGCCGCGGTCGACGCCGGCGCTCACCAGCGCCGCCGACTCCATGACCCCGGCAAGACCAGTCGAGTGGTCCATCGTCTCGAACGAGGTGCTGACGTCGTGGTCCGTGATCAAGAAAACGTGGTCCTGAACATAGATACGTAGCTCGACGGTCATCGTGTGCATCCTCCTGCCGTTCCACCAACGCGCAACCGGCGTCGCGGGATGCTGTCTCCAGCACCCCGCGACGCCAGCGACCAGCGACGTTGTGGGTCTAGCTACCGATCCCCACCCGGTAGGGGTCGCCGCCGAGAACCCGGAAGTCGTAGTAGAAGCCTGCCATGATGCCGCCCTGTGCGTTGTTCTCACTCGCGGTGATCATGCAGGCGCTCACTCCCGTGGGACCGGTGACGCCTGTGGGGGCGTTGATGTTGCATCCGGAGAAGGTGCGCCGGGTGCCCCCGAACGCTAGTCCTTGGTAGGTCGAGGCCAGAGGGTACTCGTCGCAACTCTTGCCCGAGATGCTCGGCGCGTCGCCGCAGGCCCTGCTGCGGTTCAGGTCGATCGTCGCCTGGTCGACGTTGCGGTTCAGCGGGTTCGCCATCGTCGCGCCCGGAAGCCCGGAGGCCTGGGCGCGCGAGACGTGCGACGCCAGGGACGGATACCGGCTCTGGCTGTAGAGGACCTGGGCCGGATACCACGGCACTACGCAGCCCACCCGGGCCGGGCGCGAGCCGTTGGCGCCGATCGCGTTGTCGCAGGAGATCTCCGCCATCGACGAGGAGGCGGTGGCCTGCGGGTAGCCGACAGGCTGCAGGCGCAGGTTCCAGGTCGTGGTGCAGTAGCCGATCGCGCCGAGGGCCGTCGCGGTCGTCCGGGCGCCGGCTTCCCCGACCCGGCTGGTGTTGTTCACCGGCGACAACGACTGCACCGGAAACGACGAGGCCCCGTTGGTCGTGCAGTCACCTGACGCAGACAGCGTTCCGGTGATGGTCGAGTTGACCGCAGCTCCCCAGCCCGACCACGGCGACACGCCGATCTGGTGGATCCAGTTGGGCAGGTCGACCGCACCGTAGGTGTAGTCGTAGACGTCCATGCTCAACTCGCCGGTGATCCGCACCGTTCCGTTCACCGTCTCCTGCGTGGTCAGGATCAGGCCGGTGATCCGGCACGCCGCCGTGCGGGTCCCCGCGACCGGGCTGCCGTCGCTGCTGGCGCACCACTGCGGGAATGCCACCGGAGCGAGCATTGCCGATGCGGTGCGGCGGCTCGGCTGCCCCGGCGCGAGACACACCGACCGGTTGCCAGAGGTCTTGGCGCAGGTCTTCTTGGTCAACCCGAACACCGAAGGCGCGGCAGCCGCACCCGGGCGCGCGATCGGCATGTTGCTGGGCTTTGCCAGCACGTCCGGCGAGGCGGCCGTGCCAACAAGGCCGACGTCGCGCGGTTCCGCCGCCGACACCGGCGACGGAGCGGCAACGGTCGATGCGGCGATGAGTACGGAGGCTGCCAAGACCCTCCACCCATTCCGCAGATACATGCTGTGCTCCCCTCGTGATCGTCCGTAGTGGCGATGAGACCGGGCCATCGAACCACGCGAGCACTCTTCGTATCAACCTCTATCACTGTAAGTTGTTCCGCAGGACGACGCGCGTACGTCAGTCCTACGCCGAGACGTCCCGCCCACCTCGGTTGTGACAACAAGGCCGGAACGACAGCCCTCGCCGAGCATGCGACGCGGCGAACCGGGCCAGCCTCGGTAGCCCGTGACAACCACCGTCGACATTCACACTCGGATGGCAGCGCCGAATGAGATTCGGGGATGGTTCGCCGTGGCCCCGCCGAGCGGCGGTCCCGCGCACAAGGCAGAGCACTCGCGTCCCGGCTGGACCAGATCGGTCGGCCTGACAGTGCTTCGCCCCCCCTGTTGCCGGGCCTGGATGATCTCGTCCTCGCCGATGGTGTGGCCGGCGTACTTGCGGACAAGGCGCTGCAGCACTGGCGGGTTCCTTCGCTGGTGGGTGGCGTCTGGTGGACGCTGAGGCCTCATCGCAGGTCAGCGGGGGCATCGGTGGTGGTGTCGATGTCGCCGGGGGTGGCGTCGTCTCGGCTGGTGTGGTCCCAGTCGAGGTAGGTGTCGTGGCTGGCGCCGCTGAGGGCGGCGTCGATGCTGTCCTCGGCGGCCTCGACGGCGTCGTCGCGGCTGGTGGCGGTGACTTCGATCGTCAGCGGCACGGTGAGGCGGACCCGCCAGCGGCGTGGCAGTCCCGGCAGGTCCGGCGCGTGCAGGATCCGGTCGGCGGTGTCCGGGTCGATGTCGTTCTCGACGGCGGCGTCGCGCAGCGTCTGCCACACCTTTCGGCGCTGAGCCGCAGCCTGCTCGTCCGCAGGCGGGGCGGGGGCGGTTTGCTGCTGGTTGCGGAGGTGGTCGTGGATGCGGGTGGTGGTGTGGGTCAGCCAGCCCAGCGGCGCGGATTGGCCGGGGTGGAAGGCATCCCACGCGCGTCGCGCAGGATCGCCTCGAGGCTCACCGGATGCGGCTGGTGATCTTCTGGGGTGGACATGCGGTCTCCAGTTGAACGGCCAACGGCCCCGTCCCAGGGTGGAGACGGGGCCGTCGGGGCGGGTGTCAGGCGTGTTCGATGGCGGTGACGGCGGCGTCGGCGATGGCGTTGACCGCTTCGACGGGGTCGGCGACCAGCAGGGTGGTGGTGTGGGTGAAGGTGTGGCCGGCAAGGTCGGCGGGGCGCAGCCACAGCACCGCGCATCCGGATTGGTGCAGGGTGGTGATCAGCCGTTGCGCGGGTTCGGTGTTGGGCAGGTCGCCGTCGGAGACGACGGCGAGCATCCGCAGCCGTCCGGGTTGGCGCAGGTGTAGCAGCTGGTCGGCGAGTTTGACCGCGTCGAGGAACGCGGTGGTGCCTCCGACCGCCTGCATCTCGAGGACGTGGGTGGGGTGTTGGCGGGGCGGCACGAGCAGCGTGGCGCGGCTGCCGAACCCGATCATGGTGGTGGTGGCCTGGTTGGTGCGGGCGGCGTGGGCGAGGATCCACCCGGCCGAGGACATCGGCGCCGCGTAGGGATGCATCGAGAAGGACGTGTCGACGAGCACGGCCAGGTGCAGGGTGGGCTTCGGCGGCGGGAGTTGGGCGCGGCGCTGCCAGGGTGTGGCGGTGGGCATGCTGCCGGCGGCGATCTGCGCCTTGGCGGTGATGGCGTGTCGGGTGCGCAGCCGCCCGGGCGGTATCGGGCTGGGACGGGTGTCGGGTTCCGGTTGGTGGGTGCGGGCTCGGCGCAGCCGCGCGGCGAGGTGGCGGGCGGCGGTCCGCTCGGCGTCGGTGGGGTCGCGGCGCGTCCAGGACGCGGGCGCCCCATGCCGGGATTGAATGTGGCGGGCGGCGTACTCGGTGGTGGTGAGTCCGGCGGCGTGCGCGAGGTAGTCGGCCAGGGCCTGGGCGAGCTGACCGGCGAACACGCCGGGATCGGGCCGCGGCGGTTCGGGCTGCCGGTGGGGGTCGATGCCGAGGATGCGGCACCACCGCCACGCCAGGTCGATCATCGTGTCGGCGTCGGTGTCGTCGACGGTGTGGGCTTGGCGCCACACGTCGCGCAGTTCGCGCAGCTTCTTGCGGCCGAGGACGGTGGTGACGGCGGCGCGCACCCCCTTGATGTCCTTTGCGGTGATGATGCGGGCGTCGACGCGGGCCAGCAGCAGGGCGGCGAGGTGGGCGGCGTGCCAGGCGTCGTCGACCGGCGCGTCGCCGGGGTCGAGCAGGGTGGTGACGGTGTGGCGCAGCCACCGGCGGTCGCCGCGCCGTCGGCTGCGCTGCCGGTTCTCGGCGCGGGACTCCTCGAGCAGGTCGGCGACGTTCGCGATCACCGGCGGGGTGCCCGGTGGTGTGGTCCACAGGCTGTGGGTGGCGTGGGCGGCTTCGTGGACGAGCAGCCCGTAGGCGGTCGGCACGATCCGCTTGTGGCCGGCGCGGCGGGGGTTGGTGATGTCGGGGGCGCCGATGTGGGTGGCGTCGACCTCGATGCGTCGGGCGTCGGGGTAGAAGCAGGCTGGGGCGCCGCCGCCGGCGCCGGGGGCGACGGTGACGGTCAGGTCGGTGCGGTCGGTCAGAACGGGGATGTGTCGGGTCCAGGCGTCGCTCCACGGGCGCCAGTCAGGAGCGCTGCCCGCCGGGGTGCCCGAGCCTGCGCGCCGGTGGGTGGAGGGATGAGGCATGAGTTGATCTCCTTTTGGGGGTTAGCGCTGTTTGCCGAGGGTCAGTGGGGTGATGTCTGCGCCGAACCGCGCGCGGAGGGCGGCGAGGACGTGCTCCCGGTCCTCCTGTGGGGCCCGGCCGACGAGGTTCGCCACCGCCGCCGCGGCTCCGAGGGTCTTGCTGACGCGGGTGAAGCCGAGCAGTTCGCGTAGTTGAGGCGCCCAGCTGACGCGTCCGGCGGCGAGGTCGGCGTTCAGCGTGATCGCGGCCTCGATGGCGGGGCGGGGGACGCCGAGGTGGCGGGCGAGGTCCCAGTCGGTGGTGACCTCGATGTGCACGTCGAACCGCGACGCCAATGCTTCGGTGAGGATGGCGCCGTGGACGCCGGGGTTGTGTCCGGCGATGACGTAGAACCCGTCGGCGGCTTCGACGCGTTCGTTGCGGTAGCCGGGGATGGTGATCACGCGGCGGCCGTCCATCGCCGGGTACAGCACGGCGAGGACCTTCGGCGGGATGAGCGTGGCGTCGTCCACGAGCAGGGCTCGGCCCTCCCGCATCGCCGTGACGAGGGGTCCGTAGACGAACTCGAAGCCGCCGTCCGGGAGGGGGATGAAGTTGCCGAGGAAGTCCTCCACCACCGTGTCGCCGGTGCCGGCGACGGTGAGCAAGTCCGGAAAGGCGGCCTCGACGAGGGCGGTCTTGCCGGTGCCCGGCGGGCCGTAGAGCAGCACCGGGATGCGCTTGTCCCGCAGCCGGCGCAGCACGTCCACATCGGTGGCCCCGGCCAGCTTGCGCGGGAAGTACAGGTCACCGTTCGGGCGGGTGACCGGCTGCCGCCGTCCCGTCCCACGTCCTTGGCGGGGTGCGCGCGGGGCGGGCGGTGGCATGGTTCCGGCGGCGTTGATGCCGGCCTGGGTGATCTGGAAGCGGTGCGGGCCGGTGTGGTGGGTGGCGTACCCGGCGGCGGCCATCTTCTTCAGGGCTTCGAACACGGCGCCGGTGGAGCGGGCGGCGATGGCGGTGGTGATCTCGCCGACCTTGAGGACCTGGTCGGGGTGGGCGGCGAGGTAGGCGGCGACCTGTCGGTAGAGGTAACCGGGCCGGCGTCCGTCGCCGGGATCGGGCGGGGCGCCGGTGGTGGGGGTGGTTGCAGGGTCCATGCGGGTCCTCCTGTCAATGGGGGCCCGCGCACCCGTCTCCGGGTGCGCGGGCGGTGGTGCGGTATCCGCGCGGCGGAGACGGGCAGATGCTGGGCGCAAGCCCCGATGGCGGGGCCGGCCAGCAACCTCCGTGAGGTGGTCACATCAAAGGGGCAGCCCAGCAGGGCTGCGTGTCGCGGTGTCGCCGCCACCGGCGGTGGGCGACGACAAGGAACGCACCCGGTCCCGGATCGATCAAGTCGATCCGGTGCCAGGGCCTACCTGCGGCCGACGATGACCTCGCGGGCCGGGTCGTCGAGAGATGGTCAGGGACGTCAACCTGCCGATTCAGGCGGCCGGAAGTTCCGTTCGTCGGCGGTGGGCGGGGGCCCGGCCCCGGCGGGGTTCGTGTCACAGGTCGCGGGCCAGGGTCACCAGCCGGGTCAGGCCGGTGGCGATGCGGGTGTGACGAACCCGTGGCGGTGGCGCCGCCCAGGTGTCGACGGTGGGTGCTTGTGCACCGCGCGCCCGCAGGACCCGGTAGAGCCGAAGGTCGATGTCGACGGCGGCGACGAGGCGCGTCTCGACGCAGGCAGACGCGGGGGCTTGGGCGAGGTCGCCGTGCCGGTAGCCCGGCCCCACCGGGCCGGCCCACGCTTCGAAGACCATGGCGAAGCCAACGCAGCGCCGGCCGTCGCAGTGCAGCCACGCCCGCAGCACGTCGCGCATCGGAAGGCTCGCGGCGTGCCCGGCCCGGCGGTGCAGGATCACCGCCGGTGGATTGGTCTGATCCCCGTCGGCGAGGTTCGGGGCGTGCCAGACGCTGGGGTCGAACAGGTCGGCATCGACGTGAACGCGGTGCGGGTGCGCCGACGTCGGCCTGTCGAACACGCCGATCAGCTCCGGGGACAGGTCCCACCCGTGCCGCTCGTGCAGCGCTTCGACCTCGGTGAGCGTGCGGGTGAGCATGTCCTGCGTACGTGGATGGAGCATGGAGCCTCCTAGAGGGATGAAGGGGTATGGCAAACGCGCGTTGCGCTACGGAAGGCGTGGTTCGGCCGCCGGTGCCGGATCGGCGGCCGGTGGCCAGATGGCCCGGCGGCTGGTCCAGCCGATCTCCTCGGCGTAGCTGTCGGCGGAGCGGCAGATCCGGCACCAGGTGGTGGTGTCGGTGCCGTAGCCGGCCATGGACGGCGCTTCGTCGTGGGCGATGTCGTAGCCGGTCGCCCCGCACACCGTGCACCTGACGTCGTCCGGCCCGTGCGGCTCGAACACGTCCGGCCCAGGAGCCTGGCCTGCGCCCCGCTGGCGTCGCGGCGCGGTGATCGGTGAGTCGGCGTGACGCCAGGGCCAGCGGTCGTCGGCGAGGCGGTACCAGCCGTCGGCGTCGGCGGTGATCCGTCGCATCCCGACCGGCGCCTCGCCCCGCCGGGTCAGGCCGCCCGTGGACATGCCGGCCGCGCGGACCACCAGCACCTCCACACCACTGCCGTAGTCGCGCAGCACCAGCAGGTCGGCCGGGCGCTGCGGGAAGGACGCGGCGCGTGCGTCCGCATCCGCGGCGATCCACGCGAGGGTCTGCGCCGTGAAGCGGGCAACCGCGAAGCCGTGGTGCTGGTAGCCGTGGGCTATCTGCCCGGGGTAGGGGCCCAGGTCACCGGCGGCGAGCCAGGCGGGGGTCCAGACGGCGGTGTCCGGGACGGTGTCGGCGTCGTAGCTGGCGGCGGTGTACACCTGCGGCGGGGTGGATGTGTCGATCACGAGCCACCGGTGTCCCTGCCAGGCGGCGGCGCGCAGCCGGTCCAGCAGGGATGTGCCGTCCGAGCCAGGCGCGGTCAACGGTTGCCGGTACAGCGGCTGCGGCACCTGCGGGGCCGGTGGTCCGTCGCGGTGGACTGCCGCGATCATGACGGACCGAGGACGCGGCGCGTTGACCGGCGTGAACCACAACCGCGGGTCGACGACGTCGACGACGAGCCAGGGCTCCCCCGTGCCGGCCCGGTGGCCGGCGATGGTCTCGTCGGCCTGGCGGAGCGATGCCCGCAGGTCGAACCAGAGCTGTCGCACGTACTACTCCTTCGCACATGAGAGAAGCCCTCGGGCCGGGGATGGCCGAGGGCTCGGGGATGTCATCAGCGGATCGCCCGCCGGGTGGCGGGGGTCGTGCCTCGCCTGAGCGTCCGTGGCTAGGGCTTGCCGAAGACGCGGTCGCAGCGTCGGAGGTCGACCGGCAGCCACGGCAGGCCCCAACCGATCCGGTAGCGGCCTTCGACGGGCCTGACGCGGTGGACGCCGCCGCCGAGGGACAGGGGACGGGCGACGGTGAGGGTGTGTCCGTCGAATTCGACGGTGCGCCAGTCACCGCCGACGTAGTCGGCCATCGCGTCGAGGGTGTCGGCCAGAGCGGTCACGGCTTCGGCGTCGAGAGTGAGTTCGTAGGCGCCGTTCCACCAGCCGGCGACCGTGGCGACGTAGCCCTGGTGGTAGCGGTGGACGCCGGGGGCCGGCTCGTAGCGCAGCCAGGGCCCGGAGAACACGGCGGTGCTGCCGCGCGGCGGTAGGTAGTCAGGAGTGGGCATCGACCACCGCCACCGACCAGTCAGCCGGTTCGAACCGGACCCGAGGCCGCCGAGGGCGGCCCGGATGCCGCCAGGGCACGGACCTGTCCGCCGGAATGTGCCTGCGCCCTGCTGGCGGGGCCGTGGGGTCGGGGTCACGACGACCGGCCACCAGGTCGTGGAAGACCCCGAGCAGGCGTGGCGGGACCGCACCGGTGTCGGTGCCGGTGAGAATCGCCTCGTCGGTGCCGAGCCACACGACGCCGGCCAGGTCGACCCAGGCGACCGGTGTACGTCCCGGCGGGAACCGCCATCCGGGGTGCAGCAGCCTCGGCAGCGCCACGATGTCACCGGGGTACCGCGCCCAGTCGGTGTAGCTCCAGGGCACCACGGTGCCGGGCCTGCGGCCGGCTTCCACGGCGTCGACGCACGCGCGGCACTCGGCGCCGTCGACCCGGGTCGTGCCGCCGCAAGCGCTGCAGGGGTGCCAGTTGTTCGGGTCGGCGGCGGGATCGTAGTCGGGGTCCCACGCTCCGGTGACCTGCCCGCCGAGCCGGTAGCCATCGATACGGTGGGCGCGCGCCACGAGGCGCATCGGCTTGGCCAGGTGCGCGTCGATGGTCGTGACCGTGGCGGTGGCACGTACGAGGACCGCGAACAGGTGGTGCGCCATCAGCGCGCCTCCTGACCGGTCGTCGGCCCGGCAGCGCGGTGGGCGGCTCGGACGCCGGTGTCGGGCGAGCGGCCAGCGCGGGTGCCGGGCCGACGGCGGCGACCGGCGGGCCGCTTCGCGACCCGGCGTCCCGCCGCGACGTACGGGGCAAGCGCTTCCCGCATCCGCTGCAGGTTCTGTGGGGACAGGTCGATCTCGTACTCCACGCCGTCCAGCGCGAAGCGGTGCGTGCCGACGTTGTCTGTGCTGTGGTCGATGTCGTCCGTGACCACGACAACCGTCTTGGTTGCCATCAGGATGATTCCTTTCATGCGGCGAAAGCAGCGCCGCCCTCGACGCGCTTTGTGCGCGTCGAGGGCGGCGCTGACGTGTGGTGGGGAAAGGGAACGGATCCCGGCTCCCCGGCAGGGGATGGCTCCACGCCCGGTCGGCGACGACGGCGAGAGCGGCGATCGCTCGGGCACGCCCGTCACAGCCGACGTCGGTCGCGGGCTGTCGGTGGCGTCCCAACAGACCGGGCATCCGTCGCAGGGCGGCGCGGGCTACCTGCGGCTAGCCAGGGATGTAGGCCGCCTCACCGTCCGCGCCGTCAACCCGGATGATCCGCTCCGGCGCCACGGGGATGAGGTGCTCGCGTGCGACGTTGGGCCACTGGTATCCGTCGCCACCGAGACGGGCCAGGGTGTACCGGGGGTCATCGAAGCCGTCGATGACGACGTACAGGTACCCGCCCATCTCGTCGACCAGCGCAGGCGCGACAGTGACGATCTCCCCGGCATCCAAGGATCGCTCGTCCTCGTGGTCCCGCTCGTCAGGCATCAGGTGCCTCACGTCCAGGCCGGTTTGCTGAGGTGTTGGGCGCGGGTGGCGTGCTGGGGATGGTGCCGGCGATGCGGTCGCAGTCGTAGGGGTGCACGGCGATCCAGGTCCAGGCGCGGCCCATCACGGTGTAGCGGCCGTCGGCGTCGGGGGTGATGCGGTCGATGGCGTCCGGGTCGTCGTGCACCCGGGTCTCGTCGGCGACGATGACGTCGCCGTCGAACCGCAGCCGGGCCATGGATTCGTCCACCATCTGCTCGAGGCGCTCGCCGGTGATGCCGTCGGCGGCGAGGTGCCGCCGGTAGCGGTCGCGGGCGTCGTGCTGGTCGGCGACGATCGCCTCGGCGACCTCCCGGGTGCAGGTGAACACCGCCCACCCGTTCCACGTGTCGACCAGCGTCCCGACGAACCCGACCGGGATGCGCAGCTGCCCGTCCGGGTTCGACGTCCACGCCCAGTCTCCGGCGAACACGCCCGGCCCGCCGAGGCGCACCTGGTCGGGATACACGTGGCTCAGGTCCCGGTCGTCGCCGTCGGGGTGCAGGATCATGCGGCACAGGCGGGCCGCCTCGGCTTGCGCGGCGTCGTCGTAGCCGTCGCACCACGCCCACCGCGCCTGGTCGCACTGCCGCGCGGTGAGCTGCTCACACGCCGGGGCGCCGGCAGGGGCGTGCTCGGCGTACCGGTCGGCGTCGTCGGCTAGGAGGTACCGGTCGGCGGTGGGCAGCCCGTCGAGAACCGCCAGGTCGATGTCGTCGACGCCGGCCAAGACCTTCCGCGCCACCGCGGTGACGTCGCCGCGCGCCCGGCCGCCGAGCACGTGCTGCGCCCACCAGGCGGCGGCGTCGCGTCCGGCCGCCTCGCCGGCGGCACGCAGCGCGTCAAGCACCTGTTGCCAGTTCTCGCCGGTGCGCGGGGCGGGGATGCGGCGGGCGCGGTCACCCTCGCCGAGCAGCAGCGACAGGCGCGATCCGCTGTCCCAGTCGACGTCGAGCACCTGCGTGCGCGGGTCGTAGCGGCGCACGGTGCCCTCGTCGCCGGGGCGAAGCCGGGTGTGCGGGTCGGTGGTGTGCTCCAGGGCGACCCGGTCGCCGCGCTGGTAGGTCACCGGCTCGCTCCTTCACTAGCGATGGGCAGCAGCCACCACGACCAGTCGGGCACGTCGACGTCGAGCAGCAGCAGGCCGTCGGTGTCGCGGCGCAGCCGGTACGGGCCCCGCCCGTGCGGCCAGACAAGGTCGAACTCGATGCCCACCTGGCGCAGCCACGGCTCGCGTCGCCCCGCCTGCCCCGGGGTGGGGGCGGTGGCGGCGCAGACGGCGTGGGCGGTGGTGTCGCCGAATCGCAGGACGGTCGCGGCATTTGGGTGTTTGGCGAGGCAGATCTGCGCGTCCAGGCCGGCGCGGGCGTCCGGCAGCCACAGGTGGGCGGGATCCCAGCGGTGCCCGTGGGTGGTGTACCCGCCGCAGCCGAGCACCGTCGCGCCGGCGTCGGGGTCGAGCAGGTGGTGGCTGTGCCGCAGCCACCGGCCGTGGCGGGTTGCCTCGTACACGACGACGGTGTCGGTGGCGACATCGACCAGGTACATCCACTCGAGGTAGCCCTCCACGGGGGCGCTGACCTGGCCGCGGCGGATGCCGTCCTGCAGCAGGGTGGTGAAGCCGACGCCGGGCACCGGCCGTTCGCGGTCGGCCCACCCGGCACGAGGTGCGGCGGGGTAAAGCCTGGTCCAGTCGTGGCGCAGCAACGCGTCGGCCAGGACGAGGGTGTGCCGGGTGAAGGTGTGCTGCCAGATACGCCGCAGCAGCGGCAACACCTCATCCGGGCTGCCACCGTCGTGCAACAGCCGGCCGGCGTAGGCGCCACCGGACGCGGCGACGCCAATCAGGGTCAAGCAATTCACGAGGAACCTCCATCAACAGTGCGGCGCCGCCCGCTCCGGCGGACGGCGCAGTGGACGTGCGTGATCCCGCCGCCGATCCGTCGGCGGCGTGGTGGGTGCGATAGCTGGGCGGAGAACCGCGACGGCGGCGGTGCCGGCTTCACGCCGATGGCGTCGGCAGCGCACGGTTCACCGATTCGGGGCGTCGCCGACCTCACACTCGTGCCGCTGTCTTTCCTTCCAAGACGGTTGTAGGTTCTCGTTGATCTTGTCGTCGGGCGGCGCTCTGACCAGGGATGTTTGGCCTGCTTCGCAGATTGATGTCGCTCCGTCTTTCGCAAGATCGTGTCGTTTTCTGGGCGTGGTGGTTTGGCCG
>NZ_RAQQ01000050.1 GCF_003610785.1 Micromonospora globbae
GCCCGCATGGTCACGATCGACACCAGCCAACACGACACCGACCAGACCGACCCCACCCCGATCGCCGCATAACATCAAACCGGATCCCGCGATGGCCGTCTCCTACACCACCAGCGCGGACGCGACCCCCGCGACGGCGGCGACACACATCGCCGCCAGGAGCGGACCGGACGAGGCGATAGCGGCAAAGCGCTCGCCCATGTCAGTCCGCCCTCGGCGGCGTGACTTGCTGGTGCGGTCCGGGCATGACTGCCTCCCTCAGAATCAGCGGCGGGCAGCACGCAGTCTCTCACGCCCTACTACTTGCAGTAGTAGAAGGTCCGGAGGGCGTACACGGCCGGGAATCGTTGAGTGCATCCCGCGACTTCGGGACGGCCGGGGCCAGGGCTACCAGCCGAGCGGTGCGGCGCCGACTCAGGCGAGGACCGCGTTGACGACCTGGTCGGCTCGCCACTCATGCTGTGCGTAGGCCCCAAGGGAAAGCGGAGACCTGCACAGCCTGTGCCGCGAGAGTCAGCGGCATGTCCTGCCAGCCGGGGATCGCGAGCAGCGCGGTGAGGAACTGCCGGGTTGCGTACTCCGGCTTCATCAGATCCCGCACCGCTCCCCAGCCCGTGGTCGGGCGCTGCTGGAGCAGCCCGACCGAGTCGTGGTCCCAACCGACGGCGTGGTGCGGGTAGTTCTGCGACTCCGGCAGCACGCCGCTGGCGTAGTTGTAGAGGTTGCTCTCCTGCATCGCGGTAGCCACTCGCAATGACGAGCCATGGCCGGGCACGCCCATTTTCTTACCGGTGCGCAGCGGAGGCCAGGCGATCGCAACAGCCCGATGGGTCAGCTAGAGCCCGGCGACGATGAGCGCCGCGACCAGCGCCACAGCCAGTGCCCTGTATACATCCCGCTCCCGCTCCGCGTTGCCGTTGCCGTTGCCGCCTGGTGTGTGCTGCAGTCCCGGCCGACCCTGTTACCTGGGACATCTGCCCGGCATTCGTTCCCTTCGCGCGAGTCGTTCTCCCCGACTAGGACGGCTGGGACTCGGATTCACCGTCTGCTTGGTGAACGTCGTGCCCAGCCTGCGGCTGGCGGCTAAAGCAGTCACGAACCGTGACGGGGCTCTCGGGAGCTCATCGGCGAGGCTTTACTCTCGGGCCACCGGGGCGCGCAGCCCGGCCCCTCCACGGCACTCAACCACGACACCCTTCTACTATCACTGGATAGTAGAGGAGGCATCCGAGGCGACAGAGGGCCACAGGGTCGAAAAGCCATCACTCAGCCCGTCCGGGGCGAGCGGTCGGGTTGTTCCGCAGGATCGTGGTCTTTGAGCCTGCCAGTCGAAACGCCTACTTCGACGTTTGATTCTGTACCGCCAGTCTCCCGGGGAGATTAAGTCTTGGGCACCGATCACACCCGTCCCGCTCCGTCCGCCTCGCCGGGGGTGCGGCGGATCCTGGTCGCGGCGGTGGTGCCGCTCTTCGTGACCACCGTGATCGCGGCGGTGGTGCTCTGGCCCCGGCAGGACCGGGAGCCCGCGGACGGCCCAGCGCTGTCCCGCTACCAGGGCACGGTGACCCGGGTGGTGACCGAGCCGTGCCCGCCGACCCCGGAGACGCCAGAGGGCGGCCCGGGTCGGTCCGCCGGCCCGTGCGGGACGGTGACCGTGGCCGCCGAGCAGGGCCCGGACGCCGGCCGGCAGGTCGAGACGCCGGTACCCTCCGGCCCCGGCGCACCCCGGGTCGAGGTCGGCGACAAGGTGATCCTGGTCGAGCTGACCGACCCGGCCGACCCGGCCGTGAAGACCTACAACATCGCCGAGCACCAGCGCGGCACGCCGCTGGTCTGGCTGGCGGCGCTGTTCGCCGTGGCGATCGTGGCCTTCGGCCGCTGGCGCGGGCTGGCCGCGCTCGGTGGGCTGGTGGCGAGCTTCGCCATCCTGCTCGGTTTCGTGCTGCCCGGCATCGACGCCGGCCAGCCGCCGCTGCTCGTGGCGATCGTCGGCGCCGCGCTGATCATGTTCGTGGTGCTCTACCTCACCCACGGCATCACCGCCGAAACCTCGGTCGCCGTGCTCGGCACCCTCGGCAGCCTGGTGCTGACCGGGGTGCTCGGCACCCTGGCCACCGCCGCCACCCACCTGACCGGCTTCGGCAGCGAGGAGGCGACCACCCTGTCGATGCTCCAAGGCGACGTCGACCTGCACGGCCTGCTGCTGGCCGGCATCGTCATCGGCTCGCTCGGCGTGCTGGACGACGTGACGGTCACCCAGGCGGCCACGGTTACCGAACTGGCGCACGCCAACCCGGGGCTGTCCCGTCGGCACCTCTACCGGGCGGCCACCCGGGTTGGGCGGGCGCACATCGCGTCCACGGTCAACACCATCGTGCTGGCGTACGCGGGCGCCTCGCTGCCGCTGCTACTCCTGCTCGTGGCCGACTCACGACCCGTCAGCCAGATCCTCACCAGTGAGTTCATGGCCCAGGAGATCGTCCGCAGCGCGGTCGCCACGCTCGGCCTAATCGCCGCCGTACCCCTGACTACCGCACTGGCCGCCGTGGTCCGCACCGCCGGCAATGCCGCTCGAGTGCAAGACCGAGAGCAGGAGCCAGCTTCGCATGGGCCGCATGGAGTTGCAGTTGCGGCGGAGGGCCCGGGCAACGATGCGCTAGCTGCCCTCGGCGCTGGTGATACGGAGAGCGCTGGGGGACAAATCGAGGGGGTTCGGGCCAGGTGGCGCCACGACCTTGACCAACCGTGGGACGCCGAATGGTAGAGGCCCACGGAGCTGTGAGGGACGGCTGCCGGAACGACAGCGGCGCACAGTAATCCACTCCTAACAGCTTTTGTCGCCTTTCTCCTGTACAGGAAGGAGATACCCCTGCGGTGACCTCACTGCCGGTCACCGCCACAGGCGCGCACCGGCGCCAGCGGTCCCGCCCAATCGCCCGCGGGCGAGCCGGGGAACCAGGTAAATGGGGTGAATCCGCGCGAGCGGTAGGGCCACTTCCGTCCCGAACCCGGCAGCTTACCCGGTCGGCGGCCGACGGAAGGGAACACTGTGCCACCCCTACGCCGCTGGTTGACGCCTGTGGTGGCCGTTCTCGCTGCGCTCGCCATCGTCGCCGGGCCCACCCCGGCGACGGCCGCACCCACTACCCCCACCCCGTCCGGGCATGAGGAGGACAACGAACCAAAGCTCATCACCGACGTGATCGACGCCGCGAACCGCGGCTACGTCCAGGCCAAGGCGAAGTTGCACAAGTCAAGGAAACGGCAACTTCAACTGGCCCTCGAGGTGCGGACGGCGCAGGCCGACCTGGACGCCTTGGCCCCACAGGTCAGCCAGCTCGCCGCACAGTCCTGGCTCAGTTGCTGCTCCACCTCAGCAGGGCTCGGCTCGGCCAAAGCCCTTGGGGCCCCCCGGCGCCAACACGCTGAGAAGAACCGTGGTCAGCAGCAAGCTGACACGTGTCATCGACCCCCGGCCCTGATGCAGCATGCGGCCGCACTCCTCTAGTCAACGACAGGATGAGTGCTGTCAGGCTTGCGCCGGGGTGGCAGCGATAGACGCTACCGACGTCGGTTCGTCAGGTCTACTGTTGCACGCTCGTAGAACAGCCACGCAGCCCAGCCCCTGTTGTCGCCAGGGTCTTGCTACTGCAAGACTCTGGCGATAAGGAAAGGGACTGGGCATGGCAACTGTGGGGTCAGCCAACACCGCAGTGGAGGCGAAAAGCGGTCTTGACCAACGCGGGCGCGTCGGCCTGATCGGCATGGCAGCCTTCATCGCCGCACTACACCTCATCGGGTGGGGCGTGCTGCTGCTGGTTGTCGCACCGGCGCAATATCGTGTCGGTGCCACGGGCGTGTTCGGCGTCGGTCTGGGACTGACCGCCTACATGCTGGGCATGCGCCACGCGTTCGATGCCGATCACATCGCGGCGATCGACAACACCACCCGGAAGCTGATGGCCGAGGGCAAGCGACCGGTCTCCGTCGGGTTCTGGTTCTCGCTTGGGCACTCGAGCGTGGTGTTCGGCCTGTGTTTCCTGTTGTCTCTCGGTGTCAAGGCCCTCGCCGGCGAAGTAGCCGACGACTCGTCGACCTTGCAGCAGGTCACCGGCGTGATCGGCACGACCATCTCGGGCGTGTTCCTCTACCTGATCGGGATCATCAACCTGGTCGTCCTCGCCGGCATCGTGCAGGTGTTCCGCCGCATGCGCCACGGACAGTTTGATGAGGCCGAACTGGAGGAGCAGCTCAACAACCGGGGGTTCCTCAACCGCATACTGTCCGGAGTTACCCGCTCGGTCACGAAGTCCTGGCATATGTACCCGGTCGGCCTGCTCTTTGGCCTTGGCTTCGACACCGCCACCGAGGTCTCCCTACTCGTGCTCGCCGGCGGAGCCGCAGCGTTCAGCTTGCCCTGGTACGCCATCCTCACGCTGCCGATCCTGTTCGCCGCCGGCATGAGCCTGCTCGACACCATCGACGGCTGCTTCATGAACTTCGCCTATGGGTGGGCTTTCTCCAAGCCGGTCCGCAAGGTCTACTACAACATGATCATCACCGGCCTGTCTGTCGCTGTCGCCCTCATCATCGGCACCATTGAGCTGGCATCGATCCTGATCGGCAGGCTCGGCATCCGGCACGGTCCGCTCGCGGCCATCGGCCACGTCGACCTCAACAACGTGGGCTTCGTCATCGTCGGGCTCTTCATCGCCGCCTGGGTTGTAGCCCTGGCAGTGTGGCGCCTCGCTCGGATCGAGCAGCGCTGGGAACGCCACCAGATGGAGGCCACGGGGCCAACGACTGATACGACCTGACCTGAGAGCGCGCCGCTGATCGCGGTGTCGGGCGGCGCAGAGGCCAAGCGCAAGCCCGAGGGTTACAGCAGCAGTCGCGCGGTCAGGTCGGCGAATAGCCTTTCCGCCGGGTAGGCGGGGGCGGGGGTCGACACCCCCACGCCCCCGGTGCTCCCCTTCCCTGAGGAAGCGTTGCTAGTTGGCCCTATCCCGCCCAGGATTGCCATCGCTGTCGCCAGAAATCTTCACTGAACAGGAACCCGTGGTGGCTGGCGGAACGGCTTTGGCAGCTCGTAGCGTTTTCGACCGCACAAAGTGAGATTGGCGCAGGCGGCAATTGGAATGGGTGCCAGCGGACCCCCTCGGCGGAGAGCATGGAGTCCCGGTTGACCCCTCCGGTTGGCACCGACCGCGGTGGTAAACACCTTGACCGGTAACAGTGAAGCCGCTGCCGTTCCTCAGGGGAGGCCTCGACGAGGAACGGACGGGTGCCTCGCGGCGCCGCCGGGCATTGGACCACCTCGGTAAACCGTCGGCGGGCCGTCTCCAGTTCTGCGACCGTGCCGTACTCGGCCAGCAGGTTCGCCTCTCGGCCCGGATAAACCTTGGCCGTCTTCGCAGTGTTCGCCAAGCCCCCTTGGCCTGCAGTTCGGCGGGCCCGCAGGTGCAGACTGCAGACACATCGACGATCATGCCCCGGTCGCCGTAGCCCGCGCGGCGCCTTCGAAGCGATGGCGACTGTCGCCGCATCGTAGGCTCCGAGGCCGATCCGAGCGAAGACCCAGGTCGTGCAGGCCTGGACGCCTGGAGGTCTTCGCTCGGCTGACCCTGCCCACCCACCACATCCAGGTCGTCCCCACATGCGGGGTTTCCGTCATCACGCATCGCCCAGGCGCCGCTGTACCCGGCGGCCGGTCAGGACAGGGTCAGCGGGCGCAGCCCACCGTCCGCGCCCACCCGGTAAAGCTCCAGGCGGTTGGGTCCGGCGGTGAAGAGCCGGTCGTCGGGCAGGAACGCGGCGAACCTCCGACCACCCTTGTCCGGCCGCACGACCGGCACGACCGCGCCGACCGTGCCGTTGACAGCGACTGCGAGTCTCGTGCCGTCAGGTACCGAGGCGGGCACGGTGCCCCAAACCAGTGCGGGCAGCTCACCGCGCGCCGGGTCGACGGCGCGGAACGCAGCAAGGTTGGCAACGGTGGCCATACCCCCGGCTGGCCCCTCCCTGACCCGGGTGCCGATCAGCGGGTCGGGGGCGGGCGGGGCCGGTGGGGCCGGCACCGCGCCGGTGATCGGCACCGGTTCGCCCGGGCGGTCGTAGAAGACCTTGGCGCCGTCCCCGCGCGGGGCCTGCTTCGCCGACCGGCCGTCCATCCGCCACGGGATCCGCACGTGCGTCTCGTCGGCGATGGTGGGCAGCAGGTCGACGTGCTGCCAGTTCCGGTCGTCCACGCGGCCGCTGCGCTGGCCGGGCTCCTTGACGAACAGGGGCACCCAGGAGACCTGGTCGGAGGCGTGGGTGATGGCGTCCAGCCCCCGGCCCTGCCAGTCCTTCCGGAAGCTCACCCCGTGGTCGGCGGTGACCAGCACGAGCGCCTGGTCGTAGAGGCCGGTGGCGCGCAGCGTGCGCAGCGTCTCGCCGATCAGCCGGTCGGTGTAGCTGAGCTGGGCCAGGTGCCGGGCCCGCGCCAGGTCCACCCACCCGGCGCCGTCGTTGGGTAGGTCCTCCGGGGCGGCGTAGCGCGCCCCGGACGGCAGGTAGACCCAGGGCGAGTGCGGCATCAGCAGGTGCAGGAAATGCAGGGTGGGCCGGTTCGCGGGGCGCAGACCGGCCAGGAACGTGGTGAACCGGGCCGGCTGGTTGTCGTCGAGGGTGTCCCAGCGGAACTTCGGGTCGTCCGGCACCGGCTCGGCCGCGTCCAGCCCCGCCTCGGCCCGGGTCTGCTCCCGGTAGGAGTCCTCCGGGTCGATCCGGCTGTCCACCGGGGCGGTGACCTGGCGCAGCAGCTTCCCACTCTCCCGGACCAGCACGCCGAGCCCCTGCTCCGGGCTGACCGGCTGCTCGCAGCGGCTGGGCGGGCAGAGCCGGGTGATGCTCTCCTCGGCCTTGATGTCGTAGAGGCCGCCGAGCGCGGTGAACAGGTTGTCCGGGTACCGCGAGTAGTGCGGCGCGACCGGCTTCGCCGGATAGCGGCCGGTGAGCATGGCCGGCAGCGCGTAGGGGGTCCACCCGCTGACACCGGTGGCGTCGCGGTACCAGGTCGAGCCGGCGGCCAACTCGGCGAAGTGCGGGTACCGGGCGGCGTCGATTCTCCGGTCCGGACCGAGCAGCGAGACCAGCGGCAGCTCGTCAAGGACGATCATGACGACCGGCGGGTGGGCGCCCGCGCCGGCCACCCCGGCGGCGCCGCCGTGCCCCTGGGGCAGCACCACCGCCGAGGCCGGCGAGGCGAAGACGAACAGGCCGACGAAGACCAGCGGACCCACCGCGGCCACCCGCAGCACCCGGCCCAGGGCCCGCCACCGCCGGTGAGCGGCCGCCGCCACGCCGCCGGCCACGCCCGCCACGAGCAGCAGGGGTACGCCCCGCAGCGGCGTGAGGTGCCGGCCGACCTGGACGGCGAGCGCGGCCAGCAGCAGCCCCACGACCAGCGTGTGCAGGGCCGCCCGGACCGGCCGGCCGGCGACCAGGCCGATCGCGCCGACCAGGGCGAACGGCACGGTCGGCGCGATCGCGATCAGGGCCACCAGGAGCAGCACGTCGGCCCGGGGGGCGCGGTGGAACAGGAAGAAGTCCGGACTGCGGCCGAGCACGTCCAGTAGCGGCTGGGTGACCACCAGCCCGACCAGCGCCACCACCTCCAGCAGCCGGCCGGCCTCGCCCCGCCAGGCGCTGCCCTTCCCACGCACCGGTGCGGCCGGCCGTACCTCGGGCGGCGCGAGGACTCGCTCAGCCACCCAGCACCACCTGGTAGAACTTGACGGCCATCGCCGCTCTGGCCGCACCGCCGACCACCGCCTGCATGTGGCTGCTGGGTCCCGGAGCCATGTAGGCCACGGTCACGGTCTCCCCTCCCTTCCCCAACCGTCGATGACGATCGGGCTGATTCAAGTCTCTTCTTCCATTTAGGCCATATCTGTCCCCTAACGTACTTTGCCGGGCCGGTTCGTGAAGGCCACACGGTCACTCCGCTTCCATCCGTTCAAGAGGCGGGCGCGCCCCCACCGGGCATGCCGTGACCGGGCGCTTCGATCTCGTCGGCATGATCGCCCTCGACATGGCCGCGTGTGCGCCAGCGGTACGGGGTTTCGCCCCGCTCAGGGCCAACCGACCAATGACGGAGGTGACTGCCGCGACGCTCAAGACGAAGACAATGATCGGCGTGACTCTGGCCCTCGTCGGCGACTGCCTCCCTACACAATGGGCATCAGCGGACCGCCCGGACGAGCGGCTGACCATGAGCATGTATGCCCAGTGGGACTTCCATCCGGCTAGCCTGGCGCAGGCCCGCCCGGCAGCCCAGCAAAACCTGCTGGCCGAGGTTGCCTCCGCGCAGCACCAGGCGCGTGGCGATCCGCGTCGTCCATTCGTACAAGGGCACGGCGAAACAGGGCGAGCAGCTTGTCCTGTTCCAGATCGGCGGTGTCGTCAGCACGGCGGAAGCCGGCGACACCCCTCCGCGCATGGTCCTCGAGCGCGACCCGCTCTACACCAAGGGCCAGCAGTACCTGCTGATGTTCACGTGGGGTCCGCAGGGCACGCTACGCGTCGTCTCGCCTGCAGGCCGCTACGGCGTCGTTCGCAGTGGCGCCCTGACCCCCATGACGCTCCGCGGCCGACGAGGTCAGGCGGTAAGAAGCTTGCCGGTCTCAGTCTCTGATTCCGCTCGGATGTCTGGCGAGGCCGCGCCTCGCTAGGCATCCACCCTTGTGTCAACGCTCAGCGGCCCGCGAACGGCGGGCCGAGCAAACCGGCGAGCAACCGCATGCCGGCGTCAGCTCCCACGTAGAGCACGATGAGCCGCTGTGCGCGATAGAAGTGCGGCGGCGCGACCCAGGCGATCTTGGACGTCCATGGGTCGCCGTTCGGGTCGATCTGCTCCGCGTCCTGCGTCGCCGCCGCCGCCGTGTCGTACTCGTAGGACTCGATCGTTGCCGGGCTGGCCAACCCGGCGCCGGAGAGGCGCAGCTGCGTACCGTTCACGCTGAGGAAAGGCTGCTCGACGGCACCGCCGACCTCGACTGTCACCGTCCGCTGCCGCAGGTTGTCCACGAGGCTCGCCTGGTCGTCCACCACCCCGCCATGGGTGCTGGCGCGGGTCGTGGCAGACACCAACCCGCGCGAAGGGCCAGCCGGCGCCGGCTGCGCACAGCCTGCAACGGCTCCACCCAGCAGCAACACCGCACCGATCGCGACGACTGACCGCATCAGACCTCTCCTTTCGGGCACCGCCAGCCTGTATGACCTGATCGAGGCGACGACGGTTCCGAGACGGCCGGAAACGTTCCTCGCACTGCCCTACCGCTCGCTCGCGATCACGACGCCGAGGAGCTCGCAGGCAGACGCGCATTTTCCGGCAGCTGGGGACGGGGTCGGACAGACGTGTGGTGAGGCGTGGCAGCCCGGCGCGAAGTGGTACGACCGGGCTTCGCGAACGACTCTGCATTCCGTTCCAACGTCAAGCCGCTGCTCGACCAACGCGACGTTCGGCTGTCCTCGATGCCGGTCCGGCGCTGATCACGGCTGTTCGATGCCGGTGCTCACGCTCTGCATCCTCGACACTTCCGAGCGCTGCGGCCCCCGGAAATGTCATACCGGTCAGTCAGGGCCGCCGACGGCCGGCTCAGCTGGTCAGGGGGACCGACACCTGCTGGCCGACGCCGATCGTCAGCGGCGGCTGGCCCGCTACGTGGACGGTGACCGGTGCCGCGTTGCAGGGTGAGGCGGTGAGGGCGAGGGCGCCGCGAGTGGCCGTGACGTGTAGCTCGTGGCCGCGCCGAGATGGATGCCCTCCCGTGTGGTGCCGCCTTGGGTGTCGCGGATGTCGGCCGCCAACGCGTCGGTGAAGCTGCCGAAGGAGGCCTTCCGGTGTCGCCCATGACGGCCGCTGACATGCGTTCCAGGCGGCCAGGCCCTCCTCAAGCCGTCGAATGCCGGCCGTGCGCGACCAACGACGACCAATGGTGACAACGTTCTGCCAGGCGTGGCCGGCGCGATGACCCGGCCGGCGGAGCCCCTCTTACCTGTAGTGGTGAACTGCCTGCCGTCTACGTGCGATGGGCGGCAGCGACGCGCGCTCGGCGATCACAGCCAGCTCGGTCGGCGAAGTGCTGCGGTGCCTGTTCACGCACCGGGCTGCTGAACCGCCCTGGTGCTGGTACAGATTCCAGCAGACCAGGGCGGTTCGCAGAAGGCCTCACGTGTACGCCAGCCTTTCAAATTGCCTGAGGCGGCTGGCCTTGAGGGTGTCGACTTAGCTTCGTCTATCCCGCTTCCGCCGCCTGGCCTGCAAGCCAGGTCACTTTCGGCCGGACAGCCAGGTGCGGAAGTCGGCCACCTGTGACTCCTGGTTGACGATCCCGCTTGTCGCGGCGACGCGGAGCTGCGCGTGCGGGGCGCGGGACTGGGGCTCGAGAAACTCGATGATGCCGGCCTGGTGGTGGGGGATCATCCGCTTGACGAACGCGACGTCGAACCGCGGCCCTTCGGGCGTCTCCCGTAGTTCCTCGATCATCTGCTCCGTCTCGCGTTCCAAGGCCGCCATCTCGCGTTGCGCCTCTTCGGGGGCCTCGTCCGCCGCTTCCTCCGGCGTCAGCCCATACCATTCATCGAGCCAGCGGGTGAACTGCTCGATCTGGTGCCGTTGGTTGGCGATGATGTTTTCGGCCTGGGTTCGGATGTTGGGGCTCTCGCCCCGTTCGAGTTCGAGCTCCGACATCACGATCGCCGCTTGATGATGCGGAATGATCTCCGCCAAGAAGGTGATCTCCAGCTCCCTGCCCTCCAACCTTGCCAGAGTCTCGCCGAACTCGTACGCCGTCGGCGATGTCCGCATCGGCGTGGCATGCACCGGCGCACGACGTTCATCCTGGACCTTGGACGGGCCTCCGTTGTCCGTCCAAGGTCGTGCCGCTTGGGCGGCAGCGGGACCGGACAGCAGGACGCCGATCGCAGTGGCGGCGGCGCCGTACTTGAACCCCTTTTTCATGACTAGCCCTCCAAAGGAAGCCGACAGACGCGGTAGTCCCGCGCGCCCTCCCGACACGTTATGAAGGGGATTCGCCTACAATGAAGTCTATTGGTATTCCGTCTACTATCGGGTGATAGTAGGGCAAAGCTGCTCGCCGGGGCAGTAGGCGCCATCTGCGGCTGATGTCCGGCGAGTGTGCGGCGGCGGGTTGGAGACGCAGCCACGCACGGCGTGCGGCGAAGGGCTCACCTTCCGCAACCTGCCCCCGCGCAGCCGGTCAACCAACGTCCGCGCACGGCAGGTCGGCGGCCAGTGAGAGCGATCGCCAGAGGCGGCCATCTACCGCCTCGCTGAGTGGCCAGGGCCTCGCCGTGGACGGCTAGACATCTTCCCGCTGATCATGACGATACGCAGGTCAGCGAGGGTCCGCGGCGGATGTTCCGGCCGGGGATCCCCGGTGGCCCGAGACGTGCGAACCTGCTCGACCGGTACCGCACGTTCACCGAGCTGGAGACGTCCTGCCGCCACTTCACCGTCGAGGTCAACGCCAGGATCCACCGCGACACCGCCGCCCACCTGCCGGGTCCTGTTGGAGGAACGCGTCCCGCTGCACCCACTGTCGGCGCAGCCGCTCACTGTCGCGTCGGCACCGGCCCAACGACTCGTCGCCCGGGCGATGACCCCTGCCGCTGTGCCTCATTCCATGGCCCGACCCCTCTCTGCTGATTCCTGCGATGCTCGAATCGGGCACCTTCACCGAGTTGGCGCGCCGCGGTCGGTGCGGCGCTGATCGGAGAGCCTGGTTGGGCTCCGGTGTGGCGACGGCCAAAGATGATCTCTCAGCGGTTGACGATCGCGCGTCCCGCGGACTCCCAGGCGCGCATGCCGCCGTCGAGGTCGGCCACGTTCTGGTATCCCTTCGACTGCAGCGTCCGCCGAGCCTGGTCGGACATCGAGCCGGACCGGCAGTACAGGAAGATCTTGGTGGTCCGGTCCGCCGGAAGCCGCGGGTCGTCGGCGATGCGGTCGAAGGCGATGAACAGGTCGGTCCCTTCGAGTTCACCCTCGTACGGCGTGTGCACATTGATCACCACACTGTCGCGGTTGGCCATCCGAGCCGCAAACTCCTCGACACCCAGACGGGCCACTGGCTCCTGTTGGGCGATGGCGGTGCGCTCGACGCGGTCGTCCATGCCCGGGCTGCCCACCGCCAGGTAACCGGCGACCAGCCCGGCCAGTGCCACTACCAAGATCGCGATCGGCCACAAACGCGCAGGCGAACGGTTCGCCGGCTCCTCGCTTGCGCTGGTCTGCATCTCGCCAGGGTACGCCGGCGCCAAGGCCAGCCGAGGCTGCTCCAGCGACAGGCCTGCATGTCGTCGTGGCGGCAGCCGGAGTTGCTCCCTGTGGTTGCCTGGCATCTCGGCACTTGCCTTGATCGGCGGCCGGGATGTCGTCACGACCAGGACCGCGGCCGTAAGGCCGGGACCGATCCCAAGGACGGCCAATGAGGCACCACCGCCGAGCAACCGAGTGGCCTGGGCCTCGTGGCATCGGCGATTGACCAGTCGCGGAGCGGAGCGCGATGGGCCGAGGGAGCCGAGTGCTCGTCCGGACGGAGTCCGAGGTTCTCTTCAGCCTCGTCACCCGCAACGCCCGACCAGCCCCGGGTAAGCGGGCGCCGGCCGACGCCGTTTGCGCCCGTTACCTTTTTGATCGTCCCCAGCCGGGGACTGCTCGGTCGCCCGGCCCGGTATGACTTACTGCCCCTGTCGTACGGATGATCCGGGGGGTGTTGTCGCCGGGTCGGGTGGCGTCGACGGAC
>NZ_RAQQ01000051.1 GCF_003610785.1 Micromonospora globbae
TGCGGCCATCGCGTTCTCTCTTCCTTCTCTGACTTGGTCGTCTTGAAGGATCGACGCGATGGCCGTCTCTCATCTACGCAACACGCCCATCACGGGCAAGTCGTACACCACTCCAGTGGACGCAACCATGACGCCCAGCCGGGTGGCCGACGAACCGGACACCAGCCGCATGCAGGCCCCATCCCGTCGTCCCCACGTTCCACGGCCGAGGCGACCCGGCGGGCCAACCGCGCGACGTCCTCCCCATGCGGGTCACTCGACAAGATCGCGCAATTTCCTGGATGTTGTCGCATCGAGGAGCGACCGAGGCCACAACATCCCCGATGTTGTGGCCTCCGCGCCGCGGGCCCCGGCAACGACATGCCCGGATGGGTGCAACCTCGGTCTCGGCGTGCACGCCGAGGCCACGGCGTCCGGATCGTCCGGCCGGGGCACGGTCCAGGCGGCACGACCCAGGCCTTGTCGCTGAAGGAGGCGTAGCAACTTGCGGCTACCGGAGGATCGGCGCGTGTAGGCGCTGGAGTTGTCGGGTCGGCGCTGCCGTTGAGGGCACAACGAGGCACAACCCCGGTGGTTCGGCGGGGACCGGGTGCCGAATCGTCTACGACATCAGCTCCAGAGGATCCGACCACCACACTCGCGCCCCTTAACCCCTAGTCGGCAAGCAACGTGACAGCGCGGCGGTCGCCTGTTCACAGCGGACACACGTGTGCCGTCTCCTGTCGAGCTGCCCCAGATATGGGGCAGGGCGCCCCTGACGCGACCCGGGTGCCGTCCCGCCCGTGTTGGCCGTGGGCGAGTGTTGGCCATCGGGCGAGTGTTGGCGGGCGAGTGTTGGCCGTCGGGCGAGTGTTGGCCGTCGGGCCAGTGTTGGCGGGCGAGTGTTGGCCGTCGGGCGAGTGTTGGCCGTCGGGCCAGTGTTGGCCGTCGGGCGAGTGTTGGCCATCGGGCCAGTGTCGGCCGTCGGGAGGCGGTTGCCCCAGATATGGGGCAGGTCGACAGCATCGCCTGGGTGAGTACGGTCCGGCCCGGGGATGCGACGCGCTCGACGCCGTTGGGCGGCTGCACGTGCGTCTGGGCGAGCGCGACGCATGGCAGGGGCCGTCGCCGCACGGGGTGATGGGTACAGCTGCTGGAACGGTCGGGTCGTGGGCGTACGGCCCGTGCTGGGGGCCCTCGCCTCCCGGGGCGGTGGACTGCGGGGCGCCCCGCGGGCCGGGAACGCACGGTCCGTTGCCGCGTGGCGCGGCGCATGTCCGCCGCGGACGGACAGCGCGACAGCGGGACAGCGCGACAGCGGGACAGCGGGACAGCGAGTCGATCACCGCGCCCCGTCGCGGGCCTGCCACGATGACCGGCATGGAGATCTGGAACAACCCGGCGTGTTCGAAGTGCGCCACGGCGCGCGCCACGCTCGACGAGGCGCGGGTGCCGTACCGGCTGCGGGCCTACCTGGAGGAGCCGCCGACCGCCGCGGAGCTGACCGAGGTGCTGCGCCGTCTGGACGCCCGGCCGTGGGACGTCTGCCGGACGCGGGAGCCGGCCGCGCAGGAGCTGGGACTGGCCGACTGGCCCCGCGACGCGGCGAGCGAGTCCCGCTGGATCGCGGCGATGGTCGCGCATCCGGAGCTGATCCAGCGGCCGATCCTGCTCCTCGACGACGGTGGTGCCGTGGTCGGCCGTAGCGCGGAGGCGCTGCGTACGGCGATCGACCGCTCCGTCGACGACCCCGGCTGATCCGTCGGCCCCGGCCCGGCCGCGCCGCTTCGTACCGTTCGCCGGGCGTTTCCCGCGGTGGGGAGCGGGAATGCGCCCGGCGGTCCAGCTGGCCGGCCGGGGGAGTGGTGAGCGCCCACGGTGCGGCGAACCGACCGTGGAAGGAGCGCCCGGTGTCGCAGCACGGCCTGCCCACCGTCGCCCAGCGGCCCACGCCGGTCGCCGGCGCGCCGCTCTACTGTGACGCCCGCGAGTGCGGACTGCAGGGCGACGGTGTGACCAACGACCAGCCCGCCCTCTCCGCGCTGGTGGACCGGCTCGGCGCCGGGTACGCCGCCGACGGCCGCCCCCGGGTCATCTACTGCCCGCCGGGCATCTACTCCATCCGGGACGCCGGCACGGTCTGGCGCAGCGGGGTGTCGCTGATCGGCGCGGGTCCCGCGGCCACCCGGTTCGTGCTGAGCAACGAGGGCAACCGGGCCGACCCCACGCCGCTCGCGTACTGGACCACCGTGCAGCACGGCGCCGACCGGGACCGGCACATCGCCGACTGCACGTTCGCCGACTTCGAGATCGACGGGTCGGGCGTGGCGATGGCGGAGTACAGCTACCTCGCGAAGGGCCTCGGCCTCCAGTACGTCGTCCGTGGCGTCTTCCGCAACCTCTACATCCACCACACCGGAGCGACCGGCCTCGGCTGCGACTTCCTCCAGGACAGCATCATCGAGGGGTGCGTCGTGGTCGGCTGCGGCCGGCTGGACAACGGCGAGGAGATGGGTGGCGCGGGGATCGGCGTCGGCATCGGCGGCTGGGGCGACGTGGAACGCCTCACCATCGCGAACTGCACCACCGTGGGCAACGGCACCAACGGCATCTTCCTCGAACTTCAGAAGGACTACTGGACCCCGCCCCGCGGCTTCCGCATCATCGGCTGCCACAGCCAGGCCAACCGCTTCGGGATATCCGACTGGGGCGCCGACGGCCTCATCGTGTCGGCCTGCACCCTGACCGGCAACCTGGAGGCCGGCTTCGACGTCTCCGGCAACGGCACGGCGGGGGTCGCCGGTCGCGGCGGGCTGCTCACCGACTGCGTCATCGACCGCAACGTCGGCGACGGGATCAGCATGGGCAACACGCCCGGCCCGTACACCGTCCGGGGCAACCGCATCAGCGGCAACGGGGCGTACGGGTACCACGAGCACGACCTCGGCCGGGCCCACCGCGGCCCCGCGTCCGGTGTGGTCATCGACAGCAACGACATCTGGGACAACGGGCTCGACGGGATCCGCGTCGACCGGCCCATGTCCGACGCGTCGGTCATCGACAACCGGATCCGCAACAACGGCCGCCGCTGCGCGCCAGCGGCGACGGGCAGGGGAGAGTTCGTGCGGTACGGCCCGCGGTCGGTGACCGACCGGACGGCGTCCTGGCCCGTCGACGGCCACCGGGGCAAGGTGGTGCGGGTGGGGTCACGGACGGCGGTGGTGGCCGGCAACACGGACACCGAACTCGCCCTCGCGGAGATCCGGCCGGACGCGTACACCGGCTGGAACGAGGACACCCCGCCCCCCGGCACACCGTACGAGCTGCCGGAACCGCCGCCCATCCGCGCCGGCATCACCGTCAACGCCGCGTTCGACCAGGCCACCGTGCGCGGCAACCGCGTCTGGGACCACGACGACGAGCAGTGCCAGACGTACGGGCTGTGGATCACCCCGCAGGGCAGTTGCGTGGCCTGCCGCGTCCTCGACAACGACTTCGCGGGCAACGCCGAGGGGCCCGTCCGGCTGGACACGCCACCGATCGGCGGGCTCTGGGACCGCAACCACCACGACGAGCGCTGAGGCGTACGCCGATCAGGGGTTGTCGTCGCCGCGCGCCGTCGCCTCCGCGTGCCGGTCGCGCAGCCGCGCCCGGATCTCCTCCGGGGTGTACGCCCGGCGCCGCCGTTCGGCGCGGGCGATCACCACACCGGTCGCCGCGACCCCGGCCAGGCCGGCGAGTCCCAGCACCTTCCACCACCGCGTCCGTCGCCGCATCGGCCTAGATTAGACGGTTATGAGCATCAGCCTCGAGGAGGCGGTGGAGCTGACCCGCACCGGAGACGTGTGGGTCTTCCGTGGGCGCAGCGTGCCGGACCGCGCCATCCAGCTCACCACCAACAGTCCGGTGAACCACGTCGGGATGGCGGTGGTGCTGGACGACATGCCGCCGCTGATGTGGCACGCGGAGCTGGGCAGGTCGCTGCCGGACATGTGGTCGGGCGGGCACCAGCGCGGTGTGCAACTGCACGACCTGGCCGACGCGGTCCGCGTGTGGGCGCACCGCTACGGGCAGCGGGCCTGGCTGCGCCAGCTCGATCCGCCCGTCGACTCCCGGATGGAGGACGCGGTGCTGCGCACCGTCGCCCGGCTGGACGGCACCCCGTTCCCGTCGACGGCGCAACTCGCCTGGCGGTGGCTGCGCGGACGGGTGCCGAAGCTGCCCCGCCCCGGCCGGGGTCGGCGCCTGCCCGAGACGGTCGGCGACCGCGCGCTGGAGACGGCGTACTGCGCGGAGGTGGTGGCGGTGACCTACGAGGCGATGGGCCTGCTGCCGCCCGGCCGGCGTCCGAACTGGTACGACCCGGGCCGGTTCTGGAGCGGGGACGATCTCGGCCTGGCCGGCGGGGCCCGCCTCGGCGCCGAGATCGAGGTGCGTGTGCCGCCCCGGTGAGCCGGATCGGCGGGGGTCGAGTGCCGGGTCGAGGTTTGGCCGCCGCGGCGACCGGTAACTGTGCCGCTGTGAGCGCATCCACCGACCTCGGCACGCTGACCGACTTCTTCGACCGGTACGGCGTCGCGTTGACCGCCGGCGACCTGCCCGCCCTCGCCGGCTGTTACGCCCTGCCCGGGCTGGTGGTCTCGGACACCTACAGCTTCGCGTTCAGCACCCCCGCCGCCGTGACGCTCTCCTTCGTGGGCGCGGCCCCCGACTACCAGGAGCGGGAGCTGATCGCCGCGCACGCGCTCATCGAGGACGTGCAGCAGGTCTCCGCGCTGCTCACGATGGTGGCCGTGGAGTGGGAGTTCCTCGACAGCTCCGGCGGGCGGGTGCCCGGCGAGCGGTACCGCTACCTGCTGCGCGCCACCGAGACCGGGCCACTCATCTGTACCGTCGTGCGCGTCGGCTGACCGGCCGCGGGTGACCGGCCAGCCGGCCGGTCCGTTCCACCGACGTCGCCGTTCTGCCGGTGTCCCGGGCTGACTACGCTGGCGGGTCGGCTCGACGGAGAGGGGACACATGCCTGTGCGGCCTGCCGGCGCACCGGGACCGGGGACCGCGTCCAGGCTGGTGGCATCGGTGCCCTGGATCGTCGTCCTGCTGGGCGTCGTCACGCTCGCGGTCCTCCTGCTCGTCGCGTCCCTCTCCTTCCGCGTCCGCGAGCCCGAACCGGTCGCCGTCTCGGCGCCGCCACCGATGCTGCCGGTGCCGCGACCGGCCGAGGTCACGACCGTACCCTCGGCGTCGCACTCACCGGAGCCGAGCCGCTCCGGCACGGTGGCCCGCCCGTCCCGGACGTCGGCGCGGCCCTCGCCCACACCCAGCCGGTCGCCGTCGTCGCGCCCGTCGTCTCCCGCCCGCGGCCCGGAGCAGGTGACACCGCTGGACGGGGGCGCTCTCACCGCCACCTACCGGGTGCGGGACGCGGACCGGGACGACGTGACGGCCGAGCTGGTGATCCGCAACGGGACGGGCGCGGCCGAGGAGTGGACGGTCGGTCTCACGTTCGACGGACGGGTCCGGGGCGTACGCGTCTTCGGCGACGGGATCTGGCTGGACCGCCGGGGCGACGGCCGGTACGTGCTGGGCGGTCACCGCCCGCTCGGGGTCGGCCAGAGCGTCACGGTCGGCCTGCGGTTCAACCGCGACGACCGGGACGACCGGCTCAGCGGGTGCACGGTGAACGGCAACGAGTGCGTACGCGCCTGACCCGTTACGCTTCGCGGCGAAGGGGAGGGACATGACCGGCACGAGTGGGGGCCCGCGCCCGGCCCGGGGCAGGGCGGTGGCGTCCTCGCCCTGGATCGTGGTGTTCACCGGGGTTGTCGTCATGGTGGTGCTGCTGGTCATCGCGCTCAGCACGTACCGCGGCCGGAGCCCGGACGCGGAGGTGCCGCTCGTGGCGAACGGCGCCCCCGTTCCCACGCCGCCGTGGCCGTCGGCGTCGTCGACGGAGCCCGCGACCGCCGGACCGACGGGCGGCTCCCCGCGGTCGCCGTCGCCGACTCCGGAGCGTTCGACGTCGTCGCCCACGCCGACCGCGAGGTCGGCCAGCCCGACGGCGTCACCGGCCGCGACGCGGTCGTCCGCCCCGCGTCCGCAGGCGTCGACCTCGCCGTCCGCCGCGCCCGCCGTGACCGGCCGGTACGCGGTGACCGGGTCGTTCAACGGCGGCTTCATCGGCGAGGTCCACGTGGTCAACTCCTCGCGGGCACCGCAGGACTGGGAGGTCAGACTGGCCTTCTCGGGCGGCGGTCTGGTGAGGGCGTGGGTGGCGAACGCGCCACAGGGGACGCTGCGGGAGAGCGGCGGCGGCTACACCTACACCGGGGACACCGCGCTCGCCCCGGGCACGTCGGTGCGGTTGATGTTCCACGTGGAGCGGGCGGACGAGGACCCCGTCACGTGCACGGTCAACGGCGTGACCTGCGTCCGGTCCTGATTCCGGGTCGGCGGGCGGGTGGCCTGCCGGCGCGCCTTCCACCGTCCTTACGCAAGTCTGCTGCCGTGTTTCGGCTTTGTTTGCAAGGTATTGCAGAATGTTTCGGCAAGGGCTAGCGTGCGGGCCAGTCACGACCAGAGGAAGGCCGTCGATGAAACCCCCGCCGCTGCCGCGCGCCGCGCTGTCCGCGCTCGCCGCCGTCCTGCTCACCCTCACCCTCGCCGGCGCGCCGGTCGCCGCTTCCCCCGTCGGCGGGACGCCCACCCGCGGCTCGGCCGGCACGGACCCCCTCGCCGCCACCGGCGCCGTCCAGTGGCGCGACGAGCCGTCCGCCGCGGAACTGCTCGCCGCCGGTGACGACGACGCCCGGGCCGAGCAGTTCTACTTCGTCCTGCCGGACCGGTTCGCCAACGGCGACCCGCGCAACGACCGTGGCGGGCTGGCCGGTGACCGGCTGCGCACCGGGTACGACCCGAAGGACAAGGGCTTCTACCACGGTGGCGACCTCAAGGGGGTCATGGAGAAGCTCGACTACATCCAGGGCCTCGGCACCACGGCCATCTGGCTCGCGCCCGTGTTCAAGAACCGCCCGGTGCAGGGCAGCGGCGCCGACGTCTCGGCCGGCTACCACGGCTACTGGATCACCGACTTCACCCAGGTCGACCCGCACTTCGGGACCAACGAGGACCTCAAGAAGCTGGTCCGCCTCGCCCACCAGCGGGGCATCAAGATCTACCTCGACGTCATCGTGAACCACACGGCCGACGTCATCAGCTACGCCGAGGGCCGGTCGAGCTACGTGGACAAGGCGAGCACGCCCTACCGGGACGCGCAGGGCCGTGCCTTCGAGGACCGCAACTACGCCGACGGCACCCGCGACTTCCCGGCCGTGGACCTGACGTCCTTCCCGTACACCCCGACGTTCGCGACGCCGGCCGACGCGAAGGTCAAGGTCCCGGCGTGGCTCAACGACCCCACGATGTACCACAACCGGGGCGACTCCACCTTCTCCGGGGAGAACAGCGAGTACGGCGACTTCTACGGCCTCGACGACCTCTGGACCGAGCGCCCCGAGGTGGTCCGCGGCCTCACGAAGATCTACGCCGACTGGGTGGCCGGGACCGGGGTGGACGGTTTCCGCCTGGACACCGTGAAGCACACCAACCTCGACTTCTGGCCGCAGTTCAGCCAGGGCGTCGAGCGGGCCGCCCAGCGCGCCGGCAAGCCCGACTTCTTCATGTTCGGCGAGGTCTACAGCGCCGACCCGGAGATCACCTCGACGTACGTGCGGCGCGGCGGCCTTCCGGCCACCCTCGACTTCGCCTTCCAGGAGGCGGCGCGCGGCTACACCGCCGGCGCGGGCTCCGCGAAGGCCCTCGCCGACGTGTACGCCCGCGACGACCTCTACGCGGCGCGGGACACCGACGCCAACCGGCTCACCACGTTCCTCGGCAACCACGACATGGGGCGGATCGGCTCGTTCATCGCCGGCGGCGGCACCGACCCGGCCACCCACCTGCGCCGCGACCAGCTCGCCCACCAGCTGATGTTCCTCACCCGCGGCCAGCCGGTGGTGTACTCGGGCGACGAGCAGGGCTTCACCGGGCCCGGCGGGGACAAGGACGCCCGGCAGGACATGTTCGCGTCGGCGACGCCCGACTACCTCGACGACGACCTGCTCGGCACCGACCGCACCCACGCCAGCGACCAGTACGACCCCGCCCACCCGCTCTACCGCACCATCGCCGAGCTGGGCGCCCTGCGCCGGGCCCACCCCGCGCTGCGCGACGGCGTGCAGGTCACCCGGTACGCGGCCGACGGCCCCGGCGTCTTCGCGTTCTCCCGGATCGCCCCGGGCGACCGCACCGAGTACGTCGTGGCCGTGAACAACGCGGACACGCCGCAGACTGTCACCGTGGACACGTGGTCGGCCGGCGCCACCTTCACCGGCATCTACGGCGCGTCGGGCACCGCCACGGCCGGCGCGGACGGGAAGCTGACCCTGACCGTGCCGCCGCTCCACGCGGTGGTGCACCGGGCCGGCACGCCGATCGCGCTGCCCACCGGTGCGCCGTCGATCAGGATCACCACGCCGGCGCCGGACGCGCCCGTCGCCACCCGGGCCGCCGTCACCGCCCAGGTCACCGGCGATCCGCTGGCCACCGTCACGGTCGCCGCGCGGGTCGCCGGCGGGGCGTGGACGCTGCTGGGCACCGCGCACCGGGCGCCGTACACGGTGCACCACGACCTGACCGGGCTGGCCGGTGGGACCGCCGTCGAGTACAAGGCCGTGGTCCGTGACGGCCGCGGCCGGACCGCCACCGCCCGGTCCACCGCCACCGTGGGCACGCCCGCGCCGAGCGCCTCCCGCGACTGGGCGGTCGTGCACTACCAGCGGCCCGCGGGCGGGTACGACGACTGGAGCCTCTACGCCTGGGGCGACATCGACCCGGCGTACGCGACGGAGTGGCCCAAGGGCCAGCTGTTCGCCGGTGAGGACTCCTACGGGCGCTTCGCCTGGGTGAAGCTGAAGCCCGGGGCGAAGTCGGTCGGCTTCCTCGTCGTCGACGGTGCGGGCAACAAGGACGTCGCCAACGACCGGACCATCGACGTGACACAGACCGGGGAGGTCTGGGTCCGGCAGGGCGACCCGGCCGTCTACCCGACCCGGCAGGCGGCCACCGGTGAGCCCGACCCGCCGGTGGACGAGGGCACCGCCGTCATCCACTACCGCCGGGCGGACGGCAACTACGACGGCTGGGGGCTGCACGTCTGGGACGGCGCGGCCGACCCGACGGACTGGTCCGACCCGCTGGAACCCGACGGCGTCGACGCCTTCGGCGCGGTGTTCCGCGTCCCGCTGGCGGCCGGTGCGACCGGGCTGAGCTACATCGTCCACCGGGGCGACGAGAAGGACCTGCCGGAGGACCAGCGGCTCGACTTCGCCGGCGCGGGCCGGGAGGTCTGGCTGCTCGCCGCCACCCCGGGCCGGCTGCTCCCGCCGACCTCGACCGGCGCCGGCGCCGACCTGGACGTCACGAAGCAGCGGGCGCACTGGATCGACCGGTCCACCGTCGCCTGGCAGACCGGTCCCACCGACGGCCGCCGGTACGCCCTCGTGACCGCGCCGGCCGGCGGGGTGCGGGTCGTCGACGGGGAACTCTCCGGGACGTACACGACGCTGCCGCTGACCGCGCAGCGCAACGGGCTCACCGAGGCCCAGCGGACGCGGTTCCCGCACCTGTGGGCGTACCGGACGTTCACGCTGGACCGGCGTGACCTGGGCCGTGTGCCGGCCGCGCTGCGTGGACAGCTGCTGGTGACCGAACGCGACGCCGAGGGCCGCCTGCTCGGCGCCACGGGTGTGCAGATCCCGGGCGTGCTCGACGACGTGTACGCCGCGGCCACCGAGACCCGCCTCGGGCCGACCTTCGCCGGCCGCACGCCCACCCTGTCGGTCTGGGCGCCCACCGCCCGGACGGTGTCGCTCCAGCTCTTCGACTCGCCCGGGGCCGAGCCGACGGCGGTGCCGATGCGCCGGGACGACCGCACCGGCGTCTGGTCGGTGAAGGGCAGCAGGTCCTGGACCGGGAAGTACTACCGCTACGAGGTGGAGGCCTGGCAGCCGGCGGCGCAGAAGGTCGTCACCGCCGCCGTGACCGACCCGTACTCGGTGGCCCTCGCGCCGGACTCGACGCACAGCCAGATCGTCGACCTGGACGACCCGGCGCTCGCGCCGTCCGGCTGGGACCGGCTGCGCAAGCCGGCCGCGGTGCCGTCGACGCGGGCGCAGATCTCGGAGCTGTCGGTGCGGGACTTCTCGGTGGCCGACACCACCGTGCCGGCGCAGCGGCGGGGCACCTTCCTCGCGTTCACCGACCCGTCCACGGCCGGGATGAGGCATCTGAAGGCGCTCGGCGAGGCCGGGGTCACCCACCTGCACCTGCTGCCGGCGTTCGACTTCGCCACGATCCCGGAGCGCCGCGCCGACCAGCGGCAGCCGGACTGCGACCTGGCCGCCCTGCCGCCGGACTCCGACCGGCAGCAGAGCTGCGTGGCGGCGGTCGCCGACACCGACGGCTACAACTGGGGGTACGACCCGCTGCACTACACGGTGCCGGAGGGCGGGTACGCCGTCGACCCGGCCGGCGCGGCGCGGACCGCCGAGTTCCGCCGGATGGTCGCCGGCATCAACGGCGCCGGCCTGCGGGTGGTCATGGACGTGGTCTACAACCACACCTCGGCCGCCGGCACCGACCCGAAGTCGGTGCTCGACCAGATCGTGCCCGGCTACTACCACCGGCTGCTCGACGACGGCACGGTGGCCACCTCCACCTGCTGCGCCAACACCGCGCCCGAGCACGCCATGATGGGCAAGCTGGTGGTCGACTCGGTCGTCACCTGGGCCAGGGCGTACAAGGTGGACGGTTTCCGGTTCGACCTGATGGGCCACCACCCGAAGGCGAACATGCTCGCCGTACGGCGGGCGCTGGACCGGTTGACCCCGGCCCGCGACGGTGTGGACGGCCGGTCGATCCTGCTCTACGGCGAGGGCTGGAACTTCGGCGAGGTCGCGAACGACGCCCGGTTCGTCCAGGCCACCCAGGCGAACATGGCCGGCACCGGGATCGGCACGTTCAACGACCGGCTCCGGGACGCGGTGCGCGGCGGCGGGCCGTTCGACGCCAACCCGCGGGTGCAGGGCTTCGCGTCCGGGCTCCTCACCGACCCCAACGGCGACCCGGTCAACGGATCCGCGACCGAGCAGCGGGCCCGGCTGCTGCACCAGCACGACCTCGTCAAGGTGGGGCTGACGGGCAACCTGCGCGACTACCGGTTCACCAACTCGGCGGGGCAGCGGGTCACCGGCGCCGAGGTCGACTACAACGGCTCGCCGGCCGGCTACACGGCGGCGCCGGGTGAGGCGGTCACGTACGTTGACGCGCACGACAACGAGATCCTGTACGACGCGCTGGCGTACAAGCTGCCGCAGGACACCCCGGCGGCCGACCGGTCCCGGATGCAGGTGCTCGCCCTGAGCACGGTGGTGTTCAGCCAGGGCACCGGCTTCGTGACCGCCGGCAGCGAACGGCTGCGCTCGAAGTCGCTGGACCGCAACTCGTACAACTCGGGGTAGGTCACTTTGTCTAAGGGCCGGATAGTGTGTGCCACACAATATGAAGACAGGCTGATCTAGCAAAACCGCAGGTCACGGGCTATGGAGCCTGCCGGTTTACCCTCAATACGGTTGATCCGTGGGTGCCTGGTGCATGACGTACAGGTCACAGGCTGGGAAGTCAGAACTTCATACGTATTCGAGCAGGGAAGATCAGTAAGCCTAGAAGAGTTTCACTTCCCGTGTTCATGCGTCCTTACCGGCGCAGAGATCAGCACTGAAGAGATTGTGAGTGCTGAGGAGTCAAAGGATGGGCAGAGACTTATCCAGCTTCAGATCAGGGACATGGCCGGCGCTGTAGCGCTGGAATGGTTTGAGCACAGACCAGCAGACACATTCTAACCGAATAGCAAAATAGCCGGAAGGGCTGCCCGATTGGGTGGCCCTTTTTGTTGTCGTTTTACAGGAGGGAAGAAGGATGGAAGAGGGAAAGAAGAAGTGTTCTAGGTGCCAAGAGGTTAAGAGCTTAGAAGAGTTTCATAACAAGAAGAGTGCTAGAGATCAGAGGCAGTCGCAGTGCAAAGACTGCAAAAGAGAGATTAGCGGCAGTAAAACCAAGAGAGAGCGCCAGCAGGGGTTTAAGCTTTGTCGGGGCTGTAACCAACTTCTCCCCCGAGAGAGTTTCCATAGGCAAGGAAAGTACCTCAAGAGTAAATGTCGACAGTGCCGCGCTGCTGAGAATGCCGAGAATAGGGAGCAGAGGAGGGCCTATAACCAGCAGTACCGCATTAAAAATAGAGACTGGCTACTGGGAAGAATGAGCCATTTTCATCGTGATCAAGGGCGGTTGAGCAGGCAGGCGAGCGTGGCGTGTCGCTGCTCCGGATAGGACGAAGCTCCCGGTAGGACAGCAGTCGACCAAGACGCACTGCCCAGCACGGGA
>NZ_RAQQ01000052.1 GCF_003610785.1 Micromonospora globbae
GTCCGTCGACGCCACCCGACCCGGCGACAACACCCCCCGGATCATCCGTACGACAGGGGCAGTAAGTCATACCGGGCCGGGCGACCGAGCAGTCCCCGGCTGGGGACGATCAAAAAGGTAACGGGCGAGGGCGGTTCAGACGGGCGTCCTCGCGCACGGGCCGCGTCGGCAACGGCGATCCCGGCGAGGACCGCGGTGGCGGCGAGGGCGACCAGCAGTGGCGGCACGAGGAGCATCGCCGGGGCCAGGGCGGCGAGCACAAGCACGCCGATCGGTCGATCCCGGGACACGCGGCCGAACACCGTGTGCTCGACGACGCCGCGCCCGATCAGGAACAGCGCGGGTCCACCCAGGAGGACGGCGATCCAGGCCGGCTGTGTGTGCCCGAAGGGGTGGGCGATGACGAGTTCGGCGCCGACGGAGCTGGCGACCACCCCCGCCACCATGATCGGGTGGGAATAGGTCGCCGAGAGGCTGAGGCGGAGTGGATCGGGAGCGACTGCGATGGCTTCCGCCAACAGTTCCCCCGCACGGAAGATATAGATCCGCCACAGCAACGCGGTGGTGGCGAACGACACCAGGACGGCAGCGCTGTGCGCGACGTCAAAGCCGCTCTCGCTGAACGCCAGCCCGGTGACCAGGATCATCTCACCGAGCGCGATGATGAAGAACTGCCGGAAGCGTTCGGCCAGGTGCTCGCCCAGGATCGCGAGCTCCGACGCGTTCAGGCGACCCAACCCCGGTGTGGGTAGGCGGAGCACGCTCGCCGTGTATTCGATCGCGACCGCGAGCGTCCACAGCGCCATCCGCGCCGTACCGTGCGCGACGGCTCCCGCGATCCACGGCACCGCGGACACCGCGAACCAGAACAGTATCCGCTGGAAGGCGCGTTGCGTCTCGTGGCCTCGCACCAGCAGCGCGAGGACGACGCTGGCACCGATCTGGACGGCGACGTACGTGCCCGCGAAGATCAGGCCATGCCTGCCGAACGCCTCAGGCGCCGCGGCGGCCATCACCAGGCTGCCGAGCATGGACGCGATGACCAGCAGCTGTAGCGGAGGTCGGTGCGGGTCGAATATGTCAGTCGTCCCCGAGATGTGGGACCAGACCCACCACAGGGCCAGCAGCAACACCAGTGTCTGGAAGGCCCCGGTCCAGGTGAGCTGGTCCAGCAGGCCATGCGAGAGCCGGAAGAACGCGAGGACGAACACCAGGTCGAAGAACAGTTCCAGGAACGTGGCCCGCTGCGGCTCCCCGGGTCTCCGCAGCAGCTTGCCCGCCATGCTCCTCGCCATCGGCTCGCCCGTTCTGCCTGCTTGTGCCCCAGTTGAAGCATTCGTACCATGTGGCCCCGGTAACGGCGCGGCGAGAAGAACAATCACGGGCAGCGTGAACACGACCGCCAGGGTCAGCGGGTCGAAGAGCGGCACCGAACGCTGCCACCATCCCGACAACCGGACCGCAAGGTTCCCGGCCGCGACCATCTCCTCGGTCACCCCGGGCGGTCCGTCAGGTGACGTCCCTCAGCGGTGGGTCACCGGAATCGGTCCGGGGTGACCGTCACGCACGCCGTGATCATGGAGTGGCTGCCGTGACCCTCACGCGGTGCGCCGTCTGAACAGGCTGGACCCGATCGCGACGGAGACGATCGCCAGGGCGACAGCGACCGCGATGCCGATGGCGGCGGTGGTGTCGAGTGCGCCAGTGAAGAGGGCACGGGTGGCGTCGAGGATGTAGCGCAGTGGGTTGAGGTGGGCGAGCCAGTCCAGCCATACCGGTCCGCGGTCGACGGGCAGAAGGATGCCGGAGAGCAACATGAGCGGGATCGCGAGCGAGTTGACGGCGGGAGCGAACAGGTACTCGTTGGGCAGTCCGAGCGCGAGCACGTAGGACAGGGACGCGAGCCCGACTCCGGTGATCAGGATGAGGATGAGGGAGGCGAGGACCCCGAGGGGATTCGCGGCCATGCCGAGGAGGTAGCCGACGACGATGAGGGGGATGGCCTGCAAGCCGAGAATCAAGGAGTCTTTGAGCAGGCGGCCGAGCAGGATCGCGAGTCGTGAGACGGGTGCCACCCGGAGGCGTTCGACGAACCCGGACCGGATGTCGGGGATGAGGTTGAAGCCGGCGAAGCCGGTCCCGAACAGCCCGAGTTGAAGCAGGAGTCCTGGAACGAAGAACAGCCAGGGATTCTGCGCCGCGGGCAGTGCCTGGGTGAGGAGAGGGCCGAACAACAGGAGGTAGACGAACGGCTGGATGAGGCCGATCGCGAGGGCAACCTTGTTGCGCAGCGCGAGCGCGAGCTCGCTGCGGAAGACGATGAAGGTGTCGTGCAGGGCGGACATGGCGGGTTCAGCGCTCCTGGGCGGTGGTGTGGCCGGTGAGGGCTAGGAAGACGTCGTCAAGGGAGGGATGCGCGACCTGCAGACCGTGCATGTCGATGCCGGCGTCGTGCAGCGTGAGCACGACGCGAGTGAGAAGTCCTTCGGCGTTCTCGCAGCCGATGCGCAGCTCGTTGCCGGTGCGGCGCACGTCTCGCACGTGTGGGAGGTCGGCGATGGAGGCGAGCGTCCGAGTCGCCACCTGGTCGTCCCGGAGTCCAGCGTCGATCGTGATGACGTCGTTCCCGAGCCGTTGCTTGAGCCGGGCCGGGCTGTCCTCGGCAATGAGCTTGCCGTGGTCCAGGATGAGGACGCGGTCGCAGAGCGCGTCGGCCTCGTCGAGGTGGTGTGTACTCAGCACGACGGTCACGTCGGCGCGCGCTCGCAGCGCACGGATGTGCCCCCACAGCTCGTTGCGGCTGGGCGGGTCGAGTGCCGCGGTCGGCTCGTCGAGGAAGATCACTTGTGGGGCGTGGATGAGTCCGATCGCCAGGTCCAGTCGCCGGCGCTGACCGCCGGAGAGCGTCATGGTGGGGCGGGCCGCCAGCTCCGTCAGCTCGAACGCCTTCATCATCGTCTCGGCCTGTGCCATCGGGTCGGAAAGGCGATGAAGTCGGGCCTGGAGGAGCAGTTCGTCGCGCACGGTCGCGGTCGGCCGGCTTCCTCCGCTCTGCGCGACCAGCCCGATCGACTGCCGTACGCCGCGCGGATCGTGGCGCAGATCGTGACCGGCGATGGTCGCCGTGCCCGCGGTCGGCTGCTCCAGCGTGGAAAGCATCCGCATGGTGGTGGTCTTCCCGGCGCCGTTGGGGCCGAGCAGGCCGATGACCTCGTTCTTGCCCACCTCGAACGTCAGGTCCCGCACCGCTTCGACCGGGCCGGTCCTGGTGATGAAGGTCTTGCCCAGACCCGAGGTTGTGATCGCTGAGCCCATGACACCCCACTATTCGTATACGACTACCCGTATACGAATGTAGCATGGACCCATGCCTCTTCGCGCCACCGACAACCCGCTCGTGGTGCCCCTGCTCGGCCTCCTGCTGGAACAACCGCGCCACCAGTACGCCCTGCTGACAGCCCTGCGCGAGCGGTACCGCCACCTACGGGTGCGCACCGGGTCCGTCTACACCCTGATCCGCTCGCTCGAAGAGGTCGGATGGATCGAGCCGATCCGCCCCGGAGCTGGCGACAACGCTCCGGTGGCGTACCAGCTGACCCCCGACGGAATCGATCAGTTCCGCGGCAAGGTCGTCACCGGGCTCCAAGACACCGAACACGCCGACGCCACCGCATTCGTCACCGCCCTCGCCTACATCGGCATCCTCGACCGCAGCACCGCGAGGGCCATCCTCGGCAAGCGCCTCGATGCGCTCCGACGACGCGTCGATGACCTGGAGCGCGCGATCCACGATGCCGATGTCGCTCCGGTGCAGATGATCGAGGTCGCGTTCTCCGCCTCGCAGACCCGCCACGACATCGATTGGCTCGAACACTTCAGACGGCAGATCGCCGACCCGGACTACGCCTGGCCCGTCGACGATGGCAACGAGCCGTAGCCGGGCACGGAACGCGTGATCGCGTTCGCCGCGGCCGACGGCTGACCACCGGTGCGGCGGCAGGCCCCCGACCGAGGGCCTGCCGCCGCGCCGTGCGCCCGTTCCCGCGTGCGCCGGCCCTCGCCTCGTACGCCCGGGCCGGAAGCGACTTCGATGCGATGGCGATCACTCTCCGTGTTGTCGACCGCCTTCCGGGAAGGCGCCATCGCCACGGCGGCAGGCGTGGGCCAGAAGGAATCCGGCACCACGTGCCGCCGCCCGCAGACCCACTCCCCTTCCGTCCCGCAGGCCCGGCGACACCGGCACTTAACCGTTCGTCCACCCACACGTCGACCTGGGGACGCCGGTTCGACGAAGGTGAGGCAGGTCTCTCGAAGACCGGCCGGACGGCGTCCCACCCGACCGCGGCGCCGCTCCCCGCCGCGCTACTGTCAGTAGCTGCCGATCAAGGTATGACCGGTGAGAGGAACAGGGCCGCATGAGCACGTCCATCATCGTCGGAGGAAGTAACGGGCTGGGGCGGGTGATCGCCCAGCATTTCGCGGACCGCGGCGACACGGTCGTCGTCACCAGCCGGGACAAGGCGCGCGCCGAGGCAGTGGCCGCCGAGATCGGTGGGGCCACCCGGGGTCTGGGCGTCGACCTCTCCCAGCCGGACACCATCGCCTCCGCGTTCGGCGACGTCACGGAGGTCGACCACCTGGTCATCACCGCCACCAGCCAGGTGCCGAACAGTCTGGGCGAGTTCGACCTCGACGCGGCGGTCACCGCGCTGACCATCAAGCTGGTCGGCTACGCCGAGACGGTACGGGTCCTGCGCGACCGCTTCCGCCCGGGCGCCTCGGTGGTGCTCTTCGGCGGGGTCGCGAAGGACCGCCCCTACCCCGGATCCACCATGGTCACGACCCACAACGCGGGTCTCGCAGGCCTGGTGAAGACCCTGGCCGTCGAGATCGCCCCGCACCGGGTCAACGTCGTGCACCCCGGCATCGTGGGCGACAGCCCGAAGTGGCGTGACGTGTCCGACCACCCGCACCTCGCCCGGACCCCGATCGGCCGGCTGGTGACGATGGCGGAGGTCGTCGACGCGACCGACTTCCTCCTGCGCAACAGCGGTGTCAACGCGCAGGAGCTGTTCATCGAGGGCGGGATCCTGGCCCGCTGATCCACCGCCGGGCGCCGGGACCGCGACGAGGTGGCACCCGCGCCGCGGTCCGGCCCAGGGACCCGCATCCGGCGACCCGGTACGTGTCGGGCGGGCGGGTGACCCGCCCGCCCGACACGGCGGACCGGCAGGTCACCCGTCGGGCGTCGGGTCAGCGCCGGTAGACCGTGTAGACCGCGCCGTCCGTGAGCGACAGGACGGAGAGGTTGCCGTCGGGGTCGGTCTCGATGTCTGTGACGGTGCCGAAGTCCCGGCCGATCAGCAGGCTCTCGCTCTCCGTGATCTCGTGCTTGGCGAGGTTGTCCGCCACCCGGTCCGCCAACCGCGGATCATCCACGGCGATCTGCCGACCGTTGCCGGTCAGGTTGAAGCGGAAGAGGTAGCCGCCTTCGAGAGCGCCCGTCGCAGCACCCATGAACAGGTCGCCCTCGAACTGCGGCCCGAGCTTCCGGCTGTCGAGGAAGCCCATCCCGCCGGGCGCGACCTCCCACTTCCAACTGAACTCGGGATCGCTGTAGTGCGCCCCGGGAAGCATGTGGAGCCGGCGGAGCGCCTGGATCGGGCTGTCCGCGATGTTGGCGGGGGGCCAACGCAACTGCTGGAGGTTCTGCCCGCCGAACGTCGTCTCGATCTCTTTGAACTGGCCGACCCGCCGCACCGGCCCCGCGATCTGGATCCAGCCGCCGTTCATGCCCGGTTCGAGCCGGTTGATCTCGCTGAAGCTGTCGTCGCCGTTCTCCTGCATCCACACGTAGCCGGTGTCGGGGTCGACGGCCATGCCGAAGCCGTTGCGGTGGCCGTACGAGAAGATCTTCTGAACGGTGGCGCCGACCTCGCCGCCCATGGCCCTACCGGCGCGGAAGAAGGGATTGTCGCGCGGCGTGCCACCGTCGTCGTCGAGGCGCAGCACGACGCCGCTGAGGTGGGCGCTGTCGGGCCGCGGGCCGCCGAACTGGTCGTCGGGCACGATCGGCCCCGGGCAGACGGCGGTGGGGCCACAGGTCAGGTTCTGCAGGTGCCCGCGGCGGCCGAGGTCGCCGATGAAGACGTACAGCTTCCTGTCCCGGCCGAAGGCGATCACCCCGCCGTTGTGGTTGCCGCGTGCGGGCTGGCCGGCGTCCTCCTGCGGGGCGCGGATGCGGATCAGGTTGCGATCGAACGTGAGCGTGCTTCCGTTCCACTCGAACCGGTCGACCCGGTTGCCGAGCAGCGGAGTCTCGCCGACGGCCGTGGTGTCCGCGCCGGTCGTGCTCTCCGTCCAGTACAGGTAGACGCCGGGATCCGCCGGGAAGCGCGGGTGCAGGGCGATTCCGAGCAGACCCCGCTCGGAGGCGGAGTTGACGGCCAGGTCCAGCGCCGTGCCGGCGACCGCCCCGTCGACGACACGTTGGACCCGCCCGGTCGTCTTCTCGATCACGAACATGTCGTCGTCGCCGATGTGTGCCAGGCCGGTAGGGCTGACCAGCCCGGTGGCCGCCGTCCGGACCGCCAGCCTCCGGTCGAGCATCGTCGGGCCGTCCTCCTCGGCGCTGGCCGGGGTGGCGACCGTCAAGGGCAGTCCGGATGCGACCAGGGCCAGCACGGCGATGCCCGCCCGCGTCCGGCGGCGGGCACGCCTCGGTGCGGGGTCGGCCCCGGCTGATCCACTCGGTACCACCGGGTTGCCGTGGCGTGGGACGACGGTGCGGGAATGTCCTTCGTTCATGCCAAGCTTCCTCCTTGCCGGGTGGCGACGTGTTTCGCGGGCGGCCGGTCGCGAGCCCGACTGCCGCCGCACGGCGGGTTCGGTGACCCTCCTTCGTCCAACTCCGGCCGAGGCCCGGTGCGTTACGGCCGGCAGAACCCGCCGGTGGCGACCGGTCTCACGAGCACCGGGCACCGGCAGGGCCCAAGGCCGGCGACACCCACCGACACGCGGTCGGGGAGGGCGTCGACCTCAGGTCCCACTGGAATGCACGCGCTCCGTCTACATCCGGTTCACTCTCCGTCGTGGAATGTTCGTCGACGGAGGACGCCCCGCCGATGAACGGGAGCCGTCGTCGAGCTGTTGGTGTGATGTCGTCGCAGCTGTCACAGGACAACCTCCGCTCGCCGGGGCCTGAGCGACAGCACGAGGTTCCACATCAGGGCCGCCACGGCACCGGCGGCCGCGACCAGGCACATGTACGTGCTACCCGCCGTAAGGAGTGTTGCGCCCAGCGCGTTACCCGCGGCGATCCCGGCGTACAAGGCTGAGGCGTTGGTGCCGATGGTCACCGGTCCGTTCGTCGGCGCGGCGGCAAGTAGCCGATGCTGCTGGGGTGGGGTCTGCATCCAGCTCGCGGCACCCCAGACCGCGGCTGCGGCGACCACGGCGATCGCGGATGGACGAGCGGCCAGGGCGGCGAAGGACAGGGCCATCAGTGCGTACGCGATTGCCAGGGTGCGGTTCGACCCGAGCTTGTCGGTCAGATTCCCGCTGGCCAACGATCCAGCGACCGCGCCGATGCCATAGGCCGTCAGGACTCCGACGAGCCATCCGCTGTTCCCGGTCGGCAGCAACGTGGCGACATAGGCGTACGGGACGTAAGCAGCTGCCATTCCCAGGGTGGTGAGGCCGAGAATGGCCACGATTCGCGGCTGCATCAGGGGTGCAAGGCGTTCGGCAACGCGCTGGCGTGCGCCGGCGGGCGGGTTCGGCGCCGTCCTGTGGATCAGCAGTCCCGCAGTAATGCCCAGCACTGCGACCCCGAGGAGGGCGGCCCGCCAGCTTGCAACGCTGGCCAGGGCACTGCCCACCGGGACGCCGACCGCGGTTGCGATCGTCAGGCCCGCGATTACCAAGGCCAACGCCCGGCCGCGGTGCTGCTCGCCAGCGACACGTGCGGCGAGAACGCCTGCGGCGGGCGTCACGATCGAGGCGGCCAGGGCCGCCAGCACCCGCCCGCCGAGAAACAGCGTGAACCCAGTGCTCACGGCGCACGCGATGTTCGCCACGGAAAGGACCGCCAAGGCAACAGTGATAACCAGACGCGGTCGGATCGTGCTGGTCAGCGCCGCGAGTACCGGCGCGGCGAGCGCGTACGCCACAGCGAAGACGGTCACGGACAGCCCTGCGGTGGCGATCGACACCCCCATGTCGTCCGCCAGCCTCGGCAGGAAGCCTGCGACAACCCAGGCGTCGGTTCCAACCGAGATCGTCGCGGCGAGAAGGGGCAGCAGTCGAGGCCACCACCGCAACACAATAATCGACATGTGATGTCCATAATTCTTCGATGATTGTGCGAGCGCGGGGCTCGCTGAGTCAACGGTGAGGTCAGGTCAGGGCAGCGATGGTGCGAGCGCGGACGCCCGGCCCGGTCTGGTCGGCGAGGTCGGCGATGCTCTGTGCCGCCAGGGCGGCGCGATAGGTCAGCTCAGCACGGTTCATGGCGTGCGCGATGGCGCACTGACCGGAGCGGGGGCCGAGTGTGCCGGATCGACCAGCTAGCCGAATCTCCTCGCAGTGGAAGGCCGGTTCGCGCCCTTCCACTGCTGCCACGACGTCCATGAGGGAGATCGATGCGCCGGAGCGCGCCAGCGTGAAACCGCCGGACTGGCCGCGAACCGCTTCCGCTACCCCGTCGGCCACCAGTGCCCGCAGGGTCTTCTGCAGGTAGGCCGGTGGCAGGTCGAAGAACTCGGCGAGTTGCGCCGAGGTGACGGGGCGTCCATCCAGCCAGTGCATGACCAGACAGCAGTGGAGCGCCGCTTCGACCCCCTTGCCCATCCTCATAGTGGACACCGTATGTCCACTAACTGGGGGAGTCAATCGGGAGTGCCACGTCAACGGCTGATCCTGGTTGTGGAGGTGGCCAGTGGTCGGCACCGGGTCGGGTCGAGGCTCATCAACACCAGGTAGAGCGGAAAGGCATCAGATGCTCTACTCGACCACACGCGTCGTCACCCACCGCCCTCACCGCTACATCAAGCAACTGGTCTCCCACATGGGGCGCAAGGTGCCCACCGCACTCGACGAGGACCGCGGCACGGGTTGCCTGAACCTGTGGTCTGTAACGTCGCGCGGCCATCGGGTCCTTCGGGTCGACGATCACCGAGGCTGAGCATGGACAGGCCGCGATGAGGCGTCGGATGATGGAGCCCAAGATCATCGGGTGAGCGGGGCGGAGGCTCTCCAGCAGGTGCCGACCCGGGTCAACCAGTTGCACCGCCCGCCAACCCGGGCCACGGGTCCCGGTCGTCGACGCGATCCGTGTGGTCGACGCTCGCCCGCATCGGGCCGATCAATCCAGGTCAACGCGGGCCAGTCCCTGCCACCCCGGGTCGACGCGCAGGTCGCTAGACTGGGCGCTCGCGCCCTCGTAGCTCAGGGGATAGAGCAACGGTTTCCTAAGACGACGCTCCGCGCGTAGCCGCAAGCGGGTGACCTGCGGCTTTCCTTTTTCTTCCTCCGGTGGCCGGTCGCACGGCGGCGGTGCTGTGGTCGCCTGCTGAAGATCAGCTAGGCGCAGCAAGCGCCGTGGAGCGACGTCTGCCTGCCCGTCTGAGAACGATGCGCACATCGTGGCCCTCCTCAGCGACCGCGGCGGCCTAACAGCTCGGGTTGTCGAGGTGCGGGTGGCTGTTGCAGCTCCCGGGCGAAGGCGGTGCCGCCGTCGCAGACATCGACGATGGGCCCAGGTTCGGGAAGTTCCATGTCGGTGAACGTGGGATGGGCGGGGTGAGCAGCGACCCATTGGTAGGCGTGAGCGAGGAGCCGGGAGTTCACGTCGTTCGCGAGGGCGACGGCCGCTTCACCGCGCAGGCGGCGGTGGGGCGCCACGTCGGCGACGCCGTGCGGGCCGATGACGAGCAACGCTCGTGGTGTGAGCGGCAGGGCTGCCTCGTGCGCTTGGCCCACGCCGGGTCGGCTGGGGTATACGTGGACCGTGTCGGCGTTGCGGGCGCGGCTTCTGCTGGGCTTACGCGCGTCCTTCTTCCGACGCCGCTGGGGCTTCGCGCAGCTCGGCAGGTGCTGGACGTGGCTGACGTCCCCGCGGGTACGCAGGATCACCGGCTCGTCGCAGGTGATGAACAGCGGTTGGTCGATCGTGACGAGCGCCGCCGGGCGGCCGAAGAACGCCTGCGCGACTTTGGGGGCGTTCTTGGTCAGGTATTCGAGGTGCAGGTTCGGGTCCGGAACCACTCGAACCTCGGTGATGCCGCGGATGTCCGGCCGCGACGAGCGGATGAGGTAGTCGCCCATCAGTTCGACCTCGCGACGGTGTCGGGGTGTGCGCAGCAGTTGGAAGCCGATGAAGATGCTCAGGTGCAGTGATTCCTCTGGCGTGAGCGGTCGCGGTGTCTGGAAGGGGTCGAGGATGCGGTCGATGACAGAGGTTGCCCCGTCCTCGATCACGCCGAGGATCCGTTCGAGCCGTCCGTCTCGCTCACCGTCGAGGTTGATGAAGGTGTAGAAGTCGCGGATCGCGCCAACGTCCTTGGTGTTGCGGAGGCTCGCCCGTCCCGTGACCCGGTCGCGGACGCGGATTTGGCCTGACGCGGAGAAGCGTTCGAGATAGCGGCGCGGGACGGTGTGGTGCCGGCTGCCGACCATCGGCACCGGCGAGGTCGTGTCCCACCAGTGCTGGATCTCGTCGAGGATGCTTGGATCCGAGTCGATCATGTCGTCGACCCAGCACCGCCACGGTTCGTCATCCCACCCGTTCTCGCCGACCATCCCGCCTTCTCACCGCACGTCCCGCCGCGACGCTTTGGCTGCTATCCCGATGGTCTACCTCGCGTCCGACATTGTCGAACCCGTTCATCCCCAGCGCGACTTGTCGCTGCTGACAGGAGCGCCTTGCGTTGGTATCCGCCTGCCACGGTCCGCGGAGCGGTCTCGACACGGCCGCCAGACACGCGGGGCGTCAGTTCAGGACGTCGACGAGGGATCACCCCCGCGTGCGCGGGGAGCAGTCGCCGCCCTCCCGGCCGGCCCGGTCGTACGCCGGATCACCCCCGCGTGCGCGGGGAGCAGAAGAGGTCTCCTTTTCCACGGGCCTGATGCCCAGGATCACCCCCGCGTGCGCGGGGAGCAGTCCACCGCGATCGACCGCTCGTCGGCCTGCGCCGGATCACCCCCGCGTGCGCGGGGAGCAGCCGGACGCCCGGGTAGTGCGCCGCGAGGCTGGCGGATCACCCCCGCGTGCGCGGGGAGCAGGGTGGCCACCGATCCCGCCCCCTCCGCCGACCAGGGATCACCCCCGCGTGCGCGGGGAGCAGACCGGTGATCCGGTCGGTCGCCATCACTTCCCCGGATCACCCCCGCGTGCGGGTCTGTCAAACGAACGGTGTAACTCGGGTTGTTGACGACTACTTTCGGCCTGCGGACAGGCGTCCTTCGAAGGCGATGTCGAAGGCGTTGAGGGCTGGTTTCCAGCGCATGGTCCAGCGCCGGCGGCCCTGCCCGGTCGGGTCGAGGCTCATGATCGCCAGGTAGACGCACTTGAGCGCCGCGGCCTCGTTGGGGAAGTGACCGCGGGCTCGCACGGCCCGGCGGATGCGGGCGTTGACCGACTCGATGGCATTCGTGCTGCAGACGACGGTGCGGATCTCGGTGTCGAAGGCCAGGAACGGCACGAACTCCGCCCACGCCTGCTCCCACAACCGGGCGATCGCCGGATACCTGTCGCCCCAGGCCTCAACGAACTCGGCGAACCGAGCTCGGGCGGCGGCTTCGGTGGGCGCGGTGTAGACCGGGCGCAGGGCTTTGGCGATGGCATCCCAGTGCTGCCGACCGGCATACCGGAAGCTGGCGCGCAGCAGATGGATCACACAGGTTTGCACGACAGCTTCGGGCCACACCTCGCCGATGGCATCGGGCAGCCCTTTGAGCCCGTCACAGACCACCATGCACGCGTCGGCGACGCCCCGGTTCTTCAATTCGGTGAGGACCTGCAGCCAGAATTTGGCGCCTTCGCCGCCGTCACCGGCCCACAGGCCCAGGATGTCCCGGGTGCCCTCGACCGTGACGGCCAGGGCCAGGTAGATGGGCGGTTGGGGGAGTGTCAAGTTAACGGCTGATCTTGGTTGTTGAGGTCAGTGGTTGGCCGGGGTGAGCCGGCCCTCGAAGGCGATCTGGAAGGCGTTCAGCGGTGCTTTCCAGCGCATGGTCCAGCGGCGGCG
>NZ_RAQQ01000053.1 GCF_003610785.1 Micromonospora globbae
GCCCGACTCATCCCCGTCCAGCCCGACCAACACGACACCGACCAGACCAACGCGGCACCGATCGCCGCCTAACATCAGACCGGATCCCGCGATGGCCGTCTCTTACACCACCAGCGCGGACGCGACCTCACCGCGTTGGTTGACGCGCTCGGCCTCACCGCTGCGGTGCACGCTGCCGACCCTGCGGGACGGCCGCACCGGGCGCTGTGGGATGCCGCGGCAACCGTCATGCTCCTACCGGCCCTGGTCCGACGTCGCTGGGACGCAGCGCCCAGCATCGCCGAGCTGCTCGCGGTAGCCGGGGTCGCGATGCCAACCACCTCGGCGGTGGACGCTCCACCTCACGCCGCGCTGTTCTGAGCAGCGAGCTATCGGGATGAAAGGCGACGCAAGTAGCAGCTGTAGGTTGTCCGTCCTGTCGCGCACCTCAGGTGCGGCGGTCAACCGGCCGTCACTCGGTGACGGAGGTCCGCCGTGCGGGCCTGCCGCACCGTGCGCACCTCACCGGCTGCGCGCACTGCGCCGATACCTCGTGGGTGACGACGCGGTGTGGGCGGTGGGCGGCGGGCGCGCTTCCTGCTGTTCGCGGCGTCGAGTCGGGTGGGTCGGGGCGGTGGTGGCGCGTCTGTCTCCGCAGCGGTTGCGGGGCGGCAAGTCGGAGTTACTTGCCGGAGCCCGCAGCGTTGGAGCCGCTGTCGCGCACGGCTTCCTCGAGGTGGAGGAACTCGTCGATGATCCGGGCGAGGCTGCGTCTGGATCTTGGGTTGAGTTTGTCGAACGACCGGGCCATGACGCGCGCTTCTCGGCTTGTCGCTTCGGGTTCGTCGTCGCCGAGGAGGTAGCCGGCGGGGACGCCGAAGAACTCGGCGAGTGCGCGCAGTGTGGTGGCTTTGGGGTTGATGCGGGGGGACCGTAGGAGGTTGCGGATGCCTTCTGCGGTGATGCGGTGTCCGCGCTTGGTGAGTTCCCGGGCGACTTCGGCCTCGGTGTAGGGGGGGCGGTCTTCGCTGGTGGCTTGGAACAGCTCGCGGAGTCTGGTCTGGATCAGCCGGGAGGTGACGTCTTCGACCTGGTCGTCAGGGGTGTCGCTCACGGAATCCTCCCAACTGCGTTTGAAAATGAGCCAACTGCGGTTGACGACGCTGGTGATCCGTGTTTAGCTCTCGGTATCGCTTCGGCAACTGCGGTTCGGATGTATCGAACTGAAGTTGGTTGGAGCGTAGCGGATCGGGTCGCCGTGCGCGACATGGCGTTCCGGTGCGCGGGCGACGGCGTCAGAGGGGGACGTGTCGTCGCCACGGGGCATGTGTCATCCGGCCCGCACGGGAGGTTGCGGCAGCGAACCTGGCCGTCGTTGTACGCCGATCAGTGCCGCGCCGAGCGCCTCGGATCGAGGCGGACGTGCGGGAACTGGATGAGCATGGTGCCCAGCCCGCCACCTCGCCCTTCCACCCCCGTGGGGGTGAGGTGGTGGGCGGGGGTCCCGGCGGGTGGGGAGAGGGCCCCGCCCGCCGGTCCCCCCGGTCCCGAACAGTTGGCGCTTGCGCCCAGGACGCCTGTAGAGGGCCGCCGAGTAGTAGCTCGGCGCTGCCCCTTTGGCGTGTGAGGACGAGGAAGGCTCATGATCAGACGACGGCAGGCGGATCCGGTTGAGAGTTCATCTCGGGTAGGCCGACGCGGGCGTCGCGTCGTCAGACGACGTCGCAGCACATCGAACACCGCGTCTACAGCGCCGCTTGACAGGGTCAGCAGCAGCCTCCGCCGGCTGCGTGCCGAGATCGATGGTCTCGTCGATCGGGAAGCCGACAAGCCCGCCGAGCTGCGCCGAACGTCCCTGGTAGACGTGCACCACCAACTGCGCCTGCTCGGCCAGCGTGTCAACGCCGCGCTCGGCCCGCAGCCGTCCGCGACGAAGGATCCACAGCAGCAGCCCTGACGCCGGGTCGCGGCGGCGGGCAAGCCCGTCCGCGTTCCGGACGCGTCGCCGCCCCGGGTACCTGCCGTGCTTGAGGCCAAGCAGTCCGAGCGGGCTTCTTCTGATCCGCGTCGTCGCGCCGTACGACAGCGCACACCGCGCGGGCGTGCCACCGCTGCGCCGGTTCTCGGTCCAGGCCTCAATGGCCGCTCAGACCGACGAATGACCTGATCTATCCGGTGATGTCACGGGCCACACCGGAGACCTATCGCACCGACGAACGGGGTTTCACCATGTCTAGCGAACGTTCCCAGCGCAGGTCGATGCCGCAGCCGCCGTCGCCAACCGGTCGCGGCGGCGATCGACGCCGGGGTCGGGACCGCAATACCGTGCGCCGGCATCCGTGGCACCGGTGGTCGCGGTGAGCGCCGATACCCGCCGCCGAGCGGCAGGAATCTACCGGCCCCCGGTCAACAGTCCCCCCGCACGTCGGCCTGAGCCTGACCCGGTGGCGCAGTTGTGCCGCACCGCCAACGCCCTGCGCGCGGACGTTGAACGCACGGTGCTGCGGGAGGCGGGACTGACCTGGACCACCTACGACGTGCTGATGCTCGTCTGCACCCGCCAGGTCGTGGAACCGCCGGCCATCGCTGCGGAGGCCGGGATCAGCAGGGCCACCCTCACCAACGCGTTGGGTCTGTTGAGCGACCGCGCTCTCGTGCGCCGCGAGCTGCATGAGCATGACCTGCGGCGGACGGTCGTGCGGCCTACGCACGCGGGTATGGCGCTGGCGGAGCTGCTGCGCCAGCGGGCCGACGCGCGACAGGCCGACCTGTTCGCTGCCCCTGGCATGCCGAGCGAGGCAGACGTCGCCCAGGCGCTCACGGTCCTCGCGAACCGTTTCCACCAGAGCGCCGGCGCCGTGACCGAGGAACGGTTCCAGTGAGCGGCGGCATCGGCGCCGCGCGAGGCACGGCGCTGTGCGTCGGTGCCGTCCTCGGACCCGGAGTCTTGGTCCTGCCGGCTGTGGCGGTGCGCGCCGCCGGCCCGGCCTCCCTGCTGGCCTGGGCGGCGCTGCTGGGCGTGTCGACGCTGGTCGCGACGTCGTTCGCGGCGCTCGGCGCCCGCTATCCCAACGTCGGCGGGGTGTCCGCTTTCACCAGGCGGGCGTTCGGCGACGGCGCCGCGGCCGTCGTGGGCTGCTGGCTGTTCGCGGCGGTGCCGGCGGGCGTGGTCGCCGGGGCCGTCGTCGGCGCCCGCTACATCACCACGGCGCTGCAGGCCCCGCCGGCAGCGGTGGCGGGGACCGTGGTGGCGCTGCTGACGGTGGTGTATGCGGCCAACCTGGTAGGGCTGCACCTGTCCGCGCGGGTGCAGCTGGTCCTCACCGGCGCCGTGGTGGCGTTGCTGATCGCGGTCGTCGCCGTGGCCGGACCGCGTGTCGACCCCGACCGGATCACCCCATTCGCGCCCCACGGAATGGCGGGGATCGGCAGCGCGGCCGCGGTGTTGTTCACCTCCATCTGCGGGTGGGAGGCCACCGCCAACCTGTCCGCCGAGTTCACCCACCCCCGGCTGGTGCGACGGGTGGCCGGCGCGAGCCTCGCCGTCATCGTCGTGCTCTACACCGGCCTGGCCGTCTGCACCGTCGGGGTTCTCGGCGACCAGGCCGGCGACACCCCGGTGCCGCTGATGCGCCTTCTCGCCCCCGCCGACCAGCCGTGGGCAGCCGGCGCCGTCGCGGTGGCGGCGATGCTGCTCACCGTGGCGGCCAGCGTCACCTTCGTCGCCGCCGGCGCCCGCACCGGGGTAGCCCTGGCCCGACACCGCGTGCTGCCCGCTGGGCTCGCGGCGACCTCCGGCGGGCAGCCCCGGCGCAGCGTCGCCGTGCAGGCCGGCGCCGCCACGATCGTCGCCGTGGCCGCCGCAGCAGCACCACGCCTCATCACCGTGGAGACACTCATGCGGCTGTTCGCCGCGCTGCTGGTCTGCGTCACGCTGATCGGCCTCGCGGCGGCGGTTCGCCTGCTGCCCGAGCCCCGCCAACGTGCCAGCGCCGCGGTAGCCGCGCTCGCCGTCGCCGCCGTCGCCGCGCTCAGCGGACCGTTCCTGCTCGCCCCCGCCGCGGTGGCCGCCGCCATCCTGATGCGGCGACGCCGAACCTCCACACCGCCTGCGGTGCGACCGCCGGCAGCGGACGCGGCGGGGCAGGACGGGGTCAGCAAACTGCTCCCGTATCCCACGGCGATGCTGGCCAGGCTCCGATGACCACCCACACGCCGCCGGCCGCGCCTGCCTCGGCCGGCGATCTCAACCCCACGGTGTCTGCGGCGGGGTGGCGATGGGGCGTCCTGTACGGGCCGGCCGTCTACGGGGTCAGCGCCGCCGCCGCCGCCCTTCCCGACGCCGCCTGGCACCTCCACACCCGTGGACCCGGTGTGGCCTGGCTCCTGACCGCCTACGCCGCCAGCGTCGGTGTCGGCGCGGTCACCGCCGGGCGCCTCGTCGACCTGCGAGGCAGCCGACCGGTCCTGCTGACCGCCGCGGCATCGCTCACCGTCGGCGCGCTGGTCTGCGCCGTCGCTCCCACCCTGCCCGCCGTGGTCATCGGCCGCGTCCTGCTCGCGGTCGGCTCAGGAGCACTCATGGCCACCGCGCTCGCCGGCGTGGCCCAGCTGGCCGGCCGGCGCCAGAAAGCCCTTGCCGCCTTCGGCGCCTGCCTCGCCGGATTCTCCGCGACCGCCCCGCTGGCCGGAGCGGTCGCGGCGCACGGGTCGTGGCGGGCGGCGATGGTGCTGCCGGTGCTGTCCCTCGCCGCTGTTCCGCTGTGCTGGTCCCTCACCGCCCGCTCGCGGCGCCGCGATCCGGTGGACTGGCTCGGCGCCGGTCTTCTCGCGGCCGTCGCCGCGGGACTGCTCCTGACCGTGCAGACCGCCGCCCAACAAGCCGCCTGGGCACGGTGATCGCCGCCGTCGCCACGGCAGCCGCCGCCGCGATTCTGGCCCTACGCCACCGCGGCCACCCCGCCGAGATCCCGCCCCAGGGGATCCTGTCCGCTGCCTGGTTCCGGCGCGCGGCGATCACTGGCGCTGGCGTGTACGCGGGCCTGTTCGCCGTCATCTTCGCCGCTCCCCACCTGCTGAGCCGGCAGGGCCACAACACCATGAGCATCGGTGCGCTTCTCCTTCCCGGCGCGGTGGTCGGTGTGGTGCTGGCCCGGCTCGCCGCACGGGCAGCCCGCCGCCCGGCCGCCGGGCGCGTGCTGGCCGGAGTGAACCTGCTGGTGGCCGCCGCGCTGTGCTACACGGCGGTCGACCCGCGAACCTGGCCGGTCGCGGCAGCCTGCACGGCGGCGTTCACCGCCTCGGCCGTCGCGCAGATACTGCTCACCGCGCACATCACCGACAACGCCAAGGTCCACGATCGCGGCGGCGCGATCGGCCTGCTCACCCTCGCAACCTTCCTCGGCGGCGGATGCGGCGCCGCGCTGTGCGCTTCCCTGTGGCAGGCGTGGGGGCCGACCGTGTCCCTCGCGGCCGTCGCCGCCCTCCCGGCGGTCGGCGCCGCCGCGGCCTGGCCGACGGCACACGCCCTCCGCGTCGATGGCAAGGCGGCCTAGACCGGCCGGGCCAAGCCACTGTTGGCGATTTGTCCCTGTCATGCCTTCGTGGTCGATATATTGCGGGGGTGGATACACCGCTGCGCGAGCCGACCTTTTGGATCCTCACCGCTCTCGCCGGTCGGCCACTGCACGGCTACGGAATCATCAGCGAGGTGGCTTCGCTGTCCGAGGGCCGGTTATCGATGAGGCCCGGCACCTTGTACGGCGCGCTCGACCGGTTGATGGACGCCGGTTTCATCGAGGTCGACGGGGAAGAGGTCGTCGACGGTCGCCTGCGTCGCTATTACCGCCTCTCGCGCAGCGGCAGCGCGACCCTCGCCGCCGAAACCGAGCGCCTGCGGCACAACGTGGAGGTAGCGACCACTCGTCTGGGCACCCTGACGCCCGCCACCCGGCCCATCACCCCGCGTGCCGTGGGAGGATTGGCATGAGGGACTTGGAGCGCCGCTACCGGCACCTGCTACGGGCCTATCCCGCCGGCTACCGCCAGGCGCGGGGCGCGGAGATCGTCGGAACCTATCTCGACCTGGCAGCACCCGAGCGCCGTTGGCCGTCAATCCTTGACGTGGCCGACGTGCTGGCCGGGGGTGTCCGGGAGCGCCTGCGCGCTGCCGGCGCCGCCGACCTCATCCCCGGCGTGCGCCTCGCCGCTGTCCTGAGCTACACCACCGCGACCGCTCTCGCTGGCTTCTGGGCCACCGCCGAGGTGGTCACCACTTCACGTGGGTGGGGCGCGCCGGCCTTCGGGCCTTTCGCTACCACCGGGATCGTCGTGTGGGCCGGTTGGCTGCTGGCCGCAGTCGTCCACGTCCTCGCCCCGGCCCGGTGCAGACGCATCGCCATCGGACTGGCACTGGTGCTCACCGCCACCGTGGTGCCCGTCGCCGCCGTGCTCGACCTACCTCGCCCGTTCCTGTTCGTTCTGCTTCCCCAAGCGACGCTGGGCTTGCTGGCGCTGGCGGTTCCGTCCCACACGCCGCAACGCCACCGCTTCATCCCCCTGGCGGCAACGCCAGCGACATCCCTCGTCGCAGTCGGCGTCCTGTCCGGGGAAAGCACGTGGTTCTACCGGTTCAGTTATGGCGGTGCCTTCCTCCCGGAGACCGGCGCGGTCCTGCTGGTGACCGCCATGCTCGCGGCGGCCGTGCTGTCCCTGCGCGGCGACGCCCGAGGCATATGGGCTCTCCTTGTCCTACTCACCCCGGTCGGACTGCTCGGTCTGTATCCCCTGACCGAGAACATCGCGCCCGTGGTCGGCGCCAGCTATGCCGACTTCCGCGTCATCACCGCGACAGCCGCCGCCGTATTCATGCTGGGCGCAATCCCGCTGGCTGCGGCGATCGCGATCCGAGCACGCGCCAGCGCGACGGCCACTCCTGCGGCAGCACCCTCGCACGCCCGGTGTCCGACCTGCGGCAAATAGCGTCCACGAAACGCGGCTCACGGTGCGCAGACTCGTCGGGGTCTTGCCCGCGCCTCGCGAGTCGCAGCGGCGTAGGTGGCTGGGGCCGCTGTAGCGGCCCCAGCCACCGCTCACCAGTCGCCCACGGCGGTGAACCCGTAGTAGCGGCCCATATCGATGCGGACCCAGACGTAGAACTTGGTGCCGTCCTTGACGTTGGTGGCGAGGTTGCGCCACTGGCCGACGGGAACGTGGGTCCAGTAGTTGCAGGTGGCGCGTCCGTAGAAGTTGATGCAGGCGTCGAAGGGGCCCCAGTCGGTGCCGTTGCCGGTGTTGCGGATCTGGATGTCGCGGCACTGGCTGGTGGTGCGGTAGTAGCTGGGGTACTTGGGGTAGCTGATGACCTCGGGGCCGTCGTACTGCATGAATGCGTCGGCGGCGGCGAGCTTGGCGCTGTACGGCGCGGAGCGGCAGCCGGCGGCCTGAGCGGGTGCGGCGACGGCGACGAGGCCGGCGGTGACGGTCGTGAGGGTGACGGCCGCCGCGGCCAGGCGGGTCCTCAGCCGGTGCGACCGTGCGGTGTTGCGTGCGGACATGTGTCCTCCCTGGTTCGGTTGGGTGTGGCGGCAGCGGCCGGGGGGACGTCGGCGTGCTGACGCGGCGAGGGTCCATGGCCGTGCCTCGGGGGGCCGGCGGTGAGGGCGAGGCTGCACGGGTCCGGTCGGAGCGCCGGGGTGGGCTGGCTGGTGTCGTGGTAGCGGCTCCAGGAGGGGTCCTGGGGTGTCATCGGATACGAGTTGAGCCAGCTCCAGTCGCCCACGACGACCCGTCCGGCTGTCTCCTCGTGCTGCACGAAGCGGGTGAACGCCCGGCTTTCCCGGTGGTGGTCGGTGATGGACACGCCCGCGGTCTCGAAGCTGTGCAGGACCGCCTCGTGGAGGGTGAGGAGGGCTTTGTCGGCGCGCAGCCGGTCGCGCTCGGGCAGGCCGAGGCCGGCGACGATGGCCGGGAGTTGGTGGTAGCGGTGGTGGTCGGCGAGGTTGCGGGTGGCGATCTCGCTGGCCATGAAGGTGCCGCTGAACGGCGCCGGGAACCGCAGGCCACCGAAGTCGAGTGACATGTTGCTGATGACGGGCACGGCGGGCCAGCGCAGGCCGAGGTCGGCGATCCACGGGTGGTCGGGGTGGTGGATCGGCACCTCGCGGATGTGCGCCTGGTCTGTCGGGAGCAGGTGCAGCCGTCCGTCGGCGGTGGCGGCGATCCAGGGTAGGAGGTCGAAGGCGCTGCGGTAGGCGGGGCCGGGCCAGCCGAGGTCGACGGCGAGCGCGGTCAGGGCCTGGTTGGCGGGGTCGCCGATGACGCCCCCGTCGGTGGGCCAGGCCGCGTAGCGGGCCAGCTGGGGGTTGACGACGCGCACCGGCGGCGGGGTGGATCCGGTGGCGGGGGCGAGGACGGTGAGCACGGAGCGGACGCGTCCGCCGTTGGTGGCCTCGTCGAGATGCCCGGCCAGCTCCCGCCCGACCTTCTCCGGCGTGGTGGCGTGGCGGCGGTCGCGGACGACGAGGCTGGACCAGCGGGCCCGGCCGATGCAGCGGCCGGCGTTGCGCCAGGCCACCCGCGCCCCGTAGGCCAGCTCGTCGGAGGTCGGCCGCCACGTGCCGGTCGCGTGGATGTCGGCGCGCACGGTGCGCCACCGCTGGGCGAGCCCAGGCGCGCCGGTCTCGTCGTGCCATTGGCGCAGAAAGCCGTGCGCGTGCACGAGCAGATCGTCGTGGGTGTCGACCGGGTGCGGTGGGACCGTCGCGGCGGTCATGGCTGCCCGTTCCCGGGTGTGATGGGGTCACGGCTGCCGAAGACGGCGGTGTCGCGGCCGTGCAGGAGGTAGGGGGTGCCGGGTGTGGCGCCGGTGCCGGGCTGGTCGGTGCCGAGCATCCGCACGGCGAGGCGGTAGTGGGTGCGCCGCCACTGGTGCACGGCGGCGGTGAACCGGTGCATGCCGTCGGCGAGGGCCGGAACCTCGGCGAGGGTGCGGTGGTCGGCGCGGATCGCGGTCAGGGCGTCGTCGAGGCTGATCTGTCCGCTGCGGATGCGGGCCCGCACGTCGGGCACGGACCGGTATGCCGGCGAGTGCAGGCGCTGCGGGTCGGGTGTGCGGCACAGCGACTCGACCAGTTTGTAGGCGCGGGACTGGATGGCGCTGGCTCCGTCGGTGTGCACCCGGAACCGGTGGAAGGCGTGCGGTTGCATGGTGGCCAGCAGCGACCACAGCGGTGCGGTCTCCCGCAGGAGCGTGGCGGCCAGTGACAGGCGGATGCCGGCGGCGGGCAGGCGGTTCTCGCCCGCGGCGGTGACGACGGCGGTGAGGTCGACAGCGAGGAGCCCGAAGGTCAACTCGAACGTTTGCAGGGTGCGGATGAACAGCCATTCGTCGTGAACGTTCGACACCGGCAGCATGGTGGTCCGCAGCGCCAGCCGGTCAGCTGAGGTGCGGTCGATGCAGGTCATGGTGACAATCCGGCGGGCCAGCGCCACCGGGTCGTCGACGGCGCGGACGTCGAAGCTGAGCCGGCGCAGGGCGGGGCCGGCGGCCCGCACCGCGTGGCGCAGGCGTTTGCGGACGACCAGCGGGGCGGGGGGTAGCTGACACGTCGGCGTGCCGGTGCCCTCCAGGGCGCGGAGCTCGAAGGCGATGAGGTCGGCCAAGAGCAGGACGTGCAGGCGGTCCCGGCGGGCCAGCAGCCGGTCTGCCGGGCCGGTGTCGCTGTCCGGGTCGGGGATGGGCAGCAGGGGCAGGGCGAGGTAGGAACGGTAGTCGAACCGGCCGTCGGCCTTGTCCAGCGCGGTGTCCAGGAAGGCGGCCAACTGTCCCCGCGGCCCGGACACCTCGGGCAGCCGCTCGCGGGCAGCATCGAGCAGGGCCGTCCACGCCTCGGGTACGAACTGCTTGCCGTGGTGCTGGTAGGCGTCGACCACCCGGTCGTAGGGGAAGCGGTGTGTGGTGGGCTTGCGCTGGGCCAGCCACCGGTGCAGCGGCTCAGGGTTCATCGCAGCCCCTCCCGTCGAGTGCGGGCGCGGCACCGGTAGGCGGCGACCGCCTCGCACGCGGCGTCGATGTCGGCGTCGGTGGTGTAGGCGTGCATGGCCAGGCGCAGCACCCCGCTGCGGGGCGCGGCGATGACGCCGCGGTGCCCGAGCCAGGCCGCCATCACGTCCGCGTGGGGCTCGACGAGCGCCAAGTGCGCGCCCTGAGCACCGACGTGGCCCGCCAGGCGCACGACCTCGCCCTGAGCGGCCAGGCGCTGCGCGGTCGCGGCGATCAGCCGCTGGGTGTGGTGGCGGACCTGCCCCAGGTCCAGGCCGCCAATCACGGACAGGCCGGCGACGGCGGCGTACACCGCCGCGGCGGCCGGGGTGCCCGTCTCGTACCGGCGGGCGTGCGGCGGAGAGTCCAGGACGGTGGCGCGCATCGCGTGGGGGTCGGTGCGGCCGAGCCAACCGGTGAGCGTCGGCGCCGGTCCGTCGGGGTGGCGGACGTAGAGGAAGGCCAGGCCCGGTAGCCCGAGCAGGTATTTGCCGGCGCCGGTCACCAGGTAGTCACAGCGCAGCGACTCAACATTGAGGGGCATCACGCCGGCGGCCTGGTAGGCGTCGACGAACACCGCCGCGCCCGCGTCGTGCGCGGCGTCGGCGATCCGCGCCACGTCGAGGCGGATGGCGTCGCGGTAGGTGACGGCGGGCACCGACACCAGCCCAGTGCGGCGGGTGATCTGCGACAGGTAGTCGCCGGTACGCACCGCACCGCCGGGCGAGCCGACCCAGCGCACCCGCGCTCCCGGCTGGTTCAACCAGGTGTGCGCGATCCCCGGGAACTCGGCGGCCGTGGTCAGGATGTCGCGGCGTCGCCGCCACCGGCGGCCCGAGGCCGCCTGGTGAGCGGCGACGCTGGCGTTGGGCAGGACCGCGACCTGGTCGACGTCGGCGCCGATGAGCCGCGCGAACAACCGGCGAGCCTCGACGACCTGCTCCTCGCACGCCTGCCAGAAGCCGGGCCGGGACAGGTCTTCGAGCATCCGGGAGAGAGCCTGGTCCCCGTCGAGGGTGCGCGGGGCGATGCTGCACGCCGCCAGGTGCGCGCCCACCGAGGGTGTGGCCAGCCGCTGCCGCAACAACGCGGGAGAGTTCAGGGTTGCCACGCTCATGCCTGCCCCCGCTGGGGGCAGACACCGTGCGAGGACGCCTGCGTCAGTGTGGTCCGCGCTTCCCACAGCGTCGGGAATCGCCGGTGGCTGATGAGCGAGGCAAGGCTGTCGACCGGCATGCGGCGGGTGCCGAGCACACCGTGGCCGATGACGCGGGTGGCGACGCTGTAGTGCTCGGCACGCCACAGCGCGATCCGCTCGTCGAACCCGACGAGGGCCTCGGCGAGCCGGTACAGCGGATCCGACGGCTGACCCCGATACACGTCGACCGCCGTGACGCGCAGCGCGGACAGCAGCCGGCTGAACGCGATGTCCAGCTCCGTGGTCGCCGAACGCAGCAACCGCCACCCCGGGGACTCGAACCCGGACCCGTTACGGTCGCGTCCGCGCTGGTGGTGTAAGAGACGGCCATCGCGGGATCCGGTCTGATGTTAGGCGGCGATCGGTGCCGCGTTGGTCTGGTCGGTGTCGTGTTGGTCGGGCTGGACGGGGATGAGTCGGG
>NZ_RAQQ01000054.1 GCF_003610785.1 Micromonospora globbae
TATCACCGGCCGGGTCTACGGCTGGGCCAAGGCCCTCAACGCCCTGATCCTCGCCTACGGCGACCGCATCACCATCTAACAACATCGATCACACCACAGGCCCAAACACGGAAATCGACACACTCCCTGCGAGGGTGACGATCAGGCCGGTCTGCCATGGCCCGGTGCCGATCAGCGCGAGCAGTGTGTCTCCGGCTGCGATGCCGATGGCCACCCCGGCCAGCAGCCTGGTGGACCTGTGGACCCGCTCTCCGACGGATGCGGCGACCGTGCCGACTGCGGTGATGGGCGCGAAGGTTGGTTGCTCGTTGCCGAGCACCGTCCCGGCTACCCACCAGGCGAGCGCCGCGGCGATTCCGGCCTGCAGGGCGAGTATGGAGTAGATCCGCAGCTGTCGGAGCCGGATTCGACCGGTGTTCGCGCCCAGCTCCCGCATCCGCTGCACGGATGTCTCGATCCGAGAGCCGGCTTCGTCAACGGCTCGTCGGTTGGTTCCGGCCGATGGCGTCATTCGTCGGTGAACCTCCGTTGTCGCCTGGCATCGCCTGGTCGGTGTTCTTGCCATGCCTGTTCGAGAGCCGCGCGGTTGTCGCGGATAAGGGTGTGCAGGTCGGCGTCGTAGAGAGAGTCGGGTACGTTCTGGGAGAAGATTTCCAGCACGCAGGGTCCCCGATAACCTGCGTCGTGAACTGCGTGCAGGAGAGGTCCGACGGGGATCTCGCCGGTGCCGATGCTGCGCCGGTCGCTTCCCGAGCGGGGGGTGCGCCAGTCGCTGACCTGGAGCAGAAAGACCCGGTCTGGGGCGGCGTTGATGCCGGCGACGAGTTGGTTGTCCTGCCACAGATTCCACAGGTCAAGGCAGATGCCGACCTCTTCGCGGTCGACCGCTTGCACGATGTCCAGGGCTTGGCCGTAGGTCCAGATGGCTGTTTCGAGGTTCAGCGAGACGGGGTTGAGGGGCTCCAATGCGATCCGCACTCCATGATTCGCGGCGATCGCGGCGAGTTCCCGGTGGTCGCTGATGGTCTGCCGGATGGCCTCGGCCATGTCGCCGCCGGGGGCGGGTCCGGTGTTGGTGACGAAGGTGGCGCCCGGGGCGTAGGCCGCGATGAGTTCGATGCTGCGGCGGAAGCTCTCCACTCTCTCCTTTCGGCTTCTCGGCTGGGGTTGGCTCGCGCTGGGAACCATCGCGCGTACAGCCGGCTGTACTGACACCACGGGCAGGCCGGCCTGGGCGATCAGGTCGAGCTGCTCGCCGCGGCGATGCGGGTCGAGCTTGATCTCACACAGTTCCAGCGCCGCGACGCCGAGCTGGATGTAGTTCTCCACGTCCTGCTCGAACGTCCAAGGCATGGTGGTGAACTGGTTGACGCCGTACGGGAACGGCAGCGCAGACGTCACAGTGCCGCCTGCGGCTCGGCCTGCATGAACCGGATCACTGTCCGGTTGAACTTATCCGGCTCGTCAAGGAACAGCGCGTGGCTGCTGTCCTCGAAGAACACCGTCTCGGCACGGGGAATTGCCTTCCCTACCCATGCCGGTCCCTGCCAAGGGAACACCTTGTCCCGTCTGGCGACAAGCACCAGGCTGGGCAGGGTGATGGTCGGCAGCAGGTCTCGCCAGTCGTGGCGGCTGTGCTCCGCAATCAGGGCGGTGCGCGCCACCGTCGGGGCCTTGGCCATCTCGGCGAGCAGCAGCTTTCGTTCCTGCTCGCTCGGCTGTGTTGCCATGATGGTCTGAAGTTGCCGGCGGTCGAAGTTGGCGGTGTCCAGCTCGACCTGTGTCTGCGTGGCGGCGAGCGACGCCTCGTCGTAGCAGGTGGCGTGGGTGTACGTCCAGTCGGTGCTGCGATACTGGCGAGGGGTTTGCTCGACGAAGACCGCTCGGGCCAGGCGGTGGTTGCCGAACAGTTCCAGGTAGCTCCAGATGACCGGGCAGCCCAGGGACCACCCGAGTACGGTCACCCAACGTAGGTCGAGGTGTTCGAGCAGGTCGAACAGGTCGCGGGCCAAGCGTGAGATCCGGTAGCCGTGGGTGGGCTTGTCCGAGTCGCCGTGCCCGCGAAGGTCGAACGCGATCACTCGGGCGTGCTCGGCCAGGGTGTCGAGGTTGCGGGTGAAGAACCGGTGGCTGAAGCACCAGCCATGGATCATCACCAGGGGTTGGCCGTCGCCCTGCTCCGTGTAGTGGATACGGGTTCCATCGTTGGTGCTGACGTGCATCCTGCCCGCTCTCCTGGCCGCTAGTCTTCAGGACGGGGTGATATTCGCGGGACTGGCCGTGACGGCTTCGACGACGAGTTCGTCGAAGCCCTCTCCGAGCGACGCGATGGTCTGTGGCCGGTACCCCGCCGCCAGCAGGGGCCGGAACACGTCGGCGTCGAGGTCGGGGAGGTATCCGAACAGCACGTCCGCCGGCCCGTCGATCTGCGCCGAGCCGCAGGCGGCGGGCAGCAACAGGGTCGCGGCGGGCTCAAGTATCTGGCTCCACCCGTCGACGTGGACTCGCACAGGGCCGCCCACGTTTGACAGGATCTGGGCCGTGTCGAATGTGTGCCGGATCGGGGCGACGTCCCCGGCCCGCCATCGCTCCAGAGCGAAGTAGGGGCCTGCGCACAGGAACACCCGATCGACCGCGTCGTCAACCGGCACCCGAAGGCCGGGGGTGAACTCCGGCTTCGGGTCCAGTTTCACCTCTTGCAGCAGCATGGTCAGGTTGGTGTGCCACTGCTCGTCGGGCACGGGGGACCCGTCCTCCATATGCCAGCGCATCGCGTGCTGTTGGATGTTGGAGGTCTGCTCGATCTCGTAGACCAGGGTGTCGGGGCCGAAACTGTGCAGGGTGCCGCCTGGCACGTAGATGGTGTCTCCGGCACGGACCGGCAGTCGGCGCATCACCGCGTCGAAGTCCTGCGCGAGCAGCGCCTCGTGCAACGCTTCCCGGCTCACGCCCTCCCTGATCCCGCACAGCGCGGTCGCGCCGGGTGCGGCGTGGAGGATGTGCCACGCCTCGGTCTTGCCGTTGCGTTGACCTTCCAGACGTCGAGCCGTGGCGTCATCGGCGTGCAGGTGAACCGGTAGGCCACCGCTGGCGTCAATGAACTTCGTCAACACCGGAAAGCGCGGGCCCCGCCAGCCCCGGCCGAGCAGCGCCTCCGGGTGCCGCTGCACCAGCTCCCGCAGCTGGCAGCCGGCCAGCGGACCGTTCGTCACCTGAGCCTGGTACCCGTCGACGTCGCTGACCTCCCAGGTCTCGGCGATGGGCCAATCGGGCAGTCCGGTCCGGCCCAGCCGCTCAGCGATCGCCCGCCCGCCCGTGACCAGTGGTCTCGCGGGTGCGGTCAGGCACAGCGGGTACCAGTCCGCCGACGGACCACTCACAGGATCGGTCGCCCGCCGGTCACGGCGACGCGCGCGCCGGAGATGTAGCTGGCCTCGTCCGAGGCCAGCATCACGTACACCGGAGCGAGCTCCGCCGGCTGACCTGGTCGCCCCAGAGGCACCTCCGACCCGAAGGTCGTGACCTGCTCGTTGGGCATCGTCGACGGGATCAGAGGCGTCCAGATGGGCCCGGGGGCGACGCTGTTGGCCCGGATTCCCCTACTGGCGAGCATCTGCGCCAGGCTGGCGGCCATGTTCGCGATACCGGCCTTGGTCACGTTGTACGGCAGCAGCTTAGGCGGCGGGAAGTCGGAGTTGACCGAGGTCGTGGCGATGATCGACGAGCCGGGCCGCATGTGTGGCATCGCGGCCTTCGCGATGTGGAAGAACGCGCTGATGTTGATCGCCAGGGTCCGGTCCCACTCCTCGTCCGGTATCTCCTCCAGCGAGTCGCGGGTCGTCTGATAGGCGGCGTTGTTGACCAACACGTCGATACGCCCGAACTCCTGCCTCGCCCGGTCGACGATCGCCCGGCAGTGTGCGGGGTCGGCAACGTCCCCGGGCACGAGGACGGCCTTGCGGCCGGCCTTCTCCACCCACGCGGCCGTGTCCCGGGCGTCGTCATGCTCATCGAGGTAGCTAATCAGGATGTCGGCGCCCTCACGGGCGAAGGCGATCGCGACAGCCCGGCCGATCCCGCTGTCGCCGCCGGTGATAACCGCGGCCTTTCCGGCCAGGCGGCCAGACCCTCGGTACGACTTTTCACCGTGATCCGGTTTGGGGTCCATCGCCTGCGTGCGGCCCGGCGGATCCTGCTGCTGTGCGGGCTGATTCACGGCAACCCTTTCGGCGGCTTCTCATGGACGGCGTTTGAGGTTCCTGGATCGCCGCGCGCCGTCCTTCCTGCTCGGCCATCATTGAGGCGTCACCAGGGCCATCGCCCGATCTCGGTTCAGGTTCACCCGGTGGTGCGACGAATTCACCCGGTGGTGCGACGAACTCCGTCGAGTCTTCCGCTCCACGCCGCGGTAGTAGGCCTGCGATCGGAACTCGTCCTGTCCAGGCCGACGACTCTCCTGCCCGGCACGCACGCCTCACGACAGCGACACCACCACCTCGAGAGCGTCGCTGGCGATCGGCACCTCGACTACCGTGTCGAACTGGTGACGAAGCAGCCGAGCGACGCGGGAAACCCGGCGTCAGATCCGAAGCGCGAGGACCGGTCGAGCGACGCGGTCCTGCATGGGCTGGCGCGACGCCTCGACAAGCCCATGGGCGCGCTCGGAATCGTGTTCCTGCTCTTGGTCGTGGGGCAGGCCCTGGCGCACGACCCGGCCGTTTCCGGCGTGTTGACCGTGGCGAGCTGGTTGCTGTGGGTGGTCTTCGTCGCGGAGTTCGCGCTGCGCGCATGGCTGGCACGTCATCACGCCAAGCAGTTCTGGCGCCGCAACTGGTGGCAGGTCATCTTCCTGGCGATACCGTTCCTGCGCTTCGCCCGCGCCGCAGCGGCACTGCGAGCCGCCAGAGCCGGCGGTGTCGTGACCGCCGCCGTCCGCGGATCCCGATCGGCCGGGCGTCTGCTCACCGACCGGCTCGGCTGGCTCGCGGTCACCACACTCACGGTCGTCATGGCCACCGGGCAGGTACTCGTCGTCGCCGGTTCCTACCGCAGCTACGGCAAGGCGCTGCACGACGTCGCCCTGACCACCATCACCGGCGAGCCGCTGGGCGCGACCGACACCTTCGCCCAGATCCTCGAACTCGTCCTAGCCACCTACTCCATCGTGGTGTTCGGCACGCTCGCCGGCGCGCTCGGCGCGTACTTCCTTGACAGCGACAAGCGCCAACGCAACGAGACCTGACGAGAACGCCTGCCGAGCAGCCCGACCAGGCCTCGGCCGGCCGGCCGTTCGGGCAGGTGCAGCGACGGGACAACTGCTCGCCGCCGCTCAGCCACCAGCGACGTTTGCCACCAGGTTGACTGCGGCGCCGATGATGACTGTGCCGAGCAGATACGACAACAGCGCATGGCCCACCACCGCTCGCCGAATCCCGCTGGTGCGCAGGTCGGTGTCCGAGATCTGGAAGGTCATGGCAACGGTCAAGGCGACATAGGCGAAGTCGCTGTACCGGGGGCGGTCCTCACCGTTGAAGTCGATGGCGCCACCGGCGCTGGCGTAGTGCAACCTGGCATAGCGTTCGGTGAACACCGACTGGACCAGGGCCCAGGACAGAACGACGCTGACAATGCCGAGGCTGATGTTGAATGCCCTGCCGAACCCCGCCTGCCCCGCCCCCGTGGTGAGGACCTTCGCCACCGCGACCAGACTCGCCACACTCGCCGCGAGCAAGATCGTGTCAGTCAAGCGGCGGCCCGGGTCCTCCCTCACCGCCGACGCCGCTGTCGCCTCCCCGTCCATGTACCACTGATCGAGGAAACTCCACGCCACATAGACCAGCGCAGCCACATCCCAGGCGATCAGCGGCGCCACCACAGTGAAACCCAGCATCCACATGACCCCACCGACGATCCCCCCAGCCGCCAATGCGGCAATGAAGCGGGGCCGGGAGGGCGTGTGCCCGGTCAACACCTTGTCAGGCACCGCAGCGAGCCCTCGGCAGTTCGATGTGACGATGCCGGCCCAAGGTCAAAGCCCCCCATGAGACCTGCGCCGCGTTCCACAGCCCTGGAGGCTGCTCGGTCAGCCAGACCACCTTCTGCCAGACATGCCATCTTGCCCGCTCCTTTACGTCGAGGAGTTCAACAGTCCGACGCCCGACTCCGGAATACGCGTTAGGGCGGCGCAGGGACCGCCTGCCCGAGCACCCGGCCCACCGATGCTCGGATCAACTGCGCTACGAACGTCTTCTTGATAGTTTTTATCCGGTTTGATCCGGAAGTTGGAGGTGCTCGTGAAGATCGGCTACAAGCTCATGACAGAGGGCTTCGGTCCGAAGGAGATCATCCGGCAGGCCGTCGCGGCGGAGCGGGCCGGTTTCGACTTCGTCGAGGCCAGCGACCACTACCACCCCTGGCTCAGCGTGCAGGGTCACAGCGCGAACACGTGGGTTCTGCTCGCCAACATCGCCGCCCGCACCGAACGGATCGGACTGGTCACCGGAGTGACCTGCCCTTCGTTCCGCTACCACCCGGCGATCATCGCCCAGTCGGCCGCGACTCTGCAGATCGTCTCCGGCGGCCGCTTCACCCTCGGCGTCGGCGCCGGGGAACGCCTCAACGAACATATCGTCGGCGACTTCCCGTCCGTGCGCAGGCGGCACGAGCGCTTCCGCGAGGCCTTGGAGATCATCCGGCTGCTGTGGCAGGGCGGATACCAGTCCTATGAGGGCAAGCACCTGCGCATCGACGACGCCCGTGTCTTCGACCTGCCCGACGAGCTACCGGCAATCTGCGTGGCGGTCAGCGGCGCGAAGTCGCTGCAGATCGCCAACGACCTCGGCGACGGCCTGTTCGCCACCGAGCCGAAGGGCGAGCTCGTATCCGGCTTCACCGGGTCCGGACCGCGCTACGCAGAGATCCCCCTCGCCTGGGCGCCGGACGAGAAGACCGCCGCGCAGGCCGTCGTAGAGAAGGGCCGCTTCATGCTCACCGGCTGGAAGGTACTCAGCGAGCTACCGAACCCGGTGAACTTCGAAGCCGCCACGCAGACCGTCACCGAGAACGATGTTAAGAAGCTGTTCGCCTGCGGCCCCGACGTCGAGCGGCACCTGCAGGTCGCGCAACAGTACATCGACGCCGGCTTCGACCACATCGTCACCCAAAACGCCGGCCCCGACCCCGACGGCTTCATCACCTTCTTCACCTCCGACCTCGGCGAGAAGCTCAGAGCACTGACGCCGAAGAAGGCCTAGCGGTCACCGCGACGGACGTACGGACCAGACAGCGCCATGTGCGTTCTCGACGATGATCCAGGCTCAAGCTCAGGCCGAGCCCACAGCGACTGTCGTTGCGTCAGGAAGCCGCGAGCAGCATGTGCAACGGGAGCAATGCAGGTGCGTCGCGTGGGCTCCCATCCTTCCTGCCGAGTCCGGGGCACATCGAGACGGGACTGGACAGAACAGTGGTAGACGGCATCACTGCCGCGCCGACCCAGGGGAGCGTGCGGCGGGCCCTGGGCCGGGCGGCGACCGGGCGGGCGCTCGACGTCGGCGAGGCGACCGCGCTGCTGAGCGCACGGGCCGAGACGCTGGACGAGCTGCTCGACGTTGCCGGTGCCGTCCGCGACGCGGGCCTGCGCGAGGCCGGGCGGCCCGATGTCGTGACCTTCTCCAAGAAGGTGTTCATCCCGCTGACCCGGCTCTGCCGGGACCGCTGCCACTACTGCACCTTCGCCACCGTGCCGCACCGGCTGCCCGCCGCGTACCTGGAGAAGGACGAGGTTCTCGCGATCGCCCGGGAGGGCGCCGCGCAGGGCTGCAAGGAGGCGCTGTTCACCCTCGGCGACCGCCCCGAGGAGCGCTGGCCGGCCGCCCGGCGGTGGCTGGACGAGCGGGGCTACGACTCCACCCTCGACTACCTGCGCGCCTGCGCGGTGGCGGTGCTGGAGGAGACCGGCCTGCTGCCGCACCTCAACCCGGGCGTGCTGTCCTGGTCGGAGCTGCAACGGCTCAAGCCGGTCGCGCCGAGCATGGGCATGATGCTGGAGACCACCGCGACCCGGCTCTGGTCCGAGCCGGGCGGCCCGCACTACGGCTCGCCGGACAAGGAGCCGGCGGTGCGGCTGCGGGTGCTCGACGACGCCGGCCGGGTCGGCGTGCCGTTCACCACCGGCCTGCTGATCGGCATCGGGGAGACCCTGGCCGAGCGGGTCGACGCGCTCTTCGCGATCCGCCGGGCGCACCGGGAGTACGGCCACCTCCAGGAGGTGATCGTGCAGAACTTCCGCGCCAAGCCGGACACCGCGATGCGCGGCATGCCGGACGCGGAGCTGCACGACCTGGCCGCCACGGTGGCCGTGGCCCGGGTGCTGCTCGGTCCGAGGGCGCGCGTCCAGGCCCCGCCGAACCTCATCGAGGGCGAGTACGACCTGCTGCTGCGCGCCGGCATCGACGACTGGGGTGGCGTCTCGCCGGTCACCCCGGACCACGTCAACCCGGAGCGCCCCTGGCCGCACCTGGACGAGCTGGCCCGGCGTACCGGGCAGGCCGGTTTCACCCTGCGCGAGCGGCTGACCGTCTACCCGGAGTACGTCCGGGCCGGCGACCCGTGGCTGGACCCGCGCCTGCTGCCGCACGTCACCGCCCTGGCCGACCCGGCGACCGGGCTGGCCGTCGAGGAGGCCCGCCCGGTCGGCCGGCCCTGGCAGGAGCCGGAGGAGGTGTTCGGCGGGCGGACCGACCTGCACGTCACCATCGACACCACCGGGCGGACCGGCGACCGCCGGGGCGACTTCGACGACGTCTACGGCGACTGGTCCGAGGTGGCCGCGAAGGTCGCCGTGCCGACCGCCGTGGCGAGCGACCCCGACCTGCGCGCCGGCCTGCGGCTGGCCGCCGACGATCCGGCCGCGCTGCTCGAACCGGCTCACGAGGCGAAGGCGCTGGCGCTGTTCGGCGCGGACGGGCCGGCGCTGGACGAGCTGTGCCGGCTCGCCGACGACGTCCGCCGGGACGCGGTCGGCGACGAGGTGACCTATGTGGTCAATCGCAACATCAACTTCACGAACGTCTGCTACGTGGGCTGCCGGTTCTGCGCCTTCGCGCAGCGCGAGAGCGACGCCGACGCGTTCCGGCTCTCCCTCGGGCAGGTCGCCGACCGGGCCGAGGAGGCCTGGGCGGCCGGCGCCACCGAGGTCTGCCTCCAGGGCGGCATCGACCCGAAGCTGCCGGTCACCGGCTACGCCGACATCGTCCGGGCGATCAAGGCGCGGGTGCCGGGGATGCACGTGCACGCCTTCTCCCCGATGGAGATCGTCACGGCCGCGGCCAAGGCGGGCGTGCCGGTGAAGGAGTGGCTGCTCCAGCTCCGCGAGGCCGGCCTGGACACCATTCCGGGCACCGCCGCGGAGATCCTCGACGACGAGGTGCGCTGGGTGCTCACCAAGGGCAAGCTGCCGGCCGCCGCCTGGGTCGAGGTGGTCAGCACGGCCCACGAGCTGGGCATCCGGTCCAGCTCCACGATGATGTACGGCCACGTCGACCATCCCGGCCAGTGGCTGGCCCACTTCCGCGTGCTGGCCGGCGTGCAGGACCGCACCGGCGGCTTCACCGAGTTCGTGGCGCTGCCCTTCGTGCACACCAACGCGCCGATCTACCTGGCCGGCATCGCCCGGCCCGGCCCGACCTGGCGGGAGAACCGGGTCGTGCACGCGATGGCGCGGCTGCTGCTGCACGGCCGGATCGCCAACATCCAGTGCTCCTGGGTGAAACTCGGCGACGCCGGCACGGTGGCGATGCTCCAGGGCGGCTGCAACGACCTGGGGGGCACGCTGATGGAGGAGACCATCTCCCGGATGGCCGGCTCCGGCAACGGCTCGGCCCGGACCGAGGAGCAGCTCCGGGGGATCGCGGCGGCGGCGGGCCGGCCGGTCCGCAGGCGGACGACCGCGTACGATCATCAGCTGCCCTGAGATCGAACCTTTTCTCCTCACCGGCTGTAGCGGTGGATACGTGCCTTGCCGGCTTCGCGCTGATCATGGGGCTCACCCAGGCCTGAGACAGCGACTCGGTCAACCCCCTCGTACTGAACCGTGCTGTCCGATGACGACATGATGGTCCGAGCGCTGCGCATCGGCTCGCAGCTAGCTTGATCTTTAACCTGTGCGGCGGGGCCGGGGATTGGCAGTCTTCGTCTTCTTTGCAGCTGCTGTCTTGGCGGTCGTGGTGGTCGCGATGTGGACGTCGTAGCGCGGGGTGGGGTGGTTGTTGC
>NZ_RAQQ01000055.1 GCF_003610785.1 Micromonospora globbae
GGTGCGGGGAATGGCGATGCCGGCGGCCCGGTATGCCTGCTGCAGCAGAGACGAGCAGTCGCACTGGCGGGCGGGAATTCCGGAGTGGGGTGCGGTGCAGTCCCCGCCGAAGGTGTAGGGGGTGCCGAGCTGGGCCAGGGCCCAGCCGATCGCGGTCACGACCGGCAGCGGTGTGCCGGGTGGCAGGGTGAACCCGGCGGGCAGGGGGACCTGCTCGCCGCCGGGTTGGCCGTCGCCTGCGTCGAACAGGCACAGCGGGTTGCTCATCGCCTGTTCCAGATCGCCATCGGCGGGTCCGGCGGGGGTGCCGCCGGTGAGGACGCGGACCAGGGCGATCGCGTCGTCTTCCCATTTGGCGTAGGCGCCGGGGTAGGCGGAGCGTTGCACCGCTTGGGCGGCGTCGGTCACCGCCATGGCCTGCCACCCGTCAACGGCCAGGAGCGCGTGGTAGAACGTGCCGGCTGTGTAGCGGGGATCCCGTAGTTGCGCGGGGGTGCCCCAGCCTTGGGAGGGGCGTTGCTGGAACAGGCCGATCGAGTCGCGGTCTCCGCCGGGCAGGTTCCGCAGGCCGGATTCCTGCATGGCGGTGGCCAGGGCGATCACCCAGCCTCGCGGCGGGATCGTCAGGTCCGCGCCGACGGCGACGATCACGGCGGCGTTGGCCGTCTGCTCGCTGTCCCACTCATCAACGCGGGCGGGTGGGGAGATGGTGAGGGTGGGCAGCAGCGGCTGCCCGTCCGGGCCGACCGCGCGGTAGCAGGCGGCCGAGGCGGTGCCCCCGCCGGTGAACAGGGCACCGGCGGCGCCGGCGCACAGCACCAGCACGGCGATCACCCCGGCGGCGATCCCAGCGAGAGCACGGGCGCTCACCGCAACGCTCCGGCCGCTGGCCGTCGCCGGCGGGGCCGCGCGGACCGGCCGGTGTGGGTGGAGGGCAGGCAGCCGACGAGTGGGCAGGTGGCGACGTGGGCGCCGTCGCCGGCGTGGACCGCGACGGTGCCGTTGGCTTCGATGAGGTAGATCCATTCGGCGTCGAGGTGCCCGGCGTGGCACAGCGGGAACACCGTGACCGGCTCCGGCGGGTCCACCTCGGAGGCGAGAGGCATGCCGACGCCCGGCACCGGACGCCGGCCGGCGAACGCGCAACGGGTGGTGGCGGTGATGTCCGGGTCGAGGTACTCCCAGTCGTGGGCGAGGATCGCGGCGGCCAGCGCCTGCGTGTCGTGGCGGGTGTGGCCGGCCCAGATCGCGGCCAGGGCCGGCAGCACGACGGCCGGATAACCGTCGAGCACGAACCGGGCGTGCACCAGGTGCGGGTTCTCGGGGCGGCTGACGCCGATGTAGCAGTGGGTGCGCACAGGACTTAACTCCTTCAGCGAGAGGCGGCGATCGGCGGCGGGCATGGAGGTCACGACTGGTCGGGTTCGGGTGTGGGCGGCCAGGTGGCGGGCTTGGCGCGCCACCCGAAGACCGGGTCGGTGGTCTCGACCGACCCGCAGCGGGTGCACCGGGTGTAGGTGTCGTCGCCGTAGCCGGCCATCGACGGGACCTCGTCCTGGACGATTTCGTCGACGGCGCCGCAGATCCGGCAGCGGACAGAGGCGCCGTCTGGGCCCCACACGCCGAAGATCGGCTCCTCCGGCTCAGCGCGGAGGCGGGACCACGGCGGTCGTTGCGCACCCGCGGCGGCCCTGGTCTGGATGTGGTGGGCGGTGGCGGCGAGCAGCGCGACCAGACCGGGGTACGTGGCGGGAAGGTCGTGCGGGTCGGGGGTGTCGTCGACGAGCACGAGCGGGTGGTCCTCGCCGCGCAGGTGGGTGAGCTGGTAGACGCGCCCGTCGACGTCGACGGCGTCGACATGACGTGCCCGCCGTGGCTGACCGCCGCGGGTGTGGACGTCGGCGTAGCAGGCGGCCCAGGCCACCAGCCGCGCATCCGGTGCGCTCACGCGGATCCGGTCGATGATCGTCTCGAGGGTCGCCTGGTACGGGCCGGTATCGGCGGGCTGGGTCAACGCGGCGGCGAGGCGGTGCAGCAGCGCGGGCAGACCAGCCGGGTCGGCGAGCCGGTCATCGGGGCGCAGCGGGAACTCGAGGCTGCGCATCGCGTGCCGCCGGTTCGGCCTGGCGGGGGTCGGGAGCCAGTCGTGGACGAGCAGCAGCGTCGGCCGCTGGCCCCATCCCATCTGGTCGGCGTCGGCGTCCGCCGCGATGACGCATTCGGTCAGGGCGCGGACAGTGTCGGAAGACAGCACCAGGTTCTCCCTTACAAAGGGGTGGACAGGCGAAAGGCCCCGCAGCCGGGTGGCTGCGGGGCCCGGGACATGCGGAGTGCGGGGTCAGCCGCCGTGACGGCTGCGGCTACGCAGGGCCGGTGTGCGGTGGGGCAGGTACTCGCGTACGCCGCCGTCGACGCGTTTCGCCTCATACATGGCGCGGTCGGCCTGGGTGAGCAGTTGCCGGGTGCTGGCGTTCGGGTGGTGGCTGTGGGCGAAGCCGACCGAGGCGGTCACCTGCAGGTCGGCGTTGACCACGCGGATCGAGTCGGCGGCGACCGCCTGCCAAGCGGCCTCCGCCGCGGCGGCGACGTCGTCGCGGTCACCGGTGACCAGCAGGGCGAACTCGTCACCGGAGAGCCGGGCCGCGACCCGCACCGGGGCGGGAAGGCCGGCCAGGCGCCGCCCGACCTGATCGAGCAGGTCGTTGCCGACCTCGTGGCCGAGGGTGTCGTTGACCGTCTTGAACCGGTTGAGGTCCAGCAGCACCACCCCCACCGGCGCGTTGCCCTCCAAGGCGGCGCGCAGGCGGGCAAGGAACAGCCGCCGGTTGGGCAGGCCGGTGATCTCGTCGTGGGTGGCCTCATACCGGGCCACGTGGAGGGCTTGCTGCTGCCGCCACAGCAGGGCGGCGGCGAGGGCGAGACCGGCGAGGATCCCGCCGACGGCGATAGCGATCGTGTGCAGGATGGACAACACTGGGAACGCTCCTTGTCTTGGAAGGAGCACCGGGGGCGGGCGTGGAGCGGCCAAACTTCGACGCCCGCCCTCGGGCTGCCTGACAGGTAGCCGGCGGCTATCGGCTGCCGGCGGTGGGGGCGAGCTGGAAGGTGGCCGGCTTCTCCACGGTCTGCACGGCCTTCCCCGCGGCGACGAGCTTGACCAACGCGTTGACGACCGCGCCTGCGCTGGCCTTCCTCGCGCCGCTGCCGGCGTTCGCCGCGTCGATGAGCCTGCACATCTCACTGGTCTTGTAGGCCCGATCGGGATGGGCTTCGAGGATGTCCAGCACCGCCCCGCGCAGGGAACCCTTCGCCCGACGACCGCCCGTCGAGGTGGCTGGATCATTCGACGGGGCGGCGGTGTCCGAGCCGGTGCCGTCGGTCGTGGTGGCCGACTGCTGGCTGTCCCCGTCGGTCGCGGCCACGGGAGCACCCTCACCATCGGGCGGCGCGGGTGCGTCCGGCGGCGCGATTGTGTCGCTGGCGGGGGTCGAGGGTTCCTCGTGGGCGGGATTCGCGGACTCCGGCGTCGGCTCCTCGCCTGCGGCGTCGGTGGTCTCGGCAGGGCCGTCGGCGGCGGCAGGCCGCGCAGGGTCGTTCGGCAGCACGTCGGGAGGGCTGCCGTGCACTGGTGACGCGGCCTGATCCGCGCCGACGGTGGCGCGGCCCGCGTCAGTCAGCCGCCACACCGCGCGCTTGCTCTCGGTGTGGATACGTTCGGCCTGCCCGGTCTGCTCCCAGGCACGCAACTTCGCCGTGGCCGTGGAATAGCCGAGCCCCGCCTTCTGAGCCACCGCGGCGGCGGTAGCCTCGCCAAGTTCCGCGAGCGCGGCGAGGACCTTGAACATCGCGTGAGCCGGAACCGGCTCCGGTGCGTCGGTCATGGGCATCGTCCTTTCGTGTGAGGTCAGCACTGATCCACGCTTCGAACGCGGCGCTGATCAAGTGCGATGACCGGACCTCGGGACGCACCCGAAATCCGGTAATGGCGGGTCACCGGGCGCCGCTGGGCTGGCGGCTATCCGGTAGCGGCGGGTGGCCGCAGGGGCGGGCCGGCGGCGGTAGCGGTGATCTCACCGGAAGCGGCCTCGCCTCCGCCGCAGCCGGGCGCGAACGGGACATCGAGTTGCCAGCGAGTAGTGACGTGGGGCCGGAAGAGGAACAGGGCGGCCTTATCGCCGGCCAGCGGCGGACAGGTGCCCCATGCCCGGGGCACCCGGCGTACGTGGCCGGGGGCGGCGCCCGCTCGCCGTTGGCGGGGTGGGCGTGTACGGGCAATGACAGGGCCGAATCGAGGCGGACACGCTCGCAGGCGTCGCGTGGGCGGTCCGCCGAGGATGCGGCATGCGGGCCAGGCCGGGTGATAGCCGAGAAGGGGTCTTCGACGGCGGCCAACACCGACGGTGAAGGCGCGGGGGTCGACCATCACGCAGCGCGCGCCGTCGGCGGCCGGACCGCGACAGGACGGGCTGGCGACCGGGGCTAGAGGGAGACGGCGAGCAGCCGCTGCTGCGGGCCGACGGTGTCGAGGTGGGCCAAGGCCTGCTCAAGGTAGGTAATGCGGTCGGCGAGAGCGTCGCTGGCCGGGGCAAGGTGGCGCCCGTCGGCGGTGAGCATCGCGTCGCCGACGACCGCGATGCCGGCACGATAGTGCTGGTAGGCGACCTGCCCGGCCTGGTACATCTCCAGTTCCCCAATGCTGGGTTGGCCCGGACCGGGGGTGGTAGCGACGTGCAGGCGCATGGCCTGCACCCGAGGCTGGGCGTGGAACTCCTCGCTGGCTCGCTGGTAGGGATAGCGGTCGGGGTCGGTGAGGTGACGGGAATGGAACACCGGCCACGGGGTGGCCGGCCGGGTGCCATGGACGACCCGCTGCCAGATCTGGTAGCGGATGCCCGCGCCCACGGCAGCGGCGTGCCGCAACCCGGACAGGTCGAGCAGCCGCAACGGTCCGCCCGCGCACGGCGTCGGATGGCCCTCGCGGGCACCGATGAGCAGGCGCCGCTGCCACAGCCGCAGTCGCGGAACGGCCCAGTACAGAGCGGTGACGGTGCCGGTGACCCCGAAGTGGGTGACGAGCTGGTGACTGGTCAAGGCCTGGGCCGGCAGGCAGTCGGGCACGCAGATCACCATCGTCTCGATCGTGGGGGCCGGCGTGACCGCCGGTCGGGAAGCGGTGGCCTGGACGCGAACTGACGAGGCGGCAGGCGCCGAGGCCTTCGCTCCGGCAGGCCGTGCCGGGACGGCGGGCACGCGGCTGCCGTGACGGGTCAGCGGGGTGCCGTTGACATCGGACATAGGCGTAGTCCTCCTTCGGGTGGGGGTTGCGTGAGGAGCGCGGGACTGGCCGGCTCACCGATTTCGTGGGCCGGGGCCCGTGCGGCGGAAGGACAGGGGAAGGTTGCGCAGACGCACCGAGGACAGACCCGCCCAAGGGTCAGGTCGTCAAATGCGGGCGCATGGTGCCCTGGTGCGGGTGGCTGGTGCGACCTGGCAGGGGCCGCCGCGCGGAGCGCGTGCCGACCGGCGTAGGCGGGTGAGCATCGCGCACCGGGCTGGTGCGGCGGGCATCCCTGAGGTGGGACCGAACCGAGGTGGAGCGATATGAGGGGGCGGTAGTGCCGTGAACGGTAGCCCTGGCCGCTCACAGCGGCCGCGGCCCGCCAAAGCGGCCGGCAGGCCGTTGACCTGCTGTGTGACAGTTCAACCACCGTTGCGGGGTGGTTCTGGTGTGAGTGGCTGTGAGTCGTTGTGAGTGCCGTGCCCGCCCACAGATGCTCGCCGGGCCGTGCGGCTACGACGGATGAAATGGGCCCCAGCCGAAACAGCCATTAACAGGCCGGGCCCATGGGCCGGTCTCGCCCGAAGTCAAAGTAGCGATGCGTGAGGGCCAAGACTGCTGATGCTGCTGTTGTAGTACGCGGATCTGTCGATGACAGTGCATCCGATCTTGCGGATGGCAGGGTCTCAGCTCGCGGGGTCCGTCATTTGAATCCGGCACAGCGCCGCCTGCGCCCCTGTCACCTTCAGCCGATGTGCGAAGTCCCTCAGGTTCACCTTGCTAAAGCTGGGAAGCTCGAGCGGGACGGCCTTGTTCTTGCGCACACCGATGCCGTACACGACAACCTGTGGCGCGGCCTCGGCAACCTCCTTCAAACTCGGGTCCCGCTTCTCGATCTCGCGGAGGAACTGTTCTCGATATTTGTCGTCTCTCCGAAGCGAGAGTGCCGACACCAACCCCTGGGCGAATAGGTGGCTGAGTGTTTGGCTTTTCTCGAAGCGTTTGACGTGCAAAAGGTAGCCGTTCTCGTGGAAGACGTCGCAGGCCTCGATCTCGTCGCCGTCCTCCGACCTGAGGTCGACCGTATCCAAGACCACGGACCGTCCAGGTGTTGATGTGCTGAGGAGGTTGTTGTAGTCCCCCTCTCCCTGGCTCGCAACCCAGGGCGGTGGCTTCAATGAATCGGTAAGATCCTCAATACGGCGCAGGTCTTCGTCGAGTTTCCTGGTGTATGACTCCAGGAGCGAAAACCATCTCCCGAGCGTGAGGATGTAGCGCTTGTCGGCGTCGCCGGCCTCGTAGATCAGCCAGTGCCGCAGCGGGAGGTACGGGCTACGCGGTTCGCCCTCGGCGTCGAATGCCATGAGCTTGATGCCGTCGAGGGAGCGAGCCGTAAGGCGCCCCTTCAGTTCCGAGATTGCCTGCCGGACACCCTCGACGGTCGTCGCGGTTAGCTCCACGCTGCGCTCACCGCGGTAGACGAAGATCTTGTCGATTTCGTCCGTGGTCAACGCGTCCGGGTACGAGAACTCGAGAAGATGTTCTTGGAGGTTGGACAGTACGTCGTCGCCGGCAGCGTAGCCCGGAAGGCTGGCGAAAAGTGACTCGGCCAAGCGGCGGTCGAGCTCGGCCGTGCGCTCACTCTTGGCGCGCAGAGGCTCCAAGGAATCCACGAACTTTAAGCCCTCCGCCGCGGTCTTCTGCTCGACCTCCGCCAGCATCGCGGCGAGAGTCTCCTGCACCTTTGACAGGTCAGTTCGCGCCCGGAAGGATATGGCGTCCGTGGCAGCCACGGCGTCCACATCGTTGAACTGCGCGCCGTCCCCCTCCTCGAGGGTTCCGGCCAGTCGCCGGACGAACTCACCCTCCAGCGTCACATCGAGGTCCTTGATATCGCCTCCCATGGGTATCTGGATCGCCTGAGTTCGGTTGGACGCACCGACGCGGCGGCTCCTGAACTCACGCAGAGTCTTGGGGCTCATCCGGCGCGCGGCGAAGCGGAGCCCGAAGTTTGCCTCTACCGCGCTCCACTCCAAGGTCGAACTGCCGTAGCCGAAGCACACTGCGAAGTGCCGCCCTGCTACTGGCAGGATGATCACAAAGCGGTTCGATAGATTCTCGACCCGCTGCAAGTCCGGAAACAGCGGTGCCAACGCCTTCGCCCACGGTGGCACCTTCTGCTTAGGCTCGCTGAAGTAGCCGATGGTGCCATCCGGAGCGGCTGAGGTTGGTGCCACCGCGCTCATCGGCGTGCGGCCCGTCGGCCGGTACGGTGCGCGCAGCGCTTGCTCGGGCGTCTCGAGATCCGGGCGGAGCAGGTAGCAGTTGAAGCGGAGCTTCGGGGGAGGGTCTGCGGGTACCGCCTCGGTGGTCATGCCTTGGTGCTATCACGAACTCGCGTGCAGCGGCATCGATGATGTTGCTTTCTGTCACTATCCCGACGCAGGTCCTGCCGTAACGGGTTAGTGGAATGCGCAGCTCTCGGGAAGGGGGCTATCGCGGAGGCGGATTTTGCCATGCCGACAGCAGTCCTCTAACGCCCGCCTGCAGACGGCCTGTCAGGCGGTGGATGGTGTCGCAGCAAGGTAAATGTGCGGTTGCGGAAGGGTCGGTGACCTGCGGTGTGAGTGGCTGTGGGCGAGCTGGCGAGGCCGTCAGGTGTCGTCGGGGTCGGTGTAGCGGTGGGGGTTGGTGGCGGCGTCGGGGCCGTGGTCGCTGGGCAGTTCGTGCAGCCAGCGGCGTGGGCCGGGGTCGGAGGTGAGTGTCCAGGTGGGGCCGGCGGGGTGTTCGTGGTGCAGGCCGGTGGCTACGGGCATCGCGGTGGGCACGCCGGCGAGGGCGTCGATTAGGTGCGCTTCGCGCCGGTGGTTGGGCACGCGTAGCAGGACGGGGTAGCGGGGGCCGTACTCGGTGAGGCGTTCGTAGGCGCGCAGCTTCCGCAGAACGCTGCGCAGGTTTTCGGTGCCGTTGTCGTGTTCGAGGAAGAACCCGACGGTGCGGCCGGCGGCGTGCCAGATGCCGTGGCCGTCGGGGTGGATGCCGGCCACGGCGTAGGCGGTGGTGGCGTGCTGTTCGGACCACCAGCGCAGCAGCCGGGCGCTGGGGTCGGTGCGGGTGTAGGCGTGCAGGTCGATGAAGAGCTGGTTGGTGCCGAGCAGGTGCCGCAGCCGGCCGCTGCCGATGATGCGGTGGGCGCGTTCGACGCTGGTGCGGGTGGGCCGCGCGTCCGGGCGTGCGGGGTCGCTGTAGGGGTGGGGGTGCACGACGAGGCCGAGCGGGCCGAGGGTGTAGAGGTGCTGGCCGGTGCCGGCTCTGACGTCGACGAAGCGGTGCACGGCTCCGATTCGGTGCAGTGTGGCCAGGCGTAGCAGGGCGGAGCGCTCCGATGGGAACAGCGCGGTGGCGATCTGGGCGGTGGACAGCAGGTAGTGCTCGGCGAGCCAGTCGAGGATCTGGTGGTCGCGCGGGGTCAGCTGCCGCAGGTAGCGCAGCAGGTCGGTCTTGCTGGGCGGGCGGGTCGAGGGCCGGCGGGGTTCGGACGGTGGGCGTTCGGGGGTCGGTGAGTCGTCGGCCGGGTCCGGGTGGGGAGCCGGAGTGGCGCGGGGCATGAGGTTCTCCTCAGGCGAGTAGAGATGGAAGGGACTCCCTCCTGAGGGAGACCTCCGATGGTGTTTGAGGTCAAGATCAGGAGGGAGTGAATGCGGGGAAGGCTCGGTTCTGGTCGTAGGTTTGGCGGGTGGTGAGGCAGTGGTGCAGGCAGCCGATGAGGCGGTTGAACAGG
>NZ_RAQQ01000056.1 GCF_003610785.1 Micromonospora globbae
CAGGCTGCACGGCGAACTCGGCCACGTCCCACCCGCCGAGTACGAGGCGCTACACGCGATGACCCACCCGGTCACCGCACCCCTGAAAACCAGCTAACCAACTCTCCATCAAACCCGGGGCTTGACAAACTGCTCGCCACCACCCAGGCGACTCAGCCTGGTCCGGTCGCTGTCGACGCTGCCCTCGGGAGCCTCGCCGTCCCACAGCTCAAGCGGCGTGATCTGGGTCTGGTCGGCCAGCGTGAACATGTGCATGTGGGCCAGGTCCCAACGGGCGAACGCCGCATCGATCGCGTCAGCGAACTGGGCGAAGGTATGCGACCGGCTCGCCGCGAAGACCCTGCCCGGCCGAGGCCACAGGTCGACGCCGCGACCCGAGACCAACTCGACCCGTACGGACAGCCAGGTACGCGCCACCGCTCACCCTCCCACCAAGAACCGTCACCACCACCGCCTGAACACTACGAAACGTCACCGGCGCGCTGGCCTCGGCCGTGCCCTCGCCGGTCGAGCCTGGTTGGTCGGCGGACGTTCCATCAGCGAGCCTGAGGGCCATGATCGGCGGCGCCGACGACAGGCCGAAGCCAGATCATGCTGTGGCAGTCACATGCGTCACCGACGGCGGAGCAACCGGATCGCCGTGGGGCGCCGCCAGCCCGACGAACTCCGTGCCGTATCAGCCCGCGCGGCGTCTCGTTGACAAGCGTTAACGAATCTTCCCGCCGGCGGCCGAGAGACTGCTCGAATCGCCACCATGCCCCTCCGCGCACCGACGACCAGCGGATTTTCGGCCACGCGTGCCTCTGTGACTCCCAGCGGTAGTTGGCACTGCGACGATTCGGCAGCCTCCGGTTTCCGATTCGGCACCGGCTGTGGTTGGCACCGACACCCCGGGATTCTTGGCACTGAATGTGTCCGCGTGTCGGCCGGGCGTCATGTAACTGATCTGTTTCGATATAGGGGTGCGAGTCCCAGCGCTCGGAACGGTCGGCGGAGGTTTGCAGGCGCAGTCGGGTGAGCGCGAGCATGTCGATCAGCCAGCCGTGGCCGCCGGTGACATCGTGGGCGCGCGCCGCCCATAGGCTTGAGCCATGACTGGCCCTCATCCCATCATCGAAGGTATCAACGGCCACCGCGAGTTCCTTCTGACTGGCGAGGGCCGGCCGCCGTACGTCGAGTCGAGGTCTGAGCCGTTCCCTGACGCTGCGTCCATCGAGACCGTGCTGAACGCCCGCCGCAACCTGGACGACTGGCAGGAGCAGTACGCCACCGCGCGTACCGCGAACAACCTGGCGGCGGTCCACATCTGCACCGGCGATCTTGAGGCAGCGTTGGCGGCCTGCCAGGAGGCGGAGTCGAAACTGATCGACATGCTCCAGGAAGGCAACCCGCACCCCGAGCCGCTGACGTTCGCTGGGTTGGCGATGGTGAAGTACAACGCGGCTGTCCTGTTCTGGGCGGCGGGCGACTCTGAGAACAACTGGACGTTCGCGGACGACAACCGGCTGGGTGCGCACGAGGCGCTCATGGAGGTCGGGGAAGACGCGGACGAGGACGTCGAGTTCATCCGGTCGGCGCTGCTGGCGTTCCCCGCGTTGAGGTAGCCGGTCGGTCGGTATAGGCCTGGCCGAAGAGGGGTGTGTTTCTTTCTGAGGAAGATCGCCGAGAAGGCCCTGGCCAGCTGCGATGCGGCTTCGGCAGCGAGTGGCGCCTCCTGGAGCTATCCATGAATGCCGCTTGCGACGCCGACCAGCGGAGACACGGGCCGGCCCTCATGATCACCGGTTTGTAGCTCACTCCAGAAAGAAACACACCCCGATCGAGCCCGCTTGACCGGCATCGGAGCAGCAGCCTTGTGGTGGTGTCGAAACTCCTGGACACGAAATCCTCAGACGATCATGCGGTGCTGAGACTGACGTTCAACCGGTGTCCAAAGCCGCGGAGAGAACCAGGGATTAGCCGCCGACACGACGGTGGCCAAGTATCGCGCCTACCTCGGCCACCAATCGTCCTCAACCACTCCAAGCGATGCCATGCCGAGTGGCCGCGGCGCCAACTACGGCTGGTAAGTGCCAACTATCGCTGGTAGTCACAGCCTCCACGCTGCCAGGCCCGGACCGCCGCCGGGCGAGACGACTTGACCTTCCGCGAAAGGTGAGCGTCGATCGTGTCCGTTGTCCATCCGCCCCTCCTCGGCGGACGACATGACCCATCGACGAAGGGTTCCCGCCATGCCTCGTGAACGCCTCAGCAAGCTTGCCGTGATGCCCGACGATGTGACCGACCCACTCCTGTGGCGGCTCGCCTTCGACGTCATCGGCGCGCACCAGCCCGACAACTGCGGCAACTGCCGCAAACTACAGTGCGCCGGCCAGCGCGGCATGTGCGACGCCGCCCGTAACGCCCGCCGAGCGATGGACCTGGCCCGCCCAGCGCGGCCAGCCGCCACCCCAGCCACGACCCGGCGAGCGTACGGGCGGGCCGCCGTGGTCGCACCCCGGTCGTCGGCGTTTCGCGGCTGGTTCACCACCACACCCGCGCGGCCACCGGCGTCCCCACTCCGGCTGCGGTCTCCCGGGCCCGCCTCTCTGCCGGCTGCGGCCGCATAAACCGAGGTGACGAGACGATCAACGGCCGAGTGCTAACCCGCAGTGGCCCGGGTCGACGCACCGCCTGTGCACGACTTTCTCGCCGCTTTGCTGCCGGTATAGCTCGGCCGCCGATATATTGAGGCTATGGCTACACCAAAGCCGCTGCAGGAGCCCACCTTCCTGATCCTCACCGCCCTCGCGCGGGAGCCCATGCATGGCTACGGCGTCATCACCGACGTCGCCGCGCTGTCCGGCGGGCGGCTGGCGCTGCGGCCCGGCACCCTCTACGGCGCACTCGACCGGCTCACCGACGAGGGACTGGTCAAGCCGGACCGGGAGGAGATTGTCGAGGGACGGCTACGCCGCTACTACCGGCTCACCGACGCGGGCAGGTCGGTGCTGGCCGCCGAGACCGAACGGTTGCGCCGCAACGTCGAGGCCGCCACCCAACGCCTGAAGGCCCGCCCGGCCGGCACCCTTCGCGCCGGCGGCAGCACGGCAAACGGCTCCGCTGGCCGTCCGGGGCCGGCGGTCCGGCCCGCTTTTCGGCCGACCGGAGGTCCGGCATGAACCCGCCCAACCCGATCCCAGGGCCGGCCGAGACCAGGTCGCCGCTGGAACGCCGCTACCGGCGGCTGCTCCGTGCCTACCCCCGTCGCTACCAAGCCGAGCGGGGAGAGGAGATCGTCGGAACGTACCTCGACCTGGTCGGCCCGCAGCGGCGCTGGCCGTCCCCGCGCGACGCCCTCGACCTGCTCCGCGCCGGACTCAGAGAACGACTGCGCGCCTACGGCGCCCTCGGGCTGGCCGACGCCCTCCCACTCGCCGCGACCGCCGCACTGAACACCCTGATCGCCCTCGCGGCATTCCTATTCCTCCAAGTCGAACTCAACGACCCCCGCATCACCGGACTCGACCCGGTCGGACCGTTCCAAACCCTCGGCGCCGCCGCCTGGCTCGGCTGGCTACTCGTCGGCCTCACCGCCACCACGCTGCCCGGGCGCTGGGCCCGCTACGCCGCAGCCGCCGGTCTCCTACTGACCATCGCCTTACCGCCGGCGGCCGCCCTCACCGGGCAGCCCCGGCCGCCGCTGTTCGTGCTGATCCCCACCGTCGCGCTCGGCCTGACCGCCCTCGCGCTACCCACCCATCCCAGCTGGGTCGGACGCAGTCTGCCGCCACTCGCCGCCGGCTTCGGAACAGCGGTTTCCGTCTCGTTCGCCGCCGCGGAGAACGGCGGGAACTGGTTCACCTCGTACCGCTCGACGCCGGAGATCCTGGCGATGGTCGGTGGGCTGATGTTCGCACTGGTCCTGATCGCCGGGCTCGGCCGCGCGCTGCGGGCTGACGACGCTGGCCTCTGGGCGGCCCTGCTGCTCGCCACCCCAGCTGGCCTGTTCGGAGCCAACCAACTCAGCCAGGCCATCGCGGGCAGCCGCAGCGGCGCACCCAGCCTGACAGACTTCGCCACCACCACTGTGGCGATCCTCCTCACCGGCGCAGCGCTGTTGGCTGCCGCCATCGCCAGCCAAGCCGCACGGCAGCGGACCGTACGCCAACGAGCACTCGATAGCACCTGCCCAACCTGCGGACACCGACCAGATGCGACAGCACGGACGCGACCTCCGGAAGCCGAGATGGGAACGTGATCGGCTCTGCCTCACGTTCGGGGTCGTGACGTGCGGCTGGCGCGGTGCGTTCATGGTCGAGCGCCCCGTTCGCTCCACCTTGCTAGCCGAGCAGCGTGCGGGCGCGCTGGCTCGGCTTAAGGGTCGTGACTTTGAAGGGACAGTTCTTGTCCGTCAGCAGGGTGTATGCGTCGATGGCTCGGGTAGCGGCGTCTTGAGCTTGGTCGGCAGGCTTCACGCCGCGGCCCCGATTGCGGAACAGGGCGCCGTAGAAGGCGGAACTGAAAACGCCGCTTTCGTGCCAACCGATGATGGAAGAGGTGCCGATGTATGTGACCTCGCCTTGAAGGCAGTCCCGTACCGCCTTCTGCCATGCGCCGGTGCCGGTCTTGCAGCCGTCCGCGATGATCGCGCCGGTCGAGATTCCCTTGCCCTGGTCTGCCGCGACTTCCCCAAGCTGCTCGAAGGAGATGGTGACCTTGCCGTCCGTGCTGGTGAACGACGGGGTGACGCTGTGATCACCATGGGCCATGACGTGCAGGACATCGCAGGATGAGGTGAAGGCAGAGAGCACGGTGTCGGGATCGCGCGACCGGACGAAGTCGATATCCACGACAGGCTCGTCGCATCCGGCGTTGATGTTCTGGAGTGTTGACTGCACGAACGTCATCGCAGCATCGAACGAGGAGTCCAGCCCGATGTCCAGCAAGGTAACTCTTCTCGGCCGCATCCACGCCCCTCCCCTGACTGTGGCGGCAAGTAACGACCTACAGACCGTACGGGCAGAGTGATTGCTGGTGTTCCCGCAACAAGCTTCGCTGCATCCGACTTTCGGCGGTGGTTGATACCGGATTGGCTGAGCAGGCCTGCGCAGGCCTGGATGACTGCCTATGCCTTGGGGAGCGGGCGAGATGGTGTGGCAGCCGGTGAGCTCGGATGGCAAGTCTGTGAGCCGCATCGGTTGCACGAGTCAGGACGACTTCAGCCGAGCCGCCAGGGGCGCGCGACGCCGCGGACATGCAGAATGGCAATTATTGCTACACGATGCTGCCCTCGTTCCAGCCACCGCCTGAAAGCCATCAGGATTCCGATCCGGAAGGTCGCTGCGGTCTCCACTGATCCAAATGTGCGGCGTCCCGCCGGAGCGAGTGTGCCATCGTCTTTGGTGGCGTTCCCGAGCCGTCCCAGGCACCATATTCGGCCGAGTTGACAGGGCCGGAAGCGGACCAACACGACCTGTCACGAAAGCGGAACCGTTGCGAGGATGGCTCGTATCCGTCGGCTCAGCAGCGCACCGCAACCGGCGTGGTGTATAAGTTGCGCCAGGTTGCGCCAAATCTGCCGCCTAAAGTCTTCCATCGAGACCCGGTGATGCCGGGCCAGCGATTGTTCCACCGTTGCAACGTTGCCGGGGAGCCGCGGCTGTGCCGAGGTTCGGTCGCCGAAGGGATGATCCGTCTCGGTTAGTAGACGGTCTAACGGGATGGCATCCAGCACCTCTCGCCGGCGCGCCGACGATGCGTTTACAGAGAAGTAGCAGCCGAGATCAACGGCATGGGCAGTCGCATCCGCATCACCTAGCCACCAGTGGAGAACAACGCCAGGCACCATGCGCTTCTCCAACTCGGCGAGCAAGTCGTTCGTCGCTCCGTAGCTGTGTAGGCTAAGAACCCGAGGCATCTCAGCCAGGACTGTCAGCGCCCGCTGGAGGGTTTGACGCTGTCGGTCGAGATTGACCTTACTCTGGCCGTCGAGCCCGAACTCGCTGACGTACGGGGTGCGCTCGATAAGTGATCTAAAGGTTCCTTCGTCGAAACGGGTATGGCTTCGGGCAAGCCCGGGGTGGCTACCGACGCCCCAGACGATAGTCTCGTCTCCGCGCTCCAACGCCTTGGCGGCCTCTTCGAGAGAGCGCGTTGCGGCAAAAATAACGGCCCCGAGACCGCGGAGATCGTCCTTAGGCACGCTGACGTCGATATGCGCGTGCAGGTCCAGCGGTGGAAGTGGCCTTCTCATGCGAACAGCAGCTCCAGTTCAGTGATCCCTCGCTTACAAAGCCCATAGGCATCCTGGGTGGAGTACCAAGGTGGCAGGCTGAGCACGCTCACGTCGGAAGGGCGCAGACCGCGGGTCACGAAGTGCCGGATGGAAGCCTCAACCGACTTGTTCCGCAGGTACGCCTCGGGTCGCGCCTCATGGTTTACGAGATAGTTCGTCCGATCCGGCACGCCGGAGGCGAGGAACGACGCACGCCGAAGAAGACAGCCAAAGCAAACACCACAGTGGCTACTGACCGGCAAACGGTGGCTGCGGTGACCGGTGTGCGCGCACGAGTGGGTAGCGCTCAACAGTGACGACGCCGCATCCAGGCCAACCAGATCAGCCGCCATGCCGAACATCTCGCCCTTGGTCATCAGGGCGAAGGGGTTCTCAATCTCCGCGTGGGCGCCGGCTTCAGTCGCGAGATCGGACAGCTGCTGAAGAAACAACGGGTGCGTGGTGCGGGTCGACAGGGTGCCTCGTTGGTCGGATGTCATTGGCGGGTTGAGCGAGGCGAAGCCATTCTCCGGAATCCATAAGGGTAGCCTCTCGATGGACGCGACGGCGAGGCCGAGGGCGAGAAACAACAGGGAGCGGGTCCGCGTGGAGTATTCGTTATGGAAGGGGAAGCCGCCCGGCTGCATCTGCCTACGCGAGAAGCGGATTTGCCGGTGGAACTGTTCGGGCCCGGCGATCAGCGCCCCAATCTGCTGGACGATGTTCCGTTGGACTGGTGCAATGTTGGTTGCGCCCACGTGGGATACCAGGATGTGGGTCGCGTCTCTCAGGCCGTGGCGGGACATAAGCGCTCCGATCGTGGAGTCCGCCCCGCCACTGGCAAGCACCACCCGTTTAGCACCGCCGTAGCGGTACGCGCTGACCTGTTCGGTGGGCGTGGTCGCCTGACGGAACTGCAGTGTCCATGCGTCTCCGGACAGGAAGCCCAGCAGTGCCTCAAGCCGCTCGCGAACCGGCTCCCACCGTTCTGGCCTCTGGACCGGCACCTCAATGTCCAAATCACGGCAGGACCAGTTGGAGCTGCCAGCGCGCCGCGGCGTTGAGCGATCGGCGGCGTACACCATAACCGCAAGCCGGACCAGCTCGATGTTCGGCTCTGGCACCGGCCCGAGCAGGCCGAGACCCGGTCCGAAGGGCGAGATGAAGGAGCCAAGGTCATTCGGTGACCAGTAGAAGCGCGATGCGGCGATACCTGGGGAGATCTTTTCGGGTAGGCGGAACCGCATGGTGTAGGCAGGCATCAGGAAACCCCCTGTATGAGCCTCATGGCCTCTATGCCCTGCTCAATAGCTCGGGAGAACTCCTCCGCTGTCGGCCCTGTGGTAGAAAGCGGAGCCCGAAGCGCGAGCGCATGGGCGATCTCCAGTAGTTGACCTTCGGCCTCTGCGCTGGCCCATGCCGGCCGCTCGCCCTTGCGTAGCCGTGCCGCGGTCTCGTTGCTGGCAGCCTCGAAGATGATCCGGGCGATCGCCTCGCGCACCACTTCCTCAGGGGTGGGCGGGGCGCCATCGGCGTTAGACTCCAAGACCCACTCAGTCACCAACGCCGCGACGGCCCGCCGCTCGTCGTCTTCGATTGTGCCGTCGGGCAGCGGGCCACACGCCGCCGCGACGATTTGGCGCGTTACGTCGATGGGATCAGGGTTGGCGCGCAGGCGCTCGTAGTCGAGCCCCAGCTCCCTAAGAACAGCGGCGTTGCCGGTCCTCAGTCCGTACGCCGCTGCGGCTGCCCGGCCAGCAGTTCTCGCGGAACGCGCGGCAGAGCGCTGGGCGCCTCCGCCGCCGGCGCCCGCACCGCCACGACCAGCGCTGCCTCCACCGCCGCCCCCGCCCGGCCCGTCAGCCTGACCGGCAGCGGGCCGAAGCAGGCCAATAGCTGGTAGCAGCTGCTCAGGGCGCAGCCGAGGGACTGGCGGTCGATCATCTGGTCTATCCGGTCGCTCCTTCGGCGGCGGCGTCGGCGGTAGGGAGTCAAGCCAGTCATCGATGGTCTTGCGCAGCATCTTGCCCGCTGCGCCGCCACCGCCGGTGTACGAGCCCTTGGTACCCATTAGACGATCTGGCCCCCGAGGAGTCCGCCGATTGCTCTCCGCGTTTCCCCGTCCGGCAGTTTTGTCTGCCAGCTCTCCAGCACGCCCTTGAACATCGCCATGTCGCTAGGGGTGAAGCGAAGCACAGTCGCTGTACGCAGCTCTGAAACGGGAATGGCTCCGAGCGACTTCGCCGTGATCTCCGTGACCGACTCATGTATGCGGGCGATGCGCAACATACCTACAACCGCAGTGAGTTGCTGGGCTTTCCGGTCGCGAGCGATGCGGCCAAGATGTTGCACGATTTCTCGCGCATCGGCTGGCATGAGCGCCGCGATGTCGGCATCGGTGACAGACTTTTGTTCCGCTCGGCTGCTGGAGAGCAGGTTGGCCGTGATGTCACGCAGACGTTCGGGCAGGCCGGCATCGAGCAAAACCTGACCGGTGAATGAAGCAGCCAGATGAAGGTACGGAGCGAGGTCCACGCTGTCGAGGGCTGGTGGTAGTTTGGCCCAGCGCACCAGGTCATCGGGGTTGCGTCCACGGAAGTGGTGTACGACTTGCCCGTGATGGGCGTGTTGGGTAGATAGGAGACGGCCACCGCGCGATCCTTCGAGACGGCTAAGCCCAGTGAAGGAGAGTGATGCGCGATGGCCGC
>NZ_RAQQ01000057.1 GCF_003610785.1 Micromonospora globbae
CGGCCCACAGGTCGTCCGAGACGATCCACGGCGGCTGCTCACCTCGCCTCACGGCCGATCACTGTAGTTGATCGTCCACGAGGGACAAATCCACCTCCGCCCAGATCATTCTGTTAGGAGTTCTAAGACGTCTGCGATCCCACGTCGGGCGATCGGGTGGTCGTCGATGATGGCGATCTTGACCAAGGCAGCTCCCCAGGGCAGTCCCGGCTCGTCCCCAACCATTCTGCGGCGACCGGGGACTCGCGGGCGAGAAGCTGATCAATCCGGGTCTGCCCGGAGGCCGAGACCCATCGCTCAGGGTCGAATTGGGGGACGTCACCGGAGGACGGCAGCCGGTGCACGGCGCACTCTCGTCGCATGTGGCATGTTCCTCCGCGCCTGGCGCCGTGGCTGCCGCCGACACGGCAGGCGAAGCGCCGCGGTCGCGCCCTCGTTCACCCACGAAACCGGATGGGCCGTCACCGCGGCCGCCTCCTGTATGTTCTCGCCGGCACCGTCGTCGCGCTCGGTCTGGTGCCGGCACCGCCGCAGCGTCTCGCGGCGGCGGTCACATCCGCACCCGAATCCACGGACCCCGCGGAGTTGACGCGCTTCGTGCGTCAACTGGCGAAGGACCACCAGGTGCCGGGCGCCGTCGTCACGATCGTCGGCGGCGGCCGGGTCGTGGACGTTCACGGCATCGGCGTCACCGACCGCCGCACCGGCTCACCTGTGCTGCCGGAGACCTGCTTCCACCTCGGCAGCATCTCGAAGGTCTTCACCGCCACGGCTGTCATGCGCCTGGCCGAGGAGGGACGGGTGGACCTCCACACCGACGTCAACCAGTACCTGAGGGCGTTCACGCTCGCCTCCCGCGGTCGGCCGATCACCCTGCACGACCTGCTGACCCACTCGGCTGGGTTGGAGCAGCGTGGCGTGGCGACCGCCACCACCGGGCCGCAGGGCTGGCAACCCCTCGGACGGCATCTTCGAGACCACCCGCCGGAGGCGATGTTTCCGCCCGGGCGGCGAATCAGCTACTCCTCCGTCGGGATCGCGGTAGCCGGCCAGGTGGTCGCCGACGTCACCGGCATGCCGTTCGACCGGTACCTGGAAACGGCGGTGTTCGCACCGCTGGGTATGACCGCGAGCACGTTCCCCACCCCGCAGCGCGGCGTGCCGAGCAACTGCGCGGTCGGCTACTCCGGTGATCGTGCCTGGCGCGAGCCGTACTTCAGCCTTGTCGGCCCCGGCGGCGACGCCTTGTCCACCGGCGCGGACATGGGCCGGTTCATGCTCTCGCAGCTCGGCGGCCCGAATCCGGTGCTGTCAAGGAAGAGCGTCACCGCCATGCAGGCGCAACAATTCAGTCATCACCCGGACCTGCGCGGCCGCGGATACGGCTGGAGCCGGTGGTACGAACAGGGCCAGACCGCGGTCTTCCACAACGGGCAGGCGCCTGGCTTCCTCAGCCGGATGGTGCTCGTCCCGGGGCACCGACTCGGCATCTTTCTGGCTGCCTCCGACGGTGGCAGCGCCGCTGCGGACTTCCTCCGCGACGCGTCGGCGGGTCTGCTGGCCGCGTACTTCCCACAGGGCCGCAACCAACGGCTGCCCGATGGACCACCGGTGACCGACGTGGAGGAGCACACCGGGTACTACCGGGATCCGACGCTGCCCGCGGACAGCTTCACCCGGATCGTCACCCTGCTCACCGCGACCCGGGTCACCGCTGACGGTGACGACCTGAGGATCGACGGCGAACGGTACCGATCCACCCCTCGTAACGGGCTACCGGTGTACGAGGGGCCAGGCGAGGACGACAGGGTTCTGCTCGACGATGGATGGCTGCTGCTGGGCAGCGCAAGCCTGCAACGGATGCCCTGGTGGGAGTCGCCTCCGGTGCAGCTTGGGATCGTCGGCGTCATCGCCGCGGGGTCACTGGCAGCGCTAGTAGGCGCGCTGGCCGGTGCATTGCGCCGGCGGCGGCCCGTCACAGTACGCCGGTGGCTCGCGGCGGGACTGGGCGCGGCCAACCTCGGCTTCCTGATCGGTTTTCCGGTCGTGGCCGGCGCGGCCCTATCTGATCCGTCGGCGATTCTCTACGGCATCCCCACGCCGATCGCTGTCCTGCTGGGGCTGCCTGTGGTCAGCGCCGCCCTGACCGTAGCCGCCGCCGCGATCGGGATTCACGCCGCCCGGCAATCTGGCGAGGGCCGCGGCAGGCTCTCCGGATACACGTTGTTCGTGCTGCTCAACGTGGCCTACCTGGGATGGCTGGCGTCCTGGCACCTGCTCGGCTGGCAACACTGACCGAACGCCTGCGGCCTCACCTTGTGTGGCGTGGACGGAAACGCCCTTTGCCACCGGGCCGGCGTCGGAGCCAAGGGGCGCTCGATCCGCGGGAAGGATCAACAACCGAGCGAGGCTGCTCGACGAACTTCAGTGGCGGCCGGTGGAGAGCCGGCCAGTGGGGGTGGGTGCAGTGCTCGGCACCCACACTTCGACGGATGGCTCCATCTCGCTGAGGTGGCCGCCCGCCCTGGCAAGCCTGCCGTTCAGTTCAGAGAGGCGACGGGTGTTGAGGCGAGCGCCCGGTGCGACGATGCTGACGAGGATGCCGTCGCCGTGCCAGCTTGCATGCACCGTGATCCCCCGGACGGTGTGCTGGTCGGCCACCAGTTGGCGGATGGCGTCGAGTAGCGCTTCGCGTTGGGGCGGGCCAAGCGCACGTCCGGGATCGAGGCGAAGGCCGGCGTCGAGCAGCTTCAGCCGGAGATCGGGCGGCCGGGCGCGCTCGACGGTCTCGGCGAGCGCGGCGGACACCTCTCTGCTCCGCTCGTCAGCTGGTTGTTCGATATGACGACGGAGCCACGCGGCCTGTTCGGCTGTACGTCGCCTCAGGTCCGAGTCGGTGAGGTAATCGCCTCGGCTGAGCGTCTCCAGGGTCTGCAGCACCCGATCGTGGACGGCCCGTGCGTGCTGGCGTCGTTGCGCCGTGGCTGCGGCCTTCCGAGCATGCGCGGCCTCCAACTCATGGATCGCGGCGAGTTCAGTGGCTGCCCGACGAGCGAGGCAGGCGCCGAGCCCGGCAGCGACGGGACCGACAACGAACGCCGGTACAGCCAGTACCGATGTGCCGAACGACGCCCCGTCGATGCCCATGCTGCGGATCACCGCGGCCAGTGCCCAGACCTGCCCGCAGCCGACCGCGGCCCACAGATTCCGACAGGACAAGCCGATGGCGAATGACATCTGAACCGCGTACGGAAAGGCGAAATCGGTCCATCCGGCCACGCCGATCGGGGAGTGCAGTACCGCGCTGGCGAGCAGCGCGGCGGCCACCGCTGGCAGTTCCACGTAGAGGTGCCCCGGACTGACACGTCTCTGGGCGATGCAGCGCCGTGCGATGGCGAAGCTCATCGCCGCCAGGCTCGCGGCCAGCAGCGTAGACCAGAAGGGGTATGACAGCCGCGGCCAGACCATCGGGACCACAGCGATGACGATCAGCGCGGACGCGACGCGGAGCGTGACAGCGGCACGGAGCACCGCGTCGTCGGCCAGACGCGCCGGCGACCACGACCTTTGATCATCCATCGTGCGCGCCCGGCCGGCGCCGTACCACGACACCGCGCGGACCGTCGCCCGCGTCGCCGCAGGCCCTGGGCATGTCTCTTCGGGCCCTAGGATCCGCTGGCTGCCGACGCGGTCGGACGGCGCCCACAGACGCACCACGGTGCCCTGACCTGGGTCCGAAGCGATCGAGGCTCGGCCACCGACCGCGCGCATCCGAGCCAGGATGGATTCCCGCTGGCCGAATCCAGGGATGCGGGTGACAGCGTCATAGCCACGCCCGGCGTCGGTGATCGTGACTGTCACGCCGAGCCGTGTCGCCTCGACGCTGACCTGCGCCGAACTCGCCCCGGAGTGCTTGGCAACGTTGGTGAGAGCCTCGCGGGTCGCATCGAGCAGTGCTGCCAGCTGGTCGGCCGCCAAGGGCGGCGGCTGGTTCAGGAGGTTCAGTTCGACGGACAGACCGTCGATGCGCCGAGCGGCTACCTGCTGGGTCAATCCACTGACGAGATCGGCAGCGGGAGGGTCGTCGGCAACGATGCGATGGAGCCAGGTTCTTTCCCGATGGATCTGCGCCTTGATGTCGGTGGGTAGATCGGCCCTGGCGAGCTCGGCCATGATCGGCCTCAGGCGACGGCTGAGGAGCGCACCGTCTCGCATCCGCTGCTGCGCTCGAGCCAACTCGGCCCCGGCTTGGACAGCCATCGCACGGTGCGTGTCGAGCGCGGCGGCGAGCCCTCGAACCGAGCGGGCGATGACAGCGGTGACGGCGGCGACGCCCAGGTAGGTCAACGAGTTCGGGATGGCGTTCCACAACGGTTCGTTCACGTCGCCGACGTGTGCGGAGGTGACCAGATTGACCAGCGCGTAGCTGCTGGCCGCCGCCGCGGCGGCGGCAGCCGGCCAGGCCGCCGCGCCGGCGAGGAGCACCGCCGCGATGCTGAAGTCGTAGAGCATGTTGTCGCTGGGACGCCCGGTCACCTGCCCCTGCGCGCCGAGGTGCAGCAGCGTCACGACGCAAGCGGTGTCCACACCGGCGGTCCAGCCTCGGATACGACCCTGGATCAAGCAGACGATACCGACGGCGACCGTCGCCGCGGCGGTGACTGCGATCAGGACGAGCAGCGGCGTGTAATGCACACCCCGCGGGTCGCCGGGCAGCCGCACCGCCACGGAGCCGGTCAGCGCGGCCAGACGCGCGGTAGTCACCACGAGCGTCAGCATCCGCTCCGCCCGGTCGGCGGCGGATCGCGACGCGGACCGGGCTACCAGCGCTCGCAGCCGACGCACGGGTCAACGCTGCGGCAGATGCCGCAGCGCGGCGAGTGCCAGTTCAGCCTTGTTACCCAACCCGAGCTTGGCCCGGATCCGGCTGATGTAGGTGTTCACCGTGGCCGTCGACACCCCCATTCTGGTGGCCGTCTGCTGGTGGGTGAAGCCACGCGCCACATACGCCAGCGCCTCCCGCTCCCGCGGAGACAGCACCTCACTTCGGGACTCGACGCCGCGCCCGGTGGCCATGTGCACCACGTCCGCCAGATGCGCCGACAGGTGGAACTTCCCCTCGCCGAGCGCAGCGATCGCCTCCGCGTAGTCCTCGTCGTCAGCGTGCTTGGTCAGATAACCCGATGCGCCTGATTGCATTGCGGCGAGGACGTCGGCCGGTTCCCGCGACGCGGACACCACCAGAACCGGGCGGTGCGTCGCGATCGTCTCGATGGCCCCGAGAGCAGGGCGTTCACCGTCCAGGTAGAGGTCCATGAGCACAACGTCGGCGTCAACATGACCGTCAGCCGTTCGAGGCAACTGAACAGGTGCGGCCACCGCCGCGACCACTTCGACCGAAGGCAGCGCGGACAGCATGCTGTGCAGCCCTCGCCGCGCCACCGGGTGATCGTCCACCACCGCGATTCTCGGCACCGCGCACCTAGCCCATCCACCGACCGCGTCACCCCGCACGGCATCGGCGCTATGGCAATGCGGCAGATCAACGCGGAGTTGACCGTACCAACCGGGGAGCACCACAGTCCAGGCCGTGGCGCCGGGGTGGATGTCGTGGAATCCCCTCCAGGTCGAGGCCTCCGTGTCGCTTCCAGACGGGTCGATGGGCGGCCGATGATGGGCTGTGCGTGCGGTCAACTCGATCGGCCTAGCACCTAAGATGGTGGTTGGTTGACGGATGGGTCTCCGACCGTCATGAGGCGATCGCCGGCCAGTCCGAGCAGCGCCGCCGCGGCCGGTAGCGCTGCGATGATCACCCACTCGGGTGCACCCGCTGAGGCGAGGCCGAATCCCGCGACGACCAGGAGCCATGTTGCCAACGGCACTCCCGCCACCGCACCGCGTGCCGCCGTCAGGCTGGTACCGGCCATCAACACCACGGAGAGGGCGAGCGCGAGCCGTTCGAAACTGATCGAGGGAAGCACGGTCGAATACTGCTGAACCATGAGCACACCACTCAAGCCGGCGAGGATGGCTGATCCGAGAAGGCCAACCAGGGGCCGGCCGAGGCGGTTGCCGAAGGGGATCGCGGTGACGACCTGCCGTCCGAACCGCCGTACGGCTGGCAGCAGTCCGGCGATTCCACCAGCAACCGCGATGACGACCGACGCGATCGACCACCACAGGCCGGCTGAGTGATCCGGCATGTCGGCGCCGTCTGCCAGGGCGACTTTGTTGTCGGTCAGTGCGAGCAGCACGGCGTACAGAGCCGCGATGCCGATCAACGAAACGGCCCAGCCCGGAGCGCGGGTCAGGACGACGGTCACCGCAAGTGCGAGGCCCACGAGCGCGGCGACGGCGACGGCGACCGCTAGGGCGACGGTTGGTGAGCCGCCGTCGCTGAACTGGCGGGCATAGACAACGCTGGCGAGCGTAGCGATCCCAACGACGGCGAGGTTCACCGTGCCAGCCCGGATGGACAGGGACAGGGCGCTGGCCAGCAGGCCGAGGCTCGCGAAGCTGTACCACGGGCCGCCGCCGTCGAAGAGACTCGTCGTGGCTGCAACGAGCGCGGTCACCGCGAGAGTGAGGACGAGCAGCCCTCCGTCCCATGCGACTCGCCTCCGTACCTCGTTGGCACGAGGTGCGGGCGCTAGCGGGCTTGACGCGGCCGTGGGTATGGGGACCAGCCGCCAGCCGGGTGGCACCGGTGTGGCTGATGCGGCCGGCTCGCTGGGATCCGTGCCCTGGGTGCCGGGCCCAGGATGGGCAGCGGTGCTGGTTGGCTCACGTTCGGCTACCACGCGGACTCCCTGGGCGGACGGATCTCTTCGCGCATGGCCATGCTGGTCGCGGCGGCGGCGATCGCGGTGACGAGGGCGGCGATGCCGCCCCAACTGAGGCCGACTGGATCGTCGTCGTCCGGTGTCCCGGCGGCGACCAAGGCGACCATGTTGATGATCACCACTGGCACGGTGGCGATGCTGCCCCACATGACAGCGTTCGCGATCGCAAGTTGTCGGTTGAAGATGAGGATGAGGCAACCGAGGGCGGACAGCCCGACACAGAGCACGATGAGGATTGCCCACAGGGACAGCTGGGCGTCACTGCAGGTTCGGCACTGGGGCGCGGTCAGGAACCCGTTGACGCTGAATTGGTAGGTGCCCTCGCCGACCCGGGTCCAGGGTACCCAGAGCCAGACCAGCGAGAGGACGTTGAGGAATCCGCAGCCGATCAGCGCGCCGGGCACCGCTGGCGGGTCCACCGGCGGCCGAGCGCGGCCCGGGGGCTGTACCGCTGACAGCGGCACCGACGACGGCTGGTCGGGGACCAGTTGGTAGCCGGGCGGCGGCACGTATCCAGCCGGCGGCGTGGGTGCCGAAAACGATTCGCCTGGCGGGGCCATGCCTGGCGAGGGTTGATCGTGTTGCGAAGGGGTGTCCGGACTGGCCGGTGTCGGATGACTGTCGTGTGGAAGGGTCACCAGTTTCTCCGTGTGCGGTCGTTGCCCCTCTGGCGTGGAGTTCGCCAGTGTCAGTGAGCATGCCGCTGATTCGTCGCGCCGGCCTGTCGTCTATTCAGATGACAGGCCGGCTCGTGCCGTCGACGCGGGAGGGTCTGATTCGGTTCCCGGTGAGCCCGCCGAGGGGCCGGTGCCGGCGTGGTGGTCCGGTTGGCGGACGCGCCCGAGTGACGAGAGCCCGCGGCAGACAAGGCTGGTGATGGGATGATGAGTGAGTGCTTTACGATCTTGGCGGTTGGCCCACGGGGCATCGGCACCCTGGCCTGCCTGCTTGCATCATCCAGCACTACAAGGAGAAAGTGTCGTGCGTCTGCGCGTTGCACGTGTCGCGTTGGCTGTTGTCACCGTCGGAGTGACGGCCGGCTGCGGCGCCGGTCAGGCGGATGCCGGCGGTGGCGCCGGTTCAGGCCTTCCGAAGACTCCCGAAGAGTCCTACGCGATGGTCATGGAGGCCCTGTTCACCGGTGACTCGCAACGGGTATGCACGTTGATGACGCCTGACGCCGCGAAGCGTTTCGTTACCAGCATGATCCAATGGAATGACGCCTCCGGCACCACCTGCGAAGGCGTTGTTGACTCCTTTGCCAGTAAGCAGACGGGTCCACCGCCGGAGGAGCGGGGGATCAAGCTGCACGGGACGATCGAGTACCCCAACGAGAACTTCGCCAAGTCACCGGGCTGTCCGAAGGACGCGAACGGTGAGTTCCGCCCGAACTTCGCCAGGCTGACCTGGAAGAAGGAGGATGGCGGCTGGATCATTACCGAATTCAACGCGCTCGTTGGCTGTGGCGGCTGAGTCCGCGGTTGCGTCCACGGACGTGGTGTACGACTTGCCCGTGATGGGCGTGTTGCGTAGATAGGAGACGGCCATCGCGTGATCCTTCGAGACGACCAAGTCATAGAAGGAGAGGAACGCGATGGCCGCAT
>NZ_RAQQ01000058.1 GCF_003610785.1 Micromonospora globbae
ATCAATCGGCTCAAACGCCACCGTGGTCTGGCCACTAGGTACGACAAGCTGGCCGTCCGCTACGAAGCCACCATCCACGTCACCGCCATCAACGAATGGCTACGCGCACTTCGAGACACGACCTAGCGGTGGAGAGCGAGGCTGGGACGTGGTTGGCCCGGTACGTCATCTCGGCGACTGGCACGTGGGAGTGCCCGTACGTGCCGGACGTCCCGGGTCGTGAGGCGTTCGCCGGTCGGCAGTTGCACACGGTGGACTACACCTCGCCGCAGGACTTCCGGGGGCAGCGGGTCGTGGTCGTCGGTGGGGGTAACTCGGCGGCGCAGATCCTGGCCGAGGTGTCCCGGGTCGCCGAGGCCACCTGGGTCACCATGCGCCCTCCGCGGTTCATGCCGGATGACGTCGACGGTCGGGTGCTGTTCGGGGTTGCCACCCGCGCGGCCGGCGGTGGTGCAGGTGGCGGTGTCAGCGACTTGGGGGACATCGTGATGGTGCCCACCGTCCGCGATGCGCGGGAGCGCGGGGTCCTGCACGCCCGTCCGATGTTCGTACGGCTGACCGCGCACGGCGTGCGTTGGGCGGACGGCGCCGAGCAGTCCTGCGATGCCGTCATCTGGTGCACGGGGTTCCGGCCAAACCTCACCCATCTCGCGCCGCTGCTACCAGGCGGGCGGCACGGAGAGGTGGAGACCGAGGGAACACGGTCGGTAGACGAGTCCCGCCTCTACTTGCTCGGCTACGGCGACTGGACGGGGCCGGCGTCGGCGACGCTGGTGGGTGCGGGCCGGACGGCGAAGGCCACGGTGGCGGACATCGCCACTCGAATCCGAGAGTCGTAGGCCTGAGGTCCGGCCGGCTCGGCCAGGACCTCAAGCGGTGTCGGTTAGGGCAGGGCGGCGAGGTAGCGCTCGGCGTCGAGGGCGGCGGCGCAGCCGGTGCCGGCGGCGGTGATGGCCTGCCGGTAGGTGTGGTCGACGAGGTCACCGGCGGCGAACACACCGGGCACGTTGGTGCGGGTGCTGGGGGATTCAACGGTGACGTAGCCGTCGGGGTCGAGGTCGACCTGCCCCGCGAAGAGTTCGCTGCGGGGGTCGTGGCCGATGGCGACGAACACGCCGGTGGCGTCCAGGATCCGGGTTTTGCCGGTGTGGACGTCACGGAGGCGGGCTCCGACGACGGCACCGTTGTTGCCGATGATTTCCTCGACGATGCTGTTCCACGCGATGCGGATCTTGTCGTTGGTGAGGGCGCGTTCGGCCATGATGGGGCTGGCGCGGAAGGTGTCGCGGCGGTGCACGATGGTGACGCTGCGGGCGAAGCGGGTGAGGAAGGTGGCTTCCTCCATGGCCGAGTCGCCGCCGCCGATAACGGCGATGTCCTGGTCGCGGAAGAAGAACCCGTCGCAGGTGGCGCAGGAGGAGACGCCGTGCCCGAGGAGTTCCTGTTCGCCGGGGACACCGAGGGGCCGCCAGGCGGATCCGGTGGCGAGGATGACAGCGTCGGCGCGATAGGCCTGCTCGCCCACGTGCACGATCTTCGGGCCGGGGCCGGTGAGGTCGACGTGGGTGGCGTCGTCGGTGAGGAACTGGGCGCCGAATCGGTCGGCCTGCTTGCGGAGATTGTCCATCAGCTCGGGGCCGGTAATGCCGTCGGGGAAGCCGGGAAAGTTCTCCACCTCGGTGGTGGTCATCAGCGCGCCGCCGGATTGGGCGCCCTCGATGACTAGGGGTGTGAGGTTGGCGCGGGCGGCATAGAGGGCCGCGGTGTAGCCGGCGGGCCCGGAGCCGATGATGATCAGGCGGTACGGGTCGGGCACGAGGGGCTCCTGCTCAGTTGAGCCGCCCGCTGGTGGGGCTGGCGGGCGAGGTGGGGCGGGGTGATGTTCAGGTGGTGGGGCGCAGGTCGGCGAGCAGGTTCTCCACTCGGGTGCGGATCTCGTCGCGGATGCGACGGACCGCGTCCAGGCCCTGGCCGGCCGGGTCGTCGAGTTGCCAGTCTTCGTACCGCTTGCCCGGGAAGGCCGGGCAGACGTCGCCGCAGCCCATCGTGATGATGACGTCGGAGGCTTCGGCGGTGGCGTAGTCGAGGATCTTCGGCTTGTTGGCGGTGATGTCGATGCTGACCTCACGCATGGCCTCGATTGCCACCGGGTTGATCTGGTCGGCGGGCTCGGAGCCAGCGGAGCGGACCTCGACGGCGTCACCGGCGAGGTGGCGCAGCCAGCCGGCGGCCATCTGGGAACGGCCGGCGTTGTGGACGCAGACGAACAGGACGCTGGGCTTGGACATCAGATGCCTTTCTTGCAGTACAGGTCATAGGGCCGATTCATGGGCACTTCGGCGCGGGTTGCAGGTAGGAACCGGTCGGGGTCGCTGTTGTGGTCGAGCAGTCGGTAGCGGCCGGCGGGGCGCGGCGGGTTGAGCAGGTGGCGGTTGCCCATCTCTGTCTCACCCTGCTCGGGGTTGGGGACCGTCACGGGCGCTGGTCCAGCACCGGGTCGCCTTCCTTCGCAGGGACGACGACCTGATCGGCGGCCCGCCCAGCATCGGGGTAGAGCGCAGCGAGCAAACCGACGCCGACTACCAGCCCGACCAGTTGGGCGACGACGAACCCGGGGAGGGAAGCGGGCGCGATGCCGGCGAACGTGTCGGTGAACGCCCGCCCGATGGTGACCGCGGGGTTGGCGAACGAGGTGGACGAGGTGAACCAGTAGGCGGCGCCGATGTAGGCACCGACGGCGGCGGGTGCGACGGGGGCGCGGCCGGAGCGGGCGAGGGCGAAGATCAGCAGGAGCAGGCCAGTGGTGGCGACGACCTCGCCGAGCCACAGGTGCCCGGCGGCCCGATCCTTGTGGGAGAAGTCGACGGCGGCGAGGTTGAACATCAGGTTCGCCAGCACCGAACCGGCGATCGCGCCCAGCACTTGGGCTGCGATGTAGCCGCCTAGGTCGCGGGCGGTGAGGCCGGTGCCGGCGCGGCGGCCGAGGAACCAGTCAGCGGCGGATACGACCGGGTTGAAGTGTGCCCCGGAGATCGGGCCGAAGATCAGGATCAGCGCGCCGAGGGCGAACGCGGTGGCGGTGGAGTTCTCCAGCAGTTGGAGGCCGACGTCGCCGGGGGAGAGGGTGGTGGCCATGATGCCGGAGCCGACCACGGCGGTGACCAGCAGGGCGGTGCCGGTGAACTCGGCCAGCAGGCGCCGCCGAAGTGCGATGGTCATCAGTCTGTTCTCTCTCCTGGTCGAGCGGTCACCACATCTGCTGTGACGGTGCTGGTTATCGGGTGGCGGCGACGTTCAGCTCGTCGAGCAGGCGGCGTACCCGGCGTTCGATCTCGTCCCGGATCGGCCGCACGCCGGCTAGGTCGAGCCCGGCCGGGTCGTCGACGACCCAGTTCTCGTAGTGGGTGCCGGGGAAGACGGGGCAGGCGTCGCCGCAGCCCATGGTGACCACGACGTCGGCGGCACGGACGACCTCGTCGGTCCAAGGCTTGGGGAATTCCTCTGAGATGTCGATGCCGCGTTCGGCCATGGCGGCGACCGCGGAGGGGTTGATCTCGATGCCGGGTTCGCTGCCCCCGGACCACGCCACCGCGCCGTCGCCAGCGAGGTGGGTGAGGAAGCCCAGCGCCATCTGGGAGCGGCCCGCGTTGTGGGTGCACAGGAACAGCACGACGGGACGGCCGTCGCGGTGGTGGCCTTCGACCCGGGCGAGGGCACGCAACCGTTGGCGGGCGAAGCGCTCGGCGAGCAGCGGTAGGTAGTTCGCGATGCTGGCGACGGTGGCGAACTGGTCGTAGCTGCTGTGCAGGAACCGCTCGATTGTCTCGGTGCCGTAGGTACCGTCGAACTCGGCGGCCAGTCGGGTCGCGGCGGTGTGTAGGGCGACCTGCTGATCGAGGGTGATCTCCTGGTGGGGGCTGGTGTCGGTCATCGGGGACCTCCGGGGATAACGGCGGGAGCGAGCCGGTTGACCCGGTCGGCGAGGTCGGCGTAGGCGGCTTCGAACGCCTCGTCGGTGTCGACGCGGACCGGGTCCGGCACGGACCAGTGCAGGCGGGGGCGGACCGGGCCGGTCAGTTCCTCGTGGGCGTTGTCGCACACGGCGATCACCAGGTCATCGTCACGGACGATGTCGGTGACGTGGGCGGTGCTGGTCGGGTCGAGGTCGAGGTGGTGGCGGTAGGCCACAGCCAGCGCGCGGGGGTGCACCCGGGCGGCAGGTTTCGTGCCGGCGGAGGCGACGTCGCTGTGGGTGTGCTGCTTCCACAGCGCGGCGGCCAGCTGGGAGCGGGCCGAGTTATGGGTGCACACGAACACCACGCGGCCGACGCCGGTCAGCCGGGGAGCGGCGAGTGCGGCGAGGGCCTCCGGGCGGAGCCGCAGGTAGGTGCGGCGGCGGTCACCCTCGGATCGGCCCTTGGTGACCAGGCCGGCGTCGGTGAGGACCTTGACGTGGTGGGCGACCAGGTTGGTCGGCATGTCGAGGGTGTGGGCGATCTCCCCTGGGGAGGCATCGCCCAGGGTGAGCGCATCCACGATCGCCAAGCGGGCCGGGTCGCCAAGTGCGGCGTGGATTCGGGCACGCCCCACGAGGGAAGGAGACTCAGTATTCATTGACTCAATGATTGCTGAGGCACCTCCCAGAGTCAAGCTGTTCCCACAGCGGGTCCGGCCATTAGGGGGGCTCGATCAGCAGCAGGTCGACAGGTAGGACTGCAAGTCAGCCAGGGCGGCGAGGGCGCCGTCGCGGTCGGCCCGGTAGAACACCGTCTTGCCGTCGCGTCGCGAGGTGACCACTCCGCCGCGTCGCAGCAGCGTCAACTGCTGCGACGCGGTGGCCTGACTGATGCCGACCCGCTCAGCCACCTGGCCCACGGACATCTCGGCGCCGCGGGCGAACAGCATCATGATCCGCTGCCGCGTGGGGCTGCCGAGGGCTTTGAGGAACTCCTGCGTCTGCGGCGCAAGACCCGGGGCACCGCTCTGCGGCCCGGTCGGCTGGTCGGCGGCGGTCTGGCTCATGGTCACACCTTTCCTCGTCACCCTCATATTGTCATTCAACAAAATGACGATATGATCGTGGCATGACCGCTCAAGCTGATCCCGTGATCATCATTGGCGGCGGCCAGTCGGGGCTCACTGCCGCCCGTGCCGCCCTCGCCGTCGGCCTGCGTCCGGTTGTCCTGCACGCTGGTGACTCACCGGCTGGCTCCTGGCCGGACTACTACGACAGCCTGACCCTGTTCTCGCCCGCCCGCTACAGCGCGCTGCCCGGCATGGCCTTCGACGGGGACCCCGACCACTACCCCCACCGTGACGAGGTCGTCGCCTACCTGCTTCGCTACGCCGGCACTCTCGACGCCGAGATCCGCACCGGCGTACGCGTCACCGAGGTTCACCCGCGCGCTGGCGGCGGGTACCTCATCGGCACCGACGCTGGTGAGCAGATCGCCGCAGCCGGCGTCGTCGCCGCAAGCGGGTCCTTCGGCAACCCGTACCTACCCGACCTGCCCGGCCGGGGCGACTTCACCGGCGACCTGCTGCATGTCGCCGACTACCGCCGGCCCGGACCCTATGCCGGCAAGCGGGTGATCGTCGTCGGGGCGGGCAACTCCGCGGTGCAGGTCGCCTACGAACTCGCGGCACACGCGCACGTCACCCTCGCCACCCGGGAACCCGTCCGGTTCCTGCCGCAGCGCATCGGCGGGCGGGACCTGCATCACTGGCTGCGCGTCACCGGCGCGGACCGCCTCCCCCGAGGCGTGCTCACCCGCCTGATCCGGCACGCCGCCGTGCTCGACACCGGTGTCTACCGCGACGCCCTCGCCTCCGGGCAGCTCGCCCGTCGGCACATGTTCACTGCCTTCACCCCCGACGGCGTCGTCTGGGGCGACGGCACCATCGAGTGCGTCGACGCGGTCATCTTCGCCACCGGCTACCGCCCGAACCTGGGCTACCTGGAGCCCCTCGGCGCCCTGGCGCACGGCACGCCCCGACAGGTGGGCGGACTCTCCACCAGCCACCAAGGGCTCGTCTACGTGGGGCTGGAGTTCCAGCGGTCCTTCGCCTCGAACACGCTGCGCGGCGTCAGCCGCGACGCCACCCACGTGATGCGCGCCCTCGCCGCGCACCTGTCCGGACGGCGCAGGCTGCCACGCTCGGCAGCCGTCCCGGCGTCCGCGCCGACCGGCACGTCCGGCGCAGGACGCTGACCCACTGCGCGGCAGCCGTCCCGCACGGGCGGTGGGTTACGAGTCGGCTGGCGCGACGGTGAGCAGGGCCGCCAACTGGCGCAGGATCCCCGGACGCGCCCGGTAGTAGACCCAGGTGCCCCGCCGCTCGGCGTCCACCAGACCTGCCTGACGCAACGTCTTCAGATGATGCGAGATCGTCGGCCCGGTCAGGTCGAACGCCGGTGTCAGGTCACACACGCACGCCTCCCCACCTTCGGCGGAAGCGATCATCGACATCAACTGCAGCCGCACCGGATCACCCAGGGCCTTGAACGCAGGCGCGAGGACCGCGGCGGTCTCTGCCGGCACCCGGCGCTGCGCCAGCGGCGGGCAGCAGGGTGCATCGGCGTTCAGGTCGATCACGGCGAGGGGCACGACTTGCTTCGACATGCCTCTAGGTTGACATCCCTCTAATCAGCGTGCAAGTCTCTGCTTAGACAGACGTCAAGACAGACACCGTCGGGAAGGAATCGTCATGTTCGGCAAGGCTCGGCGGTCATCGGCAGCGCCGGCGGGAGTGGTGTTCTGCGACTCCTGCGCGGAGGTGTCCACCGCCGCCCAACGCGCGCAGCGCCGCTACGAACGCGCCCGCACCACCGTCTACACCCTGATCAGCCCCCGATAACCGGAAGGGACATCCTGATGAGCGAGAACATCCAGACCACCGGCGGGTTCGCCGGCGACCCGGCCGCCGCCCTGGCGGTCACCGGATCTGGCTCCTGCTGCGGAAGCCCCGCCCAGGCGGTCGGCGCGATCCTCCCTCCCGCCGGTGAGGCGGCGACGGCCGGCGGCTGCTGCGGCACGGCGGAGGCCGCCCATGCCGCCGGTTCCTGCTGCGACGCCGAGGCCAAGGCCGACGCCATCACCGCGGGACAGGGGTGCTGCGGATGATGTCCTCGGCCTTGCTGGCAGACCTGCTCGGCCAGGTGTCGACGGACCGGATGACGGCCACCGTCGCCGCCCTCGCCGGGGACGGCTTCGCCGGCCGACGCGTCGGCTCGGCCGGCGGGGCCGCCGCCCGGGCGTGGCTCGTCGACCAGCTCGCCTCCCTCGGTGCTTCCCTGACGACCGACGCCTTCCCGGTCCGGTCCGTGCCGCAGGTCTACGCGGCGCCAGCGGCGATGTGGGGCGGCGACGACACAACCGCCTCGCTGGCCTTCAGCCGGCAGGTCGCGATCCACACCGCCTCCGCGCAAATGAGCGAGGTGCGCCGAGGGCCGCTCGGGGTCGCCGGCCGCGAGGACCCCTGTCGGGGTACGGCCTGGAGTGCAGAGCTAGGTACAGCTGATCTTGCAGAGGTGCGCACTGTTTGTCCGTCGTCAGCAGGTGACTGAGGGTGAGGCTGCTCGGGTCGTGATCGGACCGGCGTGGGGC
>NZ_RAQQ01000059.1 GCF_003610785.1 Micromonospora globbae
GCCGCCGCCGCTGGACCATGCGCTGGAAAGCACCGCTGAACGCCTTCCAGATCGCCTTCGAGGGCCGGCTCACCCCGGCCAACCACTGACCTCAACAACCAAGATCAGCCGTTAACTTGACACTCCCGGCGTTGTGCCGTCACGGCGGCAACTGCACTGTTTGGTGATCGATCCTTCGGCCATCAGAGATGCTTCTCCTTCACGCCGATGCCGCATCCGGCGGCATCGGATTGTCGGTGTCGCTGGTGGTTGATCGACGCTCGCCACGGCCGCCTGATCAAGTCGGCGGCGGGCGGGTGGCGTCGGTGGCGGTGAGGACGGCGATGATCGCGGTCACGGACACGCGGTAGCGGGAACCAACCTTGATCACGGGCACCGGCAGGGTTCCGGCCTGGGCCATCTCGTAGGCGCTGGTGCGGGACAGCCCGAAGATCTCTCCGGTGGTGGCGACGTCGGTGACCGCGCCGAGCGCGCGGATCCGCTCGAGGGTCCACACACGCTTTCCGGGCGGCGGGTGCTCAGATGGCGGGCGCGATGACATCAAGTGCTCCTTCCACGGTGTCGAGCGGGTCTTGCTCGTCGCGGGACGCTTCGCTGTCCTGCCAGACGGTGGGCGCGTCCAGCAGGCGGATGCCGTAGTGCCGCAGGACTCGCAGGCGGGAGGTGAGCTGGCGGGCGGCGCGCCGAGTGACGTCGGTCGGCGCGGTGCCGGCGGGCGCGGTGACGGTGACGCGCGCGTCGGCGGCCACCGCCCGCAGGCGGCGTTGCGTGTGCGGGTCGGCGGGTCCGGGCGGGGTGAGGGTGTGGTTGTGGCAGCCCGCGACCCGGATTGCCCCGCCGTCGAGGGCTTCGTCCAGGAGGTACTCGAAGGCGGCGATTTCGGTGTCGTTGTCTTCGTGGACCACGCGGGCGGTGATCGGCACCCGGAAGGTGACCTTCCTGGCATCCGACGCGGTGACGGTGACGGCAGTGGACGACTGGGCGGGTGAAGTCTTCATGGCGGCTTGCGCTCCTTGTTCTGGTTGCGTGCACGGGCGGGCCGGGGGTGGGCGTCCATGGACGCCGACCCTCGGCGGGAGAACGTGGTTAGTGGCGTGGCTGCGAGCGCAGCCGGGCGATGTGGTCGACGCCGTGATCTGCGCGGGGCCGGGCGGGTCGGGACCAGCCGGGCGTGGGTGGACGGGCGGCGACAACGCGCCAGCCGGCGGCGCGGAGGCTGGCCCCGGACTCGCCGTGCTGGGTGTAGGTGACCAGCCGGCGGTGGCCGAGAGCCTTTGCGGCCCGCCACGCGGCGGCGTAGAGCATGCTGCAGCCGTTGGCCACCCCGCCGGCGTGCTGGTCAATCTGTTCCGGGAGCCGATCGGCGCGCCGATGCCACCGGACGCGATCAACGCCCTAGTCGCGGCGGCGTGCCGGCGGACGGTTCTGCGCCAGCTGGTCACGCCGCACCAGATGCGCCACACGTTCGCCAGCAACCTCGTCGACGCGGGTGGCAGCATCGACGAGCTGCAGGAGCTGCTTGGGCATGCGTCGGCGGGGTCCAGTGAGGTCTACCTGCATCCGGACCACTCCCGGTTGCGGGCTGCGGTGGACCGGGTACCGACCCCTCGCGAGCAAGCCGGGGCCGGCATGGTGAGCGCGGTGGCGACCGTCGTAGGCCAGCGTGATCGGTTGGACGCGGGTGGGCGGCTGCGGGCGCTGCTGGACCCAGGCTTTCTGGCCGAGGCCGGCTGGGATGACGCGAATCTGGTGCTGCGCCCACCGGTTGACCACAGGCTGCTGGGCCGGCCGGTGTGCCGCGCCGCGGGCTGCGGCAAGACCGCCCACAGCGCCTCGCGGATCTGCCGTGGCTGCACCAAGGCCAGGCACGGCTTGACCGCCGCGGACATCGCCGAGGCCGTCGACCGGCTCGCCGCGCTGCAGTTCGACCGGCACGGCAACCGGATCTGGCGGCAAGGCAAGGCGCTACTGGACTCCGAACACGCCCGCCGCGCCGTCGGGGAGGTCGTCGTCCCGATCGGAGTCTGCGCCGAGCCCTCCAACGTCAAGGCCGGCGGGCACTCCTGCCCCTACCGTTTCCGCTGCGTGGGCCGCGACCACTTCCGCACCGACGCGTCCTACCTGCCCGACCTGCAAGCCCACCTCGACGGCTTGCTGCGCAACCGGGAACGGCTGCGCGCGGCCACCGACGTCGACGACTGGGCTCGCGCCGAGGCAACACCCTCTGACGAGGAGATTGCTCGCATCCGCCGGCTGATCAACCGGATCAAAGGCGATCTCGACCAGCTCACCGTAGGTGAACGGGTCGAGGTGGAGCAGGCCGTGGCCATCGTGCGTCGCCACCGTGCCGTGATGCTCGGCTCTCCGCGGGTGCGTCAGGCGCTGCCCGACATCCGCCCGGAGCGTTCGGCGTGACCGACACATCACAGGTCACCCCCGCCCGCACCGCCGCCGCGTCGCCGGACGCCATGCCGACTCGACGCGGCGCCGACAACGCGTCCTCAAGGCCCCTCAACCACGTGCCAATAGCGGCGAAGAGATCAGCGTGACCGGTATCGCCCGCGCCGCCGGAGTGAACCGCACCTTCCTCTACCGCCACCGCGATCTGCTCGAACAGATCCACGCCCTGGAAGCCCAGCCCCGCAACGGCGCCAGCATCGGGCCGGCGGTCAGCTGGGCGTCCCTACAGGCCGACCTGCTCAACGCCCAAGCCCGGGCGACCCGGATGGCCGCTCGCGTGCAGCAACTCGAGAAGCGCCTTTCCGAGGCCCTGGGCGAGCAAGTATGGCGTCAGTCAGCCTCGGCGCTCCCAACGACATCGACACGCTCAAGCAGCGAATCGTCACCCTCGAACAACAGGTCGTCGACCTACGAGCCCAGCTTGAAGAACGCGACGACGAACTCGCCGCCGCCCGCGCCGCCAACCGAGAACTGATGACGCGCCTCAACACCACGACCTGAGCGCTCCCGCAGGCGCCCGCCGGCTGTGCACCGCCCGGTCAGGTTTCGCTTGGACTGCCAGGTCGAGTCTCTCGATGAAGTCGCGGCACGCCGAGGCGGCTGCGGCGAGGTTGTCGTCGGACAGCACGACCGTTTCTGCTTCACGTCGCGTCATTTCAGCTGGGCTATAACAGTGCCGGCTGCGTCATAGCCGATGACTGCGGTGATGTCGGAGCTGCTCATCCCGTCACGCTCTGGACCGCTCCTGGGAAGCCAGACCGCATACGCGCCTACCTGGCGACCCTTAGACATGGGCAGCAGGTGAACGGCTGCTGTGGCAGTCTCGCCGAACATGGTTACGGAGACGGTGGCGATGTTGCCGCGCACGGTCCCTACGAGGATGATCTCCTGCTGCTGTGGGTCCAGGGGCGCGACGTAGGGCACCGGCTTGGCGGGCAGCATCGGCGGACCGTCGCGGTCCAGGGCCGACGGGGCCGGATTGCAGAAGACGAAGTTATTAGCCGCATCGTCCTTGACCTCTGGGCCGGTGCGGGCAGCGCGTACGCAGAATGCATCTCCAGTCAGCCAGGCAGAGGCCTCCCAGCCGGGCATAGAGGAGTCCAAGACTACGGGCGGGTGCCCGTCTGGAGGATGAGGTGCTTCGAGGGGAGCCGGTTCACCTGCGCTCGCACACGCTGACACCGAAAGCAGCCCGGCTATGACGGTCAAGGTGATGCGAGAGCGCATGGTTGGAGTGTATCGGGCTTCCCTGAATGCGGGGTCCGCGATACTAGACCTCGGGCCCATAGAGAGGCAGGTCCCGCTGGAACGCCCATCGAATTGCATTGCGGGGCCGCTGGCGGCCACTGGGACGCCGAGATCGACCGGTCGCGTCGTGAGGTGTTGAGCTTCGGGAGACAGGCTCGTTCCGTGAGATCTGCGTATCCCCATGTCGCATGTGTTTGAGCCGCATTGACGACATGTTTGTGTGGTCGCCGCCATAAGCTCCTCAAGTGCTGCCTGCCTGACGTTGTCTATCAAGCCCTACACGTCGAATGGCGTTACCCGCTAACCGGTCGATCCTTGATCGAGGATTACTCCACAGTCCTCCGACGTCCCCGCAGCGGTCCATGACTGCTGCGGGGACGAAGGTTAGTGCGTCAGCACCCGAGGCAGGCGTAAGTCCAGCCGATAGAGAATGAAGTCGACCAGCTGCTGCCGTTGATGGGAGCAACCCGCAGGGTGTGAGCGCCCCCCGCGGACCTACTGTCTGACTCACCGCCAGTGCTCGCGCCGTGCCATTCCACCTTGTAGAAGGCTCGGTTCCACGTCACGTTCCAGCCGTCACTGCAGAGTGGAACACTGAACCCGAGCTCGACGTACTGGGACAGGCCGACGTTGAAGGTGGTGCAGGCGCTGGGACCGGGCATACTGGACGACGGAGATGCCTCGATAATGTCGAATGCGGTGCTGGAGGGATTCCAATCGGTGTGCGTGGTTGCTATGTATCCCTTCTGGAGTTCCTTGCCGCCGCCAAGTACCCCGGTGCCCCAGCCGTGTGCCGTCCCGCTGTGCGCCGCGTAGATGGTGTCGCCCGAAAATTGCAGTTCGTAGTATATTCCGCAGCCGGACCATTCGAATTTCGGGTCCGGCTCAGCATCTTCGCTGTAGGCACACCAGGAGTCGGTGATCGGCGGGTTGTCCTGGGCGGTCACGCCCTGTGGGGTTGCATGCCGCTGGGCCTCAGACGGACTCATCCCGGCGGCGAGCGCGTCGGCGTAGACGCTGCGACCGGCCGCTGAGTACGCGGCCGCGGTCGGGATCTTGTTGAGATTCCGTGGCTTCGTCACAGACACTGCGCGGTCATAGCTGCGGCGGCCGTCAGCCATGATGGTCGGCGTCTCGGAACCCTCGAAGGTCACCCGTGCGCCGACGGGCGCGACGATAGTGATGACGGAGGTTTTGTCTGTGTAGCGAAGACGTACGGCCGAGCCGTCGTACAGATGCTCGGTGGAGAGCAGCCTTGGGGCCCAGGCCTTTTCCTCGATGTCAGATGTGGCCTGCGCCGTCCCCGCGATCGACATCGACCCGACCAACAGCGCTGCGGTGACTGTGGCGAGTGTGCGACGTACTTTCATTGATTGGTTCCTCCCTAGTGAGGCCCTTCGATGGGTTTTGCCTTCGTACACGTCGCAGCAGGAGGCAAATGCTGCATCGCAGCGGTCAGAAGCTGAGATCGCGACGCAGCGCATCGAGGGCTCGTACCGTCTGGCTGGTAACAGTCGCCGGCGCGCATCCAAGCTCCCGTGCCGTTTGCTCGACACTGAGATCGCGGAGGAATCGCAGCGTGACAACGGAACGTTGACGCGGACCCAGCCGCCGCAGTGCAGGCAGCAACGTCTCACGGTCATCAACGGAAGTGTGCGAACCGGGCGACGAGACGGCGTCCACCGCGACGAGCGTCACGACCTCGCACCGCCAACGCGACCGGCGACGCTCGGTCAGGTAGTCGCGGAGAACGACGCGGCGGGCATATGCGCCCAACGACGCCCGTCGGTCCAGCCGGTCCCAGTGTTGGTACACCTTGCAGAGCGCCACCTGTACAAGGTCGTCGGCCTCGTGCCAGTCGCCGCAGATTTGGTAGGCCTCCCGGTGTAGCCAGGATCGGGTCGCCTGGACGAATGCCTCGAACTCCACCTCGTTTACATCGCTCGCCATCGGAGATCCCCGCTTCCCCGTGCAGTCGGCCGTCACATGCAGCACCCGTCGGCAAGACGTGAACGCGCAGAGAGGCCGGGCCGCCTATTTATGATCAAAAATATCGAAGCCTGCCGACGACTACAAGGCGTGTGTGATCATGGACACAGTGTCATCGGAGTGTGTGGAGGGCCGCAGTCCGGACCTTGCGGGGTGCCGAAAGGCACAACTACGAACTGACGGCGTCAGTGGTATGGGGCAGGTCCGAGGTGCCGCAAACACAGAATCTGGCTCACTTCCCGCGCCCCAGCGGCATGACATGCCAACACGCCGCTGGGTGCTTGCACCACACCCGTTGCGGTCCCTACTGTCTTGCCATCGGCCGCTGAACTGCGGAAACGGGGAGATCCGGCCCGTTGGGCGAACGGAGACTCCCGGAGAACAGCCACCAACCGAAGGCTTGCAGCGCGAACGCGACCCGCCACGGCACCCCGACCAGGTTCTTCGGGGCGAGGACGTCCTGCGCGCGAGGGCGGGCTGGCCGCAGTCCTCCGGGCTGAGGCCGGCTACCCTTCGGCGCCCCACCTGAGGCGCTGCTGTAGCAGTCGCCCAGGTTGACCCAGCAGGTTCCCGATGGTGTGAGGATCCGACGCACCTGTTCGAACAGGCCGATCATCCGGTCGACGTAGTGCGTGAGGGTTGGTTCGAGCCCGTACTGCGGGTCGGACCAGACCGCCGGGCACCGCTGGCAGCGCGTGCCGTCCACGCGGCGACGCACTGGATGGGCGCAGGTCGGGTCACTGCCGGTCCACTGGCCGGTGCCGTAGTCCCGCAGTCCCCAGAATGGTGGTGAGGTGACGACGCAGTCGACGGACTCGTCGGGCATCGCGGCGAGGACCTGCTGCGCGTCGCCGAGGTACAGAGTGACCGCCCAGCCCGGTGATACTCGTACCCCGCCAGCTCGGAGGCACGAGAACGGTCGCCGGTCATGACGGCACCTGCCACCGGTGCGGGCACAGCAGCAGCCGCAGCGCGGCTGCCGCCTGGGTCACGTCCGCGCTGGTGGTGTAAGAGACGGCCATCGCGGGATCCGGTTTGATGTTAGGCGGCGATCGGGGTCGGGTCGGGCTGGCTGGTGTCGTGTTGGTCGGTCTCGATGCTGATCAGGCGGGCTTTGGCCAGTAGTTCCAGGCCCATGTAGCGGCGGCCTTCGGTCCACTCGTCGGTCTGCTCGGCCAGGACCGCGCCGACGAGGCGGATGATCGCCGGCCGGTTGGGGAAGATCCCGACGACGTCGGTGCGGCGGCGGATCTCTTTGTTCAGGCGTTCCTGAGGGTTGTTCGACCAGATCTGGCGCCAGATCTCGCGGGGAAAGCCGGTGAAGGCGAGCAGGTCGTCGCGGGCGGCGTCGAGGTGTTCGGCCGCGGCGGGGAATCTGGCCTCGATGGTGGCCACGACCCGGTCGAACTGGGCGCGGACGGCGTCGGCGTCGGGCTGGTCGAAGATCGTGCGCACCAGGGTGGCGATCCACGGCTGCGCGGACTTGGGCACCTTCGTCAGCAGGTTCCGCAGGTAGTGGGTCCGGCAGCGTTGCCAGGCAGCGCCGGGCAGCGCCGCGCCGATCGCCTGCACCAGACCCGCGTGAGCGTCGGAGATCACGAGGCGGACGCCGGACAGGCCGCGGGCCGTCAGGCTGCGCAGGAACGCCAGCCAGCCGGCGCCGTCCTCGTCCGAGGCCACGTCCAAACCCAACACCTCACGCTGGCCGTCGGCGTTGACACCGACCGCGATCAAAGCGTGGACGTTGACGGTGCGACCGGCCTCGCGGACCTTCATCGTCAGCGCGTCCATCCACACGAACGTGTAATGCTCCGAGTCGAGGGGCCGGTTGCGGAACGCCTCGACCT
>NZ_RAQQ01000060.1 GCF_003610785.1 Micromonospora globbae
ATCCCGACGGGCCTCGACCGCCAACCGGGTCGCACGCTCACGCAGCTCATCGTTGTACTTCTTCGGTGCAGGCATCGCTGGTGTTCCTCCCAGGTTTCGATGTCTCCATCAAACCCGGGGCGGGACAAGGACTCCGTACAACGCGCGGTCGAGCTGAACCCCGGAGTGCGGGTGGTAGAAGTACGTGCCGGGATCCGGCGCGGTGAACTCATAGGTGTGCCGCCCGCCCGCAGCGATCGGGTCCTGCGTGACCCCCGGCACGCCGTCCATGTCGTTGCGCAGCGCGACACCGTGCCAGTGCACGCTGGTGGTGCCTGGCAGACCATTGATCACCTCGACGCGCAGGAGATCACCCGCCCGCGCCCGGATCAGCGAACCCGGGCCGCTCTCGGCGTATCCCCAGGTCTGCACCTGTTGACCACCAAGATCAAGGGTTACTGGGCGCGGGTTGAGCATCGCGGTAACCGTGCCGGCGCCGGCGCGACGCCGAGCTGCCTCCGCGCGGGCGACCACATCACTCGTCGGGCCCACTAGCCGGGTGCCGTCGAAGACTCCACCGGCCCAGGCGGCCACGCCGGCGGTGCCTGCGATGCCGACCGTGCCAGCGATCCCGGCCAGCAGCCGACGTCGGGTCAGGGTGGGGCTCATTGCTGCTCCTCACGTGCGGTGGTGATCTGTCCGCACTGTCCCCCGCGCCAACGGTGAGCTGCCACGCCTCCCGCGCTTCTTCAGGGAATCTTCACAGTCAGACGAGGAGCGCAGACCGCAGGGGCCGTACGCCAACTCAGGCTTGAAGGGGGCAGGATTGGTCGAGTGAGTGGACGTGTACTCGTAGTGGACGACGAGCGGAGCCTGGCGAAGGTGGTCGCGCGTTACCTGGAGCGGGACGGCCACGAGGTGGGCTGTGTCTTCGACGGCCGCTCCGCGGTGGCGGCCGTCCGCCGGAACACCCCCGACGTAGTGGTGCTCGACCTCGCATTGCCGGGACTGGACGGCGTCGAGGTGTGCCGGCAGATCCGCACCTTCACCGACTGCTACGTGATCATGCTCACCGCCCGCAGCGAGGAGGCGGACAAGCTGGTGGGACTTGGCGTGGGCGCCGACGACTACCTGACCAAGCCATTCAGCCCACGAGAGCTGGTGGCCCGGGTACGAGCAATGCTGCGCCGTCCGCGCCTCGGTCAAGCCGAATCCGGCCCAGCGCAGCAGCCTCCGCGTGCCCTCGGGGCGCTGCGGATCGACGTGACCGGCCGGGAGGTGTGGGTCGGCAACAACCAAGTGGATCTCACCCGCACAGAGTTCGACCTCCTGGAAACCCTGTCCGCCCGGCCTGATGCGGCCTTCACCCGCCGGCAGTTGATCAACGCCGTATGGGGAGCCGACTGGATCGGTGACGAGCACCTGGTCGACGTGCACGTGGGGCACCTGCGCCGCAAGCTTGGCGACGACCCGACAGCACCACGCTTCATCCGCACGATTCGTGGCGTCGGCTATCGAATGGGGCAGGGATGAAGCGGCAAGTCCCGCGTGGTCTGCCCGCCCGGCTCTTCGCCGCCCAGGCTCTCGTCGTGCTCGTCGGCGCGGGCACCCTCGGGCTTGTCGCCGCCGCGCTCGGGCCGACGATCTTCCGCGACCACCTGCGGCAGGTGTCCGGGCCTGTCGAACCGGCCACCGCCCATCACGTCGAGGAGGCCTACACCTCGGCGAGCGCGCTCTCGCTCGGGATGGCGCTGGCCGCCTCGCTGATCGCCGCGCTCGCTGTCAGCGCCTACGTCGCTCGCCGGCTCGCGCAGCCGGTGGAACAACTCGCGGCCGCTGCCGCAGACGTCAGCCACGGCGACTACACCGCCCGGGTCGCCGTCGCCGGCCTCGGTCCGGAGTTCGACACCGTGACTGCCGCCTTCAACACCATGGCTGAACGGCTGGCCGAGGCGGAGATCACCCGTCGACGTCTCCTCGCGGATCTCGGGCACGAGCTGCGCACACCGTTGGCGACCATCGAGGCGTACGTCGACGCGGCTGAGGACGGTGTCGCCGTTGAGGGCGAGAGCACATGGCACGTCCTGCGGACCCAGACGACCCGGCTCCGTCGCCTTGCCGAAGATGTCGCCGCGGTGTCCCGCGCAGAGGAACACCAACTCGACCTGCACCCGCGTCGGGTGGCCGCAGCCGAGCTGGCCAGCGCGGCCGTCGCGGCAGCCCGCCCCCGCTACACGACCAAGGGCGTGGCACTGCGTGAGACGGTCGAAGCGGACGCCGGTGACGTCGACGCCGACCCGGAGCGGTTGGGTCAGGTGCTGGGGAACCTGCTGGACAACGCGCTGCGCCACACCCCGCCAGGCGGACAGGTGACCGTTACGGCCGGCAAGCATCCGGAAGGCGTGCACCTGTCCGTGAGCGACACCGGTGAGGGCATCAACTCAGACCACCTCCCCCACGTGTTCGAACGGTTCTACCGCTCCGACACCGCCCGCGACCGCGACCACGGCGGCTCCGGCATCGGTCTGGCAGTGGCCCGGGCGATCGTCATGCAACATGGGGGGCGGATCGACGCCGCCAGCGCAGGCCCGGGCGCCGGCGCCACGTTCACGGTCACACTCCCGCGAGCCGGTACATACCTCCCCGCCGAATAGGGGACAGGGGCCCGCCCTCGCTGTTCGCGGTGGGCGACCCCTGTCTGTCAACGCAGCGCGTCCAAGCGCCGGTGGTACTCCTCGGTGCCGATCTCGCCGCGTGCGTAACGTTCGGCCAGGATCTGGCGTGCCGAGTCCTGCCCCTGCGGAGCAGGCCGGCGGTTGTAGCTGATGGCAGCCCACCCTGCCGTGATCACGAGTAGGACCAGTAGGAGCCAGCCGATCATCATGGCGCCCATTGGCCAGACCCAACCATTGCCGTGCATGGCGTTTCCTCTCCCGCAGATGGCGCTTCGCCTCGATGCATTTCGTAGCTGCCCGGCCCCGGAGAGGTCACCTACCCTGCCGGCCGCAGCGGTCACCTCGGCCGCTGATCCGTCCCGTCGTGCGCCGCCGGGGTTTGCTGCCCCTGGTGTTGACCGTGACCCTCCTGACCGCCGTGGCCGCCGTGCATGAACAGCATCATCAGCGGGCAGGCGATCACCAGCAGACCAAAAACCAGCGAACGTGCCGGCACGCCGACGGCAAGGGCCCCGACCGCCAGCAGCGCCAAGGCGATCGCGTACAGCGGCAGATGTTGGCGTCTCATCGTCGTCTCCTCTCACTCCTTGCACCTTCACGATGCGCCTGCACCACGAAAGGGTCGACGGCCGCAAGGCCCTCCGCCATGGGACGAAGGTCCCTACCCCCGGCCCGGTATCCGTATCGAGGCTGGAAGGGCAGATGAGGAGGCCGTCATGAGTGTTGTCGATGCGGTGGCGGTGGTCGTCGCGGCGGTGGTTATCGCTGCTCTCGGCTGGTACTTCTTCGCACCTCGTCGCGCCCACCGCGCCGAGCTCTCCGACGGGGTCCAGCGGATACGAGTGACTGTGCGAGGCGGCTATCAGCCAGACGTGATTCAAGTCCGCCAAGGCCTGCCGGTGGAGATCATGTTCGATCGGCAGGAAACCGGCGATTGCAGCAGCCGGGTCGTGTTCGCCGACCTCGGAATCACCGCAGGTCTACCCGCGCACCGGCAGACACCGGTCCGGTTCACTCCCGACAAGGCGGGAACCCTCAGCTTCACCTGCGACATGAACATGATCCGCGGCTCTCTGGTCGTGGAACCGTCGGCGGTCGCCGCTCCGGCCGCGAGCGCCACCAACGACCAGTCCCCGACAGGCCCTGCCGAGGTGACCGAGCCAATCCCCGCCGACGGTGACCCGGGCGAGGAGCAGCAACGGCAAGCCGAACTGACCGATCTGACGCGCCGCGTCTTCGTCGGCGCAGTGCTGACCACACCGGTGCTGTTCGCCGTCATGGCGCATGAGCTGTTCGGCGCAATGTGGGTGCCCGGACCACTGCGCGAGCCCTGGCTTCAGCTCGCCCTCATCACACCGGTCATGCTCTACACAGGTTGGCCGATCCACCGCACCGGGTGGCTCACCCTCGCCCACCGGGCGGCCGACATGAATTCCCTGATCACTCTCGGCACGATCGCCGCGTACGGCTACAGTCTGCTCGCCACCGTCGCGCCCGCGCTGCTTCCCGTCACTGTGCGCGAGGTCTACTACGAGGCCGTTGGCGTCATCATCACCCTGATCATGCTCGGCCGGCTGCTTGAGGCGCGCGCCAAGGCAGGCACCGGTGAGGCGATTCGAGCCCTGCTCGGACTGCAGGCCTGCACCGCCCGCGTGATCCGCGACGGTGTCGAGACCGAACTCCCGCTGGAGGACGTGACAGTCGGCGACGAGGTACTGGTCCGACCCGGGGAGAAAATCCCCGTCGACGCGGTCGTACTTTCCGGCTCCTCCGCCGTGGACGAGTCGATGATCAGCGGAGAGCCCGTCCCTGTTACCCGCCGTCCCGGCGACACGGTCATCGGCGCGACGGTTAACGGCACCGGTGCCCTGCACGTACGCGCCACCCGGATAGGCGCCGACAGCGTGCTCGCGCAGATCGTGCGGCTGGTCCGGCAGGCACAGGCGTCCAAGGCGCCCATCCAGCGGCTGGCCGACACCGTCTCCGGCTACTTCGTGCCCGTGGTCATCGCACTCTCGATCGCCACGTTCGCCGCGTGGTTCGTCGTCGGGCCACCACCGGCCCTGACCATGGCTCTCGTGGCCGCGGTCGCAGTGCTGATCATCGCGTGTCCGTGCGCGCTCGGCCTGGCGACCCCATTGTCGATCATGGTTGGGACCGGTAAGGGAGCTCAGGCCGGCATCCTCATCCGCTCCGCACAGGCACTGGAGACGGCACACCGACTGGACACCGTCGTGCTGGACAAGACCGGCACGATCACCGCCGGCCGGCCGGCGCTGACCGACATTCACGTCACTGGTCAGTTGACTGAGGACCAGCTGCTCGCCGTCGTGGCTGCCGCGGAAACCCACAGCGAGCACCCGCTCGCCGCCGCGTTGGTAACGGGTGCCCGAAACCGCGGCCTACCCGCGGCCACCCTCGATGCCTTCGAATCCGTCACCGGCAAGGGTGTCCGCGCCATCGTCGACGGCAGACATGTCCTCGTCGGCACAGCCCGGCTACTCGATGAAGCCGAAGTGCCAACCGAAGACCTCAGCGCGATAGCGGCCGATTTGGCCGCCCTCGGCAGGACACCGATCCTGGCGGCGGTGGACGGACAGCCTGCCGGAGTGCTTGGTGTGGCCGACACGATCAAGAAGGACTCGGCGGCAGCCATCGCCGCCCTGCATCGACTCGGCATCCAGGTGGTCATGCTCACCGGCGACAACACCCGCACCGCCGCCACAGTCGCCACGCAGGTTGGCGTTCGGCGCGTCCTGGCCGAGGTGCTCCCCGAGCACAAGGCCGACGAGATCCGCCGCCTGCAAGGCGAGGGACGCCGCGTGGGCATGGTCGGCGACGGCATCAACGACGCTCCGGCCCTGGCCGCCGCCGATGTTGGGCTCGCCATCGGCACTGGCACGGATGTCGCCATCGAAGCCGCCGATATCACCCTGATCTCCGGCTCGCTCACCGGTGTGGTCACCGCGGTAAGGCTGTCCCGAGCGACCATGCGCAACATCCGGCAGAACCTCTTCTTCGCCCTCGCCTACAACGCAACCGGCATTCCGATCGCTGCCGGCGCCTTGTACCCACTGCTCGGCTGGCGGCTGTCGCCCATGCTGGCCGCCGCTGCGATGGCGCTCAGCTCCCTGTCCGTCGTGGGCAACGCAAACCGGCTGCGCCGATACACGGTGCCGCCCCTGCCGGCAGCCACAGACATCAGCGTGCGGCCCGACGTCGAGATACCCCACACCGACCGGGCGGACAGGGCGGAAACGGCAGCCGGGACCGACGAGCCCGCGAGTCAGATCGACCCAGTTTGCGGAATGACAGTAACCCCGCTACCGCCTACGCCCTGCACCAGACCGACGGCACCATCGCCTACTTCTGCTCTGCCGGCTGCGCGAACACCTGGACCGGGCAGGCCCACCACCGTGCCCCGGCCACCGTCAGCGAACACCGCTTCTAAACGCGCTCAAGGGAGGCCGCCATGGCTGACACCGCCTACGGGCTCTGGCCCCTGGTCATTCTGAACACCGCGCTGTTCGCACTCTTCGCCGCCAGCTTCTTCCACCCGCGCACCGGCCGGGACTGGCGGGCCATGGGCGCGTTCACCGCCTTCCTGCTCGCCTTGTTCACCGAGATGTACGGGGTCCCTCTGACCGTCTACCTGCTCTCAGGCTGGCTGGGCTCCCGCTTCCCGGCCCTGCAGGTCACTCACGCCGGCGGACACCTGTTCAATGACCTCATCGGCTGGACCGGCGACCCGCACCTGAGTCCCTTCCACCTGGCCAGCTACCTGTTCATCGGCGCCGGGCTCTGGCTGATCTCGGCGGCCTGGCGGGTACTACACGAAGCGGCCCGCAACAACCGGCTCGCCGTGACCGGCCCGTACTCCCGTGTGCGCCACCCCCAGTACGACGGCTTCCTGCTCATCATGATCGGCTTCCTGCTGCAATGGCCGACAATCCCCACTCTGGCGATGTTCCCCGTCCTCCTCACCGTTTACCTGCGCCTGGCCGGAGCCGAGGAGCGGGACACGGCCGCCCGGTTCGGTGACGCCTGGCTCGCCTACGCCCGACGGGTCCCAGCCTTCGTTCCGAGACTCGGCCGGACTCCGACCGCACCCTCGCTCGACGTTTCGATCCACCACCGGCACCAAGGTGGACGGTCATGAGTGGGACCGGGACGCGCCACCAGGACGGTCAACGGTCGATGGTGGGGGATGGGTCCGTCAGCAATCGGCTCCGGCGGGCCGCCGGCCAGTTGGGGGGTGTCCTGGCCATGTACGAGGCCGGCCGGCGCCCTGCCGAGATTCTCGACCAGATCGCCGCCGTGCGGGGAGCACTCGACGCCGTCGCGCTGGCAATCCTCGACGAACACGCCGCCACTTGCGATCGACAGGCTCTCGACGAGGAGACCCGGCGGGCCGTCACGGACCTCACGAGCACCGTCCGACGGTATGTCCACGCCCGATGAGAGGATCCGATGACACACCTCCACACCACACCGGGACCGACCCGCTCGCTGCGGATCATGGTCCCCGGCTAACTACGCGCGATCTGGAGCGGCTTCGTCGGGGCGACCGGCGCCCTGGTCGGGCTGGCTCCGCACGTTTTGCACCACGTGGGCGCGATGGCCGGAACGGCGCTGGTTGCCGGAGCGGGCGGAACGGTGCTGTTCGGCGTCGTCGGCCTCGTCGCCTCGGTGCCCATGCTTTGGCGGCTGCGGCGTCGCTCTAAGGGGTCCTAACAAAATGATCTCTGGATGTCGCGTCCCTTGTAGAGGTTGATCTACGATGTCGGGCCGTGAGGCGTGGCGAGCAGCCGCCGTGGATCGTGCCTGACGGGCTGTGGCAGCGCATC
>NZ_RAQQ01000061.1 GCF_003610785.1 Micromonospora globbae
GCCGCGCCGCCCACACATTGACCGATGCTGCTTCCGGCATTGCCAATCTGCACAACATCGCTTTGACCTGGTGACCGAGAAGCCCGGCGCAGGCAACCACTCCATCCAGTTACGAGACAGCCCTTAGTGCGCGACAACCACGCGGCCCTCCAACGGGCGTGGCGCGACAGCCACCGGACCGAGGAGGGCCGACGTGTTCAGGGCGCGACCCGCGAGGCTTGAGCACCGGCCGGACACCGCCGGAGAACGGCACATCGAGGAGTCGTTGCGGCAGTTGCGGGGCCTCGCCACCGAGACCGGTCGGGTACGACTCCGGCAACTGCGCGTCTACTCGATCCTGGCGCTGCAGGCCGGGCTCGCCGCGGCACTGGCGTGGTGGGCCGCGTAAAGTCTGCTCGGCAACGCGTCACCGACGTTCGCGCCGATTCTCGCGGTCGCCGCCGTGGCGGCTTCGGTGGGTGAGCGCGTCCTACGGTCGGTCCAGCTGATCTGCGGGTGGCGATCGGCATCGCCGCCGGCGACGGACTGCTCGCGGTGGTCGGCACGGGGCCGTGGCAGACCGGTCTGATCGCTGCGCTGGCCGTGATCGTCGCCGTCGCGTTCATCGGCCGGGGTGTGCTCCTGACCCTGCCGAGGGCCACCCCGATGATCAATTCGATGGTACGGCGCGGCCGCCGGCCGGCAGCCGCAGCGACCGTGCCCACCGCCGCGATCGGGGCGAACACCGGATTCTCACTCACGCCGCTCTTCAGCGCCACGGCCCGGGCGATGCCTGCGGCGATGCCCGACTGCACCGCCACGATTAGATAGATGCTGACCTGTCGTCGCCTGTTCTGTTCGGTCGATTTCCCCCTGTCGCGCCACCGCTGCAACAACTCGTCGGCGCGGTCGGCGTGGACGTCGCCATGCCGGTCGCCACGTCGTCGTGACCAGATGTGCCAGCGCATTACCTGGCCTACCCGCGGTCACGCCCCACAACCGGGCCGCTGCCGCGAACTCCTGCACCCGCAGGCCGAACCGTGTGCCAGGCGCCGGCGGGGGCCCGTCGTGGCCCGGTCCGTGAGAACGCCGCGACAGGGGGTATACCGGCCATGAACAACAGATGCGCACCAAGTCCTACCGGTACGCAGACGATCCCACGGAGGAGCGAATCGACATGGCGCAGCCACAGCCCCGTCCCCGCGGCATCGATCATGTGGGTATGAGCGTCGACGACATCGACACTGCCACCGAGTTTCTGCGCAAGGCGTTCGACGCCAAGGTGTGTTACGACACCCAGACGCGGGACATGCCGCCCCGGCAGGGGCCCGAGACCGAACGTCAACTCGGCATGCCACCAGGGTCGAAGATCACCCGACAGCGTCTGGTGCAGATCGGCGCCGGGCCGAGCATCGAGCTGTTCGAGACCAGCGGCGCCGATCACCAACGCGCGGCGTTGCTGACCGACTACGGGCTCAACCATCTGGCCCTCTACGTCGACGACATCGAAGCGTCCGCCCGCCGGCTTGCCGACGCGGGTGCCCAGATGCTGTCGGAGGTGCACGGCAACTCGCCCCATGAGCAGACACCCGGGAACGGCAGCGTCTACTGTCGTGCCCCCTGGGGGACGCTGATCGAACTACAGACGTATCCGGGTGGCATCGATTACCCGGCCGACAGCGAAACTGCGCGGTGGACGCCGCCGCCCGTCCACGCGGACGAGGACCACCGGGACGCGAACGCCAATCGCGGGCCGACCGGTCAGGGTACGCAGGGCGATGCTTCCCGCCTGGCGGATCAGGGCGGCGAACTCGTCGTACCGGAGATTGTGCAGGTCGACGGCGGCCTGTCACAGGAACGTGCCGTTCAGATCATCCGCACGGCGCAGTTGCTCTACACGTTTTGGAACACGGGCCGGCAAAGCTATCTCGACCAGGCGCTGTCGCCGTCCTTTCGGGACAACATGCTCCCGCCGGGCAGGCCACAGGGCCCGCAGGGGCCGCGTGCGGGCTCGTCCGGGCTGCGCGACGCCATGCCAGACCTGACCCTCGATCTGCACGCCATCTACGTCACCGGGAATCTTTTCACCGCACGTGTCACCTACCACGGTCACTTCACCGGTACCTACAACGGTGTCCAGGGTCGGGGACAGGCGGTCACCTTCGACGCGCTCGATGTCCAGCAGCTCGGCGACGACGGCAAGATCACCCAAGAGTGGCACGTCGAGGACAACCTCGGATTCCTGCAGCAGACCGGTCTCGCGACGATCGCGCAGGGCTGAGCCATCCCGCGGCGGCCCGTGCCGCCGGTCGTGACCAGGAAGGCATGAACATGAAGATGATGGAACTGACCGATGACGGCCGGCGTGTGCTGGTGGTTGCCGTCGACAAGGGCGAGGACGCGGTCACCGCCATTCACGACACCGCAGCTCAGTACGACATCCGCGGAGCGCGAATCACCGCTGTCGGCGGTTTCCACTCCGCCGAGGTGGGCTACTTCGACCGCCAGTCACGCGACTACGTCCACATTCCCGTACCGGAGCAGGTCGAGGTTCTTTCGCTGCTCGGCGACATCGCCGACAACCAGGGTCAGCCGGCACTGCACATGCACACGGTGCTCGGCCGTCGTGACGGCTCGACCGTAGGGGGTCATCTGCTGCGGGGGGAGGTGTGGCCGACCCTGGAGGTCATCATCACCGAGGTCGCCGCCGAACTCACCAAGCAGGTGGACCCAGAGACCGGTCTCGCCCTGCTCTCCGGCACGGCCCGTCAGTGACCAGGTGACCCGTTCGAGGGCGCAGGCACGGCGCCCGACGCGACATGCGTCGGGCGCCGTCTGCGGCTCGGCGGTCAGGTGTCACCGCCACGCCGGCGGGTCGGATCGATGCGATCACCGACGGACGAAGCCACCTGGTGGACTGATGTCGGTGTTGGCGGGAATGTAGCCGTAGCCCAGCAGACCCCCGTCACCGACCGACCGGTCAACCGCGGTTCGGGTGCCGGTAATGTCCATCTTGACCGTCGGGGCGAGCGTGCCGCCCCGACGACCCTCGACGTTGTCGATGAACGATTCGACCAGCCCGCCGGGCATCACGTAGTGCGAGTACGCCTGGAACTGGCGTGGATTCTGCCGGGAATCGGTGGAGCTGATGTTGAGATCGGTGGGGTTGCCCAGCGCCAGCCCGCCCCGGTTGAGAGGCTGGAAGTCGCTGCGGATGCCATTGCCGACGAAGCCGTAGACACCGTCGGGACCGCGCAGACCGGCGGCGTAGGTGAAAGCGTGACTGATGGTGAACAAGTAGTACTTCCACCGGTTGCCCACCTTGCGGATGACGAACTGGGGTCGCTCCGTCTGGTCGTTGACGCAGTTGGCGGACAGGATCGGTGGGAGGAAGTGCCAGCGGGTCAACTCCCGGTTGTCGGCGACCGCCAGACCGATGTTGGCCAACTGGAAGTTGGCGCCTCTGGCGGTGACGTCCGCTGGGGTTTCGCCGCTGTTGCCGAGATCCGACTGCTGACACTGGTACTCGCCGCGCACACCGGCGGTGTTGCCCTCGAACACCATGAAGGTCTTGCCGGGGCGGGCCGGGTCGGTGAAGGTGAACGGGTCACGGAAGGAGAAGAACGGGTTCTGCGCGCCGGTCTGGTACCAGCGCCCGTCCGGCTCAAGCAAGATGTTGTGCCGGCTGAAGCCGGTGAACCACACCCCACTGTCGTCAGCCTGAATCCGTCCCTCACTCATCGTGATTTTGGCGGTGGTCGGTGCTGGGTCGAACCGCATCGAGGTGTAGAAGGTCTTGATGCGGTTTCCCTCGAAGATGCGGGTAGAGCCGGACCACTCCGCCGTGCCCGGTGAGGCGCCGTCGGCGAAGAGGTGTCCGCCGTAGATCCAGGGTGCCGTCTCGTCGGAGGCGCGGTGAAACCAGTAGCTGATGCGGGCGTGGGTGTGTCGGTCGTCGAAGGTGTAACCGGCGTACGGATCGGCGGTCAGCGAGAAGATGACCGTCCAGCCCTTGTAGCTGTACTGGTTGCCTCGCCCGTCGGTCAGCGGCCAGGTGTCCCAGACCCATACCTGCCGTCCGGCCTGGTCGGTCATGATCGGAAAGTCGACGGGGATCTCCGGCATCGTCAGGCGACGGGGCAACGAATTCTGCCCGGGGGCCACGTTGGGATTCGACTGCGCCAAGATCTGCTGCGCGTCGGCCCTGGTCCACTTCGAGGTGTAGTTGGCGTACGGGGAGTAGGCGTCCTGGGTGTGGGAGGAGCCGAGGGCCTGCGGTTGCGGCGCGACGGTGCCGGGTGTCGTGGCGGCGGCACTCGCGGCCGTCGCGGCGGATGGGATCAGCAGGAGCGCGGCGAGGATCGCCGCCGCCGCTCGCGCCGAGCGTTTGATGTGCATCTCTTACCTCGCGGTGATCTGGCGAATGTCGGCGGAGCCGGACTCGTGCTGCGTGGGCCCGCCGCTGTGTACGGGTGATCTGTCGGTCGAACCGTGTCTCTCCGCGGTGCGTGGCGGCGGCCGAAGGCGGGGCACGCGCCCGCTCGCGCAGACGATGACAGGGCGGCAGCGGAAAAGGGCAGGGTGAATTGCGAGCGAGCCTCATACCGGCTCCCTTGAAGGTGGTCGTGTAAACGCAACCGCAGCCTGCGCGACGGCGAATATCGAGTGTTTCTCGGATTGGGTTATCGAGAACCAGACTGTGTCGGACAGATGGCACAGTACGCCCCTGTCACGGTGATAGGCAACTATACGAAACTGAGTTTCGAATAGAGATCTTCTGACCGCAGACCCATAATCGCGGATTTCTTCAGATCAAGGCCGAGGACGGCCTCCGGTCGAACCGGGCAGGGTCGTCGCGACCCGGGGGGCTGCGCGCGGACGGGTCCGTCCCGAGGAGGCGTCAGCCGAGGTCCAGCCCGCCTAGCTGCGGAGGTACCGCCGATCTAGGGCGGTGCGCCTCGTCGGCGACGGTCGGGCTGAGCGAGGTCCGACGCTCCCACCGCGCATACGGCTGCCGGCGGCCGCAATTGCGCCGCCAACCGACGAAGATCGACGTCACTGGAACGCAATGGACCGGGCGCAACCGTGCGAGCCGTCGGAGAGCGCGCGCGGGCGAATAGCGAGAACAATGATTGGCAAAATGCGTCAGGTAGTGGCCAGAGGAGCACCAACGGAGACCACCGTCCCGACACATGGGACAAGCGGGCTAGAAAAATGGGAAAGAAAAAGACCGCAACCCCTGTAAATGCAGGTCGCGGTCTTGATCGTTTGTGCGCCCGAAGGGACTCGAACCCCTAACCTTCCGATCCGTGATCAGATCGTCGCCGATCAGTTTTCTCTACGGAACAAAGGGCAATTCCATACTGCTTGCCGCCGTGCCCGGCGCGCGAGTGAATGGGGCGTCTGCACCTCGCCTCCCCCAGGGCCCCGGCAATGTCCTCAGGTGATGCCGAGTAGGGCCAGTGGTCGGTTGCTGTCGCGGGCGTGGTGTCGGTTGGCGGCGGCGATGTTGGTGACGCCGGTCAGGCGTAGGGCGCCGATGGCGGCGTTGCGCAGGGATGCCATGACCTGTGGTCCGGTGCCGGTGCGGATCTGGGATCGGTCTTCGTCGTAGGTGACGTCGCGGATCCAGTGGACCTTGTTCTCGATGGACCAGTGACCGCGGATCCACTCTGCGAGGTGCTCCGGCCTGGCTTGGTGAACGCGGAGGTCGGTGATCGCGTAGACGGTTTCGGTGGTGAAGCGTTTCGGCTGGTCGAGCCGGCGTCGGCGGCGTCGGATCTGTAGTGCTTGGGCGGCGTGGGGAAAGTCGATTCCGGTGGAGATGGACAGGATCTTCAGGGTGCGGATCTCTCGGCGTCCGTGACCGCGGTCGCTGTCACGGGCGGCGTCGGGAACGGCTCGCTACAGAGGTTGAAAGGCTGACGTCCGTCGGCGTGTCTGCGTGATCTGGGTCGATGTGGGCGGTAGGTCGGAGGCATGAGGTATCCGGCTGGTGGTGGCGTGAACGCGGCAGCCCGGGTCCGGCGTGAGAAGGTCCGGATCCAGGCCGCGACCATGTTCGAGAAGTCCGTACCGACCGCGCAGATCGCTTCTGAGCTGCGGGTTTCCGAGAAGTCGGTGCGTCTGTGGCGACGGCAGTGGACTGCTGGCGGAACGGAGGCTCTGGCGTCGGCCGGGCCGGGAGGCTCGGACTGCAAACTCTCGGTTGAGCAGCTGAAACAGCTGGCCGGGATGCTCGACGAAGGGCCGATCGCGCACGGCTGGGACGATGCCCGCTGGACCCTCGCGCGGGTGGCCGAGGTGATCGAGCGCCGCTTCGGCGTCTCCTACACGCTGCGCGGGGTGTCCTATCTGCTGCATCGCATCGGGTACAGCCAGCAGGTTCCCACTCGTCGGGCGATCGAACGCGATCCCGAAGCGATCACCGGCTGGCATCGCGGGCGGTGGCCGTCGGTAAGAGGTTAGCGGCGGCGCAAGGCGCCTGGATCTGCTTCCAGGACGAGGCAGGCCAGGTCATGCGACCGCCGGTGGCCAAGACGTGGGCCCGGCGGGGGCACACGCCGGTGGTCGAGGTATCCGGCAAGGGCTCCGGCCGGGTCTCGATCGCCGGCCTGGTCTGCCTCAAGCCCGGACAGCGAGGACGGTTGATGTGGCGAACCCGGCTGCACCGTGGTCGTACAGGCGAACGCGGTAGCTTCAGCGAGGACGACTACATCGCCTTCCTCGACCAGACCCACCAGCGTCTACAGGCACCGATGGTGCTGATCTGGGACAACCTGAACACCCACGTCAGCCGCCGCATGCAGGCCCTGATCGCCACTCGGCCGTGGCTGACCGTGATCCGGTTACCCGCCTACGCTCCGGACCTCAACCCCACCGAAGGCGTCTGGCGCTGGATGAAACGCGGCCTGACCAACACCGCCGCCCGCGGTGTCGACCACCTCGCCCAACTGGTCAAACGTCGACTACGCGCGTGTCAGCAACAGACCGATCTCCTCGCCGGCTTCTTCGCCAGCACCGGCATGACCCTCGAACCCGAGCCACCGAGATAACTCGAACCTTGGCCTTTCAACCTCTGTAGCGACGGCGGTGATCACTGCGAGGGGGGACTGCGTAGATTTCCGTGTTTGACCTGGGTGTGGTCCGTTGGACAGGACGTTGATCCTGTCCGGGAAGGACCACGTCATGGCAGACAAGAAGAAGGCGGTTCAGCTTCCGCAGCCGACGGCGGC
>NZ_RAQQ01000062.1 GCF_003610785.1 Micromonospora globbae
GCGATCAACTGCTCATCCGTGACCGCACCCACCGACCCTGCGGCCGGCTCCTGCCCCGAGGTGGTCTCGGTCGTCATCTGGCGTCTCTCCCTTGATCGGTCGATCAGCCGTTATTTGTACACACCCCAACGGCATGACTCCGGCTGGGATTGCAGAGAAGATCGGGGTTGACCCGAAAACGGTGGAGCGGTGGATCACCCAGGACCGGACTCCGTACCCACGTCACCGCCATGCCATCGCCGCTCTTGTGCGAGAGAGCGAGTCGTATCTGTGGCCGAACGCGGTAACTCCCGAGAAGGCGTCACGCCTGGGCCAGAACGAGGTCATCCAGGTCTACTCGCGGCGATCGTCGGTTCCCTACGAAGTGTGGCGTCGACTCATTGACAGAGCCGAAGAGCGCATCGACATCCTCGCGTACGCGGGACTCTTCCTCGTCGAGCAGGACCCAGGTCTTATCGACACCCTCCGACAGAAGGCGCAGGACGGAGTGTCGGTGAAAATTCTGCTGGGTGATCCCACAAGGCCAGCCATCGAGCGAAGGAGCGTCGAGGAGGGCGCGCCGGGTGTTATGGCTGCCAAGATTCGGCAGGTCATGCAGTACTACAACCGCCTCGGCGACACATCAGACGTGGAGGTGAGGTACCACGAAACCACCCTCTACAACTCGATCTACCGCTTCGATGACGAGATGTTGGTCAACATGCACGTCCTCGGGATCCCGGCGCCACATGCCCCGGTGATGCACCTGCGCAGGTTGTCTGGCGGCGATCTGTTCAGGACCTACGCTGACAGCTTCGACCGAGTCATGTTGTCCTCCTACACGCTCGAACGAACCGAGGTGGCACCCTAGATCCTGTGGCGAGGATCGAGCACTACCACGACCCGAACGCGCCCAAGGCCAACAGCATCGTCGTGGCCGTCTCCGTATTCGTGCGGGACGGCCGCGGCCGAGTGCTGCTCATCCAGCGCACGGACAACGGCTTGTGGTCCCTCCCGGGCGGCGGGCAGGAGATCGGAGAGACCGTCGCGCAGACAGCGGTCAGAGAGACCCGAGAGGAAACCGGCATCGAGGTTGAGGTGACCGGGCTTGTCGGCGTCTACTCCGATCCAGGACACGTCATCGAATACTCCGACGGCGAGGTGCGCCAGCAGTTCTCGCTCTGCTTCCGCGCCGTGCCTCGCGGCGGGGTACTCGCGATCAGCGACGAGTCATCTGACGTGCGTTGGCTGAGTCGCGACGAGCTGCCGGACCTGGCGATTCACCCGTCGACACTGCTGCGCATCCAACACGGTTACGAGGACAGGCCGCAGCCCTACATCGGTTGAGGAACCCGGCGACTGAGACGTGACTGCGTGCGCTGTACTGCCGCCACCATCGCCGGCTCTGCACGGATGATGAAACGCGTGACGAGGTGATCTGGGCCGTAGCGAGAGCGAATTTCCGCGAGCCTCTCCAAGACCTCGAAGTCTTGGCCATCCGGCCCGGTGGTCATGTCCGAGAAGCAGAGTGCGTCCGCGACCGCCGATTCCTCGCGGGGAAACTCGTCGGCCAGGGCCGCATCGAGCCCGCGTTCCTCCGCCTCCAGCCACGCGCACGAGTGGTGTGCCACCAGAGCAGCGATCCGATCGTCGAACCGCTGCCGCCTCAGCCACCGACCGCCATCGAGGGAGTGGAAGCCCGTATCGACCAGGTCCGGGCTGTAGCCGACGTCGTGCAACCATGCTGCGGCGACCAACACGTCCCGGTCTTCGTCGGGGACGGCCGCAGCGACGCTCCGAGCCTTGGCAGCCACCGCCTGAACGTGGCTCCATCGACGGGGCAGCACCGCCTCTAGCTTGCCGCGTGCGATATCCCGGGCAGTGTCGATAAGGGCGGACATGCGGTCAGCCTACGGAGGGAGCTTGACCTCTGCACTCCGCTAACAGGCCGGACATCCGCAGTGAACGCGAATCGTACGTATGTACGATCAGCCGGTGGCACGAGAACTGGTCGGGCGCTGGTGGAACGGGGTGTGGGGACGGCTGACTCGTCGTGACGTGTGGCTCGCCCGGGAGGTCCGCTGGCTTGTCGTGGCCAGGGCCGGTGACTCGGAGACGGGCAAGGTGCTCCGGTGGGAGTTCGACACGGAGGATGAAGCCCGCGCGATGGTCCGGCGTCTCGTCCAGGCCGACGGCGGCCAGTGGCGCGAGCAGACGGGCGACGCAGCCACGCAGCCACCGAGGTGAGGCCGGCCGGCTGCCGGCGAAGTGGTTCAAAGTTTCTGTACGTCTTCAAGGCGGCCCTTGACGGGCCGCACGCGCCGCCGCCTGGGCGCGCGCCGGCCGCTGCCGCTGTCGCTCTGCGGCCGTCACGCCTGATGCCCGGCGGCTGGCGCGGAGAGCGGGAAAGCCCGGAGGGCCGCCGCAGAACAACAGGCCGTTGACCGGTAAGGGGTGGGCCGGCAGCCGGCCGGGCCGCGCGGCCATAAGCCCGCGCGGCGTAGGGGAGCGGACGCCGGCCGCGTCGGTGAGCTGGCGGCGGTCGCGGGGTTGCGGCTACTGCGCCTCCGGCGGGGGCGCTCCGGCTCCAGGATGGCCGGGGCTCCGCCGGCGGCTCACCGTCCGTGGGTGGTTGCGGTAGGCCATCCCGCCTGCCATCGACCCGGGCAAGCCGAGCAGACCACCGCCCGACCCGCCAGCGTCCGTACGAGCCGTCACGGTCCGCTTGACGTGGCGGGCCGGGCGGCGGCCCGCTCCCCAGAGGGCGGGTCGATGGCAGACGGGATGGCGCAGTTCCAGCACTGTTTGCCTAAATGTCGCTCAGCGCGTCCAGCTCAATTTCAACGGCGGTGACGGCTTCCTGAAGTAGAGTCCGCGCCGACCGTTGACGTTTATGCGATTCCTGAAAGCCGAAAGTCAACTCCTCGCCGAGATCGCCAGTAAGGTCAGGAACGGGAACCTGTTTCAGGTCTCTCGGGTACAAGTGAGCTGTGCTGCCACGGATGAGCCCGCGTACATGGGACCTAACTGGCGGAAGATTGAGATAGATCGCGAGCGCTTCCGGTGGAACAGTTGTAGAGCGCAGGTTAATGAGTTCGGCGACGACGCGCGCCTCGGCTGGCAGCTCGTCTACAACAACGCCGCTTTTGCCGATATAACTTGCCGCGTGTGCGGCCGACAGCATCAGAACATCTCCAGCCTGTACAGCAGCCTTAGGGTTTCTGGCTGCCCATTCGGCGCTCACGAACCCATCGGTATGCCGAGCCGTGCCGATGCTGTCCAAACCCTCTACCTTCAAGATGGGGACGCCTTGGGTCGTGTACTCCTCCTTGGCCGGGGTAACGCCACTTGCGATGCGGTCGCAGACCTCATCCAAGGTGCCCATGTTGCTAGAGATTCTCTCCCGCAGATCGTGATGCTCTCGCGCGAGGAAGAATTCCGGGTCTAGTCGTCCGATGCTCCTTACCTTAGACCTCTCCAGCGACAGGTGGTTGGCCCCATAGTTGGAGGGACTGTCCGCCAGATTCAGCTGTACCAAGCTGGACTTTACGGTCGATCCGAACGCCTTATCGGCTGAGCGTCTTTCTGCTTGGGCCATTTCGATTCGAGAGGTGACAAGCTCGACAAGTTCAGGGCTGGGAGTCGGTACCTTGATTTGATCAAAGTCGTCAAGAATCAGGCCCATCTGCAAAGCGCCCCGCGTGAGACGACGCATCTGCATCTGCCCGTAGCGGGAAAGCAGGAAAGCCGCCAGATAGTATGGGTCAACAGTACGCGACCGAAGTATGGCAATTTTGCAGCTACCGGTGACAGGGCCGGCGTCGGCAGGTAATAGTGCAACGGCACCGATCGTCCCGACGATCGACACCAGCACATCGAGGGGCTGCATGTGAGATCGGAGCATCGGTGCTGAGTTGTAGGTCTTCAGGGGTAGGTAAACCGGCGAACCTGCACTGATGAAGAAGTCGTTGATGTCCTGCCCGCGCAAATACCTGACGCCGCTGGACGTGAAATGCTTGCTAATGCTTGCATGGTTACCGTCCGATACCTTTGCTACGTCGGTCAGCGGTGAGGCTTTGAGGCGCTTTAACCGATCCTCCAGGTCTTGGTAATCGGGCAGGTAGTACTCGGGGTCTATCCTGCTGGTCCGCTCCAGCTCGAGGGGTGCAACTGTAAGAACGGTCGCCATTGCTAGTCACTCTCCGACCAGAAGCTCAAGTTCTGAGCACGAGCATGCGCAATGAATGCGTCCGCGATCTCGTCCAGGTCGTCCGCAACGATGCGCTTGCCGTCCTCATCGAGGTCAAACTCACCATCTGTCACGCGATACAGATAGTCCCCACTGTTGTTCTTGACCGGAAGTTCGTTGATGGCCATGAAGATGGGTTCGCTCTCATCTGTCGACTCGCCCGGTTTCCTCTTCTGTAGCACCAAGACGCTAGTCTTGGTGCCGGTGAAGGGTTTGAAGGTGTTGGGGTGCAGGCTAACGACCCCCAAGATGCGGGCCTGGTCGAAAAGCCATTCGCGAATGTAGTCGGCGTTTGCGTTGTTGAAGTTTCCTTGAGGAAGCACAATCGCCATACGTCCACCTGGCCTCAAAAGCCGCATGCACCGTTCGATGAACAGCACGTCCCGAGTCATCCGGTTCGACCGCTTGTTGTTCGTCGGATCGCCCTTGTATGCCAGGTCGTAACTACCCAGAATCTCGGGCTGGGTAATGCTTCCCGCGAACGGGGGATTCGTCAGAATGATGTCAAAAGTGCCGTCCTTGACTCGGCCCTCAAGTCCGTCTGTCCTACTCCGCCATTCGCGCAGATCTAGAGAGTTGACGCGGAAGATGTTCGTCTTGCCATCTCCGGAGATCAGCAGCATGGCCTTGGCTACGCGCACGAGCCGCGGGTCGAAGTCGATGCCAAATAGCCGGCTGCCTGCGTAATCATACTTGCGCTTTTCAAGGTTGCGAGCGAACTTCTCGCGCAGGAACCTGTCGGTCACCCACTGCAAGGAATGAACCAGGAAGCCGCCCGGCCCGCAGGATGGATCGATCACCCGCTCCCCGGGCTTAGGGTTGAGCATCTTAACGCACATTTTGACAACCGAGCGCGGTGTAAAGTACTGGCCTTTGTCGCCCTTTTGCTCCGGGTTAATCATGTACTCAAATGCCGCGTCGATTACGTCAAGATCGGCGTCGAGCAGGCGCCGAGTCTGAAGAGCGGACGCCACAGAGATTAGTGCCTCTGGAGTTAATTCCAGATTCTCCGTAGGGGCGAAAATGTCGGGCCACTCTTCGCAGGCCCTGTGGAACAGGCTATTGAGCCTTTCGTATTGCTCTCGAGCTGGTGCCGTTGTTGTGCGAAATTCTACCGGATCGGTCTCAGCCTTCTCAAACTCATCGTACAACTTGGTAAAGATGAGCTTGAAAATCTCCTCGAAGGCGGACACGCCGGCATTTGCCAGTACGGTGTCCTCAAGGTATTCGACCTCGTCTCTTAAATCGAGGAGAGGGCGAAGCTGTCCCTTTGTCATGGGCTGCTTGACGTCGTCTAGCGACTCGTGGGAAGCGGGCAGCCGGTGAAGTTGCTCGAAGAGGTTAGGCTCGTTACGCCACTGGAAGACGGCGTCATCGCCGTTTATCCAAGCGCCAAAATAAACGCCTGTCGCGTTCATGTACGAGTTCAACTGCTCTAGGCCATCTCGTCGCCGAGGCTTCTTTACCTCCACCACGATGTGTGGGTGCAACTTCGCGTTCTCGCGATAAACGACGATGTCAGCCTTCTTGGCCGCGTAGGACGATCCCATCTTCACGGGAACTTCGACCGAGATCCGGTCGATGGGATAGCCGTACTGGTTCGACAGCATAAGAACCGTGAGTTGGCGAATTACCTCCTCGGGCTTGGCCAATCGCCATCGGTTAGTTGCGAAGCACCGGATGTTTAGCTTCCCGTTGCGTACCTCAAAGATGAGCTGGTCAATACTTTCAGCCGGAAAAATCCGTAGCCCGTGCCGGACGCTCGGATCACGGAATACTTCGTCCACGAACTTTCCGTTGTCGGGCAAGACGGCTCCTTCCACCGGCAGTCGCCAGGAGAGGCTGGCTGGTACCCACATCTAACCCTGCCTCCCTGGGCGCTGGTCGAACCGGTCGCCCTGCTGTGAGGTGGCTTGGTCGTACGGATATGCGCAAACCACTACACAGCCGACAGTTGCGGCAGCCAAGCGCACACTGGACGGTGCGAGGGCACCGCCAGGTGCGAAAGGATCGTGTCTGAGGCTCGTGATCAGGGTCCGCTTGTACAGCCATTCGTACAGCCAAGCCGGGCGACGGACACGGCCTAGGGTCGACGGTCGGCGGCACCGCGAGCAGGTCAGCGGCAGTGGCCGACGCTCACCGACAACGGTCTTGATCTTTGCAAGGCAGAGGCACCACGAAGGCAGCGAAACCACCGCAAGTCGCTGACCACGTCCAGCGCTGGCCGGCATGATGGCCACGCTCAGCAGCACCGGACGACAACGGGTGACAAGTAAGAGTGCGCCGTGCCGGCGTTCGGGACGAAGAGGTCGAACTTCGCCGGCGAAATAGCTGCCGACAGCAACGCTGACAGCAACTGGCCCGGACTCGGGCACCCTGAGGTGCGCTGGCATGGACGAAGCTCCCAGCGTGCAGCCGTTCCCGGACGCGTGCGGACGCGATGCACAGAGCTTGTAAGCGAGATGTCGCCGGTTCGATCCCGGCCGGGGGCTCCAGATCCACCAGGCACGCTCGCACGTGGGGTCTAGCGGTCGGCGATCGCGGCGACCGCCTCGACCTCGATCAGCAGATCTGGTCGGAACAGACCTGTGTCAACGGTCTCTTTGATCTCCCCGTAGGCGGCCGGCAGTTGTCCCCGCTGACGGCCGCGGAGTTCTCCCCAACGGCGGCCAGATAGTTCCCCGCCGTTGGTTGTTCGGGGTGTCAGGTCAAGGG
>NZ_RAQQ01000063.1 GCF_003610785.1 Micromonospora globbae
ATGCGGCCATCGCGTTCCTCTCCTTCTATGACTTGGTCGTCTCGAAGGATCACGCGATGGCCGTCTCCTATCTACGCAACACGCCCATCACGGGCAAGTCGTACACCACGTCCGTGGACGCAACCGCCGCCTGCTGGGGGACGACGCCGTTGCCGAGGACCCGCAGCGCGAGGGTGCGTGGCAGCCCTAACGCGGGGTCTGTGACGTGGCCGGCGTCGAGGCCCATGAGCCTTAGGATCCTCGATGTCCGGATGAGATCATTCGGACGACCCAGAGGGGCCGGGTGTGGCTTGGCCCATGACGCCGTCTGGTGGCCTGAGTGGTATGGCCGCCCGGCTCCTTCTGGACACCCTGGTCGCTGATTGAGAGCCGCGAGTCGTCGCTATCTAAGGCTGTGCAGGCGGGGTGCTCCATGGGGAACCTTGATGTCACGTGAGGAGGAAGAGTTGGAACGGGCCTGGATCGGGATCGACGCCGGCAAGGCTGCGCATCACGCGACGGCCGTCGACGATCACGGACGGGTGATCTGGTCGCAACGGGTGGCCAACGACCAGGAGGCGATCGAGAACCTGGTCGCCAAGGGACGCGGCACCGGCCAGGACGTGACCTGGGCGATCGACCTGGCAGGCAGCCCTGCTGCACTGGTCATCGCGCTGCTGCTCTCGGCGGAGCAGCGTCTGGTGTACGTGCCTGGCCGGACGGTGCACCGCATGTCGGGCGCCTTCCGCGGCGAGGGCAAGACCGACGCCAAGGACGCCTGGATCATCGCCGAGACGGCCCGGATGCGCCGGGACCTGTCCGCGTTGACGCTCAAGCCGGACCTGATTGCCGAGTTGGCGGTCCTCACCGCGCACCGGGCCGATCTGACGACCGACTGGACGCGCACCATCACCCGCCTGCGTGACTACCTGACCGGCACGTTCCCGGCCTTGGAGAAGGTGTTCAACTTCGCCAAGCGGGGCCCGCTGATCCTGCTCAGCCTGTACCAGACACCGGAGGCGATTCGGCAGGCAGGACACGAGCAGATCACTGCTCGGCTCAAGGAGCGTCGTGCCCGGCGAGCCGTGGTCTTGGCCGATAAGGCGTGCGCGGCGGCCGCCGCCCAGACCGTCGAGCTGCCAGGACAACGGATGACCGCCCGGTTGGTTCAGCAGATGGCCGACTACCTGCTGGACTTGCACCGCCGGATCCAGGAGCTTGATTCCGAGATCGCCGAACTGTTCGGTCAGCACCCACAGGCGAAGATCATTTTGAGCATGCCCGGGATGGGGCCGGTGCTTGGTGCCGAGTTCCTGGCGGCCATCGGCGACACCCGCAACTTCCGCGATGCGGATCATCTCGCCGCGTTCGCCGGGCTGGCGCCGGTGCCGCGGGAGTCCGGCCGCAGAGTCGGCATCATGTGCCGGCCGAAGCACTACAGCCGGACACTGCGCCGGGTCTTCTACATGTCGGCTTTGACCAGCCTCAAGTTCGATGGCCCGAACCGCGAGTACTTCGACCGCAAGAGAGCCGAAGGCCGCAAGCCGCGGCAAGCGCTGATAGCTCTGGCTCGCAGACGCGTCGACGTGCTGTGGGCGCTGCTGCGCGACAGCCGGTGCTTTCAACAGGCCGCGCCGGCCAGTGCGGCCTGACCACGCCTGGATAAACCAAGGGCGCTTCATTGCCTGCTGATTCAGGATGGGCGCGTGGAACGCGACGAAGTCTTGACCCGGATGTACGAAGCCGCCGCGTTGTGGAGCGTCGGCCACGTCACCGCGGCCGAAGTCGTTGGCGCCGCCTGCGACCTGCTGGTCGCCGGCTTCGACGGACTCAACCTCGCCACGCTGGCAGGCGTTCACATCCGGCATGCCGATGAAGACGTGCCCGACCTACTCGAAGCCGCGCTGCAGGACGTGGGGCTTGCCTACCACCCACGCGGCAGCCAAGCGGGGCGGGAAGCGGCGGTCAGGGTCATGGCTTCGAGGGTCCTGACCGGGCGTATGCCCACCCTGGAACTGGTGGTGTGGGCGCACTCCACCATCGGTCATGACCGGGTGGCGCTCGCCGAACGCCTGGTCGAACTCGACGACGTGTACGACACGCTCGAGTACACCGATATGACCGAGCAGGAGGTCAACGACGAGGTCCTCGCGGAGGCCCGACGGATCGTCGGACCGTCGAGATGAATAGGGCTTCGGCGCGGTTGATGTGATCGATCGACCCCGAGGGCACTCTGCTCGCTTCCGATCCGTACGGTGCTGTTCGTGGACGCACGAGAGCGCAGACTCAACACCGCTCGAATTCTCGGCAACATTGCCCTGCTTGTTGGCCTGCTCATCACCATGGTGGGGTTGGCGACCGACAGCACGCCGGCCAAGGGCTACGTCTTCGCTGGGATGCTCGTCTTTATCGGTGTCGGCCTCCGCATCGAGGCGGCGCTCACAGATCGCCGTTGACGCACGCCTGCAGGCCAGCAGCCCGTTCTGTGCCCCCCTTGACTCGGTCATTGAGATGCCATTCCACGAACGGTGGGGCGAGCACAGGCTTGCCGTGCTGCCCGGTCTGCGTGGGTGCGGGCGCTGGTCGGCCGAGCAGCAGCTCCCATCGCGCGACGGCGGCGGCGTAGACGCCCCACCGCTGCTCGTCGAGGTGACCGAGGCTGGCGATGGTGGTGCGCAGGTCCGCGCCGCCGTCGCCGTGGAGTGCGGGGCCGCGCCCGTCGGACGCGCGGGGGGTGGGCAGGGTTCGGGTGGGTACCCGCACGGCCGCTGAGGGGAGGGTGAGGTCGCCGTGGGAGCCGCGCTGGCCGGGACAGCCCTTCGCCCCGTCGGTGGCCCTCGGGGTGGGCAGTAGCACCTGGGACAGCGGTGGCCGGAATCCGGCTCCGGCTTTGCGGCCGGGGGTGCCGGTGTCGCTGGCCCTCGGCGTGGGCAGCAGCGCCTCGGGGTCGGATGGTTTCCCGCCGGGGTGCGGCCGGTAGCCGCGGACCGCTGATTCGAGGGTGGGCCGCCAAGTGTCGCGGTTGCTGCCACTCAGGTAGCCGGTGCCATCCCCGGCGGTCGGGGTGGGCAGGAACTGTCCGGCGATGCCGGCGAGGCTCGGCCGGCGGGCGGCACCGGCGGACGGGGACTTGTTTGACCCGTACGGGACCGTCGTGGGTGTGGGGAGGATGCCGTGGGTGGTGCCGGACGGTTCGATCAGGTCGGGCAGCCCGTACTGGTGGCCGGGGCCCTTGCCGTCACGGGCGCACGGTGTCGGCAACGTCCGCACCCTCTCCGAGCGGTTCTGCGGGTGTGGCCACCTTCTTATCTGGACAGTTGAGGTGCCACTGATTCTGTGGACGGCTCGGTGAACCCCTACGTTGTCCAGCGTGCGTGTGACGAAGGTTGTTGATGCCCCGGTCGGGCAGCCGGGTGTGGAGTTGGTCGACGACGCTGGCGTGCCCATTGCCGAAGTGGCCGGATTCCTCCGCTTGTTGACGGTGCGTGACTATTCGCCGAATACGGTCCGTGCCTATGCGCATGACTTGCAGAAGCTGTTCCAGTTTCTGCACGAGCGCGGCTTGACGGTCGAGGAGTTCAAGCCTGCGCTGGCGGTGAGTTTCATCGAGTGGTTGCGGACCCGTTCGTCGGGCCGTAAGGCCCAACGGCTGGATCTCGGGTTGACCGCCGGGAACGGCCGGTTGTTGGCGGCCAAGACCTGCAACCGTGTGCTGGCTGCGGTGTCGTCGTTCTTCGAGTACCTGATCAGCGTCGAACGGTACGGCGGTGCCGATAATCCGATCGTGACTATCTCCGACCAGGCAGCGGCTCGGGTTCCGGGCCGTCCTCGCACGCCGTTGGTGACGTCGCGTCCGCAGCGGCCGGTGCGTCGGGCCTTGCGAATCAAGACGGTGGAGTCGCTGCCACGACCGATGTCCGACGACACCTATGTCGCCTTGCTGGGCGTGCTGCGCAACCGGCGGGACCGCGCGTTGCTGGAGATGATGTGGGAAGGCGGCCTGCGGCCAGGAGAGGTCCTCGGCCTGCGGCTGGACGACATCTCCTACGGACGTCGGCGAATCGTGGTCCGCCACCGGACCGATCACCCGGCGGGGGTGCGGCAGAAATCCCGCCGGGACCGGACCGTCGACCTGCTGGAAAGCCGGGCCTTGCCGGCCGTCAGCGATTACGTCATGCACGAACGCCCCGCTGACGCAGACACCGGCTATGTGTTCCTCGTCGGCGGTCGCGGCCGACGACGATTGGAGCCGTTGAGCTACGACGGTCTGGTGCGCATGTTCGCCCGGGCCGCCCGGCGTGCTGGCGTCCGCGACGCCTGGCTGACACCGCATGCGCTGCGCCACACGCACGCGACCCGCATGTTCGAGGGCGGAATGCGGGATCTGACCCTGATGACCCGGCTCGGGCACGCCAGCCCCGACTCGACGAAGATCTACACCCGGGTCAGTGATCCCGATGTGGTCAAGGACTACCGGGCCGCGATCGGGGACACCGCACCGTCAGCGGAGCCGTTCTGCGCCTACCGGCGTCACCGCCACCGCGCCTGGTCGGTGGTCCACGCCATTGTCCGGCCGAGGAGTACGAGTCGTTCGTCGAGCACAGCGGCATCTACAGCCAGGATCGCAAGATCCGGCTACATCGCCGACATGTCCGCTTCCTGCGCCAGTTCCCCGAGCTTGATAGCTGGTTCGACCAGCCGCTGCGGCAGCGGCTCGGGTGGCGCAACAAGGACACCCAGACCCGGCGTCGCGGCCCCGGGGTTGACTTCGACGTCACCGCCGGCTGGATCAACTACAACGCCCGCGACTACCTGATCTACCTGGCCCTTACCGGCCGACTGCGGCTGGACTGGGGCTGGCTGCTCGGCATCGGTGTGATCAAACCGTGGTCGATCGCCGACCAGCTCGGCCTGCCACTGACCGCCCAGGTCGACCAGCTACGCGAGCAGGTGACCGCGCTGGGACACAACCCCGACAGCAGCACGTTCCGGGTGTCCTGGACCGTGATGCGATTGGTGCTGCACCGCGGCGACCCGGACCTGCACGCGGTCACCGCCGACGATGTCGAGGAATTGAGGGCGACGATCCGCACCCTTGACCAGGTCCCCGGCATCGACGAGGTCCTCAGCCCACGGCACCTCACGACGATCAAGAACGCGTGGGGCACCAACGTGTTCCGCACCGGGATCGCGCTGTTCCACGCCGGGATCACCGACCGGCTGCCACAACGCCTGGACCGTAAACCATTGCCGCCGCTGAGCCCGGAGCCGCGAATCGCCGCGGTGATGGACCGCTACCTGGTCGAACGAGCTCTCATCGTGCGGCCCGACTCCATGAGCTCGACCCGGGCCGCGATGCGACGCTTGGGCATCTGGCTGGCCCAGCAACGCCCGGCTGTGGAGAACCTGGCCGAACTGACTCGCGCCGACCTGCTGGACTTCATGACGTGGCTGGGCGGGCAGCGCAAAGTCAAGCACCCCGAGCAGCCGCTCAGCGACGTCTACCGCCGCAGCATAATCTCCGAAGTCACCGTGTTCTTCCGCTACGGAGCCCACGCCGAGTGGACCGACATGCCCGCTCGCCCGGTACTGACCCGAATGGACGTTCCACGGGCGGTCCAGCGCGTCCCACGGTTCATCCCGGCCCACCAACTTGAACCGCTGATGACCGCGATCCGCGCCGTCGAGTGCCCGCTGCAACGGTGTGCGCTGCTGGTCGCCCGGTGGAGCGGCGCACGCCGCGGAGAGATCCGCCGGCTGCACCTCGACTGCCTCGACACCTACCCCGACGGCACCCCGCGGCTGCGGCTCGCCGCCGGCAAATCGCTCAAAGAACGCACCGTGCCGATCCACCCCGAAGCTGCCGAAGCGATCCGCCGTCTCCATGAACTGCGCGCCGGACACCAGGACCGCGGCATCCACGACAGAGACACCGGCAAGAGTGTGCGCTACCTGTTTCTCAACAACGGTCGGCTCGCCGATGTCGAATACCTGTTCGCGGTGCCGCTCGGACGCATCTGCGACGAACTCGGCATCCTCAACGCCGAAGGCAAGCCCGCCATCCACGCCCACCGGTTCCGGCACACGCTGGGCACCCAACTAGCCGAGAAAGGCGCCCGCACCCAGACGATCATGAAGATCCTCGGGCACCTCAGCGCGGGCATGTCCATGACCTACTCGCAGATCTCCGACCCGGTCGTGCTGGCCGACTACCAGGCCGTCCTGCAGCCTGGAGCGGCTATCGCCGGCCCTCTGGCGGACACTCTGCGCCGCGGCCAACTCGACCAGACCGCACTCGACTGGCTCCAGACCAACTTCTACAAGACCGAACTTGAACTCGGACGCTGCCTGCGCCTGCCTCAGGAAGGGCCGTGCGAATGTGACCTCTATCTGAGCTGCCCTAAGAGGTCCTAACAAAGTCGTACGACGTGTCGGTACGTGATGATGCAGGTGGCCAGGGCAAGGAAGGCTTCGTGGATGTCGTCGCGGCGTTCCCAGCGGATCCGTAGCCGTTTCATGCCGTGGTACCA
>NZ_RAQQ01000064.1 GCF_003610785.1 Micromonospora globbae
CGGCCATCGCGCATCACTCTCCTTCACTGGGCTTAGCCGTCTCGAAGGATCGCGCGGTGGCCGTCTCCTATCTACCCAACACGCCCATCACGGGCAAGTCGTACACCACTTCCGTGGACGCAACCGGGAGGCTGCGGCATCACTGGTCGCCCTCTGCCAGCTACAAGGCGCGCCACCGAGACGATGTGCTGGTCGTGCATGGCTGAAGCGTGGTGAGTACGGCCGTTCGCCGAAGACGCGATGGGGCATGAAACCGCAACACCACAGGGCAACGCGGAGGGCCCTCGAGTTCAGACGTCGACATCGCCTCTCGATCAGCACGCGGTGTGCCAGCTCCGTGCGCCCGTTGCCGCAGATGCCGCTAGCGTCGGCATGCACGACGGGTCCGCTCAGCCCGGCTAGCGAAAAGTCCTGCTCGTGGCCGATTCCCTGCGTGCACCAATACGACGTCTCCAGTGGGCTGCGACGGTCAGGGCCAGTGCGCCCGCAGCGCCGAGGACGAGGCCACTCAGCAACAGCATCGCAGACGACTTCTTCTCCTCCGGCTCCACTAGACGGCCAGCGGACGTGTCGCGAGGGAGAGCGAAGCCCCAGTCGAGCAGGGCGATCGCCTCCCCTAGGCTGCCCAGCGGCGCGGTCTCCGCTCCGAGCAGGGTTACCGCGAGCCGCCGTCCGTCACGTTCGGCTACGCCAACATATGTCTGCCGGGCCAGTGACGTGAAGCCAGTCTTACCGCCCAACATTCCCGGATAGCGATCCAGCAGGGTGTTGTCGTTGACGATCTCGAACGCCGGCTTGCCCGGCTGTGCTGGCACGGTGGCCACTCTTGTCTGCATGTATCGCCGGAAGTCTTCCCGGGCGAAGGTGGCCCGCGCGATCTGTGCGAGGTCGTACGCGCTGGTGTACTGGCCCGGGCCGTCCAGGCCCGACGGTGTTACCGCATGGGATTGGTTAGCTCGCAGACGGCGCGCTTCGTCGTTCATCTTGTCGACTCCGCCCTGCCTGCCTCGGTCGCCGCCGCCCACACGCGCCAGCACGTTGGCTGCGTCGTTTCCCGACCTCAGCAGAAGGCCCAGCCACAGGTTCTCGATCGAGTAACGGCCACCTTCGACCACGCCCATCAACGAACTGGCCGGGTCAAGGTCGGCCAGATCCTCCCGCTTCACCTCGACAATCTGTTTTGGGTCGAGGCGGGGCATGAGGGCCGCTACCAGCAGCAGCTTCTGCACGCTGGCCGGCGTCCGGCGTTCGTGCGGAGCGCACCCGCCAAGGACCTCACCGCTGCTGATGTCAGCCACCACCCAGGCGGTGGCGGTCACTGCTGGCGCCATCGGCTCGCCCGCGGGGATCGCCAGTCCTGACGTCGCCAGCGCGTCCCCGCCGACTTTCCGCTCAGCCGGCTCAACCGGTGGTGGAGGTGGAGTGGCGGGCAGTGGTGTCGGCGGCGGCACTCGAGGGCACGGCACCTCCTGTGCGGCTGCGGCCGGCGTTGGTGGCACGGCGGCTAGGGCTGACACGGCGAGGACGGTACTTATCGCCGCAGCCCAAATACGAGAGGCAGACATGCCTTTGCACGGTAATCCCGCGGTCGGTCGTTGTGGCCTGTTTGGAGAAAGAGCGCCGGGATGGCCGTCGCACTCTTGTTCTTGCGCCTAGCAGAGGGCCGTAACGAACTCCTGCTGATTTAATGCACGGTTGACGGGTCAGCCGGTGGCGGTTCAGGGGATGCCAACCTGTTACCGATGGATACGCAAGTTTTCGTGCCTGCGGGCGCCGCATCCTTTTTCGACGCGACGCCGAAGTCCTGCTGTTCTGGTGCATGTGCTGCCCCAACCTCCGAATGGATGTAGCAACTCGGCTGATCGAGACAAGGTGGCGGTAGCCCGCCCGCGAGGGGACGCAGAGAACGGGAAGGTTGCAACGGGGTAGATGGATTGCGGGCCGACACGGCCGGACCAGTCGGGCAGAAACAGTACGGTCTGGTCGCGTGCCCGACAGTGATTGACCCAAGAGCCCGCCCGCATCGCCTTTCTCAACTTTCTGCAAGTGGACCTACTATCGCCGCTTCGTAGGCAGAATGTGGGCAACGGGAAGTCACTATCGGGGGATGCATCATGGAGTTAAGGCAGCGGTTGACCTTGTTCGCGGTGACCATCGCGGTCGCACCGTTCGTCCTAGCCGGGTGCACTGCTGAACGGAGATCGGGCGCCCGGCCGGCTGAGGGACGAGCTGTTCCGCCGAATCTCGCGCTTACGCCGGGCGATCAGTCGCGGGATGTGCCGGTGACTGCCGAAATCGGTGCCCACGTCACTGGTGGCCGGATCACGGCAGTTCGGCTTAGGGACGACCAAGGGAAAGCGGTCAAGGCTGAGCCGCGGGAGGACGGTTCGGCCTGGGTTCCGAGCAAACCATTGCAGCACCAACGCACCTACACCGCCGAGGTGACCGCCACCGGCGACGGGGGAGGGACGACCACGAGGAAGGTCACCTTCACCACCATGAAGAAACCGGAGAAACCGCCAATCACCAGCACCTTGTATTTCGCGGACAAGCGGACATACGGCACGGCAATGCCCGTAACTGTCGCCTTCGATCCGCCCATCCCCAAAGAGGCGCGAGCGGATGTACAGCGCCGCTTGTTCGTGAAAACTGACCCACCGCAGCCGGGGACGTGGTCGTGGCTCGATGATGGCAGCCAAGTCTATTACCGAGCACCCGATTTCTGGCGACCTGGCACCGTCATTAGCGTCCGAACCGGTCTGGAGGGGCTGCCCATCGGCAAGGATTACGTCGGTGATGCCGACCGGAGCGCCACCTCAAAGATCGGCCGCCAGGTTGCCTTGGAGGTCGATAACGCCACAAAGCAAATGTCGGTTTTTCGAGAAGGGAAGCTGATTCGCAAGATCCCGGTCAGCCTCGGCAAGCCGAGTACCCCGACCTCGAGCGGAAAGATGGTGATCATGGAAAAGCATGAGCAGACCACCTTCGACACCCGTGGCGAGCCGAACGGTGGCTACGTGATCGACGTCGAGGACGCCCAGCGTCTCACCTGGGGCGGAGAGTTCATCCACGGGGCACCGTGGTCTGAGGGGGACCAGGGCAAGGTCAACGTCTCACACGGGTGCACCAACATCTCCGCCGCAGCCGCCGACTGGCTGATGGGCATCACGCAGGTCGGCGATCTGGTCACCTTCAAGGGCACCGAGGTGCAGTTGCAGGCGGGTAACGGCTGGACGGCGTGGAATGTCAGTTGGGACGAATTCGTCAAGGGCAGTGCTCTGCCCGTCGCTTCAGGGCTGCGGCCGGCACCTGTGCAAACGCCGCATCCAGGCGCGGTGGCCGGCGGATCACCAGCACCGGCACCGTCCGTCCGCGGCAGGTGACCGCGGCCGACATGACGTGGACCGGCTCGCCCGCGGCGGCCGGTCCCGCCGTGCGCAGCACGGGGGCGACCCCGTCACGAAAGAAGAGCTAGCTGCTCCTAGGCGTGGAGCCCGACACCATGTCGGGCGAGGCCAAGAAGGCCGGCCCGGACTCGCGGCTGCCGCGCCTTAGCAGCCCCAATCGGTGCGCGGAGACGGCCGTAGCAGCCTGGCTTGATTCGGCGGGCCTGCCACGGCCATCGCTCTCTACTGGCTCCCGCTGGCGTTTCTGACCGCGCTAGCCAGCTACAGCTTGCCGCCGACGTGCCTGCGGTAGCGCACGGTTTCATCGATAAGCGGCGCGCTCGTGGCGCTGTTCATCTGAATCGAGGACATGTTCCTCGGCTCTGGAAAGGGCGGCACGGCTCGCCACCCACCGGTCACCGACCCGCGTCGTCAACGTAGGCCCCTCAGGCCAGGCAACTGGCGGGAGCGGTGAGTGTGACGGCCGTGGCGCTGAGGACCATCAGGCCAGGGCAACGGTGGCTGCGGCGGTCAGGGCGCGGTCACGCTGGCCGATGCGCGGCGCGGGGGGCTCGGTGCCGGTTTCGAGTTGGCGTACGCGGGCCGTCAGAGTCGGACCGGCGCCGAACGCCGGGCCCGGCGACGGAACGTCGACGGTGAGCTGGACCAGGGCGGCGGCAACTGGTCGGCGGCCATGGTGACGGATGGCGGCGCGGTCGGCGGCCAACTCGGCGCCAAGCGCTACGTGTCGGCGCAGGTGTCGCGCGAGCGGTAGGAAGTAGGTCCAGGCGTGCGCCACCTGGCTCACCAGCAGCCGGAGCGGATCCCGGCGACGGGCATGCTCGGCTTCGTGGCGCAGCACGGCGGCGAGTTCGGTCTGCTTCAGTTCGGCCAGCAGTGCCGTCGTGACCACGACGCGCGGCCGGGCGAGCCCAACAGTGAACGCCGCGACGGTGCCGTCAGGTTACCGGAGAGCCGCCTAAACCATTCGCGTGTCAGGTCGCTACGGCGTCCAGTGCAGCCCGCAGCCGGGCCGCGGCTTCGTCCGCGACCGCCCAAAGTTCCGGTGCCTCGCTGAGCTGCACCATCACCTGCGGGTCCATCGCCTGCACCACGGTGGTGTCCGGCCCCTCGGCCCGGACCACGACGTTACACGGCAGGAGTAGTCCGATGGCCGGGTCCGCCTGCACGGCGCGGTGCGCCAGAGGCGGGTTACACGCGCCCAGGATGACGTAGTCCTCCATACCAATCCCGAGCTTCTCACGCAGCGTCGACCGCATGTCGATCTCGGTCAGTACCCCGAAGCCCTGGTCCTTCAACGCCGCCCGCACACGGTCCAGGGTGGGGCCGAACCCGGCAGACAGGCGGACAGTAATCGCGTAGCTCATGCTCTCTCCCTTTCAGTAGGGAAGATGTTCACCACGTTGTGGGGGCCATCCTCTTGCTCGTGGCCGTGGGGCTGGTGCCCACCCACCTGGCTGAACACGCCGGCCGCCTGGACCCGCCGCCAGGCAGCTTCGAGGATCTCCTGCTCGGCTTCCCCATGGCGGGCGTTCTGGGCATCGGAGGGGTTCATCGCACTACTGGCGTTAGACCGATGTCCGGGGGCCAAGCTGCGGCCGCGCCGGCCCCACCGGCCTTCCGGGCTCGTGGGGCCGGTGCCTTCGCCTTGGGCGGAACCCGGCGATCAAGTTGTCGCCTGCTCCTGAGAGCGCGCCTTGCCGGCCTTTCCGTCGTCGCTCGCCACCTGGGCAGGACATCGCCGATCGCTGGGGCACGAAGCATCAGCTGACGCCCGTGTCTTCATCTGTGCCCTCGTGTGCGGGGATCAGGGACCCGCTCGCCGCGCTCGACGAGGAGCGGCTCGGCTTGGTCGAAGGTGGCGCCGTTGATGGTCCAACGGTAGGGCATCATCACGCCGCCCAGCACGAGTCGGTGGACCCGCTCAGGCCGGCGGCTCGGCAAGGCCACGCTTTCCGCAGCGCGCAGTGTCGTGGTGATCAGCACCTGCCGGTCTAGTTCGGTCTGCCGTACGGTCGCTGCCGGAGGCTCTCCGGCTGCGGTACGGACCAGCGCGAGTCCCTGTCCGGACTTGCCATAACTCCCGCTGGTCTTCGCGCCATGCCACCCACGTCCATCGGTGTATGTCGGGAGTCTTCGGGTAGGGCAGGGGGAACCCGAGCGAGAGGACCTGCCTCATGCCGAGCACCACGCTGCCGATGCTGGAAACGTACCCGAAGTCGATCAACCTCGACCGGGCGAAGCTGGCGGCGGCGATCGACGCCCTCAACGACTGCGCTCAGGCCTGCACCGCATGCGCCGACGCGTGCCTGAGCGAGGACATGGTCGCCGAGTTGACCAAGTGCGTCCGTACGAATCTGGACTGCGCCGACATCTGCACGACCACGGGCCGGGTGCTGTCCCGGCATACCGGCTACGACGCGAACATCAGCCGCACCTTGCTGGAGGCCTGCGCCACGGCGTGCAAGGCGTGCGGAGACGAGTGCGCACGTCACGCCGACAAGCACGAGCACTGCCGGGTCTGCGCCGACGCGTGCCGCGCCTGCGAGCGCGCCTGCCGGGAGTTGCTGGCCACCATCAGCTAAGGAACAAAGCGGTGCCGGCACCCCGAGAGGTTCCGGCGCCGCCCGCGTTCGTCACCGCTTGGCTTCGTGCCTGGCCCTCGGCGACTGCTCGCCCTTGCCGACCGCGCGCAGCGCCTCGCGCAGCTGCGCCTCGGTCATCTTGGAGTTGCCCTCGATGCCCGCGACGTGGGCCTGCTGGCGAAGATCGTGCAGCTGTTCCCGGTCACCCATGTCAACCTCCCTCGGTGGCGCGGGCGGCGGCTCCGTGCGCCACTGTCGCCCGTCGCCTTCCCTCCGAACGGGGGGTGTCCCTATGGGTTTCGTCAAGCAGCGACGGGGGCCGTCGGGCGTGGTTGGTAGGGGGTCTTGTGGCGGAGCATGGCGAATAGGACGTCGCAGCGGCGTCGGGCGAGGCAGATGAGGGCGG
>NZ_RAQQ01000065.1 GCF_003610785.1 Micromonospora globbae
TGGGCTGGCGTCAGCCCGGTGAACGGGAAGATCCACTCGGCCCGAGCTGCGGAGATTACCTGCACCCAGGCATCATCGACGACCGTCCTCAACGGACAGAGGCCGGGGTTACGAGACGTCCCTTAGCCACGATGGACGACTACCCGGCGTGATCATCGGCGCAACGGTAAACAAGCTGCAGTCGATGTGACTGTTGGTGAAGCTTTCCGACTGTTAGCGTTACGCACCCAAGCCTGGACGGCGGCTGCGGCACTGGCATGCCGCAGCCGCCTCGACCCGCGGAAAGAGGGTTGCATGAGCACTACGGGCCTCAAGGCAAGATTAGCGCAGGTGCTGATCGCGGCTTTGACTGTGTTCGGATTGACCATGGTGGTCAGTCCGACGGCCGCGCACGCCGACGACTCGCGCTGCACCACCAACTACAGCGGATGGTGGTGTCTCTACGATGCGAAGAGCTATGGCAGCGCTCCGTACCTGGAGACGGTCTGCACCACCTCGCGCGTCTCGCTGGAGCAGTGGTTCTGGGACGACACCAGCTCTTGGCGGCACCGTCAGACCGGCGGCGCATACGTCTACGCCTATGATTGGACCGACCTGTTCGGCGCGATCCATCTCTGGACGATGTCCGGTCAAAGCCAGGACGGTGACGTCAGTCCGTATGACAATATGATGGATAGCTTCCGGAATTACTGCTAGGAGCCTTCGGAATTGAGGACCTACCGGTTGACCCGGCTACTGGTTCTCGCGGTCTTCGTCCTCGCCGGATGTGGTCTGACCACGTCCGGCGAGGATGCCGCCGACGAGCCAGAGCTGGACGTAGCTGCGGTTGGCGCGGATCCGAGGAATGTTTCTTTTCCTCTCGACGTAAGCCGCGTCACAGGCGAGCAGTCATTGGTGATCATCCATGCGCGAGATCTTGTCATGCAACGGTGCCTCGCGCGATTCGGCTTTGACCTCCCGATGCGCCCACCCGTCGGCCAGGACTCCGCCGACATCGCGAGCTTCGGACTCATTGATGAGCGCCGAGCTCAGGAGCGCGGCTATCTGAGAGACATTAAGGAAACGGGGCCGGAATTTATCTCGCAGGTTCCGCCTGAGGCAACACCGGTGCTTACCGGTAACGTTGGCACCTACGGTGGCGTACCAGTGCCCGAAGGCGGTTGTCAGGGTGAGTCTTTCCGGGCCGTAACTGGTGGCGACAGCATGCCGAAGGATGGCAACTTCGTTGAGAGCCTACGGCATGAGGCGTGGAGCCGCGCGCTGGATGACAGCCGCGTCCAACGGTTGCTCAAGCAGTGGCGCTCATGTCTCAAGGATGCAGGCTTTCCCGAGTTCAAGGACCCCGGCGAGACGTATACCTATTGGCAGGGAAAGCGAAAGCCGAAGGTGAACACGCCCTCCCAGGAGGAGGTGGCGATGGCGGTGGCTGACGTCCGATGCAAGCAGCAGGTGAAGCTGCTGCCCACCTGGATCGCTGCCAACGTCGCATACCAGAATAGGTTGGCCGAGGAGAACGCTCAGCGTCTTGCCGAATACAAGGCTTATGTGGCGAAGTCGATGGAGTTGGCCAATCAGATCGTCAGCGGTGGTTAGTCGGTGACAGGCAAGAGACCTTCCGGTCGGGGTTTGCTGGTCATCGGAACTGCGGCAGCGGTCACAGCGATCGGCCTCGGCCTCGGCACGACACGCCTGATCAAGTCTCCACAACAGGCGATTGCCGATGCGGCCCCACCATCCCCCACCGTGCTTACAGCAACTGTCGAGGAACGGGTCCTTTCGCGGACTGTTGTGCTGCGCGGAGAGGTTGGCGCATCGCGCTCGTACGAGGTAACGCCGAATCCCGGGGGAGAGTCGGCCCCTATCGTCACCGCCGTCAACGTCAAGTCCGGGTCGACTATCAAGGCCGGCAAGGTAGTGTTGGAGGTCGGCGGCAGGCCCCTCATCGTGCTACCCGGAAGCAAACCGGCGTACCGAAACCTGCGTCCCGGCTATTCGGGACCCGATGTGGCGCAACTACAAGCCGCGCTGCGCCAACTCGGCTACGACCCAGGCGACGTTGACGGCGAATTCGGGGCAAGCACCAAAACCGCGCTTACCGACTTCTACGCTGCACTCGGCTACGAGCCGGTGCCGACGGCTCCAGATGACGCCGTCAAGCTCGACGCGGCCAAGCAACAGGTGACGGCCGCCCGACGAGCTCTCGACGACGCCAAGGCAGCACTGGCGGGACGCGTGGGCGCGGACCGATCCGCCGCGGTCAGGGCAGTGGAGAGGGCGAGGGAGGACCTCGCCACCGCTGACAAGGCCTACAAGGAACTGGCCGCACTTACCGGGCCTACACTCCCGCTGTCCGAGTACGTCTTCTTGCCGTCATTTCCTGCGCGGGTGGACGGGCTGCAGGCGAAGGTGGGCGCCGCTGTGTCGGCACCCGCGATCACCCTTGCAAGCGGAGCACTGCAAGCCGAGGGCCTCCTCAGCCCAGCCGACCATGAGCTGGTCAAGGTAGGAATGCGAGCCGAGCTTGCTTCGGAAACCGTCGGTGAGGCGGTACCCGGCCGGGTAGCTATGGTCGGTGAACTCGTCGTGAACCGGGACGATGGGGGCCGTAACGGTTATCCAATCGTCATCGTGCCCGACAAGCCCCTTGCAGCGGCGATGGCAGGGCTCAACGTACGGATGACGGTCACTGCTGCAAGTACGTCCGGCAGCGTTCTCGTTGTACCAGTCTCGGCATTGGTGGCAGGCGCTAACGGCACAGTTTCAGTGATCCGCCGCGATCCTGATGGGACCCAGCACCGGATAAGCGTTGACACCGGACTGACAGGCGACGGGTACGTTGCCATTACAGCGACGCAGGACAACCTCAGCCAGGGCGATACCGTAGTTGTCGGCATCAGACAATGACAGTTCCCGTGCTGCCGCAAGGCTCCTCGGTTGTTCGGCTAAGTGGCGCGGGAGTGACATACCCCGGTCCTCCGCCCGTGCCGGCGCTGAGGAACTGCGACCTAAGCGTGAGCCGCGGTGAGTATGTGACCATCATCGGCCCCTCAGGGTCCGGGAAATCGACCCTGCTAAACATACTCGGCCTGCTCGATCGTCCCACCGAGGGTCGCTACATCCTTGACGGTACGGATACCGGAGGTCTCAAGGATCGCGATCGAGCCGCGCTGCGGGCCCACAAGATCGGGTTCGTCTTCCAGGCATTCCACCTGCTGTCGCACCGTACTGCCGAGGAAAACGTCATGCTTGCCGCGTTGTATCGTGGTGAGTCGACCGCTAAGCGACGAGCAGCCGCTCGAGACGCCCTTATTCGAGTGGGGCTGGATCACCGGAGCAAAGCCCTGCCAAGCCAGCTTTCTGGTGGCGAACGGCAGCGGGTGGCCATCGCCCGGGCAATCGCCGCCCGGCCAACTCTGCTGTTGTGTGATGAGCCTACTGGCAACCTTGACTCAGCCACGGCCGAGGATGTTCTCAATCTTGTCGATGACCTTCATCGTGAGGGGCTCACGGTCCTGATGATCACCCATGATCCACGTGTTGCCTTGCGAGGTATGCGGACGATTGCTATCCACGACGGGATTGTGACCGAGGTACAACGATGAGGTCTCGGCTACGCCTACGAGCACTTGCGGATGAGGCAGCCAGCGGAGTTCTTGAGCGCCCGGGCCGAACAATCCTCACGCTCCTCGGAACCGTGTTGGGCGTGGGTGCTTTCGTCGCTGTCCTCGGTCTTACGGCTACCGCCAGCGGGCAGATTAGTAAGCGATTCACCGCCCTGGCCGCCACGGAAGTTACGGTCGAGGAAGCGGACCGAGAAGACCTTGCGGACGACCGCAGCAGCTTCCCAGACGACGCGGACGCCCGAGTCGCCACTATCAACGGCGTCATCAACGCAGGCGTGTACTGGGCGGTTTCACCGGAGGTGGTCGGTCACGTGACCGGTGTCCCGCTGATTGGTGTGCAAGAAAACGTAGCGCAGGTACTAGCCGCGTCGCCCGGATTCCTGAAGGCGATTCGACCGGAACTGGCGACCGGTCGGCTTTTCGACGAGGTACACCAGATGCGGCAGGACCGGGTGGCAGTCATCGGCGATAGCGTAGCGTCATCGCTCGGCATCGGTGACCTCTCCCAGCAACCCGCAATTTTCATCGGGGGTATACCGTTTACCGTGATCGGCGTCATCGGGCAGGTGCAACGACAGCCGGAGGTGCTGCAACAGATCCTCATACCCAGTCATACCGTTGAGGCCACTTGGCCAGAACGCGTCCGTAGCATGGAGACCCAGCGAATGCTCGTCGAGACCCGACTCGGCGCGGCGGATGTCGTCGGATCCCAGGTCGCGGTAGCCATCCGGCCCAACCGTCCCGAGGCCTTCCGCGTTCTTACTCCACCTGACCCGAAAGACCTGAGCGAGGCGGTCAGCACCGACCTCGGCAATTTGTTTTTGACACTCGCCGGCGTTTGTCTCGTCATCGGAACGGTGGGCATCGCGAATACAACCTTGGTCGCGGTGCTGGAGCGACAGCACGAGATCGGGCTCCGTCGCGCGCTCGGAGCCCAGCCGAGACATATCGCCGCGCAGTTCCTAGCCGAGAGCACGATCCTCGGTGGGCTTGGCGGGATCGCTGGCGCCTCCGCCGGTATCGGCACCGTCGTGATAGTTGCAATCGCTCGCGACTGGACGCCGATCATCGCAACCTGGACTGCCTTCGCCGCACCTGCCGTAGGCGTCGTCACGGGCCTACTAGCTGGCCTCTATCCAGCAATCCGCGCCGCCCGTGTCGAACCGGCCGAGGCTCTGCGTCGATAATCCAAGACGGACAGCAAACTGGCCGGTCGTGATTCGCAGTGCACCGTTATCGGCCATCGCGGCAAGACGGGTGCCGGCTCGATCAATAACGCGCTAATCATCAAAGGTGGACTCGCCGCTGGCAATTGACCTGGTTGCAGCCATTAACGTCTCTCACGACCCCCGGGTCAGCATCATGAAGGGTGCCGGCACGAGTGCGGGATCGACGCCGGTGTCCGAGGAGAGCCGTGCGCAGGGGAAGATGAGCGGCGCTGGACAGAAGCGGAGACATTGGCACCCGCCCGGCCGTACCGCTCGCTATCGGCGGGAGACGGGGGCGTCATAGATGTTCCTTGCGGTCAAGGAGTCGTCTCCGTCCCGATGCAGGCCTGCCTGCGTGAGGCGGCGGGCATAGGCGTCGCGTAGCTCGTGAGCCGCGTGGTGCTCGCCGAGCGCGGTGAGGAGGTTCACCGCGCGGGTGTGCAGGTGGGTGTTGTAGGGGTCGATGCGGATGGCGGCCTGCAGCAGCGTGAGGGCGCGTCGAGCGTCATCGGCGGTGTCGGTGAGGGCCACGTGGGCGTCGATGACGTGTCGCCGGATGGTCTCGCGGATGGGGTGAAGCCAGGGCCGGGTGTGTACAAATAACGGCTGATCGACCGATCAAGGGAGAGACGCCAGATGACGACCGAGACCACCTCGGGGCAGGAGCCGGCCGCAGGGTCGGTGGGTGCGGTCACGGATGAGCAGTTGATCGCG
>NZ_RAQQ01000066.1 GCF_003610785.1 Micromonospora globbae
GCCCTTGACCTGACACCCCGAACAACCAACGGCGGGGAACTATCTGGCCGCCGTTGGGGAGAACTCCGCGGCCGTCAGCGGGGACAACTGCCGGCCGCCTACGGGGAGATCAAAGAGACCGTTGACATCCGCTGCCATCCGGTAGGCGGCGGTGTGCCGCAGATCGTGCCAGCTCCAGTTGGTGCCCAGCGCGACGTTGGCGCGCAGCAGGACCGCACGCGCGGCGTGATAATTCAACGGCCGGTAGGGCGGCCGAACCGTCCACCACACCGGGTCGCTGGGCCCGGTGGGAACCTTGCCCCGCAGGCTGCGCTGATACAGACGAAGCCACACAAACGCGTCTGACGACGCCGGTAGCATCTGCACCGCCCCGGTGCCCTTGCGCACGACGCCGACCAGCTGGTTGCCGATGTCCAGACGCGCACGCACGAGGCCGAGCAGCTCCGCCGCCCGCGCCGCCGTGGACACGAACATCGCCACCAGCGCCCGATCCCGGTCGCAGCTCAACCGCGCGAACAACTGCTCGAACAGGCCGTCGGGAATCGACCGTGGGCTACGCTGCGGCTGCTTGAGCCGGTAGAGGCCGGTGCGCTCCATCGGCGCCGGCTGCATCGGGTTGTGGTGCGCCAGCCGTCGACCACCCTCCACCGACACGATCGGGAACGGGTTGACCACCGGCCCGGCCCCGACGCTGCCCACATAGTCGTAGAAACAGCGGACCACCGTCTCGGCGTGGTTGATCGTGGCCGGTGCGTAGCCGGCACCCGTTCCGCGCTTTCCAGTGATCGGGTTGACCACGACACGGTCGTCTCCGCGGCCCGGCTTACGGGCCCGCTGCATCCACAGAACGAAGTCGCGCGCCTCCACACGTGTCGTCCGGTCCCATGCCACGTCAACAGTCCACAGGAAGCGAAACCAGCGCAGCAGATCCATCCCGTACGAGCGCAGCGACGCGATCGAGTTTCCGCGCGCCCGCATCTCCGAGAGGAAGTCCGATACGACCCCGACCTCGCAGCCGTCACCGTCGATGAGACGGATGCCCGCCGCCGGCCCTACATCCTCAAGCAGCCGGCCGATCCTGGCCAGCTTCAGACCGGCGACATCGCGCCCGCCCAGCACCATTCCGCTCATGGGCTCCTCAGGCCGCCATCGCCGCGGCACATCCGCGACTGGGCCGCGCCAGAACGTACGACACCGACAATCGAGGAATCCATCTGAGCTGCGAAGACGCCCGCTCAAGTTCAGTCAACATACGGGCGGCGGTGATGCGTTGCCACTGGCCGCCCGAGAGGTCCTGGCCGCCTGCGAACGTGCGGTCGAGCAGCGTCTCGTAGCCGTGGGGCAGCTCGTTGATCATGTCGTGGGCGACGGCGCGTGCGGCGGCGGCCTCGATCCGGCGCTGCTCGGCTGTGGTGGTGGTGTCGCCGATGGCGATGTTCGTCGCGGCGGTGAACGGCCACTTGTGGTAGTCCTGCGTGACGACGGCGATCCGGGCTCGCAGCGTGTCAGCGTCCCAGTCGTCTGCGGGGCGGCCGTTGTAGCGGATGGCCCCGGCGGTGGGCGTGCGGAGGGTGGCGATCATGGTGGCGAGGGTGGATTTCCCGGATCCGTTCTCGCCGACGAACGCCACCGTCTGCCCGGCCTCGATGCTCAGGCTCACCTCGTCGACGGCGGAGGTGTCCCGGTCGGGATAGCGCAGGGAAACCGCGTCGACCGTGATGTCCCGGAGCTGCTCGTGCGCGGTGGCGCGGCCTGTTGGGGTGGTTGCCGGCTGGGGTAGGTAGTCGGCGGCGCGGGTCATGAAGCCGGTGTAGTCGCGGAAGTGCTGACCTTCGGTGTAGACGCGGTCGACCTGGAAGGTGACCACGGACAGCGAGCGCTGCGCGGACTGCACGGCGATCACGCAGGTCGCGGCTGCGGCGAGGGGAATCTGCCCGTCGATGAGCAGCAGCCCGAGCAGGACGTAGACCACGGCGGTGGCGATCCCGCCGATCATGGCGCCGACGGTGGTGGTCGTGGTCACCCGGCGGGCCAGGGCGAGCTGGATGCCGGTCTCCACCCCCATGACCCGGTCGTACTGGTCGAGCAGGAAGGCGCGTAGCCCGTAGGCGCGCAGCTCAGGAGCGGAGTCACGTTCGGCCATCAGGCGGTGCAGCAGCCACAACCGGCGGCGTCGTACCGATCCGGCCGCGTAGGTCTGGTAGCGCAGGTGTCCCGCGCGCAGCGACGCCCACCCGTTCGGCACGGTCGCGACGAGCAGGGCAAGCAGCAGCAGCGGGTGAACGACGACGACGGCGGCCATCACGGCCAGGACGCCGGCCAGGCCGGCGAGCAGATTCATTGACGACTGCACCAGACCGGTGGTGGAGTCCGCGCCGCGGGAGGCGCGTTCCATGTCGTCGGCGAACGCGTCGGCGTCGAACGCCTCCAGCCGCACCGCGGTGGTCACCTCGAACAACCCCCGTTCCACTTCCCGGTCCACTTTTGGAGTCAGCCCGTTCTGGGCGTATCCCATCGCGGTGGCCATGCCGGCGCGCAGCGCGGTCACCGCCGCGAGGGCCACCAGCGCGGGCAGCGCGGCGCGTACCTTGTCCGCCGTCGGCCCGCCGGCGAACAGTTCCACCAGCACCCGCTGCGCGGCGAGGAGCCCGAAGGCCGACATGACCCCGGCGACCACGGTCGTCGCCGCCACCACCAGAGTGCGCATCCGGTCGGCCCGCCAGCTGACCGCCAGGGCGGCCCACAGCAGGCGGGGCAGCTCGGCGAAGACGGAGAACAGACCCGCCTGGGCCCGTGCCCGCATGCCGGTCTCCCACCACATCTCCCGCAACTCCGGCAACACCGAGTCGATCGCGGCGCCGGGCGAAGTTGGCCCCTGGGTTTCGGTCTTGGACAAAGAAGTACCTCCCAAGTCGTGAGCAAAGCGAGCTGCGGGGCAGCTGTCTGGCAAGGCGGGCCGGGACGAGTTCTCCGTCGAGGGACCCCGTAGTAGCTGGCTGACCGTGGTCTCGGCGTCCCTCCGATGTCAGATCGCCCGGACGCCGTTCTCCAGGTAGCGAGTTGACGTATCGGCACGAGCGCCGAGGGCTTCGGTGGCCCTCGTATCGAGCGGCGGCAGCCGCTGAGCGGTCTCCGACCGATCAGACCAAGCCCAACTCGTCAACTCGTCCGGCGGCACCACGATCCGCGGGGCCCGGGCGGCGTCCAGCGTGCCAACGTCGTGGACGAACATGACCCCTTCGGTGCGCCCGTCGGCCGGTGGCACCCAGTCCACGACGAGCAGCCGCCCGGGCGAGAGGGTCAGTCCGAGCTCCTCGCGGCCTTCGCGGATCGCCGCCTGGTACGGGGATTCATCGGCCTCGACGCACCCGCCGGGAATCTCCCACACCGCCTGACAAGCCGGCTCGACAAGCATAATCCGCTGGTCAGCGCCGGTGATCAGAAGCGCGACGGCCATCCGCTTGCGGGGCAGGTCGGCGGTGAATTCAGGACGTCCGGAGGGCATGGATGGACCGTAGGACGACCACCGCCCGACACGCCCGCAACGCCAGCCGCGGACATTGTCGGCAGATGCCGACGGCAACTCCGACAAAACTCTGACAACGCGAGCGGCTCCCTCCCCGCCGGTCGACGACGACAATGAGCGCCCCGCTCCGACATTCGTGCCCGCCCTCATGTGGGCGCCCCGCGCGTCCGGTGGCTTGTCACAGGGGACATCTGCCGTGTGTGCGCATCGTGACGTACGGTCCGCCGGTGATCGGGGGTTTGCGGCGATGGCCGACAGCGACGAGATCAAGACCGCCCGACGCGTGCTGGGTCGCCAGGACGCCGACCTGCTCAAGGCCGCTGGTCACACACAGCACGGCTTCGCCCGGCTCGTGCAGTACGGTCGCAGTTCCGTGGCCAACACCGAGACCGGCCACCAGCACCCCGACGTTGCGTTCTGGGTCCGCTGCGACACGGTGCTGCAGAGCGGCGGCGTGCTCGCCACCGAGTACGACCGATCATCGAGCTGGACCGCCGGCGTCGGCGGTCATCGGTGAGACGGGCAGCTGCGACGGCGTCCCAGCCGGTAGGGCAGGCTCGCGGTGAGCCCGAGGTGTCGGGGGCGGACGACAGCTCCCCGCTGTGGGAACTCGAAGTCAGCGAAGTACGACTCATCGCACTCCGCCGCGACGAGCGCACCTACCGATGGACGACGGTAGCGGCCGTACCCCCTACGGAATGAACTGCTCCGAGCCGGAATGCGCCGTACGGAGCGTCTCCAACGGCCGCACCGAGCTGCTTCACGTTGATCTCGACCGGCGACTTCCTTGCGCCGCGCCCGAACCGAGCCTTGGGTGACCGACAAATCAGACCATGAACTCCATTGCCACGCGGATCGTTTCGTGTCAGCGGACGATGACGAGGTTGGCCATGTCGACCACCGGCCGGTAGCCGAGGGCGGAGTAGATCTTGTTCGAGGTCGAGTTCGCTTGGTCGGTGAACAGGCACACCCGCGCTCCCTCGGCCCGGATCCGCCGTGACACCTCGGCGACCGCGTTGCTGGCCCAGCCGCGCCCCCGCTGGGCGGGCGGCGTGTACACCGGGCCGACACGCGCGACCCCAAACGACGGCGGGTTGGCGCCGGTGAGGTGCACCCGCTGCCCAGCCCCATCGACCCAGAACCACAGCTGCCCGGCCCGGAGCCGGCGCAGCACTTCCACACGGTCGGGTATTTCGTGCGCGCTGGCACCGCGTGGGCGGCCCGCCTGTTCGTCGGCATCGCCCATGAACGCGCCGAACCACTCCATAACCAATTCGGCGTCGTCCTCGGCTGCGGGCTTCAGGCTGCCGGGTACGGGCGCTGGACATGCCAGCTCGCCGAGCTCGTGCAGCCGCGTGTGCTGGTTGACCTGGACTCTGCCCCCGCCGAGCCGGGTCAGCTCGGCGGCGCACAGTTCAACGGCAGGAAGTGCTCCGTTAACGGCGAGCACCTCCTCCCCGCGCTCGTGCAACGCGTAGGCCAAGGCCACGGCCGCCTCGTCGGGCATCGGCAGCAGGAATGGCGGATAGGGTGCAAACGTTACCGCTCGCATCGCGGCACCGACAACCGTGCCGGATGCGTCCCTGACCACCAACCACCAATTGCGGTCGGGCTGCGCGATCCCATCGGCCCGGTGCGCCCACAGCGGGTGCGCGACGGTGGTCACGACCGTGCTGACCACCGGGTCGGGGGTGTGTACAAATAACGGCTGATCGACCGATCAAGGGAGAGACGCCAGATGACGACCGAGACCACCTCGGGGCAGGAGCCGGCCGCAGGGTCGGTGGGTGCGGTCACGGATGAGCAGTTGATCG
>NZ_RAQQ01000067.1 GCF_003610785.1 Micromonospora globbae
TTAGTGGCGCTGGACAGCAACTCGACCGCCTGGGTGGCGACGGCCGCCGTCACGACCGTTTCCAGGACCTGGTGGCGTCGGCCGGTGTTGCGGCGACGCCGCTGCTGGTGCTCGGGTGCGGCGGCGACCGTGATGTCGCCGAACCTGCCGAGGTCATCCGGGTGCACTCGCCGACGCAGCCACTGCGCGAGCCCGTGAACGTCGCGTAGCTGATCGGCGGCGCCCGCATCGTTGATGGTGTCGAGCAGGGTATTGATCCACTGCTGGGCGGCGAGGCGGGCATCGCCGGGGTCGAGCTGGTGGGGCTGGTGCTCGCGCAGGTCGGCGCCGCAGATGTCTCGGCTGGTGGGCCGGCGCAGGGTGCACCAGTGCGCGTCGACCGTTCCGGTGCGCATCGACCAATGGCTGTGCGGCGCCTGCTGGCAGGCGGGGCAGTAGCCCGCGAGGAGGCAGTGGTGGCGCAGGCAGGCGAAGGTGTAGGGCAGCTGCCAGCGGATCGGCCAGCGGGCGTCGGGCTCGCGTAGACAGGCGGCGCAGAACCGGGAGCCGGGCAGGGCCGGCCACCCGACCAGGTGGTAGGGGGCCAAGACGGCGGTGTCGAGGGCGGTGCGGGGCAGCCCGGCCTGCTGCTCCATGTCGCGTAACTGGCTGGTGGACATGCCCCGAACCAACGTCCGGGGCGTCTTCCTGCGTACCACCTCCGCTAGGCCGAGTGCGGCGACTAGCCACTGCGCGGGCATCTGGTTGCGGCGGGCCAGGCGCAGCAGCCACCCGTCGAGCGCCTCACCCGGGTCAATCCTCGTCCGCAGAGGCAGCACCCTGGGCAGGGTTCCGATCACCTGATGCGGGCGCGGCGGCGTGGGCGGGTGGTCATGGAGCCCGCAGTGAACGCGGCCTGCAGCTGGTGGCGAGCAGCCTCGGACGCCTCGTCGATGCGAATGGTGTCGAGCAAGTCGACGTCAAGGCGTTCGTGGCCGTGGCGGATGGCCTTGTAGCAGCCGCGGGTGACCAGCGTGATGAACGAACCGATATGGCCGGTCGTGCGGGCGAACAGGTAGTCACCGATGTCGGCCAGCATCCCGGGATACGCCCGATTGAGCACGAGTTGCCGTTCGGTGGCCTTGAGCAGGTTGATCCAGTGGACACGGCCAGCGTCGGTGTCGATCAAGAACGGAGGCAGTTCCAGGCGGGTCCAGCGTCGGGCGGTCTGCGCCAGCGCGGCGGCTTCACCGGCCAGTCCTTCGGCGAACAGCCTTCGTTCGGCCAACCCGACACCGGCGTAGACGAACGTCACGGGCAGCTCGTTCGCCAGCCATTTGAGGTGGTTGGATACCTCGACGCCGTCGCGGCGGTTCAGGTCGATGAAGTGCAGGTCGTCGATGATGCCCAGCCGGGTGTCGCAGGACAGGACGCAGTCGACGGCGAACACGGCCAGCTGCGCGGCGCTGGCGCGTTCGGCCCCAGGGTGGCCGTAGAACTCGCAAATCATCCGGTTCAGGGTGCGCAGCGTGGTGCGAGAGGTCAGCCCGACCCGGAACACCGGCAGCCGTTCGTGGCCTTCGTCGGTGACCGGGCCGGCGCGGCGGCGGGCGCGGCGGTCGACGTCACGGGCGAAGGTGTTCGCGATCGTGGTCTTGCCCAACCCGGGCAGCGCGTCGATCACCACAGCACCGCGCACCCGGTCAGGATCCTGCCGGTTCGTGGCGACGATCTGGTCGAGCTCGTCGTGAATCGCGGCCAGCTGCGGGGTCCTCAGGATGCCGAAGTTCGCGTGCCAGTCGTGCCGGGCCTCGGCGTAGTCGTCGCGGGCGTCCTCGCTCAGCGCGGCCAGCCCGGTCGGGGTGAGCCGCTCCGGGCGGGTCCGGGCCGGGGTGTCGACCCATCGTCGCCAGCCCTCCTTGCGGGACAGGCTGTAGAGACCGTTCACGTCAGCACCTCGAACGCGTCGTCGTAGAACCCGTCCTCATCACGGCCTGCGGCGAAGTCGCCGTCATCGTCGTCCCCAACCAGAGGATCGCCGACCGAGGTCGCCTCGTCGGCCGGCTGCGCCCTGGAGCCGGACGGCTCGACGTGGGGCAGGGCGGCGTACTCCAACGACAGGCGAGCGGCCATGCGCCGCTCCCGCCGGTCGGTGACCATCCCCACGCTCCACCGCTCAAGCAGTTCCGAAAGCGCTTTCGCCGGCTCTAGGGCCGCGCCGGGCGCGGCAGCCAGCCGGCGGGCGTAGGCGGCGGCATCGGCCGAGAACGGCGCGTCCAGGCCGGCGGCGTGTTCCCAGTCGAGCCGGTGCCACCGCTGGTCGGCCGGATCCTGGAACCAGGCGTGACGCACGTCGTCCGGATTGAGCCGGATCGGCCACCGCCCCGCCAGAGCACCCCGGTACGGGCTGCGCGTGTTGCGATAGCCGTTCAACCCGGGACCGTTATAGCGCAACCCGTTGATCTCCACCCCGTAGTGCTGGATCGTGCGCCCGACAACCGGCAGGAAGTCCAGGGCCAGGTCCGGGCTGGCGGGCAGCCGCAGCAGCCCGGCCGCTGCGATGCCGGCGCCGAACATCTCGACCGGAGACAGGGCCAGATGTGGCCAGGCTGCAATCGTCAGCCCGTCGTGCTTGGCCCGGTGATAGACCGTCGCGATCCACTCCCGGATCACGTCCTCCACCTCATGCAGGAACAGGAACGCCTCGGTCTCGACGTTCAGGCCACGCGAGTGCAGGTCCGGGCCCTTGTAAGCAGGCAGGTGCTGGATCAGCCCTTCGCGCAGGGTGCGGAAGAACCGTTCGACGGTGGGTTTGTCGGTAGGCTTGTGCAGCTGCGCTGGCTGCATCGAGATCCCCATCCGGGTGCAGACGCCGATCACATGCGCCGATAGGAACACCTTGCCGTGATCAACGACCAGGGTTTCCGGCGCGCAGACCGGCCCGGCCGACGGCACCGACGCGTCGAACACCACCTGCGACGGGACACCGTGATACGGCCAGGCCGCTGACGGCGGCCACGAGTCCGGGACCGGCCGCCCGGCGACCGCCTCGAACAGCACCCCGGCGACATCGACCGCCTTCGTTGACACCGGCGTGACCCGCAGCCCGACGATGCAGCGGGTGAACAGGTCCTGCGCGACCGTCAGCTGCGCCCGCACCCACCGGCAGGTCACCGGCTCCATGGCGAACACGTCCAGATCCTGGGTGTCCAGGATCAGGTACTCGCCGGGCCGGGTCGCCTCCAGCCGTCCGTAGACCCCCGCCGGACGCTCGGCGATCGACCGGCGGCCTTTCGCGCTGCCAGACACCGCGTTCGTGCCCTTGGTCAGCTCGGCCAACCGGCGGTAGGCGGTCGCCTGTGACGGCAACGGCACCACGCTGTCGCCGAACTGCTCGGCCAGCGCCGCGCTCACCCGCGCGATCACCGCGCTGCGCGTCGGCGTGGACGCATTCACCAGCCCAGCCAGCACCTGCCGCGCCGCCTCGTCCCAGCGCGGGTCCACCAGTGACGACGCGCCCGGACGCCGCGTCACCAGACCGGCCTCGCCCGCCTCCCGGTAACCGGCTACCCACCGCTCGACCGTCCGCGCGGTCACGCCCAACTGGGCCGCCTTGTTGGCGTAACGGGTCTTCCACGGCACCTCCGCCGCGAACCGCGGATCGGGTTCCCCCGACGCAGCCCGGTCAGGCTGACCGCTGCGGAACCCGGTCAACACCTCCCGGACGTGCTCAGCACGCTCCGCGATCTCCTGCCGCTGCCGGCGGCTCAACCCGGCCAGCAACACACCCACCGACGGCCCTTCATCGGCCCGGCCCGTCACCGCCTGCGCGGCCATCACCAGCCGCGCCAGCCCCACGCTCACCAGGCCGCCGGTGCGGACATTGCGCAGCACCACCCGCGTCCCGTCCAGCTCGACGACCTCGGACACATCGCCGTCGAACAGCAGTTGCGCCCCCGGCCCAACCGTCAACACCCGATCGGTCACGCCGCTACCCCGGCCGACATGCTGATCGGCGTGCCGGACCCCAAGGGCCGCTCCAGCTCCGCGTGCAGCGCGCCCGCCCAAATCAGGTGCAACACCACCGGCCGTGCCACCTCCAGCGGCGCGTACGAGGTCAACGCCGCCTCCAGCCCACCGACCGTTGCCTGACCGGCCGCTAGCTCCAGCGCCACCGGCACCAGCGCCTCGTTCACCACCGGCCTGCGCCGGTAACCCGCGAGAAATGTGACGTTGGCCAGCACCTGACGATCCGCTCCGGTCCACACCTCGAACGCCCAGCCACGGGCGGCCACGACCTCCCGCGTCCACGCGAACATCGCCGCCACATCCGGCTCTGCCACCCGGCGCGCCGGCTTCACGTCAACGACCGTCACCAGGCCAGAGTCGTTGAGCAGCAATAGATCCGGCACATGCCGGCGGACCCGGCTGCCATCCTCGCCGACCAGCTGAAACGGCTGGGCCGCAATCCCTACCACCGCGGCGTCGAAGTCGGCCAGCATGATCCGGGCCAACTCCAGCCGGCTCTCGTACGCGACCAGCCGGCGCATCGTGGCCGACCAGTACCAGCCCGAATAGAAGCGGCGGCCTCGATACCAGCGGCAGTCACGGACCGGCATGCCGGCCAGCACATCTTCGACCACAACGCGAGCCAGCGCCGACTCCGACAACGACCCGTCTGCGCCCCGCCACCGCACGGCCATCGGCACATCGCGGCGAGCCGCATCCTCCCGAGCCACGCGATGAATCGTGCTACGTTGCGTCGTAATTGGACCCTCCGCCACGCCGACGTCACTCACATTCATGTCGCAAGCGACATCCACGACGACACGATCTTGAGAAAGCGTCATCGAGGTTGAGAACCTACAACGGTCATGAATCGACGATTCGGCGTACGGCGGCCAGTTGACTGGCCCACGCGTCCAGGCGGCTGATCTTGACGACGTCGCCGCTGTGCGGGGCCTGCACGATCAGTCCTTGGCCGAGGTACATGCCGACGTGGCCGGGACGGGCGGTGCTGCCGCGGCTGCCGGCGATGAACAGCAGGTCTCCCGGCCGCAGGTCGCGGTAGTCGGTGACCGCGGTACCGGCATGGACCTGCTCTCTGGTGGTGCGGGGAATGGCGATGCCGGCGGCCCGGTATGCCTGCTGCAGCAGAGACGAGCAGTCGCACTGGCGGGCGGGAATTCCGGAGTGGGGTGCGGTGCAGTCCCCGCCGAAGGTGTAGGGGGTGCCG
>NZ_RAQQ01000068.1 GCF_003610785.1 Micromonospora globbae
GCGGCCATCGCGTTCTCTCTTCCTTCTCTGACTTGGTCGTCTTGAAGGATCGACGCGATGGCCGTCTCTCATCTACGCAACACGCCCATCACGGGCAAGTCGTACACCACTCCAGTGGACGCAACCCGCGGTGAGGGCGCGCCGCTGGGCGCCCAGCACACGGGCGAGTCGCAAGGTATCGATCAGACCCGCCGGCGCGAGTCCGGGAACGCGGCGTTCAAGCAGCCGCCAGTCAACGCAGACGTTGTGACCAACCAGGAAGTGGCCGTTGACCCGGCGCCCGAGGCACTGCGCGACATCACCTCGCCATCCCGGTCTTGCGCACCGGTGCCTTCCAGATCGATCGCGGCGAGGTTGACGCTGGCCCACGGTGCCGAGCTGCCGTTCATGCCCCTCCTCCTGCGAAGGTCAGCGCTCCGTTCTCTAGGCCCGCCGCGGCGGCCCATCTCTGCGGACGCCGGGGGCACCAAAGAGTCGGTCGGCCAGCGACGAAAGCTGGGCCATGCGAGCCTGGTGGCCGAAATCGGTCACTTCTGAGGTATCTCAAGGGTGTACGCATGGGCAACGAACGTTTCGATGTACGCCCGATACAGGTGGCCGTCAAGTGCGGCAGCATTCTCGCCCGATTGCCACATGCGCATGGACTTGCCGTCACAGCCGCCCAGAGGGGACCCAGCGCGGCATCCTGGCGATCCTGCCGCCAGCTCGGGACGTGGTGACGGAGCGCCGTGCTACGACGAGACCGCCGCCCACAGCAGCGGGTCAACCGTCGCCCCCATCGCCAACTCACCGTTCCCGGTACAGCTCCTCAAGGGCCGCACGGATTGCCGGCACCGCCTCGGCGGGGTGGTGGTCGAGGGGTAGGTGCTTGATCGCCTCGTAGACCGCTTCGTCGATGTCTCTGACGGTGAGGTCGTCGGGTAGGCGTTGGAACCAGCGATAGCCGGCCGGCCGCTCCGGCAATCCCACATCGCGCAGAAACGAGTTCGCGGCCTCATCGATGATCGCCTGGTCATCGGCCGTGCGCGGCTCGAAGAACGTACGCTCCCCGGCGCGGTCGATGACCTTCACCTCCACTTGATGTTGCCGGAACTCTGCGAGCCGGGCCAGGGTGGCGGGGTCGGCGAGGTAGCCGAGCATGGCATCCCAGCCGGACTCGCTCAGCTCCCAGTACCTGCCATCAGGAGTGCCGATGGCGTGGCGGCGGTCGGAGATGTCCGGCGGCGAACCGGGGAACGGCGCGGCCGTGTCCCAGGCGTTCGGTGCGGCGCTGGTGTCGCGCATGCTGCTCCTCGGGAGGCTTACTACGGCACGGTCCCGGCCTCCCCGAGGAAAGAACGGGACCGCGATCACGCGTCCGTATTCACCTGGATGATACGACTTTGGACCGGACAGGATCAGAACTTGCAGGGGTCGGCGGTCGACCCGTAGCACTTGAAGCGCGCCGTCTCCAACGCGGGCAGGGCGCGCACGGAGTAACCGCCGGGGGTGAAGTCGGTGTTGAAGGCCGCGTAGTACGGCTTGGGGTTGACCAGGAAGTTGCCGTAGAGGGTCGGGCTGTTCCAGCGCCAGTTCGTGCCACTGATACGGCCCGGGTAGAGAGCGTGGTCACCGCAGTCGGCGTCCGGCCAGTTGTCGATGACCTCGTAGCAGTTGATCCAGGAGTCGCTGAACGTCAGCGACGGACCATAGTCCCAGATCAGGGAGACGGTCCACCGACCGCGGCGACCCTGGAGGCTGTTACGGATGATCACGTCGAAGCTACCGATGACACCGCCGCTGTCGCCGTAGGTGGCGTTGCCCTTCGTCTCTCCGATGTAGCGCTGAGCGTCGATGATGCGGTGACAGGTGCCGCTGCTTTCGCACCAGGTGTCGTAGTCGTCGGCGAGAACCGACACCGGGTCGGGGGCCGGGACGGTCGTGGCGGCGACGGGCGTGAAGGTGGTGGTGGGGGTGCCGTGGGCGTCGCGGCGAGTGCTGGTCAGGCCGGCGCTCGTGCAGACCCACTCCGGCGATTCCTGCTGCATGGCGAGCGCGATGCACGGCGCAAGAACCTTCTGAGCGCCGTCGTAGGTGTTCTTCACGCGCTGCCCGGCCACCGCCGGGGCTTCCAGGGCCGTGACGCCGAGCACGACGGCGAGAAGGCCGGCGACCATTACGCCGCCCCTTCTGAGACTTCGGATGTTCACGCTTTCTCCTCTCACGCAACTACCGGTGAATGCGGATGCGAGAATCCTTGCGATATGCGGAAGGTCAATCAATGCTTTGTCGCCTTGCTGACATACATTTATGGATGTCGATGGGATCGCACGGAATGGCCGCACGGCGTCAATGAATTCCGGCGGCAACAAGCGTTTGCATCCTGATTTAGTTAGCGCGGCCTTTCTCCGCCGGGCTTGACTTCGGCCACCCCAAAAATCGATCAAACAACTCCCCGTCGCTCGGAACGTCGGCACGCAGCTTGGCCAAGTCGTCCGCCGCATCGCCCAGCGCCCCGGCCAGGTACACGAACAGGCTCACTCGATTCCGCTCGTACTCAGCCAGCAGCGCAAGCCTCGCGTCCCCGCACGGCCACGGATGGCCGCAGGCACGACACAGCCAAATCGGCCGGATCGGCGTGTGAGGTCGGCGCGTCACGACCGCCACCCCGACTCCGCCAACAGCCGATGCAGCTCCCGGCAGACACACCCGGGGGGCGGCTGGGCCAGGAGCTGCCGGATCTGCGCCTCCTTCTCCTGCTCCCGAAGCCTGCGCGCCAACGCATCCGCCCGGCCCCACGCGGCCAGCAACGCGCCCTCGCACCCCAGCGCCACGTCGCAGGCGATCCAGAACTCACGGGGCGCGAACTGGCGCCCCACCTCCACGTTGGCGATGCTGCTGCGCGACCAACGCACCAGCACCGCCAACCGGTCCTGAGTCACACGCGCCGACCGCCGCGACTCCGCCAGAACACGCCCCAACGTCCGGCGAGACTCCGCGACCAGCTCAGGCGTCACCACCTCCAGGCGGCGGCTGGGAGCCGCGAGCGCGGCCAGGACGGAAGTCGTCACCGCCGGCCACCGTCCGCATCACACGGACGAGCCCGCGGCCCATCCGGCGCGCACTCCGCAGCGGTGCGCGCCGGCAGCCCGGCCCTCTGCCCGGTCCTGGTGCGCCACGCCAACAGGCTCTCGCCAGCCCGCGCCAGCCGAGGACAACTACCATCCGCCTGGCATCGGGAGCAGACGTTGCGGTGGTGGAAGTCAACGACGAAGCCCGCCATCATGACGGCAAACGGCGGTTCAGGCTGCGGCGTCCCCGGGCTCACGGTCGGTCACCGCGTGACCGGCGGCCCGCTTGGGAAGCGCGCCACATGCCACCCCGCGTCGACAAGGGCCGGTCCTGGGTCAGTGGCATCGTTGGGCCGTTCCCCGTCGGCGTCGAGCCGGCATTGGGCCCATACGCTGCGCCCCGGTGGGAGTGCGCCGAGCACTCCGCAACGTTCACAGCGTCACCGTTGCGCTGGAGCCACATCCATCGATGCATCCGATGCGCCTCCCGACGCTTCCCAAACAGCCTCGTTGTCGGCGCGAGTCGTGCTAGCGCAGCCTGTGCCGCCTCGGCCCGCTCGCCCCCGTGGTCAGTCGCCACGCAGTCCACCTCCCCCAGTGGGCAGGACGCGCACATGTGCGCCATGGGACAGCTCACGCGGCGCGCCCTGCCCGGTCACCCACCACCACGGCACTCATCTGCACGTAGCAATGGGGAGCCGTTAGGACCGAGCTCAACAAGAGCGGACGACGACTGCTCATCGCTGCGGCCCTTGCGTAGTTCTAGCGAAGCCCAAGTCACAGCCGGTCGGTACGCTGTGACGCACGTCGAAGCGGTGAACGTGGTGAAAGATCAACTTCTAGACGGGGGTGCACCGTGCCGCAAGCGGGACCTGGCAACGCCAAACTGGCCGCCGTCATCGCCGAGGCAGGCATGTCGCACGCCGAGGTGGCGCGAGCGTTTGTGCGGGTCGCACAGGAGAGCAAGGCACCCGAGTTCGCCGGAGTTGGCCGCTCTCACGTCTCGCACTGGGTCGCAGGCTCAAAGCCGTCCGGTAGGGCACCCATACTGCTGTGCGAAGCACTGTCACGGAAGCTCGGCCGGATCGTCACCCTAAAGGGTGTCTCGTAACTCGGTGAAGCCGTTGCCCGGTAACTGTGCTGGCGTCACCCCGCGAGGATGATGTTGTGGAGATGGGCGATGCCGGAAGCGGTGTCGGTCAATGTGCTGGCGGCGCGGCGGTAGTCGCGCAGGATCTTGAAACACTTCATGCGGGCCAGGGCGTGTTCGACCTGCGCGCGGACGGTGCGGTGCTGTCTGTTCAGGTCCGCCTTCCACTCGGGTAAGTCGCTGCCGTCGGCGGGTTTGCGGTAGGGGATGATCACGTCGGGGTTGCCGCGGTAGGCGCCGTCGGCCATGACGGGCTGTCCGGCCAGTTTCTGGTCGATGCCGCTGGTGCGGTAGACGACGGTGTCGTTGCGGTTGCCGGGTTGCGGATCGCCGAGGGCGACGACGAGGCGGGTGTGGGCGTCGATGGCGACCTGCAGGTTTGTGCTGTAGCGGTAGTTCTTGCTCGGGGCGGCCAGGCGGTGATCCCGGGTCGGCACCAGAGTGCCGTCGACGATGGTGACCTGGTCGACTCGACGCCGGCGCCCCGGCGCCAGAGCGAGCAGAGGGCCGACGGTGTCGATGACCCGATGCGCGGCGGAGTGCGACACCCCGAACAGCGGGCCGATCTGCCGCATCGTCAGGTTCGTGCGCCAGTACGCAGCCACCAGCAACACCCGGTCGGCGAGGTCGAGAGACCACTGCCGGCCCGGTCGACCGTCAGCGATCGCGTCACCGCCACGCTCGGCGACCAGCCGCACCAGCTTGCGGAACTGGGCGGGCTGCAGCCCGGTGAACGGAAAGATCCACTCCTGGCGGGCCGCCGAGATCACCTGCACCCCGACATGATCCACCACGGACCGATCACCGAGTTACGAGACATCCCTTAGCTTGATCTTTAACCTGTGCGGCGGGGCCGGGGATTGGCAGTCTTCGTCTTCTTTGCAGCTGCTGTCTTGGCGGTCGTGGTGGTCGCGATGTGGACGTCGTAGCGCGGGGTGGGGTGGTTGTTGC
>NZ_RAQQ01000069.1 GCF_003610785.1 Micromonospora globbae
CGTCACCGCTATGGTGGCCACGAGGTCTCCGGTATTCAGGTTCTTCTTGGTCGATGAACCCTCTACCGGAGACCTCGCCATCTATCGACCACCGACACGCCGCACCCGACTTCGAGACACTGCCTAGCAGGCCGGGGTCGGGCTGCATCTACTGCAGTTCCAGGCGGTGGGCTGAACGGGGCGTCCTGTCCAGCCCATCCGGCGATCAGGTCGCCGACCCGTTGCATGTGGCTGAAGCATGGTGGGGTCGAGGCCGGCGATCAGCAGCTCGGGATAGCCGTGGGCGGTGAGCCCGATGGTGTGGGTGTACCGGCCATCGTCGCCACGCGGGGTCACCGGCCAGCCGATCCGGTCGATCATCTGGCTCTGGCCGCGCATGAAGTCCTCGGTGCCCGGTCACTGGCCGCATCCTTCTTCACTTTGGTGCTGCTCGGACGGTTGCGGCGGGTCGACTTCTACGAAGCCCCAGAGCCGCTCGATGAGTTCAAGGGCCTGGGTGCGGTAGCGGTCGGCGAAACCGCGGCAGATCGCGGGCTTCGCCTGCGGGTGCAGGTAGTGCGGCAAGGTGTCATGGCAAATGATGTAGGAGCCTTGCTCACGGGCCTCGGTGACGAGCGCACGTAGTTGTCCCGGCCCGAGGTGCATGCGGTTGCCGGGGGCGAAAATGCAGGTGTCGCACTGCCGCGACAGCAGCCGTGACTTCCCGAGGACCGGATCGCCGACGCTGAGTTCCTCCTGTCGACCGGCGTCATCGGCGGGGTGGGGCACAGGTTCCATGATGTCTGCCTCCTGGAATAGCTGAAGGGGCGCCGCCCGTCGGCGGCGCCCCTTCAGCTGGCATGGTTGGTGCCGCTGGCGGTGACTGCTGGGATGGACTCGCAGCCGCGGCGGGGATGGGTGATAGTCGGACGGGCACCTTCGGTCAGTACGTGCTGTCCGGGGCGTGCATGGGGAGCAGGAGCCGGTCGGTCGGCGGCTGCCCGTGGGCTTCGGGTTGCCAGGCGTCGGCGGTGTCGAGGGTGGCGAAGGGCCCGACGACGGCGAGGCGGGCGCGGTCGCGGTCCAGCAGGGCCAACGCCACGCGCGGGGCGTCGATCGTGGTGGTTCGTGCGACCTGGGCGATGTCTGGCGGGACGCCAGTCCACTCGTCGTCGCTGATGCGCGCCTGCGTGGGGTCGTGCAGGGCCACGGGCGTGGTGGCGACGATGTCGGGGTCACGCATGGCCAGTTTGGGGGCGTAGTCGGCGGTGGCGGCGCGGCCGGCGATCGGGCCGTGCAGGGACAGCGCGGCGGTGGTGGTGACGGCGAGCAGCGCGTGCGGGGCGCGGTCCTCAACGCTGTCGAGCAGGGCCAGGCTGAAGGTGTCACGGCTGCCGATGTCGGTCAACGTGATGAGGGTGGGCCGGCCGGTGGTGGCGTCGTCCCAGCTGAGGACTTCGAAGTGGTCGCTGGCGAGGGAGAGGAAACGCTGGTAGGCACGGTTGGCGGTGTCGAAGGGGTAACCGGTGTCGTGCATCAGGCGTATCTCCTGGCGGTCGCGGGGATGGGGTCGGGTCATCGGGCGAGGACGGAGACGGTGTCGCCGAGCAGCAGCGGCGCCCCGTCGGGGCCCTTGATGTAGGAGTGGATCCAAATGCGGGTGCGCCACGAGGCGCTGTTGATCGAGTGGGGGTGAGAGACCACCACCACCTGGGCTGTCGTAGCAGCCGGGTGTAGCTGGGGGCAGCCTGATCCGGGAGACGCCGGTGAGGGCGGGAAGCAGCCCCGACAACGACGGGACGGTTCGGGACTGCCAGACGGGCCGGGTCCGGCAAGCGAGGCGGGAAGGTGTACGTGAGGAACCAGCGTGTGAAAGCCTCTTCAGGGTCACTCGGCTCAAATCTGGTGGATACGGGCCGGGGTGCGGTGCGTACCCGTGCACGCCGTGGGCGTGGGCGGGGAACTCCTGAGCCGGATTTCGAATGTCGGCAGGGAGGCCACGGTGAAGGTCTACGGCGTAGTCGTGGCGATGCCGCAGGGGCAAAGCTGGGCACCTCACCCGCCGAACGATCAATGGTGAACGTGGGAACCGTCCGGCACCGCCCGCCTGGCGCGCGGCCAGCGCGCGGGTGGGCAGGCACGTCGTCTGCTGTGGGTGTCGGGCGGGGCGGAGTCCGCGTAGTAGTCGTGGGTGTAGCGCCCCACCGTGGAGAGCGGGAAAGCCGTTCGCAGGGCGAAGGCGGACAGCGTGTTCGCAGTCTTCGGGCTGCAAGGCCAGGAGGTCGCTGGTGAATACCGGCGCGCCGTGGCCGGGCCTCGACGAGGCTCGGGCGCGGGTACTGGGGATGCAGGCGAAGCTGCACCGATGGGCTGGCGAGGATGCTGCGCGCCGGTTTGACGACGTGTTCAACCTCGTGGCTGACCCGGCGTTTCTCACCGTGGCGTGGGATCGGGTCAGCACCAACACCGGGGCTCGCACGGCTGGCGTGGACGGGATCAAACCCGGCTGGATCGCTGCCGTGGGGGCTGCTGAGGCGTTCCTGGCCGACGTGCGCGCGCAACTCAAGACGGGCACGTTCGTTCCGGTCGTGGTGCGGGAGGTGACGATCCCGAAGCCCGGCACCAGCAAGCGGCGCCGGCTCGGGATACCGACCGTGACCGATCGGGTGGTCCAGGCGGCGCTGAAGCTGGTGCTCGAACCCATCTTCGAGGCGGATTTCCAGCCGTGCTCGTACGGGTTCAGGCCGAACCGGCGGGCGCACGACGCGATCGCCGAGGTGCAGTTCTACGCCACCCGCGGATACGAGTGGGTGTTGGAGGCGGACATCGAGGCGTGCTTCGACTCGATCGACCACACGGCCCTGATGGATCGGGTGCGTCGACGGGTCGCGGACAAGCGGGTGCTCCTGTTGGTGAAGGCATTCCTGAAGGCCGGGGTCCTGACCGAACCCGGCCAGCGGGAGGAGTCCATCACCGGGACACCGCAGGGCGGCATCCTGTCGCCGTTGCTGGCCAACATCGCGCTGTCGGCGCTGGACGAGCACTTCGTCGCCCAGTGGCAGCAGCAGATGGGGACCAGCGGCAGGCGTGTGCTGCGACGGCGTAAGGGGCTGGGGACCTGGCGGCTCGTCCGCTACGCGGACGACTTCGTCGTGATGGTCTTCGGCGACCACGCGATCGCGCAGGCGTTGCGGGAACAGGTCGCCGACCTGATCGCGCCGCTCGGGTTGCGGTTGGCTGAGGCCAAGACCCGGGTGGTGCACATTGACGAGGGCTTCGACTTCCTCGGGTACCGCATCCAGCGGCACCGCCAGCGGGGAACGTCGAGGCGGTACGTCTACACCATGCCGTCGCGCAAAGCTGTCGCGGCGGTGAAGGCGAAGGTGCGGGCGTTGACGAACAGGTCGAGAAGCTACGACCTCGCGGAACTGCTGCACCGCGTCAACGCGGTGCTGCGTGGGTGGGCCAACTACTTCCGGCACGGCGTGTCCAAACGGTTCTTCAGCAAGGTGGACGCGTTCACGTGGTGGCGCATCGTGCGGTGGATCCGCAAGCGCCGTAACGGGCTGGGATGGAAGGCGACGCGGCGACGCTTCATGCAGGGCTGGAAGATCGTCGCGGACGGGATCAGCTTCACCGGAGCGTCGCCGGTCGCGATCGTTCGCTACCGGTACCGGGGCGAGAGAATCCCGACACCATGGGCCGCGAGCGCAGCGACAAGCTGAGCCCATCGACACGGGCACGTGGAGAGCCGGATGCGCGGAGACGCGCCTGTCCGGTTCGGGAGGCGGTCCGAGGAAACGGACCGGCCGCAAGGCCGGCACCGCGCCTCGGGCCGACCTCACTAGGGCTGCCCGTCAGCGTTGGTGAGGCGCCGCCAGTGACCGCGCACGACGAACCGCACCCGGTAGCGCCACTTCGCCTCACCTGTGGGTTCGGTGACGGGTTTGGTGCGGCGGAGCATGACGACGCGGGTGTCGTGGCGCAGGCTGGCGCGAAGCGCGCGGCGGCGGGCGGGCCGGTCCAGGGGTGGTTGGGCGACGGTGGCAAGCGGTTGTTCCTGGATGCGCCAGAACGCGTAGAGCACGGCCGCGACGGCGCGCATCCGCAGCGACGACTCGTCGAGGCAGAAGCGCCCGTCCGGGGCGGTCTCCCAGTCCCGGTCGACGTCTGGCGGCACATCGGTAGCGGCGGTGATGGGGGTGCCGATGGGGATCTCGGCGAAGGAGTGCAGCACGTAGGGGCCGAACTGGGCGGCGAGTTCGGGGGCTTCGGCGAGTTGGCGTCGGCGGCGGGCGGCTGCGGGGTCGAGGGGGTCGTCGCGGTCAGCCCAGCCGGTGATCCACCAGCCGGTCCGCCCGCTGGCGGTGTTGTGGAACTTCGCCCAGGCGATCGCGCCGATCGAGGTGACCTGACCGTGGATGCCGCGCTCGTAGATGGGCTCGGGCAGGAACAGCACGCCGGCGTCGCTGGGGGCGACATCGTTGCCGACGATGTCGCCGGACAGGTCGAGTGCCTGAGCGGCGGCGGCGATGATCGCGGTCATGGCCGGGGCGAGGACGTACGGCTCGCCGTCCTGCCACGGCTGGTGCGCAGCGCGGTTGAATGCGTCGATGACGGACGCCTGCAGGTCGGACCCGCCGCTGGTCGCGTCCTCGGTGGGTTCGAGGAACGCTTTGAGGTACTGATGGGCGAAGCGGCTGCGGGTGTAGTCGGTCATGCGGGCGCGCAGGTCAACCGTCGCGCGGGCGTACCCGGCAATGGTCGACTCGCTACGGAAACTCACGGCACCTCCATCGGTGGGCGGTTGCGTCGGTGTGGGTCAGGCTGCGTGGGGCTGGGTGCGGGTGGGCTGGAACCAGCCGGTGACCTGGTGGGCGGGCTGCGTCACCCGTGCGCGGCCTCGCGCACGAGGCTGGGGGCGGGTGGCGGCCTGCTGGGCGCGGCGGGCGTCGCGTGCAGGCGGGCAGGGGTATTCCTGACCGGTGCAGCGCAGGTTGACGCAGCGGCCAGGGCGGTGCGGCTGGGGTTGGTGGGCGGGTTGCGTCCACGGAAGTGGTGTACGACTTGCCCGTGATGGGCGTGTTGGGTAGATAGGAGACGGCCACCGCGCGATCCTTCGAGACGGCTAAGCCCAGTGAAGGAGAGTGATGCGCGATGGCCGC
>NZ_RAQQ01000070.1 GCF_003610785.1 Micromonospora globbae
GTACCACGGCATGAAACGGCTACGGATCCGCTGGGAACGCCGCGACGACATCCACGAAGCCTTCCTTGCCCTGGCCACCTGCATCATCACGTACCGACACGTCGTACGACTTTGTTAGGACCTCTAAGTGGACGGCAGCGTCGTCAACCTGTTCTCTGTTGTGATCGCCATCCTGCTGGGGGTCATCGCTGGGCTCGTCGCGATGCAGCTCGCCCGGTCTGGGGGAAGCGCATGGCAGGCCGCGTTCTGTTACGGGGCCGGCGCGTTCGCCGGGACTGTGCTGCTCGCGCTCGAGGTCAAGGATCACCTCTGAACCGGTTGCCCGACCGGCTCGCCGGGCCGCATGGGGTGCGCCACCGGGGTGGACCCGGTCGCGCGCCCTCGTGCAGCCCGGCGAGCAGGATCTCGAAAAAAATCTTGGCCGAGCTTTGCACGTTCGAGCGGCCTCGCGCCTTGTACCGGGTGAAGAGCCGCTCCGCTCAGCTCACAAGGCCACCGGGGTGTCGATCTTCTCGTTCCCTGCCACCCCCGTTGGGAGGTCGCTCCGCATGAGCGCATTCGACGTCAATCGCATGATCAGCAGGAGGGCTGAGTGCCCCAGGACAAACGGGAACCGCCGCCGGAGACGGGAAGCGGATTCCGAGACTTCGACGAGTTCTTCCGCCTCGACTACACGCGGGTCATTCACTTCGTAAGGCGCTTCGGGGCGACCTGGCAAGAGGCCGAGGACGCAGCCCAGGAAGCCATGGCCGCCGTGTACAAGAGGTGGAACGTGCTCAGCGATGAGAACCCTCGCGGGTATGCCCGCACCGTGGCGGAGCACGCTTACGCGCGAAGTAGGGTGAAGCAGCGGCGGGAACGTGAGAGTTTCCTGGTTGCCGGATGGCCGAACCCCAACTCGTTCGACTTAGACGATGTGATGTTCCGTAAGGACACTCGTCTCACTCTTTGGGCGTTGAGCCGGCTACCGATCGAGCAGCGGCGGGTCTTCGCTTGGGCCATGGACGGCTTCAGCCACAAGCAGATCGCCGAGTTTCTGGGTAAGCCGGAGGCCACGGTCCGCTCGAACTACCGGCATGCCAGGAACAAGTTGGCGGAGCTCCTCGCGCCCTACAAGACAAAGATTTCGTCGGCTGGAAGGAGGCCGGACGATGAACAGAAACGATGACCTCGAGCCGGCAAGCATGACTGACGACGAGTTGGACATCTGGCTGACCAACGTCAACGACGACATCTGCGAGACGCTGGACCGTGTGGTGGACACCGAGGGCGCTCTGCTTCGCCTGAAGCAGAGCGTCGCCAAGGAGGCCGTCACTGTCGCTCACGCGAGCGGCAGTGACGGCGCGGATCGGGCTATCCGCTTTGTTCTCAGCCACGGTGGGAGACCGCCGGCATCGGCGGGCACTGCGGCCCAGCGCAACGCGCTGGGCCGCGCCGCCCACCTATTCCATCGCATGGCTTCCAGCGATGCCTCGTTGCGATCGATGGTCCAAGCCGCGCTGGCCGTGACGGCCGCCGCGGCGGCGCTAATGGCTGCCGTCATTTCTGTGCTCCTTGAGCAAGTGAGCGACGGCGCTAATACGGCGCCGCCACGGGTCCTTCTTGTTGGCAGCTTCGCCATGGCTGGCTTAGCGATGATCAGCGTGATGACGTCGATTCGGCGGGTGTCGCGACGACGTCTCCTGCCTGGATTGTTCGGACTGCGGTCAGGCCAGGGAAGCTCGTGTCTGGGCTGGGCGAAACTGGGCCGAAGAGAAAAACGCGCGCGTCGAAGGCGGATACGCGAGGGTGTCGGAAAAGCCATCATCCTGTGGACTGCTCGCCTCTTCTCGACACCCACCGTTTACTTTCTCAAAGAACAACCGAGGGTTGCCCTTCTTGCATCGGCGCAAGCCGCGGACGAGCAGGGGCTGATTACGGAGGAGCAATGTGATGAGGATCTGCTTCCAGACCGTTCCGCCGAGTTGATCGGTGCTGGCTCCGTTGCGGTGCGAGGCTCTCGTGAGCCGAGGAAACCCATTCGTGTCGTTCGACCTGCCGCGCCTCCAGATCTTCACGCCAGTCCAAAGCCATCGCATGCGCGTCGGCGGAGGAAGCGGAGAGGTTGAGAGGAGCGGTGGCGATGAGTTGCTGTCTTGACGACTTGACACGTAGCCGTGACGGTGTCCCCTGCGTTGATGGGTAACACCTGAGTTCCTTGAACGAACTCGTGAGGGTGTTGCCCGGGGGAAGGGGCAACCTCCGACAACGATCATGGTGAAAAGACGTTGAAGAAAGAGGCGGGGCCGCTCCACAAGAGCCGCCCCGCCTCTTTGCGGCGTGGCCAAACGACAGCCAGCCTCGGTCACACATCTCAGGTGGGTGATCGCAGGGGGTAGGGATCAAGCAAAAAAAGGAAGCCGGGCGGCCTGCGCCTCGCCGCTGCCGCAATGAGACCATCGTCGCGGGGTTGACTGGGCCTGACGGCAACCTTGCGAGCGGCAAGTCCAGCCAGCCGGGCAGAGGTAGCGTTGGCATCCTCGATGGACATGCATTCATGCTTCTGCGGTCAACTCTTCTGGCGTCTCCCCGGTATCGAGCGAGATCTCGGTCGGAACACTCCCGCCTCCGGGCGGTAGCCGACGCCAAGCAAGGTCGTACCCGAATCCGCCCACTGCAGCGCTCACTGCCCGGACGGCGGCCGTGAGCGCTGTCGCATCAGTCGTAAACTGCGCTTTGACCAGGGGATGCGCCTGGTCCTCTGCCGCGATTTCGCTCGCCAAGCGTTCCGCCACAGGGCTCACGTATCTGTCGTCGACTGCGAGGATGTGAGGGTGCCCGAGAGGAACGCCGTCGGCGATGGTGCCGAGTGCGCGTCCCTGGTTCTGCGACGCCTCGTTCCGCGCCCACTGCGCGATCTAGCGGCTTTCGCGGTAAGGTCGGTCGGCAGTTGGCCGGGTCCACACGGACCGGACCGCTGTGGCGTTGGAAGCTTGCCGTCCATCGTTGGAAGCCTCGGCCGCTGGCGCATGACGTTCTACGGCGACACCACTCGCCGGCTTCTGTTGCGGCGAGGATGGTCAGGGTGTCGATGTCTGGGTCCTTCCGCGCCCCTTCCTGGAGCGGTGGAGCCCGGTAGGAATCGAACGCGGGACCTTGGATTAGAGGTTGAATCCGGGTCGTGATTCCGGTTTGGCTGCCAGTTCATAGCGGTGTCTATCTCTGCAAGTAGACATCCCTATGGTTCCGTCAGTGATCGATGGTGTTAGTTGGTCCGTGGGCGTCCGGGCTCGTAGCGAGATCACGTTGTCCGCTGTTCTGTCTGGGCCTCTGTGAAATACAGTCCGAGCATCTGAGTCGTCCAGGTCGGTTGCTTGACTTCGCCGCGTGGGCCGAACTCCGAGAACCAGGGCTTGATGTCGAGGACGGGAGTGCCGTCCACAGCGTCTAGCTCCTCGACGTGAAGGTCAAGGCCATCAACCTTGACCAGGCGGCATCGAGACACGCCCAACCAGTTGATGCGGCGCATGTTTCGGTGGCCGAAGATGCCCACCTCGGGCCAGTCCGGGTTGTCTCTTGGTCGGCGTGCGCCCAGGTTCAGATCGGTCGGGTCAGTGAGGTGGAATCGAAAGATGATCTCAAGGTGGGAGAATTCTTCTAGTCCCTTGGTGGCTGCTGAGGTGAACCGGTTTTCATCAATCCGGATAATGGCCCGGCTTCCGCCCCAATAGTCGTCCGTCGGCTCGACTCGTCCGCCAACGACACGCGCAACGGGTTCTATGGTGAATTTCTCGGCTGCCATTCCAGTCTCCCGCTTCTGCTGATGGCTGTCGTCTTTGTTAGGCGAAAGTTGAAAGGTAGGTCTGGGCGCGAGCGTCCACCGCTTGGACTACCCGGATGCTGCGACGTCGGTATGGCGAGAGGATGGCGCGCATCTCGGAGGCGACCTGGCGGGTGCGGCCCGAGCGGACGCCTTCCATAGCGTCCAGGGCGCGGGTCCACGTTGCGCAGGCTTCCTCGACTTCTCCTTGCCTTGCCTGGACCGCTCCCATATACCCGAGTGTGACGGCGTGGGTTCGGGTGAAGGATGATGCCTTGCGCGTTTTGACGCTGCGTCGAAACTGAGCGGTCGCGCCGGCTAGGTCGCCGGTGTCGCGCAGGGCGCAGGCGGTCTCGTGAGCAAGGCTCGCTTCACCGAAGAAGAAGACTCGGCCGGGCTCATCGTCTCCACTTGAGGCGGCGGCAAGGTCGTCTTCGGCTCGAAGGAGCGCGCGAGCCGCGCTCTGTGTTTCGCCGTTCACGGCCAATGCGCGGGCGTAGACCACTCCGAGCAAGGCTTGTTCTCGTGGAGTCGCAGTCTCGTACCGTGCGCCATCCACTGATGCCGAGGCGAGGTTGAGGGCGTGCTTGTGGTGGCCGAGATCGATGGCTTGATGTGCCATCGCGCGTAGTACGTGCCCTGCCATTGCTGGGTTGTTGGCTTCGGCGGCCAATTTGACTGCCACGTTGAAGTAGTGCTGAGCCACATTGTGTTCGCCGTTGTCGAATGCCATCCACCCGGCGAGGTAGGAAAGTTCGCTGGCGGCGGTGAACATGTCGCGTCTCAGAATGTCGTCGGCGTAGCGCCCGTGAAGGAAGCTCGCTACGTCAGAGGTGAGGTATTGGACGACTGCCAAGCGGGCATGTCCGCCGCCTCTGCGCTGGTCGACGCGGGAGAACAGCGACATCATGTCGCGCACGGCGTCTACGTCGCCTCGGCTCACGGTCCTGCCGCCCGCTGCGGCGCGCACCTGGCCACTCTCGGCCATCTCTGTCCACCAGCGTTCGGAGGGCAGAGTCAGCGCGGCGAGCGAGTAGGCGGCGGTGCTGAGAACGCGTCTGCGTTCAGCGTCCACGTCGACTCTCCCGAGTTCGGTTAGCGCGGTCAGCGTATCGACTCGCCACCCGAGCATGTCTTTGGAGGACAGGGGTGGGGCTGGCAACCCGATCTCGTCTAACTTGATCTTTAACCCCTGGGGTCCTGTGGGGACCCCGACCGATGACGGAAACAGCCCTTGGTTGATGATCTTCTTGTCTAGGGAAGAACATCAATAGCCAAGGGCTGTTCTGGTGACCAGTGTGCAT
>NZ_RAQQ01000071.1 GCF_003610785.1 Micromonospora globbae
CACTGGTTCCGCCGCCTGCGCATCCGCTGGGAGATCCGCGACGACATCCACGAAGCGTTCCTCACCCTCGCCTGCGCCATCATCTGCTGGCGCCGACTCCAACACTCAAAGAGTTAGGAGCTCTTAGGCGCCAGCCATCCGATGCCCGTGCCGCGCAACGTTGTCCCCGCGTCACCGCGGTTCGGGTGTTAGTTGTACCCGGCGCAGCGTCTGGGCGTTCAGCGCGACCACGGGATCGGTCCGCCCCCGCCTGCACTGGTCCGCGCCCGTAGAGCGTGCCGTAGGCGACGGTCGAGGTGATGCACAGGGCGGCCACCAGTCGCCACGCGTGGGCGTGGTGCCCGCCGACGGTCGGGTCGGCGGGCACCCTCGTGGAGGTGGCCATCAGTTGGCGCAGCAGCCGCCGGTCTGGCCGCTTGCCGGAGTGTTGAGGCTGACGAGCTGAAGCGGCGCGGACAGCAGGCCACCGGAGATGCCCGTGGCAAGCCCCTTACCGGCCGTCTCTGCCGCAGGGCTCGGTCCGCAGCAGCTGTCGGTGCCGGTGGAGTCGGCGGGGTTGCTGTTGCACACCCCGGTCTCCGGCAGGTCGAGCTGCACGTCGCGGGCGGCGTCCCAGTCTCCGGCGAGGGCGGCGACGACGGAGCGGACCTGCTCGTAGCCGGTGGCCATGAGGAACGTCGGGGCGCGGCCGTAGCTCTTCATGCCCACGGCGTAGTAACCCGGCTCGGGGTGGGCAAGTTCGTCAACGCCGTGCGGGGGCACGGTGCCGCAGGAGTGCTCGTTCGGGTCGATCAGCGGGGCGAGGGCGCGGGTGGCGCCCATGATCGGGTCCAGGTCCAGGCGCAGCTCGGCGGCGAGGGAGTGGTCGGGTCGGAAGCCGGTGGCGGCGACGATCCGGTCGACCGTGACCGATTCGTCGGTGCCGTCGGCGTGTCGGACGACGACGGCGACCCGCCCGTTGGTCGGCGTGATCGCGTGGACGGAGAATCCAGTGAGCAGCCGGATCCGGCCCGCGTCGACGTGGTCGCGCAGCCGGGAGCCGAGCGCGCCGCGCGCCGGGAGGGCGTCCGCGTCCCCGCCGCCGTAGGTGCGGGCCGGGGACGCGGAACGGATCGCCCAGGTCACCTCCGTGCCGGGCACCTGGGCGGCGAGTTCAGCGAGGGACAGCAGGGTGTTGGCGGCGGAATGCCCAGCCCCGACGACGAGGGTGTGCCGGCCGGCGAACCGGTCTCGGCCGGCGCCGAGCACGTCCGGCAGCGCGTGCTCCAGGAACCCGGCGGCTTCCTTCTCACCCTGGGCCGGGAGGCCGGAGGCGCCGAGGACGTTGGGGGTCCCCCAGGTGCCGGAGGCGTCGATGACGGCGCGGGCGAGGATCTCCTCGCCGGTGGTGAGGCGGATCAGGAACGGGGCTTGGTCGCGTCCGGCGGTGCGGAGCCGGTCCAGGCCGAGACGGCTGATCGCCTCGGCGCGGGCGCCGTAGCGCAAGTGCGGCTTGAGCTGCGGCAGCTCAGCGAGGGGCTGCAGGTAGTCGGCGGCGAGCTCGGCGCCGGTGGGCAGAACCTCCAGGTCGGGGGCGGGCCACCCCGCGTCGTCGAGCAGCCGGCGGGCGGCTGAGTCGATGTTGTACCGCCACGGGGAGAACACGCGGACGTGGCCCCACTGCCGTACGGCCGCGCCAGCGGTGTCGCCGGCTTCGAGAACGAGGAAGGGGAGGCCACGCTCGTGCAGGTGCGCGGCGGCGGCCAGGCCGACCGGGCCTGCGCCGATGACGGCGACGGGCAGCTGGTCCAAGGCGCTCATCAGAAACTCCTTATGTTGAGGTTCGTCGAAACAGCAGGGCGTAGTAGGCCGCCGGTCAACGGCGGCGGCAGTGTGGGTCAGGTAATGGCGGGGCTGCGGCGTTCGAGCAGGATCACGTCGCGCCAGCGGCCGTGGTGGCGGCCGACGCGTTCGCGGGTGCCGATGATCCGGAAGCCGGCCCGCTGGTGCAGGGCGAGGCTGGCGGTGTTCTCGGGGAAAACACCGGACTGGATGGTCCAGATGCCGGCAGCCTCGGTCGAGGCGATCACGGCGTCCAGGAGCAGCCGGCCGACGCCTCTGCCCTGGGCGGTGGGGTCGATGTAGACGGAGTGCTCGACCACGCCGGCGTAGACCGACCGCGCCGAGGTGGGTGACACGGCGACCCAGCCGAGGACGCGATCGTCGGGATCGACGGCGACGAACCTGTGCTCGGCCAGTTTGCCAGCGTCGAACGCCGCCCAGGTCGGGGCGACGGTCTCGAAGCTGGCGTTGCCTCCGTCGAGACCGGCCTGGTAGATCGCCAGGACCCGGTCAGCGTCATCCACCGTCATCCGGCGGACGGTGATGTCGGCCATCAGCAGGCTCCCCTCGGGGTCGGGGCCGGGCGGCCCATGACCACGTCGGCCGCGGACGGGAAACAGCCGACACAGGCGTCGTTGATGCGGTAGTGGCGGGCGGTGCCGACCGGCTCGACGAGCACGAACCGCACCTCGGTGAGGATCTTCAGATGTTGGGAGACGGTGGACTGGGCCAGCCCCACGGCGGCGACGATCTCGCCCACGCTCATGGGCCGGTTGTGCCGGGCGAGGTACTCGACGATCTGCACCCGCGTCGGGTCGGCCAGTGCACGGAACCACGAGGCGTAGGTCTGCGCGGTCGCCCGGTCGAGGAGGTCGCCCACCATTACTCCTTCTATCGTTTATCGCCGATCGACGATGAAAGTGTAGCGGGCGCCGCCGCGGCGAGGCAGGCGGTGGCCACGACGAGGCGGGCGATCGCGGTCAGCGTCTGCGGGTCGACGCGGTCCGCGGTGTCGGCCGGGCTGTGGTAGCCAACCATGCCGGCTCCGATTCCCACCGCGGCGAAACCGGCTCCGCCGTAGCGGCGGTTGTCCGATGCCACCGGACCCGCTGCGAGAGGGACGCCGGTGTGCCGTCCCGCCTGGTCGAGCAGCGCCAGGAGCCGGTGGGCAGGACCGCCGGCCTCCACCGCCGCTGCCCCGTCCAGGCGGCCGGCGCCGTCGACATTGATGACCAGCGGTGCGGCCCCTGCGGCGCGGAGCTGGGCGGCGTGGTGGGCGGAGCCGAGCGCACCGACCTCCTCGCCGTCGAGCAGCGCGACGGACAGCCCGATGCCCTCAGGTAGCCCGGCCGACAGGATCCGGGCCACCTCGAGGACCACTCCGACTCCGCTCGCGTTGTCCGACGCGCCGGGTTGGCGCAGCCCCGGGTGGTCCCCCACCCCGTCATAGTGGGCCGTCAGCAGAAGGTCAATGTCATGGGGCCTAGCCGGCGCGCGAACGGCGGCGTGGACGTTGACGCCGGTGACGTCGTCGCGCCGCAGTGGGGCGTTCCCGCTGAACCAGCTCCCGGCTGTGCTGGCGGCGGCGAGGACGTCGCGGTGGGTGTCCGCATCGAGGGTCAGGATGGGCAGCGGGCCGGGGTTGGGACCGGCGAGGGTGGTGAACTGCCATCCGGCGGCGTCGACGGCCCGGCTCATCAACAGCCCGACCGCCTCCTGCGTGTCGCGGTAGGCGTCGAACAGGCTCGTCCCCGCCGGCACCACGAGCCACCGGCCGGCGGGGTTGTCGGGGTACTCGTTGGAGTGCAGAGGCGAGTACGGCTGATCTTGCAGAGGTCAGGTGTCGTGGTGGGCGCCTTGTTCGTCACGGTGGGTTGCGTCTTGCAGGCGCAGGCGGGTGAGGCCGAGCAT
>NZ_RAQQ01000072.1 GCF_003610785.1 Micromonospora globbae
TCGGCCCACAGGTCGTCCGAGACGATCCACGGCGGCTGCTCACCTCGCCTCACGGCCGATCACTGTAGTTGATCGTCCACGAGGGACAAATCCACCTCCGCCCAGATCATTCTGTTAGGAGTTCTTACACCGAGCCGGGTGGCGCCCAGAAGACCGCGCTCCGCGCCGGCGACGTGTTCGTCCGCGACGGCACCAGCACCCGCCGATGGCGCTCGACTGAGCTTCCCACGCTCCTCGCTCCCTACGTAGAGATGGCCCGACGTGAGGAACGCGCCCGCATTGACGGCATCGTCGCAGTCGTTCGGCAGCAGTACCGCGGTATGGAGGCCGCAGTTGGCCCGGCCGCCGCGCTGACCTGGCAACTGGGCCAGGACGACTTCGACACCGCCGTCATTGAACTGTCTCGCCGTCGCGATCAGGCACCGATCCGACTGCTCGGCTTCGACATCGCCCGAGACGGCTGCGCTCTGCTCGACGACCCCGACACCGACGCATCCGGCCGATTGCAAGATCTCCTGGACCGGGCTGTGTCAGCGCTCGCCTACGGCATTGTGCTCAACGACAAGAACCTGGTTGAGCGACTGACCCGCGCGCTCTACCAGATCTACACCCACGGGTTGGTCCTGGATCAGCCCCGTCGCGACGTCGATGCCACCGTCCAATTCACCATCGTGGCGCGCGTGCTGGCGGCCATCGCGCTCGCCGTGCGTATCGAAGCGTGGTGGGCGGTTCGGCCACTCACGCTGCAACCGGTCGGCACCGAGCCTGGCGCATATGAGCGAGCATCCTGGCTCCGACACGCGATGGTATGGAACTCTCGGTGGAACACTGCACCCACCAGCGCCGACGGGCGCCCGATCCCTGGTGTTCTGATCGCCCAAGCCCGCGAGATCATCAACCGAGTTCCGGCGCTCCGTCGCGACGTCGCCGCACCGGTCGACGCGTTCGCGCTCGGCGAGACAAGCAAACGCGGCGACACCCTGCTGGACTCGCTCTGTCAGGCCGACCTGTTGTGGTGCCTCGTCGCGTTGTTGCACGGCGGCAAGCGCGGCACCCGCGACTTCTACACTAGTTTCGCGGCTCTGTACGAGCATCGTATCCAGCCGATGGTCTGCCGTCTGCTCAATGATGAGTCCGTCGTCGCGAGCGTGTTCCCGGACAGCACTCCCGAAAATCTCCGAGAAGCCCTCGCCGACGTCCTGGGGATGGCAAGCAGTGAGGGAGCCCGATTCGGGCACTTCGACTTCGGTCTACGTGACTCGCCTGACGGCTGACGGACCGCCGCACACCAACAGGTCGCCGACGCCGTCTCGCTGCCGGCGGCGCCCCGCCCTCGGTACCCGCCGGATTATCGCCTGGTTCAGGCTCCTGCCCTGCGATCGTCGCGTCCGCTAGGAACACCCGGGATGCCGCCGACCCCGGCGCGTCGCCACTCGCGCTTCAGGTGACAGTCGACGCTGAACAACGACAAAGTCGTTCGCGTCTTGGCGAACTGGACCCACATCCACCGCGCCGTGACAGCGGCCGGAGATACCGCGACACCAAACGTCTCCGAGAACCAGGATCTAACAGATCCTTATCTGCTCTACATAGGTTTGTGGACATCGTGGGACGACGAACCGGCATACCGGCGCCCCAGCCGGCCCGCCCGTAGTTTCCAGACCAAAAACAACTCCAGGCATCATGATCGCTGACGTCCTCCCGGCGGTCTGACCCGAAACAACGGGCCGCGGTGCCTTGTTAGCGATACGTCGACCGGCGGGAGGACGTCGCCGTGCCGCCGCCAGCCGGGGTCGATGTGGCCTGATAGGAGCCCGACGCATCCCCCTGGAGTTCTGCCCACGTTCCCGCTGGCGGCGGTGCCGTAGAGAGCGAGGCGACGCGACGGAGGCCTGGGGTGGGCATGGTAGCGACGATCGAGCTGGTCGAGGTGCGAGTCACTGTCGGCGTGGACACCCACGCCGACGTGCACGTGGCCGCGGCAATCGACCAGCACGGGCGGCTACTCGGCACGACCAGCGTGCCGAGTACCGCTGCCGGGCACGCCCGGTTGACGGCCTGGGCGCAGCAGCTCGGCCCGATCGACCAGGTCGGCATCGAGGGGACCGGCAGCTACGGCGCCGGGCTGACGCGGCACCTGCTCGACCAGGGCATCTCGGTGGTGGAAGTGGTGCGGCCGAACCGGCAGACCCGCCGCCGGCGCGGCAAGACCGACGCGATCGACGCCGAGACGGCCGCCCGATCGGTGTTGGCCGGCACCGCGCTGGGCATGCCCAAGACCGCCGATGGTGCTGTGGAGATGATCCGCACGCTGCGGCTGGTCCGTCGGTCGGCGATGAAGGCCCGTACCCAGGCGGCCAACCAGCTTCGCGCCGTGCTGGTCACCGCCCCGCAGGTCCTGCGCGACCGGCTGCGCGCGCTGTCGCTGCCACAGCTCGTCGACGCCGCAGCGCGGTGCCGGCCCGGGCGGCTCGTCGGGATCGAGGCGGCCAGCAAGCTGGCGCTCAAGTCCCTCGCCACCCGATACCAGCAACTCACGGCAGAGATCACCACGCTCGACGCCGAGATCGAGAAACTCGCCCACCAGGCCGCGCCGCAGCTCATGGCGATCAAGGGCGTCGGAGCTGACACCGCCGGGGCGCTGCTGGCCGCCGCTGGCGACAATCCCGAGCGGCTGCACAGCGAGTCCGCGTTCGCGCACCTGTGTGGCGTCGCGCCGATTCCGGCATCGTCCGGCAAGACCAACCGGCACCGACTCAACCGCGGCGGCAACCGAGACGCCAACCGCGCCCTCTACGTCCTGGCCCTGGGCCGGCTCAGCTACGACGAACGCACCCGCGCCTACGCGGCCCGGCGCACGGCCGAGGGCAAGACGAAACGCGAGATCATCCGCTGCATCAAGCGCTACCTGGCCCGCGAAGTCTTCCGGGCACTGACCGCCGACGGACAGACCGCCGTGCGGTCAACTGGAGCGTCGGACCTTGCGCATGAGCATCGCCCAGACGCCGTACCCGGACCCGACATCCCCGGTGATCGCACCCGCAGCGGAGCCCATGAACAGGGCGTTCGCGCAGTCCGGGCACACCTCACGTCCGGTGATTGTCTTCTCGAACGGCTCACGGACGCTACGACCACAGTCGGGGCAGTCCCGGCCTGACAATCCCATCCGTGCCTCCTGCGATCGGGTGTCTGAGAGTACGACCATGGCGCACGTCGGACGCAGCTCATCGGCTATCGCCGAGGGACTTGACGCATAGGAGCATCGCTAAGAACTGAGGGTTGATCAAGCTCTTCACCCGGCCGTAGCGTCCCGTCCGGGAGTGTGTCGATTTCCGTGTTTGGGCCTGTGGTGTGATCGATGTTGTTAGATGGTGATGCGGTCGCCGTAGGCGAGGATCAGGGCGTTGAGGGCCTTGGCCCAGCCGTAGACCCGGCCGGTGATA
>NZ_RAQQ01000073.1 GCF_003610785.1 Micromonospora globbae
TAGCCACGTCAGTAAGAGGCGGCCGTTGCTGCGGACCGACCCGCGTGACCTGGCCCAAGATGCCAGCGAGGCGGCGAGCAGGCAGATCGCGGTGGAGGCCACAACGGCGAAGATGGTCGTCGGGGGATTTAACTCGAACCTGGGGGTGGTGACGAACTGCCGCACCGGCAGGATCAACCCGATCGGTGTGAGCAGCGATGTATTGGGCAAGCCCATGACCGCGAAGGCGAGCAGCCCGACCGCGGGTGCGATCACCCAGTGCCGGACGGCCGCGCCGAGGCAGAAACCGATCGAGGTCAACGTGGCCAGGCCGGCCAGGCCGACGATCACGTCCTGCAGTGCCAAGGCTCCGGCGGTAGCCTGGCGTGCCGCAGTGATCTCAATCGGAACCAGCCCGACGGCGTGCCCCAGGCAGAGCCAGAACGCCAGGGCAAGCCCATGGATGAGGAACAGGCCGTGGTCCACTCTCGGCCGCAGCGGCGCGGCCACTGGCGACGATCTCGGGAAGTAGGCCGCGCCCAGTGCCGCAGCTGCGGCAGCCGCCACCGACCCAGGGATCCACAGCGACTCATGCCAGGCGGCGGAGACGGCCGCCCAAGTGACGTAGTCGGCGGCGAGCATGCTCCTGTTGATAAGAAACGAACCGGCAGCCATCAGGGCACCTGCGGCCGGGAACACCCAGAGCGGGCCGGGCCAGCCGAGTAGCAGACGTATCCGGCTCATTCGGCACCACCGAACGACATGATCAGGTCGTCGTAGGCGCATTCGAACGGCGACCCCGGTCGGCCATCGACGCCGGTTTGGGTCGTGGCCAGTCCCGCCAGGGGACCTTGATACCGGATCTTGCCGTCGGCCAGGACGGCGACGGTATCCGCGAGATGCTCGACGTCCTCGGTCAGGTGGGTGGATAGCAGCACCGGCCGCTCGGTCCCCAGATGCCGGATCACCTCTCGCACCTTGAGTCGCTGCCCAGGGTCGAGACCGACTGTGGGCTCGTCCAGAATGACGATCCGTGGATCGTGCACGATGCCGGTGGCGAGGGCGACTCGTTGGCGCTGTCCCCCGCTGAGGGTGCGGATCCGCCGTGACCCCAGGTCCAGCGCCTGCATCTTGTCCAGCGCCACGTCGACCGCCTTGTCCGTCCGCGCGGCGTCCACGCCGCTGAGCCAGGCCGCGTAAGCGACGAGGTCGCGCACCTTCGCCAAGCCGGGAAGCGACGGGTTCTGCGGCACGTACCCGATCAACGCCTGCGCCGCCTTGCCGTCGCTGACATTGCGACCGTCGATGACCACCCGTCCTTGATCGGGCCGCGCCAACCCGACGATGCACTTGATCAGCGTGGTCTTCCCCGCCCCGTTCGGGCCCAGCAGGGCGGTCACTCCTCGACCGACGGTGCAGGAGGCGCCGGTAAGCACCCGGCGCCTCCTGTATGAGAACGAGAGGTCCTGAACCTCAACTGTGCCCGTCACTCAATGAACCTCTGTCCTCGTTCGAACGATCCGGTCAGCAGCGGTAGGCCCGCGACGACTCGGCCGACGCCCCGCTGCTGGACTCGAACCTCGAGTAGTAGTTGCCATCGCCGTTTCCGCAGGACCCGTCCACCAGCGCCGTTCCTGCGTCGAAGGACTTCTCGCCCACCTTGTCGTCGGGCCAGTTGTTCCGGTCCTCATAGATGTAGCCGGTGCCGGGAATCGTGTTGGAGCAGCCCTCGCGGCCGACCCATGCGTTGTTGTCGGAGTCCGGCACGTCGGCGCGGAGGGTGCAGGCCTGCACCGTGTTGGAGCCGGCGACGGCGACCCCGGCCCCCACGCCGACCAGGGTGAAGGCGAACGCGCCAGTAGCCAGCGCCCGTGAGATCTTTCGCATAACGACCCTTTCCGTAGTCGCTGCACGCCGCGCGGTTCACGGCGACTCAGCGAAACCTGACTGGGTTGTGATCCACTCGCCGGCTGGGGTCACTCATTGCAGTCGATACCTTGCCTACGGTGCCTGTCAAGGCTCCACGCCGAAGGACTTCATCGATATTTATGATCATTTCAAGCCTGGTCGGCGGCCGTTGTGTCCTGCTCATTGGCGTTGTGTGGTGCGGTCGCGGCGAGGATCGTCAGGGCGCCAGCCGCGTAGCGGTTTGGCGTACCGGTCAAGCAGTTCGGCGGCGCGCGGGTGTCCGAGCATGGCGAGCAGGGCGTGGCCGTCTTCGGTTGGGGTCATCGGGTGGCGGGGCCGGCCTCGGTTGAGCAGGGATTTACCGATGTCGGCCTCGAGCTTGGCGATCTGGGCGGTGAGGGTGGCGGCGCTGACCTTGATCGCGCGGGAGGCGACGTTGATGCTGGGGTAGCCGATAATCTGTTGGAAGCGGCGTAGTCGCAGCCAGCCGTGGGGTGGGCCTTCGACGGCGCGGCGGATCTCCTGCGGCAGGTCGGGGTGGGTGCGGCCGTGGGAGGGCATCCCGGCGAAGCCTTGCGGCCGTCGTGCGATGTTGAAGCGGATCAGGTTGCGGCGGACGGTTTCGGGGGTGAGCTCGACCTCGGCGGCGATGTCGGTGGCGGAGCGCTGGTGGACTTCGGTCTGTTCTCGGAGCCAGTCGGGGTCGAGTGGGACGGGCTTGTTCAGCGTGCGAAGGTCGGTGAGCTCGATGCCGTGGGCTTTGGCGTGTTTGGCGAGGAGTTTGCGGTGGATGCCGGTCTCGGCCTCGATGGTGCGCAGGTTCTTGCCGGCGTCCTGGTACTCGCGTCGGAAGAATTCAGCGGTCAGGAGCGCGGTGGCGCGCTCGCGCAGGCGTCGGCTGGCGGGTGGGGTGTTCCGGCCGTTGTGTTTGCCGGGTCGGTGCAGCTGGCTGATCGCGTAGCGGACGTGTTCGGTGGTGACGCCGAGCATGACGGCTGCGGCGCTGGCGGTGAGCCGCTGGCGGTTGATCAGCTGGTCGACTGCGGCGAGGTCGATGTCGTCAGGCTCGCGTCCGGGCAGGGTGAGCCCTGTGACGCAGTGCCCTGGAGGTGCCCAGGTCAATGGCTCGTCGATGGAGTGGGAGCGCAGCAGGGCGCGGGCGTAGTCGTGCAGGGCCTGGCGCAGCGGTGTGGATAGCCCGCCGTGGAAGGCGAAGAGGTAGTCGTTCTTGTCGCCGGCGTTCGGAAACGCCAGCGGATGCCGGGTGTTGGTGAGGCTCGCGCCGGTGAGCTGGACGAACAGGTAACGGCGGGCGTTGAGATGTCGCGTCGCCTGG
>NZ_RAQQ01000074.1 GCF_003610785.1 Micromonospora globbae
TGCCTCAATGACAACCTGGGTGGGCCGCTCTCGGGCGGCGCTGATGCGGTAGCGGACTGACTCGTTCCCGTGCTGTCGCCCTACTGGGGGTTCGGAGCGGGCCAGTTCCGCAGCCGTGGTAGATACGCCACGGCGGCGGGCTGACTCGTTTCCGTGCTGTCGCCCCCCGGGCTGACGAGGTCTTGTCATGTCGTCCGCCGCCGTGTCGACCTGCTGGCGTGACTTGATTGGAGCTTGGTCCTACCCCCCGATTGAGGCCTGTCCGCCGGCTGGTTCACCTCTCGTCGTCGTTCTGGGAGTTCAGCAACGGATGATCGTTCTTGGTGTTGACCCTCACAAGGACCTGCTGGTTGTTGTCGCGGTCGACGGCAACGGCCGCCAACTTGACGTGAAGTCCGCGCCGGCCCGGCCACGCGGGGTGAAGTCGCTGCTGCGGTGGGCGCAGCAGTTTGGCGAACGGCTGTGGGCGGTTGAGGACGTCCGGCATGTCGCCGGCGGCCTGATGCGGGGCCTCCTTGCCGCCGATGAGCAGGCAGTGTGGGTGCCGACGCAGTTGACTGCCCGGTACCGGCGGGTCGGCCGGGGCCAGGGCAAGAGCGACCCTATCGACGCGCTCGCCGTTGCCCGCGCCGCGCTGCGGGAGGACCTGCCGCCTGCGCTGCCGGAGGACGAGTCACGGGTCGTCAAGATGCTGATCGACCACCGCGAGGACCTCGTCGGCGAGATGGTGCGCATGTGCTCGAGGCTGCGGTGGCTGCTGCACGATCTCGACCCGGACTTCGCCGAGACGATCCCCGCCCGCAAGCTGCACAAGCGCCGGTGGGTGGCCCATGTGCGCGCCTATCTCGCAGAGCAGGCCGGAGGCGTCGGCTTGTCGATCGCCGCTGAGTTGCTCGACAGGATCGAGGAGCTCGCCCGCCGCGCCGACCAGCTTGAGCGGGAGCTGCACGATCTGATGAAGACACAGGCCCCGCAACTACTGGCTCTTCCTGGTTGCGGCCCGCTGTCCGCCGCGCGGATCGTCGCCGAAACGGGGGACGTGCGCCGGTTCCGATCCAGTGCCGCCTACGCCATGCACACTGGCACCGCGCCGATCCCCGCCTCGTCCGGGGCCACGCACCGGCACCGGCTCAACCGCGGCGGGAACAGGCGCCTGAACGCCGCGATCCACCGCATCGCCATCACCCAGGCGCGCATCCACGCCAGCGCCCGCACCTACCTGGAGAACCGCAGAGCCATGGGCAACAGCCGGACGGAAGCCATCAGGGCCCTGAAGCGACACCTTGCCAGACACGTATATGGCCTACTCGTGGGCAGCTACCGGCAGTCCGCTTCTCCGTGCGTATCAGCGCCGGAGGCCTCAGCCGCCTGATGCACGTCCTACCAGGACCTCTCATGCGCCCACAGACGCAGCGTATAGCGTCGGCCCTTGTCCTCCACCACCTCGGGCTCCTCGTCCAGCGGCCGAAACCCCGTCGCGCGGGCAACCGACACGCTGCCCACGTTGTCCGCTTCGATCTCCAGGAACACCCCAGGTAGATCAACGACGTCGTAGGCGTACCGGGTCATCAGGCGGACCGCCCGTGTCGCTAACCCCTGTCCCCGGTACGCCGCCCCCACCATGTAGGCGATCATGGCGGTCGCATTGTTGAGGATCACCTCGCCTCGCGCCAGGCCGCCATCGACTGTGATCGCCAAATGAAGTCGCGTTCTCGCGGCCTTCGCCTGCCGGACCCTGTCCAGGTAGTTCTCCGCCGCCCGGCGGTCGAAGGGGGTCATCACCGGGGTCCGGTAGGCGACCTCAGGGTCATCGAAGAGCGAAACCATCTGCTTGAGGTTTCTGCTTGAGGTCAGATTCAACCCATTCGCGCAGGACGAGGCCATCACCGCGCAGCTGTACACCCTCAGTGACCATTTCGCGCTTCCTCCTCGCACTGGTCAGCGCTCGCCCGAGGAAGGTACCCGTCGACCCAAGCCCGCCTGATTGACACCTTTGTTAGCGAACTCTGTCCCTATTCGCCAACAGCTCCGGCGCGAGCCGCACGAACTCATGGGGACGGAGGGCCCCGCAGCTGCTGAACCTGGCCGGGTGCGGGCCGCTGTCCGCGGCCCGGATCGTCGCCGAGACCGAAGTGTCACCTAGACGGCTACTCGCCGCCGTCAAGATCTACACAGGTTTGGGCTGCGGCTCAGCATAGGCTGCAGCGTCCTCATGGCTGATCTGCCAGGCGGTCGGATCGCAGGAGCCCATACACGATCACGTCACGCCAGGCCCCGTCTCGGAACTCGGCAGAACGCAGGACGCCCTCCTGGGTGAACCCTACTTTCTGCAGTGCTCGCTGCTCGGCCACATTCTCTGGTTGGGTCCCGGCCTCGATGCGTTGAACCGCCGTGTGAGCGAATAGGTATTGGCAAAGCAATCGCTGGGCCTGGGTGCCGATACCCTGACCTCGCCAACCCGGCAGTAGCGCAATGCCGATGCTGCGATACCTGCCGGCCCCATGTCCTGCGGACGCCCATGCGACGAAGCCGGCCACTTCGGCATCGGCGGTCACCATCAGCTTGCCGTCTTCGTCTCCGAGCCACCCATCAGAGTGGAAGCGCCGCCGCTGCCTGCCGGCATCGCGGAATCCGTACCAGCTCGAACCCGCTAGCTCTGGCTCCGCGTCGAAGCGAGAGAGCACCTCCAGGTCCGACTCCTCTACTGGGCGAAGCACCACAGACTCGAGATTCATGGCCGGCCAGTCTACCGAAGCCGCCCCTACATGGTGGCTCCGAGGAATGGCTATCCCGCAGGCAAGCTCGGCCGCTGGCATACCTCGCTACTTCGACGGTCGCCTCATGCTGATGCCTTGACATTGGAGCGACA
>NZ_RAQQ01000075.1 GCF_003610785.1 Micromonospora globbae
CGGCCCACAGGTCGTCCGAGACGATCCACGGCGGCTGCTCACCTCGCCTCACGGCCGATCACTGTAGTTGATCGTCCACGAGGGACAAATCCACCTCCGCCCAGATCATTCTGTTAGGAGTTCTAAGCTCAGATCAGCCGGCTCGTGTAGCCAGCCGCCACCAGACGCTCGAACGCCGTCCGCACCTCGTCCGGTATCTCCTGCGGGATCGCGAACCCGCGCTCGGCGTACACCTCGATCCGCTGCGTGTCGCCGACCAGCATGTCCACCACCCGCCGCGGGTCGCCGATGCTGCTCACATAGTCGTCCAGCTCCAGGGGGTTCGACGCGCACACCACGTTGACCTCCGGCCACATCAGCCTGCACGTGGCGTAGGCCCGACGCTGCTGGTAGGGCCTCGACATGATCAGCACCGACTGCACCGGGATCTGTCGTTCGTTGAGGAGCCTGCGCGAGTACTCCAGGTTCTGGGCGGTGTTCGTTGCGCGCGGTTCCACGAGAATCGCTTCCGCAGGTACGCCCTGCTCGACGGCGTACTCGCGGTAGTGCATCGCTTCTCCCCGTGGGAACCGTTCGACGGTCGTCGGGGCGTTCGCGCCGGTGAACACGATCCTTGGGAACAGGCCCTCGTGAAACAGGCGCGTCGCGATGACCGCCACGCCGAGGTCGTGACTGCCCAACCCGATCCCCACGTCGCACGGGCGCAACTCGTGACGCATGTCGTGGTAGCGCCAGAGCGTCTCCACGTCCGCCCGGATAGCGTCGGGAATCGCCTCGGCATGTGCCGCCGCATGCCGGTTCATCAGCACCTACCAGTCCGGTCCGCGGTGGGTTCCCTCATGCCGCCAGCGTAGGGGTAGCAGGGCAGCACGACGCCGCTGACTTCAGCACCACGCCGCCGGCCTCGTGACGGTCAGGAGGTTGGCGTCGGCAGGGGCATCGTGACGTGGTGCGGTCAGGATCCGACCTCGATGAGGCACCGCCTACCATTCTCGCCCGGCACCTGCCATACCTGCTCGTCCGGCCAGTGGCGATACAACAACTGCCGCCTGGTCGTGGCGACAGCGCTCAGCAGCGGCCCCCGGAGCAGGTCGGCCCGCAACCGTTCCTCCCGCTCGGCGTCCTGAGCGATTAGAAGAACCGCCCCGACCGGCACCATCCGGCCCGCACGCCGGTAGCCGGCCAACAGTCCACCCAGCCCTGACGCCGGCCGCTCGTGCTCGGCGACAACGTCGCCGACCGGGCCCCGGTCGACGTGTACCAGGAACCGCAGGCACCGCCCGTCCTGCAGCCATATGCCGTAGCCGTCGGCCCGCAACTGCGCGAGGTCGTGCTGGCGCAACCACGCCGAGGTCTCCATCGTCGCCAGCCACTGGAACAGCTCGCACCGCCCCGGGTTGCGCCGCGACACCTCGATCAACGGCAGAAACAGCAGGGCATCCGCCATGCCGGAGGGCCGCTGACCCAACCTCAGCGGAACCGGCCGCCCCGACGCCGTCAGGGCGCGCCGGAGCACGTCGGTCCCCTCGGCCGTGATCCCGTACCACCAGGTGTGGGTCCGGTCCTCCGGCGAGCGCTCGCGGCGCACCAGTCCCGCCTCCTGCAGCCACACCAAGTCACGGTGAGCGGTCAGCCGCGACACCGCACAAACAAGCGCCACGTCCAGCGTCGATGCAGAACCATGCTGTGCCAGGTACGACAGGATCCGCCACCGCCGCGGGGACAACCGCCGCGCGGCATCCTGGTCACCCATTCCCTGATGATCCCTCCGAGCCCCGGCGGTCCGACATCCTGTTTCCAGCGGCTGCAACAGAGAGTGGTCGATGCTCTGACCGGGAGATCGGAAGCCAGGGACCGCCGTGACCGGAGACAGCGCCCGCCGTGGGCCGTTGGGCCAGGCCGTGCGAGCACCCACATACCCAAACCGTGGTTTTGGGGCCGATTTTGGAGATCACTGTTCAGTGAATCAGCCGAAGAGGGGAGGACGAAGGAAGCGAAGCGGTCAAACCGGGCCACCAAAAGTCGATCTCCACAGGGCGCCCAGCACCGCGGTACCGATCGCCAGAAACGCCTGGCACGCGCCTTCCCGGCTCGGCGATGAAGCGCCATACACCGACAGCGGTTTACTGAACGTGACGAATCCAGGCGAACTCTCCGTGCCGGCGTTCGGCTGGGCAGCTGCCCCTCGCCCCTGCCGGCTAGCGCCAGATCCCCTTGATGTGAGACTGTCTATGTAACTGAGTGTGTCTGGACGGCTGCGTCTAGCGATGTGGGTGGTTCCGTTGGAACAGCTTCCGTTGTGGGGACCGAGCACCAACGAAGATCCGAGACCGAAGCCAGTCCTGGCACGACCAGCAAAACTCCGCCTCCTAATCACAGTGAAAGCGGCACCCAACCCCTCGGCGCGGTACGGGGAGACGGTCTGCGTCGGGGCGCTGGGCATAGACCCGCCCTGGACGGGTTGGATTCGCCTCTACCCGGTCCACTATCGGGACCTCGACGACGACGGCAAGTTCCACAAGTACGACATCATCCACGTCGAGGCACTGCCAGCCAGGCAAGACCAGCGGCGCGAGAGCTGGAAGCCGATCGTGGACACCATCACCACCGAGCGGCACGTTGCCAGCCCGCAGTCGCGTCGCTACCTCCTTGATCCACTCGTCGAAGACTCCATGTGCCGGCTCAACAAACAGGCCCGCGACGACCGGAACGCACGATCGATCGCGCTGATTCGCGTGTCAAGCCCCGGGTTTGATGGAGAGTTGGTTAGCTGGTTTTCAGGGGTGCGGTGACCGGGTGGGTCATCGCGTGTAGCGCCTCGTACTCGGCGGGTGGGACGTGGCCGAGTTCGCCGTGCAGCCT
>NZ_RAQQ01000076.1 GCF_003610785.1 Micromonospora globbae
TGTCGGGGTACGGCCTGGAGTGCAGAGCTAGGTACAGCTGATCTTGCAGAGGTGCGCACTGTTTGTCCGTCGTCAGCAGGTGACTGAGGGTGAGGCTGCTCGGGTCGTGATCGGACCGGCGTGGGGCGGCTGGCGGTGGGGGCGTTGGATGAGCAGCGGTGGCTGGATGTGCGCCGGTTCCGGGCGTTGCACGAGGCTGGTGCGAGTGTCTCGGAGATCGCGCGTGAGACGGGCCTGAACTGGCGGACGGTGAAGAAGTACCTGGCTGCTGGTGGTGGCGAGGTGGTGCCGCCGGTTCGGGCGCGGCCGGCTCGTGGGCAGTTGATCGACGTGTTCGCGCATGTGGTCGATGCGTGGTTGCGGGCGGAGTTGCTGCTCAAGGGCACGGTGATTCATGAACGTCTTGTCGAGCAGTACGGGTTCACCGGCAACTACCAGCGGGTGAAGTTGTATCTGCAGCAGGCCCGGCCGCGGATCGCCGCGGAGTTGGGGATTAGTCCGGATCAGCTGGCCGGGCTGCACCGCCGGTTCGAGGTTGTTCCGGGTGCGCAGGCCCAGGTGGACTGGGGCGACGAGGGCGGCATCCTCGCCCATGTCGGGATCCCGAAGGTGTACTCGTTTCACATGGTGCTGTCGTACTCGCGGGATCCGTTCTGCTGCTTCACCACCAGCCAGGACCTGGCCGCGTTCTGGGAGTGTCACCGGCGGGCGTTCGCGCACTTCGGTGGGGTTCCCGGGGTGATCGTCTACGACCGGACCAAGACCGTGGTCCGCCGGCACGTCGCCCCGGGCGAGGCGGTGCCGCTGCACCCGGAAGCGGTCGCGTTCGCCGGGCACTACGACTTCGACATCGATGTGCTGGCCGCCTATCGGCCGACCGGCAAAGGGCGGGTCGAACGGCAGGTCACCATCGTCCGTGATCATGTTCTGGCCGGGCGGGCGTTCTCGTCGTTGGCCGAGCTCGATGCCACGTTCGTGGCCTGGGTGCCGCAGCGGCGGGCCGTGCGGCATCGCACCCACGGCGAGATCATCGGCGTGCGGGCGGTCCGTGACCATGCCGCGCTGCGACCGATCCCCGCCAGGGCGTATGTGGTCGCCGACCGGCATCTGCGGCACGTCGGCAAGGACTGCCTGGTCGCCTACGCCGGCAACCTCTACTCTGTGCCGGCCCGCCGGGTCCGCCACCGCCAGCTCGTGGAGATCCGGGCGACCGCTGCCACCATCACCATCCACGCCACCGTCGGCGGTCTGGACGGCGCCACGCTGCTGGCCACGCACCAGCGGGCCGTGGGCCGCGGCGCCCGCGTGGTCGATGAGAGCCACTGGGACGGTCTGCCCGACGGACACACCCGTGCCGTCACCACTGGCGACCCCGACGGCGGGCAGCCGACCACACGCCGACCGGCCCGCCGCGACGGCGGTCAGGGGCCGCTGCAAGCCCTGCTCAACCGGGCCGCCGCCGCCCAGGTCGCCGTCGAGGCCCGGCCGCTGTCGGTCTATGAGCAGATCGCCGCGGCCAGCCCGTTCACCAACCGCCCACACCTGAAGGACGTCTCGAAGTGAGTGAGCTGGTCACCAACCGCATCCACGCCAGCGCCACCAAACTCGGCCTGCCTCACCTGGCCAAGACGCTGCGGGAACTCACCGGCCGGGCCGACACCGAGGCCATGGGCTACCTGGAGTTCCTCGACCTCGTTCTGGAAGAGGAACTCGCCGTCCGCGACGAACGCCGCTTCCGCGCCGGGCTGCGTCTGTCGAAGCTGCCGCACCACAAGACCCTCGACGACTACGACTTCAGCTTCCAACCCGACCTGGACCCGCGCAAGGTCCGTGACCTCGCCACCCTCGCGTTCGTGCAGGCCAAAGCCAACGTCGCGTTCCTCGGCCCACCCGGTGTCGGCAAGACCCACATCGCGGTGTCCCTCGCGGTCGCCGCCTGCCGAGCCGGATTCACCGTCTACTTCACCACCCTCGACGACATGGTCCGCCACCTCACCGCCGCCGACGCGATCGGCCGGCTGGCCCGCAAGCTGCAGACCTACCTACGCCCCACCGTCCTGGTGATCGACGAAGTGGGCTATCAGCCCCTTGAACGGCCCGAGGCCAACCTCGTCTTCCAGGTGATCTCGAAACGCTACGAGAAGGGCTCCACCCTGCTGACCTCGAACAAAGGCTTCGGTGAATGGGGCCAAGTCTTCGGCGACGAGGTCCTGGCCACCGCCATCCTCGACCGGCTCCTGCACCACTGCGACGTCGTCCCCATCAACGGCCCCAGCTACCGACTCAAGAACCGCCTCACCGCCATCGAGAACGTCGCCTGATGCCACCCGCGGCCATCCCGGACGACCCCGCAGCCACCAGCGACACCTACCACGGCGACCTGCTGCAACTCCTGCTCCAGATCTGCGAGGACTTCCTCGCCAACACCGGACCGGCGACCCACCACGAGATCGACACCCTCCTACGCGCCCGCGGCATCACCGGCGGACCCGGATGGCTGATCGACATGCTCGGCCTCACCCGCCTGCGCCTGCAAGACGCAACCCACCGTGACGAACAAGGCGCCCACCACGACACCTGACCTCTGCAAGATCAGCCGTACTCGCCTCTGCACTCCAACGAGTACCCCGACA
>NZ_RAQQ01000077.1 GCF_003610785.1 Micromonospora globbae
GGCCCACAGGTCGTCCGAGACGATCCACGGCGGCTGCTCACCTCGCCTCACGGCCGATCACTGTAGTTGATCGTCCACGAGGGACAAATCCACCTCCGCCCAGATCATTCTGTTAGGAGTTCTAAGCCGGGAGAACCGGTGATCGTGCAAAGCCACGCGAAAGTACTTCCACAAGTCAAAACGTGCAAAGAAGTGGCCGTCGCCACTATGCCACTTCGAGCAGGACCCGCCTTCACCTCCGGTAGGGGCTCGGCACCCGGTGATCAACCATCACGCCGTGGGTTCACCGAACGGGGACCGCCGACGGCGGCTACATCACCGGCGGTCCCCGTCCGCTCGGTGTTCACCCGGCGTCAGGGCGGATCAGGGAGTTCAGGCGGATGAAGAGGCGCTGCGCGCGGTCCAGGGTGGCGGTGCTGATCTGCGGGATGAGCGTGGCCTGTTCCCGGATCAGGACGGCGGCGGGCCTGTAGTGGTTGAACCGGCCGTTGCTGATGCCGTGCGTGCGGAAGTACTCCTCGATCTGGTGCACCACCCGCGGGATGTTGGTGTTGAGGTCGGCCGGAGTGATCGGGTTGGGCAGCGCGGTGGCGTAGGCCCGGTTGACCAGGTCGAGGTAAAAGGCGGGCTCGAAGAGGTCCTCGATGTCGGCGTCGCCGGGGCCGGTGAACTCGCTGATCTCGACGAGGCCGTTGGCGGCGAGCTGGTCGTTGTCGCGCAGCCGCTTGACGGCCTGGGTGTCCTTGGTGCTGGAGTCGATGAGCACCGCCACGTTGAGCTGGTTCGCGCCGAGCAGGGTGGTGAAGGTGGACAGCTTGCCCGCGCCGCCGATCGGGGTCTTGACCCACCGGGGGTCCAATCCGGTGCGGCCGGAGGCTTCGGCGGCGTCGCTGAGCACGTCCAGGTAGATCAGGTCGCTCGGTCCCTCGATCAGGAGGGTGTTCTGGCCGATGAACAGCGTCTGGGTCATCTCGATGCCCATCGCGGCCAGCAGCGGGAACGCTGTGTCCGTGTCGGCCTTGAGGACGTCCGCGGAGACCTTGGTGCCGACCTTGTCCCGGTCGACCACGGTGCGCACCCGCTGGAGCTGGCGGGGGGAGACCATGAACGGGGAGTGCGTGGTGTAGATGACCTGGTGCTTGGGGGCGAGCCGCTTGTCGATCAGCTCGAGCAGGTCCTCCTGGGCGCGGCCGTGCAGGGACAGGCCCGGCTCGTCCAGCAGCAGGATCAGGTCGTTGTCCTCGTCCGCTTCCAGGTCGTTGAAGTAGGCCAGGAAGCTGAAGAACCACACGAACCCGCGGGACCGGTCGTCGAACGGCACGGACACCTTGTGCCGCTGGTTGCGGACCCGGATCTGCAGGATCGGCCCCTCGTTCAGGGGCGGCTGGGCGCCGTCCTCGACCGGAAGGACTTCGAGCTGGACTTCCAGGTCGGTGTTCTGCGACCAGTACTCGAAGACCTCGTCGGAGATGACGTTCCCGGAGTTCTCCAACTCGCGGATGAGCCGCTCGTGCTTGTCGGTCTTCCGGAAGTCCTCCAGGCTCACGTCCGCCATGGACAGCAGGCTGAGCAGGGCCAGTTCACCGCGCTTGAGCGTGCCGTTGTCCCGCCGGCGGATGAGGTCCGGGATCGACACCTTGCCGGGCATCACGTCGTAGTCGCCGAAGTACACGAACTTCGGCATCAGTGGCGAGGCGTAGGTGTCGATCAGGTAGAGCCCCACGTCCTCGCCGCGCCAGTTCCGGATCCGCTCGGCAAGCGCGGTCGCGGCAGCGGGCAGCTCCTCCAGGCTGTCGAGCGCCTCCAGCAGGTCCGCCACCGTGCTCGTCGCGTTGACCGTGGCGGCCGCGGCCGAGGGCAGGTCGAGTCCCGAGCGCAGGTGCTTGACGATCGCCGCCTCGTTGTAGCGGAGGCCGAACCACTTGGTCGTGTCGCGGTACCCGATGGTGAGCGTGAACTCCGGGCTGTGGAGCGCCCCCGGGCCGAGATCCTGCTCGATCCGCTTCAGTTCCTCGTCGTCGTAGCGGAACGTGGCCACCACCACGGGGATCTTCTGCTTCGCGCCCCAGTCCTTGCGCTTGCGGGTGAGCTTCGCCGGGAAGTCGACGACCTCCTCCAGCTCGACCTTCTCCACCGGGTTGAGCCGGTAGAGCGCCTGCAGCACGGTGGTCTTGCCGGACTCGTTCTTCCCGACCAGGCAGGTGACGTCGGGCTCGACGGCGAACTCGTCCGAGTCCTCAACCGACCGGTAGTAGGTGACCTTCGCGTTGACCAGCTTCAATGGTCCTCCTCGTTACGTAGAAGGTCCCGGACGCGCGTGAGCTGGGCAGCAAAAGATCACACGTTCGCGACATGTCTTGCTGCGACTGTGCTACTTCGGGGTATCGTCCTGATGCCACTCAAGGAGAGGCCCCGGTGCCGTCGCCCGCTGCGCGACGCGCCCGGGGTCCTTTCTGCACTAAGGGGTCCTAACAAAATGATCTCTGGATGTCGCGTCCCTTGTAGAGGTTGATCTACGATGTCGGGCCGTGAGGCGTGGCGAGCAGCCGCCGTGGATCGTGCCTGACGGGCTGTGGCAGCGCAT
>NZ_RAQQ01000078.1 GCF_003610785.1 Micromonospora globbae
TGTCAACGGTCTCTTTGATCTCCCCGTAGGCGGCCGGCAGTTGTCCCCGCTGACGGCCGCGGAGTTCTCCCCAACGGCGGCCAGATAGTTCCCCGCCGTTGGTTGTTCGGGGTGTCAGGTCAAGGGCTTCACTCCTTGTCCGGTGGTGGCCTGGTTCAGTCGGAAGCTGTCACCCTGTGTGACGACGACGTGGGCGTGGTGCAGGAGCCGGTCAACCGTCGCGGTCGCGAGGGTTTTGGGCATGATCTCGTCGAAGCCGGAGGGGTGCAGGTTCGAGCTGACGGCGAGGCTGCGTCGTTCGTAGGCGGCGTCGACGAGGCGGTAGAAGCCTTCGGCGGCATCGGGTGAGACGGGTAGCAGGCCGATGTCGTCGACGATGATCAGGTCGCAGCGGATGAGTCGGGCGAGGGCTCGGCTGACGGAGTCGTCGACGCGGTGGCGGCGCACGAGGGCGCCGAGGTCTTCGATGGTGAACCAGGCCACGGTCATGCCGGCTTCGACGGCGGCTTGGCCGAGGGCTTCGCAGAAGTGGCTCTTGCCGGTGCCGGATGGTCCGCAGATGGACAGGTTCTCCTTGCGGTGGATCCATTCCAGAGTCTTCAGCGCGTCCTGTGTGGGACGTGGGATCGACGAGGCGGTCTCGTCCCAGTCGCCGAAGGTCTTGCCTGCCGGGAACGCGGCGCGTTTGCGGCGGGTGCGCAGGTTCGCCGCGTCACGGCCGGCGGCTTCCTCAGCGAGGAGGACGCGGACGACTTCGGCGGGGTCCCAGCGTTGAGCTTTGGCGGTGGGGATCAGGTCGGCCATCGCTTTGCGGATGTGGGGCAGTTTCAGCCGGCGGGTCAGCTCGATCGCCTCGGCGAGGGGGTCACCGGCAGGGCCGGTGATAGTGCGGATCGGGGCGGCCATCAGGGGTTGCTCCTGTCGTTGACGGTGCCGAAGCGGGCCCATGCGGAGGTGCCCGGTTGCAGGCTGTGGGCCTCGCTGGCCCGGGTGGGTTCGCCGCCTGCGCCGGCGGCCTGGTGGGCGAGGATGCGGATGATGTCGTTGTCGGCGAACCGGCCGGCTATCGCGGCGGTGCCCAACGCCCGGTCCACTTGGGCGGCGCCGTGCAGCTTGGCCAGGGCGCAGGCTTCGGCCATCTTGCGGCGCACCCCTCGAGTTCCGGCCGCGGCGGCCTCGACCAGCCACGAGGCCGCACCCGGGCCGAGGGCCAGGAACGCGGCTTCCTCGGCCGTGCGGGCCTTCGGCGTGCGGTCGCCGTCACGGCTGGCCCTGGGCGGGTAGTGGGCGTCGATGATCGACGGGCTGCCGGGGGTGGAGCGTGGATGCCGGGCGACCTCGGTCGGACCATCGGCGCCGACCGCGGTGACGATCAGTTCGTCACCGTGGAAGCGGGCCCATACCCGGGTGTCGACGAGTTCGTGCGGCACCGAATAGCGCACGCCCTCCACGGAAATGGTGCAGTCCCAGTTCACCCGGCGGGTGGTGCCGAACGCGACGGTGAACGGCTCGCCCGGCAACGGATGCAGCCGCACCCGTTCCTCCGCGAGGGCCTCGACCGGGCGGCGGCGGGTCTCGCGGTGCACCCGCGCGTTCACCTCCTCGGTGAACTGCCGGCAGGCCGCCTCGAGTTCGGCGAACGTGCGGTACTCCGGCAGCAGGTTCGCATCCGTGGGCACCAAATCCGCCTTGGCGATCTTCACGGTGTTCTCCGAACCGCCCTTCGATTGCGGGTCGGCCGGCACGCAGGTGCGGATCGTCATCCCGTAGTGCCGGGCCACCGCCACGATCTCCGGGTTACGCACCGCGATGTCCGCGACATGCTCGACAGTGATCGTCTTCTCGTTGTCGGTCAACGCATACGCCGGCACCCCACCCAACCGGCGCAACGTGGCGTCCAGACAGGACACAATCGTCGGCAGCGTCTTGTCGAAAGTCGGGATCACCACCCGAAACCTCGACCAGGCCAGCCACGCGCACCACAACGACGTACGCCGCCCACCGATGCGCGGACCCTCACCCCAGTCGAACTGCAGCCACAGCCCCGGCTCCGGGATCCACGGCCGGAACACCCGCCGCTGCCCGGCGGCGAAGCGGGCCTTGACCTCCGCGACCGCCCGCCGGGTGGTGCGCTCACCACCGCCGAAGCCCATCGCGGTGATCCGCCGGTGCACCACATCCGCGCGGACCCGCCCACCCGAACGGGCCACCAACTCCTCGATCTTCGCCACGTACTCATCGATCGGCCGGGCCCGGTGCACCCGCGCCTCGGGACTCTGCCCGGACTCCCGCAACTTCACATACCGGGCAACCGTGTGATGATCACACCCAGCCAACTCCGCCGCCGCACGGTAACTCCCCGTGAGGTCGTATGCCTCCAAGATTTCCACGATCTCCCTGCCGCTCTTCACGCCGTCGACCCTCGCCGACCGGCACTCTGACCTGGTCAGCGGGGAGGTATCTGGCCATCCACGGGGAGATCCCTGGCCACCAGCGGGGCGACATATGGCCGCCTACGGGGAGTATTCACTGGCCGCCGACA
>NZ_RAQQ01000079.1 GCF_003610785.1 Micromonospora globbae
GGCTATTACGCGGCCAATAGGTCGAGAATATTGGACTACAAGAAGCAGTACAACGCGAATAATAAAGAAAAGGTACGCGAATGGTGGCGCAAGCGTGAGGCTCTAAAGCGTGAGGCTCTTTACCTGGGTCACACCGTAGAAGACCTAGAACAGAAGCTAGCTTTCTATGGCGGTAAGTGCTGGATTTGTAAAACCAACCCTCATGAGCACTGGGACCATGTAAAGCCCTTGTCTAAGGGTGGAGCACATATCCTGGCAAATCTCAGACCATCATGCGCTAGCTGCAATCGGTCTAAGCGTGATCGTTGGCCTTTTGTGCCAGAAATGATCCTGGACAACCAGAGGGCATATGCCCTCGCAACCTGAAGGAACGAATCATGTTACGTGTATCTATCGAAACTCAAACTGAGTTTGACCGGAGAAGAGGTAATGAACCAGCAAACGACTACGTAAGAACGGAAATCCCCGGTGTGTGTGAAATCTGGTATCGGAAAGCTACGAATACCATTACGGTCGTCAGACTAGATGATACAGAGGAATAGCCGTTTAATCGGCCTAGAATGGCCGTAGACGAGAGATTAGGCCGGACCCTAGGGGAAACCCTAGGCCCGGCTTTTTTGTGCCTTAGAAACGCTCTCACAGCTTCTTTTCTGCTACGTACGTTCCCTTACCCTGCTTGCCGATAATCTCGCCAGTCTCCAGGAGGATTTCCAGAGCCCTACGGGCAGTACCTAAAGCACAGTCGTATTTGTCTGCCAGCTCACTCAGGGTCGGCAGTTTGTCTCCTGGCTTTAGCTGTCCAGAAGCTATGGACTTCCTCAGGTCATTCAAGATTACCCGATAGGTCGGAACGTAGCCGGTCATAGATCAATCCTGACACATCTGGATTTCCGGAAAGTCTGGTATGCCTGTTTATCCATGAAACCTAGTAATCCATGTTTTCTAGTAAAGTTGCTGGCTCAGGCACCAACCCCCACACAGGAGGGACGGATCATGAGGCATAGGAAGCCAGAGCAACCAGGGAGGCTCGCACGCCTCCTACAGAGGCTCAGGAAGCGGTCTGAGAGGACCGCAGAGGCGCTAGGGCCGGCAACCTGCTACCCGGCTAGGGCAGGAGCGTGGGTCAGTGTCGAGCACGCCAGGAGGCAGACACAGCACCAGGAGGCAGACCACACCGTGATCCTGGATCGGCCCTTGTTCACACGGGCCGGCGCGTGGAGAGCTTCACACGCTCTGCGGAACAGGGGAGCGAACTACCGATGACCGATCACAGGTCGTATTCCACAAACGACATTCCTTTAGTCGTTGTAGCCAACCCTCCAAAGACGTTCCTTCTTCACCACGAGGGAGAAACGCTCGGCTGGTTGTTCGTCATGGAATCAGGGGTAATGGCTGTCAGGGAAGATGGGGCGGAAATTTTCCGCTGTGACTCCCTGGAAGACTTCCAGAGGATCGCTCCAATGATCGGAGCGGATATCGCACAGGTAGTCTCCCTCTAGAGACAAAAAAAGTGCCCCCCGGAAATCCGGGGGGCCTTTCTTTTTGCAAACGCTAGGAGAAGCGTTGATTAGCAAGCCAGAGGCTTTAGCTAGCGCTACCTGGATCAACCAGGACGGCAAACGGTGAGCGGGTAGTAGTAGTGTTCTGGTAGGTAGCTGGATTAGCCACCACGAAACCAACACGCATCACGAAACGACCGATAGTGCTATCCATCTGCATTGCGTTGAAAACCACATTACCTGAATCATCGGTAATAACTGCGTCACGGTGAAGAGTTAGCACCATGTCAGAACGAATACCGACGATCGCGTTCGACCAGTCACCACCGATAGCGTGAACGGTCTGATCCCACGCGCCGTTAGTGCTCTCGACAAACGGAAGCCCGTAAAGGTCGTTCCGATTCTCGGCAACCAGGTTCGTGTAGATAGGCGAACCGTCGGCATTGCGCTGTGCGGCTAGTCGCCACTTAAAGCCAGGCTCAGTAGCAAACCCGTTTAGCTGGAATCCGTCTTCAGCAAGCTTTAGACCGACCTGTGCAACGTCATAGCCTAGGTCTGCCTTACCGGCACCACCGGCACCCAGCTCAACAGTGTTTCCAGCCGCTACGGCGTGCTGGTAAACAGACTCAGACCATGAGGCAGGCTTGTTGATACCCCAAAGCGCAGCCTGGTCGATAGCGCGTCCCATAGCCTTAGACATAAGCGGCTGTAGTTCTGCCCAGAGAGGTACGGTCGCATCCATCAGGAAGTCATCAGGAATAACGACCAGAGCAGCCAGAGGCTCAGCGGTAATAACCGCATCATCCCAACCAGCCTTAGTCGTCTTTTTCAGGCCAGTATCGCCGTTAACCCAGTATGCGTCAGGCAGAACGCTTAGAACTGGCTGGCGGTAGCTCATAGAAGGTAGAGTCACCTTGCGGGCAAGCTGCATTACGACAGACTGACCATCAGCACCAGAGATAACGTTCTTCGCTACCTGCTCTGGGATTTCGATTG
>NZ_RAQQ01000080.1 GCF_003610785.1 Micromonospora globbae
CCACGGCATGAAACGGCTACGGATCCGCTGGGAACGCCGCGACGACATCCACGAAGCCTTCCTTGCCCTGGCCACCTGCATCATCACGTACCGACACGTCGTACGACTTTGTTAGGACCTCTAAGAGGTCCGCGCGGCCGGACAGCTGACCGGCGTGCTCGCCATGTACGAGGACGGCCGCCACTCGATTGAGATTCTCGACCAGCTCGCTGCCACCCGAGGCGCCCTCGATGCCGTTGCGCTGCTTGTGCTCGACGAGTTCACCGCCAGTGCGCAGAACGCCTCGCCAACGCCCAGGACGCTGAACTGGCAATCGCGGACCTGACCGACACCGTCCGCCGGTACGTCCACAGCCGATAACAGAGAGCGCAGTGACGCACCACCACCACCACTTTCCAGACCGCCACTGTGAGCGTCACCGGCACGGCAACCCCTGGACGGCTGCGTGCATGTTGGGCCGGTCGCGTCGATGCTAACGGGGCGCTGGTCGGCCTAGCACCGTATGTACTGCGCCACGCCGGAATGTCGGCCGTACGGCACTGGTGGCTTTCGGTGTCCGGCACCGGTGGCCGAATTGTGACGTGAAATCTGGCGAGGCCGTGACCCGGGGTCACCAAAACCGTCATCGGGCATGACACCGGCTGATTGTGCGCCTGAATTGCGTGTCCCTCGCCACCAGATGTCCGTTTGTCGCCCGGCAGTGCCGTCATAAGCGCTCGTCCCATTGAGTGATGTCAGTGACGAAGTGTTCCTCTAAGAGTGATGATGATTGCTGTTTCAGCAGGTGAGGGCACTTGAAGGTATCTGCACCCGCCGGTAGTGTCTCCGCGTCCGGTGCGGTTTTCGATCGCCAAACGGCGACGCCGCGCCGACCCGCTCAATCGTGACCTTCACGAACCGGGGACCCAGTGCACGTCCGGGGTGAATCCGCGAGCCACGGCCCGCGGTAGGGCGCTCTTCCCGCCCGAATCCGTCAGCTAACCCGGTAGGCGGTGTCGGAAGGAGTTCCTCCCTATGCCCAGCCCCCGATCGTCACCCCGCCTCCACGGCCGGTGATGCCGCTGCTCGTCGCCTTGGCGAGCTGATACCGGCATCCGCCTCAATGCCCGGCTGACCGGGCAACCCCCCGTTCCCCGCAGCGCACCCCCGCCCACAACCACCCGTTGGCGCGTGACTTCTTCGCGCGCTGGGCCGGCGTGTGCCGCTGCCGCCCCGTGGAGGAAAACGTGAAGCACCACCGCAAGCAGCAACTGCGTCGTCTCGCCACCCAGCGCCCGTACCAGATCGTTGCAGGCTCCGCCGCCGCCCTCGTGCTGGCCTCCGTCACAGGCGTCCTGCTCACCAACACCGACGACGTGCCCGTCCGTCAGGAGAGCAGCGCCGCCGTGGCGGAACTGCCCCCCCGCCTGGGGGATGCCGCTACCCGCAACCAGGCCCGAATCGGCGCGCCCGCGTCACCAGCGCCGGGCGCCACCCCGGGCGAGGCGAATCCGGACCTGACCCGCAAGGCCGCGCCGAAGCCGCCGAAGTCCAAGGTTCTTGACTACAACTACCAGGCGCAGGCCACCTACTGGAATTGCGGCCCAGCCGCCGTCCGCAACGCCCTCAGCGCCACCGGCATCGAGCGGACACAGGATGAGCTCGCCGGCCCGCTCGGCGCAGACGAGTTTGGCACCGACTCCGCCGAGGACACCACCCGCGTGCTGAACACGGAGGTGAAGGGCTCGCCCTACCGCACCCGGATGATCCCCGGCAGCGCCCCCACGCCAGACCAAATGGACCAGCTCCAGGCCGACGTGGTCAGGGCCATCACCGACGGGCGCGCCATCGTGGCGAACACCGTCGGCGACGCCACCGATACCAACGGCGGCTGGCACTCGTTCCCTGGCGGCCACTACATCGCCGTGGTCGGCTACAAGGACGACGGCCGGACGGTGCGGGTCGCCGACTCGGCGAACCCGGCGACCGCCTCGTACTGGATGACCACGATCGAATTGGCGAACTGGATGGCCACCCGCGGCTACTCCGCCTGATCGCTGTCTGATACTCGGGCGCCGCCTCTCCAGCGAGAGCCGGCGCCCGACGCCTTTCCACGGTCTGCCCTCCATCTGAGGCCGAAGCCGCCAGCACATCCACGACAGCCGCAGCAGCTTCCTGGTCCTTGACGTCTTCAACACCGGTCCGCCCCGCTCCAGCCCCTGCATGACTTAGGGGTCCTAACAAAATGATCTCTGGATGTCGCGTCCCTTGTAGAGGTTGATCTACGATGTCGGGCCGTGAGGCGTGGCGAGCAGCCGCCGTGGATCGTGCCTGACGGGCTGTGGCAGCGCAT
>NZ_RAQQ01000081.1 GCF_003610785.1 Micromonospora globbae
GCGGCCATCGCGCATCACTCTCCTTCACTGGGCTTAGCCGTCTCGAAGGATCGCGCGGTGGCCGTCTCCTATCTACCCAACACGCCCATCACGGGCAAGTCGTACACCACTTCCGTGGACGCAACCGTCGCGGGTCTGGTCAGCTTCTTGTCTCCCTGCGTCCTTCCCCTGGTGCCCGGCTACCTGTCTTACATGACCGGACTCGCCGGTACGGACCTCGACAGCGCCGCTGGCCGTGCGCCGATTGTCAGCGGCGCAGTAGCACTGGTTACCCGTCGCCGCGCGCGAAGCCGGGTCGCAGCCGGCACCCTCGGCTTCATCGGCGGGTTCGCCGTCGTGTTCGTCACGGTGGCGGTGGCGTTCAACGCGGTCGGCCGAGCCTTGACGGCAAACGCCCGTGTCGTCGAGATCGTCGCCGGGGCACTGATCGTGGTGCTCGGGCTGGGCCACCTCGGGGCGTTTCCGCTGCTACAACGGCAATTCCGCGTTGCGCGGCTGCCCGCGGCAGGGGTGGCCAGCGCACCCGTGCTCGGCCTGACCTTCGGCTTGTCCTGGACGCCATGCGTGTCGCCCACGCTCGGTGCGGTGCTCGGCATGGCTTCGGTGGAGTCGACCGCCACCAGAGCAATTGTCCTCGCCCTGGCCTACTGCGCCGGTCTCGGTGTGCCGTTTCTGCTGGTCGGCCTGGGCCTGCGCCGGGCGTTGGCCCTCACCGCCTTCGTACGCCGCCACCATCGCTGGGTCACTCGGCTAGGTGGTGCCCTACTCGTCGCGATCGGGCTAGCCCTGTTGACCGGCGCGTGGAGCGACCTGATGAACTGGCTACGGGCAACGGTGGGGCCAGGGCAGATCGGCATTTGAGGCGGCGGGCGGGCGTTGGCGACACCCGAGAGTGCCGCAGCTCCTACCTCCTTCGGCCACCGGGTCCGGACGTGGGCGCCACCGGCCAGAGCGTGCGGTGATGCCCGCCCACACCGACAACTGCGGCTTGTTCACGGATGAGGGCCGCCCGGCAATGCCGAGCGGCCCTGGTCCTCTCCTGGCCAATCCGCCCACAACTGGGACGTGGCGCACCTGATGCCCGGCTAGTTGCCTTTCCCGCCGAGCGATCTGACTGCCCAAGGGATCTCAGGCCTGGTACGCGAAATTGATCATCATCCCGGTCTCGGCGTGATAGATGTTGTGGCAGTGCGTCATCCACTGGCCTGGGTTGTCAGCATCGAAGTCAACCGAGACAGTCTGCTTCGGCGTCACGATGACGGTGTCCTTGCGGGCGCCGCTTCCCACCACGGCGAAGGTGTGCCCGTGCACATGCATGGGATGAAACATCGTCGTCTCGTTGACGAACTCCAGCCGTACCCGCTCGCCCTGCTTTACCAGCAGCGGATCCAGGTCATCAAAGGTGGCCCCGTTGATGGTCCATCGGTAGGGCATCATCGAGCCGCCGAGTACCAGACGGTGCACCCGGTCAGGTGTGCGGCTGTCCAGCGCCACGTCGTCCGACGCTTTCAGAGCCGCGGTGATCACCACGCGCCGATCCAGCTCGACCGGCCGCACCGAGGGGTTGGGAACGCCGCCAACGCCGGTGCGGACCAGCGCCAGGCCCTGCCCGCCCTTGCCCTCGGCGACCGCCACGAGCGGGAACACTCCGTCACCCAGCTCCACGGTGACATCTGCCCGTTCGCCCATCCCGAGCACCAGAGCGTCCGTGGTGGTCGGGGCGACCGGGAAACCGTCGGTATGGGTGACGGTGAGGCGGTGCCCGCCGAGAGCCACCCGGAACGCGGTATCGGAGGCGGCATTGACCAGGCGAATTCGCACGCGCTGCCGTGGTCGCCCGATCAGGGTGACCGGAGCGGCGGGGATGCGGCCGTTAATCAGGTAGTGGGGGTAGGCGATGTCCCCGGCGCCGCCGAGCAACGGGGAGATCATGGTCTCCATGCCGCCCATCGACATGCCGGACATGCCTGCCATCGGCGCGCTGCCCATGTTCCCGTGGTCCATACCGCTCATCCCACCCATGTCACCGTGGCCGCCCATGTCCTGCAGCGAGGCGAGCACCTGATCCGGGGTGCGGCCGGTGCCGTCGACCCAGTCGTCGAGCACGACGATCCACTCCGCGTCGTACCGGCCGGGCTCGCGTCGATCCTCGACCACGAGGTGTCAAGCCCCGGGTTTGATGGAGAGTTGGTTAGCTGGTTTTCAGGGGTGCGGTGACCGGGTGGGTCATCGCGTGTAGCGCCTCGTACTCGGCGGGTGGGACGTGGCCGAGTTCGCCGTGCAGCCT
>NZ_RAQQ01000082.1 GCF_003610785.1 Micromonospora globbae
CCCGCATGGTCACGATCGACACCAGCCAACACGACACCGACCAGACCGACCCCACCCCGATCGCCGCATAACATCAAACCGGATCCCGCGATGGCCGTCTCCTACACCACCAGCGCGGACGCGACCGACGATCCTGCTGGCAGGACAGTTGCCATGAGTCAACTGAGGTGGACGGTAGTGGTCCCGGTAAAGCACCTGGCGGCCGCGAAGCGCCGGCTGCGGGGGGCGGTCCGGGCCGTACCGCACGAGGCGCTGGCGCTGGCCCTGGCGGCTGACACCATCGAGGCGGTGCGGGCCTGCGCGGCGGTGGCGCAGGTGCTGGTGGTCACCGCTGACCCGCGGGTGGCCGCTGCGGGGCTCGAGGCGGGAGCGCGGGTTCTGCCGGACGTGCCGCGCGCCGGGCTGAACGCCGCCTTCCGGTACGGCGCTTTCGCCGCCGCTGACGGCGGGGGGTGGGTAGCCGGACTCACTGCCGACCTGCCGGCGCTGCGCTCGGGCGAGCTGGCGGCGGCGCTGCGTGCGGCGCAGGCCGCCCCGGTGCGGGCGCGCCGGTTCGTCGCCGACGCACCAGGCGGAGGCACGGTGCTGCTGGCTGCGCCGCCAGGCGTACCCCTGGACCCCCACTTCGGGGTCAGCTCAGCCGCGGCGCACACGGCGAGCGGGGCGATTGCCCTGACCGGCGACTGGCCAAGCCTGCGCCGGGACGTGGACACCGCCGAGGACCTGGCCGCAGCGGCGCGGCTCGGGCTCGGAACACGTACCGCCGCGCTCATCGCCGCCAGCCAACCCTGGTACGAGCGGGTGTGAGCGGACAGGAGCGCGCGGGGCACTAGGCCCTGTTTCATAAGTCGGGTCGGAGCCATTCGTTGATCGTGGCGACGTGCACGGTGGCGTGGTAGCGGACGGCCAACTTGTCGTAGCGGGTGGCCAGCGCTCGGTTGCGTTTGAGCTGGTTAATGCCGCACTCGACGGCATGGCGTTGCCGGTAGGTGCCGGGGTCGAAGGTCGGCGGGCGTCCTCCTTTCGAGCCCTTCCTGCGTCGGCTCGCCACCTGATCGATCTTGATGGGGATGGTCACGGCGATCCCTCGGCGCGCCAGGTGCTGCCGGTTGGCGCGGGAGCTGTAGCTTGTCTGCCAGGACCCGATCTGGTCGTGTGCGGGGCCGGCCACCGGCGGCCCTGGGGACCCGGATGCCAGCCAGCACGGGGACGAATTGCGGGCTGTCGCCGCGGTGTCCGGCGGTGAGCAGGGTCGACAACGGCTTACGGCCCTGTTCACAGGCCAGATGAAGCTTGGTGGTCAACCCACCTCGTGACCGTCCCAGGGCATGATCGTCGGGTTCGTCATCGACACCGCCAGGCGACTCGACCTGCAACTGGCCACGGTTGCGGGCGCCGGCCGCGTGCTGATGAGCGCGAGCGCTGGTGGAATCGACGCTGACGTCCCACGTGATCATCCCCGCCTCGTCGGCCCGGGCCTGCAACCCGGTGACCACCTCCCGCCACACTCCCGCCCGCTGCCACCTGCGGAACAGCCCATAGACGGTCTGCCAGGGCCCATACAGCGCCGGCACGTCCCGCCACGGCGAGCCGACCCGGGTGCGCCACCGGATCCCGTCGATCAACTGCCGTCTGCTCCACTTCGGCGGACGTCCTGACCCACGCGGCCTGGGCAGCAACGGCTCCAGCACCGCCCACTGAGCGTCGGTCAGGTCGTGTCGCCTCGTCACCGCTAAGGTGGCCACGAGGTCTCCGGTATTGGAAGTTCGTCTTGGTCGAAGAACCCTCTACCGGAGACCTCGCCATCTATCGATCACCGACACGCCGGGTGCCGGCCCAACCCGGGCCAACGACGGGCGATCAGACGGCTTTCATTTTTGAAACAGGGCCTAGCTTGATCTTTAACCCCTGGGGTCCTGTGGGGACCCCGACCGATGACGGAAACAGCCCTTGGTTGATGATCTTCTTGTCTAGGGAAGAACATCAATAGCCAAGGGCTGTTCTGGTGACCAGTGTGCAT
>NZ_RAQQ01000083.1 GCF_003610785.1 Micromonospora globbae
GTGTCCAAGCAGACCATCTCCACTATCACCGACAAGGTGATGGACGGGATGGCCGAGTGGCAGAACCGGCCCCTCGACCCCGTCTACCCAGTCGTGTTCATCGATGCCATTAACGTCAAGATTAGGGCTCTGTCGCCGATCTTGTGATGTGGACGGTCGTGGCAAGTCGACGCGCCACCCACTGATCATGTTCGGCGTGTTCGCTTGTGGAGCAGTTGCTGCCTCACCTGTCCGACCTGCTGATCGACGGCGTTGAACAGCGCCACGAGGCAGTTGTGATCTCCGCCCGGGTCCGATCAGCGACGGCGCAGTGCGGTAGCTGCCGGCAGTCATCGAGTCGCGTTCATGGCCGTTACCTGCGGCGATTGCGCGACCTCACGGTTGCCGGGGTGGCTGTGCTGCTTCAGGTGCGGGTGCGGCGGTTCCGCTGCGGCAACCGCGGTTGCCCGGCGGTGACCTTCGTCGAGCAGGTCGACGGCTTGACCGCTCCGCATGCCCGTCTCACCCAGGGGCTGCGGGAACTGCTCACCCGGATCGGGCTTGCGTTGGCCGGGCGTGCCGGCGCACGGCTGGCTGCCGCCGTCGGAGTGAACGTGGGCCGTGACACCCTGTTGCGGCTGGTGAAAGGCCTGCCGGACCCGGCAGGGACCGCGGTGACGGTCCTGGGTGTTGACGACTTCGCGTTCCGGCGCGGACGCCACTACGGCACCATCCTGGTCGACATGGCCACCCGCCGCCCAGTCGAGGTCTTCGACGGTCGTGACGGTGACAGCCTCGCCGGCTGGCTCGCGCAGCACCCAGAGGTGGAGATCATCTGCCGCGACCGTGCCGGTGGCTATGGCGAAGGCGCCCGGCAGGGCGCCCCGCACGCGGTGCAGGTCGCCGACCGGTTCCACCTCTGGCAGAACCTGGGCCAAGCGGTGGAGAAGACAGTCAACGCCCATCGCGCCCAGCTCGCCCGGCCAGGACCTCCGCCTCCCGAGGACACGCCGCCGCAGTTGGTGCGGCCGCTACCGGAGAAGAAGATCGTGACCCGGCTGCGTGAGCACTACACCGCCGTGCAGGAACTGGCAGCGCAGGGCATGTCCAAGGCGGCGATCGGCCGCAAGCTGGGGCTGCACCAGGCCACGGTGCGCAAGTTCGTCAACGCCCGCAGCCTCGCCGACCTGACCGCCGTCACCGAGCAACGCTCACACCTGGTCGACCCGTTCACCGGCTACCTGCACCAGCGCTGGAACGACGGCGAACGCAACGCCACCCAACTGTTCCGCGAGATCCAGCAACAGGGCTACCCCGGCGGGGAACTCGCCGTTCAGCGCTACCTGCGCCGCTTCCGCACCGGCCGCGGTCACGCCCCGCACCCCGGTCCGAAACCACCCACCGTCCGCCAGGTCACTTCGTGGATCATGACCCATCCCGACCACCTCGATCCTCGCGACGCCGCCAAGCTGCGCGACCTGCGCCACCGCGACCGTGACCTGAACCGGCTGGTCAAACACGTGCGCGCGTTCGCGGTGATGATGACCGGCCGCCACGGCAACCGCCTCGACGAATGGATCGTCGCCGTCGAACACGACACCCTCGCGCCGCTGGCCGCGTTCGCCCGCAACATGCGCCGCGACCTCGACGCCATCCGCAACGGCCTGACCCTGCCGCACAGCTCCGGCGCCGTCGAAGGCACCATCAACCGCCTGAAAATGATCAAACGACAGATGTTCGGCCGCGCCGGCCTCGACCTACTCCGCAAACGCGTCCTACTCGCGCACTGAGACTTCACAAGATCGGCGACAGAACCAAGATTAGGGATGGTCAGGTCGCCAACCGGCCGATCTATCTCGCGATGGCGGTCACCGTCGACGGGCACCGCGACATCCTCGGCATCTGGGCCGGTGACGGCGGCGAGGGCGCCAAGCACTGGCTG
>NZ_RAQQ01000084.1 GCF_003610785.1 Micromonospora globbae
GGAGACCTCCGATGGTGTTTGAGGTCAAGATCAGGAGGGAGTGAATGCGGGGAAGGCTCGGTTCTGGTCGTAGGTTTGGCGGGTGGTGAGGCAGTGGTGCAGGCAGCCGATGAGGCGGTTGAACAGGTTGCGCAGCGCGGCTGGGTGACCGTCGCCGTGCTCACGGCGTCGTAGGTAGTGTTCGCGGGCTGGTGGGCAGCTGTTGGAGGCGCTGAAGGCCCAGATCCAGCCGGCTGCGGCGAGCCGGTCATTCTTGATCCGGCGGTGTGTGACGCTCAGGCTTCGGCCGGAGGAGCGGGTGATGGGCGCTGAGCCGGCGTAGGCCTTGACGGCGCGGGCGTCGGCGAAGCGGGTGCGGTCGTCGCCCAGTTCCGCGAGGACACGCGCTCCGGAGAGGTCCCCGAGGCCGGGGAAGCTGGTGATGATGGCGTGGTCGGGGTGCTGTTGGAAGGCCTCGGTAACGGCCTGGGCGAGCTGGTCGACGCTGGTGCAGGCGGTGTCCAGCACGGCGAGCAGGGCCAGGGCGTGGGTGCCCATCGCTTGTTCGACAAGGGGTCTCTGGCGCAGTTGGGGCTGGCGCAGGGCGCGCTTGATCGTCTCGGCGGCGGCGTCGATGCCGCGGACGCGGCCGGCGCGGCGCAGAGCCGCGGCGATGCGCGGGCGGGTGAGCCGCGCGGCGGCCTCGGGCGTGGGTGCGATGGCCAGGACCGCCCGCGCTTCGGGTGAGGCGATGGTTGCCGGCCTGTCCGCGAACGCGGCGAGGAAGGTGGGGAAGTATTCCCGCAGCAGCGAGCGCAGCTCGTTGGAGGCCTTGGAGCGCCGCCAGGTTGCGTCCTGTTGGGCCCTGGCGAGGACGGTGATGGCGCCGGCCAGGTCGCTGTCGTCGGGCAACTGTCGGTGCAGGTGGGCGTCGGTGCGCAGGATGTTGGCCAGCATGACGGCGTCGGCGTGGTCGGACTTCTTACCGGACACGGAGTGACGTCCGCGGTACCGGGCGGCGGCCATCGGGTTGATGGCGTAGATCGGCCGCCGCGTAGCGCGTAGCGCGGCGACCAGCAGCCCGCGCGGTGTCTCGATCGCCACGGGGATCGGCTGCTGCGGGGTGTCGCCGGCGGCGGCGAGCATGTTCAGCAGCTCGGCGAATCCTGCGGGGTCATCGCTGATGCGCCTCTTGGCGACCAGGTGTCCGGTGGCGTCGACCAGGGCGACGTCGTGGTGGCTTTCCGCCCAGTCGATACCGCAGAAGATCGTCAACTCGCGCTCCCTCGCTGGCCGTGGGCCCTTCTCGGTGCTTGCCGGGGTGATCGCCGGCCTGGCGGGAACGCGCGGCGCCCTAATAGCGAGGCTCTGGGCCTACCCTCCGATGAGCCGTTCGCGGTCCCAGCGGCCCGCACGGCCCCGGTTTCCGTCGGAGCTCGAGGCTCGGGGTGAGAGAGGTATCAGCCGTGCGGGCGGCCGTGAGATCACGACAGACATCTTGATCGATGCCGGACCTGGCACCGAGGTCCGACGGTCTCCAAACGGGAGTCGAGCTCCGGGGAGTCTGTAGTCGTGACCGCCGGCAGCCAGGCCCGGCACAGCGCAGGATCCTCAGCCGAAGCTGAGTCATCTGCGCGGACCCTTCAGGCGAAGAGTTGTAACCCTATTAGGGAGTCTGGAACTGTCA
>NZ_RAQQ01000085.1 GCF_003610785.1 Micromonospora globbae
CCTGTTCAACCGCCTCATCGGCTGCCTGCACCACTGCCTCACCACCCGCCAAACCTACGACCAGAACCGAGCCTTCCCCGCATTCACTCCCTCCTGATCTTGACCTCAAACACCATCGGAGGTCTCCGAAAGGAGGGGGTCTCCTTCCGCTTCCTCCCCCAAGGAGGCCGCTGACATCCCACGACGGCAGGGTCGAGAAGGTCCCACGTGGTGACCAATGATCAGGCTGCCGCCCGTGGACCGGGCCGAGTCTGACAAGCGGTAATGGGCGCGGCCGCCAGGACGACAACGACGTTCGCCAGACGCCGCCGTGAAGGTGACCGGCGCAAGCCGTTGACTTTTCATCGCACCAGAGCGATCGTCGAAGACCACCCACCCTCAGAAGATCAGCAACAACTCCCCGCCCGCAGCTCGGCGTCGCCCGCGTCACCTCGCCCACCCGCCCTCGCGGCCGGTCGGCCGGTTGCCGCCCCGCCACCACGCTGCTCGGCCAGACCCGGAGCCCCGAACGTGGACTTGGTGATCCCAGCCAGCCACGACGAATGATGAGCACATCAACCTCTACCGGCGCGACGGCCCAACGCATGTCGAACGCTCCGCCATGCGGTCCAGGCCCCGTGCCGGTGACGCAGACGATGCCCAGGAAGCAACGAACCGGCCCGCCCTGAGCGCGGACAGCAACATCACGAGCACGACTGGAACACGCCGCCTGCTCAGCACTGACGGCGGCAGCGCCGCCAGACGAAAGTGGCGCCGCGGCCGGGCGGTGAACCGCGACAGGCGAAGAGACGCCCGCAGACGGCGCCAAGATCGGTCATGGGCGTGCCGAGTGGGCCAACACCCGGAACGGCGGTCACCCTCGACCTACCAGCACGCGGTGGCACCAATTCACGCCCCGAGCGAGGGTTCCCGTCACCCTGCCGGCCCGCGGTTGTCAGCGCACCTCGAACTGACCCGCCCCCACCATCGGCCGTCCTCCCCTGCCGCCGGCCCCGTGCGCCCCGAGCCCCAGCTGAGGCGCGGGAAGGCAACCTGCGGTTCCGCACCCGGCCCAGCGAGAGGCGGCCTGCCGCCGAGCGCCCCAGGCCGGGGCACACGATCAGAGCCTGGCCGGCGAACAGGCTGCCCTTTCCCTCTTCCGGCCGGTCATCTCGTCGATCACAAGCCCGTAGCACGACCTCGCTCATCCAGAGGCAGGTCAGCACGCCAGAGCGCGCGCCGTCCGGCGACGTCGGGGACCGCTACTGTCCGCGTTGGCGGGGTCCCCACCACGGCAGCAGCGGCGGAAGCTCGGCAAGCGGTCGCCGCGGCGGTTTCGGCGGGGGCGTCTCGCCGTCGTCGCCGTCCCAGCGCCGTCCGTACTGATCGGGCAGGTCACCCCACCCGAAGTACGGCATCGGCTCACTGGGCAGACCGCCGAGCGTCTCTAGCGGGTCGATGCGGGACTCGGCGACCGTGCACAGGTGCGCCCAGTCGTCACCGAAGTCGAACACGTACGCGAACTGTCCCGCCCCGGGTTTGATGGAGACATCGAAACCTGGGAGGAACACCAGCGATGCCTGCACCGAAGAAGTACAACGATGAGCTGCGTGAGCGTGCGACCCGGTTGGCGGTCGAGGCCCGTCGGG
>NZ_RAQQ01000086.1 GCF_003610785.1 Micromonospora globbae
AGGCTGAGACGTGATGCCGAGCCGATTCAGGTGAAGTCAGTGATCCTATGCTGCCGAGAAAAGCCTCTAGCGAGTTCCGAGCGGCCCGTACCCCAAACCGACACAGGTGGTCAGGTAGAGAATACCGAGGCGATCGGGCGAACTGTGGTTAAGGAACTCGGCAAATTGCCCCCGTAACTTAGGGAGAAGGGGGGCCGGAGACGTGAAGCCCCGCGCGGGTGGAGCGTTGTATGGCCGCAGAGAGCAGGGGGAAGCGACTGTTTACTAAAAACACAGGTCCATGCGAAGAAGTAATTCGATGTATATGGACTGACGCCTGCCCGGTGCTGGAACGTTAAGGGGACCTGTTAGCTCTTTCGGGGGCGAAGCGGAGAACTTAAGCGCCAGTAAACGGCGGTGGTAACTATAACCATCCTAAGGTAGCGAAATTCCTTGTCGGGTAAGTTCCGACCTGCACGAATGGCGTAACGACTTCCCCACTGTCTCAACCACAGGCCCGGCGAAATTGCACTACGAGTAAAGATGCTCGTTACGCGCGGCAGGACGGAAAGACCCCGGGACCTTTACTACAGCTTGACATTGGTATCCGGATTGGCTTGTGTAGGATAGGTGGGAGCCGGTGAAGCTCGTACGCCAGTGCGGGTGGAGGCAATCTTGAAATACCACTCTGGTTGATTTGGGTATCTAACTTCGGACCGTTATCCGGTTCAGGGACAGTGTCTGGTGGGTAGTTTAACTGGGGCGGTTGCCTCCTAAAGGGTAACGGAGGCGCCCAAAGGTTCCCTCAGCCTGGTTGGCAATCAGGTGTTGAGTGCAAGTACACAAGGGAGCTTGACTGTGAGACTGACGGGTCGAGCAGGGACGAAAGTCGGGACTAGTGATCCGGCACTTGCGTGTGGAAGCGGTGTCGCTCAACGGATAAAAGGTACCCCGGGGATAACAGGCTGATCTTCCCCAAGAGTCCATATCGACGGGATGGTTTGGCACCTCGATGTCGGCTCGTCGCATCCTGGGGCTGTAGCAGGTCCCAAGGGTTGGGCTGTTCGCCCATTAAAGCGGTACGCGAGCTGGGTTTAGAACGTCGTGAGACAGTTCGGTCCCTATCCGCCGTGCGCGTAGGATACTTGAGAAGGGCTGTCCCTAGTACGAGAGGACCGGGACGGACGAACCTCTGGTGTGCCAGTTGTCCCGCCAGGGGCACGGCTGGTTAGCTACGTTCGGAAGGGATAACCGCTGAAAGCATCTAAGCGGGAAGCTCGCTTCAAGATGAGGTATCCCACCACTATTAGTGGGTAAGGCCCCCAGCTAGACGACTGGGTTGATAGGCCGGAGATGTAAGCTCGGTAACGGGTTCAGTCGACCGGTACTAATAGGCCGAGGACTTGACTTACAAAGCTGCTACGCGTCCACTGTGCAACTCCCGACAAACGAACAACACACCCAAACGGTGGTTGGTGTTGTTTGATATGTCGATAGAGTTACGGCGGTCATGGCGGAGGGGAAACGCCCGGTCACATTCCGAACCCGGAAGCTAAGCCCTCCAGCGCCGATGGTACTGCACTCGTGAGGGTGTGGGAGAGTAGGACGCCGCCGGACA
>NZ_RAQQ01000087.1 GCF_003610785.1 Micromonospora globbae
TAGCTTGATCTTTAACCTGTGCGGCGGGGCCGGGGATTGGCAGTCTTCGTCTTCTTTGCAGCTGCTGTCTTGGCGGTCGTGGTGGTCGCGATGTGGACGTCGTAGCGCGGGGTGGGGTGGTTGTTGCGGCGGCCGGGTGGCCGCCCTGGTCCTGGCCGGGAGGGTTTGGGTGCACCGGCCGGACAGGTGACTCTCGCGCGGAGGTGCCGAAACCCTCGGCGGACGCGGGCGGGTGACAGACGCTGCGGTGGTGCGGGTTTCTCCCAGGGCCGGCGCAGGTCGGCGGCGAGGGCACGGGCCAGACGGAGCTGGGTGTAGGCGGCGAGGATCATCCAGGTCCATCGGTCGGCGGCCTGCGGCGTGCGGATCTTCGGGCAGGTCCAGCCGAGGGTCTGTTTCAACAGGCGGAACGTGTGTTCGATGTCGAAGCGGCGCAGGAACGTCTGCCAGAGCCGATCGACATCAGCGCTGGTGGCGTCGACGCCGGACCACCACAGCCACACCGGCTTCGGGGTCGCGCCGCTGGGCAGGTGCTCGACTTCCAGGCGGATGACCGTTCCCTCGATGACCGGCAATACCTTCGCCGCGTCGATCCAGGCGGATCGGTGGGTCAACCGGGGGTGAAGCCGGTCCCAGGCGCGGGCCCACGCCGTGCCGTAGAGACGGGTGTCGGCGACGGTGGCCGCGTCCGGCTCACCCCAGGTCGCGGGATCACCGAAGACGAACTCGCCGCCGTGGCGGGGTGGACGTCCGACCGTCCCCGGCTGCCGCGGCGGCACGGCTCGGCGTAGTACCCGGTCGGAGCGCATCCGGGCGAGGACTTGCACGGGCAGGTCACGCAGAAGGAACGCAAGGCGGGGTGCGTCGTAGCCGGCGTCGGCCACGACCAGGATCTCCAGGTCCCCGGGCCGCCACTGCCCGGCCGCGATCAGACGCCCCACGATGTCTCGCAACTGCCCAGCGGTGACCGTGGCCGCGTCATCACCAGGCGCCAGCCGCACCGCGTCCAACGGCGCGGTCCAGGAACTGCGACCTGATTCCAGGGCCACGACCATCGAATACGGCCAGCCCGGAATCATGATGGTCTGATCCTTGCCGCGTCCGTAGGTGTGGCACAGGATCCGCTGCGCTGAGGTGTGCGCGTGCGGGCGCAGCCAGCAGGTGATGTCGACCGCCAGGACGAGACGCCCATCAGCTGCCCGGGGCAACGGCACCGCCGCGAGAGCAGTGCGCAGCCGATCGATGTCCAGTCGCCCGCACGCGAGGGCGTCATACAACGCCCCGTGACCCCGACGGTGCTCACCCACCAGCGACAACTCCACCAGCGACCGGACCGGCCCGTCGGCGCACAACACCGCGTCCGTCAGGTCGAACAACGCGTCAGCCCGAGCAGTCAAGCAGTCGTAGAACTCCCGCCGGAACCTCGCCAACTCCCCGACGGCATCAGCCGGACCACAGTCATGCACACTGGTCACCAGAACAGCCCTTGGCTATTGATGTTCTTCCCTAGACAAGAAGATCATCAACCAAGGGCTGTTTCCGTCATCGGTCGGGGTCCCCACAGGACCCCAGGGGTTAAAGATCAAG
>NZ_RAQQ01000088.1 GCF_003610785.1 Micromonospora globbae
TTGTAGGTTCTCGTTGATCTTGTCGTCGGGCGGCGCTCTGACCAGGGATGTTTGGCCTGCTTCGCAGATTGATGTCGCTCCGTCTTTCGCAAGATCGTGTCGTTTTCTGGGCGTGGTGGTTTGGCCGACCCGCCAGGCTGGTCGGCTGACTTGTGCTTGCGTTGAGGGCAGGTCGAAGGCTCAGGGAGACCGTGACGGCGATGGCGCTCAGCGCGGCGCGGCTGGTCACAGGCGCAGTTGTGGGTGCCAGGCAGCGTCGTCGTCAGCCGGGCATGCACGCGCGCCCGTTTGCAGTGTCCTCAGCGTGCGTTGAGCAGGCAGGGGATGGGGCGGTTGGGCTGAGCCGTCAGGCTGAGTTCGTGGTCACGGACGGTTGGGCCATGGAACGGCTCGTAGGCGCCAACTGAGGACGAGGGCCAGGAGCGCTACTGTGGTCGTGATCCAGTAGTTGGTGTGCCAGGATCGGCCGGTGGAGAAGATCTTGCTGAGTAGCGATTCCGGTAGGGCTTGCTGAGCGACCACGAGTAGTGCGAACAGGGATGGCGTGGCGACGGTGGCGACCAGCGGGCCGAGAATGAGGCAGAGAATCGCGCCGGTGCTTGTGAAGACAACCACATTGCCGATGAGGCCGTGCAGGGGTGGGAACTGCGTGTCGGGGTGACGGATGGTGATCACCCAGTACCAGACCGGCAGGACGGCCAGTGGGGCTGCGAGCATGATCGTGGAGTAGGTCAGGTGTCCGAGCCGCGCGGACCGGCGCGCGGTGAGTTCTCGCCCGTCGAATCGTGGAGTGGTGATCGCCGGAAGAACGCTGGCCAGCGCGATGGTAACTAGCTCCGGGGTGCCAACGCCTCGGGGCGGCAGGTCGAACACCGTGCTGACCGACAGACTCAACTCGGGAAACGCGGCAGCGATAACCAGTGCGACGACGATGACGGTCGAGGCGAGTGGCCCGCCGCGGGCGTGCCAGAGTCCGGCGACGCGGCCACGCATCACGGAAGGCTGGCGGGTGAGAGTAGGCACGATCGGATCAGCTGTTGGTTGATCTGGACGAACTCGATGAGTTGCTCGGCGTTCATGGTTGCCAGTTTCTGCGCTGCTGACGGTGGTTGGGCTGGTGCCACGGTGTTCGCCAGTTGGGCGAAGCCGGCTAGTTGAAGAATTCGTCCTTGCAGCACCGCCGCGATGTCGCGGCCTTCGATAGATCGGCCCGGCTGCGAGCAGGCGCGGAGGGTCATGGCTTCGCTCACGAGGAAGGCGACCTGGTCGGGGATGGTGGCGGCGACGAAACGACGGTCGAGAGGACCTGGATTGAGTTCAACGAATGCCTCTCCAGGGCGCGGCTTGTCGTGATCGGAGACCGCGAAGTCCGTCACACGGCGCAGCACCGGGGCCAGTCCCGCATCGCGCAAGCGCCCAACGACATCGACGGTTCGAGCCATCGCCGGAGCGTTAGCCGCATGTAGGCACACCTCCGTGTCCTGCACCTGCTGACACGTGCGCGCGACGGGGCGGTCCACGACATACAGTTCCGGCCGCCAGGCGAACGCGATCGCCGTGAGAGCTGCCGCTGCGGCTA
>NZ_RAQQ01000089.1 GCF_003610785.1 Micromonospora globbae
CAGTCTACCGAAGCCGCCCCTACATGGTGGCTCCGAGGAATGGCTATCCCGCAGGCAAGCTCGGCCGCTGGCATACCTCGCTACTTCGACGGTCGCCTCATGCTGATGCCTTGACATTGGAGCGACAAGACATCAGCAACGCCGGCAAACGCGCCGGGATCGGCGGCAAGCACTCCAGCCTGTGGAGCGCTGTCGCCGACGCCGTTCGCGCGCTTCGACCGCCGCTCGTGTTCGTGGAGAACGTCGCCGCACTCCTCCGCCGCGGCTTCGACGTCGTCGAAGCCGACCTGGCCGCGATCGGGTACGACACGAGCTGGACGTGCCTACGCGCATCCGACATCGGCGCCGCCCACCGCCGCGATCGGCTGTTCCTGCTTTATCTGGACAGACAGTGGCGGCAGTGGTGCAGATCACAGCGGCGCTGGTTCGTCGCCAGCATTGCGGTCCGACCGGGTTGTCGGCGTGGTCAGGGCTGGCGGACTGCGATGAGGATGGCCCCGGGAGCATCAGTGTCGGGGTCGATCAGCAGGTGGGCCTTGATGGTGAATCCGGTGTCGCGTAGCCACGCTGCGACTCGGTCGGGCTGGCGACGGTGAACGTAGACATTCATGGGGTGGCCGCCGTAGCCCTGTGTCTTGAGCCTCGACTCGTCGCCCACGTGGAAGCCGAGTAGCAGCGGTCCGCCCGGACGCAGCACCCGGTGGAAGTGGCCCAAAACCGAAGGGACGGCGTCATCGGGTATGTGGATCAATGACCAGAAGGCAAGCAGGGCGGCAATCGAGGCGTCGGCGAGTTGCAGATCGGTCATCGAGCCCACTTCGAATCGCAGATCGGGGTGGTCGCGCCGAGCCAGGTCGATCATCGCGGGTGATAGGTCGATGCCGAAGGCGTCGACGCCCAGTTTGTGCAGGTGGGCGGTGACGTGTCCCGGCCCGCAGCCCACGTCCGCCACCGGCCCGTCGCCGGCGGCGTGGACCAGCTCAGCGAATAACGCCAGACTTGCACGAAGGTATGGCTCCGTGGCGAGGGCGTCGCGTACGAAGTTGGCGTAGCTGTCGGCGACCGTGTCGTAGGAGGTCCGGGCGTCTACCAACCAGTCGTCTGTGTTCCTGCTGGGTGAGCCGGGCGCATTGCGGTCTTCCAGCGGTGACTCGGTTTGCGTCATTGGTCGATTCCTCCTGGTTGGGCTGGTAGGGACGGGAAGCTCGCTCACGGGCGAGACGTGTTGAGTTCCTGCAGCAGGCTGCGGATGCGGTCCGCGATGCAGCGGTGTCGTTCGATCTCTCGGGCCCAGCCACGTTCGGTGGCGTCGGCGATGAGTTGCTCTTCGGTGTGCAGCCGGTCTTCTAGCCGGGGGATGTACTGAGGTGTGGTGACGAACTTAGGGGTCCTAACAAAATGATCTCTGGATGTCGCGTCCCTTGTAGAGGTTGATCTACGATGTCGGGCCGTGAGGCGTGGCGAGCAGCCGCCGTGGATCGTGCCTGACGGGCTGTGGCAGCGCATC
>NZ_RAQQ01000090.1 GCF_003610785.1 Micromonospora globbae
GAGAGGGCGTTGCGGGTGGCGGCGGGGCCGCAGTAGTAGAAGTTGGGCTGGGCCTCGTAGCGGACGTTGAGTTCGCGTTGGCCGTGGTCCTTGCGGTTCTGGACCTGCGCGGCGGGCTTGCCCTCGGGGGCGGCGGCGTGGGCGGCGATGGCGGGGCCGGCGATGCCGCCGCCGGTGGCGGCGATGGTCGCGGCGGTGAGGGCGGTCTTGCGGATCAGATCGGTACGCATGATGGGTGCCTCTCTGGTCGGGGGTGTGTGTGGCACACGCGTGTTCGGGGGTGGGTGTGCCATGGAAGATCAGAAGTTCGAGGGCGCGTGGCGGCGGTGCCTGCTCGGCGCCTCGGGGGTGTAACGGTCCGGGCCGGGGATGCATTCCGCCGGGCTCGGGGCCCGCGTCGGGGCGGGCTCGGGGGCTGCGGCGGGCGGTTCCTGCTGGCCGGTGGCTGCTCGGCCCGGCGTCGATATGTTCAACGACGCGGGGGTGGGCATGATTCCGCCGTGGGGGTGGCCCCGGCCACGGCACACCCGACCTGATAACGGGACATGACGCCCAGCCGGTGGCCGGTGAACCGGACATTCGGCCCCAGATGGGGCGGCCCGCCGCGGGCGTCGCGGGGTCGCCTGCGGCGAGCTAAGGGTGCGGGTCGGGGCTTTGGAGCTGAATCGTCTACGACATCGCCAGCCGCAGCCGGGCCCATCCCGCACGACCCCGCAGCAGCCCGTTGGCGCAGATCGGGCCCGTATGGGTGTTCCCGGCGCAGGCCCCGTCCTTCCACGTTCGTCGCCGCGGCCACCGGGGTTGGGCGGTCCTCTAGAGCTGAATCGGCTCCGACATCGCCGGCCACGCCCAGCCCCCATCCCGCGTAATCCTGTGCGACCCCGCGCGTTGCGGGTGCGAGCCCGGTGTCGTTCCCGGTTCGTCGTCCGCCGAGGCCACCTGCGGGGCCACGCACGACGCCCCCCCGCGCGCCGATCGCTCGACAAGATCGCGCAATTTCCTGGATGTTGTCGCATCGAGGAGCGATCGAGGCCACAACATCCCCGATGTTGTGGCCTCGGCGCGCCGCCCCGGGGCACACCATGCCCGGGATGGTGCGACTCGGCCTCGGCGCGCACGCCGAGGCACACTATGCCCGCATGGGGCGCGTCCCCTCCCGGGCGGTTGAGCAACCAACATGGCGCCCGGCGTTCGTCTTTCACCGCAGGCACATGTGCTCGTGCGCTGTCGAGCTGCCCCAGATATGGGACATGCTGCGAGCATCCCCGCGGGTAGGGATATGGCGCGCCAGGTGGCTGCGTGGTCGACTCTCCGATCGCCATGGGCGGTGTGCGTCAGCGATGGCGTGAGGCTGGAAGACGCGACCCCGTGCCCCGGTGTCGGCGGCCAGTGAATACTCCCCGTAGGCGGCCATATGTCGCCCCGCTGGTGGCCAGGGATCTCCCCGTGGATGGCCAGATACCTCCCCGCTGACCAGGTCAGAGTGCCGGTCGGCGAGGGTCG
>NZ_RAQQ01000091.1 GCF_003610785.1 Micromonospora globbae
GGTCACGTCCCGTGGCGTGGTGTAGATCGCCTGCGTGAGGCCCTGTGTGCTGTTCAGTTTTCCGGTTCGTTGTCGAGCTGACAACGGGTCTGGTCAGGCAGCGATGAGTTCGCTGGTGGGGGCGCTCGCGGTGGTGTTGATCTGGGCCATGGTGCCTTCGGCGAGGTAGCGGCGGTCGCCGGTCTGCCATTCGTCGTGGGCTTCGACGAGGACGGCGCCGGCGAGGCGGAGCAGGGCTTCGGGGTTGGGGAATACACCGACGACGTCGGTGCGGCGTTTGATCTCCTTGTTCAGCCGCTCCAACGGATTCGTCGACCAGATCTTCTTCCAGTGGCTGGGCGGGAATCCGGTGAAGGCGAGCAGGTCGTGTGCGGCGTCGCGGAGCATCGTTTCGACCTTGGGTAGCTGCCGGCCGAGCATGCCGGCGATGACGTCGAGTTGCTCGCGGACGTGGGCGGCGTCGGGTTGGGCGAAGATGGTGCGGATCGCCGCGGCGACCATTTCCGCGTTGCCTTTGGGCACCTGGGCCAGGACGTTGCGCAGGAAGTGCACGCGGCAGCGTTGCCAGGCCGCGCCGAGCAGCACCGCGGCGATGGCTTGTTTGAGGCCGGTGTGGGCGTCGGAGATGACCAGCTGCACCCCGCCCAGCCCGCGGGCCTTGAGTGAGCGCAGGAACGCGGTCCAGAAGGCGCCGTCCTCGCTGTCGCCGACGGCGAAGCCCAGTACTTCCCGCCACCCGTCGGCGCGGACCCCGGTGGCGACCACGATCGCTTGGGAGACGACTCGCCGGTTGACGCGGGCCTTGCAGTAGGTCGCGTCGAGGAAGACGTAGGGGAACGCGGCCGAGGCCAGGGACCGGTCGCGGAAGGCACCCACTTCCTCGTCCAGGTCGGCGCAGATCCGCGACACCTCCGACTTGGAGATCCCGCTGTCCGCACCCAGGGCTTTGACCAGGTCGTCGACTTTGCGGGTGGACACACCGTGCAGGTAGGCCTCCATCACCACCGCAAACAGCGCCTGATCCACCCGCCGGCGCCGCTCCAGCAGACTCGGAAAGAACGAACCGGTCCGCAGCTTCGGGATCCGCAGATCGAGGTCGCCGGCGGTGGTGGTCAGCGTCCGGGGCCGGTGGCCGTTGCGCTGCGCCACGCGGGTCTCGCTGCGCTGATGCGGGGCGGCGCCGATCACCGCGGTCAACTCCGCCTCGATCAACGCCTGATAGATCGTCTCCGCCGCCTGCCGGACACGATCATTCACCTCCGCTGCCTTGAGTGCATCCAGCACCTCCAACAAGGCAGACTGGTCCAGGGTCATCGCGTACTCCGTCCTCTGCGTGTTCTTGGTCGTTCACACAGAGACTCACGCGATGACCCACCCCTATCTCGGCGGCACGCCGTGGCAGGTCAGCTTCTACACCACCCGGCGGGACGCAACC
>NZ_RAQQ01000092.1 GCF_003610785.1 Micromonospora globbae
GGTCGCGTCCGCGCTGGTGGTGTAGGAGACGGCCATCGCGGGATCCGGTTTGATGTTATGCGGCGATCGGGGTGGGGTCGGTCTGGTCGGTGTCGTGTTGGCTGGTGTCGATCGTGACCATGCGGGCTTTGGCGAGGAGTTCCAGGCCCATGTAGCGGCGGCCTTCGGTCCACTCGTCGGTCTGCTCGGCCAGGACGGCGCCGACGAGGCGGATGATCGACGGCCGGTTGGGGAAGATCCCGACGACGTCGGTGCGGCGGCGGATCTCCTTGTTCAGCCGTTCCTGCGGGTTGTTCGACCAGATCTGGCGCCAGATCTCGCGGGGAAAGCCGGTGAACGCCAGGAGATCGTCGCGGGCGGCGTCGAGGTGTTCGGCGGCGGCCGGGAACTTCGCCTCGATCGTGGCCACGACCCGGTCGAACTGGGCGCGGACGGCGTCGGCGTCGGGCTGGTCGAAGATCGTGCGCACCAAGGTGGCGATCCACGGCTGCGCCGATTTGGGCACCTTCGTCAGCAGGTTGCGCAGGTAGTGGGTCCGGCACCGCTGCCACGACGCCCCGGGCAGAGCCGCGCCGATGGCGGCCACGAGGCCGGCGTGGGCGTCGGAGATGACCAGACGCACCCCGGTCAGACCACGGGCGGTCAGGCTGCGCAGGAACGCCAGCCAGCCGGCGCCGTCCTCATCCGAGGCCACGTCCAGGCCCAACACCTCACGCTGGCCGTCGGCGTTGACGCCCACGGCGATCAGCGCGTGGACGTTGACGGTGCGGCCGTGCTCTCGGACCTTCATCGTGAGCGCGTCCATCCACACGAACGTGTAGTGGGCGGCGTCGAGGGGCCGGTTGCGGAACGCCTCAACCTGGACGTCCAGGTGCGCTGCCATCTCCGAGACCTGCGACTTCGACAACTGCCGGATGCCGAGCTGCTCGACCAGCTTCTCCACCCGCCGCGTCGACACCCCGAGCAGGTAGGAAGTGGCCACGACCGACACCAACGCCTGTTCGGCCCGCCGCCGGTGAGTCAGCAGCCAGTCCGGGAAGTAACTGCCCTGCCGCAGCTTCGGGATCGCCAGGTCGATCGTCCCGGCGCGGGTGTCCCACTCCCGCGGCCGGTAGCCGTTGCGGGAGTTGACCCGCTCGTCGCTGCGCTGCCCATAACCAGCACCGCAGATCGCGTCGGCCTCGGCGGACATCACCGCCTGCGCGAACGTCTTGATCATCGCCTGCAACAGATCCGGCGACGCGCCCGCGATCTGCTCGCACAGCAGCTCAACAGGGTTCACACTCTCAGATGCGGCCATCGCGCATCACTCTCCTTCACTGGGCTTAGCCGTCTCGAAGGATCGCGCGGTGGCCGTCTCCTATCTACCCAACACGCCCATCACGGGCAAGTCGTACACCACTTCCGTGGACGCAACC
>NZ_RAQQ01000093.1 GCF_003610785.1 Micromonospora globbae
GGTCGCGTCCGCGCTGGTGGTGTAAGAGACGGCCATCGCGGGATCCGGTCTGATGTTAGGCGGCGATCGGTGCCGCGTTGGTCTGGTCGGTGTCGTGTTGGTCGGGCTGGACGGGGATGAGTCGGGCTTTGGCCAGTAGTTCCAGGCCCATGTAGCGGCGTCCTTCGGTCCATTCGTCGGTCTGTTCGGCCAGGACTGCGCCGACGAGGCGGATGATCGCGGGCCGGTTGGGGAAGATCCCGACGACGTCGGTGCGGCGGCGGATCTCTTTGTTCAGCCGTTCCTGCGGGTTGTTGGACCAGATCTGGCGCCAGATCTCGCGGGGGAAGCCGGTGAACGCGAGGAGGTCGTCGCGGGCGGCGTCGAGGTGCTCGGCCGCGGCGGGGAACTTCGCTTCGATCGTGGCCACGACCCGGTCGAACTGGGCTCGGACGGCGTCGGTGTCGGGCTGGTCGAAGATCGTGCGGACGAGGGTGGCGATCCACGGCTGCGCGGACTTCGGCACCTTGGTCAGCAGGTTGCGCAGGTAATGGGTCCTGCACCGCTGCCATGAGGCGCCGGGCAGGGCCGCCCCGATGGCCTGCACCAGGCCGGCGTGGGCGTCGGAGATGACCAGGCGGACGCCGGCCAGGCCGCGGGCGGTCAGGCTGCGTAGGAACGCCAGCCAGCCAGCGCCGTCCTCGTCGGAGGCGACATCCAGGCCCAACACTTCGCGTTGTCCGTCGGCGTTGACCCCGACCGCGATCAGAGCGTGGACGTTGACGGTCCGGCCGTGCTCACGGACCTTCATCGTCAGGGCGTCCATCCACACGAACGTGTAGTGGGCGGCGTCGAGGGGCCGGTTGCGGAACGCCTCGACCTGGGCGTCGAGGTGGGCGGCCATCTCCGAGACCTGCGACTTCGACAGCTGCCGGATCCCGAGCTGCTCGACCAGCTTCTCCACCCGCCGGGTCGACACCCCAAGTAGATAGCTCGTGGCCACGACCGACACCAGGGCCTGCTCGGCCCGCCGGCGGTGCGTCAGCAACCAGTCAGGGAAGTAGCTGCCCTGCCGCAGCTTCGGGATGGCCAGGTCGATCGTCCCGGCGCGGGTGTCCCACTCCCGAGGCCGATAGCCGTTGCGGGAGTTGACCCGCTCATCGCTGCGCTGCCCGTACCCCGCGCCGCAGATCGCATCCGCCTCGGCGGACATCAACGCCTGCGCGAACGTCTTCACCATCGCCTGCAACACGTCCGGCGACGCGCCCTCGATCTGCTCGCGCAGCAGGTCAACAGGGTTCACACTCTCAGATGCGGCCATCGCGTTCTCTCTTCCTTCTCTGACTTGGTCGTCTTGAAGGATCGACGCGATGGCCGTCTCTCATCTACGCAACACGCCCATCACGGGCAAGTCGTACACCACTCCAGTGGACGCAACC
>NZ_RAQQ01000094.1 GCF_003610785.1 Micromonospora globbae
TGTCCCGCCCCGGGTTTGATGGAGACATCGAAACCTGGGAGGAACACCAGCGATGCCTGCACCGAAGAAGTACAACGATGAGCTGCGTGAGCGTGCGACCCGGTTGGCGGTCGAGGCCCGTCGGGATCCGGCGTCCGCGGTTGGCGCGATCCGTCGGATCGCCGGTCAGCTCGGGGTTCACCCGGAGGCGTTGCGCACGTGGGTGAAGAAGGCCGAGACCGACGCCGGCGACCGGCCGGGCACCACCAGCAGCGACGCCGAACGCCTCGCCGCGTTGGAACGGGAGGTGCGTGAGCTGCGGCGGGCGAACCAGATCCTGAAGTCCGCGGCGTCTTTCTTCGCGGCGGAGTTGGACCGTCCGTCGCGATGAAGGTCGAGTTCGTCGACTCCCAGCGGGAGCGACACGGTGTCCAGCCGGTCCTGCAGGCGCTCGAAGACACGCCGGCACAGATCGCACCGTCGACCTACTACGCCGCCAAGACCCGCCCCGCCAGCGCCCGCTCCCGACGCGATGAGGAGCTGACCGCGGTGATCGAGCGGATCCACGCGGAGAACTACGGCGTCTACGGGGCCCGCAAGATCTGGCACGAGCTGCACCGCCAGGATATCGAGGCGGCCCGGTGCACCGTCGAGCGGCTGATGCGCGAGTCCGGGCTACGCGGGCTGCTGCGCGACAAGTCGCCGCGCACGACTCGGCCAGCGGCCGAGACCAACCGGCCCGCTGACCTGGTGAAACGGGACTTCACCGCGGAACATCCGAACCAGCTGTGGGTCGCCGACCTGACCTACGTGCGCACGAGTGTGGGCTGGGTGTACGCCGCCTTCGTCCTCGACGTGTACTCCCGCATGATCGTCGGCTGGCAGGTGTCCACGAGTCTCTACACCGATCTGGCTCTCGACGCGCTGAAGATGGCGATCTGGCGTCGCGAAAATCAAGGCGCTGACCTGGGCGGACTGGTCCACCACTCCGACCGTGGAGTCCAATATCGAGCAATCCGCTACACCCAGCGGCTCGCCGAGGCCGGCGCCGTCGCCTCCGTCGGCTCCAAGGGCGACTCCTTCGACAACGCGATGGCCGAGGCGTTCAACTCCCTGTACAAGGCCGAACTCGTCCGGAACAAGGGCCCGTGGCGCGGGCTCGACGACCTGGAGATGGCCACCGTCGAGTACATCGACTGGTACAACAACCGCAGGCTGCACGGCGAACTCGGCCACGTCCCACCCGCCGAGTACGAGGCGCTACACGCGATGACCCACCCGGTCACCGCACCCCTGAAAACCAGCTAACCAACTCTCCATCAAACCCGGGGCTTGACA
>NZ_RAQQ01000095.1 GCF_003610785.1 Micromonospora globbae
CCCGTTACCTTTTTGATCGTCCCCAGCCGGGGACTGCTCGGTCGCCCGGCCCGGTATGACTTACTGCCCCTGTCGTACGGATGATCCGGGGGGTGTTGTCGCCGGGTCGGGTGGCGTCGACGGACCGCTGATAGGGACACGGCCACCTGCGGTATTGGGGTAGGTCTCTTCGTAACGTGGCTGCCGGCAGTCGACGCCAGATCGGCGACCGGGCTGGGGCGTCGACGTCGCGGGGAGGCGATGTGGTGCACGGTGATTACCAGGTGTTTCTTGGTCTGGATGTTGGCAAGGACGGGCACCACGCCGTCGCCCTGAACCGCGAGGGCAAGCGGCTGCACGACGCGGCGCTGGTCAATACCGAGGCCAAGCTGCGGCAGGTGTTCGACAAGCTCGCCCGGCACGGGCGAGTGCTGGTCGTGGTCGACCAGCCCGCCTCGATCGGGGCGCTACCGGTCGCGGTCGCCCGTGCCTGCGGCCACCAGGTCGCCTATCTGCCTGGGCTGGCGATGCGCCGCATCGCCGACCTGCATCCCGGCGCCGCGAAGACCGACGCCCGCGACGCCTACGTCATCGCTGATGCCGCCCGCAGCCTGCCGCACACGCTGCGCCGTGTTGACGTCGGCGACGACGCCCTGGCCGAGCTTGAGGTCCTGGTCGGCTTCGACGACGACCTGGCCGGCGAGGCCACCCGCCTGGCGAACCGGATCCGGGGGCTGCTCACCCAGATCCATCCCGCTCTGGAACGTGTGCTCGGTCCGAAGGTGCAACACAAGGCCGTGCTGGAGCTGCTGTCGCGCTGCGGCGGTCCGGCCGGACTGCGCAAGGCTGGCCGCCGCAAACTGGCCGCGATCGCGGGCAAGAACGCGCCTCGGATGGGCGAGCGCTTGGTCGAGCAGATCATGACGGCCCTGGACGAGCAGACCGTCATGGTTCCCGGCACCACGGCGGCCGAGACGATCCTGCCGAGGCTGGCCGACAGCCTGCGTGACGTGCTCCAGCAGCGTGACCAGGTCGCCGCCGAGGTGGAGAGGATGCTCGATGCACACCCTCTTGCCTCGGTCCTGACCTCGATGCCCGGCATCGGCGTCAGGACCGCCGCCCGGATCCTGCTCGAAGTCGGCGACGGCACCGCATTCGCCACCCCCGGGCACCTCGCCGCCTACGCCGGTCTGGCACCCGTCACCCGCCGCTCCGGCAGCAGCATCCGCGGCGAACACCCACCCCGCGGCGGCAACAAGCAACTCAAACGCGCCTTCTTCCTCGCCGCGTTCGCCGCCCTC